>CAVQQC010000009.1:0-246688 GCA_963714895.1 Candidatus Sulfomarinibacteraceae bacterium
CGAGGTAGAGCAGCTCCATCGGGACGCCGGCCTCGACTGCGCCCAGCGCTTCGAGCCCCTCCCACGACGGCGCGTTGGCGACGAGGAGGACCTCGGCCGTCGGGTCGCCGGCCATGCCGGCGGCAAAACGGCGCGGCCTGGCCCTGCTCGGAATGAATCGGCTGGCGGTGGGGTCGAACCAGTGGAGGATCGAGGACCTGTTCGGGGCGGCCGACGAGGTTGCGGCGGTCGCCGTCGCTGGCCCTCGACCCACAGGAACCCGCCGGCGTCGATCTTGGCGATCGCGTGGTCGTGGTCGGCGTGGCGGGCCGGGGTCTGCGCTGTAGTACATCTGGTAACGGCAAGGAAGACGGCGGCGGCCACGATGGCCGCGCCGATGATCAAACGGTTTCGTGCAGCAGTTTTCATGACGGCGGATTTTAGCAGAGGCTGATCGGCTTATGCGACAGTGGCGATGAAAATTGTGTGTTTGGGGCCCTTGGACTTCTGATAGGCCGGCACGGTCTCGACCCGCACCCCGAACCTGCCCTCGAAAGTCTGCGCTCAACGGCGGATCGGTCGCTGAACGACACGCCGAGACGCCAGGTCGGCGAAGAGCTGCGGCGGACCTGGTCGAGACCGCCAAGGCCGTAAGCTGTTCGGCGCAATCGTGAAGGTGTCGGGCCGCGTCGTCCACGTCGAGGAGGAACTGCATCGACGTGGAATGTTCCTCGGCGAGACTCTGACCAACGGTGACCTGGACGGAACCGAGGTCCGCGAGCGGGAGACCGCCAGTCCGCCAAGATCGGCCCGATTCGACCACCAGAGCCGGCAACAATTTCCGCGACGAGGACGCCGGCCCTGCGTCGCGGCGTCGAGCACGCCGCAGCGAGCCATCGCAGCCGAACTACCAGTATCGACGGGACGGTTTCCAACCCGGCCAGGTCGAACGGGCGAAAGCTTCTTCGGCATCCGTGGCCCTGGCTCCTACATGAAGTTCGAGACCGTTGACCTCCACGGAGTATAGATCGTCGTTTCGTAGAGGATCAGCTCCTTGTCGTTCGGCGTGGTGGCGCGGCTCGAAGCGCGTCGAGGTTCATCTGGATCGATATCGGGGTCGATTGTCAACCTCGACAAAGAAGGGCCGGTTGGCCGGGGCGTGTTCGATCGCGGTTGCTCCGAGTGACGTCAGTCGACGACAATCACCATCGGCGACAACCGGCGACCGCGCTGTCGATTGCCTGGTCGAAGGCTTTCTGGGTGCCGATGCGGTGGGGGAGGAGGAGATCGGTGAGGATCTCGCGGGTCGCGTCCTGGTCGCCGGATCTTCAGGGTGTCGTCGTCGATGTTGATGTGGGAGTCCTCGACGATCATCGCCGCGGCCTCGTCGAAGGGGGCGCCCGGCGCGATGACCGCGCCGAGCTCGCTGCGGAGGACCGCGATCACCTCGCCCTGGAGGGCGTGTTCCATCCGGTCGCCGAGAATCTCCATCTCTTCGTGGAAGGGCTCCATCTCGATGTGGATCTGTTCCATCTCCTCGTGGAACGGCTCCATGTCGATGTGGATCTTCGCCATCTGCGCGTGGAACGGCTCCATGTCGATGTGGATGTCGGCCATCTGCTCGTGCAGGTCTTCCATCTCGATCGTGAATCGCCTCCATCTGCTCCATGGAAGGGTTCCATGTCGATCGTGGATCTTTCGAGCCCCTCCATGTGGATCTTCCATCTGCGCGTGGATCTGGCTCTCGACGTCTTCGAGGGTGCCGTCTTCGATATGGAATCGTGATGCTTTGAAGCTGCTCCTCGAAGCGCCTCCATCTGCTCCTCATACGGCTCCATGTCGATCTCGATCGCCTCGAGGCGTTCGAGGTAGGGCTGCATCTTTTCTTCGATCTCCTCCATGGCGCTCATGTCGATCGAGACCTCGATCTTTTCGAGCTCCTCGAGCTTCGGCTCCATCTTGATCTCGAATGTCCTCGATCATGGCGAGGTGGGGCTCGATCTTGGCTTCCGCCGCTTCGCATCTCGGTCATGATCTGCTTGAGCTCGGGGCTGGCCGGCGCGCGGCTCGGATGGCCGGGGTAGACGGCGGCGAGGGCCGGCACCATTGCGGCCATGAGGATCGCGGCCGGGATCATCACCGCCATGCCGACGCGGCGGTGGGTGGTCGTTTGAGAATGGTCATGATGCGTTCCTCCAGGTGGGTTCTGCGGGCCATCCCGAGGGCCGGGATGGCGGGAGATGGGGTGGGTACGGCGTGGCGCGCGACGCCCAGCAGGTGGCAGGCGTAGTCCGACGCGCCGGTCCCCAGCGCGAGGACCTCTTCGTCGCACGCCAGCTCCTGCTCGAGGTCGAGGCGGCGGACCGCCCACCAGATGAGCGGGTTGAACCAGTAGACGGCGCGGGCGACGCGAGCGATCGTTCGCACCGGCCAGTCGAGACGGGCGACGTGAATCGCCTCGTGCAACAGCACCGCCCGACGGCGATCGTAGGGCCAGGTCGCGGCGCGCGGCGGCAGGACGACGGTTGGTCGCAGGACACCGACGGTGGCCGGGACCTCGACCGCCTCGCTCCCAGCAGCCGGACCTTGCGCCGGCACCGGGCCTGCTCGAGGGCGCCGTCGAAGAGACGGAGCCAGTAGGGGTCGTCGACGGGATGGGCATTGCGGAGCGCCTGTCGACCCGCCACGACCGATGCCGAGACGGGCGACAAGGGCGGCCGCGCCGAGGATCCAGATGCCGATGACCAGGGCTCCAGTCGATGGTGATCGCTGGCTGTCGCATCTGGGCGAATTCGAAGTTCGGGCGTGTTGCAGGAGGCAACTGGTGTTGACTGATCGAATTGCTGGGGTCGATCCCAGAGTCACACCAACCGCCAGTTCCTTCGGTGCGGCGTGAAGCGCTCCAACGCCGCCGGCACCGGGAATGTCCACGTCGGCAGCAGCGGCGCCACCAGCGGGATCACCAGGCAACCGGCGATCGCGATGCCCCACACGACGGCGCGCAGGCGGGCCGAGCGGCGTTGCAGGGCGAGGGCTGATGCCGGCGCCACGAGCAGCAGCACCAGCGCCTTGATGGATCCGAGGACGAGGGGCAGCAGGGTGTCCATCACTGACCTTCCCTGGCCTCTTCGATCATTTCGCGAAGCGCTGCAAAGCCTCTTCGTCGAGCTGGTCGCCTTCGAGATCGAGCAGGGCCGCCATCGCGCCTTCCGGGGAGCCGCCGAAGAAGGTGCGGACGAGCTTGCGGAGAGCGGTTTCACTCGCCTCCTCGCGCGGGACCGTCGGCAGGAAGACGTAGCGAGGACCGTCCTGCTCGTGTCGCAGGTGTCCCTTGTCCTCGAGGATCCGGAGCATCGCCCGCACCGCCGAGTAGGACGGCGGGTCGGGCATGTGGGCGCGAACCTCGGCCGCGGTGGCGCGGCCGCGCTCGTAGACGATCTCCATGATCTGGCGTTCGCGGCGGCTGAGGTGCGGTGTCCGATGTCATGTCGCCTCCGTTCTGTCGATGGCCATCGACTGATGCTAAGTTTTTAGCATCATGCTAAAAATCTAGCACCTGAAATCGAATTGTCAACCCCTGCCACCAATTTTCTTTACGGAGAGGATGACCGAACAGGTTCGGATGTGGCGAATATCAGAAGCCTACCAACCAGCCGAATGGCAGCCGGGACGGCTGCCCCACAAGGCACCGAGGTCGAATGGTTTGTGCCACACCCACCTGGCAGCCGGGACGGCTGCCCCACAAGGGGACCGAACTGCCTTGTGAGGTCCACCCAAATGGCGGCCGGGACGGCCGCCCCACAAGGAGGACACGGACTGTCTCGTGAGGCACACCCAAATGGCAGCCGGGACGGCTGCCCGCACCACAAGAGCAGTACGAGGATTGCTCTTGTGAGGCATCCAAATGGCAGCCGGGACGGCTACCCCACAAGAGGACGGGACGGCCAGCACACAGCAGTTTCGGAAAGGCCTTGTGGGGCACGCGTCCCGCGTGCCATTTGCGTGGCGATGGCGATGAGATACTGGATTCGCCATGACAGAGAGATATCAGGGGCCCGTTGAATCCGGATCGGATTGTCGATCCCGAAGTCCCTGCCGAGAATCGAACCACGGTGGCGGGGAGACCTGCCGCATCTCTACAAGACCGGGTGCACTTACTTTGTGACGTTCTGTTTGGCGGACGCAGTTCCCGGTCAGGTGATTCGCAAGACCGATGGTGGAGGAAGATCGCGATCCGGAGTGAGATCGCTCGAACTTCGATATTGACCCGGGTCTACGGGAGCTGCATCCTCAAGGAACCCGGGGTCGCAGGATCGTCGAATCTTCGATGCTGCATTTCCAGGGAGATCGATATGCGCTGAGCGCGTGGAGTGTGATGCCGAATCATGTTCACGGTCGTGACCCCGTACGCAGACCACACGTTGTCGGACATTCTCCACTCCTGGAAGTCATTCTCGGCGCACGAGATCAACCGTGAATTGAAGAGAAAAGGGAAGATCTTGGAAAAGGAATCGTTTGACCATCTCGTGAGAAGCGAGCACGCATTCGAGCAGTTCGTGGCATACACGGAAGCTAATCCGGTGGTGGCGGGATTGTGCGAACGGCCTGAAGAGTGGCCTTTCAGCAGTGCGCGGTTTCGATCACGGATCGAGGGAGCCTATTGCTGGCCGAGGAAGGTCTTGGTGTCGACGACCTTGGCGTAGGTGCGGTCGAGGGTGGCGAGGGTGGAGGCGTGGACGTCGGCGGCTTTGACGGTGGTGTCGCCATACGTGAGGTCGCGGGTGGCGCAGGCGTCGCCGATCACGACACACTGGAAACCGAGGTCGTACGCGGCGCGAGTGGCCGCCTCGAGGCACATGTGGGTCTGCATTCCGACCAGCACCACCTGTTCGACGCCCTGCTCACGGAGGTAAGAGAGCATCTCGGTGCCGTTGAAACAGCTGACCTCGGATTTGGTGAACACCATCTCGCCGTCGATCGGTGCGACGCTCTTGTGGATCGCCCCACCGTCTTTGACGTCGTGGCGGACGTGGACCACCGGTTTGCCGGCGGCACGGAACGAGGCGAGAATCTTGGCCGCGTTGTCGGCGGCCGCTTCGGGTTCGACCAGCGGCATCTTGCCGCCCGGGAAATAGAAGTCCTGGATGTCGATGATGACAAGGGCGGACGCCGGTGTTCCTTCCCCGGGGGTGTCGGCGGAAATTACTGGAAATGCGCACACGACGCACATCGCAAGGGCGATCGAATACTTCATGACTCCTCCTCGATGGACCGTTCGATGTTACCCGGGTTTCGGAAAGCCTTCCATCACCGCCAACGAACGAGCCATCACCTCGGGCGGCAGCGGGTAGTTGTGCAGCTCGCCGGCAAAGTAGGCCTGGTAGCCCGCGAGATCCATCAGACCGTGTCCCGAGTAGTTGAAGATGATGGTCTTTTCCTTGCCCTCTTCCGTGGCCTTCTTGGCCTCGGTGATGGCCGCGGCGATCGCGTGGCTGGTCTCCGGGGCGGGGATGAGCCCTTCCGTCCGGGCGAACGTGATCGCGGCTTCGTAACACTCGAGCTGCGGGACGGCGATCGGGGACATCAGACCGGCCTTCACCGAGGCCGACACCAGCGGCGACATGCCGTGATAGCGCAGGCCACCGGCGTGGATGGCCGGCGGGATGAAGGCGTGGCCGAGGGAGTACATCGGCAGCAGCGGCGTCATCTTGGCGGTGTCGCCGTGGTCGTAGGCGTAGGGCGCCCTGGTGAGGGTGGGGCAGGCCTCGGGCTCGACCGGGATGATCTCGATCTCGGCGCCGTGGATCTTGTCCGCAACAAAGGGGAAGGAGAGCCCCGCGAGGTTCGAACCGCCACCGGCGCAGCCGATGACCACGTCCGGCTTGTCGATCCCCACCATGGCGAGCTGTTTCTTGGCCTCGAGCCCGATGATCGTCTGGTGGAGCATGACGTGGTTGAGCACGCTGCCCAACGAGTAACGCGTGGTCCCCGAAGGGTCGGTGACCGCCGCCTCGATGGCCTCGGAAATGGCGATGCCGAGGCTGCCGGGGGTGTCGGGCATCTGCTCGAGAATGTTGCGTCCGGCCTGGGTCTCGGGCGAGGGCGACGGCACGCAGCGAGCGCCCCAGATCTCCATCATGGTCTTGCGGAAGGGCTTCTGCTCGAAGCTGACGCGGACCATCCACACATCCACCTGCAGGCCGATCAACTGGCCGGCGTAGGCGAGCGCCGAGCCCCACTGCCCGGCGCCGGTCTCGGTGGTCAGGCGCTTGATGCCGAACTGCTTGTTGTACCAGGCCTGGGCGACCGCGGTGTTGGGCTTGTGGCTGCCCGCCGGCGAGACGCTCTCGTCCTTGTAGAAGATCTTGGCCGGAGTTCCCAGGTGCCTTTCGAGGGCATAGGCGCGGCGCAACGGCGACGGCCGCCAACGGGCGTAGATCTCGAGCACCCCCTCGGGGATGTCGATCCAGCGCTCGGTGCTGACCTCCTGTTCGATGAGGTTCATCGGAAAGACCGGCGCCAGCATCTCGGGGCCGATCGGTTTGCCGTCGGGGCCGAGCGGCGGTGGACACGGCAGGTCGGCGGCCAGGTTGTACCACTGGCGTGGCATGTCGTTGGTGGACAGGACGATCTTGGGATCCTTCACGAGTGTGCCCTCCAAAAACTCCGCCCGGGCTGTGGTGGCCCACGGCGGATTGAAAGTGAATCCTAACACGACGCCGGCTTTCCGGACGTTCACTGTTATTCTGGTGTTCATCGAACACTCGAAAGGAGACCGGCGGTGTTTTTGAACCTGCTCGACAGTGATGAGAAGAGGGCATTTGCGGAGCTTGCGGAGAAGATGATCGAAGCCGACGGTCTCGTGATCGGTCGTGAGGAGGCATCTCTCGCCGCCCTCAAGGCCGAGATGGGGATCACGGGCGGCGGCGGCGGCCGCGGCGTCGAAGAGCTTGCCGGGGTGTTTCACAGCTGGCGCTCCAAGGTTGCGGCGCTGCTGGAACTCATCGGGCTCGGCTATTCGGATGTCAATTACAGCGTCAACGAGAAGAGCATGGTCGACGTGGTGGCGCGCCAGATGGGTCTGTCATCGGAGGAGCTCGCCACCATCGAAGCGTGGGTCCGCGACCACGTCAGCCTGATCCGCAGGGCGCTGATTCTGATGCGTGACTGAGGAAGACCGAACCGCCGACCGTTGACGCAAGAGGAGACGCTGATGACCGCGCACGAGGGATTGGCCGGCACCATCGAGACGTTGTGGCGCGAAGCCGAACAGCTTCTCGCCGGCCTCGACGGTGAAAGCCACGCCCGCCTCAGCGCCGCCAACGGTGCCATCGACCTCGTGTGGGACCGCCAGATCTTCGAGTGTGCGGAGACCTTCGGTGGCACCGAGATCGGATATGCCCGTGCTCTGTCCGGCGCCGTGCTGGCGCGTCTGGTCGACGCCGACTTTGCGGCCCTGGTTTCGGTGGCGGGGAGTGAGATTCCGCCGAGCGGTGATGCCGATCTCGATACCGCGCTTGCAACCGCCGCGCGGGAGGCGCTGGACACGTTTTCCGGCGACCTGCTGGGCCCGGTGCGGGTTGGGAAACACATGGTGTATGCGCAGCCGATGCTGGCTGACGGGCCGGTCCCCATCGGCGCGGTGGTCCTGGCGACCCGAGAGACCCTGTCGCCGCGGTACGAACTCCTGTTGCAGGGGTTCCTGCGGGAACTCGACACCCGTCTCGGGCTGGCCGAACGGGTCCTCACTCTGCGGCGGAAGGTCGGCGACCAGGCCTACGAGATCAAGAAGCTCAAGGGCGAGGTGACGACGCCGCAACCGGCGGCCCGGCAGCGCTATGTGCCACTGCCCGAGGACGCCGAGCAATCGATGGCGGAGCTCGCTGCGGCGGTGCCGACATTCAATCTGTTCGGTGTCTCCCTGCCGGGGGAGCACTTCGAGTCGTTCTGCCGCCACTACGACGCGGTCACCACCACCTACCTCAAGATCTTCGAGGATGCCGGACAGTCTGTATCTGGATGTGCCGAGCGGGGTCGACGCCAAGGATTCCGGCAGCAAGCATGCGGCGGCCTACCACCGGCTGCTCGAGATCATGAAGTCGCTGCGGCCCGCGGCACGGCTGCTCTATCTGACAACGGCCGAGGACATGGCTCCCTACACCAGCACCGGACAGTCGCCGACCTTCGCCGATCTGACGCGGGTAGCGAAGGGCCGAACCGAGGACGAGACCACCCGGGAAATCCTCGACATCATGAACGACCAGGGGGAGGAAGCGGAGCTCGATGCGCTGGCGGCTCGCCAGCACCCGTTCGAATTCCGCGCCGCCAACGTGGGCGAGGTTTTCGCCCTGTTTGGCGCTGCACTTGACCGTGTCGGAAATGCCCGACCGCGCCGCCGACGACAAGATGCACATCATCCGGGCGGTGCGCACCTACCAGGCGGCACGGGCGTACCTCCTCACTTACGACCGCTTCGAAGACGTCCCTCTCAAGGGCGCCGACCGCACGCGACCGCCGGACGCCGCCACCCTGCTGTTGGTGCGCGAAAGAGCCCCTGCCTTCGAAGTTCTGTTGGAAGCCCTGTCCAGCAACTGAGATCTTCGAGAATCTCAGTCCACTTCGACGCGACGGATGACACCGTGGAACATCCACGCCAGTCGGATCATCAGAAACACCGCCACCGCGCCGAGCCCGGCGACCAAACCCCACCACAGACCCACGGGCCCGTAGCCGAGCTTGAAGCCGAGCAGCCAGACTGATGGGGAGGCCGATGCACCAGAAGCCGACGATGTTCACCACCAGCGGCGCCCGGGTATCGCCGGCGCCGCGGAGCGCTCCCGCCGACACCACCTGCAGGCCGTCGAAGATCTGGAAAAAGCCGGCGACGGGTATGAAGAGAGAGGCCAGCGCGACGACCTCAACTTCAGAGGTGTAAGCGGAAGCCAGCGTGCGGGGTGCGAAAATGAAGAGGGCGGCGGTCAGCGACATGAAGGACGCGCCGATCAGCAGCCCGGAGGCGGCCGCTCTCCGCGCACCGCCGCTGGCGCCGGCGCCGATGGCCTGACCCACGAGTACCGCGGTTGCCGACCCGACACCGAGCGGGACCATGAAAGTGAGCGATGCGAGATTGATGGCCACCTGGTGGGCCGCCATCTGGAGCGTCCCGAACCCACCCATCAGCAGCGCGATGACGGCAAAGGCGATGATCTCGAGCTGGACCTGGAAGCCGATCGGTGTGCCGAGACGGACGATGCGCCACAGCGGCTGCAGCAGCAGCGCATCGCGATCGAAGCGGCCGAGGAGCGGCGCGAGCTCCTTGCGCGCCAGCGACGAGGAGAACGACAAACAGCAACGTCCGTGCGACCGTCGTCGCCCATGCAGAGCCGACCGGTCCGAAGCTCGGGATCGGTCCGGCGCCGAACACCAGCACCCAGTCGGCAACCAGGTTGAAGAGGTTCACCACGACGATGGTGATCACGATGGGCCGCAGCCTCTGCATCGCCTGCAGGGTCTGGCGCAACACCACGAAACCGTAGAAGGGGAGGAGACCGGGGATGCAGATCCGGACGTAGGCGGCGGCCAAGGGTACGGTTTCTGCAGGTTGGCGCAGGGCGGTGAGCACGCTCTCCCCGGGCAGCAACAGGAGGGTGCTGGGAACCATCAGGGCGACCGCGAGAATCATCCCGCGCTGGAGCGTTGCGCCGGACGCTGTCCGGGTCGCCGGCTCCCACCGCCTGCGAGACCAGCGGGTCGAGGGCCAGGAGAAGACCGACCCCGAAAGACGACACTGCGACCACCGTCACGTGGCCGAGAGCGACCGCCGCCAACGCTTCGAAGGACAGGTGGCCGACGACCATGGTGTCGACGACGCCGAGCAGCATCATGCCCACCTGCACCACCACCACCGGCAGGGCGAGGCGGAACATAGCTTCGATGTCGGTGCGGTGAGGGAGTTGAATCGCCACTTTTTCTCCGGAGGCGGAGGATAACACCAGAGGAGTTTTGAGTTTTGAGTTTTTAGTTTTGAGTTCCAGACCAAATGGCAGCCGGGACGGCTGCCCCACAAACGGACCGGGTTCGTTTCACCTTGTGGGGCAGGCGTCCCGCCTGCCATTCGCCTCACGGAAAACTTGTGGGGCAGGCGTCCCGCCTGCCATCTGGCTCACGGATCGCCTTGTGGGGCAGGCGTCCCGCCTGCCATCCGTCCCGCGGAAACGGGTCGCGTGCGGCGGTGGTGGTGTTTTTCATGGGCCATCTCCAATATTCGCGATCGAGCGGGCGGGGATAAACCCCGCCCCTACGGTTCTCAGAAACTCATACCGTTCCTCAAAGCCGTAGGGGAGGGGTTTATCCCCTCCCTTTTGTTTGTCATCCTCGGGCGTTCGCGCGATATTGGAGAGAGGGCATCGGCGCGGTCCGGAGGCAGCATGAAAATCCTGCACATCAGCGATCTCCACATCGGCAAGAAAGAGACCGAGCTCAACGAGGCGCGGCAGGCGGAGAAGCTCGTGCGGCTGATCAAACGCCACTGGGGAGGGGGTGACGACAAGCCTCTTGTGCTGATCACTGGAGATGTGGTGGACGACGGCCGCGAAGCTCAGTTCATCGAGGCGCGGCGCATCCTCGAACCGCTCCACACAGCCGGGTTTCAAGTTGTGCCTCTGCCCGGAAACCACGACTACGGCTGGAATGGGGCCTACGCCCAGGAGAAGAGGTTCAAGCTCTTCAAGAAGTACCTGATGGGAATCGAGACCCGGGTGACCCACCCCGACGTGCCCTACGCCGACGATCGGGTCGCGCTGATCACCCTCAACTCGATGCGCGCCGAGACCGGTTTCTGGGACGGTCTGCTGGCCGACGGCGAGCTCGGCGACGACCAGCTCGCCGAGCTCGCCGAGCTCTTGACGACGCTGCGGGCGGAGCGTTCGAAGAGCTTCAAGATCGTGGTCGCCCTTCATCACCACCCGTTCCTCTTTCCCGACGACAAGCTCTTCAAGCACTCCAAAGAGTGGTTGGGGCACCGGCTCAAGGATGGCGCCGACTTCATGCGGCTGGTCAGCGGGCGGATCGACGTCCTGCTCTTCGGGCACGAACACCGCGCCGTCGATTTTTCGCAACCGCTCGCCGGCCACATCCTCACCGAGAAGTACGGCATCCCGTGCATCCTGTGTTCGGGCAGGAGCACCGATCCGGGTCTGCCGGCGCGGCTGATCACGATCCAGGGGCGGGGAAAAGCGCGAGTCGAACCGGCGCCGTGGTCGAAGCAGTAGTACCTGACGAGCCCTAACGGGATTCGATCGCCAGCCCCCGCTTCTCGTTGATCATGAGCTCCAGGGGCGGCGTCGAGCCGCAGAAGAGGCGGTCGAGTTCGGCCCGGTACGGCAGCAGCGAGTCCTCGATTGCGGGCGGCAGTCCGTCCTGCCAGGGGATACGCTTGGCGTCCTGTTCCATGGCCTCCACTTCGGCGGCGACCGCGTCCGCCACATCGGGCAGGCCACACTCCTTCTGGAGGAGTTCGAGCTGATTGCGCAGCATCGACAGGAGGGCCTCGCGGACACGGAGGTTGGTGGCGCCGGGTCCGAACAGCTCGAGCTTCTCGGACGGATTCACGATTTCGTCGTTGTAGGCAAGAACGTAGATGTAGGTGTACTCGCCGAGCCCCATGCCCTCGTCGACCAGGGCCTGGTTCCGGATCTCGTAGAAGTGACCGATCAACGGGCCCATCCCCATCATGGTCTTCGATGTCGACATCGCCTGCTTCATGACGGCGATCTTCGAGACTTCCTCCTGATCGTCGAAGGCCTCCATTGCGGCGACCGCCCGCTCGGCGTTCCAGAAATCGTCACAGGTCGACGTGAGCGACTGTCGCACTCTCAGGAAGGCCTCGACCCGGTCGGGCGAGGGGATGCCAGCCGCCGGCGGCACGAAGGCATCCTGAGTCCCGAAGCGATCCTCGAGCTCGGTCCGGTTTTCGACAGCGCGGTTCAACGGGAGCATGATCATCACCGCGAGCACGACGGGAACGGCCACCGCAAGCACCAGCAGACAACCGCAACCGACGGCGGCCTGCTTGAAACAGCCCCAGTTCTTCTCACCCATGGAGTACCCCCGTACGCTACCAATACGATCGAGAGCCGCAATTGTTAACCAACCGCGCCGTTCGTGAGTCCAACGGAGGGTGGGCATTGGCCCACCCTCCGTTGGACCCCTAAACCGAGCCGCCCCGTAGGGTGGGCTTCAGCCCACCATCAGAGTTGTTTATGCGTTGGCAGTGATCGGGGCGGGTATGTCATCGAATGAAGGCGTCATGACCCCGACCACGTCGCCGGGTATAGTAGACCTCGCCAACGCATCAGGGGGAGGAGGGTCATCGTGCGGCGAGCGATCACGTTCACATTCACGGTGGTGTGCACTTTGCTGGTTTCGGCGGCGGCGATTTCCGGGCCTGCCGAGACCGGTCCCGCAGCCGATTTCGTCCCGGAATTGAGCCTCGCCTACACGGATCCGGAGACAGGGGAGCGGGTCGAGTGCGGCGACGACTGCCGACGCTTCACCGCACCAGCCGGCGTGGAACTCGAGGTGCGCGTCCAGGTTCACGACGAGGGCGGGGCCTCCGACGGTGACGGCGTGACCTGGGACCTGTGGTTCAACCAGCCCAACCATCCCTTCCCCGGGTTCGACCTCGCGGCGTGTATCGACGCCGGCACCGGGCGGCTCGATCGCGACTGCTGGCAGGCGATGCTCGACCGGGTCGACCGGGAAGCCTGGGACGCTCTCGTCCCGGACGCGGTGTGCGTGCCCGGCCGCGACGGAGGATCGTGCTGGGACGCCACGATTCCGGTGGTGCTGGACCCGGATTTCGAGGGAGCCCGACGCCGCGGCGTCTACCATATCGCGGTCTGGGTCAACCGATTCTCAGCAGTCCCCGAGGGCGACGAGTTCGACAATTTCGTCGGCCCGATCAGGGTCACTGTCGAGCCGGGGTCCGGCGCATCGAACCCGCCGGGTGATGCACCGGGTGGGTCCAGCGCCGGGATGGTTGTGGCCTCTGAGCCGTCGCCGGCGGTGTTCGTCCCTTCGTCGCCTCGCCCCTACGGTCTCGTGATCGTGCCCGAAGAGGTGGAGACCCCTGTCTCCTTGACCTCCATGAGGTCGCAGAGCCTCGTGGAATTCACACCGGCCTGTGCGGGCGACGTGACCGTCGAGGTCGTGCAAACCGGCGTGTTCGAAAACATGGAGGTGCAGGTCCGCAAAGTGTCCACCGGGGAGGTTCTGATCGAGGCCACCGGCAAGGGGGGCGTGCGTCTCAAAGGAGCCATCGACAACTTCGACCTCAAGGACGACCGCCGCTTCGAGGTGGTGGTGATTCCCGGTCAGGGTTCGCGCGGCATCCGGGGGTCGATCCGCGTCAGCTACCCGGCCCGGCTGCGCTACATGGCAGATCCTTGATCATCTCGAGGCGGAACTATCCGGCCGGCCCTACGGAGTTCCCCGTGAGAGGCGGCCGGAGGCGGTTCGCTCAGTAGGACGGTGCCAACCCCGCCGGTTCTGCCTTCGTTTCGCGCCATTCCCAGGTTGTCGGGTCATCGTCGAACGCGGGGAGATCCGGGCTGAGCCCGCGCTTGTGCTCCCTCTGCCAGCTCCAGACCGTCGCGTACTTCAAAAAGGCGCCGTACGCCGGGACAGCGCACATGATGAAGCCGCGGACTCCCTCGACAAGACCGAACTGGAGCACGTAGGTGCGAAAGAACCGCCACGCGGGTCGCACGACAACCTGCCACAAACCGGTTCGGCGGCGGCCGTCGCGCCACAGTTGGGCCGCGCCCCACACGGCGTAGCGGCGGGTGCGTTCGACATACTCGTCGAGGGTGGCCACCATGTGGTGGTCGAGGTGGGCGTCGAGCACCCGCGGCGATTGAGCCGTTTCCATGTCGGCGTGCACTCTGCGATTCGGATAGCGGGCGGCGCCGCGGCGAAACAACCGGACCACCCGGTCGTGTTGCCAACCCGAGTAGCGGATCTCATCCCCGAGGGCGAAGGTCCTCCGTTTGATCGTGAATGCGGTGGCGGTGACCGGCGCCGCGAGCACGGCTTCGACCTCCCGTCGCAGTTCGGGGGTGACCCGCTCGTCGGCGTCGAGGATCAGAACCCAGTCGAATCGGCAGCGATCGATCGCCCAGTTCTTCTGCGAGGCGGCGCCGTAGTAGGGCCGTTCGAGCACTCTGACGCGATCATGTTGACGGGCGATGGCCCGCGTGTCGTCGGTTGAGTAGGAGTCGACGACGAGGATCTCGTCGCACCAGGCGAGCGAATCCAGGCAGTCGCCAATCGTCTCGGCTTCGTTGTAGGTGGTGACGATCGCCGAGACCCTTCGCCGGGCTCTGCTCATCGGCGTCGCCTCGATCAGAACGGGTGGGGTCGGCGTCCGTCGGGTCTCTGGTGGCGTGGAGATGGGTGCGGCTGGTGCGGGGTATGCGGTCATGTTCTCCGGCTCCGAGCGTAGTGTTTGAATTCATCGGCGCCGTTCACCGGCGTTCGCTGTCCTACCCCGTATACGGGAGTAACCGCTGATCCATCCATGGACATTCCATGAGCACTGTCGCAGCGCCGCAGCTCAGGGATCGTGACCTTGGTCACATGCGCCGGGCGCCACCGCCGCACACCGGCTTTCAGCACGCTCTTCCCGGGAGGAGCCACCTTCAACATTGTTGGCCCGCGTCGTTTTGCCGACTGGGACAATCTTGAGTCCAACAATGTTGAAAATGGCACCTCCGCCGCACGCGACCCGTTCCCCACGCTAGATGGCAGGCGGGACGCCTGCCCCACAAGGTCGGCTCGGACGCCTGCCCCACAAGGCCGGCTCGGACGCCTGCCCCACAAGGCCGGCTCGGACGCCTGCCCTACAAGGTCGGCTCGGATGCCTGCCCTACAAGGTCGGCTCGGATGCCTTGTGGGGCAGCCGTCCCGGCTGCCTGAGCTTGCACCGATTTCACCACCCCCGAGAAACCTCCACTGCGTTCCCATCTGACTCACTCTGTTTGGATGCCGACCCGCAATTCAAAACTAAAAACTCAAAACTCAAAACTCGTTCTTGCTATTCTTTCCGCTGCACATCGACCGGGGGGATTTCATGAAAATTCGCGCGCTCTTCTGTTCCGTGGTTCTGGTTGCATCTGTCGGCGGTCGCCGCTGATCTGCCGGACGACCTCTTCAACTCACTCGAGTACCGGTTGGTGGGCCCCTTACCGCGGCGGCCGCGTCACCGCGGTGGCCGGAGTGCCGGGCGACCCGATGACCTACTACATGGGCTCGACCGGCGGTGGGGTGTGGAAGACGACGGATGCGGGGCTGTCGTGGCACAACGTCTCCGACGTGATGCGGGAGCTCGAACCGAAGACCGACCCCGAGATCATGGGCGAGGTGGACCCCACCCTGGCCGGGCTCGGCCTGCTGCGCGAGCCGATCGGCGGGCTGCCCGATGACGTTCGTTGGGAACGCCGTCCGGGGGATGCCTTCGGCGCCGGCTCCATCGGCGCCATCGCGGTGGCGCCGTCGGACATCAACGTGGTCTACGCCGGCACCGGTTCGGCATGCCCCCGTGGCAACGTCTCTCCTGGTGATGGAATCTACAAGTCCACGGACGGCGGCGACACCTGGCGCCACATCGGACTGCCGGAGGCCGGTCAGATCGGGCGGATCGTGGTCCACCCGAACGACCCGGATCTGGTCTACGCGGCGGTCCTCGGCAACGTGTTCGGGCCCAATGCCGAGCGCGGGGTCTACCGCTCCACCAACGGCGGTCTCACCTGGTCCAAGGTCCTCTTCGTTTCGGACGAGGCGGGTGCGGTCGATCTCGCCATGGACCCGGCCAACCCGCGCAACCTCTACGCCGCCATGTGGCAGGCCCGGCGCACGCCGTGGAACATGATCTCCGGCGGTCCCGGAAGCGGGCTGCTACAAGAGCGATGACGGCGGCAACACCTGGGTGAAGCTCGCCGAGGGGCTGCCCGAAGGCGTCATGGGCCGGATCGCGGTCGCGGTGTCGCCGGCTGCACCCAACCGGGTGTGGGCGCTGATCGAGGCCGAGGAGGGAGGGCTCTTCCGCTCCGACAACGGCGGCGAGAAGTTCCGGCTGGTTTCGAGTGAACGCGAGTTGCGCCAGCGCGCCTGGTACTACACCCATCTCGAGGCGGACCCGAAGGACGCCGACACGGTCTACGTTCTCAACGTCATGTTCTGGAAGTCGATCGACGGCGGCCAGAACTTCAAACCCATCCGCACCCCTCACGGCGACAACCACGCCCTGTGGATCAATCCTAAAGATCCCACGAACATGATCGAGGGCAACGACGGCGGCGCCAATGTCACCTTCAACGGCGGCCGGACCTGGTCGGTGCAGTCCAACCAACCCACTGCCGAGATGTACCGGGTGACGGTGGACGACCAGCAACCGTACTGGCTCTACAGCGGGCAGCAGGACAACAGCGCGGTGGCGATTCCGAGCCGCGCCCCGGGAGGGATCGACCGCGAGGACTGGTACGAGCCGGCAGGGTGTGAGACGTCGACCGTGGCGGTCGATTCCCGCGACCCCGACATCACCTACGGGGGCTGCTATGGCGGCTCGATCGGCCGCTTCGACCGAGGGCTCGAGCACTCGCAGGAGGTGATGGCGTGGCCGCAGATGGCGGTGGGGCAGCAGGCGAAGGACCTCAAGTACCGCTTCCAGTGGAACTCGCCGATCCGGATCTCGCCTCACGACCCGTCGATGCTCTACCACTGCGCCAACGTTGTTCTGAAGTCCACCGACGAAGGCCGGAACTGGACGGAGATCAGCCCGGATCTCACCCGCGATGACGAATCCAGACAGGGCTACGCGGGCGAGCCGATCACCCGCGACAACACCGGTGTCGAGGTCTACGGCACGGTGTTCGCGTTCGAGGAGTCTCCGATGCGAGCCGGCCTCCTGTGGGCGGGCAGCGACGACGGACTGGTCCACATCTCGGATGACGGCGGTGCCAACTGGCGGAACATCACCCCGGCCGGCATGCCGGAGTGGGGGACCGTCAACGCGATCGAGCTTTCCGCCCACGATCCGGGGCGGGCCTTCATCGCCGTCCACCGCTACCGCGAGAACGACTTCAGCCCGTACATCTTCCGCACCGACGACTTCGGCGCCACCTGGAAGCGCTGACCGACGGCCGCAACGGCATCCCCGCCGACCACTTCGTGCGCGTGGTGCGAGAGGACCCCGAGCGCAAGGGTCTCCTGTACGCCGGCACCGAGTTCGGGATGTACACCTCGTTCGACGATGGCGCCACCTGGAAACCCCTTCAGCTCAACCTGCCGGTCACGCCGATCACCGACCTCGCCGTCAAGCGCGGCGATCTGGTGGTGGCCACCCAGGGGCGGTCGTTCTGGATCCTCGACGATCTCACCGTGCTCCACCAGATGGCCGACAACCTCGCGCCGGCCACGCCCCACCTCTTCACTCCGCGCACGGTCGTGCGCTGGGTCGACGGTTCGGGCGGCGGCGGTCGCGGCGCGGTGGGCCAGAACCCGCCCTTCGGCGCGGTCGTCCACTACGTGCTGCCGGCGGGTCTCGATGAGGAGGACGCCGACGAGGTGAAGCTCGAGTTTCTCGATGCAGAGGGCGAGGTGCTGCGCAGTCTGTCCAGCCAGGAACCCGAGAAACGCGCGCCGAGCCCGTGGCGGCGCTTCTTCCCCGAATTGGCCGAACCGCCGCTGCTCGATGCCCGCGCCGGCGCCAACCGTGCGGTGTGGAACCTCGCCCTGCCGGATGCCGGTCTCGTCGAGGACGCGGTCCTGTGGGGCTGGCCTGGCGGACCGACGGTGCCGCCCGGCAGCTACCAGGTGCGGCTGACGGTGGGCGAGTGGACGGAGACTGCGAACTTCGACGTGGTGCAGGACCCGCGGACGAACATCTCACAGGCGGCCTTCGACGAGCAGTACGCCCTCGCGCGTGAGATCTGGCAGGCCCTGACCCGATCCCACGAGACCATCGAGCGGATCCGCGACGTGCGCGGCCAGATCGAGGCCGTTTCAGCGCACGTGGATGATGACGCGATCACCGAAAAGGCCGAGGAGATTTCGCAGGCTTTGACCGCCATCGAAGAACAGCTCACCCAGGTCAAGAATGAGTCGAGCCAGGACGTGCTCAACTTCCAACCGCAGATCGACAACCAGCTCCTGAATCTGCAGAGCGTCGTCGAAAGCGCCCTTGGAGCGCCGTACACGAGTTCGAGGGAGGTCTTCGCGTTGCTCGAGGCCGAGCTCGACGGCTACGTCGCCGAGCTGGAGGCGGTGATCACCGAACAGCTGCCCGTGCTCGAACAGTTGCTTGAGGAAAGCCAGGCCCCGCGGGTGGTGGTCGCTCACTAGACGGCAGCCGGGACGGCTGCCCCACAAAACGGCCCGGAAACGGCTTGTGGGGCACGCGTCCCGCCTGCCAGGCGGCTGCCCCACAAAACGGCCCGGAAACGGCTTGTGGGGCACGCGTCCCGCGTGCCAGGCGGCTGCCCCACAAGCTGTTTCTGAAAGGTCTTGTGGGGCGGCCGTCCCGGCTGCCATGTGGATGGTGGATCCGGGTTGCGGAACTGCGGGCTGAATTCCGCGTAACTCCATGAAGTGATGGATTCCGGGAGGACGGTGATCTCGCCCGGTGGGAGAATGAACACGGTGAGCGAGTGGTTGATGGAGATTCGATGCTGAAGTTCTTGACGATGCTCGTTGTCCTCGCGCCGTGGTCGACGCCTCCGGTTGCAGTGGCTCAGGTCTCGTCACATGCCGATTCGCCCGAGTTGTGCTCGCGGGCAAAGACCGCATCACCCGGTCGCGCCGAAGCAGCCAGGATCCTGCAAATAAAGAGCTCGAACGACCCGCTCAACCTGCAGACCGACGTCGAGCACTACCGGATCGAGCTCGAGGTCGAACCCACGACCCAGTTCATCGACGGCCGCACCACGATGACGGTGACGTGTGTGGAGGACGGTGTGACGGCCTTCCGATTCTGGCTTCACTCCACGCTGATCATTAACGAGGTGGAGCTGGACGGTGGTGCCGCCGAGTGGACGCGTTTGGACGAAGCCACCGTCGAGGTCGATCTGGACCGGACCTGTGACACCGGTGACGACTTCGATCTGGTGGTCGATTACGAGGGGTACCCGGTGACCACCGGTCTCTCCTCGATCGTGTTCGGGACTCAGGGTGACTGGCCGGTCGTCTCGACCTTGTCCGAACCGTGGTTTTCCTACACCTGGTGGGCGGTCAAGGAGGACAGCCGCGACAAGGCGACCGGTGAGCTGCTGGTCACCGTGCCTTCGAACCTGACCGTGGTCGCGAACGGTGTTCGCGTGGGCAATACCCCGCTTTCAGGTGAACGGCGGCGTTTCCGCTGGGCGACCGACTACCCGACAAGCCCCTATCTCTTCGCCTTTGCGGCGACGCGCTTCAACAGCTTCAGTGAGAATCTTCAACTACAGCGGCGGTTCGATGCCGGTCGATTTCTTCCTCTGGCCGGAACGGGACACAACCGAGAACCGAAACGCCTGGCGAAGATCGGTGGACATGCTCGGCACCTTCAGCGATTTGTTCGGTCTGTATCCGTTTGTCGACGAGAAGTACGCCATCTACAACTTCCCGTTCGGCGGCGGCATGGAGCACCAGACCGCCACCGGGCAGGGTGGCAACAACGCTTTTTCAGAGAACCTGACCGCCCATGAAGCGGCCCACCAATGGTGGGGCGACATGGTGACCTGTGCAACGTGGTCGGACATCTGGCTCAACGAGGGCTTTGCCACGTACTCGGCGGCGCTGTGGTTCGAGTACCAGTCTGGGGCGTCGAATCCGACCGCTCTCCGCGACTACATGTCGCAGGCGCGGCCGGACGAATTCGACGAGGCGATCTACATCCAAAACCCGGTCGATGTCGGCAGGATTTTCTCTGGCAACTACAGCTATCGAAAGGGTGCGTGGGTGGTTCACATGCTGCGGGGCGTGGTGGGGACCGAGATATTCTTCGAGATCCTCGATGCCTACCGTGATCGCTTCGAGTACAGCGCCGCGACAACTGAAGACCTTCGCCAGGTCGCCGAGGAGGTCTGGGGGGGCGATCTCGAGTGGTTCTTCGACGAGTGGGTCTACGGTGGCGGAGCGCCGGCCTATGCCTCCGCAACCCGGGAACACGTGATCGGAGGTCAGCGCTACCTCGAGATCTCTCTCGAACAGACGCAGACGGAAGGCGTGTTTTCGATGCCGGTGGAGATCGAGGTGGACGAGGGCCGGCAGACCCGCCGGGTCACCCTGTGGAACGCCGCCGAACTCCAGCATTTCCTCTTGCCGGTCGCGGCGCCGGTGGTCGCAGTAGGCATCGATCCCGATGCCTGGGTGTTGACCCGATCGGTAACGGCCGGCGCCTTCACCGACGGTCCGCCGAAAGTGGTGGCGGTAAACCCCGCTCCGGGCTCCGTGGTGCGCGCCGGCGAACCGTTGTCCATGACGGTGACGTTCCACGAAGACGTGGTCGTGGACAGCCCGGCCTTCACCCTCCGGCGGATCGGCGGCGGCGAGTACACCGTGTCGGTGACGTACGATGCCGAATCCACGACGGCGACCGTCACCTCGCAGGCGCCTCTGGCAGGAGGGCACTACGAGTTGGTGGTCAGCGACAGCATCATTGATGCGAACGGCTTCGCCCTGGATGGTGAGCTGACCGCGCCCTTGAAGACTGCTGCCCTCCCAAGCGGCGATGGGTCGCCGGGAGGCGATGCGGTCATCACGTTTGTCGCGATCGGGACCCGAGGTCCGGCGAGGCGAATTCCAGCGGCCCCGTAACGCCCCCGCCTGACAGGCGGTGTTGCCTTCGGTCACGGCCCTGCGATCGCGACCTCGCCTGAGGCAAACATGTTGCGTCAGCCTGCGTATCACCGAAGTGCGCTGACCGCTGCGCGCGAAGATGATTCCGGAGGTCCCATGAAAAGATGTGTGTTGACGATTCTGGTGCTGTGGGCTGTGGCGGCAATGGCGGGTGCCGGCGAACCCATCACCATCGGCGAGACGGTCACTCTGCCATCCAAAACCATGGGCGAGGAACGCACGATCTCTGATCTCCACGCCACCGGGGTACGACCGGGGAACTGAGCGATACCCGGTGCTCTACATGACGGATGGCGATCAACACATCACGCACACTCGCGGTACGGTGGATTTCCTGGCCGCCAACGGCCTCATCCCGCAGCTCATCATCGTCGGTGTCGCCAACACCGATCGCACCCGAGACCTCACGCCGACCTGAGGTGGAGACCCGAGAGATCAACGGGCGGGAGACGCAGATTCCCGCCAGCGGAGGGGCTGGGAACTTTCTCGACTTTTTCGAGAGCGAGCTCTTCCCTTACGTCGAGGATCACTATCGGACGCTGCCGATGCGACTCTTTTCGGGGCACTCCTTTGGCGGGCTCTTCGCCCTCAACGCGTCGTTCGAACGCCCCGAGATGTTCAGGGCGGTCCTGGCCATCAGCCCGAGCCTGAACTGGGACGACGACCTGCCGATTCGTCAGGCGACGTCGTTTTCCAAGAACCGTGCCGTCGCGAATGCAGCGCTCTTTGTCGCCATGGCCGATGAGGAGGAGGGGGATCCCAGACCCAACCTCCTCGACCGGTTGGAAGCGGCGCTGGCCGCCTCGAAAGCAAAGGACTTCCGGTGGCAGGTGATGCGGATGCCCGACGAGAATCACGGGTCGGTGGTGCTGCGTGCCCAGTACTGGGGTCTGCGCGATGTCTTCGACGGCTGGCGTCTGCCGACGGATCCCGAGACCCGGGTCTTCAGCGGCAACCTCGATGACCTCGAGCAACACTACGCCCAGTTGTCGAAACGATATGGCTTCAACGTCATCCCGGGCTGAAAACACGATCAACCAGCTGGGCTATCAGTACCTGGGACGAGAGGACTTCGCCGACGCGATCGAGGTCTTCACCTACAACGTCGAGCTTCTATCCCGAATTCGGCCAACGTCTACGACAGCCTCGGCGAGGCCTACGAAAACGCCGGCCGTTTCGAAGAGGCGCTGGCCAATTACTCAAAGGCAGTGGAAAACGGAACCACCCTCGGCGATGGCAATCTCGGGGTCTTCACCGGCAACCGCGATCGGGCTCAGGAGCTCGTCGAGCAGGCGGAGGCGGAATAGACCGTTCTTGGGTTTCGGCGAACAACTTGAATCCATCCGGAGACAACTGAGCTGTTCCACGTCGTTCGGTTGGAGCGAGAGAGCCGCGGAGCGGCGGCAGAGACATAGGCCGGGGCGTGAGCCCCGGCAACCACGGGACCAAGATGAAGAGCCCCAGAGGGGCGACAGGTTATGGCTGCGCAGTGAGCCGCGGCCGTGGGAGGCGGCTGTCTGTCGCCGCTCCGCGGCTTGGACTCACTTTCTGCCGCGGACCCGGGGCTTGCGCCCCGGGCTACAATCTGTCGCCCCTGCGGGGCTCGGTCTCGAGACTGCATATCTCACGAGTTACTCGATAAGCCTTACCTCCGAGCCGGGTTAACGAAACCACCCGGGTTCGGCGCCGTGGCGGCGGGCTTCGCGGATGATCCGCGCCAGTTCCGTCCGTTCGGCGGAGATCTCGTCCTCGAGCTGTCGCATTTTCGCTTCGGCTCGCTGGAGGCGGGCCATGGTCTTGATGGTGAGACTCTGGTTGCCGATGTGATCGATTTCGATTGAGAGGAGGGCGCGCCGTCGCTCGAGCCCGGCGATCACCTGGGTCTGTTTGCTGTGGGCGGTCCGCCAACGGGCCCGCTCGGACGCGCTCGGCGTCGATGGGGTCGGGTGCCGGTTCTTCCCGGAAGGCGACGTGCCGCCGATGGTGATCGTCCCGCCGTCGGCAACCTCGGCGAGGTTGGCGGTCGAGATGATCACTTTGCCGGATGCATCGGCCACACCCGAGGTCTTGAGCGAGTTGCAGCGTGCGTAGTCCGAGAGAGTCTCGGGCCGCGGTGTCGGGGTGGGAGAGGGGGCATCGGTGGACTGGCCCGATACGGCCAACGCGCCGCTGCCGATCAGCACGATCGTCCAGAAAAACTGGTGTGCATTGGAGGTTTTCATGCCGGAAATCCTTCCGGCGTGGACGGGACGATCTCACTCTACACTATTGGAAGGAAAAAGGCTGGGTGATTCACGCTCTGAAGGTGGGCCAAGGCCCACCCTACTTCCGGTCCAAATGATCAGCGGACCCGTAGGGTGGGCCTTGGCCCACCTTCAGAGCTTCCAATACCCTTCCACGAACTACCGGACGCTTCTCCGTGGTGTTTTCAGTAGACGTCCAGATCATCGGAAAACACGACTTCGCCGGTGAAGCTCTGTCGGATCTCGGTCAAGAGCTCTTCTGCTGTGGCGCCCCACATGAGCTGGTGGTAGAGGACCAGGAGCTCGGGCTCTGCCCGCGCCGCCAGTTTCCCCAGTTCGACGCCGGAGGTGTGGGACGCAGCGTGGTAGGCCTGCCAATCGGGAGTGCGGCGGTCCCACCCGGCCTTGGCATAGACCTCGTGGACCAGCACGTCGCAACCGCTGCATGCCTCGACAACGGCTTCGGTGGGCGTGGTGTCACCGCTGATCACGATGGTGCGGTCGTCGGTCTGAAAGCGGTAGCCGAAAGCGCGTTCCCAGGCGCCGTGGGGAACCGCGAATGCGGTCACTGTCACGTTGTCGTCCCGGTAGATGACGCCGGGCTCGATCTCGTGGACCTCGACCTGAATGCCGGTGGCATTCTGGGGTTGGGAGCCGTCGAGCCGGATCTGGATGTCCTCGTCGTAGGCGGCGAGGATGTGGTCGGTCATGGCCTGCGTGCCGGGCGGACCGTAGACCTCGAGAGGCTCGTCCCGCTCGAGCACCCATGGCGTCAGGATGAGGTCGGCGTAACCCATGGTGTGGTCGGAGTGGAGGTGGGTGATGAAGAGCCGTGTGAGGGTGGGCATCTCGAGTCCGGCCGCCGCCGCGCGCCGCACCACGCCGGGGCCGCAGTCCACGAGATAGGGCCGCCCGCCCGCGATCAGGGCTACCGCGGGCCCCGACCGTTCGGGGTCGGGGTTGGGCGTACCGGTGCCGAGCATGACGACGAGTGTTTCGGCCTTCGCGGGATCCGCCTCTTCGGCACCCGCCTCCGTTTGCCGGGGCTGATCAGGGACCGCCGCGGCCGGCTCGCCGGCCGGTTGTGCAGAGGAACACGCGGCGAGCAGGAGGCAAGCCGCCAGTGAAAACGCCATCCGCGGAATGCCGGTCAGCGCGGCGGGCGCCGCGGTCGTTGTCACGTCGTCAACTCCAGATGTGTGTGGGCGCCTTGAGCCGCTCGACCGGCCGTCCGCCGAGCAGGTGTTCGTCGAAAATCTCGGCGATGTCGGCGGGTTGGACACCGACGTACAGGACGCCGTCGGGGTAGACCAGCACGTTCGGGCCGAGTTCGCACGGTCCCGAGGCATCCCGAGCGGGTGATCTTGACCTTGCCCCAGGCCTCGCGAGCCTCCAGGACCCGGGCGAACTCCGCCATCAGGTCGGGGCCACCGCGTTCGGTGCACGAGCCCTTCGGGTTGCCGGGAGGTCGTTCGTTGAGGCAGACAAAAACGTGTTTTTCGGGTCTCGGCATGAGGTGACTCCCGTAGTGCTGATCGATGTCGGCAACAGCGAGAACGTTCGAGTTGTTCCCGAAAGCGGGGCGTTGAGCTATGAGCTGAGCCTCCTGCAAAATTGACTGTCAAAGGCGGGGCCAGGCCCCGCCACTACAGGGGAATGTCGTTTGTGGGTAGGGGCGGCACCTGTGCCGCCCGGCCTCAACCAGGCGCGAATATGTGGATTTCGGCGGAAAATTTCGAATTTTGCAAGAGGCTCAGCTATGAGCTATGGCCGTTTCCAGTCGTTCGAGTGAACCTGGATCTGCGCGCCGACCTCATAGCCCATAGCCCAGGGCTCACAGCCCATAGCCCACAGCCCACAGCTCAGGCCCCAAGCCTTTCCGGTCACTCTTCGAACGAAATCAGTTCGACGTCGAAAACCAGCATCCCCGGGGGCGCCCCGGGCTGGCCCCTGTAGGCAAGGCCCTCGGGGATCCAGAAACGGCGCTTTTCGCCGACCACCATCAGCTGCACCCCCTCGGTCCAACCCGCGATGACCTGGGTCAGCGAAAACGAGATCGGCTCCCCGCGCTGCACCGACGAGTCGAAGAGCTGACCGTCGGTGGTCCACCCCGAGTAATGAACGGTCACCTTCGACCTGGTTGTCGGATGTTTGTCACCCACGCCGGGGCGCAGCATCTTCGAGGCGAGACCGCTTGCCGTCACTTCGGCATCGGCCGGCGGGCCGGCCACGTCGTCGGGCACCGGCGGCGCCGGTGGCGGTGCGGGTTTGTCCTGGATCGAGAACAGCTCGATGTCGAACACCAACATGCCGGCGGGCCGGCCCGGCATGTCGTTGTAGGCGAGCTCTTTCGGGATCCAGAAGCGGCGCTTCTCACCGACCACCATCAACTGGAGGCCTTCGGTCCAACCCGCAATGACCCGGTTGAGGGGAAAGGTCGCGGTCTGCCCGCGCTGGAGGGACGAGTCGAAAAGACTCCCGTCGGTGGTCCAGCCCGAGTAGTGGACGGTGACTTCGTCCCATGCGTCGGGGTGAACATCGCCGGTGCCCGGCGTCAGGACCTTGGAGCACAGTCCGTTGGGCGCGCACACGGCGTCCTCCGGCGGTGCTGCAACGTCGGCCGGTGCTTCGACGGTGTTGGCGCTGCAATTGGTCAGACCGAAAACGACAAAAACGATGAGCAGGAGTGTGATCTTCATGCGCGGGAGACTAACGTGATTCTGCCGATCCGACAAGTGATCCACGGCACCTCCACGGTGTCTCCGCAGGAGGGGACTGCGGCGGGGCGGTCCGACGCTCCGGGAATACTCATGAGGATGGTGAGGTGATCAGGCAGTGGCGATGTCGAGCGAACAGGCTGCTAAAGTAGAGAAGAAGCAACCGAAGAAGGTGAACAGATGAAGACAACCCGGTTCGCTACTGTTCGCGTCTCCCTCGTCGTGGTGGGTCTCACGGTCCTGCTCCCGGGATGTGGCCCACCGACCCTGGACTCGTCGAGTTTCAAGAAGCTCGAGAGCTCGGTCACCAAGCTGCGGGAGCCCATGGATCCGGAGTACCGGGCGCACTTTGATGAGGCCCTGACCTTCTTCGTCGGTGACGCGGCGCTGATCGACGAGGAAAAGGCCAAGGCGCGCCCCGAACACCCCGAGTTGGTCCTCGCGCTCTACAGCCCACTCAAGGGCATGACCGCGGACGGCATCATCGGCGAGGCGAGGCTCCGTCGGTTGGCGCAGGTGCAGACGGCCGTGGCGGAACTCGAACAGGGCCGCGTCGAGTCGGAGGAAGCCCGGCTCACCCTCAAGGACTTCCACCTCAAGGCCAGCCGGGTGTTCAAGCGCAACACGAAGTTCCTGGAGTGGCCGGTGATCGAATTCCGGGCCGAGAACGGCACCGATGAGGTGGTTTGGTTGATCCACTTCAGGGCCGCGCTCCTGCGGCCGGGCAGCGAGGAACCGTGGTTGGTCGAAGAGTTCGACCAGCTCGTGCTCGAGGGGCTCGCGCCGGGCGAGCGCGATCTCTGGCGCATCGAGCCGGAACAGCAGGAATGGATCACCCTCATCGACCCCCATCCCGATTTCCAGTTCACCCTCGAGGTCATGCGGCTCGAGGGCCTCGGCGACACCGTGATCGCCGCGAGCGAGTGGGGCGACATCGAGGCTGCGCGGCTCGCGCTGTACGAAAAGACCCTGGAAAAGATCCGCACCGGGGACACGCTTGCTCTCGACAGCCCGCCTCGGGTGGGAATGGACTGACCGGCGGCCGGGATCCGGCTTCACCTTCGGCCACTCGGAGCCCGGCAAGCTCCCCCACTAGCGGACGCCCACACCGCCCGAACTCATCTGATGGTGGGCCAAGGCCCACCCTACTTCGGGCCAACAATCCGGGTGGATTCGCAGGGTGGGCTTCGGCCCACCTTCAGAGCTGACGCAACGGTGCTCCGGCGGTAGAGGAATCCAGAACTGGTTCCAGCGGTTTCGCAAGTGATGGCACAACCTGAAACACGCCGCGTTCTCGTCCTCTTCGCCCACCCTGCGCTGCGGAGGTCGCGCGTCAATCGCCGGCTGGTGGAGGTCGCCCGCGGCCTCGACGGGGTCATCGTCAACGATCTCTACCAGCAGTATCCCGATTTCGACATCGACGTGCCCCGCGAACAGCGGCTGCTTCTGGATCATGACGTGGTGGTCTTCCAGCACCCGTTCTATTGGTACTCGACTCCGGCCATTCTCAAGGAGTGGCAGGATCTGGTTCTCGAACATGGATGGGCCTATGGCCACGACGGCCATGCCCTCGAAGGCAAGACGCTGCTCAACGTCGTGTCGACCGGGGGCCCGGAAGAGGCGTACACACAGGGCGGTGCGAACCGCTTCTCCATGCGTCAGCTGCTGGCGCCGATCGAGCAGACTGCCCGCCTTTGTGGGATGACCTATCTGCCGCCGTTCGTGGTCCACGGCACCCACGCCCTCACCCGCGACGGAATCGACCGCGAGGCGGCGGACTACCGGCGGCTTCTCGAAGCCCTGCGGGACGGACGGTTGATGGCGGGACGGGCAGCGGGTCTGGATCGTCTGAATGCCGATCTCGACGCTGTTCTGGGAGGTTGAAGGATGCACGGCGAGGGGTTCTTCTATCAAGCGTTGATCTATCTCGCAGCCGCGGTGGTGTCGGTGCCCATAGCCAAGCGGCTCGGTCTGGGCTCGGTGCTTGGTTACCTCATGGCGGGGATCGCCATCGGGCCATTCGCACTTGGACTGGTTGGGGAGGACGGCCAGGACGTCCTGCACTTTGCCGAGTTCGGCGTGGTGATGATGCTGTTTCTGATCGGGCTCGAGCTGCAGCCGAGCCTCTTGTGGCGGTTGCGGGGCTCGATCCTCGGGCTCGGCGGGCTCCAGGTGGGGGTGACCGCCGCGGTCGTCACAGTGGTCGGCCTCGGCGCCGGACTCGACTGGCGCAGCGCCCTTGCCGTCGGGCTCATCCTTGCCCTGTCGTCGACCGCCATCGTGCTGCAGACCCTGCAGGAGAAGGGCCTGATGAAGACCGGCGGCGGCCGCAGCGCCTTTTCGGTCCTGCTCTTTCAAGATCTGGCGGTGATACCGATGCTGGCCATCCTGCCGCTGCTGGCGCACGGCGGGGGCGCCCACTCGGTAGGCGATGCCGGTCACTCGGTGACCTGGGTCGAGGGGCTGCCGGGGTGGGCGGCGGCGCTGGTCGTGGTGGCGGCGGTGGCGTCGATCGTGATCGGCGGCCGGCTGGTGATGCGGCCGGCGTTTCGCTTCATCGCCAAGGCGCACGTGCCGGAGGTCTTTACCGCGGCGGCCCTGTTGCTGGTGATCGGGATCGCTCTCCTCATGACGAAGGTCGGCCTGAGCCCGGCATTGGGGACCTTCCTGGCCGGGGTGGTTCTGGCAACCAGCGAGTACCGGCACGAGCTCGAGGGTGATATCGAGCCCTTCAAGGGCCTGCTGCTCGGTCTGTTCTTCATCGCCGTCGGGGCCTCGATCGATTTCGGCCAAATCGCACAACACCCGGGTCTCATCGGGGCTCTGGTGGCCGGTCTCATCATCATCAAATTCATCATCCTGGTGATCCTGGGGCGCGTTTTCGGGCTCGGACAGGATCAGAATCTCCTGTTCAGTTTCTCTCTCGCCCAGGCGGGCGAGTTCGCCTTTGTGCTGTTTTCTTTCGCCACCCAACAGGGCGTGCTGTCGATCGGAATTACGACACCACTGATCGCAGTGGTCGCATTGACGATGGCCCTGACGCCGCTCCTGATGTTGATCAACGAACGCCTGGTGCAGCCGCGGTTCGGTACCCTCGAGAAAGCGGAACGAGAACCCGATGCCATCGAAGAGTCGAACCCGGTGATCATCGCGGGCTACGGCCGCGTCGGCACCATCATCGGACGTCTGCTGCGCGCCGCGGGCATCGGCACGACGGTTCTCGAGGTGGACTCCGATCAGGTCGAGATGCTCCGCAAGCTGGGGCACAAGGTGTTCTACGGCGACGCGTCGCGGCTCGATCTGCTGCGTTCGGCGGGCGCGGACACCGCACGGGTGCTGGTGATCGCCATCGACGATCCGGAGCGGATTCTCGAAATCGCCGCAACCGCGCAGAAGCACTTCCCCCACCTCGCTGTCTTCTGCCGTGCGGTGGGCCGGACCCACGCCTATGAGCTTTTGGAGGCCGGGGTGGATCGGGTTTACCGGGAGACCCTCGACAGCTCGTTGCGCATCGGGGGTGACGTGATGAGCGAACTCGGCGTGCCGGCCTTCGAGGCGCTGCGCCGGGTGCGGCGGTTCCGGCGCCACGACGAGACGGCCGTGCGCGAGATGAGCGGAAAGAGGGAAGACGCAACGGCTTATATCCACCTGGTGAGGCAGCAGATCGCGGCTCTCGAGAAGGTGATGAGTGCTGATCTCGAGGACCTCGGCAGCGACCTCGATGCTGCCTGGGACTCGAGTTCGCTCCGCGGCGAGGCGGTTGCGGAAGGTGGGACCGGAAGGAACTCGTGATCCGCGGGGAGGAATACGTCGTTCCGGGCTACACTGCCCCTCAATGGTAGCCTCAGAACTCTTGCCGAGAAGCCTCCGCGAGGAGAGGTTTTTCCGTTGGCGCGGCGGCGAGGTATCTCGCATCGAGGGATTGTCCGACGCTGTGTTCGCCCTCTCTTTGACCCTGCTGGTGGTCGCTCTCGAGGTACCGAAGACGGGTGAAGGTCTGGTTGCCGTTTTCTGGCAATTCCCGGCCTTCGTCCTGTGCTTCGCCTTTTTGCTCTGGGTCTGGTACGAGCATTTTCTCTACCACCGTCGTTACGGTTTCGAGGACGCGACGACGGTCGCGCTCAACGGGGTTCTGCTCTTTTTCATCGTCTTCTACGTCTTTCCGATGAAGTTTCTGGCGTCGGTCCTGGTCACGGCGCCGCTTGCGGGGAGCCCCGGCGTTTCGGAAATGAGTCGCGGGACAACCGTGATGCTGCTCTTCAGCGGCGGCTTCGTGGGCATCTTTGTTGTTTTGTCGGTGATGTACTGGCGGGCGTGGCGGTTGCGCGATCAGCTGCATCTGAACGCCGCCGAGGCGGTGGCGACGAAGGGGCGGCTCCAGCGGCATCTGGCAACGGTCGCGATCGGCGTCGCTTCCCTGCTGCTGGCGCTGCTGGCGCCTCGGGTCCCGGCCCTGTCCGGCCTCGTCTATTTCCTGATGGGCCCCACCATGGGCTGGATGGGCTACCGCACCGGAAAAGCGGTTGAACGGGCGGCCTCCGATTTGGCAGTGAGGCAATGAGGCAATGGGGCGATGGGGCAATGGGGCAGTGAGGCGGTGAGGGGTTACCGAAGCCTGGGCCTCATTGCCAGGCCGCAAGGCGGTCGGCCATTGCCACACTGTCCCATCTGACCCGTCATTCCCGGCAGGTTAAGGCCACAACCAGCCGAAAATTCCGGCGGTGAGGAGGCCGTACACCAGCCCGTCGAAGACGTGCTTGAGCGTCATGCTCCACGGTTTCATCTTCCAGATGGAGTCCGAGAAGTATGCGAGCGAATAGGCCATGAAGCTCGAGCATCCGACCACTCTGAAGACCTGGAGGTAGTGTGTGCCGGGCGCCAGGGTCCGGCTCGCGAGGTAGCCCGCGAAGATGCCGACGACCAACGTGAAGGCGAACCACAGGCCGAGCGCCTTCCCCATGGCTGGCGGTCCGCTGGGATTGATGTTCATCGTCCCCACCGGGCCCTGGGCGTACTTCTCCATCATCTCCGGGGTTCCCATCTCCTTCATGCTTCCGGCATAGGGGAACGCATAGAAACCGGGCGCGATCTTTCCATTGCGCATCGCGCCGAGCACGGAGCCTTCGTCCGGAAGTTGCCGGTACTCCGAGTTGTGGTACTTGAGCGCCATGTGAATGACCGAGCTGGCGATGAAGACAACCACCGCCGAGAGCACGATCGGGAGCCAGAGTGCGGTCAACGACACCATGTTCACCTCCGTGTTCAGTTTTTGTGACACCGTCTCGGAATTGACTCTTTCCTTATAGCAGTCCCGGCGATCCGCGTCTATGTGGTGGGCAACCTCGTGGACCTCAGGCACCGGCTTTTCCCGGTGACACGACACGGCAGGATTTCTTCTACAAATTCTGCTCATAGTTACCACAAAAAATGTGCACGAATAACACCGCAACATTTTCTGAAAACTCCACGTAGTAGGCCGGAAGAACTCGGCGCTGGTGTGCGGAGTTTCTGGGAGGTGTGTTTATTTGAACTACTTATGACGACAGGAAACGATCTTGTTCGGGTTCCATTTTCACATTGGAGACAGGAGGAAATGATGAAGTTATTCGGAAGAATTCTCGTTGCGTTTATGGTCGTTTGCCTCACCGCTGGTCTGGCCTCCGCGCAGACCACCCGCGGCGACATCCAGGGCCGGGTCGGCGACGAGGCGGGAATCGCCATGCCGGGCGTGACCGTCGCCATCGCCTCGGAAGCGCTGATCGGGCAACAGGCCACCGTCACGGATGCCCAGGGCACATACAAGTTCCTCGTCTTGCCCCCGGGCGCCTACACTGTGACCTTCAGCCTCACGGGCTACCAGACCCGCACGCAGGAGAACATCGCGGTCAAGATCGGTTCCACCACCCGGGTGGACTCGGTCATGACTCCCGCTTTCAGCGACGAAGTCGTGGTGACATCGGAGGCGCCGCTGGTTGACACCTCGAACACCTCGATTGGTGTTGACCTGTCGTCGGAATTCTATGGCTCGCTGCCGACCGGCCGCAACTACACCTCGGTGGCTTCGGTGACCCCGGGAGCCCAGGTGGACGGGTCGGGCCAGACATTTTACGGTTCGACCGGCGCCGAGAACGCCTATTACATCGACGGCGCCAACACCACCGGCGTCGAACTTGGCCAGCAGGGCACCAACCTCAACTTCGAGTTCATCGATGAGGTTCAGGTCAAGACCGGATCCTACAACGCCGAGTACGGCCGCGCCACCGGTTCGGTGATCAGCGTGATCACCAAGTCCGGCGGCAACGAGTTCCACGGCGATGTCTTCGGTTACTACGATGCTGACAGCCTCCAGTCCAGTCTGAAAGGTGCCGCAGATGATGGTCCGATAGGCGCTTCCAGCAAACAGACCAGCTATACCCGCAGCGACTACGGACTCGATATCGGCGGCTACATCGCCAAGGACAAACTGTGGTTCTTCGCCGCCTATGACCGGGTAGACAACGAAAACAACCTGGAAGTGCTCAGCGACTTCTCCTCCGTCATCGAGGGAGGAACCGCAACCGGAGATGAGTTCCCGACCACGACGAAAAGTGATCTCTGGGCTGCCAAGCTGACCTGGAGGATTGCCCCCAACCACTCCCTGTCGGGCTCGGGCTTCGGCGACCCGTCAGAAAATGACGGCGTCCTCGCTGGCGTCTCGCTGGCAGCGACTCCTCTGTATTTCATCGGATTGAACACCACCGGCGGAACCAACTACTCGTTCAACTACGACGGTATCCTGGGGCAGAACGTGGTGATCAGCGCCCGCGTCGCGCAGCACGCCGAGGAAAACAAGCAGGATGGACCCGGCGCGGATGTCGTGGGCTACATCGACAACACCGATCCTCTCGGCGACAGCTCGATAGTCTTCGGCTGGAATGCCGACAGCAACGCCACCACGAGTGTCTCCGGTTACAACTTCTGGCAGAACTCAGAGTTTACGAGGGACCAGTACAACGCGGACCTGGCGTGGTTCGTCGGCAACTTCGGCGGTTCCCACGAATTCAAGATCGGGGCGGAGTACGAAGATATCGGCGTCGTCAACGACAACTGGAACGGCGGGACCGGACAGCGAATCTACCGTTTCGGGTGCAACCCGGCATCGCGCTATTGTGGCGAGAACAACGAGAATGCCTATTATTTCCGCCATCGTTACTTCATCGGTGATGCAAACCTCGACCCGCTCACGCTCACCCGGAACGACATCGTGGCGCCCCTTGGTGTCGATACAAAGGCCGACAATTACGCCTATTTCCTGCAGGACACCTGGCAGGTGACCGGCAGTTTGTCGTTGGCTCTCGGAGTGCGTCTCAGCCAACAGAAGCTCTACAACGGTGCCGGAGAGGTCAGCGCGAACATCGACGACAATTGGTCACCGCGTCTCGGCTTTGTCTGGGATCCGCTGAGCAATGGCAAATCCAAGCTGTTCGGCCACTGGGGCAAGTTCTACGAGACCATTCCGATGGACATCGTGATCCGGTCCTTCGGTGGCGAGATCTCGGTGTTCTCCTACAACTTCTCCGATGATCCGAATGACGTCGCGGGCCTGCCTGAAGAGACGAGGCCGCGCCGCACATCGGTTCTCGGCGGCGATTCCCTGGTTGACCCCGGCCTCAAGGGCCAGCACCTCGAGGAGTACGTCATCGGATTCGAATATGAGTTCGCCCCCGACTGGGCGGCCGGCATCAAGTACATCGACCGTTCGCTCAAGCGGGTGATCGAGGATGCGCTTTCGGCTGATGGCGAGTACTACATCGGCAACCCGGGGTACGGTCTGATGACCGGTACGTATGACATCGGGTACGCATACGGCTACAACGATTGCCCGACTCCCGCGGAGTGCCCGAACTTCCACGCGATCCCGGTCCCGAGCCGCGAGTTCACCGGTATCGAGCTGACGTTGAAGAAGCGCTTCTCCAACAACTTCCAGTTCATTACCTCGTTCCTGTTCTCCGACCTGACCGGCAATTACGACGGGACCTTCCAGGCCTCCACCGGTCAGCTCGACCCCAACCTCAACTCCGCCTTCGATTACTACGACTTCGCGGTCAACAACCAGGGCGAGCTGTCCAACGACATCCCCTTCCAGTTCAAGTTCGATGGCATCTACCGTTTCAACTTCGGGCTGTCGGCCGGTCTCTCTGCTTTCTACACCGACGGCACGCCGATCACCGCCATGGGGTACTCCGGCGCGTACCAGAACTGGGAGTACTACTTGTCCGATCGCGGTGGCTTCGGCCGGACCGACGCCTACTACGAGGCCAACATCCACCTCGGCTATCCGCTGAAGCTCGGCTCCAACCTCGAGCTCAACGTGATGCTCGACATCTTCAATGTTCTCAACCGGCAGATGGAGACCTTGCGCAACATCCGCTACACCAATGCAAACGACGCCTACGAGGTGGTCGACTGGACCACGGGTGAAGACTATCCGGCGATCTCGCCGACAAACGATCAGGGCAGGCCGCCGACAGGCGAGGGTTGGAATACTTCCAACCAATGGACGCAACCGACCTCGGTTCGTCTCGGACTGCGTCTTTCCTTCTAATCCGGTTACCCCGAAACGACCGGATGGGGGCCTTCGGGCCCCCCTTTTTTGGCTTGAGGCTTGAGGCCTGGGGCTTGAGGCCTGGGCTATGAGCTGAGCCTCCTGCAATATTCGAAATAGACCGCCGAAATCGTACGTATCGCGCCTGATCGAAGTCGGGCGGCACAGGTGCCGCCCCTACCCACAAAGGACATTCCCTTGTAGTGGCGGGGCCTGCCCCGCCTTTGAAGGTCAATTCTGCAAGAGGCTCAACTATGAGTTTTGAGTTGTCAGTTGGGGTGGGATGGAAAATCCGAAATCCGAAATCCGAAATCCGAAATGCTGCGGGCATCGACGCCGGGGAGCGGCATTCCGACGTGCACATCCCGATTCTCTGAACGGTATTGCCCGTGAGTGCCCCCTCTGACAATGATGGGCCCTTGACGCTGACTCGCGACTGGCTTCCGAGTTCCCAACATTGTCAGAGACGGCACGTCCGGTGAACGCGGACGATTCTCCTTTCTCCCTTGCTCCCTTGCTCCCTTTCCTAGCTTTTCCCCTGGTGGGCGAGGAGCCCGATGAAGCGGGCGATGTAGGGAGGTTTGTGATCGTCGTCGATCATGGCCGCGAACCATGACCGGAGCATGCCCCTGCGGCCGAGACGGACGGTCTGCAACCCGCCGTCGGCCAGGAACGGGCGGACCGGCCACGAGTTGAGGAGGGCGACCCCCGCACCGCCTTTGACCATGTCGACGATGGCCTCGATGGTAGGGAGCGTGATGACGGACTTCGGAGTGACTTCGGAGGGAACGAGCACGGTCGACCTGATGTCCATTCCGTTCATCGGGAAGTCGAACGTGACAAGGTTCTCATCGGCCAACAGTCGCGCCGTGACGTGGTCTTTGGAGGCCCACCGGTGGTCGGATCGGACGACCGCCACCAGTTCGTCGTCAAAGAGCTTCAGGTAGACGAGGCCCCGGCCGTCGACCTTCGAATTCGTGATGGCGATGTCGACAGCTCCGCTCAGTACGCGGTTCGTCGGGTCGTGGTCCCACAGTGGGTCGATGGAGATTTCGACGTCCGGGTAGGCGATCTTGAAGGAGTTGACGACGCTCGGGAGCCACCTGAAACCCAGCGAGCGGCAGGCGGCGATGCGAAGGGTCCCCGTCTCTCCGGATGACAGACGCGAGATGTCATCGCGCACCTTGTCGATCTCGCCGAGAACGACGTGGGCGCCGTCGAGGAACCTCTGACCGGCCGGTGTGAGCAACATCCGCCTCTTGAAGCGGCGAAACAGCTTGACCCCGAACTCGTTTTCGATCTCTTTGAGTTGGTGGCTCAAAGCCGACTGGGAGAGATAGAGCCGCTGACCGGCGGCGGTCAACGTGCCTTCCGTGGCGAGGGTTTGGACCAGGCGAAGGTGGCGGATCTCCATCGCCATCACTCCCGGATCACGCGGAACTTGGAGCGAGACTGAAGGCGGGCTGAAGCCCCCCCTGCCAGTCCGCACGGCCGGTTGGTCCGAAGTAGGGAGGGCCTTGGTCCACCTTCAGTCTCGCTGTTGTTGCGAAGGCCGCAAATGCAGCGTCTCGCTGGGTCGAGATCCGCGCGGGGGAAAACTGTTTCTCCGCCCGTTCCGGGGCTCTGGAAGGCTCGCAATGACAACTCTCCCTCTGTGATCTTCCTACGAAAAACTGCGCCGAAAGTTCGAAGCTGCAGCGATCACTCTGTAGAATGCGGTTGGCCGGGAAGGCCCCATCGCAGGAGGAGGAGACATGTCGCGAATTCATGGATCGAATCGGCTTGGAATGGTCGTGCTGCTTTCGGCCGTCTGTTGTACGGTCGTACCGGCAGGACCGGTGACCGCCGGGGGCATGACGTTCGAGCAGCTGGGAGGTCTGCGGTCGGCTGGTGGGGCGGTCATGTCGCCGGACGGGGCCTGGATCGCCTACGGACTCACCGTGCCGCGGCGGCCAGGCATCGACGACGACGGTCCGGCGTGGGTTGAACTGCATGTGATCGGGAGCGATGGTCGGGACCGGACCTACGTCGGTGGAGAGGTCAAGGTCTCCCAGATCGGATTCAGCCCCGATGGTTCGCTCATCACCTACCTCGCCGAACGCAACGGAGACGAACACACCGCGCTGTGGGCGATCCCGCTCGCCGGAGGCGAGTCGAAACGGATGATCTCGTACGACACCGACATCACCGACTATCGGGTGTCGCCCGACGGGAAGACGGTCGCCTTCATTGCCAAGGAGGCCGAGAGCGAAGACCGCAAGAAGATCGAAGACGAAGGCTACTCGCAGGAGGTCTTCGAGGAGGACTGGTTGCCGAAACGGGTCTGGCTGCAGGCCATGCCGCCGTTGCATCCGGTGGTCGCCGACCCCTCGGACCCGGCCCCGGCTGGTGAGGAGCCTCGTGCCTTGCCGGTCGAGGGATCGGTCTTCCACGTTCGTTGGAGCCCCGGTGGCGAGTGGCTGGCGGTGGATGTGGCGCCGACCCCGTTGATTGACGATGAGTACATGGCCCGGCGGGTTCGCGTGGTCGACGCGCGCACCGGCGAAGGCCGGACCTCGTTCGACAACCCCGGCAAACTCGGTGATTTTGAAATCAGCCCCGACGGCGCCCACCTGGCGATGATTTCGGCCGCCGATCCCAACGATCCGGCGGCCGGAAGGTTGCTGGTGGCGAAGGCGGCAGGAGGTCAACTGCGGGACGTGTTGCCGGGCCTCGAGGGCCACGTGACCGCCTTTGTCTGGCAGGATGCAGACACCCTGATGTTCCTCTCCGACGAGAGGGAGGAGACCCGGTTCGGCGAGGTCGATATCACCACGGGCGAGCAGAAGACCCACGCGACCTCGGGTATCGAGCAGGGGAACGCCCGGGCCCCGATCATGATCGGTCTGGCCATCGCCGGCGACGGGAAGCGTGCGGTGCTGGTCGGCGACTCGCCGAACCACCCGTCCGAGATCTTCACGATGAGCCACGGCGACGCGGGACTGACGCGGCTGACGGACAGCAATCCGTGGCTGGCTGAGGTGGATCTCGCCGAACAGGAGGTTTTCCGCCATCGGGCGAAAGACGGGCTCGATCTCAGCGGGATGTTGGTCCGGCCGCTTGGCGATTCCAAGGAGCCGGCGCCGCTCCTGCTCATGGTGCATGGCGGACCCGAAGGCCACCGCCGCAACGGCTGGTTGACAAGCTACTCGTCGCCCGCCCAACTCGCTGCCGATCGCGGCTACGCCGTGTTCTTCCCCAACTATCGCGGCAGCACCGGCCGTGGCGTCGCGTTCTCGAAGCTCGGTCAGGCCGATGCCGCCGGGGCGGAGTTCGACGATCTCCTGGACGCGGTCGACGCATTGGTGGCGGCGGGAATCGCCGATCCCGACCGCGTCGGCATCACCGGCGGCTCCTACGGCGGCTACGCCACCGCGTGGTGCGCGACCCGTTACAGCGAGCGCTTTCGGGCGGGGGTCATGTTTGTCGGCATCAGTAACGACATCAGCAAGGGGCTGACCACCGAGATCCCGGTGGAAGATCGGATGGTCCACACTCTCGCGGACCCGTGGACCAAGTTGCAGTTCCGGCTCGAGCGCAGCCCGATCGCATACGTCGAAAACGCCCGGACTCCGTTGCTCATCGCCGGCGGCACCGCCGATTCGCGGGTTCACCCTTCACAGAGCCTGCAGCTCTACCGGGCGCTCAAGTTGTCGGGCAAGGCCCCGGTTCGCTACGTGCGCTACCCCGGCGAGAAGCACGGCAATTCGAGGGCCGCATCGAGAGATGACTACGCGCGACGTCTGATGCGGTGGATGGACCACTTCGTGAAGGATGAGAACACCGAACTTCCACCATGGGAACTTGATGTCATCGGAAAGGAATCACAACAATGAAGAAGACATTTTCGATCGCTGTTGTCTTGTCGATTTTCCTGCTGTCGGGCTGCGGGGCGAAAACCGAAAACCCGGCTGCCGGTGAAAATCCGTTCTTTGTCGAGTGGACCACGCCGTTCGGCGTGCCGCCGTTCGGCGACATCGAGAACGAGGATTTCCTGCCGGCCTTCGAGAAAGGCATTGCGGAGGAGCGGGCGGAGGTCGAGGCCATCGCGCCGACCAGAATCCGCCGACCTTCGACAACACCATCGGGGCGCTCGATGCCACCGGGGAGCTGATGAGACAAGGTCGGCGGCGTTTTCTACACCCTGATCGGCGCGGAAACCAATGACGACATCCAGGCGATCGCCAAGGAGGTCGCGCCGATGACCTCGAACCTCCGCGACGACATCCTCATGAATCCGCGAGCTCTTCGCCCGGGTGAAGGCGTCTACGAGCAGCGCGACGAACTCGACCTCGACGCGGAGCAGCGGCAGCTCCTCGAGGAGACCTACCTCGATTTCGTCAGTGGTGGCGCCGAGCTGTCCGCCGAGCGACCAGGCCCGGATGCGGGAGATCAATACCAGGCTGTCGACTCTCGGACTGACATTCGGCGACAACGTGCTGGCCGAAACCAATCGGCTATCAGCTCTTCATCGACAACGAGGAGGACCTCGCAGGTCTTCCTCCCGGCGTCGTCGAGGGTGCGGCCGATGCGGCAGCCAAGGCGGGCCAGGAGGGCAAGTGGCTCTTCACGACCCACCGGCCGAGCATCTATCCCTTCCTCCAGACTACGCCGACAACCGCGAGCTTCGCGAGCAGATCTTCACGGCCTACATCATGCGCGGCGACCACGGCGACGAGTACGACAACAAGGCGATCCTGTCCGAGATCCTGACGCTTCGCGCCGAAAAGGCGAAGCTCCTGGGGTATCGACACCACGCCGATTTCGTCCTCGAGCGGCGGATGGCCAAGACCCCGGAGGCGGTCTACGAGCTCCTGGAGGATCTCTGGTATCCGTCGCTCGGCGTGGCCCGTGAGGAGGCGGCGACCCTGCAGGCGGCGATCGAGGAGGACGGTTTCGACTTCAAGCTCGAGCCGTGGGATTGGCGCTACTACGCCGAAAAGGTCCGCCGGGCGCGATACGACGTCGACGAGCAGGAGATCCGGCCGTACTTCATGATCGACAACGTGATCGACGGCGCCTTCTACGTGGCCAACCGGCTCTACGGCATCGAGTTCACCGAGCGCTTCGAAGGCATTCCCGACCTATCACCCCGAGGTGCGGACCTTCGAGGTCACCGACGCCGATGGCAGCCACCTCGGCGTCTTCATGACCGACTACTATCCGCGACCCGGGAAAGCGCGGCGGCGCCTGGAGCCGCCGGATCCGCGGCCAGTGGGTCGAGGACGGCGAGCAGGTGCGGCCCATCGTGCTCAACGTCGGCAACTTCTCGCGTCCGGTCGGCGACGCGCCGGCGCTGATCTCGTTCGAAGAGGTCCACACCCTCTTCCACGAGCTCGGCCACGGGCTGCAGGCGCTGCTTGTCGAACGTCCAGTACCGCGGGTCGGCGGGCGTGACGCGGGACTTCGTCGAGCTGCCGTCGCAGATCATGGAGAACTGGCTGCTCGAGCCGGAGGTGCTCGCGGTCTACGCCAAGCACTACGAGACCGGCGAGGTGATCCCCGCCGAGCTGGTGGCGAAGATTCAAGCCGCCGAGCAGTTCAACCAGGGCTTTACGTCGGTTGAGTACCTGGCGGCCTGCTATCTGGATATGGACTGGCACACCCTCGAGGACCCGGCCGGGGTCGATGTGACCGAGTTCGAAAAGGCGTCGATGGACAAGATCGGCCTGATTCCAGAGATCGTGGTGCGCTACCGCAGTCCGTACTTCAGCCACATCACCGGAGGATACTCGGCCGGCTACTACAGCTACATCTGGAGCGAGGTCCTCGATGCGGATGCGTTCGAGGCGTTCAAGGAGACGAGCCTCTTCGACCAGGAGACCGCCGCAGGCCTTCCGCACCAACATCCTGGAAAAGGGCGGCTCCGAAGATCCCGAGGAGCTCTACCTGCGCTTCCGCGGCCAGCCGCCGAGCGTCGAACCGCTGCTTGCAGAGGAAGGGCTTCAAATAGTCACGAGATTGCCGGCCGCAAATGCGGCCGGCCCATTTTTCTGCCGATAAAAACCGAGGCCGGTCTCCCGGCCTCTTCTTATTCTGTCGGCAGAAAAGACTAGCTGAACTCGGTGGCCCTGCCCGCCGAGATACGTGATGATCTCGGCCGACTCGTGGTGCGGAGTGCTGCCGATCACCAGACACGGGGCCTGGCCCTTGCCGGCGATCGCCACCAGGTCTTCGAGGGCTTTCGGCGTCCTCGCTGACGTTGCGGACCGGGATCGAGTCGATGTGCAGGTTGCCGAGGGCGGCCAACGCATTGGTCGAGAACATGCAGTTCGACCGGATGTAGAGAACCGTATCGGGCTCGAGTCCGGGCGCCGCGGCGAAGGAAGCAAGATCTCCCTCGTAGGCGCCGTTGACCTCTTCGCAGAGCGCCGCAAGCTCGGCGATGTCGCGTTTGCCGCCGGGCCCCACCGACGAGACGTGGCGGACGACACCGTCCGGCGTCGATGATGACGGTGGCGCGGTCGGTGATTCCGGCGCTCGTCGAGGTAGAGACCGTAGGCCTTCGCGACCTCACCCTTGGGGTGGAAGTCGGCGAGCAGCGGGAACGAGACGCCACCGAGGCTCATGGCCCAGTTGGCGTGGCAGTAGATCGAGTCAACGCTGACACCCAGAACCTGGGTGTTGGCGGCGAGGAAGCGCTCCTGGAGCGCTTCCACGCCGGGTACTTCGGTGCTTCACGTGGGGGTGAAGTCGAGGGGGTAGAACAGCAGCATCACGTGCCGTTTGCCCTTGAACTGGTCGAGGGTGAAGGTGCGACCGAACTGGTCTTTGAGTGAGAATCCGGGGGCGTTGTCGCCGATTGCGATCATGGTTCCTCCTTTGGCTCCGATCGCAGGGATGGTACACCACCCCGCGGGTGGTGCCGATCACTCCGTCGTTGCGGCGAAGCAGCTCTTCGGTCAGTATGAGGTATGGCGGTGAGGCGGCGTGCGCCGTTCTGGTGGTTCGTGGTCCTGACGGTGGCTGCGGTGCTGCCCAGGCTGCCGTTGGTGCAGGCTGGGTTTTCGATAGAAGATCGCATGTATGTGCAGCTCGCCGGCGAATCGGATGGTCTCGTATCCGGGGTCCTCGAGCCGTGGCCGATTGGGTATTACCGGCCCCTCGTTTCTCAATACTTCGAAATCTGTCAAAGAGTATTCGGCGAGTGGGCGCCGGGCTACCATCGCGATGTCGATCTTTGCCATGTGGTGGTCGTGTGGCTGGTGTTCCTGCTGTGCTCGAGGTTGGCGGGGTTCGGTTGGCCGGCTCTGTACGGGGCGCTTGCCTTTGCGATGTTGCCCATCTTGAACGAGGCCATAGCCTGGACGGCGAGCATCGGGGACCTGTTGGCTACCGGATTCGTTCTCAGTGCGGTGCTGTTGGCGTTGGTGGCCGCGGAGGCGACGGCGGCGGTGGGGTGGCGGCTCTGGCTGGTCTCATTGGCGGCGGTTGTGTTGGGGTGTGGGGCCAAGGAGGCGGCAGTTGTGGCCGGCCTCCTGGTGCCGGTTGCGGTGTGGGTTTTCGGACGGAAGCGCCCTGGTTGGGGATGGATAGCCGCCTATCCGGCCGTGACCCTCATCTATGTGAGTTGGTATGCCACCCGGCTGCCCGGGATCGGAACGGTCGGAATCCTCGCGGGAAATCCGTGGCGGTGTCTGGCGGCGACAACCCAGAGTCTCGTGATGGCATGTGTACCGATCGCTCGCAACGAGGTTGGCGATTGGCTGTGGACCGCGGGAGGTTTGAGTCGGTTCCTGGTCGCGGCTTGCATGGCTTCGCTCGGTGGGTGGATCTGGCTGGCCTGGAGAAGGCGGGACCGTGTCCTGGTGTTCGGCTGGCTGTGGGCGGTGGCGTCGTTCATACCGGTGTGCCGGCTGGGGTGGGCTGAACGCTACGCCTATCTGCCCGCTGTCGGGCTCGCGCTGGTCGCCGTAGCAGTCTGTAGGCGGTTCCCCGATCGCCGAGCCACGGTGCTGGGGCTGTTGGTGTTGGTGATCTTCGCCGTGGGCAGCGCGCTGTCGGCCTCTCAGTGGACCAATCGGGTGGGCCGGTTCGCGGCGCCGACTCAGATCCGAATGAGCATCGCCGCCCAGTGGAAGCCGGCGCCGAAGGCGGTCAGCAACACCAGGTCTCCGGCCTTGACCCGGCCCTGTTGACGGGCCTCCCACAGGGCCAGAGGGACCGACGCCGAGCCGGTGTTTCCGTAGTCCTGGACGTTGATGAACAACTTGTCGTCAGCGACACCGAGCGATTTCTGGAGCGCGTTGATGATCCGCAGATTCGCCTGGTGCGGGACCACGAGGGCGAGGTCCGAGACCTCGACCCCGGCATCGGCGAGGACCTTTCGCGACGCTGCGCCCATCTTCGATACGGCCTCCTTGAAGACCTCGCGGCCGTTCATGACGAGGTTCTTGTGATCGCCCCGTTGCGCGGCTTCGACGGTGAACGGCGCTCTGGTGCCGCCCGTCTCGAGACACAGAATGTCGGCCCGTGAGCCGTCGGTGCCGGCCGTGAATGTCAGGAGTTCCGAAGAGCTTTCGACTGACCCAACAACCGCCGCCCCGGCGGCGTCGCCGAACAACACCGCCGTCGTGCGGTCGTTCCAGTTGACCAGGCGGGTCAGCATCTCGACTCCGACCAGCAGGACCTTTTTGTCTCCGGTGATCGCTCGCGAGCGCGCGATGTCGAGACCGAGAACGAACCCCGCGCATCCGCTGCCGGCAAGGTCGAAGGAGGGTATCTCCCGCGCACCGAGAGCGGTCTGGAGGTACGAAGCGGTGTCGGGGAGTTTCACCTCGGGTGTGTCGGTGGCGACGATGATCTCGTCGATGGCGTCGATGGTGATGCCGGCGTCCTCGAGGGCCGCGCGGGCGGCGGCGGCAGCCAGGTCGACCGTGGTTTCGTTTTCGGCCGCGATGCGGCGGTTTTTGATCCCGGTGCGGCTTGTGATCCACTCGTCCGAGGTGTCCACGTACTGTGCCCACTCGGCGTTGCCCATCACCCGCTCGGGCAGGTAGGCGCCGAGTCCGAGGATGCCAATGCGCTGCTCGTTCATTCCCATTTCCCTCCGCGGCGGATGATTCTACAGTGGAATCTGGAAATCGGGACTCACCGTCGCGATGGCGAGCTCAGCCCATGATCCGTTTGATGAGGGTCTTGAACGGGCCCTCGTAGCGCTTGACGACCAACACGGAAGCCGGTGAGTACCGTGCCACCTTCTGCGGGATCTCACCGATCAACATCTTGCGGAAGACCGGCTCCTTGGCCGCACCGATGACGACGAGGTCGAAGTCGCGGCTCGCCTTTGGCGAGACCGCCGGCCACCGATGCGGACTCGATCAGCTGCTTCTCGACGGGCACGTCGACGTGCATGTGGGCCAGCGTCTTGTCGATCCACGCGCGAGCGGTGTGGCGCTGTTCGTCGGTGGCGTCCGGCGGGACGACATAGCCCGCCGTGACCTCCATGTTGTGGGACCTGGCGAGGGCGTTGAGCAGATCGGCCGCGAGCTGGGCATTGGGCCCGCCGGCGGTCGGGAAGAGACAGGTCCGGAAATCCTGACCCTCGATCTTGAGCATCATCAGGTCGCAGGGCGCGTAGCGGATGACGTTGTCCGCGGTCTCGCCGAATATGCGATCGCGGGTGTTGCTGAAGCCCTTCCACGCCATGACCATGACGTCCGCCCGGTGGCGGGCGGCGCCGGTGAAAATGCCCTCCTCGACCTTGTGGGCGATCACGAGGTCGGTGTCGATCTTGATCCCATGCTCTTTGCCGTACTGCTGGGCGTCGCGCAGGAGCGTCTCCTTGTGGTGTGCGAATCTCATGCCCTCGTGGATCGGCAGCTGTTGCGGCACTTCGACGACCGTCATCGCAACCAGTCGCCGGCCTCGCAGTTCGGCCACCGGGATCGCGAAACTGAGCAGCGTCTCGAGGTAGTCGGGGTCGTGGAGGACCACCATCACCGAGTCCTCGGCCGGTGGTTCGTCAGCGCGGCGCGACGGCACCAGCACCTTCGGCTCGACATCCGAGGCCAGCTTCTCGAACACGCCGTAATAGAGCAACAAACCGAGCACCACCCAGCCGGTGGTGACGTACCAGGCGATCGGCTGGAAGGTGAACTGGTAGAGGGCGAGAAAGAGGTTGAGAACGATGCCGAGAATCGGCGTCAAGGGGTAGAAGGGAACCCTGTACCTGCGCTCGATCTCGGGCGCCTTGCGCCGCAGCGCGATCACCGACAGGTTGACCAGTGCAAAGGTCAGAAGAAAAATCAGGCTCGCGGCCGAGCCGACGGCCTCGATGGGCAGGGTGACTGCCATGACGATCAGGATGACGCCGGTGACGACGATGGCGGCGCGGGGGGTCCGGCGGACCGGGTCGATGTGGGCGATCTGCTTGGGCAGCCAACGGTCCCTGGCCATCGAAAAGGCGACGCGGGAAGCCGCGAGGATGGTGGCGTTGAGGGCCGACATCGTGGACAACAGGCCGCCGAGGACGATGATGGCGACCCCGAAGGCCGGCATGAACTGCTCGGCGGCACGGACGATGGCGGTCTCGCCGTACTTGCCCAAAAACTCCCAGGACGTCAGGTCGTCGACGCGGATGGCGCCGAGCGAGACGAACAGGATCAGGAGATAGATGGTGATGGTGACGGCGAGGGAGATGAAAGTGGCGCGCGGAATGTTCTTCTCGGGGTCCTTGATCTCCTCGGCAACCGTGGCGATGAGGTCATAGCCCTCGAAGGCGATAAAGGTCAGACCCATGGCGACGATGACGCCGCCGGCGCCGAGCGGGAAGAACGGGGAGAAGCCCTCGGCCGCCTCCGTCGGGGCGCCGAAGATCTTCTTGAGCCCGTAGGCGATGAAGATCCCGAGCACCACCAGTTTGGCAAGAGTGAGTGCGTTTTCGGCCTTCCCGGTCACCGCTGCGCCGCGGATGTTGAGGCTGAGGAAGATGAACCCGATGATCACGGTGACGACGACGATCGGCACGTAGGTCCCGGCGGCGCCGAACAGGTGCTCGGCAAGGTCCGGCGTATATTTGTGGAAGACCTCCCAGAAATAACCCGCGAAGCCGAGCGCGTAGAGGCTGCAGGCCACCGTGTACGCGAACCACAGCATCCACCCCGAGATGAAGCCCATGGCGCCGGGGAAGGCCATCCGCACGTACGAGTATCCGCCGCCGGCCCGCGGAATGGCCGACGCCAGCTCCGCGTAGGCAAAAGCGGTCAGCAGAGTGACCGCGCCGTTGAGGGCGAAGGCGAGAATCGAAGCCGGGCCGGAGACCCCGGCCGCGATGCCGGTGAGGACGAAGATGCCGGCGCCGATCATCGCGCCGACGCCGATCATGGTGGCGTCGAACAATCCGAGGTCGCGCGCAAAGGTGGTTTCTCCGGCGGCCGGTACCGGTCCCTGGGATGTGGTGTTCATGAGCGGAATTATATCGGCATTTTCAAGCTCTCGCAGCGGCGGCCGAACTGGTGTTTGCTGAAAACAGAGCGTACAGTCGCCGTTCATGGGGAAGCCGGGACCCGCGTTGAAGGCCGCGACGCTCGCCCTCCTGGTCGTCATCTGGGGGACGACGTGGGCGGCGGTGAGAATTTCCCTGCGCGGTTTCCCGCCCTTCACCGGAGTCGCACTGCGGTTCATCGTCGCTGCCCTGTTCCTGGTGCTGATCGCTCGAGCCATGGGGACCCCGTTGGCCGCGGTCAACCGCCGGGACCGGCGGTTGCGGGTGGTCCACGCCCTGCTCTCGTTCTGCATCTCCTACGGGATCGTGTTCTGGACTGAACAGTGGGTGCCTTCGGGTCTCGCGGCGGTCCTGTTTGCGACCTTTCCGTTGATCGTGGCGGTGATGGCCCACTTCGCACTGCCGGGCGAACGCATGACAGCGCAGGTGATGGTGGGCACGGCGTTGGGGTTTGCGGGCATTGCTGCCATCTTCGCCGAGGACTTCGATCTGCTCGGTGGACGCGAGCTCACGGTGGCGGCGCTGGTCATGCTGGTATCGCCGTTTGTCGCGGCCATCTCGACCGTCGCCTACAAGAAGTGGGGGCAGGGCATCCGGCCGGTGGCGTTCAACGCGGTGGCGATCATCTATGGTGCGGTCATCATGGGTGCCGTGGCGGCAGTCACAGAGGGGCACCAGCCGATCGTCTTCGATCGTTGGCCGACGGTGGCGATTCTCTACATGGCGGTGGCCGGTACCGCAATCACCTTTCCCCTGTATTTCTGGCTGCTGGAGCACATGCCGGCCCGGCAGGTAGCCCTGATCGGCTACGGCACACCGGTGGTTGCACTCTTTCTGGGCGTCCTGTTTCTGGACGAAACGCTGACCGCTCGAACCCTCATGGGGTCGGCCATGGTCGTCACTGGGGTCGCTGTAGCGTCGCACACGCCGCGGCGCCGATGAGAGAAGGCCTGCGGCCTATTTCGAAAGCAGCCGGTCAGCCGGCTTCCGGGCGGAACTCGCCGGTGTCAAACCAGAAGCCCGACCCTGTCACCAGATCCATCTCCGCCTGGACGATCGCAAGGTGGCCCTCTTCGATCTCGACGAAGCGCTCGAAGAGCCTCTTGCCTTCAGCATCGAGGGTGGCGACCATTTTCTTGTAGAAGTCGCTGGTCTCGCGCTCCGCCTGGAGGGCCTTTCTCAGGCTTTCGAGTTCGGCGCCGCTGCCGCCGGGGCTGCCGCCCGCGAGGGTGGCGCGGAGCCTGGCCGCGCCGGCCTCGACGGCCGAGCGTGAACCGAGCTCACCCCCGATATCGTAGATGTTGATCCTGCCGTTGGCGCGCCACTCCTCGAGGCGTTCGCGGAGATATCTGATGTGCCCCTTCTCCTCCTCGCCCAGGGTCGAAAAGACCCTCCGCGCCACCGGATTCTCGGCGGTCGCAGCAGCCTCGGCATAGGTTGCGTGAACCCGGGTCTCGAATTTGATGGCGGTCGTGATGGCGTGTTCCAGCTTCACCGAGATCTCCTCGTAGAACAATCTTGGCCGTCATTATGCCTGATCCCCGGACCGGGTTTTGCACCTCCTGGCGAGGCAGGGCCCGTGGTACGCTCCGCGACGCTGCGCCGACGGGGGTTCGGCGCAATTTCGGGAGGTCGCCGTGAATACCAGAGTTCTTGCCGTGGTGTCGTGCTTGATCTTGAGTGGCGTGTCCTTTGCGGGAGCCGCTGGTTCGGAAGACTCCGAGGGCGCTCCGGCGAAACCGGCGGCATTTGCAGGCCCGGACTTCAGGGCGGTCCTCGGTTTGCAGAGCGCCGGCGAACCGAAGATCTCCCCGGACGGCGGGACCGTCGTCTTCACGGTCCGGCGGGCGGACTGGGACGACAACCGGTTCGACGCCGAGATATGGTTGGCCCGCCGCGGTGAGGAACCGTTCCAACTGACACGGAGCGAGGGCGAGAGCAGCTCGGACGCAAAATGGTCGCCGAATGGTTCGTGGATCGCCTTTGTGGCCGACCGCGGGAAGGGCCCCCAGATCTGGTTGATCTCACCCGTGGGTGGCGAGGCCCGTCCGCTGACGGCGGTCGAAGACGGGGTCTCGGATTTCGAGTGGGCGCCCGACGGCGCTCGAATGGCCGTCGCCATCACCGACCGCCAGGGCCCGGAACGGAAGCAGCTCGAGGAGACCTACGGCGACTATTCGATCGAGGACCACGACTTCCGCAACACCCATCTGTGGTTGTTGGATGTGAATGCGGCGCTTGACGAAAGTGATGGGGTCGCGCTCCCGGACGAATCGACGGGTGATGACGACGAGGAGGGGGACGATGAAGGAGAAGCCAAGAAACCCTCACCGTTTCGACGTCTCACGAGCGGCGCAGGATTCACCGTCGACACATTTCGCTGGTCGCCTGACGGCGCAAGCATCGCGTTCGACCACCTGCCGGATCCGCGCGTCGAGTCCCGCTCCGAGGCGGATCTCTCGATCGTTGATGTGGAGACGGCCGAGGTGAGGGCGCTGGTGGCGCAGCCGGGTCCGGACCGCGACCCGCACTGGTCGCCCGACGGTGCCTGGGTGATGTTCTCCACCGGTGACGGCGACCCTTCGTACTACCTCAACTCCGAACTGGCAAAGGTGCCCGCCGGTGGCGGCGAACCGGTCGTCCTGACCGAAGGTTTTGATGAAGACGCGGCCGCGGTCGCGTGGCTTCCCGATGGCATCCGTTTTCTGGCCCTGGAGCGAACGACCCGCGCGCTCTACCGGCTCGATCCGGAGACCGGCGAGGTCGCTCCCGTGGTCGTGGAGGACGCCCCTCGGATGATCTGGAGCGCGGATTTTTCGAAGGACGGGCGGACGTGGGCGTTTCAGGGAGAAGGCATCGACACGCTGGACGAGGTGTACCGGGTGGACTCCGGAGAAGACCGGGCTCGCCGCATCACCGGTTCGACCGCCCAGACCGAAGGGTGGGCGATGGGAAGCCGAGAAGTCATCGAGTGGACGAGCGAGGACGGCGCGAGGGTCGAGGGCGTCCTGCTCAAGCCTGACGACTTCGATCCGTCGATCAAACACCCGCTGCTGGTCATCATCCACGGCGGGCCGTCGTGGCTGTCCTTCCCGGTCCGCGCCTACACCTATGTCTACCCGGTTCAGCAGTGGCTCGAAAAGGGGGCCGTGATCCTGATGCCCAACTACCGCGGGTCCGCGGGGTACGGGGAGGCCTTCCGCTCCCTCAACGTCCGCAACCTCGGTGTCGGCGACGCCTGGGATGTGCTGTCGGGGGTCGACCACCTGGAAGCACAGGGCTTCATCGACAGCGACCGCGTCGGGGCGATGGGTTGGAGCCAGGGCGGTTACATCTCGGCCTTTCTGACCACCACCAGCGACCGCTTTGCGGCGATCTCGGTCGGGGCGGGGATCTCCAACTGGATGACCTACTACGTCAACACCGACATCCACCCCTTCACCCGCCACTACCTGCAGGGCACGCCGTGGAGCGATCCCGAGATCTACGCCGTAACCTCGCCGATGTCCTACATCAACGACGCCTCGACGCCGACTCTGATCCAGCACGGCGAGTTCGACCGGAGGGTGCCCACCCCCAACGCCTACGAGCTTTACCAGGGTCTGCAGGACGTGGGCGTCCCGGTGGAGCTGGTGATCTACAAGGGCTTTGGGCACGGGATCTCCAAACCCAAGGAACAGCTCGCCGCGGTGTGGCACAACTGGCAGTTCTTTGCGAGGTGGATCTGGGACGAGGAAGTGGTTATCCCGTCCGAGGAGTGATCGGGAACACCGTGCGCGGATGAAGGCAGGCGCACACTCGTACTGTGCTGACCATGTTGCGGACATCATCTCGTGCCGTGATCGCGGCGGTCGTCGTTCTCGGGTCTGCGGGCGTTCCGGGTTGGCTCGAGGCACAGGCACCGTGTCCTTCGCTGCCGCCTCCGGCGGGGCCGGTGATCGAGGTGCAACCGTCGCAGGTGGGCGACCTGCCCGGTATTGTCGCCAATGCCGCGACCGGCACGACGATCCTGCTTCACGACGGTCCGTACGATCTCGACGGGGCCTTCCTGCACATCACGACCCCCGGTCTCACCCTGCGCTCGGCAAGCGGAAATCGTGAGGCGGTGGTTCTGGATGGCGGCTATGTCTCGGGTGAGTTGATCAGCATCCAGGCCTCGAACACGACGATTGCCGACCTCACGTTGCAGCGGGCCTATTACCACCCGATCCATGTCAGCGGGCCCGGGGAACCGATCAGCGGAGTGCTGATCCACAACGTCCACATCATCGACCCCGGAGAACAGGCCGTGAAGGTCAATGCGGTGGGGGAGGGAACGGTCGACGACAGCTGCCCTCCAGTGCTCGCACATCGAGCTCACCGATGCCGGACGGCCGTTCATTCGGAACAGCTGTTACACCGGCGGGCTCGACGCCCACGCCGCCACCGGTTGGCGGGTGTGGCGCAACCGCATCGAGGGCTTCTGGTGCGACGCGGGCCTCTCCGAACACGGGATCCACCTGTGGCGCGCGTCGGCCGACACCGTGGTGGAAGAAAACGTGGTCGTCGACTGCGCCCGTGGCATCGGCTTCGGGCTCGGTTCGGGGGCGGACGGTCACTCGGGCGGCATCATCCGCAACAACTTCGTGGCCGCATCCGACAGCGATCTCTTCGCGTCCGAGTACGGCTTTGACGCGGGCATCGCACTCTGGGGCGCCGAGGGCGCCGCCGTGTACCACAACACCGTGGCCTCGACGCAGGCACCGTTTTCATCCATCGAGTGGCGGTACATCGACACCTCGGTCACCATCGTGAACAACCTGACGACCGGTCCGATCCGCGATCGCGGCGGCACCGCCGTTCTCACCACCAACCTCAGCGGCGAACCGGTGAGTCTGTTTGCGGACGTGGCGGCCGGCGATCTCCACCTGGTCGAACCGCTCTCGAGCCCGGTCGACGCCGGCACGCCCCTGACGTCCGGGCTGTGCGACGGCGACATCGATCGGCAGCATCGCGACGCAACACCAGACATCGGCGCCGACGAGTTCGGATGGGGGATCTTCGTGGACGGCTTCGAGTCCGGCAACACCAGCGAGTGGTCGGCGGAAGTCCCGTAACGAGTCAGTTCCAGTGCCGTAGGTCCGGCCACTGATCGGCGAGCGGTGCGGTGAGTTCGCGGCACAGGAGGATCGGACGGTTCTCCTCCGCCATGCCCCAGGGGTGGTGGTTTTCACCGACGATTTCGACCGAGGCGCAACGGTCCTCCAACCATTCGGGCTCCCACTGCAGCCAGATCAGGGTGTCGCCATCGAAGTCCCCGGGACCCCACATCGAGTGGGTCTGGTGGGCGCAGATCGCTGGAGGGAGACCGAGGGCAGGCCCGAAGAGGTTGATCGCTCCCGCCTCGCCGTAGTTGCTGGCGAAGATCCCGGTTCGCGCACGTTCGTCCGGGGGCAGCGAGTTGTAGATCCGCGCGATCTCCGACACCAGTTCGGGCCACCCGAACTGATCGCCCCACAACTGGGGCAGCGGGCCCTCGTGCGCGACCTCGGTCTTTTCCGGGGCGACTCCGAGGCGTTGCTGGTAGGCAACATAGGCGGCGGGCTCCAGGATCGGCAGGGCGAGGGGGGCAATCACCGCACCGGGCACCATGACGGAAAGCAACAACGCCACCTGGACCCCAAGCCGTGCGCGGGCCCTGGCGAGGGCCGAGGTCCAGCCTTCGAATGCGGCCCCGCCGGCGGCGAAGAGCATGGGATAGATCGGCGCCAGGTAGTAGTCCTTGGCGTGCAGGACCACCATGACCCCGAGCAGCAACAGATAGGCCCAACCGAGAACCCGGAACCGCCGGCCGCGCCCGGCGAACAGGAACCACAGACCGGCGAGCCAGACGGGCAGCGTCGCCGGGTTCATCATCATGGTCTGTTGGATCATGAACGCCCCGGGAGCGAGCTCGACGTTCTTGCCGATCTCCCGGACGTTCCGCAGGTCCTCCAGGGTGGGAAAGCCGTGCTGCCACTGCCACAGAAGGTTGGGCAGGAAGAGGGCCAACGCGACCGCGGCGCCGAGCCAGATCCAGGGTTTTGCGAGTTCGCGGCGGAGAGGCGTCGCGATGACGCCGACGGCGACGGCGGCGCCGAAGAAGAGGGTGGAGTGTTTGTTCTCGAGCCCGAGCCCGGCGAGGGCGCCGAAGACGAGCCACAGCCTCGAATCGCCGGTGCGAACGATGCGGATCACGACCCACACGCAGCCCATCCAGAAGATGGGCTCGAAGGAGTTCATGGAGAGGATGCTGCCGATCATGAGGTGAACCGGTGCGATCAGGATCGCCATTCCGGCGATGGCCTGAGCGAAAACACCGCCGCCGAGCTGGCGGGCCAGTACCACCGTCATCGTGATCAGCCCGACCCCGGCAAGCATCGGCACGATGCGCAGAGCGGGAAGAGAACCACCAAGGAGGAGGGCGATCTTGGCGTAGACGGCCACCAACGGTGCGCAGTCGACATAGCCCCAATCGAGGTGGCGGGCGCAGTCGAGAAAGTAGAGCTCATCGCGGAAGTAGCCGTAGCGGAAGAGCCCCGGGATGTGGAGGGCGATCTTCGCTGCGACCAGGGCCATGAGCACCGGAATGGAAAGCGGAGGGAGTTCGCCTGACAGCAGATCGGAGGTTTGAGGCGTCGCGGATGATCTCATGGTGTTCCCCCAAAGGAATCTATACGGCGGAATACGGAAGTCAGTTCACACGGCGCGCACGCGCCGGATCTGCGCCTTGAGCAGGGCCGAGTCGGGGTAGAAGGCGTAGGTCTTGAAACTCAGGAGCCCCGACGAGTTCGCGACCGTCGAGTCCTTTGTACCGACAATGCGCACGTTGTTGACGCGGCGGTCGAGGTGGTCGTGGGTGTGGCCGTGGAGGATCGCCTTGACCGCAAACACCCGCGCGAGGAGCCGCAGGGCGACCCGGTCGGCGCGGTCGAGTTGCAGCGCGGCGCGCTGCCAGAAAGGCGTTGCCTTTTCTCCCCGCCGCTTCGAAGTCGCCGATGCCGGGATGTTGGGTGAGTGGTGGAGGGCGATGAGTTTGCACGGCACCTCTGCGTTCTCGTCGAGCAACCGGCCGAGACCGGCGAGCTGGTCGAAGCCGATGCGACCGACCGCGTTGTCGATGAGGTTGAAGTTGCCGGCGTTGACGCTGTCGACGGCGAAGACCGCGATGGCCCCGCCGGCGAACAAACGGACGTAGGGCAGTTTTCTGCGTTGGCGACCTTTTTCGAGCCCGGCGCGGACGATGGCGAGGTCCTCCGCCGTGGGGCGGGCTCGCCGCAGACCGAGACACGCCGCATCGTGATTCCCGGGGATCACGAGCGATTTACCGAGGTCGAGGCCGGCCTGCCGGACCGACGACCACAGAACATGCCACGCCGCCATCTCGCCGCGGTCGCTGACGTCGCCGGTGATCAACACCAGATCCGCCTCCTGAACGGCCGGGTGGGCGAGGAGGCGGCCGAGATTCGCGTTCATGCCGCGGGCGCGGTCCTCCTTGCGCCGCCCGCCGTCGGTGGCGGTCAGGTGGAGGTCCGAAAGATGGGCGATCGAGAGTGAATTTCCCATAGTCGACTCCTCGGTCACAACCGGGCTGGACAGGTGTTACCGCCCAAAGCCTATCGTAATCAGACGGAAAGATTGACTGCGACTGCGTCTCACTCTAGGATGTTTCCAAACAGCGGCGCACAAAGGAAGAAAATATGATCGAGCAAACGTCCGTTTCGGCGACGCCGGTAACGAGGTTTTTTGTGGTACTCCTCGTCCTCTTGACGGGGCTGTCGGCTGTGCCGGCCGACGCCCAGGAGAAGATGGGGTTCACCTTCTTCGGTGAGATGAACTTCAACTTCCGCGATTCGAGGTACGTCGAGCACAGATTGAACGTGCCGTTCCCCCCCGAGTTCTGGGAGGCGGGGGACGATGCGGTTTATCTGCGGACCGTCGACCCTGGAACGCACTTCGAGATGTCGGACATCGAGCTCGGTCTGGACGCCAGGTTGGCGGAGAAATTCAGCGGCAGGGTCCTGGTCCACGTCATCGATCTCTACAACCGCAACCCGACGTCGATCGATGAAGACGTGTTTGTGCGAGAGTTCTGGCTGCGCTACGGTGAGGTCGATCGCCAGCACAAGAAGCTCGAACCGTGGGCGTGGTACGTCGAGGCCGGCAAGGCGCCGCGGTTTGCCAAACAGGTCGTGCGCCACCTGGAGAGCTACGGCCTGTGGGGCACCTCGGTCAACCGATTCGAGATTCCGCAGATCCAAATCGGTGTCAACCTCGGGGGAAGCTTCTATGCCCGCGGTCAGTACGGTATCGCCGGGCCCCTGTTCATGCGCGATCCGAACGCCCTTGCCGGGGACAACGGCACGTTGGACCGGGTGCCGGGAAACGTGAACCCCCAGTACAATTCGGGCTTCCCGATTCTGTACGATGCGCGGCCGAAGAACTTCAGCCTCGACGGCGAGGTCGAACTGGGTGGCGGTCTCGGGTGGCGTTGGGCCAACGACGAGGGCAAAAAATCGGTGGACCTGATGGCCTGGTACTACTCGCGGACGCTGGAGGACGCGCCCGAGATCGAGGGCACCTTCTACCAGGGCGACCTCGAGTTGTTGCGGGGAGCCGGTTTTCCGCTACCGTTCGAGGGAGACGAAAAGTGGGAGGCCGGTCTCAACGTCGATTGGCGGCTCGACCGCTGGGTGGGGTTTGCCCAGTTCGTCAAACAGGACATCGCGTCCCTCGAACGCCAGGGCTTCGAGATCGAAACGGCTTATCACATCCCGATTCCGGCGCTCTTTGCGGCCTGGGACACACCGGTCTTCACCTGGTTGCGGCCCGCCGTGCGCTACTCGCAGATCGACAACGACTTCTGGATGTGGGACCCGTTCATCACGCCCTCGATGTACTGGGATTGGCAGAAGCTCGACGTGGGTCTGCGGATCGGCATCGTCCGTTCCTCCGACATCACCGTCGAATACAGTTTCAACAAGGCCGAACTCCAGGACGGGTCGACTCTCGAACCCAACGAGTGGCTGGTCTCCTGGCGAATCTTCTGGTGAACGTCACCAGTCCGTCACGAGCACGTCCCTGAGGCTCTGGTAGACCAGGCCGGCCGATGCCGGGCGGTGGTCGGGGTCCTTGGCGAGACACGCCATCACCACCTGCTCGAGCTCGGGCGGAATGTCCGCGCGAGCGCCCCTGAGAGGTGGTGCGGCGGAGTTCAACTGTTGTTGGATCAAGGACCCGACGGTGGAGCCGCTGAACGGGATCCTGCCGGCGAACATCTCCCACAGGACGATCCCGAGACTGTAGAGATCGCTGCGGAAATCCAGATCGAGACCGCGGCACTGTTCGGGGCTCATGTAGGCGGGCGTCCCGACCACCACACCGTCGTCGGTGGTTCCGGCGCTCTTGAGGCCGCTCGAGACACCGAAGTCCATGAGCTTGACCACACCGTTGGGCAGGACCATGACGTTCTGGGGTTTGAGGTCGCGGTGGACGATGCCCTGCGCGTGAACCGCGGTCAGACCGCGACAGAGCTGTTTGGCCACCTGGAGACCCGGCGCGAGCCGGAGCCCGCCGTGCTGGCGGAGGACCTCGAGCAGAGTGGTGCCGGGCACGAATTCCATCGACAGACAGCGCAGGCCGTCGGCCTCCACGAGGTCGTGGACGCGGATCACGTTGGGGTGGGAGATCCGACGCGCCAGCCGCACCTCCTGTTTGAGTTTGGCAACCCCGTCGGTGGCCTCGGTAAAGGCCTCGGGACGCATCACCTTGAGGGCGACATCCTCCTCGAGCTCGAGGTCCGACGCGCGAAAGACGACGCCCATGCCGCCCCGGCCGAGTTCCGAGCGGATCTTGTAGCGGTCGCCGAAGACCTCGCCGGGTGCCGGCAGACGCGCGTCTCTGGCGGCACCCGGGACGGTTGACGCGGCCTGGGTGGGCGCCGAACCGGTATCGGCCGAACGCGCCTGCATGTCGGCCACCAGTTGTTCGAGAGCGTCTTTCTCCCGCAGCTCCTCGACCATCGCGGCAAAGGCGCCGGCCAGGACACCCACCTCGCCGCCGCCGGACTCGGGAAGTTCGACGTCGAGGCGCCCGTCCCGGATCAACTCTGCCCCGCGGGCCAGCTTCTGCAGCGGTTTGGCGATGCGCCGGCCGAGGAGGTAGGACACCGGCAGCGAGAGCAACAACATCACCACCCCGGCGATGATGAGACCGCGGCGGATGGCGTAGAAAGAGGCCATTTCCTCCGCCCGCGATCGCGCCACGAGCAACGCCGCAAGACTGTCGCCGGAAGAGCTGGAGATCGGCACGGCGAGGACCTCACGGGCGTCGGCGGCCCCACCGACAGTTACCGGACCGTAGACCGCCCCGCTCAGGAACACCGCTTCAAGGGCTTCGGGGGAACTCTGCAGGGCAGCGACCAGAGCTGCGCCGTCGACACCGGGGTTCGCTGCGGCGAGTTCCGGTTGCGGCGTCTCACCGCGGCGAGCCATGTCGGCGGCGATCACGACCTCGCCGCGGGTCAGCGTCTGCAGCTGGGCGAGGGCGGCCTCCCCGATCGGAAAGGTCACAGCCAGGACTCCCTGCAGTTGAGCGCCGTCTCCTTCGCCGGCAATGACCGGTGCGGCGGCGACCATGGCGAGCGAATCGCGTTCGCGGATAAACGCCGTCGTGCCCTGCCAGGTGTCGAGAACCGAGGCCACCCATCCGACACCGGCGAAGGGCTGGCCCACGCCGCTCCCGTCGGGCCGGTCGGAACGTGCCAACACCCCGCTGTAGCGGTCGAAGAGAAAGACCGTGCTCGCCTCCTGGAGCATCTGCGGCGCGTCCTCGATGGCGAAGCTGAGGCGCGTCGAGAGATCGACCTCGTCGGCGAAGATGGCCAGGGTACCGGGCTCGCGGGAGAGCGACCGGACTTGCTCGAGGGCCGCGCTCGATCGCGACGACGAGTATCCCTCCCATACCTCGGGGACGCGCGCGAGGTCCTCGCGGATGGTCTGTTCGGCGACCTGGGCGGAACGCCATGCGGCGACCGCCACGGTGAGGCCGAGGGTGAGCGCCAGGAGGGCGGCGGCAAGCACGAAGAACTGGGCGGCCAGGCCGAGTCCCCGCTGCTTCGGGGTCGGCCGGCCGCCTCCGGTCCGTTGTGCCGGAACGACCGCGGCGACGGTGTCAATCTGATCCTCGGAAACCTTGCGGGTGACGTCAGTATCGGAAATCGTCATCATCGGGGGGTGGGTACTCCTTCCCGTACTTGTTGAGGTGGGAGGCGTCGCGCCAGCTCGAAACGTCCAGTTCGACCCTGAGCGGGGTCGTGCGCCCGGGACGCACCGCGACCTCGCGCGACCACATGCCGCCGCGCACGTTGAACCCCTCGACCACGGTCGAACCGGGTGGGATGTCGCGGAGGGTGATGTGCCCGTCGGCGTCGGCCACGCCGTGGCGCCGGGAATCCACCACCATCAGATAGGCGACCATGTGGGGGTGGATGTTGCAGTAGACCTGGATCAGCCCAGGCTGTTGGAAGCGGACGGATTCCGATTTCCCCTTCCGGTACAACCCGAGGTCGAACGGTTGCGGTTTCGAAAGACTGAAGACGTTGTGAAAGACGCGGTCGAAGTTTGGGAAATCCACTGTCGAACCGGTCGAGACCACTGAGATCCGCGGTTCGAACTGTTTTTTGTTCTGGGCGATCTGGACGCGGTTGTTGTCCGCACCGGTCGATTTCAGGGTCGGCATCCATGCTACCGAGTCGTCTCCGGGTAGTGGTTTCTTGCCGCCCACCAACACCACTTCGAGGGCGATCGCTCCGGGCGGCGGCGGGGTCGGTGCGGGAGAGGGGGAGGGCGAGGGGATCTTTGACGGAACGGGGGCCTGGGCGATCGCGGGGACGATTCCGTGGACCGCCAGCACCCACAGCAGCAGAGCCCGACGGCCTCCGCGCAGATTGCGTCGTTTTCGGGTGATTGTCACGCCCCGGACCTCTCGTCGCTGTCCCACAAAATTTCAGAGATTGAGAATCGGTCCAAATGATAACTCATTTCCGGTTTTCGTGCCGGTGGTCCGTTTTGATCGACGATCGTAGCGGAGGGGGGCGTGTAAGATAGTTGCATGAACGAGCAAAAGGTCAAGGGTTCCGTGCTGAGGTCGAGGTTGGACTTCGTTCGCGAACAGGGCGGCGACGACGCCATGGCAAAGGTGATCGAAAGTCTGAGCCCCGAGGACCAGAAGGTCCTTCACAACGTGGTGCCGGTGGCATGGCTCCCGTTCGAGATCGGCAAGAGGCTGGACGACGCCATCGTTCAGGTCCTGGGCCGGGGCAGCCTCTCCTACTTCGAGCGGCTCGGCGAGTCCTCGGCGGAAAAGAACCTCGGAACGGTGCACGCGGCATTTCTGGCTCCCGGTAATCCTCACGCATTCCTCGCCAAGGCACCCCAGATCTATCGGATGTACTACCAGGTGGGAAGGCGTGAGTACGAGAAGACCGGCGACAAGGAAGGTGTCCTCACCACCTACGATGCGGAGACGTTTTCCAAGGCCGATTGCCTGACGGTCATCGGCTGGTACAAGAAAGCGCTCGAGATGTGCGGTGCGGTGAATCCTCGCGTGTTCGAAGAGGAATGCCGAGCGCGCGGTTCAAAGGTTTGCAGATACCGCGTCAGCTGGCAGTAATACAACCCGGCATCTCAGGAGTTCTTGAGGTCTGCGTTGGCCTCACGTCCCAGCATCGTCGTCGTCCGGAGGCTCGAGACTCCAGAGTCCCTCTTCATACGCCAGCGGGTCGGACGAGATGTCGTAACCGCAACTGGGGCAGGTCGTCGAGCGACTCGACGGCAGTGACACGGCGCGCCAGTCGGCGAACTCCTCGCCGCACTTCGGACAGACGATTTCACTGATTTCGACGGTGGATCGCATGGTGGCCTCCTTGTCGAGTTGACGTCGGTCGCCATCCCCCAATATATGTCCTGAGACCGAATCGTAAAGCCCAGTGAGAAAAACGCACCGCCGGGATCAGCGCGGGCGGCATATATACCGCCCCTACATCAACGCGCTACTCCCCTTTTCGTAGGGGCGGGACCTGTCCCGCCCGCCGATACAGGAGGCTCAGTTGTCTCCGGAACCCCCGGCGGGAGTGACGCTGGCGTTCGCCGCACCCTCTCGCTTGCGAAGACGCTGCCGGAGATCGTAGGTGTAGATGGCGAGGGCGGTCCAGATAAGGGCGAAGCTGACGGCGTGGGCGGCGCTGAACGTCTCGTGGTAGAGAAACACCGCCAGCACGAAGGTGCAGGTCGGAGCGATGTACTGCATCAACCCCGCGGTGGAGAGGGGCAGTCGGCGGACTCCGAGGGTGAAGAGGATCAACGGCACCACGGTGACCGCGCCGGCAGCCACCAGCAACACGTCGGTTCCCACACCCTGGTTCCCGAAGGCCGCCGAGCCCCGATCCTTCTGATAGAGGAGGAAGGCCGCGGCGATCGGCGCCAGGGCCACGGTCTCGAAGGCGAGACCGACCACCGCATCGACCCGAACCGTCTTGCGGAGCAGACCGTAGAGGGCGAACGAGAAAGCCAGCACCAGCGAGATCCACGGCAGGCGCCCCTGCGCGATCGTCAGAATGGTGACGGCGACGGCGGCCAGCGACACCGCGACCCACTGGCGCCGGTTGAGGCGTTCGCCGAGCACCAAGAGGCCGAGCACGACGTTGACCAGCGGGTTGATGTAATAACCCAGCGAGGTGGCGAGCACCCGGTCGTTGTTGACGGCCCACACGAAGAGGCCCCAGTTGACGGCGATGAACACCGTTGACGCAGCCAGAGCCGCCACCGTCCGCGGCTGTCTGACCCCGGCCGCAAGTTCGGGCCAGCGACCGCGAAGGCTCATCCATCCGGCGACCACGACCAGTCCCCACACGATGCGGTGGGCGAGGATCTCCGCAGCCGGGACCTGCAGCAGCAGCTTCCAGTAGACCGGGGTCAGACCCCAGATGAGGAAAGCGCTGGCAGCGTATATCAGGCCCAGACGGGTTTCGCGGCTCACCCGCTCACCATACGCGGAATCGGCTTTCACCGCGACGATGGGATGTCGGGTTCAACCTGGTTTCGAAGAGATTCCTGGTGAGAACGAGACTGAAGGTGGGCCAAGGCCCACCCTACTTCGGACCCTCAGAACGAGCGGGCCAGTAGGGTGGGCCTTGGCCCACCTTCAGAATTGCTGTGAATGGTTGGAACCTGCATCGTATGAAAGTCGAGCTTTTGAAGAATGGGAAATCTCCGCCGAATTACGGCTCCGTGCGGTTTCCGGGGATCTCGTAGGTGCCGTCGAGGCGGTCGAGCATCTCCTCGTACCGACGGTCCAGGTCCTGAAGCTCCGCGGAGAATTCGCTTTCGTCGAGTTCGCCCCGATCGCGCCGCCCTTCGAGGGCGGCGCGGTGGGACTCGTACCAGCGATCGGGGTCGAAGTTGTAGGTCATACACTCCGGAGCTAATCTGCGGCGTCCTCCGCGGGACGAAACACCGGCTCGACCCCCATTTCCTGCAACAGATTCCAGGCGCGATCGACGCGGTCCATCACCCACAAGACGTAGCGGATGTCGACGTGGATGGACCGCGTCACCTCGGGCAGGAAGTCCCAGTCGGCGATCATGCTCTCCCAGTTGCCGTCGAAGAGCAGCCCGACCAGACGGCCCTGGTTGTCGATGGTGGCCGACCCGGAATTGCCGCCGGTGGTGTCGACGTCGGAGAGGAAGTTCACCGGCAGAGAACCGACGGTCTCGGAGGCGTAGGACCCGTAGTCGCGTTCGGCAATCGCCTCGAGCAGCGTCACCGGGGCGTCGAACGGCTCCTTGCCGGTGGCTTTGGCGGCCACGCCCTCGGCCGTGGTGAACGGAAGATAGATCACTGCATCCTGCGGCACGTAGCCCTGGACGGTGCCAAAGGTCACCCGCATGGTGCCGTTGGCGTCGGGGTAGATCTCGACGCCCTGATCGGCCTGGAACGCCAGCAGCGCCTCCATGAACCGCGGCCGCGCTTCGAGGAGCTGCCCGTCGAGCATTTCCTCCTCGGCCTCCAGAACGAGGTTGGTGTCATACATGGCGACCGCCAACTCCACAAAGGGATCCTCGCTGGCCTCGAGAGCGGCGCGGTCCGCCTCGAGCAGGGCCATCCGGGCGTCGGGTTCGGTGAGACCGGTGGCCATGTACATCCGGTGCAGGGTGGAAGCGATGGCCTCCGATGCCGCGACATCGCCGCCGAGACTGAACCATTCGTCGAGGACCAGAAGCCGCTCCCCTTCCGACAGGGCGGCATAGTCCTCGAGGGAGTTCTGCAGGAGGGCCATGTCAACCTGGGCGTCGAAGCTGCGCGCCGACCGCTCGACGCGGGCCTTGACCCGGTTCAGGTCACGTTCCTGGTAACCGGGTTTGCGTTCAGCATCCGGTTTTTCGCGTTCGCGGGCGAGGCGGTAGGCGGTCCGGGAGACGGACACCAATTGGTTGTAACTGATTGCCGAGAGTTCCTGGTCGCGCGCGCGGTGGGCCCGTTGCTCTTCGAGGATGGCCTCGACTTCCTCGAGGGCGCCGCCCCAGGCGGCCTGGCGCTCGGCGTCGGCGGCGATCCACGCCGCGAACTCGGCCTCGAGCGCCTGTTTGCTGGCGACCGAGTCGGAGTGTGCAAACCCGGCCAGCATGCCCTGGCCGTTCTTGAGGCTGTTGTTGAGATAGGACTCGGTGGCGGCGTAGGCGATGGCCGCATCGGGCCGGCCGGCGGTCTCGGCCGCGATGATGTCGAGGCTCTCCTGGCGGCTGGCGACCCGCTGCGGGTACGTCCACTCGATCGCGTCAGCCACTTCCGAAGCCAGCCGGTAACGGTTGGTCCTGCCGGGGAAGCCGACCACCATGACGAAATCTCCCGTGTCGACCCCTTCGGTTCCGATTCGCAGCCAGTGCTTCGGTTGGAACGGGACATTGTCCGGCGAGGGGTCGGCGGGTTGGCCGTCGGGCCCGACCCACGCTCTGTAGAAGGAGAAATCGCCGGTGTGGCGTGGCCACATCCAGTTGTCGATGTCGCCGCCGTACTTGCCGATCGACGATGGCGGCGCATAGACCAACCGGACATCGCGGATCTCGAGCTGGTCGTAGAGGCGATAGTCGGCGCCGCCGTGGAATGAGGCGACCTTGCAGCGATGGCCTGGAGACTCTTCGCACCCGGCGATGATCTTCTTCTCAGCCTGCTCGATCGCCGCAAAACGGGCGGAGCCGTCGGCCCCGGTCGGGACGGCGGCCGTCATGAGGTCCGTCACGTTCTTGACGGCGAGGGTCACGTAGATCCTCGAACCCGGCGCGGCGGCCAGTTCTTCGGCCGGGGACGAGGCCAGGAAGCCGTCGGTGAGCAGGTTCCGATCCTCGGTCGAGTTGTATTGAATGGTGCCGTAGGCGCAGTGGTGGTTGGTCACCACCAACCCGTTTGGTGAAACAAACGACGCCGAGCAACCACCGAGCGACACGATCGCTCCCATCGGTTGGCCGGTAAGGTCGGCGAAGTTCTCGGGCGGCGTATCGAGGCCGGCGGCCTCCAGTTGAGGGCCGAGCTTCGGCAGTTGATCGGGCAACCACATGCCCTCGCCGGCGTGGCCGAAGGCGGTTGGCAATGTCACCAGGAGCATCATGATCAAGACACGCATCTGTGAACCCCCCATCCACATGAGATGGCGCCGTTGCAGCGCCGCCGGTATCCTAACAGACATAGATGCCGTGAGAGCGATCAAGCGGGTGATACGGTCAACCGGTTGGCGTGCCGCATCGCGTCTTTCAGAGACCCGGAAACGTTGCTACGCTCTGCCGCTCGTGGAAGTTCTTTCCACATCGAGAGGCATCCGCAAATGAAAAATCGCATTGGCATCTTCGGGTGGGGCGTGGTGGCCCCTAAGTCGCCGGACATCGAGACCTTCGAAAACAACCTCAAACGGGCCACGACCTGGCTCGAGCCCTTCGGCGGCTTCGGTCCCAGCAACTTTCTGGTCGGCAGACCGGAGTTCGATTTCGAGGCCTACAGACCGTGGATCGAGGCCCGTTTCGAGCCGTTCGGGCTCGAGATCCTCAGCGTCGCGCTGTCCTCGGACGCGGACCACATCATCACGCCGTCCGAGGAGGGCCCCAGGACCGCGATGCGGAGAGCGTTGGAAGCAGCCGGCTGCACCACGATCGAGGAGATTCACGAACAGGTGCGGCCGTACTTCAGCTGCCTGGTCGCCGACGAGAAACGGGTGATCGAAGGGGACGTCGCCGGCAAGATCAACATGGGGGTGGGCGGCATCAACGCCTGCACCATCTGCCGGCGCTGGTGATGGAGTGGTGGCGAGAGGGGTCTCCAACCCTCCTCAGATAGACTGAGTCAGTGCTCAAGCTCCTGTTTCTCGCCGACACCCACCTCGGCTTTGACCTGCCCGTCCGACCGCGGGTCGACCGTCGCCGACGAGGCCCGGATTTCTTCGCCAACACCCGCCTCGCCCTCGAACCCGCCCTCCGCGGTGAGGTCGATCTGGTGGTTCATGGCGGCGATCTGCTCTATCGATCGAAAATCCCGGCCGGGTTGGTGGCGGCTGCGTTGGAACCTCTCCTCGAGGTCGCCGACCGCGGCGTCCCGGTGTTTCTGGTCCCGGGCAACCACGAACGTTCGGCGCTGCCCTATCCGATGTTGGCGAGCCACGCCGATCTTCACGTCTTTGACCGGCCGCGAACCGTTGTCCTGGACGTGAGGGGAAACCGTGTCGCCGTTTCAGGGTTCCCTTGCGAACGCGACGGCATTCAATCCCGGTTTTCTGACCTGGTCCGTGCCACAGGGTGGCAGGAGCACGACGCCGATATCCGGCTCCTGTGTCTCCACCAGACCGTGGAAGGCGCGCGGGTTCATCACTACACCTTTCGGGGAGGAGCCGATGTCATTCGTGGCCGCGATATCCCGGGAAAGTTCGCGGCGGTTCTGAGCGGTCACATCCACCGCAGCCAGGTGCTCGAACGCGATCTGTCAGGTCGGGTCCTGGCGGCGCCGGTGTTCTACCCGGGCTCGGTCGAACGCACAAGTCTTGCGGAACGCCACGAGGCCAAGGGCTTCTTCACGATGACGGTGGCCGCGGAAGGTGGGCGGGGCGGCAGGGTCGTCGATCGTGTTTTCCACGAGCTTCCCACCCGGCCCATGTGCTCCATCGTGGTCGACCCTACCGGTCTCGATGCGGCCGCGCTGTCCCGATGTCTGGCCGCCGAACTCTCGACCCTCGCCCCCGACGCGGTGGTCCACATCCGTATCGACGGCGAGCTTGCTCCGGGTGCTGAGGCGGCCCTCAAGGCTGAGCATGTTCGCAGTCTGTATCAACCATCAATGACCGTCGATCTCCGACTGCAGAGACCGCGGCGGTGAAAGGCTGGAGCATCAGTGGGCCGTTCGCACTTGTTCGAGTTTCACGACAGTCCACGGTTTCCCGCCTTGTGGCGGGATCTGCTCACGGATTTTCTGTCGTTTTTCGCTGGTGCTTTCGAGCCCTACGCCGGCGTGGCACTGTTGCTTGGAGAGGCGATGCAGGAGGTAGGCACGGAGCAGATTGTCGATCTGTGTTCGGGGGCGGGACAGCCGGTGGTGTCGATCGCCCCGGCTCTCCGGGATAGTGGGGTGCCCGGGCTCGAGATCGTCCTGACCGACAAGTTCCCCAACGTAGCGGCCTGGGCGGCTCTTCGAAGAGTGGTGGGTGTCTCGGTCTCGTTCAAGGACGCACCGGTGGATGCGCTCGATGTCCCTGAGGATCTGACGGGGTTCCGAACACTCTTCACCTCGTTCCATCACTTCGCCCCGAAAGAGGCGAAAAAGGTCCTTGCGGACGCGGTGGAGAAGAACCGAGCCATCGGGATCTTCGAGTACACCGAGCGCAACTGGCGGTTGTGGTCCGCGCCGGTGATGGTGATCCCGTTGTTGGTCTGGCTCTGTACGCCCTTCATCCGCCCGTTCTCATGGCGGCGGTTGGTCTGGACCTATCTCTTGCCGGTGGTGCCCGCCGTCGCCCTGTGGGACGGTTTCGTCTCCTGTCTTCGGAGCTACTCGGTTGAGGAGCTCCACTCTCTTGTCGAGGGGTTGGGCGAAACGGCCTACCGGTGGGAGATCGGACGTCTGCCGTCAAAGGACTTCAGCCGCGTCACCTACCTGGTTGGCCTACCCCTCCTTGCCGTCGGGACGAGGGGTCATCAGGATGCGGGCGTTGCCGATCACGTAAAGGGCGAAGGCGGCGGACCACAACCCGGCTGACACCTCGAGTACGACCTGTGTGAGGTCGGCGCGGAACCACGGGCCGAAGACCCGCAGCAGGGCAGCCGCGGTCACGGCGGCGAAGGCGAGGGTCATCATGGGTCCTGCCACGATGACTCTCCCGGTGTGCCCCAGCGTTACCCGCGCCATCATGCCCAGAGTCAGCGTACCGATCGCGCCGGCCGTCAGAGCGTGGGTGGCGACGCTTGGCGGCACCGGCAGGCCGGCGGCGGCCGCAGCCTTGAGGGCGAGACCGAGCCAGATCCACGCGTGACCCAGATGCAATACCCACAGGATCGGTTGGCGGAGGGTCTTGAATGCTCCCCAGTGCAGCGACCGGATGAGGACCAGGAGCGCCGCGATTCCGGCGACGACGGCCATCAAAAACCCGGCCGGCGCGACCAGTTCGGCAAAGGCCACTGCCAGCACACTGACGATGGCGGCGGTGTTGATCGTCGCATTCGAGCGGATGCTCTCGTCGTTGAGTGCGTTCTTGGTGAACAGCGGCACGATACGGCCGGTGACGACGACCAGGATGACGACGATCAGGTCGACCGCGACCAGGTCGGTGCGCAGGTGCGATTCCGGCAGCAGGCCGGAGGTCCGCATGTGAAGGAAGACGTCGCACAACCACAGGGCCGGCAACAGGGCGAGGAGGAGGAAATTGCGTTTGCTCTTGGCGAGGATGATCGGGAGACCTACCGCCGCGGCGAGGGCGGGAATGAACACGAGATCGGCCATGCCGGCGATCGTGGCGACAGGGCCGCCGAGACCGACCAACCGCCCGGTCGTCCACAGACCGACCAGGGACACCAGAAACCAGCCCCGTGCGGTGGGCCGGCTGGTCCAGTTCTCGACCGCCGTCAGGAGGAAGCCGGCGATGATCGCCATCGCAAAGCCGAAGATCATCTCGTGGCTGTGCCAGGACACGCTCTCGAGCCCGGGTTCTCCCGTCATCGGCTGCTGATAGGTCAAGGCCCACCACGGCACCGCGAACGCCGCCCACAATCCGCCGAGGAGAAAAAACGGCCGAAAGCCTTTCTGAAACACAACCGCTGTTGCCATGCGCTCTGCCTCCACCCTGTAGAATGACCGACGTGATCATAACGGATCCTGAAAACCAGCCGATCGCAGGAGAGTGCCCCAACTGCTCCGCGGAACTGAGCGGGCCCTATTGTCCGAACTGCGGCCAGCACCAGGTCGACCTCGACCGGCCACTGCGAGAGCTCGGCGCCGAGGCTATGGAGGCCTTCTTCTCGTTCGACACGCGGATCCTGCGCACGCTGTGGCCCCTGATCTCCCGCCCCGGGTTTCTGACCGTCGAGTTCATGGCGGGGCGGAGAAAGCGCTACGTCCACCCGTTCAAGCTGTATTTCGCGATCTGCGTGGCCCTCTTCATCGGGTTGGCCGCCTCCGGCTACTCGGTGATTGTCATCAGCGATTCCGGCGAAACCGTGGTCGCGATCGACGAGGGAAACGACGCTGTCCCGCCTGTTGATGCCGGCGACAGTGTTGACCAGGACACCGAGTCTCCCGGGGACGAGGCCGCTGACGGTGCGGCAAACCTCACCATCGCCGAATCAGACGACGACTCATTCCTTTCCAGACTGTTTGAACCACTGATGAAACTGGCGGAGAACGACCCCAAACGTCTCGATCGGTTGTTTTCGGATCGGCTTGCAAATTCGATCGTCATCCTGGTTCCGGTCTTCGCCGCGCTCCTCCGATTGCTGTACTGGCGCCGCAGTTACATCACCGAGTTGGTCTTTTCGCTCCACCTCCACAGCTTCGCCTTCCTCGCTCTCCTCGCGGGGCTCTCCGTCGATCTCGTCACGGGCGCTTCGGAGAGAAGCGACCCCGGCAATACCGTGGCAGTGGTCGCCATCGCGGTCTACACATTTCTCGCGCTGCGCAGGGTTCAGGGACAGGGCAGACTGGTGACGGTTGCCAAGATGGTCGTGTTGTTGATCGGCTATCTCGTGGCCCTGATCGTGACCATGATCCTGACCCTCGCCGTGACCGCGCTCACCGTGTGACCGCCTCGGTGCGGACGCAGCGGATACCGTCTCCGCGTCCGGCCGGCGCGAAGCAACCCAGACACGAGACACAGCCCGCCCTGGTACGGTCGCCGCCGCGCCACCGGTTGGGCAGCCCCGGCTCCCGGATCAGCGGCCGCGACATCGAAGCGTAGTCGGCGATACCACCTGCGATCACCTTTTCGATGACCTCGATCGATCTCAGTCCACCGACCAGCATCAGTGGTACGCCGGGCGCCGCTCTCCGGATGGCCTCGGCCTGGGGCCGGAAGTAGGCCTCGTCGGCTGGCTCCCGGATCTCGGGGCGGGCGGCGCCGAGCTTGCCGGAGCCGGGCGTTCCTCCCGAGACCTCGATCGCGTTGATGCCCTCTGCGGCCAGGGTCGCAGCAAGGGCCGAGGCGTCTTCCTCGGTGGTGGAGCCCTCCAGAAAATCGTTGGCGTTGAGCTTGATCATGACCGGAAAGGCGCTGCCCACCGCCTGCCGTACCGCCCGGTAGACCTCGAGACCGAGACGGGCGCGGTTTTCGAGACTCCCGCCGTAGCGGTCCGTGCGCCGGTTGCGCAGAGGCGACAGGAACTGGGCGAGGAGGTACCCGTGGGCGCCGTGCAGTTGAACGCCGTCGAAGCCTGCGACCTGGACGCGACGAGCCGCTTCGGCGAAGTCGGTGGTGACCGTGCGGATGTCATCCTCGGTCATCTCGCCAGGAATGACGGGGTAACCGGGACTCTCGACGGCCGACGGCGCGATCGGCAGCAGATTGCCGTTCTGCCGGCGATCGGACTGGCCGCCGCAGTGGACGATCTGTGCGACGATCTTGCCGCCGTGGGTGTGGACCGCGTCAGCCAGCGACCGCAGCCCTGTAACCAACTCGTCGCGGTCGACTGCGATCTGGCCGAACGACTGTTGACCGATCTTCTGCACATACATGTAGCTCGAAATGATCAGACCGACACCGCCGTCCGCCAGATCTTCGTGGATCCGCAACAGCTCCGGTGTGATGCCACCCGCTGAGTCTGCGAGGCCCTCCCAGGTGGCGGATCTCACGAGCCGGTTCTCGAGCTCGATTCCCGCGAGCACGGTGTGTTCAAAGATCTCAGCCATGCCTTGATGCCCCTCCCCTGCGGAACTCAGTGTGTGGCACCATAGCTGACTCTTCAGAATATTTCCCGATTCAAGTGGCGGTCGATGCCCGCGGCCTGGCGAGGACTTCGCCGGCCGGGTCGGGGCCCCTCCCAACAGCGCGAATCGGGTCCGGAGTTCCGGTTCTACTCCGCGAGACCAGCCGCCGCGCCGTCGACGAACACCACGATGGTCGTGTCGGCCAGCGCGCCGGGCGCGTCGGGCGCAGCGACGGCCCACCCGAGAACGGTCTTTGCCGTGGTGTCGAAATAGGCGCCGTCGGTGGTCGAGACCTGAACGGCAACCCGTCCCGCAGCCTCGTCGAGTACGAAGGGCATGAAGAGGTAGGTCCGCCGGCTGTCCTGATACCGGCCGGCCTGGGTCGAGCCCTCCTTGCCGCTCATCTCCAAGGGCCGGTAGCCGTCGCGTTCCACCCGGAAGGCCACGTCGCGGTTGGAGATCCGGAAGTCCGGCCGCCGCTGACGCTCTTCGGCGGGCAGCTGGAGGTAGATCTCCTCGACCACCCACCTGGCATAGGTGACGAGGTCGCCCTCCGACGACCAGTTTTTGCGGTCGAAGGCCACGCACCCGAACCCGCTGGCTGCGAGGAACGGGTAACGCGCCCCCCACAGCGGCGATTGTCCGACGTTGGAGCCCGCGCGGTCGAGTTTCCACGCCCTGCCGCCGGGGAGGTTCACTACCAGCTCTCCTCCGCGCGCATCACCAATGACGTGACCGCCGGGAAAAGGAGCGCCCGACAACAGCAGCATGCCCCGCGAGGGATCGAGCAAGACCACGAACGCTCCCGCCACCGAGGGGCATTGGGAGGCGGCGTCGGCGACGACGATTTCGGGCCGAAGCGTGTCCTGCGCCGAGACCGGACGCGGCGCGGAAGCAGCCAATGAAATCATGCAGAGGGCGACGGCGAGTCGTATCGGGTTTTCTGTCTTCATATCGGGCAGGCTACCCGAGATCACGAAGCCGGAATGTGGTGTGGATCACCGTCGGGACCGGACAGCCTGTCGATTCGCTGGAGTAGCATGGCCGGGGAGCGAGGGGAGGGGAGGAAGTTCATGCGGGTGACTTCTTTGATTGAGAACAGCCGGCTCGAAACCGCCGAAGGGCTGGTGCCGGAGTTCGGGCTGTCGATGCTCGTCGAGCACGGCGGTTCGACGGTGCTCTTCGACATGGGTTCGTCATCGGCGTTCGCCGACAACGCCGACCGGCTCGAGCTCGATATTTCGAGGGTCGATGCGGCGGTCATCTCCCACCAGCACTTCGACCACGGAGGCGGGCTCGCGCGCTTCCTGACTGCGAACACACGCGCCAAGATCTACCTCCGCGATGCACCACTCGTGGACCGGCGCTTCAAGGCCCTCGCGGTGATCGATCGACCTATAGGTCTCGATCTCGAAATCGTCGAGCGCCACCGGGACCGGTTCGAGTTCGTGAGCGACACGGCTGAAATCGCACCCGGCGTGTTTCTTCTGACTGCGATCGGTTCGGCCCACCAGCGGCCCCGTGGCAACCGCAAGCTTTTCGTGCGGCGGGACACCGGCTTTGTTCGCGACCCCTTCGACCACGAACTCATGATGGTGGTGCGCGAGGACAACGGGATGGCGGTCTTCACCGGGTGTTCGCACAGTGGGGTCCTTAACCTGATCGATGCCGCGATCGAGGCGTTTCCCAAGACTCCGATCAAGGCTGTGTTCGGGGGCTTCCACCTGATCGGTTTGCCCTTCTACGACTCCATGGCAGCCAGCCGGCGAGAGGTGGAGGCGCTCGGCCGCGAGATCCTCGAGCGGGTGTCGGGGCCGGTCTTCACCGGTCACTGCACCGGCAAGAAGGCGTTTCCCATCCTCGCGGGCGTGATGGGCGAACGCCTGAAGGAATTCCCGACCGGGGCGCGAACCGAGGTCTGACCTTCGTTCAGCCCCGTTCGCCGAGTGAAAGAACGATCGACAGCTGGACTTCCAGAAAGAGGTGGGAAAGGAAAAGATGGACAGTGAGAAAGCGTAAGTATATACTTACCTTTAGTGAAACCCCGCGAAGATCTTTTTCGAGCGTTGGCCGATCCGACCCGGAGAACAGTCTTCGAGAGCTTGCGCGAAGGACCGCAGTCGGTAGGGGAGTTGGCTCGAGGCTTGCCGGTGAGCCGGCCGGCCGTGTCGCAGCATCTCAAGGCCCTCAAGGCAGCTGGTCTGGTTCGGGAGACATCGAAGGGAACGCGGCACTATTACGAGATTGACCCAGGCGGTCTGGAGCCGCTTCGTCACTACCTGGAAGAGTTCTGGGGAGAGGCCCTGAAGGCCTTTTCCCTCCGTCTTGAGCAACCGATCGGAGGAACCGATGAAAACTGAAACCACCATCGAGCCGGTTCGCAGGTCCATCGAAGTGCAATGCGGCCCGGCCGACGCTTTCCGCTTGTTCACCGATGAGATCAACAGCTGGTGGCCGCTCGCAACCCACTCGGTCGGGCAGTCGGAGGCCAGTTCCTGTCATTTCGAGGGCCGCGACGGCGGCAGGATTTACGAGATCCACAAAGACGGGACGACGCACGAATGGGGCACGATCACTGCCTGGGAGCCCTCGGCACGGGTGGTCTTTTCGTGGCACCCGGGGCGCGACGCCACCACCGCACAGGAGATCGAGCTACGGTTCATCGGCACCAAGAAAGGGACCCGCGTCGAGCTCGAACACCGGGGGTGGGAGCTTCTCGGGGACCTCGCGGAAGAGACCCGGGCGGACTACGAAACCGGGTGGGTTTCGGTGCTCGACACCTACATCGAAAGGTGTTCGGTATCCGCGTGAGGTCATTCGTCGGACCCGAAAATCGAGTGGCCTGATAGGGTGGGCTTCAGCCCACCATCAGAGTCGTCGCTGCCATTGGGGTCTATCGGAAGAAAAGGACCATGACGCCGAACAGTGCGGCACCTCCGACACCCAGAATTCCGACCGAGATCACCGTGGCGAGTGTGATGACCCGGTTGGCGATCTGGCGTTTGGCTTCCTGATAGGCGAGGTTCTGGGCATCGGGGTTGACCGGCGGCGGTGGCGGCGCGGTCAGCCGCATGCGGCCCTCCTCCGCCAACCGCGCGAGGTCCGGGTCGTCGGCGAGGTGCTGTTCGACCAGGATCCGGGAGTCCGGGCTGGCCTCGTCCGAGTAGTACAGGGGCAGGAGATCGAGGATGACGTCTTTGGTCACATTCATGACTTTCCTCCAGTCGGTGTGATCGTGTCGGCAAGCAACCGACGACGGGTGCGGTGGACCTTGACCCGGGCCGCCCCCTCCGAGATCTCGAGAACGCGCGCAATCTCGGCGTAGGACAACTGGTATTCAGATCTCAGGATCAGGGCGGTTCGGTCGGGCTCGGGCAGTGTTGCCAAGGCCCTGGCAACACGGTCGAGTTCGTGACGGGACGACGTCCGCTGCAGCGGATCGGGGGCGCCGTCCGGCAGATCCAACGAGAGTTCTTCGTGGTTGCCGGACCGTCGTCGATGGTGGAGAAAGAGGTTGCGGGCGATCGCCAGCAGATAGGCCTTGAGGGTCTCGGTGCGGAGCCGTTCGTGCCGGGCCCAGGCGCGGACAAAGGTCTCGGAGGTCAGGTCGTCGGCGAGGCTGGGGTTGCGGCCGAGCCACAGGGTGAATCGGTAGACATCCTGGAAGTAGGTCTGGTAGATGTGGTCGAAGGTCAGCATGGATCGCTCCCGGTGAGAGTACCGTCCCGGGATCGATTCGTTACAGCGACCTAAGGATTGCCGAGCCGCTTGCGGCGGTTGCGGTCGATTTCCCGCGACGCCTTCAAACCCCGGTGGCGGAGCGAGAACCAGACCAGCCGCTTGCGATCCATGACCGAGAATCGTTGACCGTAGCGCGCGAGGGCGCGGCGATCGATCTCAAACCCGAGACCGGGTGCCGTCGGCGTCTGGAGGGTGCCTCCCGCATTTTCAAAGGGCTCCTCGAGAATGCCGTCGCGGGCGGCAACGGTCCAGCCGGGCGGGGCCAGTGGGTATTCGAGTTCGCGTTCGGAAGCGAAACCGCTGGCTGCGAAGAGTTGGAGGTTGACGGCGAACCCGATGCCGTTGGTCCAGGTGTGGGGCGAGTAGCCGAGCCCGTGCTCGCGGCACAGCCGCGCAACCTCGATCGTTTGCGCGATGCCGCCCGTGAATATTGCATCGGGCTGGAAGATGTCGTAGCAGCGCCTTTCGATCATCGTCCTGAGTTCGGGCAGACCGGAGCTGTGGAGCTCGCCGCCGGCGATCGGCACCCGGCTGTAGTCGGTGAGCGCCGTCAGGTCTACGTATCCGTCCATGGCCAACGGCTCCTCGATCCACGCAACGCCGGCGTCGGCGCAGGCATCAGCGAACCGCTTGGCGCGGTCGAGGTCCCACGCGGGCGCGTCGGCGACGATGGTCACCCGCCACCCCTGGTTGGCGTCGACTGCGATCTGCATGCGGTCGCCGACCGCGGCCGCGGTCTCGGTCACCTGCCGGATATCCACCGCCTCGTCGTGGTCGTGCACCCGCAATTTGACGGTGCGGAAGCCCTCGGCGTAGCGCGCCTCCACTTCGTCGATACGGGCCGCCGAGTCCTTGACTTCTCCGGTGGAGGCGTAGAGTCGGATCGTGCCCGGCTCGCCGCCGAGCAGTTTGTACACCGGCTTGGCCTCGATCTTGCCCTTGATGTCCCAGAAGGCGGGCTCGATCCACCAGTTGCGCCACCCGAGGTAGGCGATTTCGCGCAAGCGCTGCTGAATCAAGGAAATATCAGTGGCATCTTCGCCCAACAGGTAGGGCCCGAGCAGGTCGCCGAGACCGGCGCGCTCACGGCCGATGGCGGGGCCGGCGCTGAAACCCTCGACGCCGTCTTCGGTGGTGATCTTGACCAGCGTGAACCTATTTTCGTTGGCTGGCATCCCGGGGATCCACGCCGGCCGGAAGGTCGCCGGCAGCGGAATCGCGACGTGGTAGAGCTCGACCCTGGCAACGCGGTGTGGTGTGCTCATGGAGCAACCTTATCACCGAGTCGACGCCGGCAAGAAAACCGGTGGCCTACAATGGGCCGGTTCATGTTCTGACCGCGCAAAGGGGTGTTTTCATGACCCAGGATTTCAGTCGATTCTCGGGCACGCCGAGCTACATCACGTCACCCGAGCTGCGCCACGCGGTCAATGTGGCGTTGGCCATCGAACGCCCGCTGCTGGTTCGGGGTGAGCCCGGGACCGGCAAGACCCTGCTGGCCCGGGCAGTCGCCGAGGACCTCGGAGTGGAGCTGCTGTCGTGGAACGTCAAATCCACGTCCAAAGCCGCGGAGGGACTCTACGTCTACGACACGGTGCAGCGTTTGCAGGACAGCCGCTTCGGCGACCACGATGTTTCCGACATCCGCCAGTACATCAAACTCGGCCCGCTGGGCCGCGCGCTGACCAGCGAGGAGCAGGTCGTCCTCCTGATCGACGAGATTGACAAGGCGGACCTCGAGTTTCCCAACGATCTCCTCCACGAGCTCGACGTCATGGAGTTCACCGTTACCGAAACCGGCGACAGCCACCTGGCGACCCGAAGGCCGCTGGTGGTGATCACCTCGAATGCCGAAAAGGAATTGCCCGATCCCTTCCTGCGGCGCTGCATCTTCCATTACATCGAATTTCCCGGCGAGAAACTGATGACCGAGATCGTGCGCGTCCACTTTCCTGACATCGGCGACTCGCTGCTCGAACAGTGTCTGGCCCGGTTCTACTGGCTGCGCGAGATCAAGGGCGTGCGCAAGCGGCCGTCCACCTCGGAGCTGGTGGACTGGATCGGCGCTCTCCTGGCGGCCGGTGTGCAGCGGGGGCAGTTGGCGGACGCGATTCCCTTCCTCGGCGCCCTGGTCAAGAAGGAAGAGGACACCGAGGCGGTGGCCAAGGCCGGTGCCGCCGGCCGCTGGCCGAAAGACAATGGCTGAGACCACTCCCGCTACCGATCACACCGGCATCTTCCTGCCCTTCTTCTATCGCCTGCGGGCGCACGGGCTCAAGGTCACGCCCCAGCAGTGGCTGACCCTCACCGAAGGCCTCGCGAGGGGGCTTCACGTCTCGTCATTGGTCGGTTTCTATTCGCTGGCGCGCGGCATCATGGTGCGCGACGAGTCGGAGCTCGACGATTTCGATCTTTGTTTCGCGGCCCATTTCGAGGGCGCTTCCTCTGCGGTGGCGGAGATCGAGAACGAGGTCTGGGAGTGGCTCTCAAGCCCGGTGGCCCCCGCCGCCATCGACCCTGAGTGGCGCAGGATGCTGGATGCCGTGGATGTCGATCTGCTGCGCGCGGAGTTCGAAAAGAGACTCGACGAGCAGAGCGAACGTCACGACGGCGGCAATCACTGGATCGGCACCGGCGGGACCTCGGCCTTCGGCCACTCGGGCGACCACCCCGGCGGTCTCCGGGTCGGCGGCGACCACGGCGCCGGGACGGCCGTCCAGGTGGCGGCCGAACGGCGATTTCAAGAACACCGCAAGGACCTGGTGCTCGACACCCGGCAGCTGGGTGTGGCCCTCAAGAAACTGCGGGCTCTCGAGCGGGTGGGCCCGGTTGACGAACTCGATGTCGAAGACACCATCGACCGCACGGCACGTGAGGGAGGTGAGCTCGAACTGGTGTTCCGGCGGCCGAGGGAGAACCGGCTGGCCCTGGTCCTGGCGATGGACATCGGCGGCTCCATGTGGCCTTTCAAGGAGATGGTTGACACCCTCTTTTCGGCCGCCCACCAGGCGCGCCACTTCAAACACTTCGACCACGTCTACTTTCACAACTGCATTTACGAGAGGGTCTACGGCAACGCCAGGTTTTCGGAGAAGATCCCCCTCGCCGACTTTTTCCGCCGTTTCGACCGCGAGACCCGGCTTGTGTTGGTGGGCGACGCCTACATGTACCCGGGGGAGATCACCGATCGTTTCGGCGCGGTCGACTGGACCGAACGCAACGAACGGCCCGGTGAGGACTACCTCAAACGTATCCGCGAGCACTTCAAACATGCGGCGTGGCTCAACCCGATGCAGGAAGGCTCGTGGTCGGCGCCCTCCATCCGGTTGATCAAGCGGGTCTTCCCGATGTACCCGCTCACGGTGCAGGGCGTGGAAGAGCTGGCACGAGACCTTTCGAGAGGTTGATCTCTGGTTGATTTGAACAAATCCGCATGACTTCGCTATATTGGGGCCGGAAAAATCCTCAAGTATGCGAGTTCTCGTCCTGCAATCTCGCTTCATGTCCGACCCGATGCTCGAGCACGAGCGCGGGTGCTTCGTCGCGGCCACTCGCCGCAGCCGCAGAGAACTGCATTTCCGCAACGTGGTGACCGGGTTGCCGAAGCCGGCCGAAATCGCGACCTTTGATGCGCTGATCATCGGCGGGTCGGGTGACTTCTCGGTAGCCGAGCGCGACCAGCCGTTTTTCGGCCCGATGGCCGATCTGCTGAAGTGGGTCGTCGATCGCGGCTTCCCCACCTTCGGTTGCTGTTTCGGATACCAGCTGCTGGTCGACGCCATGGGCGGGAGGATCGTCCGGGATCCCGGAAACGCCGAACTCGGTACGGTCGAAGTCGAGCTGACGGACCAAGGCGTTGCCGACCCGCTCTTCGGCCAGCTGCCGCGCCGTTTCCATGCCCAGATGGGGCACTTCGATCGGGCAACCGTGCTGCCAAAGGGAGTCCCGAATCTGGCGATGAGTGAGAACTGCCCCCACCAGGCGCTGCGGGTGCCGGGAGCGCCGATCTGGGCGACCCAGTTCCACCCCGAACTCGACCAGCAGGGCAACCGCGACCGCTGCGTGGCCTATATCGATCAATTCGAAACACTCGAGGGCTATCAGGCCCTGCCGAGCCCGGATGCCTTGAGCATCTTGCCGCGGTTCCTGGATCTCGTCGGCGACTTTCAAGCCTGGCCGATTTGAATCTTCCGGGTATAATTTCCGAGAACAATTCTCAACAGTTGCCGGAGGCGGTGGTCACGACGTTCGAGCATCTCAACGGAAACGTCTACGTGCCCATGCAGGGGACGGGCGAGCTCGGCGCCGGAGGCGTCCTCGCGCAATGGGATCGCACCGCCGACCTGTCGCGGATCGAGGTGCCGACCCTGGTCATCGACTCCCGTTACGACACCATGGATCCCGCCCACATGGAATGGATGGCCGGTGAGTTCCCGAACGGCGAGTACCTCTACTGTCCCGACGGCAGCCACTTGTCCATGTGCGATGACCAGGAGGTCTACATGGAGGGTCTGATCCGCTTCATTCGTGCGGTGGACCTGGCATCCCTCTGATCCGAACCGGGCTCACCGCTTTTTTTGAGACAGAGAAATCCAGAACGCTCTTGACCTTGGTCAATGTGTTCCGGCACAGTGGGGCGCATTCTAGTGGCCAGGTTGTGAGATACCAGGATAGCTGATGGGTCCGGGGAGCGACCGAGAGGGCCGGCCCGAGGTCAGTATGTGAGGTTTGATGGATCATCACTCTGAGACCACGAACGCCGATGAAGCCGGCAAGCGAAGCCTCCTGCCCGGTTCGTCTTCGCTGGCGCTGTTGCTGATCGTCTTTCTGGCGATTTCCCTGCTGACGCTGTTTACCATCGTCAAGGGTGGAATGGGCCATGTGGCCGACGACGCCGGCGGCAGACGCGCCTATTCGCCGGCTGACTTTCCCGAAATCGAATTCGACCGCGAACTGCTGCCGGAGGTCGAGGCCGGCGCGACCTCCGATCCCGAGGGGACCTACCGGGTGCGACAGCCGTTGGCCTACGAGGATTACTTCCCCTGCAGCGACTGCCACGGTGACATGGAGGTCAACTTCGAACGCCGCGAGCTCGAGGAGATGCACGACGACATCGTGCTCAACCACGGGCCCAAGGAGCGCTGGTGTTTCGACTGTCACAGCCCAGACGATCGCGATGCCCTGAGGCTCGCCAACGGGACGCTGATTCCCTTCGAGGAATCGTATCGCCTGTGCGGCCAGTGCCACGGCACGATCTACCGCGATTGGCGGCAGGGCATCCACGGGCGCCGCGAGGGCTACTGGAACGGCGCCAAGAGCTATCTCCTGTGCGCCCACTGCCACAACCCGCACTCGCCGAAATTTCAACCGATCGAACCGCTGCCGCCGCCGGTGCGGCCGCAGTTTCTGAATGTGTCGAAGGAAGCGGAGGGAAACGATGAGTGATGAACCCCGGCGGCCGAAGACCGACGACCGGGAGGTCGACCGGCGGTCCCTGCTGGTCAGCGGCGGTCTGGCCACCATGGCCGCGGTGTCCGCCGCGGCCGCGGGCTCGTCGTCGAGTTTCGTGGAACGGATGCTGCGCAAGAGATTCGTCGAGCTCGGCCCCGAGCGCAAAGCGGAGATCCTGGCCGACCTCGAACGGGAATATAGCGAGCGCTACGGGCGGGAGGTGACGGTTTCCGACACGCCGCCGATGGACGGCGTGGAGTTCGGTTATGGGCTCGATATCGCCCGTTGCATCGGCTGCCGGCGGTGCGTCTACGGGTGCGTCCACGAAAACAACCAGAGCCGCGATCCTCAGATCCAGTGGATCAGGGTCTTGCGGATGGAGAAGGAGCAGGGGATCGAGCTCGCCGAGTCCACCGCCTACTACGAGCCTGCGGAGGTCCCCGAACCGGACGCCTTCTACCTGCCGGTGGCGTGCCAGCAGTGCCGCAACCCGGCCTGTGTCAAGGTGTGCCCGGTGAAGGCCACCTGGCAGGAGACCGATGGCATCGTCGTCATCGATCCGGATTGGTGCATCGGCTGCCGTTGTTGCATGTCTGCGTGTCCATATGGGGCGCGCCACTTCAACTGGAGGGAACCGACGATCCCGGACGCGGAGCTCAACCCCGACATGCACTACCTCGGCAATCGGCCGCGCCCGAAGGGGGTCGTGGAGAAATGCACCTTCTGCATCCAACGCACGCGCGTGGGCCGGTATCCGGCCTGCGTGGAGATCTGTCCGGTCGGGGCGAGGAAGTTCGGCAACCTGCTCGACGAGCAGTCGGAAATGCGGTACCTCCTGCGCGAGAAACGGGTGTTCGTGCTCAAGGAGGAGCTCAACACCCGGCCGCGTTTCTACTACTTCTACGCGACGTGATCCCATGCTGAAAAACATTTTCGACTTCGTCACCGGATCGGCCCGCCTGGTTGCGCGCGGCAATCGCTGGTACTTCGCGTGGGTCGGTCTGCTCGGCATGCTGGTCGTGTGGGGCGCCACTGCCTGGTGGCAGCAGGTCACGGGCGGCCTCATCATCACCAACATGCGCGACCAGGTGTCGTGGGCCTTCTACATCGGCAACTTCACGTTTCTGGTCGGCGTCGCGGCGGCCGCGGTCATGCTGGTGATCCCGGCCTACATCTACAACTGGAAACCGATCAAGGAGATTGCCATCTTCGGCGAGCTGCTGGCGGTTTCGGCGATCGTGATGTGCATGCTCTTCGTGCTGGTGGATGTCGGACGGCCCGATAGGGTGTGGCACCTGATCCCGTTCGTCGGCAGCCTCAACCTGCCGACGTCTCTCCTCGGTTGGGACGTGCTGGTGCTCAACCTGTATCTCGTGCTCAATTTGTTGATCGTCGTCCACCTGCTCTACACGGCCTTTCACCACCGCCCCTACCGCCGGAACTTCGTCGTCCCGCTGTTGCTGTTCTCGATCCCGGCCGCGGTGGGAATCCACACGGTCACCGCGTTTGTCTACGCCGGCACCGCGGCGCGGCCGTTCTGGAATGCGGCCATCCTCGCGCCGCGTTTTCTCGCCTCGGCCTTCTGCTCCGGCCCGGCGATTCTCCTGATCCTCTTCCAGATCCTGCGCAAGACGACGTCGATCGAGATCAAGGACGAGGCGATCTGGAAGATCGCCGAGCTCATGGCCTACGCCATGTTTCTCAACCTCTTTCTGTTCGGGGCCGAGATCTTCAAGGAGTACTACTCCGACACCCACCACCTCATCCACACCCAGTACCTCTACAGTGGGGTCCACGGCCACGACGCGCTGGTGCCCTACGCCTGGGGGTCGTTGGCGTGCAGCGTGATCGCATTTCTGCTCTTTTTGATCCCGGCGACCCGCCGCAACTTCGTGACCCTCAATTTAGGGTGTCTGCTGATCTACACGGGTGTCTACATCGAAAAGGGGATGGCGCTGGTGATTCCCGGGATGACTCCCGACACCCTGGGCGAATTCTACGAGTATGTGCCGACGCTCAGCGAGGTTCGGGTGGGGGCGGGGATCTTCGCCGTCGGCTTCCTGATCTTCACCCTGCTGTGCAAGATCGCGATACCGATTCTCCAGGACTCACCGGCTTCAGGCCACGATGGTGCTCAGCCGGAGACCTTGCGCTCCTGACTGAGTGAACGCAGGGCGTCGACGGGGCGCCGGTCGGGCGCCATCGGCTTCAAGGCCCGTTTGAGGAAGACCTCTGCCTCATCGAGGCGGCCGACCTGCCTCAGGATCTCGCCGGTGTAGTAGAGGGCCAACCCGCACTGCGGGTCGAGGCGGATCGCTTCGCTCAACTCTTCGGCGGCGGCCTTGGCATTGGCTTCGGGGTCGAGCCTGAACCTGCAGAATGCGAACTCCGACCGGTAGAGGGCGTTTTGCGGGTTGAGATCGGCAGCAAACTCGAGTTGATTCAGCGCCCTCGTCAGGTCCCCGGACTTCGCCAACTGGACGCCCTCCTGGAACTGCTTCTCGGCATCCAGGAGGTCGGTTTCGACCCGGAACTGGTTGGTGATCGTCGCTTTCGGCGCACTCGCCGGCACCTTCTTGCGCTCCTTGATGAGGGTGCTGCGGCGGTCGGGATCGCACAGGTGGGCGTACGCTCGGGCCCCCGCAAGGAAGACGTCGCGAGCCTTTTCGGCCAGGTTCTCCTCGTACCGCCACGGCGCGAACTTCTCCGCGAATGTGAGAAAACACAGGTGGGCGGTGGTGGTCGCCCGGTCGGGATCGACGCCGAGAAGGTCGAACGGGTCCCTGCGCCGGTGGTTGAGGATCAGCTCCATCAGCTCCGAACGCACCTCTTCGGGGACGCCGGTCGCCGGTGGTCGGGTCGGCGGTGCGGGCGCGGCCTCCGCTTTTCGTTGCGGCGGCGCCGCTGCCTTGGTCTCGACCGGTTTCGGTACCTGGTCGGCCGGCACCACCAACTCGATCAGGGTCAAGGCGTACAACGACCTGGTCAGGTCCTGATAGGCGATGCCGGTGGCCGACGCGAGCTCGTCGATCCTCATGGCCTTGGCCTGGAGGGCCTCCATAAGGGGTTTGTGGACAGGGGGGAGCTTGATCTCTTCCAGCGAAAAGACGGGTTTCGGGTTGACCGCCAACGGGGTGCCGATCAGCGGCGCGATGGACCCGTCGATCTGCTCCTGGGTCGCGAAACGGCTGACACCGATCAGCACGAGCTGGACAACGTTGACCTTGAGAGGCGAGTCGAGGTCCGGCGACGAGACGGTCAAACGGTACGACCCGTCGCGCCACGAAAATCCGTCCAGGAGCTTGTGGGCGAGGTTCTGCTGCAGGATCTTGATGAGTTCCTCGGCCGTGACGAGCTCTCTCTCGAGCAACACATCGCCGAATCGGACCGAACGAGCCACCGATTCCCTGAATGCGTCGGCGGCGGTGGCCTCATCGAGGCGGCCGGTACTGACCATGAAACGGCTCAGGGTCTCGTGGACGAGATTCGATCTGCAGTCCACCGGGACGCCGTCTTCGAGGAAGATCTCTTTGTGCAGCGGTCCGCGGCGGATCTGGATGGAGACCGTACGGCGGGCGCGCGCCAGTGCGTAGAGGAGCACTGCAAACGGTATCTTGGAGAGGTCACCCTCCTGGGTTCTTGCGACGGAGTCGAGTTCGGTTGAACGGAGTGTCATCTTGTCCCCGGTGAGGATTGCGGGCGAAGCGTCGCCAAGCCTGAGACCATTCTACGGCAGTGCGTCTGCCGATCGAAGGCTACGGTCGATTCTCGGATTCGATTTCGATTATGGACCGGGCGTTGACACGCGGGATTGCACGGGGAAGAGAGCCAGATTTCGGGGAAACAAAAGGGGCCTGCCATCGGTTGGGTAAGGCAGAAGCTCGGACAGAGGGAGGAGCGTTTGAACGAGAACTGGGTCGCTCAATACCGGCAGGCGGCGGAAGCTCTTCATCAGGGCACGTACAACATCTGCCTCCCGGATGACGCCCCCGACGATCTGGCCGAGCTCGGAGAGGCGCTCCGTGTGCTCGCGGCCGCCATGAAGACCCGCTCGGAGCAGTCAGCCAAACTGGCGGTCATCAACCGCAAGATCAACGAAGGGCTCCTTCTGGAAGACGTTCTCACCCAGGTCTATGAGAACTTTTTTCATCTCATCCCTTATGACCGCATCGGTTTCGCGCTGTTGGAGAAGGGCAAGACGGTCGTCCGGGCGCACTGGGCGCGCTCGGAAGCGGCCGAAATCGCGCTTCCCATCGGATACACCGCGGCCCTCGCCGGGAGCAGTCTCGAAGAGGTTGTGAAATCCCGGCGCCCCCGGATTCTCGGTGACCTGGTGGCCTATCTCGAAGAGAACCCCCGGTCCGACTCGACGCGAAAGATTGTCGCCGAAGGGATGCGGTCGAGTCTCACGTGCCCGCTGTTGATCAAGGGCCAACCGGTCGGCTTTCTTTTCTTTTCGAGCACCCAGGCACACGCCTACAGAGAAGAGCACCAGGACCTCTTTCTTCAGATCGCCGATCAGCTCGCTCTGACTCTCGAGCGGAGCCGCCTCTATGAAGAGCTCCTGCGGTTGACCGAGGACCTCCAGAAGGCGCAGCAGGCGCTCGAACGGGAGGCTTCCCGCGACAGCCTGACGGATCTCTGGAACCGGCGCGCGATCCTCGCTCTCTTGAAACGGGAGATGGCGAGGTCGGAACGGGAGGGACGACCCATCGCGGCGGTGATGGTCGATGTCGATCACTTCAAGAAGATCAACGACCGCATCGGACACCTGGCAGGCGACGAGGTCCTGCTCGAGGTGACTCGCCGGGTTGCCTCTACCTTGCGATCGTCAGATGTCCTGGGCCGGATCGGGGGAGAGGAGTTCCTGATCATTCTCTATCCCGGCGAGGAAAAGACCGCAGTCGAGGTGATGGAGCGGGCGCGCCGCGCGTGCGCTTCGAGACCGGTGTCGATCGAGGCCGGCGATTTCGAGGTCACCGTCAGCCTCGGTGCGGCGGTTGCTGACGTCGTAAACGACGTCGATCTGGCGACTCTCCTCAAGACTGCGGATGACGCTCTCTACCGCGCCAAGAACAACGGCCGAAACCGTTCAGAGGTCGAGGTGGTCTGTCCGGGCCGGACCGTTCGTCGGCCTCGTCTTTGAAATAGTCGGGGGAGCGCGGCGTGCCGCGCTCCCCGCACTACAAGATCGGTCAAGCGCCTACTTCTCTTGCGGCATCCCACCCAGGTGTACGATCAGCAGGATCTGGTCCTTGTGCGCGCCCCAGTCCATCAAGGACATCGCTTCGGCCATCTGTGCATCCGAGAAATTCGCCCAGAACATCTCGTCGGCCTTGTCCTTGTCGCCCAGATTGGTGTACGAAGTCCAGGCGACATGCGACCAGCCCTGTTCGCCGTGCAGTTCCTGGGTGTACATGCCGTAGCCCTTGATGATGCCGGCGGCCAGCAGTTTCTCGTTGATCGGTGCGATCTGGTTCTTGAAGAACTCGGTCATGACCTGATCCATGCCGGGCTTGGCCTGGAAGTAACCGATATCCAGGTAACGAGGTACCGCGTCGCCGGAGCCCTGACGGTAGATCTGCTGGCGCACGATCCAGTCGTGGTGCGCTCCCTGAACGGTGGCTTCGTTGTAGGCCGCCTGCATCGCCATCATCTCGTCCGGCGTCCGTGAGGCGAACATCTTCTCGAACCCGGCCTGGAGGCCACCGACCTTGCTCCAGTCGGCCATGTTGGCCCAGAGAACATAGTTCCACTGGTCGTCGAGGCGGTGATTGATGGGGATGGCGATGCCCCAACTCAACAGGGTCCCGTCCTTCACGAGTTGGTCGTACATCGGACCGTCATCCTCGATCGTCATTCGTATCAGGTCCCGGCTCTTTCCCGGCGCCGACGTGTCGAAGGCGAGCCAGCTGATCGGGCCGGGGCCGTCCTGGGCCGAGAGGGGAAGGGCTGCAACCACGATCAAAAGTGCGACACACGCAATCGGTCGTCTCATCATGTTTCCTCCAGAAGGTCGATGAAAGCCGCTGGGGCTTCCGGTTGGGGGCGTTCCCGTCTGCAACGGGCGCCGGTCTGACATTGTAATGAAAACGATTCTCAGAATTTGTATCAAGTCTGGATCACAAAATCAAGTCGCGTCGGCCGCCACGGCGGAAAGCGTTCAGTTCGGGCCCGGTTTGAAACGGAATCGTTCGACCATCTTCCGCAATTCGCTCGAGAGCCCGGCCAGGCGTTGCGAGGCCTCCTCGGTGGAACCGGCATTGGTCAGGGTCGCGCTCGCGCTGACCGAGATTTCACCCAGACGGGTGGCGATCTCCCGGCTGCCGTCGGCGGCCTGGCGCGCCGACCCGTCGATCTCGGCGGTGGTACTGGTCTGTTCCTCGACGGCGACGGCGATCGCGTTCTGCAGTTCGTTGATTCGCTGCACGATGGTACCGATGGAGCCGATGACGTCGGCCACCTCGGCCGAGTCCTTCTGAAGAGTCGTGATCCGGGCAGAGATCTCGGTCGTTGCTTCAGCCGTGCTGTCGGCGAGCTTTTTGACCTCGTCGGCGACCACCGCGAAACCGCGGCCGGCGTCACCGGCGCGTGCCGCCTCGATGGCGGCGTTCAACGCGAGCAGGTTGACCTGTGCCGCGATGTCGTCGATGACATCGACCACGCGTCCTATCTCGACCCGGCTGTGGTCGAGACGGCTGATGGTCGCTCCCGTCCGTTCGAGGATTTGAACCGCTCCGGCGGCGACCGATGCCGCTTCGGAGGCGCTGTAAGCGATCTCGCGGATGCTCGCGGTCATCTGTTCGGTTGCGGCCGCGACTGCACCGACGTTGTCGCTCACCACACCCGCAGCGGACGACACCGCCTCGGTGTTGGTCGCGGTGCTGTCGGCGTCGGCCCGCATGGTTCGGCTGAGGAAGGAGAGCTGGTCGCTGGCGCTGGCCAGGGTGACCACGTTGTCGACGATGGTCCCGATGGTGGTGCACATCGACTCGAGCATGGTGTTCATGGCGCCGCGCGCCTCGCCGACCTCGTCGCTCGACACGACCTTGAAGCGGTCGGTAAAGTCGCCCTTTGCAGCCCGCCGGGTGGTGGCCATCAGGCTCTCCATCGGTCGCGCCACCGAGTGGCGGATGGAATCGGCGAGCCAGAACCCCAGCGCGAGAAACACCGACACGGCAACGATGAGGCTGGGTGCGGCGGTACGGCGGATCGAACTGATGGTGGCGCCGACCGGGACATCGACCTCGAGCACACCGATGACGTCGCCGACCCGCAACCGAGCAGCTGTTCCTGTACTTGTGAGATTGTGACATTCGGCACAGAGCGGGGACACGATCACCTCTGCTGTGGCATATCGAAGAGTGCGCTCCCCCCGCGTCTGTTCGACGACCCAGAACGGTTCGGCCGGATCGCGGGTGACCGCGTCCAGGGCACGCCGCGGGAACGAATCGTTGGAGGCGGGGTTCGAAACCGCTCCGGAAGACTCCGAACCGTACATCCTCACGGTGTAGCCCAGGTCTTGCGGTCGACCACCAGACCGTGAGAAATCGTCGCCTTCGCCGGTGCCGAGGACCGACCCGTGCATGCCCACAACCAGGGTTTCTTTGGCAGTGGCGACGTCGTACCCCGCATCGAGAAAGGGTTTGCGATCGGCCCGGATCCGGTCGGTGACGATGTGGGCTGTGGTCACCGCCGTTTCGGTCGCGAGCCGGCTCGTCGAAATCGAAAATGCGCCCAGGACGGCGAGAGAGATGATTACGGCCATGCCGAAAACCGGCACCAGGATCTTCGACCGTATCGGGAGGTTCAGCCAGGTCTTTTTGGCCGGAAAGTAGCGAAGGAAGATGTTCATGACGGGAGGCCTCCAGAACGGTGTGGCTCTTTCAACTTTAACCGATATTGAGATCAATGAACGTCGACGGAACCGGCCGCGACTTTCGGGCCTGCAGCCGGCTGCCGCGTCCACACGTCTGCCGAAAGTCGGGGAACACCGGTTACACTGGGATCGGTAACGGAAGCCCTGAGATGCCGAAAAGACGCATGAGTGAGACGAAACCGAACAACGGTGGCCGCGAGGCGCTCGATGACATCGTCGAGCGGATGGTCGAACCGGGTTTCGCCTCCAACCACCCGCGGCCTCGGACGAAACGGCCGACCGGCGCCCACGTCAATCCTGAAATCCTCGCCCTGTCTCGGCCACGGTCGCGCTATGTGAGGCAGTGGCGCCGGCATGCGCGGCAGTGCCAGGATTGCAGCAACGTCTTCCGGTACCTCGGTATCAGCCTCGGTTGAATACGAGCGCCGGTCAGACGGCCGGCGCTCTGAACATGGAGGGTTCTGATGGGCACATTCGAGGTCAGGGCCGATACCGTCAAGAGTCGGCTGTATATTCAACTCGTCGGCTTCTTCCGCGAGGCGGACGTCCAGCCGACGCTCGACGCCCTCCGCACGGAGGCCGGCAAGTTCCAGGGCCCGTTCGACGTCGTCACCGATATTTCGAAGTTCCTGCCGGGCTCGCCGAAAGCCGCCGACGCCATCCAACAAGGCGGTGAGCTGGTCAAGGAATTAGGGCGGCGGCGTGCGGTTCGGGTGACCGGCGGAATCGTAACCGGGCTGATGCAGTTCAAGCGCCTCGTCGGTGGGGTCTTCGCCGAGGACGAGACCGTACGCTACGCCGGTTCCGTCAGCGAGGCTGACAAGATCCTCGATCACTGGTGACACCGGGCTTTCTGTCGGCAAAGGTCGAAGCGTTTGCCTACAATGCCGGACACCTCGACCACGGTGGCAGGACTCTACGTCATACTCAAGGACGCAGCCAAGCGTGCGGCCCTCGCCCGCAGGATCGTGAGCGACAGACTCAGTCGATTAATTCAGCGTCCGAAGCTCTGCGGTCGCTTTCCTCGGGGCGGTTACCAATAAGCCCGGAGTTGCGCTATCGTAGCCGTACAAAAAATACGGCAGGTGGCGCGAATCGGGAGCGCCGACAAAGGAGCGGGTGATGTTCAAAGAGTTCAAAGAATTCGCAATGCGCGGCAATGTGGTCGATATGGCGGTCGGCATCGTCATCGGTGCCGCCTTCGGGACCATCGTCAAGAGCTTCGTCAGCGATGTGTTGATGCCGCCGATCGGAATGCTGACGGGAGGGGTCGATTTCTCGAACCTCTTCGCGGTGATCAAGGAAGGCGCGCCGGCGGGTCCCTACGCCGCCCTCGCGGATGCACAGGCGGCCGGGGCCGTCACCCTCAACTACGGGATGTTCATCAATACGGTGATCAGCTTCCTGATCGTCGCCTTCGCGGTCTTCATGGTCATCAAGGCAATGAACACCATCAAACGCAAGGAGGAGGCGCCGGCCGCCGAGCCCACGACCAAGCCGTGCGAGTTCTGCATCACCGAGATCCCGATCAAGGCCACCCGCTGCCCCAACTGCACGTCCGAGCTGAGTTAGCTGCGGCGGCTGATCATCAGCAGCGGGCAGGTCGTGTGTTCGGCGATCTCGAGCACTCTGCCGCCGAAGATCTTGCGCCGTCGTCCGAGGCGCTGTAGACCGAGGACGAGGAGGTCACAGTCGGCGGCCCGCCCGACGACCTCCTTGACGATCTCGTCGCTCAGAGCGATTTCGACCGTGCTGTCGCCCGGGGCTTCGTCCCGCGCCAGCTTGCGGAGATCGCGCCGCGCACGGCGCTCGGTCGCGGCGTCGGTGTCCGTGGGCATGCCCCGCAGATAGGTCACCTCGCGCGGGGCAGTGCGGCACAGATTGCCGATCAGACGGGCGCGAATCGGGCTCTGGTCGCGGCGGCCTCCGGCGGGTACGAGGATCTTGTGGACCTGGTCGACGTTCCAGTTGCTGGGCGCCCGGAGGATCACGACGTCGCCTTCGACCCGGCTCATGAGCTCCTCGAGCGGACCGGTCATCAGCGACTCACCGAGGTGGCCGACGCCGAGCAGCAGGCTGTCGCAGCGGTAGCGTTCTGCGACCCGGCTGATTTCGCTCCACGGATCGTCGCTGACGGTGATCAGGGCCTCCGGTCTGAGGTCGGTCGCAAGGGCGGTCGAAAACGCACCGCCGAGGATCGACTGCGCGTCCACCAGTTGTCGTGGCAACTCCCCGCCCTTCCACGCTTCGGGCAGGCGGACCACCGACAGCAGGAGGACGCGGGCGACCGAGTGCGGAGCGAGGGCGTTGGCCATCGTCACCAGGGTCTCGGCGCTCGCCGGGTTGGCGATCGGCACCAGGACCAGCGGGCTGCGGCCGCGAAGTCGCAGCAGCTGCGGGTCGAGGCCTTCGGCAGCCGCATCGACGACCGCGGCCCCGGGGGCCAGCTGGGTCATGTAGAGCACGGCGCCGATGCCCAGCCACAAGGCTGCCATCGCGCCAGCCGAGGGCACCGCCACCGACTGAAAGAGGGCGAGGGCGATGCACGACACGCCGCCGACGACCGGCACCAAGCGGGAAGGCCGGGGTCTGGAAGGGACTGGCGGTGGTGGCGCGTCGGCGGGCGAGAAAGGCAATGCCGTGGGCGAGGGCGAAGCTGGCGAGAAAGATCAGACTGGCCATCGCACCGGCCGCAGCCACGTTGGGCACCGCCACCAGAACGACCGCCACCGTGGCGGCGGTGAGTTGGATGGCGGGTATGGGCGTTCCGGTGCCGGGGGACAGCCGGTCGAAGCGCCGCGGCAGCGTGCGGTCGCCGGCCATCTTCCTGGCGAACCGCGAGGCCGCCAGAAGGTTGGCCTGCAACGCGGACAGCATCGACAGCAGACCGGCGACGACCACCAGCCAATAGCCGGTGGGGCCGAGAAAGCTCCGTGCCGCAACCGCGATCAGGATCTCGGGGTCTGCCGCGGCTGCATCGCTGACCGATTGGCCGGGCGTGCCCACCGCCACGACCAGGAACAACAGTGGGATGTAGATCACGAGCGCGGCGGTCAGCGACAGGATCATCGCGCGCGGGATGTTGCGCTCGGGCCGTTTCACCTCGCCCCCGACCGCGGCGATCAGATCGAAGCCCTGGAGCGCGATGAAGGTGTAGCCCATGGCCTGGATCAGGCCCTGGCCGCCGTGCGCCATGAAGGGGCGGAATCGTGCGCTGAGCTCCTCGATCCCCGGCGGGTGAACCAGGAGCACCCAGAAACCGCCGGCGATGACGATCGCGAAGATGATGACCTTGCCGATGGTTTCCAACTGCCCGCCGCCGGCGTTCGATCGCATGAGCTTCCAGGTGTAGAAGGCGACCGCCGCCAGCGCGTACACGAGCATCGCAAAACGGGCGTCGAGCCATCCCGGTGGGGTGCCGCCGGCCGCCAGGATCACCTGTTCGAGGACCGGCACGAGAAAGACCGCAAATCCGAGGGCGTACAGGACGGCCGCCACCACCGAGGCGAACCACACCACCCACCCGACGGCGAAGGCAGCCTCTACCGTCAACACCTTGCGCGCGTAGGTGTAGGTGCCGCCGGACTCGGGGAACCGGGACGCGAGCGCGGCGAACGACAGCGCCGTGAGCATCGCGATGGCGCCGTTCAGCGCAAAGGCGATGATCGCGCTCGGCCCGGTGGTGGCAAAGGCAACGCCGGCGAGGGCCAACACGCCGCCGCCGACGATCGCGCCGACGCCGACGCCGGTGGCGGCGAGGAGCCCCATGGTCCGCTGACTGGATGTGCCGTCCTGTGGCATGCGTCATTGTGACACCGACTGCGGCTGCACGTCACGTGCCGTTGAATCGTGGGCCCATCGAAATGCTCTCTCGCTCGACGACGTGTTAACGTGATTCCGTGAAGCTGCCCCCCGGTATGTTCAGTCTGCTGCGAGCGCCATCCGCAGCCGCGGTGTGGGACCTGCGGGCGGATCTGCTGGGCCTCGGGGCGGAGCCCACCGCAACGACCTTTCAGTTGTTGGCGGAGTTCTACCGCTACCTCGAACGAATAGAAACGGGACGCGCGTCGCGAGACCACTCCGAGCGCGCGTCGAAGATGGAGATCGGTTCGCTGAGCGGCGTGGTGGGAGCGGATCTTGCGGAAGCCGCGGATGCGGACGAGTGGGCACGGCGGCTGTTGGCGGCGACCATCACCGAGGGCCTCGCCTTCATGGCGACCCGCGAGCACGTCAAGGCCTGGCGCGGCGAGCTGGACTCGGTTCACCGCGAGGCCGCGTGGTTCCTCTACGACGGGCTCTGGACCTGGGCGTCCCGCCGCAAGCCGGATCTCGATCCGGTCGAGCGCAGGCAGTTGCTCGACCAGTTGGTGGCGCCGGTTCGGGACGACGGAGTCGCCTCGGACGCCAAACAGCTGATCCTGTGCTCACTCTTCGTGCTGCTGCTGGTCGACTCCCTGGCGGCGGCCGCCAAGAGTTGAAATAGCCTCTCTCTTCACCGCGCCGAACCCCGATTGTCCCGGGTGTTCGCGCCTCTGACCGCGCCCTCCTTGCCTCTTTAACCTGTGGGGAAACCCAAGCAAAGAAATATCTTATGCCTCCCATGAGCGGTGTTGATGCAACCCATGAATTCTTCGAACGCTGCAAGGGAAACGACGTGTTGCCCGATCCGTATGGCAGGGGAGAGCGCGCAGCGCTCGGTCTGTGGTCGGTCCGAATTCCTTGCTGGATGTTCCGGTGTCGGACCGCTTTTTGAAGGGACCAAGGAGGTATTGACATGAGAGTGTCCTTCAGTGTTCGAACAACCCTTGCCGTATTTGCGGTAGCGCTCATTGCATCCGGTGCTTTGGCGCAGGTCACTACCGGCCGGATCATCGGCACGGTGGAAGACTCGAACGCCGCGCCGCTTCCGGGTGTCACGGTGACCGTCAACGCCGACACCCTGCTCGGCGGCATGAAATCGACGGTGACCGATGTCAATGGAGAGTTCTCCTTCATCGGTCTGCCGGTGGGCATTTACACCATCAACGCCGCCTTGCCGGGTTTCATCACCCAGGAGCGCAACGAGGTCAAGGTGCCGCTTGGCGGCGCCGCATCAGTGATCATCACCATGCCCGAAGGTGGTACTTTCGAAGACGAGATCCAGGTGGTTGCTGAAACTCCCGTCGTCGATCCGACCCAGGTGACGATGGAACAGACCTTTGATGCGGTGTATCTGCAGAACGCTGCGATCGGGTCCGCCAACCGCAGCTACCAGAACATGCTCTACCAGGCCGCAGGTGCCGACGGTTCCTCCGAGTCCGCCGGCAACCCGAGCGTTTTCGGATCGACGTCGGGCGAGAACACCTACTACATTGACGGCATGGACACCACCGACCCGATCACGTCGACCTTCGCCGCCAACTTCAACTACGACGCAATTCAGGAGGTCCAGTTTCAAACCGGTGGTTACGAGGCCGAGTACGGCCGCACCATAGGCGGTGTTGTCAACCTGGTGACCAAATCGGGCGGAAACGAGTTCTCGGGGACCTTCGACACCCGCTATCGCAGCGATGCGTTTTACGAGAGCGGGGATCACTACGATGCCAGCCAGGCCAACGACAGTTTCATGGACGTCGCCGCAACTCTCGGCGGCCCGATCCTGCGTGACAAGCTGTGGTTCTTCGTCGCCTACGAGTACGTCAAAAACGACCAGACGCCGACCTTCTCCAACAACACCTGGGGATTCGAAGGCGACTACCCGTTCGCCAAGCTGAGCTGGCAGGCTGATACCAACTGGCGCGTGGTCGGCAAGTACTCGGGTGACCCCGTCACAATCGCCAACGCCAACGCTCTGACAGCCACCTACGTGGACCCCACCACTATGGCGTCGCGCGACCAGGGCGGTTTCGTCGCCAACGCCGAGGTCAACGGCGTACTGTCGGACTCGCTGATGTGGAACGCCGTCATCGGTATCAAGCGCTCCGAGCTCAACCAGATGCCGACGCAGCCCGCCGACGTGATCTCCCACTGGAGCTACTACACCGGTCTCTACACCCAGAACTACGAACGCCAGGAGCTCTCCAACCGCGATCGCAACGAGTTTTCCACCGACCTGACCTGGTTCGTCAGCGACTTCGCAGGCTCGCACGAGATCAAGGGTGGTTTCGAGTACGGCAAGTTCATGGAGAACAACAGCACCATCTGCAACTCCGGCCCGTCTGACGGCCAGTATGGGTGCAACGAGGGGACGACGGGCTCCTACTTCAGGGACAATACCCGTTACGAGGACTTCAACCACCCCTACTACTGGCAGATCACGGATTCCGTCCCGCCCGAGAACTTCGTCGGAAACATGTACAGCGCCTTCATCCAGGACTCGTGGCGGCCGATTCCGAATCTCACCATCAAGCTGGGTGTGCGTTGGGATGACATCACGTGGAAAGACAATGACAACGTCGAGAGAATCTGGTTCGACCAGTTCCAGCCGCGAGTCGGCTTTGCCTGGGATCTCACGGGTGACGCCACGAACGTCCTTCGAGGAAATTTCGGTCGTTTCATGCACCCGGCAAACACGTCCGTTCCGGGGTTCCTGAGCACCTCGGCGGGCGGCACCTATTACTACGCCAGCTGTAGCTACGGCGGTCTTCGATTTGGCTGGTCCGACCCGTACATCTCGGCGGAGGAGTGTCAGGCGCTGGCCGCCGAACTCGGCTTCAACTACATCACGGATCCCGAAGGCTGGGACCCGAGCGGTTGGTTGGGCCCTTTCTTCACGGTAGCCGCCGGAGCGCCGACCGAGGTCGACCCCAACCTCAAGCCCACGTACGCAGACGAGTACGCGATCTCCTTCGAACGGGCGGTCGGGCAGCGTAGCTCGATCGAGATCGGTTATATCAGCAAGAAGACCCGCGACGTGCTCGAAGACACCTGCCGCGGCAATTTCTATGACGGCCCCTCGGAGGACGCCGACTGCGGGAACTTCATGATCTTCAATTATCCCGAGCGCGACTACGATGGTCTCACCGTCAAGTATGAGACCCGCGCCTACAGCTGGATGACGTTGTTGGCCTCTTACACCTACTCCAAGTCCCAGGGGTCGGCGGACACCCGCCACTACTTCAACGGCGACTACGACTTCTACCCGTGGGATTGGGTGAATATGTACGGGTACACCCAGATGCACCGGCCCCACCGGCTGAAACTCAACGGGTTCTTCAACATCAAGGGCGACTGGACGATCGGTTTCGACGCCAATTGGGCCGACAGTTTCCGCTACAACACTCTCGACGACGAGTTCCCGGGGGCGCCTCCAGGGACCACCGTGTATGCCGAACCGCGAGGGACCCGCGAGGGCAACACCAACTACAACCTCGACCTCCAGCTCTCCAAGGGCTTCAACATCGCCGGCATGCGGATGGTTCTGATCGGGTCCGTGCTCAACGTGACTTCGGTCGAGCGGCCGCTCAACGCCACCGACGTCTGTGAGCAGGTCCACGGGTGCGCGAACCCGGAGGGTGACGGCCTCGTCGGTCTCGGCGAACCCATCGACTGGAGCAACCCGCGCCGTTACGAGGTCGGGTTCAGGATCGAGTTCTAACTCCAGACAGTTGCGAATCCCCAGCCCGCCCCGATCCGGGGCGGGTATTTTTTTGGTCCGGCTAATCGCCGGGACCCGTGGGTCCGGGGGACGACCGGCCGGCATCAGAGAGAACCCTCATCGCGCTCCGGTTCTCGGGGTTGACCTCGAGCGATCCCCGGGAATGCCGGTGATGCTCGCAACTCGGAGAGTTATTACCGTAGGATGTGTCGGGAGGAGGCACATGAATGCACCGTGAGGACGGCCTGCAACGAACCGGCGCGCGTTCGCCAGGCGGTGGCCTGGGGTCGATCCGACCGCAGCGATTTCTCGTGATTTCGCTGTTGATCTGTGTGAGCGGCACGATCGTGGCTGCCCAGGAGACGCCGCCGCCCGACCGGCTTTTCACCGACAGAGTCCGTGTCGACGTCGTCGATGTGGAGGTGTTCGTCACCGATGGCAAGGGGCGCCCGGTCTACGGTCTCGAGCGCGGCGACTTCGAGATCCTGGTCGACGGCCGGCCGGTCGAGATCAGCAACTTCCGCCCGCCTTCGGCGCCTGCCGATCATCCGGTCGGGCAGGAGCCCGCCGCAGCCCCCGGCGTCGAACCTGCGCCACCCCGTTACCTGGCCGTATTTGTCGACCAGACCAATCTTCGTCCGGACCGCCGCGCCGTGATCATGGCCTCGCTGCGCGGTTTTCTCGACCAGCGATCGGCTCAGGGTGATCGCGTGTTGGTGGCCGCCTACGACAGCCGCGTGGAGGTCCTGAGTGGGTTTGGCGATGACGCCGCGGCACTCGATCGGGCGCTGGAAGCGGTTGACGCGACCGCTCCCTCGACTTTCGAAACCCAGGCCGAGTTCAACCGCATCCTGCGCTGTCTCGAGGTGACCTGTCAGGACCCGGAGTTGATCTGGGACGAGGTCAGGATCTACGCGCGGTTCCTGCGCCACCGCAACCGCATCATGTTGGCCCATCTGGGCAGCTTTATCGACTCGATGGCCGCTCTTCCCGGACGCCGTTCGGTCCTCCTGGTCAGTGACGGGATCGCAGTACGACCGGGGGAAAGCCTCTTCGCGGCGTACCAGCAGCGCTACACGGCGGTGGAGCATTATGGTCCCATCCAGTACCGCTTCGAGGCCAACAATTTCAGCCTCACCGGCGATATCCGGGAGCTCACCGACCTCGCCAACGAGCGCCGCGTCACCATCTACAGCCTCAACGGAGGTGGGGTCGTGGGCAACCCGCTCGCCATGCAGTCGGTGGCCGTCTCCGCCACGCAGATGGTGGACATCCAGATCGACTTCATCAGGGACTCCAACTACTCGGGAAGTCTGGAGCGGGTCGCTGCGGCCACCGGTGGCGAGGTCATCTTCAAGCCCACCGACGAAACCCTCGACGGTCTTGGCCGGGACCTCGACGGCGGCTACTCTCTGGGCTTCAACCCAGGACACGAACCGGACGATCAAACCCGCTCGATCAAGGTGAAGGTGCCGGGGAGCGGCTTCAAGGTCCGGCATCGCGAGAACTACCGTCTCGCCACCGACGAGGGCAAGGCCTCTGAGCTGACCAAACTCGCACTCATCACCGCCGAAGCGCAGAACCCCCTCGGCATCTCGGTGGAGTTCGCACCCAGCGCCGAACGGAAGGGCCGCAAATACGTCGTGGGGGCCGCCATCCACATTCCGCTCGCGCCCCTCACCCTTGTGCCGGTCGGCGGCGACCGTGTCCACGGCGATCTCGAGATCACCTTCCTGCTCGAGGACGAGGACGGCCGCTCGACTCCGATCCAGAAGGGGGCGCTGCCCCTCGACCTTCCGGCCGAGGCCGCCGATGCTGCGGGGCCGGCCCACATCACCTACGACGTGGGGTTCATGGTGCGCACGGGCGACGATCAGCGTCTGGCGTTGACCGTCACCGATACCCTGGGTGGGCAGTCATCCACGTTGTCCTGGACAATCGACATCGGCAAGGACGGTTCGTTGACGGTCACTGATCGCTGATATTCATCGTGAAACCATCGGAGGTTTTGTTGATCAGTTCGAGAGGTAGAGGCCGGCCCCGGGTCCGAGAGGTAGGCCGAGCAGGATCCAGACCACGAGAAGCACCATCCACACCACCATGAAGACCATCGAATAGGGGAGCATGGTGGCGATCACCGTCCCCATGCCCGCCTTGGCGTCATAACGCTGGACGAAGGCCACGATCAGAGCAAAGAACGACATCATGGGTGAGATCAGGTTCGTGGTGCTGTCGCCGATTCGGTACACGCCCTGGACCAGCTCCGGCGAGTAGCCGAGGAGCATGAACATGGGTATGAACACCGGCGCCATGAACGCCCACTTGGCGGAAGCGCTGCCCATACAGAGATTGATGACGGCGGCCAACACGACAAAGGCGAGCATGAGCGGAATGGGTCCCAGACCCGAAGCCTCGAGCAGCCGTGCGCCGCGAATGGCAAAGATCATCCCGAGGTTGGTGTACTTGAAGTAGGCCACGAACTGGGCCGCGAAGAACACGAGCACCAGGAAGAGACCCAACGACTCCATCGATTCTTTCATGCCCTTTATTACGTCGGAATCGCTCCTGAAGGTGCCTGCGGCGATTCCGTACGCCAGTCCGGAAAGCAGCCCGCCGAGGAAGATGAAGGTGACGATTCCGTGCATGAACGGCGAATAGATGACGCTGCTGGTCTCGGCGTCTCGCAGAAAGCCGTCGCTGGGCACCAGACCGATCAGGACCAGACCGACGAGGACCGCGCTCACGGCCAGGGCCCACCAAAGGCCTCGTTTCTCGGGGCCGGTCAGAGGCTGCAGCGCCTCGTCCTCCGAGGCTGCCTCTTCCCCTTTCCAGGCGCCGAGACGTGGCTCGACGATCCTCTCGGTCACCCAGGTGCCGGCGCCGGCGATGAGAAAGGTCGACACGGCCATGAAGTAGTAATTGCACGCGGCGGAAACCGTGTAGGACGGGTCGATGATCCGCGCTGCCTCCTGGGAGATTCCGGCGAGCAGCGGATCGATGGTCCCCAGCAAGAGGTTCGCGCTGAAGCCTCCCGAGACTCCCGCGAAAGCCGCAGCCAGACCGGCGATCGGGTGGCGGCCGACCGAGAGAAAGATGATGGCGCCCAACGGCACCAGGAGCACGTAGCCCACGTCGCTCGCCATATTGGACATCACGCCCGCAAGAACGATCATGAACGTGAGCAGCCGCCGCGGTGCGGAGTGAACCAGCAGCCGCAGACCGGTGTTCATCAGGCCGCTCTTTTCGGCCACGCCGATGCCCAACATCGCGACCAGGACCGTGCCCAGCGGTGCGAATCCGGTGAAGTTCGTGATCGTGTTTTCGAGAATCCAGTGCAGACCGTCTTTGGAGATCAGGTTGATCGGCAGGACCTCGGAGCCGTTCATCGGGTTGATGGCTGCGAGGCCAAGTCTGCTCGCCAGCCAGGAAAGGGCGATGAGACCCAGCGCAAAAAGGGCGAACAGGGTCGCCGGGTGAGGGAGGGCGTTGCCGACCCGCTCGATCGCCGTCAGGAAACGCGACAACAGGGTAGGTCGATCAGAGCGATCCCCAGCCATTTTCTTCGCCACATCGTCCTCCACGCGGTGGAGCGACCGCCGGGCGATCTTACCCGAGCCGGTGGACGGTCGGGAGGGCCTTCACCTCTCGTGGCGCGGTCGTGCGCAGGAGGCAGCCGATCAAAACGGTTTCTGGATTGCGAACCACGCGGCCAACCCGCCGACCACAGGGATGGCTAGCCACAATGCCGTTGCCCACTCCGGCTTGCGGCGCAATGGCAGCACGATCAGACCGAGAATCAGCCAGAGCCCGATCTTGAGCCACGCCCACATCGGGATGGCCCCGAACATTTGAAGCCGCGCCATCAGACCGAAACCGGCGACGAAGATGATGGTCAGGGCGACGCCGTGGGCGATGCCCGCCAACTTTTTCAGCCGTGCGTCTTCCGAGCGGGAAGCGGCGGCGATGGTGCCGAGTGAGGTGAACAGCAGCAGGGCGCTGAACACGTGCAGGATCTTGTAGAACTCGTAACTCATGAGATGGCCTCCACTCAGGCCAACACAGAATCGCGCTCGCCATTCCCGGAACCGGGGGAAGGGTGGAACATCCGGTCGTTTCAAGGCGTTGATCAGAGCGGAACGCGTGAAACGGCCCGGATGCGTCAAACTCCGGGCTGCCAAGGAGAATTCGACGATGTACGAGTTTTTGAGCTATTTGAAATCACTGCGTCCGGCCGTAGCGTGTGCGGCGATCATCACCTTTGGCGCAGCGGCCTCTGTTGCCAATGCCCAATCCGGTGCGGCGGCCGGCGAGGCAGAAACCGCGGCCCAGAAGAAATCCGCAACAGTGCTCATCACCGGCGCGAACCGCGGTCTGGGGCTCGAGTTCGCGCGCCAGTATGCGGCTGCGGGGTGGACGGTGATCGCCACTGCTCGGAACCCGGAGTCCGCGACCGAGCTCACCACCCTCGACGTGCGCGTCATGCAACTTGATGTGACGGACCAGGCGAGCATCGATGGAGTGGCCCGCGATTTGAAGGGCGCTCCGATCGATCTCCTGATCAACAACGCGGGGATCTTCCCGCGCTCGGGCTCGTTGGCCGAAACCGACTTCAAGGATGTCGAGGCAACCTACGAAGTCAACACCATCGGCCCCATGAGGGTGACCCGCGCTCTCCTGCCGAACCTGAAGAGCGGTGGGATGAAGACCATCGTCAGCATCACCAGCGGTCTCGGCAGCATCGCGGACAATTCGAGCGGGCGGTTCTACGGCTACCGCGAGAGCAAGGCAGCGCTCAACATGTTCACGAGGTCGTTGGCTGCGGAGCTTCGGGACGAAGGCTTCACCTGCGTGGTCATCAGCCCGGGCTGGGTCCAGACCGACATGGGCGGACCCGAGGCGAAGCTGACCCCCGAGGAATCGATCACCGGCATGCGGGCGGTGATTGCTCGGTTGACACCGGCCGATACCGGAACCTACTGGAACTACAACGGGGGAACTCTGCCCTGGTGATCATCTGAAGATTTCCGGGTGGCACCAACCAAAAGGGCGGGGATAAACCCCGCCCCTACGGTTTTCAGAGGCTCCCGACGATTGATTTCTTAGCATCGTAGGGGAGGGGTTTATCCCCTCCCTTGTATCTGGGGCCGCTCGTGAAGCTGTTCGTGAGCCGGTTCCTTGAATTGCCTTCAGGGGTTTTTGTTACTGGACCGTGTTCGACCACGAGGAGGTGGCGCCGGTGCCGAAGCCGTCGCTGAAGATCAGCGGGCGCTCGATGACCAGGCTCACTCCGCGCAGGGTCGTGGCGGCATTGGGGCCGCTTTGGACTTCGATGGCGTAGGTGAAGCCGGCGTTATCGATGGTCTCGGGCGAACCGAGATCGACGCCGTCCACGATGGCGCCGGGCTTCCGGATGAGGCGAAAGATGCGACCTCGACACAGACGGCCGAACCCACCGGACAGCGGGCGAAAGCGGCGCGAACCGCTGATTCGTCGCTCATGTCCCATGCCGACAGTTCGAGGCGGTCGACCCGGGTTCCCGACGGGAGTTCGACCGGCGCCAGCATGATGCACGCGCCGCCGTCGCAGAATCGTCCGTCGGCCATCTCATTCAACACCTCGCTGTCGGTGGCATCGCGGCCCTCGAAGGCGAAGGGGTTGATTGCCAACCGGTCGGTCTTCGGCAGAGCCGGCGGCCGATCGAAGAAGAGGCGCAGACCGATCAACCGCGTCGCGTCGGTTGTCCCGAGTGCCACCTCGACCCGATAGGTGAAGTTGCTGTTGTCGATGGTCTCCGGCGATACCAGATCAAGAACGGGTTGGCTGGCTCCCGGGGTGTCGGTAGTCTTCACGGATGCGACGCCAGCGCAGATTCCAGTTGCCACGTCACAGCGGCTGAAAGCGGCCACGACGTCGGCGACGCCGTCGTTGTCGATGGCGTCGAGCTCGATGCGGGTCACGCTGGTGCCGGAAGGCAATTCGACCGGGGCCGCGAGGGTGCAGGTCGCACCAGAGCAGTAGCGTTGGACGCTGACGGCCCTCAAGGCGTCGCGGTCATTCGGAGTGCGGCCCTCGAAGGCGTGAGCGTGGAGGGCCAGGACCTCTCCGAGTTCGGCACTTTCAGCCCCGGCGATCACGAGACGGGCGCCGACCAGACGAGTCAACCCATCGTTGCCCGGGAAGACCTCGAGGAGGTACGTGAAGTTCTGGTTGTCGATCGCCTCCGGCAGCGCGAGATCGACGCCTTCCTGGGTGGCGCCTGGCATACCGTTGGTAGAGATCTCGGCAAGGAGAGTGCAGGCCGCGGCACCGATCGCGCACCGGTAGAAATTGGCCTTGAGGTTGGCCGGCCCGTTGTCCACGGCGTCGAGTTCGAGTCTGGTGACCACGGTGCCGGTGGGAAGCTCCACCGGCGCTTCGATCAGACAATTGAGACCGTCAGAGCGCTCGCAGTAACGCTCGACCCCGCCTGCCCGAAGCACCGCGATATCGCTCGCATCGAGACCCTCAAAGGCGAACGGGTTGACAGCCAGGACATCGGAAACCACTGCGCCCGCGGCCAGGATCTTGGTGTGCTCAATCGCTACCGAGGGGTGGGGAACCGGTTCGACGCTCCTCACGCCCTGCGCCGATACCGCCACGCACGAGACCACGATCCCCGAGAAGAATAAGGCCAGTAAGGTGGGCCTCGGCCCACCTTCAGTCTCGCTAGTCATCGGAATAGTCTGAATTCTCGGTCGTGATCTGCAGCTGCATCCCGTTCCAGCTGGTGGTGGTGTCGGACTTCGCCGGGTGGAACGGGCCCCACTCGAGAACCCCGAATGTCACATCGAGCTGCATGGGCGAGCCTTCGATGACGGCGGATACGTTCAGGGTCTTCGGCGCGCGGGTGGCGTTCGACAAGGTGAATTTGACGGTGTCGCCCTTGTTGACCACGTCGTGGGAGAGCAGAATCAGGTCCTCGCCCTCGACCGTCGCGGTGGCTGTGGCCACCGCCTTCTCGGTGAACAGCGGGCTGAAGTAGGCATCGAGCTGGTTCTTGGCTTTGGCGACGAATTCGAGGGCCGCCTCCTGCTGCTTCTTCGAGAGTTTCTTGCCGTCCGGCCCCTTGACCGTGCCCTTGGCCGTTTCGCCGCCGATCTGGGTCCGTTGCATCCAGTCGTTCTCGCCGTATTCGACCTTGAAGATTTCCATCTTGCGCTGGACGCCGTTCACCAGGTAGGTGATCCGCGACTGCCAGCTGTAGGTGCGAAGTTCCTCCTGGTTGACCCGGACGGCAGCGCCCATCTCCTGGAGGTTCAACGGCTCCTGCGCCGAAAGGAGGGCTGCGGCGCCGAGGACGGTAACGGTTACGGTAAAGACTCTGGTCAATCGATTCATGGTCGAGCTCCCTTTTCCGCAGGCGCCCGGTCTCCGGGCCTGAACAGTCGGTGGTGAAGCCTACCATGAGTGGGCGCGGGTCATGCCGCCGGGAGCTCGAAACGGAAGGTCGTGCCGACGCCGACCTGGCTTTCGCAGCAGAGGCTTCCGCCGTGGAGTTCGGCGGCGCGCTTGGCGATTGCAAGCCCGAGACCGGCGCCGCGGTCGTCGTCGACGCCGGCCGCCCGTTGTGCCCGGTAGAACCGATCGAAGACCAGGGACACATCGTCAGGACTGATGCCGGGGCCGGTGTCGCGGATCTCGATGCGGAGCCGCTGATCGGCCACCGTCAGACGGATGTCGATGCGACCGCCGTCGGGGGTGTAGCGCAGTGCGTTTTCCAGGACGTTTTCAAGCGCACACTCCATGAGGCCGACATCGGCCATGATCATCGTCTGCCCACCCTCGAGACCGGCGTTGAGCGCAACCCCCCGATCCCTCGCGTTGAGGCTGAACTTCTGTGCAACGTCCTGAACGAGTTCGCCGACCGGGAGCCGTAAGCGCTCGACCGGTTCGTGGAGGGCATCGAGCTTGGCCAGTTCGAAGAGATCGGTCACGAGACGGCCCAGTCTCTCGCCGTGCCGGAGGGCGATTTCCAGATACTCGCGGCGTTCGGCGGGCGCGAGGCTCTCCTCCTTGAGGAGGACGGTTTCGATGTAGCCCTGAAGGTGGGTCAGGGGGGTGCGTAGGTCGTGAGAGACGTTGGCCACCATTTCGCGTCGCAACCGGTCCTGGTCCTCGAGTTCGGCAATCTGGTTTCGGATGCGTTCAGCCATGGCGGAGAAGGTCGACCGCAGCTGGTCGATCTCGTCGGCGTCGGCGACGACGGGCGTCGGCGCTTCGGGCGTGAGTTCATGCGACCGGAAGACGCCCATCTCGCGGTTGAGTTCGGTCAGGCGGCGGGTGAGGCGCCTGGACAGCAGGAGGGCGCCGATCAGGGTGACGACGATTGCTCCGGTCAACGCCCACGCGCCGGCCTTGAGGATGTAGCTGCCGCGGAGGAGGTCCGCTGCGGAAACGAACTGCTCTCCGGCCAGCACGATGTAGAGGTAGCCCTCGAGCACTCCGTCGCGGACTATCGGCGCCGCCGAGAAGATATTGCGGCGGTCGGGGTTGCGCGGATCGTCGCCAACGATCGGCAGGCGTTCGGCCCCGGAGACAAAGGTCGTGACCGGCGCAAGGTCGACCCTTGCGAGCTCGACACGTCCGGGTGGTGCGGAGTAGGCGAGGATTTCGCCGGTAGGGTCGAGCAGATACAACTCGATGCTCGGGTTGATCACCATCATCATGTGGAAGACGTGCTTGAGCGCGTCTTCGACGATCTCGCCGTTTTCGATCAGGAGCTCTTCGGCCAGGATGTGATCCGCCAGATCGCGGTGGATCCGTTGTTGAACCTCCTGTTGGTAGAAATAGCTCGTGACCAGGGTGACCGCCAGAGTCGCGCCGCCGACCACGAGAAAGAGCATCAGCAGCGCCACGGCCATCTGTGCGTACAGGGTCTTGGTTCGCAGAATCACGGTGGAGTTCCTCCCGGGTCCGGATCGATCGGCGCTTGTCAACCGGCAGCGACGGACGGGTCGAAGAAACGGTAGCCCACGCCCCACACCGTCTGGATGAACCGGGGCTGGGACGGGTCCGACTCGATCTTCGCCCGCAGGCGGTTGATGTGCGAGTTGACCGTGTGCTCGTAGGTGCCTTCTCCGTAGCCCCACACCTGGTCGAGGATCTGGCCCCGTGTGTAGACCCGCCCCGGGTGTCCGGCGAAGTGGACCAGCAGTTCGTACTCCTTGGCCGTGAGATCGACGGGTGTGCCGTTGACCAGAACCCGGCGCTTTTCGCGGTCGATCGAAAGATCCTCGACAACGATCGGTTTCCAATCCGGCGCCGCCTGTTCAGCGGCCATGCGGTCGGCGCGGCGCAAAAGGGCTTTGACCCGTGCGACCAGTTCGCGAATGCTGAAGGGTTTGGTCAGGTAGTCGTCGGCGCCGAGTTCGAGCCCGAGCACCCGGTCGACCTCTCCGGAGCGGGCGGTCAACATGAGGATCGGAATGTAGCCCTTGCGACTGCGAAGCTCACGGCAGACGTCGAGACCGTCGATGTCGGGGAGCATGAGATCGAGCACGACGAGATCGAACTGCTGACGAGCTGCGGCGGCCAATCCGTCCCCACCGTTGTGGGCCGGGGTGACGCGGCAGCCGGCGTCTTCGAGGTGCATCTCCACCAGTCGCGCCAGCTGCGGTTCATCTTCAATGACCAGTATTTCCTTGCACATAAACCCCTCGTGCCGTCCCCATCAGGTCGGTGGCCGCGACGGCGCGGGGCTCAGAGCCCCGCGCCTCCTCGTCAGTTGCCGCTCTCCGACGAACGGGCGCCGTGTCGTGTGGCCTTCTCCACGCCCGGCCGACGCTTCTATGTTTTGCCGTTCAGTTCATGATCACAGCGATCTCTACCACGGGGTTTTGCCACGCCCACGCATTCGGTAACAGATCGCCCGTGCCGTGGATCCCCGAGTGCACGAAGACAAAGCCCTCGGCGCCGTCGGTGTCGCGCATGAAAGGCATTCCGCACGGAGGGCCGGGGATGAAATCGCACGATTCGTTGTTGGCCTCGGTGCCCGCGTCCCAGGCCGGTGCGGTCACCCGCTGCACCGACTGATCGGGGTCAACGAAGTAGTTGCTGAGACCGAAGAACGCGTCGTTGCTGGTGACCAGCATCCCGACTGCGCTCAAACGGTTGAACTTGCCCCGGACCTCGAGTTCAAAGGTGAGGGTCTCGCCGGGGAGAAGCGGCCCGGTCGCGGCCGCCACGTCCAGGACCTCGGCGTTCATCGACAGGAGGTCGACCAGGCCTGAAGTATCGCCGTCCTCGGCGAGGGCGGCGAGATCCGATGACGCGGGTTGACCGGGTGCGAAGATCGCCACCTTCCAGGTGTGGCTCGCCACCACCGGTGGGCTGATGATCTGCCGGCTCAGGTTGGTGATCTGGATCGTCACCATATCCTGCGCCGCCAGGGGCGCTGCCATTCCCGAGATTGCCGCCATCACAACCGCCAGTATCAGTGCTCTCTTGATCATTCTGGGCTCCTTTCGTGGGTCGAGTTCGTTTGTGGTTGGACCACCTCGACCACTTCCACGATGGGGCCCGGCTTTCACGGGGTCATCACGCATTTCTCACATTTTCGTCCCGATGCGTCTCAACACCGAAGCCGCAGTGGCACAATGGCTGGGTCCGACAAAGTCAGCGGGAGGCGCGTAATGGATGCCGCAACCGTCGATATTCTGCCTTTGATCCACCTCGTCGTGCTGTCCCTGTGGGGCGGCGTGGTCGCGACCGAAGCAGTCGTCGAGATCTACCCGTTCCGGCACCGCGAGATGCACGCCGCCACGATCCGGCTCCACTACTGGATCGATCTGCTCGTCGAGGCGCCGCTGGTGGCTGCCGTCGTCGTGACCGGGGCGTTGTTGCTCTTACAACAGGACCCGGTCACCCCGCTCCATCTGGTCAAAGTGGCCTTTGCCGGTGCCGCGGTCGCGGTCAACGTATTCTGCATCGCAGTCGTCGTGCGGCGGGGGCGCCGGCTCGACCGGGGCGGCGAAGATGGTCAGTTGTGGCGGGCGTCCCGGGTGGTGCTGGCCTGTTTCGCGGTCGGTCTCGCGTGCGCCGGTGTGGCGGCCACCATCGGCTTCACCCTGGCCTTCGCTCGATTGAGTTGAAACGTCGAGCCTCATGCAAAATTTGAATTTCTCCGCCGCGAATTGATGTTGCGCGGCTGATTGAGACTGGGCGGCACAGGTGCGGACGGCACAGGTGCCGCCCCTACCGGCAAAGGGCACTTCCCCGTAGTGGCGGGGCCTGCCCCGCCTCCCTGAAGCACCACCGAAGAACGGCAGTATCGAAAATCTTGCAGGAGGCTGGCGTTGTCAGCGACCGACGATCCTCAAGAGGTGCTTGCGGAACTGGGCCACCAGACCGGCGGGTGAGATCAGCGCACCGGTTTCGTCGCGCAACTCTTCGCCCTGCAGGCGCCGGGCGGCCATCTTTTCGGCGAGGTGGTCCGCCAACTCCGCGTGGTTCTCGAGGACTGAGCGCATGCTCGCGTCGTCGATCTCGACGACCTCGAGGGGAGAGCCCGCAGCCCGCACCGTGGCGGCCCGTACGTCGCCGGTAAGGAAGGCCATCTCGCCGAAGAAGTCACCGCTAGCGACGCGGGCGAACTCGCGGCCCTTGTGTTCGACGACCGCCTCGCCGGAGGCCACCAGATAGAGAGCGGTGGAGTGGTCCCCCTTTCGCACCACGGCCTCGCGGGGGGCGAATCTCCGCATTCGGGAGTTTTCCGCCAGAGCCAGGATGGCGTCCTCGGGGATCTCTCCAAATACATCGGAAGCCGCGAGCGCAGAGCGCCGGTGTTCGACCGGGTCGCCGGGCTCCTGTCGGCGAGGGCGGTGCAGGGTGCGTTGCGGAAACGGTATCTCCATCCCCGCGCGGGCCAGCGCGGCGTGTGCCCGGGTCAGGAACTCGTCGGTCAGGTCGTCGCGGCACCACGGGGTCATGCTCCACATGCGGCACTCGTAGACCACCGCGCTGTCGGCGAAATCGTGGGTCAGGATCTTCGGCGCGGGGCTGGAGAGTACGCCGGGGATGTCGGTGGCGACGCGATGCAAGACCTCTTTGACCGCATCCGGAGGCGCCCCGTAGGCGACTCCCAAGAGGACGGCCACGGCCGCCGGGAACTCTCCCGTACCGAGGATCGTGACCCTCGCCGCGGCGAAGTCCGAATTGGGGACGAGGATCCGCTCGCCGCGCCGGGTCCGGGCCACCAGCGAACGCCACCCGGTTTGTTCGATGATGCCGACCCGGCCGTCCATCTCGACCCAGGTACCGATCTTCAGGCGTTGTTCCCACGCCAGGGCGAGCCCTGCCAGCAGATTGCCGAGGGTCTGTTGGAGGGCGAGACCCACGACCACGGTGATCACCGCCGAGGTCGCGACCAGACCGCCCACCTCCACGCCCATGCTGCTGAGAATGAGGGCGGCGAGAGCCAGGTAGGTGAGCAGCGCCACGACCTCGCGCATCAAGCGGGGCGGTGTGACGCCCATGCGGCGCACCAGTACCCAGTCGAAGACCAGCAACAGGCAGCCGCGGGCGATCAGAAAACCCAGGGCCAGGACCAACGCCACCTGGGTCCAGCGGGTGAGGTTGTCGTCCGCGTCGAGGTTCACGGCCACCAGGTGGGCGAGGGCTGCCGCCGCGGTCAGAACCAACGGCAGGGTCAGTGGACGCAGACGCCGGAGCGGTTCGGCGCGAAGCGCAAGGGCGACGATGAGCGCGAAAAAGACGAGAAGGACATCCAGCATGCAGACATAGTATCGAACAAACCAGCAGATTCGAACGATTTGCGGGCCAGGGGTCGCCCCACCTGGTTTCGGGCGCTGGAAATTCAAAGTCGGACGTGCGGGTTTCATAATCATGAAACGCATCTGGTACGCAGTGACTGGGGTCTTGGTTGTCGGTGGGATCTTCTGGGCCATGGTCTCCGGGCTCGAGGACGGATCGTCCCGTCGCGACGACCCGCCCGCAGTGATCCTGAGGGCGCCTGAGGGGTTCGTGGTGGAAGATCTCGGGGATTCGACCATCGTGGCGGCCGCCGCAGCTTTGGCCGGCACCGCTGGGGACAGGGTGGGCGTCGAGTTCTCAGATCAGGGTGACTCCGTGATCCTGCTCGCCGACCGCGTCGAACAGAAGATCACAGAGATGCGGGCCGCGCGGACGGGCACCCTGGTCGAACGCACCTGGGCCGGAGACGTCGGACGGCGGCTCGCCTGGGCTGCCGACAACGGCAACCTCGACGCGCCGGGTCTCTCCCCTCCGACCGGCAAGAACCTCTACCACTGATCGCGCGGACCACAACCTGTCGCGGGGACGTCGCCCGGGGCCGCGGTCGCAGTAGAATGACCGGACGACGGGAGGATCCATGCGGCTGCCTCGTGAACTCGATGCCGTGGAAATCAGGGTGCTCGGGTGCCTGCTCGAAAAAGAACAGACAACCCCCGACGCCTACCCTCTTTCGGTCAATGCACTGGTCGGTGGGTGCAACCAGAAGAGCAATCGGGACCCGGTGATGGGGCTGTCCGAGGCCGATGTCGAAGGGGCCCTCGACCGTCTGCACGGCGAGGTCATGGTGTGGCCGGTGGACGGGGCGCGGATCCGGAAGTGGCGGCACAGCCTCGACCGCATGTGGAATCTGGGCCCGGCGACCAGGGCGGTGATGGCGGTGCTGCTGGTTCGGGGGGCGCAGACGGCGGGCGAGATCCGGGCGCGGACCGAACGCATGCACGCCTTCGCCTCGGCCGCGGAGGTTGAGGACGCCCTGGCACGCCTGGCAGCCGGAGACGAACCGCTGACCGTCCACCTCGCGCGGCAGCCGGGCCAGAAGGAGGCGCGTTGGACCCATCTGGTGGGAGGTCCGCCAGACGCACAAACGGCTGTGTTCGAGCCGTCCCCGGTCGAGGCTGCAAAGGGCGGCTTGTCGCAGCGTGTGACCGAACTCGAGGAGCGTGTCGCCCGGCTCGAGCGGATTCTGGCCGATCTCGACGGGTGAGGACAGGTCCCGTCAGCCTAGCGGAACGAGTTGATGGCTTCCTGCTCGTCGTCGAAGACGTCAAAAACCGAGACGATCTGGGTGATCCCGAGAACGCCGTAGAGCTTTGACGGCAGTTTCATCAGTCGGATGGTCCCGCCCTCACCGGTGACTGCGTTGTGGGCCGCGACAAGCTCGCCGAGACCCGACGAGTCCATCTTCGAGACGGCGTGAAAGTCGAGCAGCAGCTTTGCGTTCCCGGCCCGGGTCGCGGCCTCGATGGCGTCGCGAAGTGCCACGTCGCCGGCGCCGATCGTGATCTTTCCCTTCGGTTCGAGAATCGTGACATCGCCCACCTGACGTTGCGAGATCTTCATGGCAGAAACTCTCTTTCTGGTTGGTTGCACGTCTCGGTGCAAGGGCGCACCGCGAAGTTGAAATCTCTCCATTCATAGATACGCTCAAGTCGCTCTTCGGGTTCATTTTCGGGAGTTTTTTCACCGGAGCGAGGGAGATCCTCCGGGGGCATTGTGACCTGTGCCACACGACGGCGGTTGTCGCTCATCGCCGGGCGTTACATCGGCTACCGGGCTGCCGTCCTGAGATCCGGAGGGCGTGAACATGACCACTCGGAACATGATGATGTTGGTGTGCCTGGTGTGTGGATGGGCGGCGTTTCCCGTCTTGGCGGGAACGGTGGATGTGACGACGGAATCGGCTCACGACGAGACCTACGGGATGGTGGTTACGGTCGACGGCAAGAACGACAAGGCCTATGTCGAGGACCACCACCCGGCGGGGGAAAGGACCTACAGTGTGGATTTCTGGTTCCACCCGGGCGATATGGTTCTTGCTCCCAAGACTGCTCACGTGATCTTCCAGGCAGTCGGTGCGAAGCCGGACGGTGCAGCCGGCGATGCGCGGATCCTCGAGATCGAGCTCAAGATGCTGGCCGACAACAAAATGAAGATCCGTGCCTTTTCCTATTTCGACGACCAATCGAAGATCCGCAAGGTGGCGACCCGAGCCATTAGAATCGACGAGACGGGTTGGAATCACCTGCTGCTCGAGTGGACCGGTTCTACTAGAAACGAGTCACCGGACGGTTTCACGCGGCTTTCGATTATCGGGGGATTGCGGTCCGGTCAGACGGTCGAGATCGCCAACCGGGTCCCCGATCAGGGACTTGCCATCGACAAAGCCCGGATGGGTGTGATCCGCGCCGTCGACGCGACCACCTTCGGGAGCTGCCACTTCGACACGTTCGCGTCCTACCGCACCTTGGCCGCGCAGTGACGGGGAATTCGTCTGTATTCGGCGCGGCACGAGGGGAATGATCCGACTTCAGGAACGGGATAGAATGCGGCCTTGATGACCACATCAGGACCGATGGAGACCCTCCTGAAGCGGCTCGCGGTGGGCGCCGTGACCGTCGTCCTGGGCAGCGTGACGGTTGTCGTCGGTCTGTTTTCGCCTCGCCGCGCGGTGCTGGTGGTGCACCTGTGGGGGAGGGCGTGTCTCCGGATTGCAGGCGTCCCGGTTACGGTCGAAGGGCTCGACAACATCATCGCCGGCCGGCGCTACATGATCATGGCCAACCACGAGTCGGGGCTCGATATCCCGGTCCTCCTGACCGCGCTGCCGGCCTCGCTCGAGGTTCGGTTCCTGGCGAAGAAGGTGCTCTTCGACGTTCCGTTTCTCGGGTGGGCCATGCGCAGCGCCGGTTTCATCCCGGTCGACCGCGAGGATCGTTCGACGGCGGCGGCCACCATCAAGCGGACCCTGGTCGAGGTCGCCGCCGGCGGCTCGCCGTTGGTCTTCCCCGAGGAGACCTGGACCCTCGACGGACGCTTGTTGTCCTTTCAGCGCGGAGGGTTCCTGGTCGCCATCAAATCCGGGCTCCCGATCCTTCCCGTGGGGCTCGAGGGACCGCGGTTGGTGCTGCCGCCGGGGGAGGGCCTGATCCGGCCGCAGCCGGTAACGGTTCGGATCGGCCGCCCGATCGAGACCAGGGGGCTCGGCATCTCGCAGCGCCGCGAACTGACGGCCACCACCCGACGCGAGATCGACCGGCTGCGCGGTACCCTCGGGCACACTGGCGACGATCCTGCCGATCTTCACCACCGGTGAGGCTCGGTGCCCCCGAATGGGGGGGGGTATTTTCAGCAACTGGACGCGGCGTTTCTCGTTTTTGGCCTCACCCGCCGCTGCTCGAGGACCAGGCCGACATCGTGCCGCCCTCGAAATCGTCGCTGAAGAGCTCGTACCCGATGGAGATCACGCCTGTCGTCTCTGCCTCGGACACCTCTGATGCCACCGGAACATCGTAGGTCACGTCTCTCGCGCGCAGACCGCCAGCGGGGATGCGGACGATAAATTTTTCAGGTGTGGGACTCTCGGGATCTTCCACCTCGATATCCAGGAAAAAGATCTCGGCGTTGTCCGGCCACACCAACCGGTTGATTGTCTCTCCCCAACTCGTGAGATCCCAGGTCAGGACTCCGTCGACCAGCGTGAGATCGCTGGTCCCCGCAGCCGCGGTGTCACCGACATAGTCAAAGATGGCGTTGTTGTCGGTGTCCGCCCAGAGCCTTACGGTGAAGAGCATGGAGTCGATCTCGCTGGTGGTCAACGGCGTCTCCCCATCGGCACGGTAGAACTCCATTTTGAGCTCGGTGATCTCGATCGCGGAGTCCAAACCGTCGCGACCGTTGTTTCGGACCGTGATGTTGAACACGGGAAACCACATCCAGTTCGCCATAACGCGTGGTGCGCGTTCCTGGACAACCTGCGAAAACTGGTCGCCGAGGTTCGGGTACCACACCAGCGAGTCGGCGGTGCCGCCGGCGGCGACGGCGATGTCGAGCTTGCCGTCGCGATCGATGTCGGCGACATCGAGGTCCCAGGTGGAGTCGAGGTTCTGCTCCATGGTGAACTTGGTCCAGCTGTCTCCGCGGTCGTCGTTCTTCCAGATGAAGACGTCGTTGCCGTCCTGGTTGACGGCCGCCACGTCGAGGTCGCCGTCGCCGTCGAGATCCGCTACGCGCACCGCGACGCCGTCCGGGAAGTCGCCGGTGCCCACGTTGTGCTGCGTCCACCCGGTGCCTGTGCCGTCGTTCTCGTACCAGAAGATGTCTTCATCGTTGCGAACGACCACGACCACGTCGACGTCGCCGTCGAGGTCGATGTCTCCGAGGTCGACGCCGCGCGGTCCGTCCAACAGATCATCCACCTGGCCGGCCGACCAGAGACCTCCGGTCGGCGAGTTGAGGAAGTACTCGACCAGATCTTCGTTGTAGGCGGTCGCTACGAGATCGGGCTTGCCGTCACGATTGAGGTCGCCGACTGCGAGGTCGAAGGCGCCGTCAAAAGCCCCGAGGTCGTGGCGGGTCCAGGAGGTCCCGGCGCCGTTCTTGTTCTCGACCCACGACACGTTGTCGCCGTCGAACGCCGCCACCGCAACGTCGATGTCGCCGTCGCGGTCGAAGTCGGCGGGCTCGACCCGGTGGGCGCCGTCATAGGTGATGAGGATCGAGTGCCCGGTCCACTCCGGCAACGCGTCGCCGTCGTTCTCCCACCAACTGACCTTATCCGCGCCGACTGCCGCGCCGAGGATGTCGAGATCCCCGTCGCCGTCCACGTCGGCGACCGCAACGTCGCGGGCGGAGGTGAAGCCGGTTGCCACGTCAATCTCCCACCACGCTGTGCCGTACGCGTTGAACCCGAGATAGAGCTTGATCTCCCCGTTGCCCCACAGCGCTGTGACCACGTCTTCGAGACCGTCCCCGTTGACGTCCGCGACCTCGATTGTCCGCGGGTCGGCGAGCCCGACGCGGATGTCGATGCTGTCATCGGCAAAGAAGCGCCGGTGGTTCGTCCGGTTGATCCAAAGGTTGATTCCTTTCAGGTCAAAGAGCGACGCCACCACCAGGTCCGGGTCGCCGTCGCCGTCGAAATCGCCGGCGGCGGCGTCCACCGCGCCGTCGGACGATGCGTCGATGGTTCGTATGATCCAAGTGCCACCCACTCCATCGGAATTCTCGAACCAGGCGACATCGTCGGCGTTCTCGGCGGTGGCCAGAATGTCGAGGTCGCCGTCGAGGTCGAGGTCTACCGCCTGAACCGACGAGGCGCCGTCGAACGCGTACGGCACCTCGATCTTGGTCCAACCGGGATTGGCGTACCACGAAACCCGATCACCGACCGCGGCCGCGGCGACGACGTCCGGGAGGCCGTCGCTGTTGAAGTCGCCGATGTCGATGCCGGCAGCGCCGTCAAGACCCGCGTCGATGTTATGCGCAGCCCAGAAATCGTCGGGCACGCCGTCCCCGCCACCGTCCTCGGATTCGAACCACTGAAGCTCGTCGCCGGTCACGTCGCTGCCCACGACGTCGAGGTCGCCGTCGCCGTCGATGTCGACAACCGCAACCCCCCACGGCTGGATTGGCGATGAGTTGATGGTGTGGATGACCCATCCACCGTCGGCGGGGGTGCCGTCGTTGGCCGCCCACGAGAACCCGCCAGACCTCGCCTCCACGATGTCGAGGTCGCCGTCGGCGTCCATGTCGGCAAGTGCGACATCACGCATCCCCTCCGAGGTGAGCAGCGAGACCCCGTGTGCGGTCCATCCGCCGCCGCCGTTGAGCGGGTTCTGAAGCCACAGGATCTCCGCCGACTCGGCCGGGTAGGGCGGGTCGCCGACGATCGGGATGTTGTTGAATTGGCCGACCACGACGTCGTTGTCGCCGTCGCCGTCGAGGTCGCCCAACGCGAGGGTAGTCGGCGAGTCGAGGTCGCCCACATAACCGATGAATTCATTCAACGGTTCTCCAGAGCGAATCCTAACCTGGCCATAGGCCTCGTCGGTAAAGACGAAGTCGAGAAAGTGGTCTCCGTCGATATCACCGATCACGACCGCGCTCGTGCTCGTTTCGAGGTATCCATGGTACTCGGAGAAATGAACGTCCGCGGCCGGAATGGCCGTTGGTCCCGCAAAGAACAATCCGACGAACACGACGAAAAAACGACGATTGCGCATGTGCCGGCCTCCCCCGAAGATTGAGATGATCTCTTTCACCCTGGTGTTTCTGAGATTCTGGATTGTAACATCGGTGTGCTGATTTGCGAAGAATGATTATGGAAGGGCTGACTTAATGAGAATAGGAATGCAAATTACTCATGTGGTCGTCTCCACGAGAGTGCGTCGACGTGCCTCGTCCGGTTTCTGAATGGGGAGGAAGGGACAGCGTGTGCGGCGTCGGTCCTAGCCCGCACTTCTCACCACCTTCCGACTGCGGCCGACGATGCATCCTACCCAGCGGTGTTTTCTCACCTTGGGATGCTCAACGTGCTGCAAAGTACGCCTCCGCGCCCCAAGGTGAGAAAACCCGCCTGGCCACGGCGCCTCGTCGCCCTCGTGACGAAAGGCGGTGAGAAATGCGGGCTAGGGCTGGAAATCCGCCTGCACCATGTCCCATGGTCCGCTGGAACCTCCGGGCCGGTAGTCGACGAGGACCACCGAGTGCAACGCGTTCCAGTCGGCGCCGACGCCTGTCAGATCCACGGTCAGATCGAAGCTGTCCGTGGCGCCGTCGGCGAGCGTTCCGATGGATACCGAGTCGTCTCCGCGCAGGTAGCGGCTGGTGACCCGACTGACTCCCGCCGGGTCGTCTTCGAAGACGAGGGCGTGGACTCTGGCAAAGTTCGTGGTCGACAGCGAGACCCCGGAGTTGTTGACGACCTCGACCGTGAATTCAAACGTGTCATTGACGCGTTGCCGCGTGACGCGCAGCGAGCCGAGGGCCGGCCGCGCCATGGCCGCGTCCACCATGCCGCCGTAGACCTCGCCGAAGTTCGAGTGGTAGCCCATCGTGAACTGGTCCCCGGCGTCGACGATGATGGGTGGGAAGTAGATCGTGCCGCCGCCGTGAGCGGCGTACATCCTCGACTGACGATCGAGCGGAGGGTCGTAGTAGGCATATTCGAGAAAGACCACCGGCATGTGCTCATACTCGGCCGCAAGTGCGTCGACTGCCGGACCGGCAGCCTGGCACACCCCTCAGGTGGGGACGTAGAAGCCCTCGAAGACCACGTATCGCGTCGGCCGCTCCCACACCGTCGTGTCGCCTGACTCGAAGCCGTCGGCGAACACCGCGTTGATTCCGGCAATTGCAGGCGTGGCACAAACCACGACGACAGCCAGAGCTGCTCCAATTCTCCAAGAATTCGTTGCTCGTTGCATGGTGCCTCCCAGCCCCGGCTTCGGACTGAAGAATCGCCGGCTCATAGAAATCGCTGTCACCATTCCAGCCTCTCAAGAGTAGCTCATGTCCTGGAATAGAAAGGTGCGGCCCGTCACACTGGTGTGGGTGCCGCCGCGTTGTGATCCTCCGCACCTCCCGTGGTGGCGCCGAGTGCCAGAATGGGTGTGGGTGAGGGACGGTATGATCGCGAGTCGAAAATTCTTTGCAGCCGCTGCGATTGTGGCGTTGGCGGTTCCCTGTGGTCGGGCGGCGGACATCGAGGTGGCCGTCGATCTCGAAGCCGGAGGACGCGAGATCTCGCCGGCGATCTACGGCGTCAGCTTTGCCGGTGCCGGCGAGCTGGCCTCGGTGCCCTATCCCGCCAACCGCTGGGGCGGCAACTCGGTCACCCGCTACAACTGGCAGGCCGACGTCAGCAACAAGGCGTCGGACTGGTTCTTCATGAACATCCCGGAGGCGAGCGCGGACCCGGCCCAGCTGCCCGACGGCTCCACCGCCGACATTTTCGTGGCCGAGAGCCTGGCCGGCGGTGCGGCGCCTCTGATCACTCTACCCCTGATCGGTTGGACTCCGATCGGTGTGCGCGAAAAGAGGTGGGGCTTTTCGGTGGCGAAGTACGGCACCCAGGATCAGACGGAGTGCACCGCGACCGGTGGCGCGTTCTGGTGTCAGTCAGATGCCGGGAACGGTTTCTCGGGCGGCGACAAGCTCACCGGCAACGACCCGACCGACACCTCGATGGCGATCGACGAAACGTGGGTCACCGACTGGGTGGCCCACCTCGGGCCCGGCGTGCGGTGGTTCGCTCTCGACAACGAGCCCATGCTGTGGTCGGAGACCCACTTCGACGTCCACCCTGCCCCGCTCACGTATGACGAGATCTGGGCGAGGACCGCGGACATCGGTTCCGCGGTCAAGGCCGTCCGTTCCGATGCCGTGATCTTCGGGCCCGGTGGTCTGGGGGTGGTGCGCGTATTTCTACTCGGCGGCGGACGGGTGCTTGCCCGGCGCCGACCAGGCTGCGCACGGCGGCCAACCCTTTCTCGAGTGGTACCTCGATCGGATTTGCGAGTACGAAGAGGACACCGGGTTGCGGCCGGTGGATGTTCTCGACATTCACTACTATCCGCAGGGCGGGCAGGCCCTGTCGGGAGAGGGGAATGCAAGCCTTCAATCTCTGCGCCTCCGCTCGGTCAAAGACCTCTACGATCCGGCCTACGTCTCGGAGTCGTGGATTTCCCAGCCGGTCCGTCTGATCCCGAGGATGCGCGACCTGATCGCCCAACACTGCCCGGGTCTCGGCCTCGCCGTCACCGAGTACAACTGGGGGGAGGACGGCATCTCGTCAGCGCTGGCCCAGGCCGAGGTGCTGGCGATTTTCGGACGCGAAGGTGTGTTTGCCGCCATGCGGTGGGTCGTTCCGGATGTTGGCAGCCGAATGGAAGACGCCTTTCGGCTCTTTCTGGACTACGACGGCGCCGGCGGCCGGGTCACCGGCACCAGCCGGCAGGTTGTCAGTTCAAACGTGGACGCGGTCGGCGCCTACGCGGTGGAGTCGCCGACCGGCGATCTCCTGCTGCTCCTGATCAACAAGAACACCTCGGTCGAAAATGTCCTCGTGTCGATCTCTCAGCCCGTTTCCGGTACGGCGTCGCTCTACCGTTTCACCAATGCATCGGCGCTGGCGTCGGTGGGCTCGGTTGAGGTTACGGCGGGTTCCGGCGACCTCGCCCTCCCGGCGCGTTCGGCGACCCTCGTGGTCCTCTCAGGAGCTACCAGCCGCATCTTTGCCGACGGGTTCGAGGGTGGTGACCTTTTGCCCTGGTCGAGCGCGACATCCTCGCCGTAGAATCGACTCCCGCCTGGCAGGGGCTATGACACGAAGAGCTTGTCGCTGGCGAACTTCGGATCGCAGGTCAAGTTGACACCGAGACGGCGCAGTCCCCGTTCGTCACCGGGCGTCGGGAGGTGGGTGAGGTGCAGCTCGCATCCCGACAGCCTCGGTAGTTGGAGCATGGCCTGGTGAGCCGTAGGGTTCGTGGTGGAGCTGATGCTGAGCGCGATCAGGGTCTCCTCGAGATTGAGGCTGATGGAGCCGCGACCGAGAAGGCTCTTGCGAAGAGAACCGATGGACTCGATGACCGCAGGGCTGATCAGGTCGAGGTGATCGGGAACCCCCGCAAGGACCTTGATGGCGTTGAGCACCAGGGCCGACGAGGCGTGCATCAGCGGGCTGTTTCGACCGCTGGTCAACTCCCCGGTCGGCAGTTCGACGGCGGCACCGCTGAACACTCCGTGGTGGCCTTTGTCGGCTTTCTTTTCGGCTGCTGCGGCGGCATTTCGCGCCGGCACCACCACCGATCGGTCCTCGGGCTTGAGCTCGAACTCCTCCATCAGCGCCTCGATCCGGCGCACTGCATCTCCGTCCTCGAGTCCGAGAACCTCGTCGCAGGCGTAGCGGAAGTAGCGACGGGTGATTTCTCGTTTGCCCGCCACCTGTGCGGCGGCGTCGTCGATGATGGCAAAGCCCGCTCGGTTGACCCCCATGTCGGTGGGGGACTGATACATGGACTCGCCCGTGATCTTTTCGAGAATACGTCGGAGCAACGGGAAGGCCTCGATGTCGCGGTTGTAATTGACCGCTCGCTTGTCGTACGCCTCGAGGTGGTAGGGATCGATCATATTGACGTCTCGAAGTTCGGCGGTTGCGGCCTCGTAGGCGGCGTTGACCGGGTGGCGCAGGGGGAGGTTCCAGATCGGAAAGGTCTCGAACTTCGCGTAGCCTGTTTTCCGGCCCCGACGGTGTTCGTGGTAGACCTGCGACAGGCAGGTGCCCATCTTGCCGCTGTTGGGGCCTGGAGCATTGACCACCACCAACGGAGCGTCGGTCTCGATATAGGGGTTGTTGCCATAGCCCTGATCGCTCACGACCCGGGTGACGTCTGCCGGGTAACCTGGAATGGGCCGGTGGGTGTAGACCTTCACACCACGTCGATCGAGCTTGGTGCCGAAGGCCTCTGCGGCGGGCTGACCCTCGTAGCGCGTGATGACCACCGCCCGCACGTCGAGCCCGCCCTCGCGGAGATCGTCGATCAGCTTGAAGGTGTCGGCGTCGTAGGTGATCCCGAAGTCCGCCCGCACTTTTCGGCGTTCGAGGTCGCCGGCATAGACACAGAGGATGATCTCGGTCTGGCTGGCCAGGCGCTGCAGGAGGCGCATTTTCACGTTGGGGTCAAAACCCGGCAGGACCCGCGCGGCGTGGTAGTCGTACATGAGCTTGCCACCGAACTCCAGGTGCAGCTTGCCGCCGACTTCGCCTATCCGCTCGAGGATGGCCTCGCTCTGCTCAGCCAGGTAACGTTCGTTGTCGAACGCCACCGCGCCCTTTGTATCCGCCGCCATAATCCTCCCTCGAAAAACGAACTGCTCGTGAACGATAGCGAGAATAACAGGGTGTTCTCATTTGAGTTTGAGGTCACCTGTTTTCGATATCGAGGACCGGAACCCCGGGACGGATTTTCGCCGCGAGTGAAGTATGGTGCGAACGAAGAAGGAGGCAACATGGCAATTCACCTGTGGTGCATCGTGGCGGCGTGGATGCTGGTGTATGCGGGAAAGCTGCCGGTGGCGTTGGCGATGCAGAAGGCTGGCGGGTATGACAACCGCCATCCTCGTGCCCAACAGGCGGCCCTGACCGGCTGGGGAGCGCGCTCGCTGGCCGCCCATCTGAACGGCTTTGAAACATTCGCGCCCTTTGCAGCGGCCGTTCTCGTGGCACATATTTCCGGCGCCGCCAGCGGTCTGGTCGACACCCTGTCGATCGTGTTTGTGGTTTCGCGTGTGGCGTATGTCGGTCTCTACCTCGCGGATCTCGCTTCGCTCCGGTCGCTGGTGTGGAGCGTCGGGTGGATCGTGACCCTGGGGCTGTTTCTCGCGCCGGTCATGTAATTTCAGAGACTGAAGGTGGGCCAAGGCCCACCCTACTTCGGACCAACAAGCAGAGTGGGGTGGCGGTTGGGTGGGCTTCAGCCCACCTTCAGAGTCGTTCATGGTTTCCCTCGATGTGGGGCGCACGAGGAGGCGTTCATGGTTTCCCTCGATGTGGGACGGCACGAGATGGAAGCGAGACCGGAGGCCGAATGGACTCTTGACCATCACACGGATTTCCGGATCAGCCGGTGGTCTTTGACGATCACGGTCGGGAGCCATATCTTCTGGGTACAGAGCCTGAATTCGAGGCCGGGGAGGTGAGTGATGGCGAAGTATCGCGTTCTTTCGATCGACGGCGGCGGTATCCGGGGGATCGTGACCACGGTCATGATGCAGCGGCTCGCGGCCACACCGGGTCTGGAGGGCTTCCTCGACAAGGTGGACCTGATTGCCGGCACCTCCACCGGCGGGCTCCTGGCCCTCGGCATCGCGCGCGGTCTCAGCCTCGAAGAGATGCGCGACATCTACATCGATGACGGACCGGAGATCTTCGACGACTCGTGGATCGACGATCTGCTCGATCTCGGGAAGCTGCGCGGCGCCGACTACAAGACCGCACCCATGCGCAAAGTCCTCAAAAGGATCCTGGGCGAAACCACGACCCTCGGCCAGCTCGAAAAGAAGGTGCTGATCACGACCTTCGACCTCGACAACGAGCACCCGAAGAAGAAAAAGCGGACCTGGAAACCGAAGCTCTTCCACAATTTCCCGGGGCCGGGGAACGACCGCTCAGAGTTGGCCTACAACGTCGGCCTCTACACCGCCGCCGCGCCGACCTACTTCCCATCGGTCGACGGATACATCGACGGCGGCGTCTACGCCAACAACCCCGCCATGTGCGCCCTCGCCCAGACCCAGGACGATCGGTACCTCGACCCACCGGTCGAGATGAATGAGGTGGTATTGCTCTCGCTCGGCACCGGCACCAGCCTGTATTCCATCAAGGGCAAGACCCACGACTGGGGTTACGCGCAGTGGATCAAACCGCTGATCAGTCTGATGCTCGACGGCATCTCGGGAATCGCTGACTACCAGTGCCAACAGATGCTGCGCGACCGCTACCACCGGCTCGCGCCGGTCTTCCCACCCGATGTCTCGATCCCGATGGACGAGGTCAAGAAGATCCCCTACATGATCGGCTTTGCCGACGGCCTGAAGATCTCGAAGACGGTCGATTGGATGCGGGACAACTGGATGGTGGACTGAACAGGGCGTCGATCTCTCAGTTGCGGCAGGGATCGACGGTCATCCTCACGAAACGGGTGCCCTCGCCACGGGGGAACCAGTGGAAAGGTTCGTCCGCAAAGGGATCGGTCCCGGGGTCGAAGAGCTCGGTCGAACCGCTCTGGAGGCCGGAACTGCAGCCCGGATCGAGCTGGATATGGCCGCTCATCTTCCAGATGCACACGACCTCACCGTCGGCGTCCAGGCTGAAGGAGACAACCGTGTACAGGAGCGTCCTCGGGCCCTTTTGCGTCCACGTTCCCATCCCGTTCGAGATCGCGACGGAGCCGGCACAGTAGCCGGACCAGTCGCCGTTGCCGCCGGTCCACTGGGTGATCAGGAGACCGCGGGCGAAAGAGGTTCTGCTGAAGGTCGCGATCCACGGCGTGGAACCGGCGTCGGCGTACCAGCTGCCGCTGACGTCGCACCGGACCCAGCCCTTCTCCTCGTTGTCGCCCCCGTATACACAGGTAGCGGCGGCGAGAAGGACGAACATACTCAGCACGACCCGGGTCTTCATGGCGCGGTCCTTTCACGGCGGCGGTGCATTGGCTCGCCGCCCTTGGCCTCGATCATTCGACTTGTGCCAGGTCGCTGTGCTTGATCACCAATTTCGGTCGCAGCCGACCGGCTGTCAAGCGTTGGTGGGAACAGAACATCTTTCTCTTGAAACTCACTGCCTGCCGTGTGAGCCTCTTCTGGGGACCCGCGGAACATGGGCCGGAGAGGATCCGATGGAAAAGCAATCTGCAAACCCGATTCAACCGTTTCTCGACAGCCAGGGCCTGCTGATCCTCGACGGCGGTCTGGCCTCGGAACTGGAACGAGCGGGCCTGGACCTCAATGATCCCCTGTGGTCGGCCAAGGTGCTGCTCGAAACGCCGGAAGCCATCGGCGACGTCCACCGAAGCTACCTCGAAGCCGGTGCCGATTGCATCATCAGCGCGAGCTACCAGGCCACCATCGAGGGCTTTCGCGCCCGGGGCCTCAGTGTGGCCGCGTCGGAGAATGCGATTCGGAAATCGGTCCAGCTCGCGGTCGAGACCCGCGACGAATTCTGGTTCGACGAAGACGACAATGGAGACCGCCTGCGGCCGCTGGTGGCGGCCAGCGTCGGGCCGTACGGCGCCTTTCTCGCCGATGGTTCGGAGTTCACCGGCGTGTACGGTCTCGACGAACAGTCACTCGTGGATTTCCACCGGCGACGGTGGCAGATCCTCTCATCGACCGGCGCCGATCTCCTCGCCTGCGAGACCATCCCATCGCTGCGCGAGGCGCGGGCCCTCGCCCGGCTGTTGACCGAGACGCCGGGCCGGTGGGCGTGGTTCAGCTTCAGCTGCCGCGACGGTGAACACATCAGTGACGGCACGCCGATCGTCGACTGCGTGCGGGCGCTCGCCGAGGTCCCCCGGATCGCCGCCGTCGGCGTCAACTGCACGGCCCCCGTCTTCATCCCGAGCCTTGTCGAAAAGATCCGCGGCGTCACCGGCTTACCCGTCGTGGTCTACCCCAACTCGGGGGAGGGCTGGGACGCCGAGAGCAAGAGCTGGACCGGCACCGCCGACCCGAACCATTTCGCCGCGACCGGCGCCCTCTGGCGCGACGCCGGGGCACGCCTCATCGGCGGCTGCTGCCGGACCGGACCGGAGGATATCCGTCAGCTCCGTGAGGCCCTCGCCCCGGTCAGCTGACGCTGATCAGAATTCGCGACCGTCAGTCCTGCCAGACCCGCACCGGGTAGGGCGGCCGCTCGAGACCGGCGGCGGGTTGGCTTCGAGCTTCTCGAGGATGACCTCGATGGCCTTCTCGAGCTGGGGGTCGTGTCCCGCGATGACTGCAGCCGGGGTCTGCTCGACCTCGATGTCCGGCGGAACACCCACGTTCTCGACGACCCAGCCGTCCTCGTCCCAGATGGCGACGTTGGGCGCCGTGACGGAGCCGCCGTCCATCAGCTCGGGGTAGCCGAGCATGCCGACCAGACCGCCCCAGGTCGCCTTGCCGATGAGTGTGCCGAGGTCGAATTTGCGGAACATGTAGGGCAGGAGGTCGCCGCCCGAGCCGGCGGTCTCGTCGATCAGCATGACCTTGGGGCCCTGGATGGAGCCCTGCGGGGTCTTCATGTCCTGCCCGTAGCGCATGTGCCAGTGGCTGATGTAGGGGCGCATCAGGATGTCGATGTAGTAGTCGGCAATCTGCCCGCCGCCGTTGAAACGCTCGTCGACGATGATCGCGTCCTTCGCGACCTGCGGGAAGAAGTAGCGTTTGAAGTAGGTGTGACCGAGGGTGGTGGTGTTGGGCAGGTAGATGTAGGCGACGCGGCCGCCGGTGGCTTCGTCCACCTTCCTGATATTCGATTCCACCCAGTCGCGGTTGCGCAGCGCGTACTCGTTCTCGATCGGCACCACGGTGACGGTGCGGGATCCCGTCATGGTGGAAGCGGGCCCGACCGTGATCTCGACCAGCTTGCCGGCGGTGTTCTCGAAGTGGCGGTAGAGATTGTCCGGCGGCAGGAGCTCTTCGCCGTTGACGGCCAGGAGATAGTCGCCGGCGACGACTTCGACGCCGGGCTCGGTGAGCGGTGAGTTGAGCTCGGGGTTCCAGTTGAGCCCGCCGAAGACCTTGGTGAAGCGGTAGCGGCCGTTTTCAATTGCGAAGTCGGCGCCGAGGAGGCCGCCCGGGATCTGATCCGGTTGGTAGAGGAAATCGCCGCCGCCGACGTTGTTGTGGCCCACCGAGAGCTCGCTGGCCATCCAGCGGATGAGGGTGTTGAGGTCCTCCCTGCAGGCGAGGTCGGCGAGGAAGGGGCTGTACTTTTCGCGCATGGCGTCCCAGTCGGCGCCGTGGTAGTTGGTGGCGTAGAAGTAGTCGCGGTAGATCCTCCAGGCTTCGTCGAAGATCTGCGCCCACTCCTCCGCCGGGTCGATCCGCACCTCGATGTCGTCGACCGCGAGCATCCCCTCGCCGGGCTCGGGCTCCGTACCGGCGTCGACGATGCCCCAGGTGGCTCCGTTGCGGTAGAGAATCTTCGAGCCGTCGGCCGACACCCGGAAGGCGTTGGCCTCGAACAGCTCCTTCTCCTCGCGGTTCTCCAGGTCGTACATCATCAGCGTGGTTCCGGGCGCATCCGGGCTGCCGGCGTCGAAGTCCGCCTCGAGGTAGAAGAGGGTGTTCTCGCCGCCGGTTTGCAGATTGAAGAAGTTGCCCGCCTCGATCGGGACGGTGACGATCCTGGTCGCAAGGCCGTCGAAGTCGATGGTGATCGGTTCGATCTCCTTCGCGTTCTTCGCATCGGCATCCCTGTCCTCCGTCTCGTCCGTGCCTTCCTCGTCGTCGGCCTCCTCCTCGTCGCTCTCCTTGGCGAGCGGCGACGGCACGCCCTTCTGCAGGGTGACCAGATAGAGGTTGCGCGTCATCTCCATGTCGGCGTTTGACATCGCGAACCACTGGCGGACCGGTCCGGCGTCGGTCGAGCCGAAGAAGAAGAGGTATTTCCCGGTTGGGTCGAAGGCCGGGTCGCCGATATCGCTGAGTCCGTCGCTGATCGGAAACACCTGCCCCTTTTCGAGCGAGTAGAGCAAGACCTGCTCCAGGTTGGATTCCATGTTGATGGTGTAGGCGAGCCACCTCGAGTCGGGCGACCACACCGGCGCCAGGTCGCCGAACGGACCGGCGTTGTAGATCCTCTCCTCGTCGACCTTGGAGATCTTCCCGTCGGCGAGATCGATCACGTAGAGGTTGCGTCCGTTGTCCTCGAAGGCGAGATGGGTCGAGTCGGGCGACCACACAAGGGCGTTGTAGAAACCGCTGCCGTCGAGTGCGTAAGTGCGGACCTCGCCCTTCCCGTTCTGGGGGGCGATGTGCAGCTCGTACTCGTCCGACGCGTCCGAGAAGTAGGCGATGGAGGCGCCGTCGGGCGACCACGCCGGATCGCGTTCGTTGACTGCCGGCGTGAGGGTGAGGTTCCTCGGGTCGCCCTTTTCGGCCGGCACGGTGATGATCTCGCCGCGGTACTCGAAGACCGCACGGGCGCCCGACGGTGAGATGTTCGTGCCGCGGATGAAGTCGGCATCGCTCGCGAATCGCGGGCGCAGTTCGGGCAGGTCGGTGGCGATCCCGACCCGGAGGTCGGTGATGCGCCCGCTCGCGAGGTCATAGGTGTGGAGCGTTCCCGCCTGTTCGAAGATGATGGTCCCGTCATCGTGGGACGCGTCGACGATGGGGAAATCCGAGTAATGGGTGAGCTGTTCGATGGTCCTGTTCGCGGTGGCGAAGGAGAATATATTGAACTCGCCGTTCCGATCGGAAAGAAAATAGACCTTGTCGCCGATCCACATGGGGTCGGTGTCGTTGCTGCGGCCGTCGGGCTGCGGAATCTTCTCCGTGGCGTGATCCGAAAAGGTGTAGAGCCGGATGGTGGTCACCGTCCCGCCGCGATAGTTCTTCCAGACCCGGAACCGTTCGCGAAGCGGGGTGTAGGCGAGCCGGCTGCCGCCGGGCGAGTACGACGCCTTGAACGCGTAGGGAAGGGCGAGCTGCTCGGGGATCCCACCTTCTACCGGCACCGTGAAAAGCTGTGTGTGGCGGTTGGTGAATGCGTTGCGTCCGGACCGGAAGAGGACGGCCCCACCGTCAGGGGTGAACGAACACACGTTGTCGGCATAGGGGTGCCAGGTCAGGCGGGTGGGAATGCCACCTGCCACCGGTACGATGTAGACGTCGGTGTTGCCGTCGTACTCGGCGTCAAACGCGATCCACTCGCCGTCGGGGGAGAAAACCGGATTGGCTTCCACGCCCTCGTCGGAGGTCAGCCGGCGCGGAGACGATCCGTCAGCATTGGCGACCCACAGGTCGTTGGCGTAGACGAATGCGATATGCCCGCCGCCGATCGCGGGTTGATTGAGGAACCTGGTATTGGTGGTGTTGATGGCAGCGGCTGTGGACGACCACAGACCGCAGGTCACGATGAGGCCGAGGAGCGGTCGGGAGATCTTCATCACTTCCTCCAGATCAAAATGGCGCCGGGAAAGCCCCCGCGCATGGGTGAAGAGTCTACGCCCGCCACCTGCCGATGTCACAAACCGGAAAGGTCTCCCGCGGTCCGATTTCACTTCCGCGGCCGGATGCCGCACAATGGCGGCGAAGATTTTTTGGGGGTGAGAAGGTGGATGAATCCGATCGATCGGTGGCGGCCACAATGATGTTGGCAGGTTTGGTTTTTCTGGCGGTCGGGCTGCTGAGCGCGTGTGCGGCGCCCGTTCAGTACGACGTCATACTCAGGAACGGCACCATTTACGATGGCAGCGGTTCGCCCCCGTACGTCGGTGATCTCGCGATCAACGGCGATCAGATCGCCGCCATCGGCGATCTGGGTCGGGCCGAGGGGCGAACCGAGATCGACGCCACCGGGCTCGCCGTGGCGCCGGGCTTCATCAACATGATGTGCTGGGCCAACGAGTCGCTGATCGAGGACGGCCGCTCGCAGAGCGATATCCGCCAGGGCGTGACTCTGGAGATCCTGGGCGAAGGCGATTCCATGGGTCCTCTCAATCAGGCCATGAAGGACGAGATGGTGCGACGCCAGGGTGACATCACTTACGATGTCGAATGGACGACCCTGGACGAGTACCTGCAGTACCTCGAAGACCGCGGCGTTGCTCCGAATGTGGCATCGTTCATCGGTTCCGCCACCCCGCGTGATTACGTGATCGGACAGGATGACCGCCCGGCGACGGCCGAAGAGATCGAGCAGATGCAGGCGATCGTCCGCACCGCCATGGAAGACGGCGCGTTGGGTGTCGCGTCTGCCCTCATCTACCCGCCCGGGAGCTTTGCCGACACCGACGAATTGGTGGCTCTGGCCGCGGTGGCCGGTGAGTACGACGGGATGTACATCTCCCACGTTCGCGGTGAGGGCGCCCATCTCCTCGAGGCGATCGGTGAATTGTTGACGATCGCCCGTGAGGCCGATGTCCGGGCCGAGATCTACCACCTCAAGGCATCGGGTCAACCGAACTGGCCGCTTTTCGACGAGGCAGTCGCGATGGTCGAGGCAGCCCGTGCAGAGGGACTCGAGATCACGGCCGACGTCTACACATATCCGGCCAGCGCCACGGGGTTGAACGCCAGCATGCCGCCCTGGGTCCAGGAGGGTGGTTTCGACAAAAGCCTCGAGCGCCTCGCCGACCCGGCGACCCGGAAACGGATCGCGAAGGAAATGGGGGAGGCGTCGGATGACTGGGAGAATGGGTATCTCGGTGCCGGGTCGCCCGACAACATCCTTCTCGTCGGTTTCAAGAGCGAAGAGCTCAAGCCCCTGACCGGCATGACCCTGGCCGAAGTCGCCGAGATGCGCGGTACGGAGCCGAAAGAGACCGCCATGGATCTGATCGTCGAAGACCAGTCTCGGATCGGGACCGTCTATTTCAGCCAGTCGGAAGATGTCCTGCGCAAGGCCATCGCCCTGCCCTGGGTGAGCTTCTGCTCCGATGCCGCGTCGCTCGCCCCCGAAGGGGTCTTTCTCAAACGGAACCCGCACCCCCGGGCCTACGGCAGCTTCGCCAGGGTGTTGGGGAAGTTCGCGCGTGACGAGCAACTCCTGACTCTCGAAGAAGCAATCCGGAAGCTGGCGGCGCTGCCCGCGGCCAACCTCAAGATCGACCGCCGCGGGATGCTGCGCGAGGAGTACTTCGCCGATGTGGTCGTGTTCGATCCGGCGACGATCCAGGACCACGCGACCTTCGCCGAGCCCCACCAGTACGCGACCGGAATGGAGCACGTCTTCGTCAACGGGGTCCAGGTCCTCGCCGACGGCGAGCACACCGGGGCGACGCCCGGGCGCGTCGTACGCGGACCGGGTTGGACTGGACGCTAAGGGGGGAACATGGAGAAAATGATGTGCAGGACCCAACGGTTGCGGCGTGCGATCGTGGTTGCGGTGGTGGGTTGTGGTCTGTTCGCCTCGCCCGTGTCGTCCGCCGAAGAGGCAAAGAAAACCGACGGTGTCCGCACTGTCTATCTGATCCGTCACGGCGACTACGACAGCGACGACGAGAGCGATCCGACGGTGGGCAAGGCGCTGGTGCCACTCGGAGTGGCCCAGGCCCGGTTGGTAGGGGCGCGGTTGCGCGGGATGCCGGTGACCTTCACATCACTCCACAGCAGCACGATGACCAGGGCGCGGCAGACGGCCGTGGTGATCGGGGAGGAGTTTCCAGATCTCCAACCCCAGACCTCCGCGCTGATCAGCGAGTGCACCCCGCCGACCCGGCGTAAGGACGTCATGGAGGGTGAGACTCCCGAAGACCTGGAGGCGTGCACCCGGCAGCTCGAGGAGGCTTTCCCGGTCTATTTCGCGCCGTCACCCGACGCCGACAAAAATGACATCGTGGTGTGTCACGGCAACGTGATCCGCTATTTCGTGACCAGGGCCCTCGAGGTCGACGCCGAGGCCTGGCTCGGCATGTCCATCGCCAACTGCAGTCTGACCGTGATCACGGTCGAGGCCGATGGCTCGATGAAGGTGCTGTCGTACTCCGACTCGGGCCACATCCCGCCGAACCTGACCACCCGCACAGCGCCGGGCGGGCCCGTGGATCTGATCATTCCAGGTTCAGTTCAGATGGAATGAGAAGAGTCACCGGCGACGAGTGAACGACTCTGAAGGTGGGCCAAGGCCCACCCTACGGGTCCGCGTGGTTCATGGGTCCGAAGTAGGGTGGGCCTTGGCCCACCTTCAGGTTGAGCCGACGGCATCAACACGAGCCGCGGAGCGGCGACAGGTTGTAGCCTGGGGCGCAAGCCCCAGGACGCAGCACCAACACAAATGACCAAGCCGCGGAGCGGCGACAGAAACAAAGCGGCAATCTGTCGCCCCTCCGGGGCTTGTCCCATTTTTCATCTACGTTCCCCCGGGGCTCACGCCCCGGGCTATTTCCTACCGCCCCTCCGAGGCTCTTTTCTAATTTTCCGTCCCGATCCTGGGGCTTGCGCCCCAGGCTATTTTCTGCCGCCCCTCCGGGGCTACGCGGAAGTCACGATTCGTAGTTGATGTTGGATGAGAGACGCGGGTCACCCTCGCTCGAGACCGAGGATCTTGAAACGGGAGCGTTCGAATTCGGCGACCATCGGGGGGTTGGTGCTGCGAATCTCCGCCAGGAGCTGGTGGGCCTTCGCGTCCTGACCGGTGGCGAGCAGGGTCTCCACCAGAATCATGGAGTTGTAGATCTTGAAGATGCCCTCGTGGGTCTGCATGAACGTCAGACGTTGGTCGGCGGCGCGCAACCGGTCCTGGGCTGTCTCGAAATCGCCCTGCGTCGCCAGTCGTACGCCCTGAAGGTGGCTGATGGCTGCCTGGACCGCCGCCCTGGCCTCACGGTTTCCACTGTTTTCGGTTTCCAGGAGAAGCCCGTCCGCGCGGTCCTCGATCTCTTGGACGGTCTTCCAATCACCGAGACGACACGCGGCTCGGTGGGTAATGATCGAGGCGTACCCGGTCGGTCGCCGCACGACACACCGGGAATCTCGTTCGTCGAGGATCTGCTGCCACGCATCCCGTCCGGCCAGCTCGGTGTAGTACGCGAGACACTCGAACTCGACCGCCGCATCCTCCTCCATGCCCGCGGAGAGCGCACGCGCGATCACGGCGCGGGCGCCGTCGGGATCTCCAGAGTGCGCCTTCATGATCACCAGGTGCTGGTAGGAGGCCCAGAAATCGGGCTTGATCTCGATTGCCCGTTCGAACGAGGCCTCCGCCTCGCCATGCCTGCCGAGAACGGTGAAGAGCTCGCCGAGAGAGTCGTGAGGATTGGCCTGATCGGGGACCACAAATCGGTAGCTCTTGAAGTACTCCTCGGACTCTGCAAAAAGGGCCCGGGTCATGGCGATATAGCCGAGGGCGTTGTAGGCGTTGACCCAGTTGGGGTCGATCTCCAGGAGGTGCTGATAGAAACGTGTCGCCTCCTCGAGGTCCCCCCGGCTCCACGCCTGGTTGGCCTGGACGCTGAGACCGTGGGGATCGTTCGGGTGTTTGGCGACGTAGTCATCGAGCAGGCGATCAGCCTCGTTCCCTCGGTTTTCCCGCAAGGCCCGCCAGCGTTCGATGATGAATCTCTCGCGAGCCGTGAGAGCAGAAAGGTCGGAGTTTGCAACTTCGTCGAGAAGCTCCTGCGCCTGCTCGGAGTCGTCTTCGTAGAGAGCTGTCGCATAACGGTACTTCGCAATCAGAAAATCGGGGTCGAGCTCGAGGGCGCTCCCGAAGTGCTCGCGAGCCTCGGCGAAGTAGATTTTCGCCTGAGCCTCGGCACCCGCCTCGAACTCGGCGAGAGCTTCGGGCGAGGACGTCGTCCACTCCTGCGCGCGAGGCCTCGCCACCAGGGTCACCCCGACCGCAAACAGTGGAATGGCGATGAGAGCCGACCACATCCAGCGCTTCATGCGACCTCCGTTGCCCGCCTCGTCGGTGGAAACCCTGCCACCGGATTCTGCGACAGTCCATCCATCTATGGGTTTCATACGGATGTTGTTTCAAGGAGTTCTACAGAAATTCAGCTGTGGCAGCTCCTCCCGTGCCGAATCGTGCTAGCCTTTGGGTGTATGACGTACGCTTTCGCCACCACTGTCGTCTGAGGGGTCGCTGGACGGTCGATCTGCCGGTCCGCTGTTCCGATCCCGAAACTCTGCATCCCCAGCCGCTGATCCGGCACAGGGTGTGTTCACGCACGCCCACAGGAACAGGAGACAGACGTTGACTCTGGAATTGTATGGATGGAATGAGAGATTCAAAGTTCTCTTCGGGCTCTTTCAAGACGAAGAACTGATATCCGCCCGCGTTATCCGGGTCGACCGCGGCGCTGCGCGGGTTCTGACGGCATCGGGTGTGTCGGCGGCAGTCACCGCCGGAACGCTCGATCCTGCGGGGGAGGCCGGCCCGCCCGCCGTCGGTGATTGGGTCGCTCTCGACTCGCGCGATGGGACGCAGGTGATCCGAGCCATCCTGCCGAGGGCGGGATCGTTGGCGCGCCGCCGCCCCGGGGCGGCGGACAGCGAACAGGTGGTCGCGGCCAACGTCGACCTGGTGCTGATCGTGGAGAGCCTGGAGCGCGGGCCCAATCCACGCAGGATCGAGCGCGCGACGGCCCTGGCGTGGGACGGAGGCGCGAAACCGGTGGTGGTCCTGACGAAGGCCGACCTGTGTCCGGACCTGGAGAACGCGGTTGCGAGGGCACGCGAGGGCGCTCCCTTCAGTGACATCGTGCCGTTGTCTTCGGTGACCGGAGACGGGTTTGACGATCTCGTGACCCATCTCGCGCCAGGCACGACGGCGGTCCTGCTGGGGCCGTCGGGGGTCGGCAAGTCCACCCTCACCAATCGACTCCTCGGTGAGCAGAAACTCGCGGTGGCAGAGGTCCGGGCGGGCGACGCCAAAGGCCGCCACACCACCACCTCCCGCGAGCTGGTCGCGCTACCCAACGGCGGTTGTCTGATCGACACGCCGGGAATTCGTGAACTGGGACTGTGGCTCGATGCCGAGGCGGTGGGGCAGGCCTTTCCCGAGATCGAGGAGGCCGCCGCACGGTGCCGCTTCGGCGACTGCCGCCACGAGTCGGAACCGGGGTGCGCCGTGCTCGATGATGTCGACAGGGGCGCACTCGATGCGGCGCGCGTCGCGAGCTTCCTGCGTCTGCGCAAGGAAGTCGAAAACCTCGACCTGCGGCGCGACGCCTCGCGGCGCTACGAGGCCAAGGCGAGGGAACGCAGTTTCGGCAAGATGGTGAGGGAGGCCGTGAAACTCAAGAAGAAGCGCTGAACTCAGTCCCCCGAATCGTAGACCTGCCACATATCGTCGTCGTCGTAGATCTTCTCGCTCTCGTCGGCGTGCATGGCGTCGAGCTCGAAGTCGCGGTACCGGCCGCGTTCGGCCGCGTGTTCCGCAAAGGCCTCGTGTTGGATCATGGCGCTCATGATCTCGTTGGTGCCGGTCCAGATCTGCGCCAGCCGCAGGTCTCGGACCGCACGTTCGATCGGCAGGACGTCGGTGTAGCCGATCCCGCCGGTGATCTGCATGGCGAGGTTGGAGACGGTCCAACCCGCCTCGGTGACGAACTTCTTGGTCTCCGAGACGATGCGTCGGAGGGTGGGCGCGCCGGCGTCGGCGGCGCGGGCGGCCTGGTAGATCATGGCCCGCGCGCAGTCGAGCTGGGTCTGCGCCTCGGCCACCATGAAGCTCACCGCCTGGAATTTCCGGATCGGCCGACCGAAGGCCTTGCGGCGGTCGGCGTAGTGCATGGCGACATCCAGACAGGCCTTCATGCCGCCGGTGATGGGCCCGGCGCTGCACAGCCGTTCGGGGACCATCATGGTGTGAAAGACCTCGCCCCCGCCGTGGAGAGTTCCGACGAGGTTCTGCTTGGGAACCACGACGTCGCGGAAGACGACCCTCCCGGTGCCGCCGCCGCGGGTGCCCATCAGCCCGTAGAGGTATTTCACCTCGACCCCCGGACCGCGGTCGATGAGCATGGCGCTGATCCGCCGGTCGGGTGGCGAGCTCTCGTCGTGGTTGGTGCGCACGTAGGCGAGGAAGAAATCGGCGCCTTCGGCGCCGACGATGAAACGCTTGACGCCGCGCACCACGAAGTGGTCGCCGTGGTCCTCGGCGCGGCTGGTGGCGCCGAAGAAATCCGAGCCGCCGCGCGGCTCGGTGAGGGCCTCGGCGGCGACCTTTTCTCCGGCCAGCATCGGCGCCAGGTAGGCCGTTTTCTGTTCGTCCGTGCCGAAGGTGTTGATGGCCTCGCCGACGATCGACGGCATCACGTAGCAGCACCCCGCGGCGGTACCGAGCGGCCCCACTTCCTCCATGGCGGCGCACTCCGCCACCCACGAGAGACCTCTCCCGCCGTACTCGACCGGAAAACGGAGGCCGAGCAAATTGTGGCGCGCAAAGGTCTCGAACAGCTCGCGCGGGTAGGTGATCTCGTCGCGGTCCATCCGCCGCGTGTAGTCGGGGTCGACCTCGTCCCGGACCACCTTTCGCATCTCCTCCCGTACCGCGATCGCCGTGTCGTCGAGCATGAAGTCGTACATGGCGGCCTCCCCGTCATTCGCCCGGTCGTTGACACCAATGTACGGCCGGAAGGGCGGAGGTTCAACGCCCTTTCTTTCTTGTGGGCCTTTCGGAAGAGGGCAGGCGCCCCGCATCGCGGAGCGCCCGCCGCAGAAGGAACTCGACCTGGGCGTTGACGCTGCGGAGGTCATCTCCAGCCCAACGCCTCAGTGCGTCCAGGATTTTGGGATCCAGACGCAGGAGAAAGGCCTCGCGTTGGCTCACGTGTAGAGGCTGCCGGTGTTGACTACGGGCTGGACGTGGCGGTCGCTGCACAGCACCACCAGGAGATTCGAGACCATGGCAGCGCGCCGCTCGTCGTCGAGCTCGATGATGTTCTTCTGCGACAGATGATCGAGTGCCATCTCGACCATGCCCACCGCGCCCTCGACGATCTTGGTGCGTGCCGCGACCACCGCCTGTGCCTGTTGACGCTGCAGCATTGCCGCTGCGATCTCCGGCGAGTAGGCGAGGTGGCTGATGCGGGCCTCGATGACCTCGACGCCGGCCTTGTCGAGCCGCTCCTGGATATCGCCCTTGAGCTGGTCGCAGACCTCGGCGGTGTTGCCGCGCAACGACATCTCGTGGTCCTCGCTGTCGTAGGGGTAGCGGCTGGCGAGATTGCGCAGCGCGGCCTCGCTCTGGACCGAAACGAAGTCTTCGTAGTCGTCCACCTCGAACAATGCCTCCGCGGTGTTCACGACCCGCCAGACGACCACGGCCGAGATGTCGACTGGGTTGCCGTCCCGGTCGTTGACCTTGGACGGACGTCCGGTCGTGCGGCTGCTGGCCTGCAACACCTGTCCCTGCGCGGATTTTTGTTCGGGTGTGTGCGTCGACCCGGTTTCGAAATTTCGAATTCTCAGGGAGATCTTCTTCTTGGAGAAAAACGGGTTGACCCAGTAGAAACCGGACGTGAGTGCGGAGCCCTTGTACGCCCCGAAAAGCAGGAGCACCCGCGCCTGGTTGGGTGCGATCGCCATGTAACCGAAAATGCTGATGACGCCGAACACGAAGGTCGCGATCCCCACAATCAGAAGGACAAGATCCGGTGTTCCGCCGTTTGCGCCGAGCCCGACGGCGCCCTTGATGAGCATGAACGGGCCACCCGCGATCATCGCCAGGGTGATGAGGAGCGGCAGCCAGCCGCTCGGTGGACGATAGGTCTTTTCATTCGTCATGTCGTACCTCCTGATACCAATACGATATCACAATGAAATCTATTCCAGAACTCTGAAGGTGGGCCAAGGCCCACCCTGGGTCTGGCACAGGTATCGGGGAATCGGTAGGGTGGGCCTTGGCCCACCTTCAGTCTCGTGTCGGGTTCCGGTGACGTCTGCTGGAAGCTCGTTTCTGACCGTGTTCGAGGTGTGTTGTCGCCGTCAGCTGAGCCTCTTGCAGAATTCACATTCAAAGGCGGGGCAGGCCCCGCCACTACCAGGGGATGTCCATTGTGGGTAGTGGCGGCACCTGTGCCGCCTCCTTGAAGCACCACGGAAGGACGGCAGTATCGATAATTCTGGAGGAGGCTCAGCTCTGGCTGAGCTCGGCTGCGACCCGCTCCACCTCGGACCACACGCGCAGGAGGTTCTCGCCGCAGATCTTGCGAATGTCCTCTTCGCTGTATCCGCGGCGCAGCAACTCGGCGATCAGATTCGGATAGGCCGAGACGTCCTCGAGCCCGACCGGCGTCTCGGTGATGCCGTCAAAGTCCGACCCCAGCCCGACGTGGTCGATGCCGACCAGTTCCACGACGTGGTCGATGTGATCCGCCACATCACCGACGCCGGCCTCGGCTTTCGGGTTTTCCGCGTAGTACTCGTCGAGCCGCGCCCGAAATTCGGGGCTTCCCATGGCGACGTCGTGTTCCTTCATGAACGTGCGCATGATCGGCCACAACTCCTCCGCCTGCTTCTGGGCCACGTCGGTGAGAAAGCTCGGCGCAAAGGCGATCTGGACGACCCCGCCGCGCTCCGCGACCTGGGTGATCAGGTCGTCCGGGATGTTGCGTTCAAAACCCGGCGTGAAGAAACGGCACGAGGAGTGCGAAGCGATCACCGGCGCTCTTGAGAGCTCGAGGACCTGGAGGATCGTGTCATCGGTGACGTGGGAGATGTCGACCATGATCCCGAGGCGATTCATCTCCGCCACCACGTCGCGGCCGAAGGGGCTGAGGCCGTTCCACCTTCGCTCCTTGGCGTAGGACGAGTCGCAGATCAGGTTGGGTTCGGAGTGGGTGAGGGTGACGTAGCGGACGCCCCGGTCGTAGAAGTGTTGCAGTGCCGACAGGTCGTCCTCGATGGCGGCGCCGTTTTCGATTCCCAGGGGAAGGGCGAAGATGTCCGCCGCGAAGAGGTTGCGGACATCGGCGACGGAGCGCGCGACGGCAAAGGTCTCGGGCGCCTGCGCCTGGAGGTTCTCGACCAGGTCGATGAGCTCGTCCGCCAGTTCGCGGCCGCCGCCCTCTTCCTGCAGCTTGGCCGGGATGTAGATCGACATGAAGGCGGCATCGAGCCCGCCGATCCGGGCGCGAACGGCGTCGAAGTGGCCGCCGGGGGTTTCGACCGAGACGTCTTCCGGTTTCTCGTGCAACCGGTAGGGGAGGTCGATGTGGGTGTCGATGATCAGGAACTCTTGCGCCAGTTGCGCGGCGCGGATCTCGGGCGTGATCTCAACCTGGGCCGGTGGCGCCTCACTCTGCCGGCATCCAATGGCGAGCATGGCGATCGGTATCAGCGTCGCCGCAATCAGGGTCTTGGTTTTCATGTGCCCTCCTCAGCCTCGGGAGTGTAACCCGTCCCGACCTGGACCGCGTCTGACCGGCGTAGAGTTGGCACGGGTACCATGAGGCGACACGAGCCCTCGAACGGTCACGTCAGGACGGGAATCGGCTGGGAGCGTGAGGAAAAGAGATGAGGAAATTCACGATCGCGTGGACTGCCGCGATATCAACATCGCTGTTCTTCGCTATGGTGGGTGCGACCATGGGCCAGGAAATCCCGTCTCCAGACCAGGACCGCGAGCGGTGGGACCGCAAATTCGCCGGCTCGGATTTCATCTACGGCAGAGAGCCGGCACGATTTCTCGCGGACAACGCAGAGCTGCTGCCCGCCACCGGACGCGCTCTGGATGTTGCCGCGGGGGAGGGGCGCAACGCGGTCTTTCTCGCCCGCCAGGGCCTCGAGGTCGATGCAGTCGATATCTCTGAGGTAGGTCTTGCAAAGGCTCGGCAACTCGCCGACGAGGCCGGTGTCATCCTCAACACAATCGTCGCGGATCTCTCGGCATACTCCGTCACCCCGGAAACCTACGACGTGATTGTGGTCATCAACTATCTCCAACGCGATCTGATCGACGACCTCAAGGCCGGCCTCAAACCCGGCGGCATCGTGATCTACGAAACCTACACCGTGGCGCAACTGGAGATTCCGGGCGCCCACCACATGCGGCGCGAGTACCTCCTCGAACCGGGCGAGCTGCTCGCGATGTTCGAGGGGTTCGAGATTCTCGAATACCGCGAGACCTCCGACGTCCGCCAGGCGGTGGCGAGCCTGGTCGCGCGGAGGCCGTCTGGATCCTGAGATGTGTCAGTTCGTCACGATCACGGTGTTATCGGTGCCATCGTCCTGGACGGTGTCCTTCTTTGACACCGCGACGCGGTTGTAGGCGGACGAGGCGGTCAGCCAGAAATGAGCGAACCCGGGTTGGTACTGTTTGACGTTGTTGCTCTTCACCGCGTGATGACTGCCGTCGATCTGCATCGCGGCATCGGCACCGTATCCCCTGATGGTGTTCTTGGTGACGATGAAGTCGGTGCTGGGCTCCTGTAGCCAGATCGGCACACCCGACGTCATGTTGAATGTGTTTCCATTGATGTTCCAGCCGCCGGCATTGACGGCGTACAAACCGGCGGCACCGTTGCCGGTGATCCGGTTCCCGGCGACCGTGACACCGCGTGAATAGTAGCTTCCGACGGCTGCAGAGTTCTCGTTCGCCAGTGATATGCGGTTCTGCGAGACGCTGGCATCGAGCATGTGCTGGTCGTCCGGGAGGGCGATGGTGGTGTAGTCCTCGATCACCACGCACTCGGAGTACTCACCTACGCTCTGCATCGTGTTCTTCGCAATCACGAGCATCGTCGGCGCAGTCGGGAACCGCTCCTCGACCGGCCCGGAATCGTAGCCGAAAACGCCGGTCAACCCGTGTGCCGTGATAACGCCGTAGTAGGAGATCCTCTTCATCCGATTGCGCGACACGACGGCCCGTCCGCCGTCGGCGTCCTGGAGGAAATAGGCGACGCCGGTATCGATGAACTGATTATCATGCACCAGGATGTCGCTGTTTTTGGCGTCGGTGTTTCCGACCGCGAAGGCGATGTTCTGGAAGAGTGAATTCGTGATTCTGGTGTTCGCGACAATCGGTTTCGAGTACTCGATCAGGGAAGCACCGTTTTCGTCGAGAATCGTCACAGCCTCACCCCCTACCGTGAGGCCGTTGTGAGCCGTCCAGTCGATCTGACCGCAGATTGCGGGGTCGCAGAACTCCGCCTGCAACTCGATGTCGCTCACCGTCAGCTCGACCCGGCTGAGGTTGAAGTTGCGGAGGCCGTCGATTCGCCCGATGACGTCAATGATGCTCCGGGACTGTGACGTGCCGCCAAAGCCGTCCTCCCATGGTTGGGACAGACTGCGCAGGCGAACGCTGAAGCTCCGCAGTTTCAGACTGCTGGTCAGCTCTTTTCCCGCGGGACCCACCCAACCGTCGGCGTCCTGGTGGAATGCAAATACCGTCGGGAAACCCGGTTCGGGGAAATAGCCTTCTTCCACGAGCAGGGGAAACAGCGTCCCGTCACAGCCCGCCTGAATAACTGTCTGGTTCTTGCCGGCGCCCTTCCAGGTCAGGTCGCCCTCGTAGAGAACGGCGATCGGTCGCGACAGGAAATAGTCGGCGGCGACCATCTTGACGGTACCGCCGGAACCCGCCGCCACCGCCTCCGCAAACGCACACTCGAGGTTCCCCGAGTCGTCGGACCCGGTGGGGAAGACCGTCCACACCCTGCCGTTGTTCACGACGTATGCAGGATCGCAGAACGAGGCCGCGGTCGCCGCCGTGAAAACGACTGTTGCGATACAACCCGTTACCAGCAGGCTTGTCGAGCGCATAAGGGCCCCCTCCGCCGGCGTGAAAGCCTTCTCGGGGCAAAACGCCGCACGATTTTCTGTGGATTGCGTCTTGAAATTAACGAATCGGATAGCGGCCGTCAAGTTGCGATGACGCCGTCTATGCCGCGTTGTTACGTGTGAAACGGCAACATCGAGGGCCGAGAAGCGTAGGATGGAGTGGATGCGGCTGGAGGCACTGAAGGGTGAATTCCGGGTCGCATCGAGAAATCATGGAGGAGAGACGATGCGTGATTCCCAACGACGCGAGGTCGCGAATACGCTGGCGCGGAGCCTCACGGCAGTTCTGATGTTGACTCTCATCCCGGCCGCCGTTCTGGCCGATTCGCCGGGCGACCTGCCGGCGGTCACGCCCGACGCCAACGTGGACCGTGCCGCCATCCCGGAGATCTACACCTGGGATCTGGATCCGTTGTTCGTGTCGGACGAGGCGTGGGATGCGGCACGTCTCAAATTGCTGGCCGAGATCCCCGCACTTGCGCAGTTCGACGGCAGATTGGCCGACCCGGCCGCACTGGCGGCGTGCCTCGAACTCTATTTCAAGCTCCACCTGGAAGCGAATATCGTGACCCTCTACCCCAATCTCCGTCAAAGCACGGCGTTGACGGACGAGACTGCCAACGCCATGGTCCAGCGCAGCCTGGCGGCGATGGACCAACTCATGAGCGCCGCCGCCTTCATCCGGCGCGAGGTGCTGACGCTCTCCGAGGAAGGTCTGCTGGCGGCCTACGCCGCCGAACCGAAATTGGCCGAATACCGGCCCTACCTCGACAACCTGCGCCGCCGCGCCGACCGGCTCCTGTCGCCTGACGCCGAACGGGCGCTGGCGCTGCTCGGCGACAATCTGTGGGCCGAGATCGATCTCAACGAGATCCCGTCGCCTCTCGAAGATGCGTTTGCCGCTCTTCTCTCCGACATCCCCTGGCCTCAGATCGAGGGCGCGGACGGTGAGATGGTCCAGCTCACCCTGTCCAACTACCCGCGCTACCGGGCCTCGGCCGACCGCGATGTCCGGAGCGACGCCGTGGCCGCGATGTTCGGCACCCTCCGCCAGTACCAGCACGCCCTTGCCGCGACTCTGGCCGGCCAGTTCCAGCTCGATGTTGATCTGGCACAGGCCCGGGGCTACGACACCGCCCTCGAGGCCTACCTGGACAAGGACGGTTTGACGCCTGCCGTTTACAACAACCTGGTTTCGACGATCAACGCCAACCTGCCGCTGCTTCACCGCTACGTCGAACTGCGGAAGCGGACGCTCGGGCTCGAGGACATCCACATCTACGACCTCTACATTCCGCTCGCCGAGGGCGTCGACACGGAGGTGCCGTTCTCCGAGGCTCGGAAAACCATCATCACCGCTCTCGCGCCGTTGGGCGAGGACTACGGCAAAGCCCTTGCCGAGGGTCTCGATCCGGCCAACGGTTGGATGGATCTCTATCCCCACAAGGACAAACGGAGCGGGGCCTTCTCGGCCAGCGTTTACGGACCGCACCCCTACGTCTTCATGAACTACCAGGACTCGATCGATGACATGTCGACGCTCGCCCACGAATTCGGCCACGCCCTGCACTCCGACCTCACCATGAAGAGCCGGCCCTACCCGAGTTTCCGCTATGTGCCGTTTCTCGCCGAGGTCGCCTCCACCTGCAACGAAGTGTTGCTGTCGGACTATCTGGTGACCCACGCGACCGACCCGGCCGTGAAGGCCGCGCTCCTGGTCGAGAGGCTCGAAACGATCCGGGGCACGATCTTCCGGCAGACCATGTTCGCGGAGTTCGAGCAGAAGGTGCACGCCTTTGTCGAAGATGGGACGCCGGTGACGGCCGCCCTGCTCGAGGCGACCTACCGCGACCTCGTCCAGCGCTATTACGGACCGGGCTTCACCGTCGACGCCGATGACGGGATGGAGTGGGCCTACATCCCTCACTTCTATTACAAGTACTACGTCTATTCCTACGCCACCGGGCTGGCGAGCGGCATTGCGATTGCGGATCGGGTCAAGACGCTTGGCGAAACAGCGGCCGCTGCCTACCTCGCCATGCTGAAGGGTGGCGCCTCGGCGCCGCCGCTCGAGCTCCTGGCCGGCGCCGGGGTCGATCTCACCAAACCCGACGCCCTCGCCGCCGCCATGAAGACCTTCGAAGAGACCCTCGACCAGGTCGAGGAACTGATGAAAAACTAGAACCTGCTCAGCCCTTCGGCAACCTGGGCATGAGTATGAAACCCTCGAGTTGCTCCAGGCGCTGGAGCCAGACCTTGACGTGGGGAAACTCCCCAACGTCGATGCCGCCCTCGTCGGCGACCGCGATGTAGCTGTAGCACGCGATATCGGCCAACGTCGGTCCGTCGCCGACCAGCCACGACTGTTCCGCGAGGTGGTCGTTCATGACCGCGAGAAGCATCAAGGCAACCACGGCGGCCTGGTCGTGATCCCCGTCCCTGCCGAACGCCTTGATGACCCGGGCCCGGGCCGGACCCAGATAGAGAGGGCCGGCGGCGGTTGCCAACCACTCGTAGACATGGGCGCGGGCTATCGGGTCCGCCGGGAGGTAGACGTGTCCGCTGTCGTACTTCTCGGCGAGGTAGAGCAGGATGGCGTTGGAGTCGCGGATGACCACATCGCCGTCTTCCAGGACCGGCACCTGCCCGAACGGGTTGAGCTTCAAATAGCCGGGTGACTTGTGTTCCTGTGCCTTCAGGTCCACCGGTTCGAGCACCAGGTCGATGCCCAGGAGCCCGCAGAGCAGACGGATCTTGTGGGCGTGACCGGAGTGCGCGACATCGTGGAGTTTGACCGTCATGGTTGACGGATAGTATCAAAGGTCCGGGCTTTTCAACTCTCCGAAATTACAGTTTGCTGAGGAGAAACGGCGCCGCCAGGAGCGCGGCACCGACGAGAATCAGGGTGGCGGCACCGCTGACCAGATATGGGTAGACGCACAGGCCGACGCCGGCGGCGAGAAAGGCGATGTTCTGCTGCTTCTTGCCGTACACGAAGTAGGCCATCCCACCGACGCCGGTGAGGATGTAGATCATCAGGGTCAGTCCGTCGGGCATGGACCATTCTCTCACCCCCTGCAATGCCTCACGGTGAACGGGCCCGCCGCGCCATGGCTACGACCGACGGCCTCGACTGCTGGTTCACCCGAGGTGGCTCGACGCTGGAGCCCGGGCCGTGCGGCGCGTTGGTCTTTCGCTGGCAGAACTGGGGGACGAAAGATTTCACCGGAGAGGTGGTGGGGGAGGTCGTTGTCCACCGGCGGCCTGAGAAATTCGTCTTTCGCTGGCCGGTGGACTCTGGTGACTCCATGACGACCGTCCGGATCGATTTCGAGCCGCACGCCGATGGGACGCTGGTGCGGCTGGTCGAAGGTTTGAGTTCTTCAGTTTGAAACCTTGCTTTTCAAAGGCCTTTTCCGGGAATTCGGCACCGTCCTCACAAGGTTGACCTTCGAGCGAGGCATCATCGCCTGACTCGCTGGACGCAACCGGTCGAAAGGGACCCCATGCACATCAAGGACTTCTTCTCGGTGCCGAAACACTCGACATTCGCGGACTTCACGTTGCTGCTGCTGCGCGTCGTTGCAGGTCTCGCATTCATGCTGCACGGGTGGGGCAAGATCCAGAACCCGTTCGGCTGGATGGGGCCGGACGCGTTCGCGCCCGGGGTATTTCAGGCGCTTGCTGCGGTTTCGGAGTTCGGCGGTGGGCTGGCTTTGGTGCTGGGCCTCCTCACCCCGCTGGCGTCGCTGGGTATCGCGTCAACCATGGCGGTGGCGTTCTACGTTCACGCGGTCATGCGCGCTGACCCTTTTGTCGCGAAGGGTAGCGGTTCTTCTTACGAGCTCGCAGCAATTTACTTCTGTATCGCGATTCTCCTGATCGCCCTGGGCCCGGGGCGGCTCTCTCTCGATAGCAGACTGTTCGGTCAGCGCTGACGTAGGATGGGCCTGATCGCCATGGGCGAGCCAAGGGAGAACCATGGATTGGAACATCCTGAGAATTCGACCCGCACAACGGCTGGTAGTTGGGGTTGCCGTATTGGCCGCCGCCGTCGCGTGTGCGCCGGCGCCGACTGCGGTTCACGAGGAGACCGGCGGGCTGACCATCGTTTTCGTCCACGGTGCCTGGGCCGGCGGCTGGCACTTCAATAAAGTGGCGCCTCTGCTCGAGGGTGCCGGGCACACTGTGTACCGCCCGACCATGACCGGTTTGGGCGAGCGCGTCCACCTCGCCCGCGCCGACGTCGATCTCTCGACCCACATCGAGGACATCGTCATGGTCTTCGAGTTCGAGGACCTGCAGGATGTGGTTCTGGTCGGCCACAGCTACGGCGGAATGGTGGTGGCCGGGGTGGCCGAGAGGGTGCCGCAACGGATCAAGAAACTCGTCTTCATGGATGCCATCGTGCCGGAGAACGGCGACTCGGTTTCGGGTCTCTTTGGCGATTCGCTCGATCTCATGGCCACGGCGGGTGGCGGCGGGGCCGAGCCGTGGAAGCTCGTGCCCAGGTGGGTGGAGCCCGGGAAGCAGCCGCCCGTCGACGTGCCGCAGCCGATCCTCACCTTCACCGAAGAGATCGTTCTCGACAACCCCGAGGCGGCCCGTCTGCCCGGGGTCTTCATCCTCACCGTCGAAGCGGGGGAGACCACCGATGACTTCGATCCATTCGCCGATCGATCCCGTGCCCGCGGGTGGACGGTGATCGAGATGGAGGGCGGTCACAACCCCCACTGGTTCCAACCCGAGGCCTTCGTCGAGGTCCTGCTGCAAGCCGCCCGCTGATCACCAGGCGGGACATGTCCCGCCCCTACGATGGTCAGTAGCCACCTGCCGACCCTCAAAGCCGTAGGGGAGGGGTTCATCCCCTCCTCGCGTCCGAGCCCGAAAAACACCTCTGAACACCTGTGCGCCGGGCGGGGATAAACCCCGCCCCTACGATGTCCAGCAGCCACCTGCCGACCCTCAAAGCCGTAGGGGAGGGGTTCATCCCCTCCCTGCGCCCGTGATGGGATGACGTCTCTGAATACCTGAAGCCGGGCGGGAATAAACCCCGCCCCTACGGCTTTCAGTGGCGTGATCCCACCGTTCTACCGCGGGCTTCAGTCGGCGCTGTCTTCTTCCGCCGTCTCAGCCAGCGCTTCGTCCAGCATCTTGATCAGCGTTTCGCGGTCGAAGGTGTAGGTCTGGTCGTGGTTGAGCTGGACCATCTCCTCCATCGCCTTGCCGATTGTGATCTCGGCCTGCTGGAGGTTGGGCACCACCATGTAGCGCATTTTGGGGTGCTCGTCGAAGAGGGCGTGGTACACGGCCTCGGCCACTTCCTGGGGATCTTTCTGTGGTGTCCCGGAACCAACGCGATCCAACATGCCCTGCATCTCCACCTGATAGGGCGAGCCCTCGATGTCGATGCCGTTTTTTTCCATCCTCTTTTTCAAAGTGGTGCCGATCTCGGATTCGTAGTTGCCGGGCTCGACCACGCTGACCTTGACGTCGAAACGCTCCATCTCGCGGGCCAGAGAATCGGAGTAAGCCTCCATGGCGTGTTTGCTCATGCTGTAGGGGCCGAACAGAGTGCCCGACAGGATGCCGGAGATCGAGGAGATCGTGGTGATCCGGCCCTTGGACGCGATGATCAGCGGGCTGAAGGCCTTGGTGATGCGGTAGGGGCCGTAGATGTTGACGTCGAAGAGGAAATCGAGTTCACCCTCTTCGACCTCGATCAGGGGTGCGACGATGGCGACACCGGCGTTGTTGACCAGACCGTACAGGCCGCGGCCTTCCTTGGTGATGGTCGTGACTGCGGCGTCGATCTCTTCCTGGATGGTGACGTCGAGGCGGATGGCCATGACGTTTTCGATCGCGTTCAGTTCCTTGATGTCCGAGTCCTTGCGCGCTCCGGCGTAGACGAAGACGCCCTTCGATGCGAGCAGTTCGGTGATCTTCCTGCCGATCCCGGTGCTCGCTCCGGTCACCAGCACCGCCTTCTGGGGGGCGGCTTCTGCGGCGTGTTCCGTAGTGTGCGAATCGGCCCATGCCGCCGGAGCAGGGGCGAGGGTGCACATCACCAGGGCGATCGTGATCATCGATGCGGTTGTTTTCGTGAGGGTCTTCATCTGCCGTCCTTTGTGTTGGTTTTCGATATTGAGTCTCTTTCGGATGGGGCATCCTACCACGACCCTGTGAGTAGACATCACAGCCGGGTCGTAGATAATCCTCCACATCGCAGAGTGATCGTCTTCCGGGAGGTGATGATGCGTCGTTTGGTTGCAGTGCTGTTGTTCGTGGTTGTTGCGGGCGTGGTGGCTGCGGAGGAGCCGGCCCCGGCTCTGAGCAAAGACCAGCGGATCGAAGATGCGGTCGCCGCGTGGTCCGTCTGGGTCGAAAACGACCTCGGGAACTCGGGAGTCCCCGCCGCGTCCTTTGCCTTCGTCCACGGCGACCAACTGCTGGCCTCCGGCGGTATCGGTCTCGCCGACCCGACCATCGGCAAGCAAGCGGACGCCGACACCCTCTACTCGATCTGTTCGATCTCGAAGCTCTTCACCTCGATCGCGGTGATGCAGCTGCGCGATGCCGGCGAGGTGGAGCTCGATGACGACCTCGGCGCCTTTGTTTCGTGGTTCGCGACCATGACCGACGCCCACCCCGACGACGAACCGATCTCCATCCGCAACGTCCTGTCGCACTCCGCCGGCCTCCCGAGAGAATCCGACTCGCCCTACTGGTCCGGTCCGGACTTCGACTTTCCCGACCTCCGCGCAGATCCAGGAGCGCCTCGCGGCGCAGCAGTCACTCTATCCGTCGGGCCGGTACTTCCAATACTCCAACCTCGGGATGGCGTTGCTCGGCGAAGTGATTGCCGCCGCTGCTGACCGCCCCTGGGCCGCGGTCGTCGAAGATGACATCCTGGCCCCCCTCGACATGACCAGCACGTTCACCTCGGTGCCAGATGCCGCTGCCACTGGCCGCCTCGCCGCCGGCTACTCGGCCCGTCGCGGCAGCCCGGCGCGCGAACGCCTGACGCTGTTTGACGTGGAGGGCATCGGGCCGGCCGCCGGGATGGCCTCGAGCGCTTCCGATCTCGCCAAATTCGCGCGCTGGCAGCTGCGGCTCCGCGCTGATGGCGGCGACCAGGTGCTGCGAGCCGCGACTCTCCGCGAGATGCAGCGCGTCCACTGGGTCGACCCCGATTGGGACACCACCTGGGGTCTGGGCTTCAACGTCGCCAACCGCAACGGCACGACGTGGGTGCGCCACGGCGGCGCCTGCCCGGGCTACTACACCGACTTCTCGATTCTGCCGAAGGATGAGCTCGGGATCGTCGTTCTGACCAACGCCATCGGATCCGACGTCAGCCTCTATTCGAGAAAGGCGGCGGCCGTCCTCGGCCCGGCGGTCAAAAAGTCGTCGAAGTGCGCTGACGATCTCCCGGTTCGAAATCCGGAATTCGAGAAGTACGTCGGCGTCTACGACTCGGTGTGGGGCAGGCTGGCTATCGTCTTCTGGAACGCCGGTCTCGCGGCGGTCGACCTCGACAGCAGCGCGGTCGATTTCGACAATTGGATCTCGCCGCTCAAGCACACCGAGGGCAACGTCTTCCGCCGAATCCGTTCGGACGACGACAGCCTCGGCGAAGAGTGGGTCTTCGCGATCGGCGCCGATGGTCAGGTCGTGTCCGTGACATCGCACAGCAACCCGTCGATCCGGGTGCGGTAGTCTGCATAACTTGCCAACTCGTCACGAGGGCGGCGAGACGTCGTCCTCGCCGACCTGGTCGAACGGTTTCTCCAGGTATTCCTGAATGTGTCGAGTCTGACCCGCGAACGCTGGTCGCAATGAACTGTGCTTCCGCCGCTTCTCGGCTTCCGCTCAGCCGGAGTCCTGACTACGGCGCAGAACTCGACCACGAGGAGAGATCTCCCGACTCGAACCCGTCGCTGAACGTGGTGCTTGATGGCACTCCTGGCACGCACACCTCGAGAACGACGTCGTCCACCAAGAGGCTGCTCAGCGCGGAGCTGTCGGTTGCGGCAAAGAACCGGACGGTTGGTGAGGTTCCGGCGAAGGGAAGTAGATCGGCTTGACCTGATTGGATCCATGCCCCGGACGTGCTGGTGGTAGCGCAGAGGTCGTAGACGTGGCCGCTGACAGGTGTACCGTTGATCTCGAGGCCGCCTTCGTCCCAACCACAGGAGTCTTCCGACCCGATGAGGTACCAGTACGACACGGTGGCTGAAGTCGCTGCGGCATCGATCGCGACGGATTGCCAGATCCGAGACGTTTCGTTGTCGTCACCACCCAACCAGGAGGAGTAGGAACCCGATCGGGGATAGTTGGCGTCGACCAGGGTCCAACCATTCGTGGAACTCTCGGACCAGGCCGACTGCGGCCCGCCTTCGAAACCGGGCTCCAGGAGGACGTTTGAACACACTGTCGACCCATCGGTGGTCGTGAGGCTGAACGGCGACGACGCGCTCCCCAGGCCGCACGAATTGCCGGCGAAGATGCGCCAGTAGTAGGTGGCGCCCTGGTCGAGGGTGGCGCCGGAATAGGTGGTGCCTTGAACGACCGCGCTGTGATCGACGCTGCTGAAGTTCGGGTCCTGGTCAATCTGGATGGTGTAGGAGGTCGCGCCAGACACGGCGCTCCAGGCGAAAGCCGGCGTGGTGGACTGGTTTGCCGCTCCGTTGACTGGGGTCAGGAGCGAACCGACACCGGGTTGCGGGAGGAGCGTGAGCGACAACGTGTCGTTGTGGCTGCCGGAAGAACCGGTGCCGATAATGGTAATGACGGATGTTCCAGCCGGGGCGTTGACGGTGTTGCTGACGGTGAACGTGCTGGCTCCCGGGGTGGCGGAGACGGGGTTGGGGGAGAAGGCGGTGCTGGAGCCGGACGGCTTTCCGCTGGACAACAGGCTGACCTGGCCCGTGAACGAACCGATCTGGGAGACGGTGACCGCATACTGGGCGTTGGAGCCGCGGCAGATCTCCTGGCTCTCGGGGCTCACCGAGATTCTGAAGTCGTCTGCAGGGCCGACCGTCGCGGTGAACGAAATGGTGGCGCCGGCCGACGAGACGTCCGAGATGTCGAGGCCGCCGTTACTGCTGTCGGCGAGAAAGCTCGACGGGTCGGTGGAGTCGTTGATCTGGGTCCGCCCGACGTCGAGGCTGAAGTGGGCGCTGTCGGCGGAACCGTTGACCGTGTCGGACCCGCCGGGGCGGTAAACGTAGAGCTCATCCGGTGGCCCGCTCGCGTTGCCGGCCCCGTCCCTGGCCGTGTTGATCCGATAGACGATCAGCCCCGAGCCGGGCACCGAGCTTTCGAAGGTGCCGGTCTTCCGACGGTACTCGACGACGAAGTACTCACCGGTCGTGTTGGGCGAGGCGATTTTGTAGGCGTTGTTGGTCGACGACGTCACCGGGTTGAGGGTGTAGGTTCCGTTGGTGGTGATTTCCGGTATCTCGTCGACCCATTCGCCGTATCGCATCTTCATATACGTCGTCATGTGCTGCGGTGGGTCCATGTCGAAATTCATCACGTCCCATCTTGCGGCGGGGTGGACGGAAATGTTGTTTTCGTAGTGGTACAGATCCGGAGCGCCGAGCGAATGGAACATCTCGTGGCAGAGAACGCCGACCCCGAGTGAATTGCTGAGTTGGAAATTGTAGTCCCAGACCCTCGCTCCGTTGATGGTGGCGGTCTGTGAATAGAGGACCCACCGGTGGGGCCACAGAAGGCTGCTCCAACCGTCGGCGGACCCGTAGACTATGAACACGACATTGTCCACATACCCGTCATTGTCGGCGTCGATGTCGAGTGATCCCGGCACCTGCGAGGCGATGGATGCGATTGCGTTCTTGAGAAGGGTATGTTCCCTTTCCGCTCGTTGACTCTCCGAGGTATATCCGGTCGGGTTAGTGGTCGCGTGGTACGGCTGGTAGTAGGCCCGCGGATGGCTGTCCTGATAGGACACGACCGTGGAGCCTGGCGGTGTCGGATAGAAGGTGGAGTTGATGGTGAGCTGGTCGTAGGAGACCTCCTTGAAATAGGCCTTCATGGAGCTCGCACCGGCGGCCGTCGAGTTGAAATCCGAGTCGTAGGAGCTGATCGTCTGCGTGAACTCGGACTCGTCGCTGAATCGAATGAACACCACCAGGTTCTCCATCGTTCCCGTGGAGGGAGCAGGTTGAACCGGCGGCGAGGAGAAGCGTTCCATCCGCTCGCTTTTCAGGTGACTCCGGTCGGGGAGAATTCGGGGTTCGAGGCCGAGGAGGCTGGGCGGTATCCGACCGACCACGTGTCGAGTCGCTGTGATGGCGCCCTTGCTCTTCTCTGCCCACACCCAATATCCGCTGTCAGGATCGCGGACGATGACGAAGCCGTCCGCGTCGTGCAGCCAGTGGTAGTACTCGTCGCCACTCGCAAGACATTCGATCCGGGTCCCGTCAGGCTGGATGAGCACCTGTGGCACGTCTTCCAGGTAGGCGGCGTGCGACGGGGTGACTGGAATCAGCTGACACAGAACGAGAACCGCAGCTGCCGTGGTCAAGAAGGTCCTGGTTGCGATCCGAGTGCACATAATCACCTCACCTCATCCATCCAGGTACCGCGCTGTCGGCCGTTTGCAATGCCCGCAGGTCTCCCGTCGATGGGACCCGAGACGCGCCCGAAGCGGCCAACGGATTGCGAATGAACACACAGCGCCATACCCGCCATGTAGCAATGCAGATGCCACATCTGGGAACCTGACACATGGTGATTCTCGCGGATTGTCCCCGGTTGGGACATCTGCCGTAGGATTTTGGATCATTGGGCGTGAGGCCCTACGGCAGGATTGCGCCCCGGCAGTCCGCGAATTCGCGACAGCAGGCGGAAAACCCGAGGCGGAAATCCTCCGTCGAGTGCAGCGAATCGTCACCCACAGCAGAAAGTTGGTGAGGCCTGCAGGCTACTTCGGGCGCACCGCCGGTGTGGGGTACGGGGGAGGCTTCACGGTGACCGTGCCCTGTTCTTCGAGCAGGCGCAGCGCTTCCTCGACCCCTCGTTCGAGTTGGGTGTCCCGGCCTTCGGCCACCGAGCGCGCGTCCATCAGGACCTCGATGTCGGGCGGTACGCCTTCGTTCTCGGCGATCCAGATGTTGTTGATCGGGTCGAAGACCGCGTTGTCGGGAGCGGTCAGCGCGCCGCCGTCCACCAGCGGGTAGTGAACCGAGGACTTGACCAGCCCGCCCCAGGTCGTGGCGCCGATCAGCGGTCCGGCCTGTTGCTGGCGAAAGACCCACGGGAAGTAATCGCCGCCGGACCCGGCCATCTCGTTGATGAGGAGGACCTTGGGCCCGAGGATACCGGCCGGCAGGCGGAGCGGTGCGCCGTTCGGCGCCTCGTTGGTGACCGCCGCACGGAGCGTGCGGGTCATCAGGTCGACCATGTAGTCGTCGAGCAGACCGCCGCCGTTGAACCTCTCGTCGATCACCGCGCCGAGTTTGTCCTGCTGCGCGAAAAAGTACCGGTTGAACGAGACCACTCCGGCCGTGGACGTGTTGGGTATCCAGACGTAGGCCAGCTTGCCGTCCGACAGTTCTTCCACGCGGCGGCGGTTGTCTTCCACCCAGGCCCGTTGGCGGAGGGATCGCTCACTGTCGATCGGCACCACGGTGCCGCTCCACGCGCCTTCGACGGAGGGCTTGTCGTTGAATTGAAGAACTGTCTGCCGGTCGACGGTGCCGTCGAACAGCCGGTACGGATCCTGCTCCGCGGTGAGATCGACGCCGTTGATCGAGATGATGTAGTTGCCTTCCTCAACCTTGAGACCGGGGCGGTCGAGCGGCGCCGAGACATCGGGGTTCCAGCTTTCAAAGGTGAAGATCCTGGCGATCTTCCACCGCCCCTGGTCGGCCACCAGGTCGGCGCCGAGCAGACCGACTCTGGACTCGTCGGTTTCCGGTACGTCGCCGCCGAACACGAAGCTGTGACCGACCGAGAGTTCGCCGTTGACCTGGTCGAGGATGTACGTGAGATCGGTGCGGTGCTGAACCCAGGGCACCAGCGGTGCGTAGCGGTCGTACACCGCGTCCCAATCGCGGCCGTGGGTGTTGGGGTCGTAGAAGAAATCGCGTTCGTACCGCCACGCCTCGTCGAAGATCTGCTGCCACTCTGCGTGGCGATCGAGTTCCATCATGAGCGAGAAATCGAGCTGTCCCTTGCCGTCGCTGGGAGGGCTGTCCGTGCCGACGACGCTCCACGTCGTGCCCGACCGGTAGAGGAGCTTGGCGCCGTCGGCCGACACCGAGATCTGCGAAACGCCGGTCGCAAACTCGGTGGACTCACGATTCTCGAGCGTGAACCTGTGGAGCGTCATCCCGGGGCCGTCGCCGCCGCCCTCGCCGACGAAGACGCTGCCCTCGGGCCCCGCGACCGTTGTCACGTAGGCGCCGGCGGGCATGGGAAGGGCCAGGGTGCGCGCGTTCGATGCCGTCGAAGCTGATCACGACCTCGACTTCCGGCTCCTTTTCGTCCTCGTCGTCGGCGCCGCTGCCAGCCTCGGCTTTCTTGTCCTTCTTGCTCTTCGGGTCCTTGTCCTGATCCGCCTTTTCTTCCTCGTCGTCTTTCTTCACCGGCTCCTCGTCGCTCTCGGGAGCGAACGGGGTCGGGTCGTCGGCCCGCAAGACGATGGCGTAGACGCCGTAGGCCGGGTCGGCCTGCATCGTGCTGGTGTTGGCCCAACCCGAGGCCAGGGCGAGATTCGTGCTGGCCAGGAAGTAGAGGTAGTGCCCGCCGCGGTCCCAGGCGGGCGCCACCGCGTCGGCCATGGGGTCGGTCACCGGTACGGCCGCGCCACTCTCCACCGACCAGATCATGATGCGGTGGAAGTTGTTGGGGAAGGTCTTGGCGTAGGCCAGCCACTTCGAGTCGGGGGACCAGGTGAGACCCATGTCGCCGCGCTCGATATTGGTGCCCGCCGTGTCGGCTGTCGTGATCGTCCCGGTCGCGAGCTCCAGCACCCGGACGTGCACCTCGTCGTCGACGAACGCGATGCGCGACCCGTCGGGCGACCAGGTCGCTTCCCACGCCATCTTGGCTTCGCCGATCGGAAGGCTGCGGGGCTCCGAGAGACCGTCCTGGGCGGCGATCAGCAATTCGTAGCCGTTGCCGGAGTCCGAAAACCACGCGATCTCGCTGCCGTCCGGCGACCAGATCGGTCGGCGGTCCGCCGCGCCCGAGCTTCGGGTGATGTTGCGGGAGTCCCCCTTCTCGACCGGGACCGTGAAGATCTCGCCGCGGGCCTCGAAGAGAGCTCGTTGGCCGGTCGCCGACAACGACGACGATCCGATGTCATCGCTGACGTCCTCCCACCGGGTCTCCGCCCAGGGGAAGTCCCCGCGGACCGTGATCTCCAGGCGGGTGATTTCGCCGGTGGCGGGATCGAGGGTGTGGATCCACCCGTCTCGTTCGAAGACCAAAGTGCCGTCGTGGCCCGAGAGCCACTCGATATCGACATCGGGGAAATCGGTGAGCCGGGTCAGGCCGCCCGACGACGGGTCGTACGCCCAGACATTCATCGACCAGCTGCGATCCGACAGGAAGTAGATGGTCCCGTTCATCCACAACGGAAAAATATCGAAAGTCCTGTCGTTGGGCAGCCGGGTCTCGCTCAGATCCTCGAGGTCGAGGATGACAAGCGGCGTGTTCTGCCCTCCACGGTAGTTTCGCCACTCTGAATCCCAGCGAGCCACGCGATCGACGACAATCTTCTTCCCGTCGGACGAGAACGAGCCGTCGTGCCCCCAGGGTGCGGGCAGTATCTCCGACGGCCCGCCGTCCCGCGGCACCGTCCACAAACGCTGGTAGCCCGTTGGCGCCGTTTCGCGCGACGAGGCATAGAGAACTCGTTCGCCGTCAGGCGTCCATCCGAGCGCGTAGGATGCCGCCGGATACCACGTGAGCCGGGTCGGCGTACCGCCCTCAACCGGCAGCACGTAGACGGAGTCCTCGCCGGATCGATCCGAAGTGAAGGCGAGCCACTGACCGTCCGGAGAAAATCGCGGGTTCTGTTCCACTGCCGGCGTGCTGGTCAGCCGGCTCGCGACGCCTCCAGCTCGAACGGCCACCCACAGGTCGCCGCCGTACTCGAATGCCACATGGGTCGAACTCAAGGTCGGTTGGCGAAGCAACCGGGTGTCTTGTGCGCTGAGCATCGACGGCAGAACGAACAGGGAAAGAACGATCAGAAAACACGAGACGAGGGCGGGGGAGAAACGACGGGTCATGTTCCATCTCCGAGAGAAACTGAAATCCGGCGCAGCCGAACGCCCCACAGGGTACCCGATCCAACGGAGACATGCCGTTGCTGAAAGCCGTAGGGGAGGGGTTCTTCCCCTCCCTGCAAACGGAGGGACGGGGTCGGTTTCAGTTCTGTAAACCGGGCGGGGGAAACCCCCGCCTCTAGGCCTTTCAGAGGTTTTCCCCCAGCCCGCGCGATCTTCTATACCGAAGAAGACCAGCGAACGACGACCTTGCCGAACTGCTCGCCTGCCTGCAGACGCGCGTACGCGTGGGCGGCGTCTTGTGCCTGAAACACCTGGTCGATCACCGGCTGCAGCTTGCCGGCGCGAAACAGGGCGGTGACCTCCCGGAACTCGTCCATGTCGCCCATGCTGGAACCGAGGATGCTGAGTTGTTTCCAGTAGATCGCTCCCAGCATCGTCTCGGCATCGCCTCCGGTGGTGGCGCCGCAGGTGGTCAGGATTCCGCCCTGGGCCAGGCTCTGGATGCACCGCGCGTGCACGGCCTTGCCCACCGAGTCCACGCACAGATCCACGCCGCGTCCGCCGGTGAGGTCGCGGACCTCCTCCGACCAGTCCTGTTGTTGGTCGAGAATGCCGTGTTTCGCACCGAGCCCCTGGGCCGTGTCGAGCTTCCACTGGTGGCGGCTGGTGACGATGGCCTTGGCGCCGATGTACTGCGCGATCTGCAGCGCGGCCAGGGCGACGCCGCCGCCGATGCCCGTCACCAGGACAGTCTGGTCGGGTTTGAGCCGGGCGCGGGTCGAGATCATGCGCCAGGCGGTGAGAAAGGTCAGGGCGAACGCTGCGGCGTTGATCGGGTCGGCGTCACCCACGTCCAGAATATTCGCCGCCGGAACGATGAACATCTCGGCCATGCTGCCCTGCGTCTCCGAACCGATCAGACCGATCTCCGGTGGACGGTCGGGGCGGACGTCCGGCGCAGGCGGGGTCGCTTCGGCCACGGCGGCGTTGAAGATGACGCGGCGTCCGAGCCACGCCTCATCCACTCCCTCGCCGACGGTCTCCACGATGCCGCAGCCGTCGAACCCGGTGATGTGAGGGAACGATGCCCAGTCTCTCTGCCCCAACCACAAATCGACGTGGTTGAGGGCCGCGGCCTCGGTGCGAACCCGCACCTCGCCGGCGCCGGCGACCGGTTCGGGCCAGTCGCTGACCAGACGAACGTTGGCGGCGACGTCGTCGCCCGATCGTTCGATCACCGCGGCCCTCATTGTGCGGCCGCTCGTTGCTGTCGATGCAGACGCCACAGCGGAGGGCGCGAGCGCCATGGCGAGAGTGCCACCGGTCGTCTTGATCATGGTGCGGCGCGACATCTTCGTTTTCATGGGTCCTCCCGGACACCTGGTGGGTGGGTACCGATTCTAACCGAAGATGTCATCTCGAGGTGCGGGTCAGGGGAGAGTGAACGACCACCACCCTGTGCGACCCGACTCGAGACCGTCGCCGAAAATCAGACCGCTCTCGAGGGCGCCGATATCCCGCGACCCGTCATCGGGTCGGGTGGAGGCGCGTTGGTGGCGGAGGTACTGGTTGACCGGTGAGTGCAGCGAAACGACGCTCGCATCAAGCGGTCCTCCGGCATCGACGCACGTGCTCGCGGCGACCGGCGCGAAGTCCTGGCTCGCGAAATCGGTGAACCCCGGGTCGGCGCCAGTGAGGTTGTCCCCGTGATCGGTCAGCGCCCCGGAGAAACTCGAGTGGCTGGTCACCCACCCGTCAACGATCCAGTTCGTGCGGAGATCGGCGACGCCGGATTCTCCGACTATCGCCAACCGCGAGCCGTCGGCGGTGGTGAAGAGGATGTTGTTGCGGATGTCGGCGTGCTCGTCGTTGGTGGACAGCCGCATCAGGGTGGTGTTGCCGGAGCGGGTGGAGATGACGGTGTTGTGGTGGAAGTAGAGGGTGCCTTTGCGGTAGTCGGCGGTGGTGCCGCTGTCGCCGCCGTAGTGGAGGATCTGGCTGTTGCCCTCGCCGTCCGACTCGATGAGAACGTTGCCGTAGACAAAGGTCTCGTGATAGTCCGGGTGGTTGACCAGCACCGCGCTGTCCTCGGCATCGACGAGATCGAGTTGACGGTTGCCGTCTTCGATCCAGTTGGAGCGCACCACCAGACCGGCCGAGCGGTCCTTGAGGTTGTTGCCGCCGCAGTCCTGGCGCAGCCGGCCCATCCGGTTGAACTGGTAGGTGATGCCGATCGCCGCGGTGTAGGTGTTGTGCTCGTAGTAACTGCCTTCGATGCCGTTGTCGTAGATCCAGTTGTGTTCGATCAGGATGTCCGTGGTGTCGCCGTCATGGGCGCCGATGAAGAGGCCGTTGCCCGAGTCGCGCAGGATGCAATTGCGGATCACGAGGTGCTCGGCTTTTTCGACATAGATCGCGGCGGAGTTGTTGTCATAGTATTCCGACCCACCCGAGTCATTGGTGAAGGAGTAGGGCGGTCGCCCGGAGCGAATGTCCAGGTTCTCGACCACGATGTGGGCGGGGAGGGTATCGCTCGGGATGCTGGCGCCGCCGATTTTGAGGACGCCGCGTGACCCGTTCCAAAAATTCAAGGCCTCGCGGGTGACGGCATCGCGGCCGTCGATCACCGGCAACGCGCCGCCCGGGCCGGGCACGCCTCGAATGATGATCGGCGCCTCGGCGGTGCCGCGGCGACACACGACCCATTTCTCCTTGTAGGGTGTGGCGCGCCAGTGGATCAGGACCCGATCGCCTGGGGCCAGGCCCTCCCACGGCACATCGGAGATCGCCGCCAGCATGCCGGGTCCTTCGCCGACCTCGTAATCGATGGCGGTCGACACGACCGGCAGCGCGGCCGAAAGCGCCAGGATGCCGATCGCGATGCGGGGGTTGACCATCCTCGTTCTCCCCCTCGAGGTTACAGGCGCGGTGGGCCCGGAACGGGTGATACGGGTCACCGGTGTTCTGCGGGCAGAGAGACGCCCGAGCCGTGATTCACGGTTTCGCGGCGAACAGTCTGATATATAATTGGGACAAGGTATCAATTCGATTATGAGAGGGTGTTCGTCCTCCGCCTTCAGCGGTCGGTCCGCCGCGTGCCAACGACTGGGGATCCTGGTCGTGGCAGCGGTTGTCGCCGTGCTGAGGGTCGGCTCAGTCGCTGCTTCGTGCTCTGACCTCATCTTTCGCGACGGATTCGAGCTCGGCGGTACCAACCGCTGGGCCAACTCGACGGACCCGCCGCTCGCCACCGGCACGTGGACCTTTTCCCTCGATTTCAGCGGTACCACCCGTGCGTTCGCCCTCGAGCTGATCCAACGATCGAGCGGCGCCGTCACCGGCTATCTGCTGGGAGGCACCAGAGATCGGGTGCTCGTCGCCGGTTCGGTTTCAGGTTCGACCGTGTCTCTCAATTTCGAGTTCAAGAACCCGTCCGCCACGCGGTCGATCACGATCGCGGGTCCCCTCGGCCGCGACCTGATCAACGGCATGGCCACCGGTGATCTCGGAACCCAGGCTGTCACCCTCCGGCGCACCGACTGCGAGCTCTTCGAACAGCACCTCGCTGCTGCGGTGGACAACGGCGGTGGACCGGAACACCTGCGGATCCTGTCGGCTGTGGTCGATGGGGACGGCGCCTTGGTCGCCGGCGGTTTTGTGGGCGATGGCGACTGCGATCTGTGGGCCTGCGACGGCGGTCTGACCTCGTTTACCGATGTCGGCGACGTGCTCACGGTCGGGCTCGAAACCGACGGCGGGTGTTCGGCGGGCTCCTCCTTCACCGTCAGCTGGGATCCCGGCGGGCTATACACCGGTACTTACAGCTTCACCGACTGCGGTGGCACGACTTTCGGCGACCTGCTCGCCGCGACGTCGATGGGGACCTCCACCATCGAGGTGCGCGAAGTCCTGGCGGCTCGGGTGGCCGTCGCCAACGCTCTGGAATCCGGCGTGCCGCTGACCGAACCCATCGACGGCGTGTCCTCGACCTACCTCAATTTCGGCAAGGACGAGCCTGCCCTGCGCGTCGAGATCAACGCCGAGATGGGGCTGTACGACGACATCGCGGTTGATCTCGAACGGGTACGCGAGGTCTTCACCCGAACCCACCCCCGCGCCCTGCCCGGCCTGGTCGAGCCGTTTGGCCTGAAAATCGTCGAGCGGCGTACCGGTGTTCCCTCCGTCAGTGGAGGAGACCCGGTGACGTATCTCGACACCTTCGCCCGCCCCATCATCGACGACTTCGCTCTGGTGGCGCTCGAACCCGGCGGCTGGATGGTTGTCGGCAACCAGGCGCAGGCCCTCGACCTGCCATTCGTTTCGACGGTTTCCGCGGACGGGGCCCGGCTCGAGGCCCCGACCGAGGACGGGCGTTCGGTCTACATATCGATCGGTCCCTACGGCGCCCACTTCGGCCCGTTGACCGGCGACCCCACGGGCGAGGCCAAGGCCAACTTCGTTGGTTTCCTCGCCGAGGACGACAGCGAGATGGAGGAGTTGGAGGGCAATTTCGATGGCGTGCGGGAACCGGGCGAGGTCTGGGGCTACCCGGTCGGTGGCGACCCGACCGGCGACGCAGTCCGGTTGCGGCGGCCGGCCTATATCGCTCCCGCCGACGGGGCCGTGACGTCCGTCCAGTATGACGAGGGTCCGTCGCCCAACCACTTTGACAACGAGCCTCAGTGGCGGATCGACCTCGAGCTGCCGGGCCGCGTGCGATTCGCGTTTGGCCACGTCGGCAGCATCGCTGCGCCTCTTCGCGCTCTGGTACTGGCCGCGACCGGCATCAACACCGATACCTTTGCGGGTGCGGTAGGGACCGACATCCTCGCGGGCCACGATCCGATCCAGGTGACCGCCGGGACCGAACTCGCCCTTCCGCAGATTCTGGCCGATCCCGTTCCCGGCCATCCTGGCTACTGGGTCGGCGGCGGCAGCTTTCTCGAGTGGCCGTGGGCGCAGATCGAATTCCAGGTGCCTTTCCACCTCGGGGGCGGCGGCGACCTGGGCGGGGACTTCTGCGTCTACCGATTCTTGTCGGGAAGCCGACGTGACGAGCTGCAGTCGGTGATGGAAACCGACATGCTCGACCCGGAGTCGCAGCGCTATCGCGACCGCCTGTTTTACGAGCGGTGGCAATGGACCGCTCAGGGCGGGTTGTGCCAGGCCGAGAACCCGCTGCCGCGCGACTTCTCGGATCTCTACACCAGACTGGGTGGCTGGACCGAACGGGATGAACCGGCCACGACCGTCGACGAGATGTTCAGCTTCGTGCCGATCGACACCTCAACGGCGGTTTTCGACTCGACGAACTACGACTCGGCCGCGGTGGCCCACCTCGTCATCCGCAACCTTCAGCCTGGTCCCTACAACTGGACGATGCCCGACGCCACAACAGCGGTGGTGTTCCTGGCAGTGGGGGAGGTGATCGAGAGATCGGCCGATACCATGCTGATCAAGTGGCGCGACCTCAACGCGACCAACTCGGTCGTCTACCAACGGCTCGCGTACCGGCTCGATTCGAACGGGCTGACCATCGAGTGGGGTGGCTTTTCGAGTACTCCCGGCGGCGCCCTCCAGCCGACTCTGCTCCCGAGCGATCCTTGCGACGACACCACCATCCTGTGCTACGACCACAGCCTCGGCGCCTGGCCGCCTTGAGCATCGGCTCCTGGGGCCACCGCTCGCACTCGTGCGGAGAGTGGTCGCCGACTCGACCATTGAGCGGGTTGTGTCGTTGGTGATCGATGAGCTGCGGGTGGTGAGCGATCTGTTCCCACCAGTTGAGCACCACAGTGATGGCCCGCTATGAGGACTTTTCGACGGGGAACTGGAACAGGAAGTTGCCGTCGACCAGACCCGCCAACCGAGCCTTGACGACGATCACGGAGTTATTCGCCAAGAAAGTGCCACTGATCACGACCTCATGTCGCGGTAGCCGACATCGAGAGCGTCTCACCCGAAGAGAGGGAGGAGAAAGCCGCAGACCAGCGACCTCGGTTGGCCCTGAGTTCTGCCGGGGCGATCAAACGACGAAGGCCCGAAGGGGCGCCAGAGAATAGGCCGGGGCGTCAGCCCCGGTAACCAGAGGATATTTCATGACCAGCCCCGGAGGGGCGACTGATCAGGACAAGATGTCAGCCATGGGCAGCGACCGCAAATCTGTAGCCCCTCCGGGGATCGTCCGGGCTGCCGGCATTTGGGCTGGAGGACCGTTCTGGACAGACCTCACGCCGAAAACGCGCCTGAATCTCCTTTGGCCCCTTCTCGATCTCCAGCCGCTGACGAAGATGGGGCTTCTGGGTGGCGATGCCGACCGGGCAGTTGTTGGTGTGGCAGGCCCGCATCCCCAAACACCCGATATGTCTCACCCGTTTTCGTGGTGTGACTCTCCTCAGTTTCCCCGCTCGAACGTCCGTTCCAATTCGGTGAACCAATTGAGGATCAACTCGAGGTGGCCTCCGGGGGGATCGGAGATCATGACGAAGTGCTCGCCGTCGGGGTGGACGTCGTACTGGCGCTGCCAGCGGTACTGCCTGAACGATCCTTCGAAGAGCGTCCTGCGGCCGACAACCCGAAGCTCGGGTTCTGTGGCGATGGTGACCGCGATGAAACTCGTACCCTCGAAATGGAAGAGGTCGCGCCCATCCGCCGACCATGCGGGGTTGGCGCCGCCCGCGATCGAAACCTGAACAATGCCTTTCGGAATCGGAAAACTCGTGACATAAACCTCGTCGCGGCCGCTCTGGTTCGAAACATAGGCCAGCCAGCGACCGTCCGGGGAGACCGACGGCGAGATCTCGTCGGCTTCGCCATCGAGGAGAATCTCGATCGTGCCTTCGTCGGTCGGGTCGGACCACCGCATCAGGTCCATCCCCTTGCCGGGAATCTCTTCGCGAAAGACGATCGTTCCGTTTGCCGTCCAGTCGGCGGTGCGGAGGTTGTTCTCCCTTTCGAGCAGGACCTGCTCGGGCTGGCTCATATCGAGCGGACGCAGCATGAGGTCGAACGACGTGGTTCGGGTGGTGCCGTACGCCAACCTGGTGCCATCCGGGCTCCACACGGGGTAGAAGCCGTTCTCGCTGAGCTTGGTGGGTGCGCCCGATTGGAGGTCGACGACCCAGACGGGCCCCGCGCTCTCGTTCAAGACGATCTTCGAACCGTCGGGTGAAAAACGAGGATCGTTGGTGTCTCGAAACGGTTGCGGTCCTTTGAAAATCGGTGCGACATTTCCCTCGAGGTCGACCGTTACCAGGCGGCGCAGACCGCGTTCGTCGATCGGGAGATACACCGCGGTGCCGGTTGCCGACAGCGCGAGCTGCATGGTGCTGCCATCGATCCGAACCCGCGGCAGGACGGGGACGGGAGTGCCGATCGGCTTGAGCGCCTCGGCATCGAAACGAATCGTGAGTATCTGGTTCGAGTTGGTGTAGATCAGGTGGCCTGTCGGCAGATACCGTGCGTCCGAACCCTGGAGCCCGAGTTCCTGGAGCGAGTTGTCCTCGACGTGGAGGGCGACCAACGTCGTATTGGTGCCATCACCGATGGTCAACAACACGTGTTTTCCTGAAGGCATCGCAAATACGCTCGAGAGGGACTGAGAGGCCAGTTCCTGGGGGACGATGTGTTCGGTCTCACCTCCGATTTCAGGCGTCCGAAACAGATTTCGTGCCGAGATGATGTAGATAAAACCGTCGCTCGACCAACTGGCCCCGATCGGAAACGAGGGGAGTGCTCCGAGGCGGGTCGGGGGACCGCCGGCCAGGTTGACCTTCCACAGCCCGTCGGTGTTGACGTAGCCGATCCACGCGCCGTCGGGTGAGAAGAAGGGGAGGCGGGCGCCGCCCGCCGCATTGATGGGGTGCACTTCGAACTCATTGATTCTGCGGTAATAGAGCACGTCGTCGGACCCGCCCGCCGCACTGGTTACGATCACAGTGCCGTCGGGAGAAAGATCCAGAGCACGTCCGTCCCCAAAACGTTGACCCTGAGTCTTCGGGTACTCCATGGCAAAGCGGCCGACCAGGGGAGCCGGCGCGTCGGATCGCAAGGCGTACAGACCTATCGCCGCCAGGGCGACGATTCCGGCAACGGCGGCCATGATCCACGGCAGCAGTCTGAAACGTGCACGCCCTGTCGATGGGTCAGCCGTCAGGAAAGCGCTGTCGTCGGAATCAGTCTGGGCGTCGGCAATCGCAATTCGCGCTTCGCCGATGTCGCGGAGGCGGCGTCGTGCGTTCTTCTCGGTGCATCTTTCGATAAGACGGCGAACCGATCGTGGCGTGTCGACCGGGAGCGCGGCCGGGTCGGGTTTCGATGTCAGGACCGCAGCCAGGGTGTCCGAAACCGTGTCGCCGGCAAAGGCCCGCGAGCCCGATAGCATCTCGTGCAGCAGGCAGCCGAATGCCCAGATGTCGGCGCGCTTGTCGACTGCCTGGCCGCGCGCCTGTTCGGGCGACATGTAGGCCGCCGTGCCGAGGATCATCCCGGCCACCGTTCCGGCACTGGTCAGGGTCGGCGAGATGGAAGGGCTGCCGGCAACCGAACCCGGATCGGCGTCGAACGACTTGGCGAGACCGAAGTCGAGGACCTTGATTCTGCCTTCGGGTGTCACCATGACATTTGCGGGTTTGAGATCGCGGTGGATCACCCCCTGCTCGTGCGCCGCTTCGAGCGCTTCGGCGATCTGCCCCGCGAATGCGAGGGCCCGGTCGACGTCCAACGGACCTCGTGCGAGCACCACTGACAGGTCTTCACCGGGGACCAATTCCATGGCGATGAAACGTTCACCCTCAGGCCCCTCGTGGAGCCCGTAGACCGCGGCGATATTGGGGTGGTTCAGCGAGGCGAGAAGCTTGGCCTCGCGTTCGAATCGCGCCAGCCGTTCCGGGTGGGCGCCCACAGCATCCGGCAGCACCTTGATCGCCACCTCGCGTTCGAGCGAGGTGTCGGTGGCCGTCCACACGACGCCCATCCCGCCCTCGCCGAGCTTGTCGACGAGCCGGTAATGGAGAAGAGTTGCACCAGAATTAAGAGACATCGTCGCAAGTCTACAGGCTGGGTTGATTTCGCGCCAGCGAAAACTCAGGATTCGATCGCTGTTACGAGCCTTCCACCGCCAGGATCCTCTGATTGACGTCGACGCCGGTGCGGCGGTCCTCGTGGCCCGACGGCCGCTGCGCTCGAGGCCGTGAACCGGAGGCGGCAACAACCCGTCGTCCGTGGGGAACACCGCGTGAGGCCGACGGGTTAGAATCACGAGGAAGGCACCACCATGAAATTGGAACCGGGTTCGGAACTGGGTCACTACCGCGTGCTCCGCTTTCTCGGCGAGGGCGGGATGGGAGCGGTCTTTCTCGCGGAGGACACCACCCTCGGTCGCGAGGTGGCGCTCAAGGTCCTGCCTGAGGAAGTTGCGGGCGATCCCGACAAACTGGCGCGGTTTCGACGCGAAGCGCGGAGTGCGGCCGCTCTCAACCACCCCGGCATCGTGACGGTCCATTCCGTCGAGGAGGCCGGAGATGTTCACTTCATCACCATGGAGTACCTCGAGGGCACGACCCTCGAAGATCTGCTTGCCGAAGGCCCGCTGCCCTCAGAACGGGTTGCGGATCTCGCGGTGCGTCTCACCGAAGCAGTCGCGGCGGCACACGCCGAAGGGGTGGTCCACCGCGATCTCAAACCGGCGAACGTCATGCTCGTCGGTGGTGATCAGCTGAAGGTCATCGACTTCGGGCTCGCCCGAGGCGCAATTGAAACCGGCGGTACCGACAGCACGGCCGCGTCCACCGATTTTCTGACCGAGAAGGGAGTGGTGTCGGGCACCCTCCCGTACATGGCGCCGGAACAGCTGCTCGGCGGCGCGGTCGAACAGGCTGCCGACGTGTGGGCACTCGGAGCGGTGGTGTACGAGATGCTCGCGGGCCGGCGCCCGTTCACCGCCGACACAGCGCCGGGGCTGGTGAACGCCATCCTCAATTTCGAACCGCCGCGGGTGTCCGCCTCCCGGCCGGATGTGCCGTCCGGATTCGAGGAGATCATTGCCAGGGCGCTCGCCAAGGACCCGACGGCACGCTATCCGTCTGCCCAGGAAATGGTTGCCGATCTGAGGTCCGCGGTCGAAGGCTCTCGATCTGCGGGGGGAGGACAGGGCTCCGGCCGCGGACTTCGAATCACGCCGTTGACGATGGCTGTTGTGGCCGCTCTGGTGATGCTCGCGGCGGTCGTGGGGTGGCGCTCGGTGAAGTCGAACCGGCGGGCCGAGGTCGTTCGCACGGAGTCGATCCCGCAGATCGTCCGCCTGATCGAGATGGACGACTACTCCGGGGCGTTTGCGCTCGCGCAGGAGGCCGAGGCGGTGCTGCCCGGCGACCCGGTGCTGGCGGAGCTGTGGCCCCGGATGTCGCGCCGCGTGGCGTTGGGGTCGCAACCGGAAGGAGCGGTCGTCACCTCGCGGCCATACGCCGGACAGGAGGCAGACTGGCACGCGGTCGGCATGACCCCGGTCGAGGCGAGGCTGCCGATCGGTTTTCACCGTTTCAAGTTCGAGCTCGAGGGCCGCCTCCCGGTCGAGAGGGCGATCAAGCTCGCTCCCCTCAGCGCGGCACGCCAGGAGTCGGAACCCGATCCCGTCGTGGAGTTGGCGCCGAGGTTGTCATCGGTCGGTGAGGTACCTGAGGAGATGGTGGAGATTCCTGCCGGACAGATGTGGGTCGAAATCACCGGGCTCGAGTTCCTCGATCCGCTCGACACCGGCCCATATCTGATGGACCGGTTCGAAGTTTCCAACCGCGACTACGCCGAGTTCGTCGAGGCGGGAGGCTACACCGACCCGCGATTCTGGATTGAAGGCATCGAGCTCGCCCCTCCCGGTCGACCGTGGCAGGACCTGGTCGCGGCTTTTGTCGATGCCACCGGCCGCCCCGGACCGGCCACCTGGGAGGTCGGGAGTTTTCCGGAGGGCGCGGAGGCGCTGCCGGTTTCCGGGATCAGCTGGTATGAGGCGTCGGCCTACTGCGCATTCCGCGGGAAGCGCCTGCCGACCCTGCACCACTGGAGCAACGCCGCACAACCCTACTACTACGCGGCCGAGGCGATCCCGTTCAGCAACTTCGGCGGCGATGGCCCGAGCGCCGTGGGCAGCCACGAGGGGATGAGCGAGCATGGGGTCTACGACATGGCTGGAAACGTCAAGGAGTGGTGCGAAAACGGCACCGGTGGCGACCAGCGCTACATCATCGGCGGCGCCTGGCCGGAGTCGACCTATATGTTCCTCGACCCCGACGCGAGAGACCCTCTTGATCGGTCCGCGGTGAACGGCGTGAGGTGCATGCAGATTCCGGGCGGGCTGGCGCCCGATCACCCGAGCCGGCGGGATGTCCAGTACCACACTCGGGACTACTCGCTGGAGGAGCCCGTCACCGATGAGGTGTTCGCGGTCTACAAGGGCCTGTACGCGGGCGATGACGCGCCGCTCGACGCCGAAGTCGAGGAGGTCGACGAGAGTTCACAGTACTGGCGGCGTGAGACCGTGACGTTCGACACCGGCTACGACGAAGGCCGGATGATCCTCCAGCTCTACCTCCCGACGCATGCCTCTCCTCCGTACCGGACGGTGCTCTACTTCCCGGGTTCGGGCGCGATCCTGCGCTCGAGCAGTTCTCAGATCAACCCGAGCCCATTCGATTTCCTGGTCCGCCAGGGGTGGGCGGTGGCCTATCCGATCGTCGAGGGAACCTATGAACGGCAGACGACCCACCGCACCGACTTCCCGAACGAATCGGCCTCGTTCAGGGAGTGGAACATCCACATGGCGCAGGACCTGCGCAGAACCATCGACTACCTGGAGACCCGCGGCGATCTCGATCTCGACAGCCTCGGCTATCTCGGCTACAGCTGGGGCGGCGAACGCGCCGCCATCATGCTGGCGACCGAAGAGAGATTCCGTGTGGCGGTCTTCCTGTCGGGTGGTCTGACCACCGGGCGATCCTTGCCGGAGGCGGACCCGTTCAACTTCGCGCCGCGGGTCGACATCCCGGTGCTGATGCTCAACGGCTTCCACGACTACTTCTTCCCGGTGGAGAGCGGCCAGAACCCGCTCTTCGACAGGCTCGGGACCTCGACCGAAAACAAACGCCACATCGTCTTCGAGGACGACGGGCACAGCCTCCACAGCAGCAGCCGCCGCAACCAGGTGATCGCCGAGGTGCTCGCCTGGTTCGATACATATCAGTCGAAGAACGGGGGCTGAGCCCTCCGCTCCGGACTCTCCACTCTCAACCGGCGGGTGGGTCGTGGCGCTCGGTCGCGAGCGGTGGCTTGGCGGCATCGGGGGTCGCGAGCATCCCATGCTCGGCGAAGTGGCCGAGGAGGTCGAGGCCGAGTTTGACCGGCAGCACGCAGAGGACGGCGACCGCTGCAGTGTTGAAAAAGCCGCCGATAAAACCCCCGATGATGGCTGCGACCCACATCGGCATCGCCCGCAACAGCGGCTGGCCAAGCTGAGCTTCCCAGGTGATCGCCTCGTACTCCCGCCGGCCCAGGAAGTTCTGGTAGAAGGACAGCCCGTGGGTCGCGAAGAACATCAGTGCCGGTAGCCAGTAGTTCCACGGAGAGAACTCCTGGTGCCAGGTCGTGCCCTGCATCTGGTTGTCGAGCAGCCCCCCGGCGATGATGCCGAAAAGATTGACGATCGAGAGGTACATGAGAATGAAGAGCGGTACGTAGAGAAGGGCGGCGCGGCGGGCGACGACGATGAGCTTGATGATGTTCCAGAAACCGATGACCATCATCTGGATCCAGTAGACCACCAGGATCGATCCGACAGGCTCGCCTCTGACCAGCAAATTGATGACCGGGACGATATTGGCGACAACGAGCAGGATCGCAGTGCAGTCCTCTCGGAAGAGACCCGGCAGACGGTGGAGGAAGGCGCGGATGTCGGATCGCATCACATCCCATCTCACTCCGCTGTCGGAGCGCTTCCTCTGAGCGGATGACGATCGCCAACCCATGCGGCTACCGGCCCACGCGCCTCGTCTGAACGAAGACCCGGGACGGAGAGTGTGTCAGGTCGCAGAAATCCACGAGTCCATCGTATCAACCAGTGCCGGACGCACCGCCCAAAGTGCCGTCAACGAGATTCGGCCTGTTCGCTTTCGAGCCTCTCGATAGCCTGGACGCCGTTCGTGTTGTCCGGGTTGAGCTCGACCGAGCGCCGGTAGAGTTGGATCGCCCGTTCGGTGTCGCCCTTGACCGCGTACGCCTCGCCGAGGCTGTCATAGGTGTTGAATCCGGCCGGATAGGCCTCCACATTGAGTTCGAACATGGCGATGGCCTCGTCGATCCTGTCGCGGGCCAGCAGTTGGTAGCCGAGCATGTTGAGCTCGTTCTCGGCAAACGTCCAACTTCCGGGTTCCTGGATTTTCAGTTGCCGGTAGCGGGCGATGGCGGCCTCGGTCCCGTCCGTCTCCAGAACCTCTGTAAGGGCCGCGCAGATCGACTGGAGGCCTGTGCCCTCCAGGCTGGCGAAGATCTCGGTGATCCAGTTCTCGAAGCTGAGTCCGTCTTCCGCATCCTCCCATTCGCTCCAGGCGGCCAGCGGGTTGCGTTCGACGATTTCCTCGAGCGTGCGGCCGGCATCCACCTCGGTGGCGACGGCCGCCAGCGTGGCTTCGATCATTGCTATGTAGTCTTCCAGTTGGGCCATGGTGAAGGCGCCCCCGTGAGCGGCCACCAGGGTCGTGTCGGCGGGCAGCATCTTCTGGATTTCCTTCAGGACCTCGATCAGTCTCCGGGCGTCGCCGCCGCGGGCGGGAGCGGCGTTCGGAAAGGTCCCGAGCAGAACCAGATCGCCGATACAGGCCAACCGGCTTCTGGTGAAGTGGACGATGAGGTCGCCATCGGTATGGCCGCCTGGAAGGGGGAGGAGACGGATGACGTCATCATTGAAATGAACGGTCGCGGGCGCGTCCAGGGTCACCATCGGCAGACCTTCGGTGTCGATCGCGGGGAGAGCGAAGTAGGTGCTCATCCGGCGCCCCACTTCGGGGTGGCCGATGATCACGGTTCCCTTGCCCAGCACAGAGTTCCCACCGACGTGGTCGCCGTCGCCGTGGGTGTTGACGATGATCCGCACCGCACCGCTCTGGAGCCTTTTCAGCTCCCCCTGCAACGCCACCGCTGTCGCGGCGTAGCCGGTGTCCACGAGGAGAGTGCCGTCCTCGCCGATGGACGCGACGACACCCACGTCGCCGTTGCACCGCAGCTGGTGGAGATTGCCGCCGAGGTGGGTCACCTCCACCGGAGGCGGCTGGCCCGGTTCCTGGGCGACGGCTGCTCCAACAAACATCGAAAACAGCGCGAGCGGGACAATCAGCGCCTGGTGTTTCATGGCGAGACCCCTTTTCGAGACCCGGCAGTGGCGGTGGGCATTCACACCACCGGTATTTATCATCAGTGCAATACGGATCGGCGGGGACGGAGTTTTTCGAAGGCCATGCCGGTCGGCAACACCCTCGGACGGGAGTCAGGTCAACCCACGGATTTTGGACCTTCACCCTCCCAGGGGCTGGATGCAGACTTTGGACGCAGGGGCGTGAAAGAGACCGTCCAGTTCGGTCCCCAGGATCCGGCACCGTTCGACGACCTCTCGCCACACTTCCATCCGTTCGTCGTTGCGGTTGACGAAGGTCTTGAAGTCTGTTCGATCGGGGATCTTGCCGCCGGGGAGCGAAGCGACGAACTCCGGCGAGGGCGCCACCAGGACGGTGTTCTCCGTGTTCCGGAAAGCCTGGTTTCGCCGGCGGATGTTTTTGTCAAACCACCCCGGAGTGATGTGCTCGAAAAGGTGCGGCATGAAGACGAGCTCGTCCTCGCCGACCGTAAACGGCAGATTGACGTGGTAGTCGATGACGCCGCCGTCCCGGTAGGTCCCCGGAGGCGTGTCGGCAAGGTTCTTCATGCCTTCCATGACCAGGGGAATCGAGCCCGAGGCCCTCGTCGCGGAGAATCGCGAGCGCGCGAGGGCCGGCCCTGACGCTGAGGTTGGGTGCCGTCGCCATCACTCCGGCTAGAGCAACAGGCCGGCGAACTCCCCGGCCGAACGCACGAAGATGCAGGTGTTCAGGCCGCTCGCGAGGTCGATGATGCGTTCGGCGTAGGCCCCCTCACCATTCACCTCGGGTTCCTGGAGCCCGAGAAAGACGACATCGGCGTTGGCGCTGGTGCGGTGAATGATCTCGGTGATGGTGCGGTCCTCGGGTTTGACGATGACCTCGGTCTCGGCGCCGATACGGGCCTCGGGGAGCAGCTTGGCGAGCCCGTCCAATTGAAGCTTCCGTTCCTCCTCGTCGCGCGCCACCGAACGCACGAAGAGGCGCGCTCCCCGCCACTCGGGGTTGAGCCGCAGGAGGTAGGCGAGCAGCAGCATGAGGTCGCCGTTGTTCTGCAGACCGCCCCACCAGATGTCGATGCGCTTCTCGCTTCCCGGTTCGTGGGCCCAGTTGATGCGAGTGATGATGGTGTTCTTGCCGGCGTAGGACATGGCGCGCGTGGTGCGGAGCTGGGACTCGAGCCGTTCCTTGCGCCGCGACCACCCGAACATCACGGTGTTGGAGTGGAGCCCGGCGATCCCGTTGGCCTGGGCCACACCGAGGACCCCGTCTTCGAAATCCGACACCACGTCAACCTCGGAGAACGCGACGACGCCGGCGTCCTCGAGCTCGCGGTCCATCTCCGCCCGCAGCGCCTCGACCTCCCGCAGTTTCTCGAGCTCGCCCACCACCAGCCGGCACACGGTCACGATCCCGCGGTCCTGGTTGAACCACGAAGCGAGCCGGACCAGACCGGCCCGTTTGCCGGGGTCGCCGGCAAAAAGCAGGATCTGCGGTCGCCAGTTGCGCGAGTCGAGCTCGTGGTGGCGCAGCTTGAGCAGCGCCCACCGCGCCAGCGCCACCCAGGCCCCGGCCCGGACATCGCCCCATCTCTTGCGCATCGACCGCCGCCGGAGGTAGGCATACAGCGCGCTCTCGAGCACGACCGCCGCCAGACAGGCCCACGGGTTGATCAGGAACATCACCACGATCGCCCCGATCGAACCGAGCAGCGAGACGTACCAGGGCACCCGGATCGTCGGTCGGTAGGAGGGGTCGCCGACCAGACTCTCGAGTGCCGAGGCGAGGTTGATCGTCACGTACAGAGTGAGAAAGAGGATGGTGACGAACTGCGCCACCGCGTTGAGCCCGCCGAGAGCGACCGCGGTGACGGCGATGGCGCCCGACACCCAGGTGGCGATGGTCGGCTGGCCGGTCTTGGAGAGACGGGCGAGAAATGACGGGGCGAGCCCGTCGGCGGCCAGCGCCTGGAGCACCCGCGGTCCGCCGAGCACGCTGCCGAAGGCGGAGGACAGGATGGCGCCCCACAGACCAGGGAAGACCAGCCAGGGACCGAAGATCGCAATGCCGGTCCATACGACGCCCGGCACCGCCAGCTCTTCAGGCGAAACCCGGGTGGTGAAGGCCATCAAGAGCGGCACCACAAGATAGACCGCGGTGCCTGTGGCCACCGCAGCCAGGGTGCCGCGTGGGATCGAGTGGCGGGCATCCTTGAGGTCTCCGCTCATGCCGATGCCGGCGGTGAAACCTGTGACCGCAGGGAAGAAGACGGCGAAGACGTACCAGAATCCCTGAGGGGCGGTTCGCAAAGTGATGCCGAATTCCGGGGTTCGGGTCCCGTCTGCCAGTGCCCCGATCGCCAGGGCGACCAGCGAGGCGCCCACCGCCACCATGATGGGGATCTGCAGTTTGAGCGCGAGCGACGCACTCTTGCCCGAGACCGCAGTAATGATGACGATGATCGCCGCAGCCAAAAGCTGCGGAGCCGCGGCCGGGATCTCGCCCCATCCGGCGGGCCACAGGGCGAAGATCGCCTCCACCAGACCGAAGCTGTAGAACGTGATGCTCAGCGTCCGGCAGAGGAAGAGCGGGATCCCGATGGCGCCGCCCAGTTCGAGCCCGAGGCTGCGCGAGATCATGTAGTACTCGCCGCCGACCCCGACCGTCATGTTGGTCGCCACCGCCGATGCCGACAACGCGGTGATGAAGGTGATCGAGCTCGCGAGCAGCACCACCAACAGCGTCACCGGGAGGCCGAGGTTGCCGACCACCCAGCCGAAGCGGAGGTACATGATGAGGCCGAGGATCGTCAGCACGCTCGGCGTGAAGACCCCGAGGAAGGTTCCGAATCGAGGGGCAGTTTGGTTCGCCGCTGGGTCGGTCGTCATGTCCCTCCCGGTCGCAAATAGCTGGTCTGTGAGTTCCTACGCTACACCAGTCCGAGCGAAGTCGGCAAACAACTCGCACCGTCTCCGCATGGATGAGGTCCTGGTTTCGTGCTAAAAGCATGCCATGACTCTTCACATCGTCGATCACCCGCTGCTGCACGACATCATGGCGCGCTTGCGCGACCACCACACCTCGTCGGAAGACTACCGGGCCCTGACCTACCGGATCTCGACCTTTCTGGTCGCCGAGGCGACCCGGAATCTACCGACCCGCGAGGTCGAGGTCGAAACACCGCTCGAAAAGACGACGGTGCGGAGGCTCGCATCAAGAGTGGTAGCGGTGCCCGTCCTGCGCGCCGGCATCGGCATGCTCCAGGCCTTCGTCGATCTGGTTCCCGGGACGGAGGTCGGCTACTTCGGTCTCCAACGTGACGAGGAGACCGCACAGGCCCGCTGCTATTACGAAAAGGTCCCCGCCGATCTCGGCGAGGCGGTGGTCTACCTGCTCGACCCGATGCTCGCGACCGGCGGCTCGGCGGCGATGGCGGTCGAAGGCCTCATGGCGAGGGGCGCCAAGGACGTGCGGCTGGTCGTGATCGTGGCGGCCCCGGAAGGCGTCGAGCAGCTGTCCCGGCGCGCGCCGGGCACCGAGATCTTCACCGCCGCCCTCGACCGCGGCCTCAACGACCGCAAGTACATCGTGCCCGGGCTCGGCGATTTCGGCGACCGGCTGTACGGGACCTGAGACGCGGCAAACGCGAGCTTTACTTTTGGCCCCGTGTGGTCGATCCTCTTGCGGCGGCTGATCGCCGGGAAGAGACCGCAAGGAGCTTTGAGATGACCGCATCGATCACGACCGAATTTCGCATTCTCCACGTACCGCGGCGCTACCCGCTGACGATCAGCCGCGGCACCCAGGCATCTGCCGACAACCTCCTGGTCTTTCTGCACGACGGCGTGCATTCAGGCGTCGGCGAGTTTTCGCCGTCGATTGCTTCCGGGTTCGATGCCGCGGCCGGGCGTGCGCAATTGGAAGAGTTCGTCGCTGGCGGGCACGACATCTCGAGCCCGCACGCGACGTGGGCCGCGATGCGCGCCGCCGACATCAACCCGGGGGCGATGGCCGCGCTCGACGAGGCGCTGTGGGATCTGCTGGCAAAGCGGGCAGGCCTCCCGCTTCACCGCTTGCTCGGGCTCCCGAAGGGCACGGTGCCGACGAGCCTGACGATCGGGATCAACCCGCCGGAGGTGACGCGCGAGCGCGTGCCGGAGATCCTGCGCCGCACCGGTGCGAAATTCCTGAAGATCAAGCTCGGTTCGCCGACCGGGCGGGATCACGACAAGGAACACTTCTCTGCCGCCGCTGAGGCCGCGGCGCCGTTCGGGGTCCGGCTGCGGGTGGATGCCAACGGCGGTTGGACGGTGGATGAGGCGATCGCCATGGACCGGTGGCTCGCCGCGCGCGGTGTGGAGTTCATCGAGCAGCCACTGCCGCGTGGAAGCGAGGCCGACCTGCCGCGGGTATTCGCCAGGCGCACACTGCCGATCTTTGTCGACGAGAGTTGCCACTTCTCGTCGGACGTGCCGGCGCTCGCCCCGACCGTGGACGGGGTCAACCTCAAGCTGATGAAGTGCGGCGGCATCACCGAGGCGTTGCGCATCGTGGCGGCAGCGCGCGCCCACGGGCTTTCGACGATGATCGGGTGTATGGCCGAGACCAGCATCTCGATCTCGGCGGGCGCCGCACTCGGGTCCCTCTTCGACGAGATCGACCTCGACTCCCACCTCAATCTGGACCCGGACCCGGCGCGCGGGGCTCTCCTGATCGACGGGGTCATCACCCCCACCGACGACCCCGGGCACGGAGGGCACCTGGATGTTTGAGCGCGACCAGGCTCTCGCGATCTACATGGAAGCGCACTCCTCCGACCTGTCGGGGAAGATGGGCAGAGGCGTGCTGCGCAACTCGCCGAACCCCATCGCCTGCGTCATCGACTCGCACGCAACCGGCCGGGACGCAGCCGACGTGACGGGGAGTCCACGCCACTGCCCGATCGTCGCCACCGTCGCCGAGGCGCGCGCTCTCGGCGCCGAGGTGTTGGTGCTCGGCATCGCGCCGCCGGGCGGACGGATCCCGGAGGCGTGGCTCGCCGCGCTCGACGAGGCGGTCGAGCTCGGGTTCTCCCTCGTCAACGGGCTCCACGATCTCCTCGGACCGCGGTATCCGGACCTCCCCCCCGGCCAGTGGGTGTGGGACGTTCGCGTCGAACCACCCGGCCTCGGGATCGGGACCGGCGCCGCCGCACACTGCGCCGCACGCCGCGTGCTGCTGGTCGGAACCGACATGGCGATCGGCAAGATGACGGCCGGTCTGGGGCTGCACGCCGCCGCGCAGGCCCGCGGACTCCGTTCCCACTTCGTCGCGACCGGGCAGATCGGCATCGTGATCTCCGGGGGCGGCGTGGCTCTCGATGCCGTCCGCATCGATTTCGCGAGCGGCGCGATCGAACGCGAGGTCGTGGCGGCCGGCGATTCCGAGATCATCTTCGTCGAGGGCCAGGGATCGCTGCTGCACCCGGCCAGCAGCGCGACGCTTCCCCTCCTGCGCGGCACCATGCCGACCCATTTGGTCCTGTGTCACCGTGCCGGGCAGACCCATCTCCAGCGCGCGCCGAACATCGCGATTCCGCCGCTCGGGCAGGTGATCGGGCTCTACCAGGATCTTGCGGCGGCCTGCGGCGCGTTTCCGCGGCCGCTGGTGCCGTGCGTGTCGCTCATCACCGCCCACGTGTTATCGGACGAGGAGGCTCGGGGCGCCGCCGACGCGATCGAACAGGAGCTTGGTCTGCCGTGCGACGACCCGGTGCGCCATGGCGCGGACCGGCTCCTCGAGAGCCTGCTCACGTAGTTTCTGAAACCTCTTCAACGACCACCGGCAGGCCCTCGCCGCGCCACGCCAGGATCCCGCCGCGCAGGCCGTAGACGTCGTCGAAACCCATCGTGAGGAGCATCTGCATCGCGCGTTGGGTGCGCCGTCCGGAGCGGCAGGCCAACAGCAGGCGCCGGTCGCGAGCGAGGCCGGGGCCGACATCGAGGACGGTGCGCAGCGGCATGAGGCTGGCGTTGGGAATATGCCCCCGGGCGAACTCGTCGGGCTCGCGGATGTCGAGGATGAGGGCGTTGGGGTCGTCCGCCATGGCGCGGAACTCGTTGACGCCGAGGATGTGGGTGGGGTCGAGAGAGACGCGCTCGATCGGCGGCACCTGCTCCCGGTATGGGTGTTTTTTGAGCGCCTGGCATTCGGCGAAGACGCGCAACTCGCACTCATAGGTGCACACCGCAGGGTCTAGAACTTCGTCGAAGAGGTGCTCGATGGCCCCTTCCTGGGGCAGGACGTGGTCGAGACCGATGAAGTCGAGGAAGCCCGAATCGCGCATCACCTGTTCGACCGGTTCGCGCAGCCGCACGAGGTAGACGTCGCCTCCGAAAGAACGGTAGGTGTTGACGGTGGATTCGAGCATTTCGATACCGCTGAGGTCGATGATGTCGACGCCGTGCATCCGCAGCATCAGGAGGTGCTGGCCGGGGTTGTCCTCGAGATTGTGGCGGAGTTCCTCCTCGATATGGTGGACCGCCCCGAAGAACAGCGGCCCGCGAATGTTCATGACGGCGAGCTGGGGGCAGACCGGTGCCTTGGGCGAATGGACGAAATGTCGAAACAGCCGGTCGGGTACGACCTGGTAGACGCGGGGCAGACTGGACCGAATGACGAAGAACGCCAGTGAGAAGAGGATGCCGGCGAGGATCGCGAAATCGAGCGGTTGCACGAGGGTGGCGAGAAAGGTCACCGCCATGATGGCGCCCTCGGTGCGCGAGGTGTTGAAGACCCGGAGGATCTGGTGGCGCTCGAGCATTCCCCAGGCGATTGCCAACAACACGGCGGCGATTGCCGCCCGCGGGATATAACGCGCGTAGGGTGCGAACATCAGCATCCCGAGCAGGACGGTGATGCCGGTGATGACGCCCGTCAGGGCGGTGCGTCCGCCGACCTGTTGGGCGACCGCCGATCGGGTGAACGAGCCGGAGCACGGGTAGCCCGAAAAGAGACCGGAGGCGAGGTTGGCGAGGCCCTGGCCGAAGAACTCCTGGTTGCTGTCGATCCGGTCGTTGCTGCGCCGGGCCAGCGCCTGGCCCGATGCCACCGCCTCGACGAGACCGAGGGCGGCCACGGCGAGTGCGCCCATGCCCATCTTGCGGATCATGTCGAAGTCGGGGAGGCTGGCGAGCGACGTCCAGGTCAGGGGCGGCAGGCTGCGTGGGATGGCGCCGACGACCCGGACGCCGTGGCTCTCGAGTCCGAACACCGCCACCACCAGAGCCGCGGCCGAGATTGCCACGAGGGCCGCCGGGACCCTCGGTCCGAGCCGGCGCAGGACGACGAGCAGTACGAGCGTACCGACCCCGAGACCGAGGCTGAGCAGGTGGGTCTGGTGGATGTTCGTCACGACAGCCGCCAGCTGACGGTAAAGCTCCGGTTCCGTCGGTTCGTTGATCTGGAGCAGGTTCTTGAGCTGGCCGACCGCGATGTGGATCGCAGCCCCGGCGGTGAATCCGATGAGAACGGAACGCGAGGCCAGGGTCACCAACGCTCCGAAGCGGAGAACAGCGAGCGCGATGTTGAGGGCACCGACCATCAGTGCCAGCGTGCTGGCCGCGATCAGAAAGTCCGGGGTGCCGACCGCAGCGACACCGAGGAGGACCGGCAGGACCAACATCGACACCGCGTTGACCGGACCGGTGGCGAGGTGGCGCGACGATCCCCACAACGAGCCGACGATCGCGGCGACTACCGCCGCGTAGAGGCCGTACTGAGGAGGCAGCTCCGCGATCGACGCGTAGGCGATCGATTGCGGGATCGCCACCGCTGCGACCGTGACCCCGGCGACGACGTCCGGCGACAGATCCTGCTTCTTGTAGTCCCGGAAGATGTCGAGGGGTCTGCGCAGATAGTCGACGACGCCCTGAGAGGGCTCGGTCAACGCTTCGATCGCGGGGGCGGGGTCCTGTGTTTGTGATGTCATCTCAATTAACTGCACGAGAATAGAGCGAACTCGAGGTCGCTGTCAATGAGATCGGGTGTCCCGAATCTGGCCGGGCAGGGGAGGAGCGCATTCAGCGAATGGACGAGAAATGGGCCTCCGCCTGTTTCACGGCGTTCTCCTGTTCCTCGGTTTCGATCGAACCGGGTCGGAGCTCGCGAACCCTGGCGATGGCTTCATCGGTTGTGGCGCCGTTGGCGACCAGGTAGACGGCCGCCATGGTGCCGGAACGTCCCAACCCCGCCGTGCAGTGGACGGCGACCGGTTCTCCGCGCCCGGTCGAATCAGACGCCACGTCGACGAACTCGATCATCTGTTGGAGCGTCGGCGCCGTGAAATCTGCGACCGGAATCCGGACCTGGCGGATCGAAGTTTTTTCGAATGAAGGAGGGTTCTCGGTCAGCGAAATGACGGTTCGGATCCCCCGGCTCTCCAGGTAGTCCGTGTCTTCGGCCAACGGCCTGGTCCGACCGGGTACAGGCATGGCCGCGAGCTCACCTTCCACGATCCACGAGAATCCTTCCATGGCGACTGGTGCCTCCTGGATGGGTGGTAGGGGTGGTTGTTCGACCTGCTGCGCCCGGTTGCAGGCGGCGGCGCCGGCTGCGAGCAACAGCACGACGAGTGTCTTGTGAACGGACGAAAGCACCGTGCGGGATTCCAGCAGGGGCCGCCCGGCCACAGCCTTCGGCCACGACGGCAGGTGTCGAGGTTCAAGCGGCGCTGGCGGAATCATTTGACGTTTTTGATATTGCTGTGGGAGGTGTTGACGGCCACCTTCAGCGATGAGCCCTGGATCTCGACCGTCGCTGCGAACGTGTTGAAGGTCTTGGTGTAGGCGACCGGTTTGGCGGCGCTCCGCGAGGCGGCGCCGGCCTCCGCGGTGGGGGCTGCAGAGACGATCGTGATCTTCTCACCGGCGTCGTTCGCCGCGATCTTGTAGGTCTTGCCCGCGGTCTCGAACGTCACGAAGTAGGTTCCGGGCTCCAGATCCGTGAAGGAGGCGACGCCCTGCGCATCGGTGGTGCCCTGGGCGACGATGGTCCCCTTCGGGGGCGGAATCCTGCCGACCATGACGGGGACGCCGGGTATCGGGTCACCCGGGACACGGTCGTCCGCGAGGGCCGCCGCACCCGCGCAGGCCATCGCCAGAGTCACCAACGAGGCCGTCGCAGCACGCTTGATGTTCACTCGCATCGTCATTCCCCGATCTGCAACCGGATCGCCGTCCGGCCGCCGGTCCGCAACCACCAGAAATCGCGTGTGTCATTCCGACCAGGCGAGTGTTCCAGACTGTTCCACCGAGACCTGGGTAATACAACATCGCGGCGGATGGGTAATTCCCATCGGCTCGACGCCACCGTCGATGGAACGTGAGAGAATCGGCGGATGAAGGCGTTCATGAGTGCGTGCGTCTGCGCGGTCGCGGCCCTGGCGATGGCCGGCGATCGAACCGACGGCCAACTCTCGCGACCCGAACGCTTCATGGCGGTGACCGTCGACGACCTCCCGGTGGCCCAAGAGAGCTGGCACACCGATGAACAGATGGATCGGATCACAACCGACCTGCTGGCGACCTTCACTCGGCACGGCGTGCCGGCGGTGGGATTCGTCAACGAAGGAAAACTGGCAACCGGTGGAGAGGTCAACGCCTTTCGAGTCGGACTTCTCGCGCGCTGGTTGGAGGCCGGATACGAGCTCGGCAACCACGGCTACGCCCACCTCGATCTGCACAAGGTGCCGCCGGAAGAATGGAAGACGGATGTCGTGCGCGGCGAGACCCAGACCCTGAAGCTGGTCGAGGCATCCGGTGGTAACCTCCGGTATTTTCGACATCCTTTTCTTCACACCGGGTTGAGCGTCGAGGTTCAGACGGATACCTACGATTTCCTCGCGTCGCGCGGCTATACCGTGGCGCCGGTGACGATCGACAACAGCGAGTGGGTCTACGGCCGCGCCTACGCACGGGCGTACAACGACGGCGACGAAAAGCTGCAGCAGCGCATCGGCCGCGACTATATCCGCTACATGCTCGAGGTCGTAGATTTCTATGAGGGCCAGAGCCAGGCCATCGTCGGTCGTGCCATTCCGCAGATACTGTTGGTGCACGCCTATGCCCTGAATGCCGATTGGCTGGACGAACTGCTGGGCGAGCTTGAAACCAGAGGCTTCGGTTGGACCTCACTCGAAGAGGCGATGGAGGACCCGGTCTACAGCCGACCCATCGATGGGTGGACCGGCATGGGCGGCATCACCTGGCTGCACCGGTGGGCGATCACTGAAGGCGTCGACCGCTCAGTGTTCGAAGGCGAGCCCGAGCCCCCGGAGTGGATCGCGGTCATCAGGCCGTGACGACACGGGCCTCGAATTGGCGTGTCCCCGACCGGCCATACGGCAACGCGTCGTTTCTGAAAGCCGTAGGGGAGGGGTTCATCCCCTCCCTTTCGTTGGCGACCGCCCGCAAACCCGGTCACGAGAGGTTTTTGGGAGGTTCAGTGTGCACGTAACCACTCCACTCCTCAGGGCACATCAGAATTGGGGGTTGACCATGAACATGAAGTCGTTTGCAGGGGTTGTCCTGGCCGCGGTCGCGTCGACGGCTTTGCCGGCGGCTGCCGGATCGCCGTCACCTGAGGTGGGAACACCTGCGCCGCAGCTCCAGTTGGCGGCGGCCGACGGCAGCAGCCGGTCGCTGGCTGCGATCGACGGCCCCAGGGTGTTGATCTTCTATCGGGGCTTGTGGTGACCATTCTGCCGTGGTCAGCTCGGTGAGCTGCAGAAAAACCTCGAGGCCTTCGAAGAGCTCGGCGCCGAGATCTGGGCGATCAGCCCCGACCCGCCGGACAAGCTTGCGCAGTACGCCGCCAAGGAGGGGATCACGTTCGCCCTTCTTTCCGATCAGGATCTCGCGGTGATTACTGCGTGGGGCGTGGTCAACCCGTCGTCACCGAATGTCCCGCACCCGACCGCGGTGATCGTGGACGGCGACGGGACAGTCCTCTACTTTCGTCAGGACGTGGATTACAAGAACCGACCCTCACCCGAGGAGCTCCTCGCGGCGCTCGCAGACATCGAGTAACGGTAGAACCACTTGCAGGATTTTATGGACGGTCACCGCGGGCGCCATATATGGCGCCCCTGCCCGGAAATAGCTGAACTCCTGTAGGGGCGGGACATGTCCCGCCCGGTTGCCTTCGAATTCTGCGAGAGGTCCGGATTCGACTGTCTGCCGGTGCTGCGACGACCGCTGTTCGCCTGTCGCTCGCCTATTTCGCGGCCTTGGCGGCCTTCTTCGTGGCCTTGGCTGCTTTCTTCTCTTTGGGTGAAAGCTTCGGCTTGTTGGACTTCTCTTTTTTGACCTGACCCTTTGCCATTTCGAACCTCCATTGTCGGCGATCGCGCGCTTCGGCCGCTGCGGCCGGCACCCGCCTTGTCGAGTAACTGTACACCGTCAGCAATTTGATGTGCGAATTGTCCGGGAATTCTCCTCTTATCTCACGGTTTCAAATATTAGAATAGAATAGGTCTCAATACCATCGTATGATGTGTTCGTGATCCGCGGGTTCCGGGGGGAGTGAGAATGATCGGCAGCAATGTTTCGCATTACAAAGTAACGTCCAAGCTGGGTGAAGGCGGGATGGGCGAGGTGTGGCGCGCTGAGGACACCAAACTCGGCCGCGACGTCGCGCTCAAGATGTTGCCGGACGGTTTCGCCCAGGATGCCGAGCGGCTGGCGCGCTTCGAGCGTGAGGCCAGGGTCCTGGCATCGCTGTCCCACCCGAACATCGCCGGGATCCACGGCCTCGAAGAGGTCGACGGCAAGCGGTTCCTGGTCATGGAGCTGGTGGAAGGCCAGACCCTGGCGGAGCGCATCCAGCAGGGTCCGATGCCGATCGAAGAAGTTGTTCGTATCGCAAAACAGATCGCCGAGGCGGTCGAGTCGGCGCACGAGAAGGGCGTCGTCCATCGCGACCTCAAACCGGCCAACGTCAACCTCACGCCCGATGGCACCGTGAAGGTGCTGGATTTCGGACTGGCGAAGGCGCTGGTCGGAGACCCGATGTCCGGCGACAGCCCGAACCAGGACCTGTCGCTGTCGCCAACCTTGACCCAGGCGATGACGGGTCTCGGCGTTTTGCTGGGCACCGCGGGCTACATGAGCCCGGAGCAGGCGCGGGGCAAACCGGTCGACCGGCGCGCCGACATCTGGGCCTTCGGCTGCATCCTGTACGAGATGCTGACCGGTCAACGTCTGTTCACCGGGGAGACCGCGACCGATGTGATCGGTGCGGTGGTCCACAAGGAGCCGGATCTCGACGAGCTGTCTTCCAGTGTGCCGGGGCAGATTCGGCGTCTCCTCGAGCGCTGTCTGCAGAAGGACGCCAACCGCCGCCTGCAGTCGATCGGCGACGCGCGGATCGCTCTCCAGGAATGGCTGGAAAACCCGGAGGCCGAGACCGCGATAGGCGTAGCCGCGCCTCAGGGGTGGCGCCGTTGGCTGCCGGGGCTGACTGCTGCAGCGGGTCTTCTCTTCGGCGGAATCGCGGTGGCGTTTTTCACCGGTGGGAGCGAAACGGTGAGCGAGCCCGTGCGCCGCTTCGAGGTCCAGATCTCCGACGCGGTGCTCGACTGGTCGTTGGGGTCGGGGGTCGTGCTGTCGCCTGACAGCAAGTTCCTCGCCTACGTCGAGGGGGGAGGAAATGATTCGACCCTCTTCCTGCGGCCGCTCGATCAGTTCGAGGGCCACCGGGTGGCGGGTGGGACCGGCTCCGAGGCCTCATACCACCCCTTCTTCTCCCCCGACGGCCAGTGGCTCGGCTACGTCACCCCGTCGTCACTGAAAAAGGTGTCGGTGACGGGAGGCGCTCCGATCACTCTGTGCGAGCTCGATCGCAGCCGCGGTGCGAGCTGGGGGCCGGACGGGACAATCGTATTTGCTCCGTCGTCGGACAGCGGCCTGTCGATCGTGCCGGTCACCGGCGGCGAAGTGAAACCGCTGACGACCCTCGACGAGGCCGCGGGCGAGGTCAGCCACCGCTGGCCGCAGTGGTTGCCGGGGGGCCGGAGGATCCTCTTCACCTCGGGAACCGAATCCACTGATTTTTCGGGCGCCAGCCTGGTGGTCCTCGACGTGCCGAGCGGTGAGCGTACCGTCATCCACCGGGGTGGTTATTACGGCCGCTATGTTCCGACCGGGCACGTGTTGTTCGTCAATGACGGCACCGTTTTCGCGCTGCCGTTCGACGTCGAGAAGCTTCGAGCGACCGGCACCCAGTTTCCGGTGCTCGAGGGCATCGAGGCCGACCCGACCCACGGATCTGCACAGTACGACGTCGCCGAAACGGGTCTGTTGGCCTATCTTCCGGCGGTCGCCGATCTGAGACCGTTTTCGATCGTACGTGTCGACAAGGATCAACGCAGCGAGAACCTGTGGCAGGAACCCGGCGTGTTCGGAACTCCCAAACTGTCACCCGACGGAGGCCGCCTGGCACTTGGGGTGTTGCGCGACGGCAACTGGGATCTCTGGGTGTATGACCTCGAACGCGGCGTGGCGACCAGAATTACATTCGGTCCGGGTTACGACGCCGATCCGGTGTGGTCGCCGGACGGCCACTGGCTCGCCTTCGCCTCCGACCGTGACGGTGACTTCACGCTGTACCGCAAGCGCGCGGACGGTTCCGGTCAGGCGGAGCGGCTGTTGGACCCCGAAATCATTCCGAGCCCCTTCCCGACTTCGTGGTCTCCGGACGGGAAGTGGCTGGCGGTGAGCCCGACCGGGGCCGGCGGCAACGACCTCTGGGTCGTACCGGTGGACGGCAAGGGCGATGCCGAGGCGTGGATGGCGACCCCGTACGCCGAAGTGTTTCCGGCCTTCTCGCCCGAAGGTCGCTGGATCGCCTACCAGTCCGACGAGTCGGGCCGCATGGAGGTCTACGTCGGGTCGTTCCCGGGCGGCGGCGGCAAGTGGCAGATCTCGGACGAAGGCGGCACCCAGGCGGTGTGGGCGCGCGACGGCCGTCGCCTCTACTACAGGACCGACGAGGGCGTGATGATGGTGGATGTCGACGGGTCAGGCGAGAGTTTCCGGGTCGGCAAGCCACGTCCGGCGATCACCGGAAACTTCGTCGGCGGACTGATCGGCGTGCAGGCGGGGAATTACTTCTTCCCGGATTACGACGTTGCACCCGACGGCAGCTTCGTGCTCTTCGCCGGTGACGAGTTGCCCGAGGGCGTGACGACCGCAAAACTCGTCACCGGGTGGTTCTCGGAGCTGAAGCGTCTGACGACGGCGACCGGCAAGTAGGTGAAAACAGCAGCGTGTCCGTCTGGGTCTCGAGGAATTCCCGTTGGTGACCCGGGTTTTTAATTGACAGGTTGGGTTGCGTCCAACGAATTGAGATCTCAGACCCCGCGCTCGGCGGGGCAATGAAGGAGTGGGGATGATCGGCAGTAACGTTTCGCATTACAAGGTGACCTCGAAGCTCGGCGAAGGTGGAATGGGTGAGGTGTGGCGCGCCGAGGACACCAAACTCGGCCGCCAGGTGGCGCTCAAGATGTTGCCAGATCTGTTCGCTCAAGACCCCGAGCGGCTGGCGCGTTTCGAACGGGAGGCCAGGGTTCTGGCATCGCTGTCCCACCCGAACATCGCCGGCATCCACGGTCTCGAGGAGGTCGACGGCAAGCGTTTCCTGGTCATGGAACTGGTGGAAGGCCAGACCCTGGCGGAGCGGATCCAGCAGGGACCGATGCCGATTGAAGAGGTCGTCCGCATCGCCAAACAGATCGCGGAAGCTGTCGAATCGGCGCACGAGAAGGGCGTCGTCCACCGCGACCTTAAACCGGCAAACGTGAACATCACACCGGACGGCACCGTGAAGGTATTGGACTTCGGGCTCGCCAAGGCACTGGTCGGGGACCCGATGTCCGGCGACAGCCCCAACCAGGACCTCTCGCTGTCGCCGACCTTGACCCAGGCGATGACGGGATTGGGCGTGCTGCTGGGTACGGCGGGTTATATGAGCCCGGAGCAGGCGCGCGGCAAACCGGTCGACCGGCGGGCCGATATCTGGGCCTTCGGCTGCATCGTGTACGAGATGCTGACCGGGCAACGGTTGTTCACCGGCGAGACCGCGACCGACGTCATCGGCGCGGTGGTCCACAAGGAACCGGACCTCGACGAGCTGTCCTCGAAGGTGCCGTCGCAGATCCGCCGTCTGCTCGAACGCTGTCTGCAGAAGGACGCCAACCGCCGCCTGCAGTCGATCGGCGACGCGCGGATCGCCCTTCAGGAGTGGCAAGAGAACCCGGAAGAAGAATCTGTAGCTTCGGAGGTCGCACCACAGGGGTGGCGGCGGTGGGCGCCGTGGGCGGTCGCCGCCGGCGCCCTGTTACTGGTCCTGGCACAGGTGTTCGGGCTGTTCGGCGGTCGCGGCGGCGCCCCCGAGCCGGTTCGCCGCTCGATGATCCAGATCGGCGATGGCGGGCTTTTTACCGGTTTCGGCACCAGCACCGTGCTTTCGCCCGATGGGAGTCTTCTGGCGTACGTCACCGGGTCCGGCAACGAGGGTGGTGAAATCCACCTGCGCCCACTCGACCGGTACGAGCCTTCGACGATTGCCACCGGCGGACCCGGTGGGGCACCCTACCAGCCCTTCTTTTCGCCCGACGGCGAGTGGCTGGGTTACGTCACTCCGGCCGAGCTCAAAAAGGTCTCGACCGCCGGCGGCGCGCCGATCACCCTGTGCAAGGTGGATCTCAGCCGCGGGGCAACCTGGGGAAGCGACGAGACGATTGTCTTTGCTCCGGCGCCGAGGAGCCCGTTGATGCGCGTGTCATCGGCCGGTGGAGAACCGCAGGCGATCACCGATCTCGGTGAGACGGACATCAGCCACCGCTGGCCGCAGTGGTTGCCCGATGGTGAGACCGTGTTGTTCACCTCGTTTCTCGAGGGCGGAGACAACTTCGAAAGCGCCAACCTCGAAATCTTGAACGTGGCGACCGGTGAACGGAAGGTGATCCATCGCGGCGGCTATCACGGGCGTTATGTTGCCACCGGGCACATCCTCTACGTGCACGAGGGCACCCTGTTCGCGCTGCCGTTCGACGCCAGGAAACTCGAAACCCGCGGCTCGCAGATGCCGGTGTTGGAGGGTCTGGAAGCCACCCCCGTGCAGGGCGCCGCGCAGTTCGACGTGGCCGAAAACGGCGTGCTCGTCTACGCGACGGAATCGCAGCAGGGCGATCCGTTCCCAGTGGTGTGGGTCGACCGCAACGGGCGCACCGAACCGTTGTGGCCGGAGCCGGCGCTCTACGGGAACCCGGAACTCTCTCCGGACGGCCGCAAGCTGTCGGTGTCGCTGTTGCGCGGCAACAATCTGGATATCTGGGTCTACGATCTCGGGCGCAATGTGGCGACGCGGCTGACTTTCGACGAGGGCTACGACGCCGATCAGATCTGGTCGCCGGACGGCAGTACCATCGCCTTCAGTTCCAATCGCGGCAGCGGCAACAACGCAATCTACACGAAAGCAGCGGACGGCTCGGGTGACGTCGAGCTGTTGATCGAACCGGGCGATCTGCCCGCCCTCTACCCCACGTCCTGGTCGCCGGACGGGAAGTGGCTCACGGTCTGGACCGCCAACTCGGATATCCACGTCGCATCGGTCGAGAGTGGCGAAATCGAGCCCTTTCAAGCTACCGACTTCGGCGAGTTCAACCCCAGTTTCTCCCCGGACGGCCGTTGGATTTCGTACGACTCCAATGAGTCCGGGAAGCTCGAGATCTATGTCCGCGGATTTCCCTCGGGTGGCGGCAAGTGGCAGGTGTCCGACGGCGGGGGCGCCCTCGCGCGGTGGTCGGACGATGGTCGAGAGCTCATCTACCGCACCGATGACGGCCTGATGGCGGTCGAGGTCGACGGTCGCGGATCCACCTTCGAGGTCGGCACACCCTTCAAGCTCTTCGACGGCCCCTTCCTGGGCGGGACCAACGGCATCGCCATCGGTGGTTTCATTTTTCCCGACTACACCGTCAGCAGAGACGGCAAGCGTTTCGTGATGTTCGCCGGTCGTGAGGAAACCACCCGCCCGACCTCGGTACGCCTGATCACCAACTGGTTCGACGAACTGCGACGCCTGACGGCGGTCGGCAGCAGGTAGGAGAGGTACGTGAGATCTCTGGATCAGCAGGACGCAGAGGAGCTGGAATGATCGGCAATAATGTTTCGCACTACAAGGTGACTTCGAAACTGGGCGAGGGCGGGATGGGGGAGGTGTGGCGCGCGGAAGACACCAAGCTCGGCCGCGACGTGGCGCTCAAGATGCTGCCGGACGGTTTCGCCCAGGACCCCGAGCGGCTCGCACGTTTCGAGCGAGAGGCGCGGGTGCTGGCATCGCTTTCGCACCCCAACATCGCGGGGATCCACGGTATCGAGGAAGTCGACGGCAAGCGCTTCCTGGTGATGGAACTGGTGGAAGGCCAGACCCTGGCGGAACGGATCCAGCAGGGGCCGATACCGATCGAAGAGGTGGTGCGGATCGCAAAGCAGATCGCCGAGGCGGTCGAGTCGGCGCACGAGAAGGGCGTCGTCCACCGCGATCTCAAACCGGCCAATGTGAATATCACCCCGGACGGCAACGTCAAGGTGCTGGACTTCGGTCTCGCCAAGGCTCTGATCGGTGACCCGATGTCGGGCGACGGCCCCAACCAGGATCTCTCGCTCTCGCCGACCCTGACGCAGGCGATGACGGGGTTGGGCGTGCTGCTGGGTACGGCGGGTTATATGAGCCCGGAGCAGGCGCGGGGCAAACCGGTCGACCGCCGGGCGGACATCTGGTCCTTCGGCTGCATCCTCTACGAGATGCTGACCGGACAACGCTTGTTCACCGGCGAGACGGCGACCGATGTGATCGGTGCAGTGGTCCACAAGGAACCCGACCTCGACGAACTGTCGTCGAAGGTGCCGTCGCAGATCCGCCGTCTCCTCGAGCGCTGTCTCCAGAAGGACGCCAACCGTCGCCTGCAGTCGATCGGCGATGCGCGGATCGCGCTCCAGGAGTGGATGGAGAACCCCGAGGCGGAATCAGCGACGGCAGAGGCGGCGCAGGGGTGGCGGCGGTGGCTGCCGTGGGCGGTCGCCGGTTTGGCGGCCGTGGTCGCAACTCTTGTCCTGTCAGGTTTCATCGGATCGACCGGCTCCGCGGTCTCCGAACCCGTGAGGCGGTTCCGCGTGACGCTGACCGACGAGGCGCTCCATACGACGGCGGGGTCCGCAGTAGCGCTCTCTCAGGATGGGCGCTACCTTGCGTATGTGACCTCGGTCGGGGCGGACCGGACGCTTTTTCTGCGTCGGATGGACCTGTTTGACGGCTCGACGGTCGTCACCGGATCGAACTTCAACGCCCCCTACCAGCCTTTCTTCTCTCCCGATGGCGAGTGGCTGGGCTATGTGACGCCGCGCGAGCTCAAGAAGGTGTCGGTCAGCGGCGGCGCTCCGGTGACGCTGGCAGCGGTGGAACTCAGCCGCGGTGCGAGCTGGGGCCCGGACGGTTCGATCGTGGTCGCGCCCTCGCCCGGAAGCGGTCTCTTCCTCGTCTCAGCGTCAGGGGGCGAGCTTCAGCCGTTGACAACGCTCGCCGAAGGCGCCGGCGAAGAGACCCACCGCTGGCCTCAATTCTTGCCCGACGGCAAGTCCGTGCTCTTCACGGTCGCCGCGAGCTCGACCGATTACCAGAGCGCCTGGCTCGAGATCGTCGACGTCAAAACCGGAAAACGCACGGTGGTCCACCACGGCGGGTTCTACGGCCGCTACGTTGAAACCGGCCACATTCTCTACGTCAGTGACCGGACGCTCTTCGCCCTGCCCTTCGACCTGCGAAAGTTGAAACCGACAGGCCCGCAGCTGCCGGTTTTGGAAGACCTTGCCGGCAACCTGGTCGAAGGCGGCGCCCAATTCGACGTGTCACGAGGTGGGACGGTGCTCGCCTACCTCGAGGGCGCATGGGAGACCGAACCGTACGCCGTCGTCGCGGTCGACCGGACCGGGCGGGTCGGGAGCTTGATTCCGGAGCCCGGGGTTTACGGTGGACCGCAGCTGTCGCCGAGCGGCGACCGGCTGGCCCTGTCGGTGTTGCGGGACGACAACTGGGATGTCTGGGTTCACGATCTCGAGCGCGAGGTCGCGACCCGGTTGACGTTTTCCGAGGGGTATGACGCGGACCCGGTGTGGTCTCCCGACGGCCGTTGGATCGCTTTCGGCTCATCGGAACAGGGCGGGACGATGGTGTACCGGAAGCGTTCGGACGGATCGGGCGAGGTCGAGGCGTTGGCGGGTGCCGAGGGTCTAGCCAGCCCGTCATTCCCTCTCGACTGGTCGCCCGACGGTGAGAAGCTCCTGGTGCAGTCCGGCGCCGCAGGCGACCTGTGGGTGGTGACGATTGACGGCAGTGAGGCGCCGGCACCGTTTCAGGTCACGGCGTTTGGTGAGTACAACGGGGCCTTTTCACCCGACGGGCGCTGGATCGCCTACGAGTCCAACGAGTCGGGGCGCACCGAGGTGTACGTCCAGGCGTATCCGACGGGCGGTGGCAAGTGGCAGATCTCGGACGGCGGCGGCGGCCAGCCACGGTGGTCCGGCGACGGTCGTGAGCTCTTCTTCCGCAACGACAACGGGATCATGGTCGCGTCCATCACCGGCAGCGAGGACAGCTTCCGGGCCGACAAGGCGAAGGCTGGTGTTCGAAGGGATCTTCCTGGGCGGGACTGACGGACTGGCGCTCCCGGGAGTATCCTTTCACGACTACGACGTTTCAAAGGACGGAAAGCGTTTTGTGATGTTCCCGGGGGAGCTGCGAGGAGCGGGGCTTTCGTCTGCCAACGTGGTGACGGGCTGGTCGCAGGAGCTGAAGTGACGATGGGACAGGGATCGACCCCGGTGGAATGGCGTGGTGGGCGCTTGAAGGAGTCAGCATGATCGGCAGCAATGTTTCGCACTACAAGGTGACCTCCAAGTTGGGCGAGGGTGGAATGGGCGAGGTGTGGCGCGCAGAGGACACCAAACTCGGCCGGCAGGTTGCCCTCAAGATGCTGCCCGATCTGTTCGCTCAGGACCCCGAACGGCTGGCGCGCTTCGAGCGCGAGGCCCGGGTGCTGGCGTCCCTGTCCCACCCGAACATCGCCGGGATCCATGGACTCGAGGAAGTCGACGGCAAGCGCTTTCTGGTGATGGAGCTGGTGGAAGGCCAGACCCTGGCGGAGCGCATCCAGCAGGGACCGATGCCGATCGATGAAGTGGTCCGCATCGCCAAGCAGATCGCCGAGGCTGTCGAGTCGGCGCACGAAAAGGGCGTCGTCCACCGCGACCTCAAACCGGCGAACGTCAACATCACGCCCGATGGAACGGTGAAGGTGCTGGACTTCGGTCTCGCCAAGGCGCTGGTCGGGGACCCGATGTCCGGAGACGGCCCGAGCCAGGATCTGTCGCTGTCGCCGACCCTGACCCAGGCGATGACGGGGCTTGGGCGTGCTGCTGGGCACGGCGGGCTACATGAGCCCGGAGCAGGCGCGCGGCAAACCGGTCGACCGGCGGGCGGACATCTGGGCCTTCGGCTGCATTTTGTACGAGATGTTGACCGGGCAACGGCTGTTCACCGGCGAGACGGCGACGGATGTCATCGGCGCGGTGGTCCACAAGGAGCCCGACCTCGAGGAACTGTCCTCGAAGGTGCCGGCGCAGATCCGCCGTCTGCTCGAACGCTGTCTGCAGAAGGACGCCAACCGCCGGCTGCAGTCGATCGGCGATGCACGGATCGCCCTCCAGGAGTGGATGGAGAACCCCGAAGCTGCGGAGGTCGTGACGGCGGGAAGCTCTCGCCGATCGCCGTGGCTGATCGGCGCAGGCGTCGCAGCCGGTTTGGCGCTCGGTCTGGTGCTCGGCGCGGCCTTTCTCGGCTCTCGCAGCGAGCCCGAACTGCTCCGGAGGTTCGAGATCAACGTCTCGGAACAGGGCCTCTTCTCCCGTCTTGGCTCCGGCATCGTCGTCTCGCCGGACGGCAGCATGATCGCCTACACGACGGGTCAGGAAGGGCAGATGCAGTCGCTGATCCTGCGTCCATTGGATCGCTTCCAGGAAACCGTGCTGGCCACCGGCGAGGGCAGCAGTGGTCCCTACCACCCCTTCTTCTCGCCGAAAGGCGATTGGCTGGGTTTCGTGACTCCCGGGGAGCTCAAAAAGATCTCGACCAGCGGAGGGGCGCCGATCACCCTCGCCCAGGTCGAACGGAGCCGTGGCGCGAGTTGGGGACCGGATGGAACCATCGTCTACAGCCGCTCGATCTACACGGGTCTGTCGCGGATCTCGGCCTCCGGGGGTGACCCGCAGCCGCTCACCGAGCTCGACGAGGCGACCGGCGAACAGTCGCACCGCTGGCCGCAGTGGCTGCCGGGCGGCAAGGCGGTGCTTTTCAGCTCGCTGGCCGAGGGCGGCCAGTTCGTGTTCGAGGACGCAGCAATCGAGGTTGTCGTCGTCGCGACCGGCGAACGAAAGGTCGTCCACCGGGGAGGTTATTACCCGCGGTACGTCCCGACCGGGCACATCCTCTATGTTCACGAGGGCACTCTCTTCGCACTTCCCTTCGATGTCGACAGGCTCGAGGCCACCGGGTCGCAGATGCCAGTGCTCGAGGGGCTCGAGACCAATGCCGGCCAGGGCTCGGCGCAGTACGCGGTGTCGGACACCGGGTTGTTGGTCTACCTCGAAGGCGCGAACGAGCTCGAGCCCTTTCCGATCGTGTGGGCCGACCGCGAGGGCCGCAGCGAAACCCTGTGGGGTGAGCCGGGGATCTACGGCACGCCCCGACTCTCTCCCGACGGCAACAGACTTGCCGTTTCGGTTCAACGCGGAACGAACTGGGACGTCTGGGCGTACGACCTGGAAAGAGACGTCGCGACGCGAATCACATTCGGCGAGGCCTACGACGCCGATCCGGTGTGGTCGCCGGACGGGCGCTGGATCGCCTACGAGGGCGAGATCGACGGGGTCGACGGGATCTTCCGCAAACGCACCGACGGAACCGGCGACCCCGAAATGTTGATGGAGCCGGGCATGCAGACCTTTCCGGCGCCGCAATCCTGGTCAGCCGACGGGCGGCACCTGGCGATCCAGAGCGCAGGAGAGGGCGGCCAGACCGACATCTGGATCCTGCCTATCGATGAGAACGGCGGAGCCGGGGAACCCGAGGCTTTTGCAGGAACCCAGTTCGAGGAAAACAGTCCCAGCTTTTCCCCGGACGGCCGGTGGCTTGCCTACAACTCGACCGAGACCGGACGCCCCGAGATTTTCGTGGCATCGTTCCCGCCGGGCGGCGGGAAATGGCAGGTATCGGACGGTGGCGGCACCCAGGCACAGTGGTCGGGAGACGGCCGCGAACTCTTCTTCCGCACCGATGCCGGCATCATGTCGGTCAGGGTTTCGAGTGACGGGAACTCCTTCCGGGCGAGCCGCCCGGAGCTTGTCTTCGAGGGCAACTTCCTCGGTGGGCTGCGCGGGGTCCTGCTGCCCGGATACAACTTCCCGGACTACGACGTCTCGGCTGACGGTAGACGCTTTGTCATGTTCCAGGGCACAACCGAAGGTGCCCTGGCGACCGAGGCCAAGGTGGTGCTCGGCTGGTTCGGGGAGCTGCAGCGTCTCTCGGAGGCCGGCGCTCGCTAGCTTGGTGCAGGACTCAGGGGCGGCCGTCGGCCTGCGAAAGGCTCTTGCCCCCGGACACCGGAACCACCCGGCGGCCGGGCCGGCGGAAGATCGCCTCTCGGGCGGCGCCTGGAACCGGATCCAGGAAGTCGATCAACGCATCCACCAGCTCGTCGCGGGTTGTCGACCCGTCCACCAGTTCCGCGAGCGCGTAGGACAGGCAGAACGTCCGCTGCCCGTACCGTCCCTCGTGCTGGATTGAGACGATCCCGTAGTCGGATTCGGTCAAGGCGTCAGCCCCGGTGGACGGGGTGAAGATGTCGATCCAGTCCACAGGAGATTGGTCTGTTCCGACGAACTCCATCCCCCCAGTGAGCGCCCCGTCATGTCCCGTCAGCGAGTCGATGGGGTTGGTGTCTCCATCTTCGCCGCTTGCGATGCCGAAGAGGGGCAGCAGAGGGGTGCCGTCGACCAGGTTGTAGATGTCCCAACCGAGGGTATCGCTGCCCTCGAGGTAGAGACGGCCGCCGGACTCGAGGTAGTCCCGAATCGCGTCGACCTTCCACTGGGCGTCGAGGCGCGCGGAAAATGGAGGGCCGTCCGGATCGAGGCCGGCGTTGCCAAAGGAAAGAAACACCCCGTCAAATCCCGCCAACCCGAGGGGAAAGTCTCCCGAAACATAGGTCACGGTGAATTGCCGGGCGATGAGTTCGTCGCGGAGATAGCCGCCGCTGAATGTCGCGGCGCCCTCGGTTCCATCCCATACCAGGAGCCCGCCGTTTGCAATCAGAACCTGCGGCAGTTCCAGGGTGCTGTGGGGCGATATGGCGGCGTCGGATGACTCGGCCGAAAGGACCAGGTCGACCAGACCCGAGGGCGCATCGGGCGCCACCCGAATCGCGAAGGTGCTCGGCACGACCGCGGCCATGTCGGCCGTCACGGCTGTTGTCACGGTGGCGTTGACGACTGTGACATAGGGCGAGTCCGTCTGCAGGGTCATCGTCACGGCGTTGCTGGAGGCGAGGTGGCTGTAATTCCTCAGGGTCACACGTATTTCGGCGCTTTCCCCGCCCTCGATCGAACCGTTGCCGGTCTCGTCGAGGATCTCCACTGTCAGCACGTCAAGTCGGAGCTCGCGCATTGCGGTCTGGGGCTGATCGGTCAGGGTTCGGTGGGCATTGACGCGGCCCTCTCCGAGGAGACCGACGAAATTGGGATTGAGCTCATCGATCGAATCAGCCGTGCCGAGAACCTGCCGGACGAGTTGGTCGTTCGACCAGGACGGGTGCAGCGACTTGAGCAGCGCAAAGACACCGGCGACGACCGGCGAGGCCATGGAGGTCCCCGATTTGTCGCCGTAGTTGGATGGGGGAGTCGTGCTTCTCACGCTGTTGAAACCGGCGCCGCCCGGCGCCGAGATGTCGACACTGATGCCGTAGTTCGAATAGGAAGCCACCCGGTCGGTCTTGCCGACAGAGGCGACGCTGATCACACTCGGCAGGGAGCTCGGGTAGTGCAGTGCAGCCGTCGTTTCGTTGCCCGCCGACGATACCAGCAGACTGCCGAGACCCGTGGCGTAGGCCATGACGTCCTGCTGCAGCTGGGATGAGGAGTCGCTTCCCCAACTCATATTGATGATGTCGGCGCCGTTCTCCGCCAGGTAGACGACGCTGCTGAGACCCCGTTCGATCGTGTTGTCCGATTCGCTGTTGGCCCCGGAAGTCGGCAGGATCTTCACATTCCAGCTGATGCACGAGATCCCGATGCCGTTGTCGGTCCGGCCGCCGGCAAGACCGGCCACGTGGGTGCCGTGGCCGCTCGGATCGTCGGGGTCGTTGTCCTGTTCGCGGTCGTCGTTGAGGAAATTCCAACCGACAAAATCATCGACGTAACCGTTTCCGTCGTCGTCGATACCGTTGACGTCGCCGGGGTCGAACACCCAGGTGCCTCCCGACTGTTCGATTACGCGGCCGTCTCCGTCCGCATCCTCGCCGAGGTTCTGGAAGACGTTTTCAACGAGATCCGGGTGGCGCCACGCCACCCCCGAGTCGGCGATGCCGACGACCACCTCGGCGCCGTTCTCTCCCTTGTGCACATCCCACGCCGACTCGGCCATGATCGAGTCGAGAAACCACTGCAGGTTGTACTGGGGATCATCCGGGGTCTCGTCGAGGTAAAGAGCCGGGATCGGTTCGGCGTACTCGACCGACGGGTCGGCGCCGAAAAGCGCGGCCGCGTGTCGCACGTCCACCACCTCGGGCAAAGCCACCCGGTAGATCCTGGAGAGATCCGGGAGATCGCTCCGCACCTTGTCGTACCGGACTTCGATCAGGCGCTCGACTTTGCGGGCGCCGAGTCGGTCCGAGACCGCGTCGAGAGAGGAGATTCCGAAACCGAACGGCAGCGCTTTTCGATCGACCTGTGGCGCGTCCGATCGGAGTTTCACCGCCACGACGCCGGCCTGATACAGCGGTCGTCCCTGCCTGTCGGTGGGAATGGGTTGAGCGGCGGGCAGGAGGCCCGGAACGATCAGCACCAGGAAGATCAAGATCGTTCTCGGGAAACACCGTGTGAAATGCTGCTTCAAGTCGTTCTCCGACAATGGTTTGTTCAATGCGACGGCGGCGATCGTCCGGTCGGACCTGCTCTCCTGAACCCGTCTCCTGGACGGCAGAAATTCCACGCGAGGGATCTCCCGAGCACGCCGCAGTGACCCTGGCATCGTAACACCTCACTCCGAACCCCGGAGTATTGCCAATTGAGAAAGGACATGGTCCATAGGTGGCGGCTGCGATCCGTCTGGAACCTCCATCCGAGAGTCACCCCGCGTCAGGGTCGTGCTCGGGTGGTTCAAGGAAGTGCATCGGGCGGGGATAAACCCCGCCCCTACGGTGTTCAGAAACGAAAAGAGTCGCGTAAAGCCGTAGGGGAGGGGTTCATCCCCTCCCTCCCGATTGCGGTTGACCGAGAACTGTCTGGTGAGCTGGTTATTTCAAGGGCACTGGCCTTGAAGGCACCGGGACAAAGGAATGGAGGGCGACACGATCAGTCGGGAGCGGTGACGGGTGGGGGACACCCACAGTCGGGGCAACCGCGGTCGAAGACCACCTTCCAGGAGCCGTCGGGCCCGCGCCGCCACACCGAATTGAAGGTGCCGATTCGCGTGCCGTCCGGGGCGAAGACCGGTCCCGAGGTGAGACCGAGCGCGCCCGACTCGAGCACGGCGGCGGTATCGGGTTGCCACGAGAACGGTGCCTCGGGCCCGTCAAAGAACGGCGCCCAGGCCTTGGAGACTGCGGCCTTGCCGCGGATCTCGCGGGGGCCTGAAAAGAACACGGTCTCCTCGGCGAGGAACGAGGCGAACGCGGCGTGGTCGCGGTCGGCCATGGTTTGGGCAAAGGCCTCTTCGGTGGCTTTCAGGTCGGCCGCGAGGTCCGGCGAGCCAGGGCCCTCGCCGGCAACAGCGACCCCGGACACCCCGAGAACGAGAGTCATGATGGCAGCTGCGAACGTGGTTGCGGACGACTCGCGCATGGTTTCCTCCATCAGTCGTGCCTTCCGGCCCGCGGCGATTCGGATTTTGAACCGGTAGACGTATCGGTTCGTCTAGCGGAGGATCGAGGGGCCCTTCGACTCGTGAACGATCCTGGCCTGTGATGTGCGCTCCATCAGAATACGGCCAAACCGTCCCCGAGTTTTCGAAACGAAGACCGTCGGCGGGCTCTCCGGGATCGACGGCGCCGTGGAATGTCGCCGAGGCTGAGATCGTTTCTCACTGATGAAGCCCGCACCGGTGCCCTGGAAACGCGTTCCGACGCGGTGGCTCCGGTCTCGAGGCGGCAACACCGCGAAACAACACGGAGGACATCATGGCTGGAAAGAAGACGCTCGCTGTTATCGGTGCTACAGGAGCTCAGGGTGGCGGGCTGGTACGCGCAATTCTGAACGATCCGGACGGTGAGTTCAACGTGCGTGCGATCACGAGAGACACCAACTCGGAAAAGGCGAAGGAACTGGCGGCCCTGGGTGCAGAGGTCGTAGCGGCGGATCTGGATGACGTGGAGAGCCTGAAGAAGGCGTTTGCCGGCGCCCACGGCGCGTTCTGCGTCACGAACTTCTGGGAACATTTCTCGCCGGAGCGCGAGGCCGCCCAGGTGCGCAACATGGCCGGGGCCGCGAAGACAGCCGACGTGCAGCACGTCGTCTGGTCGACCCTCGAGGACACCCGCAACTGGGTGCCTCTCGACGACGACCGGATGCCGACGCTGATGGGACGCTACAAGGTGCCGCACTTCGACGGCAAGGGCGAAGCCGACACGGTCTTTGCCGAGTTCGGAGTGCCGACCACTTGCCTCCTGACCTCGTTCTACTGGGACAATTTGATTCACTTCGGGATGGGCCCGAAGCAGGGCGACGACGGCAAGCTGGTATTTGCGCTGCCCATGGGCGACAAGAAGCTCCCCGGGATCGCGGTGGCGGACATCGGCGGCTGCGCCTACGGCATCTTCAAGCGGGGCAGCGAGTTCATCGGCAAGAAGGTCGGCATTGCCGGCCAGCATTTGACGGGCGCGGAGATGGCGTCGTCACTTTCCGATGCGTTGGGAAAGGAAGTTTCGTACTTCGCGGTCCCGTTCGATGTGTACCGGTCTTTCGACTTTCCAGGCGCCGACGACCTCGGCAACATGTTCCAGGTCAAACACGATTTTGAAGCAGAGTTCTGCGGCGCCAGGTCGATCGATTTCTCCCGGTCCATCAACCCGGAGCTGCAGACTTTCGACAGCTGGCTTGCGGCCAACAAGGATCGCATTCAGATCGGGTAGGCGACCGCCCGACGGAACCAGCGAAAGATCGTCATGTCTGAGACGCCGACCCGGACGGAGTCGGACGAGATGATGTCGTGAAGACCGTCAGCGGCGGCCTTCCTTGGCCTTGGGGTCGCGCCACTCGCGAAACTTGATCCTGGGGTCGCGCGGGTCAGGGCGGGCTGCAGAACGGCTGAAGGCCTGGGCGAGCTTGGGGTTGACCTCGACCATCGAGGACTGGCCGCCGATGGTGATGGCGCCGACGTCCGAGCTCTTGATACCGCCGCGGCGGCAGACCACGGCCAGCAGCCGGCGCGGATCGGCGCCGTGGTTCCTGCCCCAGCTGACCTGGAAGCGGGCCCAGTTGGATGTTGCGGGGCGCTGCCCCCTCGAGTGGGAGGGGCGGGAATCCCACCGGTCCTCGGCGGCCACGGGCACGATGTCATAGGCGGCGCACGGGCCGTCGTGGCCGGCCTCGCCGAGGAGGGCCGCCACCACAGCAACCGGGTCGCGGTCTACCAGCAGCTCGGCCGCGATGCCCCGGAGCCGGACCACATCGGCGCCTTCACCGCCTTCGAGCCCGGAGACTTTTTCGATCAGCCGCCGGTCCGCCGCGCGTTGGATGGCGTCGCGATTGGGGATTTCCTGGCGAATGGCCTTGATCCCGGAGTGGCGCAGCATGGCGTCCACCCGGCGGGCGGCGCGGGGCGGCACGAAGATCAGGCTGTCGCCCTTGCGCCCGGCGCGCCCGGTACGGCCGCTGCGGTGGGTCAACATGTCGGCGTTGATCGGCAGGTCGACGTTGATGACCCGGGCGATGTCCTGGACATCGAGACCGCGCGCCGCCACGTCGGTTGCCACCAGAATCGGCGTCTGGCCGCGTCGGAAAGCGTTCAGGGTTGCGGTGCGCTCGCGCTGGTTGAGGTCTCCCGACAATTGGCGCACCGCGAATCCGAGATCGGCGAGGGCATCGGCCAGACCGGCGGTGTCCACCCGCGTGCGAACGAAGATCAGGGTCTTGGCATCGGGCTCCGTCAAGAGCACGTTGACCAGCGCCGACAGTCTCTGATCCGGCGCGACCACCATGGTGGTGTAGGAGATGTCGGAGTTGGAGGTGCCGGGCTCGGTGCCTGCGATCATCAAAGAGTTGGTCTGGTGGCGCGCAGCAACCGATCGCACCGACTGCGGGAAGGTGGCCGATACCAGGTGGGTGCGCCGGTCTTCGGGCGTCGCGTCGAGGATTGCCGTGATCTCCTCCTCGAAACCCATCGCCAACATTTCGTCGGCCTCGTCGAGGGCGACCACCCGCACCCGGTCGAGCGCCAGGCTGCCGCGTTCGAGGTGGTCGCGAACCCGGCCGGGTGTCCCCACCAGCACCTGGGGGTCGCGCTTGAGGGCGCGGAAGTCGATGCCGAGCGAGGTGCCGCCGGTCAGCGACACCACGGTCGCGCCGAGCGGCTCGTACAACCACGAAAGCTCCTCGGTGAGCTGGACCGCCAGCTCCCGCGTCGGTGCGACCAGCAGCACCGAGGGGCGTGCCCGCACCGGTCCGCGATTTTCCAGCGTCACCGCGGCAGCCACCTCTGCGGCCACCACCAGACCCAGGGCAACGGTCTTGCCGGAACCGGTCTGCGAGGAGATGCGCAGGTCGCGGCCCTCTGCCTCGGGTTTGAGGACGGCGGTCTGGATCGGGGTCAGCTCGGTGAAGCCGCGTGCGGCGAGAACGGTGCCGAGGCCCGCGGGGACCTCCGCGAAGGAGATTTCATGCATGAGGTTCTTTCCTGGGGTTCGGTCGCGGGCGCGTTCACACCGTGACGGGGTCAGTGGAGGGTTGCTGGTGTGAATTCACGGAGAAACAGCGCACCCGGGACGGCCTTCAGTGTAGCAGAAAAGTCGATTCAGGTCAGTTTTCTGCGGATATTGCAATCTGGCGCCACAATCAGCCAATTCGGATCAACACTGGAGTTTGTGAAGACATGCCGACAACGACCTCGGGCAACAACTGTGATCCACACCGGCATTGAACTCTGCGAGGCAATCACTCGGGGAGATCTACGGGTGTGGTTGGGTTGTCTTTGAAACGGCATTTCGAATCGTCGCGATCAGCCTGGTCAACGGCGAAACTTCCCATACTCTGTATCGTGCGACCCTGGAAATTCCCTGTGCCGTGGACACGACTGCATTCCCGACCGCCACCGTGGCGATCGCGGCCCCCTCGACGACCGGTTCGAGGGTTGGTGCCATGTGGTCTCTGAGTCGGTAGGCCGCGCTCCGCGGACGCGCGGCGATCGGCTCGGATCTGAGGTGACTTTCGATATCTTGGCCGAGGTCGGCGACGGTGGCGTAGCGCCGATCCACATCCTTTTCCAGGGCCTTCTCGACGATGGTCACGAGGTCGGCGTCAAGCCGTGCGGGGCCAACCCAGTGGTACCTGAGAGGTCGCGGACGCTGCTCGCAGATCGCCCTGAGCGCCTCGGCCAGGGCCGAAATAGAGACATCGTACGGGCGTCTGCCGACCAACAATTCATAAAGCATCACCCCGAGGGCGTAGACGTCCGATCGCACGCCGATCGTTTCGCCGTCGCATCGCGCCTGTTCCGGGCTCATGTACTGCAAGGTGCCCTTGATGATCCCGATTTCGGAGCGTGTGGTTGCTTCGAGATCCGAATCGGTGAGGCTTGCGAGACCGAAGTCGAGGATCTTGGCAGTCGGATCTGCCGCGACCGGGTCATCATCGACCGGCGAGGATGGCGGGTCGCTGATGACGATGTTGGAGGGTTTGAGGTCGCGGTGGATGACTCCGCGCTCGTGCGCATAGTGCACCGCGTCACAGACGGTGGAGAACAGGCGCAGGCGCCGTTTGAGTTCGTCGGCATCGAGACCGTGAGGCCGGCCGGCGAGCCATAGATCCAGGGTCGGGCCTTGCACGACCTCCATCGAAAAGAAATCGTGCCCGGCGTCGGTGTGACCGGAATCGTAGAGGGCCGCGATATTCGGGTGTTCGAGGCGCGCAAGGGCCTCCGCTTCGCGTCGGAACGTTCGCCGGTGTCGTTCATCCACGACGTGTTCGGCGCGCATGACCTTGAGGGCTACACGTTGATTCGTCTGTTCGTGTTCGGCTTCCCAAACGATGCCCATGCCGCCCTCGCCAAGGACGCTGAGAATACGGTATCCGGCGACGGTGCCGTCGCCATTGCAGGTAACCCCTTGCCCCGGTGATGGCTCCGCAGCCGTGTAATCTGCGATGGGATCGTCGGACCATTCAGATGGACCATCGCTCTCACACAGGGGGCGGTTTCCTGCGCCCGGGTCGTCACTGCAACCCAATAGACAAACCTCCCGATGAAATCAAGGAAAGTGTCACTATCGACAACGTATATGGAGATTATACTCCGGTTTTTTGAAGAGATAACCGAGTTCAGGGAGCGACTGTCGCAACACCGCGCCGAAAAATGCGGCCTGATGTTGTTGCAGGATTGCTGCAAACCGGGTTCCGCCCTGTGGTCGGGGGGTGGAGCGCCGTGAACGGAAAGCCCGAGGATTCGGGAAATATGCCGTTATCCGACCGGAGCTGCCTCCGTGGATTTACCGAGAGGGATCGGCAGGTCGCGGGCTCCTCGGCGGCCGAAAAGGATGGCGAGGAGAACGAGAACGACGAGGGTCGCGGTGGTTGCCCCGATGCCGGCCTCGGGACCGAATTCTCCGCCGGACACGAATGGGGGACCGGAAGCGACGAATGTGATTCCCGGGACCTCGATTTCCTCGAGGGAGAGGTTGGCGCCGCACAGCACCTGGGTAAAGTTCCATGCAAAGTGAAAACCCCAGGCTGTGGGAATCCCACCCGGGGTGAACCGGAGGGCGCCGAGAACGAGTGAACCGAGAACGATGTTGAGCATCACGACAGTATTGAAACCGTCGGACCCGTAATGGGCCGCGGCAAACAGAAGGGCCATCAACACATTGGCCCATCCACGACCGAGACCGTCGGCGAGCCTGGTCAAAGGGTAGCCGCGAAAGAGCCATTCTTCGGCAAGGGAAGCCACCAGAAGGATTCCTCCGAGTTGGGCAACATAAGGGAGGTAGGTGCCGGCAGCGTCAGCATCGAGGACGAGCTTTCCGCCGCCGAGAGCCAGGGTGAGCACGAGCATCGAGCCGGCCATGCCCAGGCCGGCCATCGCACCCTTGGCAAACCCAGTCAACCCAGTCCGAATCTTCGGCCACCCGCGAAGTACGCCTGAAGATCTGACGGTCAGGAAGATCAGGAGGTTTGTGACGCCGATGCCGAGGATCGTCAGAACACCCTCCCCGAGGAGATCCAGCAACGGGGCTCCGGCCTCCCAGTCGAAGACGAACATCTTGGTGAGACCCATCACCACGATCGTGATGGCCAGCAACGCGAAGAGATAACCGAAGACCTGGAGGATGGCGACAACCGCGTCTTTCAAGACAACCTCCTTCGCTGACCCGCGCCAAGGACCCTGATCTCCGTACCACGCGGTACGGATTTCAGACCTCGTGCTTCATAAAGCAACGCGGGATTCGTCGAAGAAGGGCGCAGTCATCGTGAGCGCTTGAGACGGAGCGGCACCGTTTCGCCGATCCTGAAGGCTCTCGAACGGGCCTCGTCCTCAGGGCACCGAGCTCGTCCAATCCGAGGTATTGCCCAGCTCGAATCCATCGCTGAAGATCTCACCGGCGATCGTGACGACATTCGGGCGGTAGGTTGCGATCTGCGCCCTCATCCGATCAATCTGTTCAGGAGTGAACTCCCACATGCAGGTGTCGTTCGTGTAGTCGAGGTAGTTTCGGATGTTGTCGGGTGATCCGCAGCTCTGCTGGCCGACCGGGCACCCATAGGTCGCAACATCCTCCGGGTTGGTATCGCAGATGAGGTCGCCGTTACCCGAATAGCAGTCGGGAATTTCCACCGGGCAGCCTTCGCCGGGCGGGTTGGGCTCGGCGGGGTCCGGTTCCGGGTCGAAGACGTGCAGCAGTCCAAGATAGTGGCCGACCTCGTGGGTCGCCGTTCGGCCCTGGTCGTAGGGTACAAACGGTGAGTTTCGCCCGAAGGCGGTGTAGGTGATGACAGCCCCGTCCCAAACCTGCCCGGCGCTGCCTGCGGGCGAAAAGGCATAGCCGAGCCCGCCGGTGTTATTGGTGTAGATATTCAGATAGGTGTCCGGGTCCCAGACGAGGGCGGTTTTGTACTCGATATGGTCGGCATCGGCAAACCACGAGTCGTTGGCGGATCGTGTGATTCCGGTGGTCGGGTTGTCTGAGGGATCCTTGTCGGCGAGGACGAATTGAATCATCGAGTCGTTTCCAGGCGCGCCGTTGGTGCCCGGCAGGGCCCGAAAATCCTCGTTGAGGATATCGATCTGGCTCTGCACGATTCCGTTTGTGAGGTCCCCGGTGGTTCCGTCCGCCGCCGTGATGATGTGAACCACGACCTTGATCTCGAGAACGTCGCCGGCGTCGAAGGCCTTCTCCATCTTCGTGAATGGCGGCCTTGGCTGCGGGAGCAGGCCGTTGTCCTGCGCGGTCTTGAGCCACTCTTCCTGTGACGAAAAGCCGCATCGCTTTCCTGAGGTAAAGAAATAATGGGAACTCAGGTAGAGGGCTCTGGACCCGAATACCCGGCCGTCAACCACCACCGGGCCCTGACCCCTGCTGCGAGGGTCGTCCTCGGCCCACACCGCGCCGCAGAGTAGCGCTAAAAAGGGAATCGCGATACCTCTCCATACCTTCATGTTGCCCCCTCGTTCCAATCCGAGTAGCAAGAAACGCGGACGGCAATGCCTCCGCGGAGACCGAAATGGTCCGTGATGTTCGACGGCGTTTTCGAGGTCTGATAATGAATATAGGTCTCAAAATTGATTCAGGCAAGGATTGAAACCCGGGAAGCAGACGAAACTAAAAGTCGAGAACGAAGCGCCGCCCCCAGGGGTTGAGGGGTGTCGGTACCCCAAAACCCCATCTCGCCGCGCGAGTCAGATCCTCCTGTCGCTCGCAGGATGACCCGATTTGGTCATGTCGGGGCGACGACGGACCTGCCGGGAATCTCGAGGAGGTCAACCGGCGCGGCGGTCTGCAGGGCCCGGGCGGTCTCCCCGATGCTCCGGCGGTGGTGGCCGCTGGGAACCACCATGAGTGAAGTCGGCAGGTCGTCCTCGAAGCGGCGAACGACCCGGAGCCACTGCTCGGCAGTTAGCGATCGGTGGATCTCGACGAGCAGGGCGCGCCAGGGTTCGGAATCGGGTCTCGACCGCGTGAAGGAGTGAATCGAGCAGGGAGAGGGTGTTTTCGATCGGCATGTAGGAGGCGAGCACACCGATCAGGTGCGGGCGCTCGAGGATGCACATCTCGTAGGCCTCGCGGAGCATCTCGAGGTGTTGTTCGAGCTCGAGATCGGCGAGCACCGGCAGGAAGTGGGCCTCTTCGTAGTCGAAGTGAGCGAACTGGCCGTCTCGCAAGGTGGCACACGCCGCGGCGAGGTCGCCAAGGCCAGCGGCTCGCGCGCCCGGCTCCTCGCCCAGGACGCGGTCGAAGCGGTCGAGAAGGTGCGTTCATTTCGGCCTCTTCGTGGGCGTGTTGGCCGATGGCTTCGACCGTGAAAGCGGCGTCTTCTCTGGCGGCATCGAGTGCAGGAAACAACACCGAGTTTTCGAGTGTGGCGTGGAGGGTCACCGCGCGAAACAGCAGATAGCAGAGGTCGCGCGCTTCCTGGAGAGCCGCGTTGTCCCGATCTTCAGCTCTGTGGAAGCGTTGACGTGCGGTGGACGACTTCGTCCCACATCCCGCGAAAACCCGAGTGGTGGAGGCGTCCGACCTTCATCGGTTTCCCGTAGGTCGCCTTTTTCGCATAGAACTGGCGGAGGACGTGCCGCTTCGGAGCTATGGTGCGAAACGAGGGCCGGTTGACGATGCGATCCACCCACGCTCCGAATGCTTCGTTTTCGAGGAAGATCGCCGGGACGTGGTTGCGGATCTCGACCATGAAGGGGAGGCGGTAGAGGAACGGCGCGATGTGGCCGTCGGCCTGCGAAAACACCTCGCCCCCGAGGAAATCTCCGCCCGCTGCGGCCCGCTTGAACTCGACCTTTTCCAGGGCGCGGTCCAGCTTCTCCCGGAACTCCTCTTGGATGGGCGGCTTGCCCGCCAGGATCACCTTCGACATGCTGCGGAAGAGAGAGTCGAGGTCGTTCAGGATCTCGGGGTCACTCCGATAGGCGTCACCGGTAGCGCCGGCGTTGTCGATGAGGAATTCGACGATGTCCCGGGAGTCCGTCAGCAGCGGCCCGCCGTCCGCCGGAGCGAAAACCGGCCACTCACCACCGGCATTTGCCTCGATCACGGCCGCCGGGGTCTCCGGGTGGTACACAACGCCGATCTCCACACCCAACTCGGAGGCCGCGATCTGCACGCGGTGGTTGAAGGGGCAGAGGGGTCCATTGCTGTAGAGGGTGCCGAGGGTCATACGAGCCTCCCGTTGCGTTCGTTGAGTTGGTCAGCCGGAATAGAACGGGGCAACGGTAGCATATTGAGTTGCGATATCAATCAGGTTCGTGGATCTCTTCGACGATTGAGGTCGGTCCACATGATTGCCGAGTGGGGGCTGTCGGGTCGTCGCTCGAGCTCGAAGGGATCGCCGATCGGGCCCTCGGCACGCGCCAGCACGCCCTCAATTCTGGCGCGGTCGTCGTCCTCGAGGCGGAGGGTGAAGACCCCGAGGTTGTCTTCGAGATGTGCGTCGGAGCTCACGCCGATCATCACCGCGGACACCGGGTCCCGGTCGAGCACCCAACGCGTGGCGACCGCCGCGATCGAGGTGGTGTGCTTGGCGGCGACGTCATGCAATACTTCGAGCAGTTCCTGAAAGAGATCCCATCCACCGAACTCGTCGATGATCAGCCGGTACTTGGTCAACGAGCGATTCTTGAACGGGGGGTGGGGCTCGGCGACTCCGAAGAACCTTTCGGTCAGAAAGCCCCCGGCGAGAGCGCCGTAACAGAGCAGCCCGATCTCGTTCTTGCGGCAGAGGGCGGTCATGTTCTGTTCGACCCGGCGATCGAGCAGCGAGTATTGGGCCTGGTTGGTGACGAGCGGGATTCCCGCCGCTACCAGGTTTTCAAGGTGCAGAGAGTCGAAGTTGGTGGTGCCCAGACAGCGGATCTTGCCCTCGCCGCGAAGCTCGGACAGCCAGCCCGCGACCTCCACGAAGTGCGATTGATCGTAGTCCCACCAGTGGAGCTGGACGAGATCCAGGCGTTCGACACCGAGGCGGGTCAATGACCCTTCGATGGCCGCGGCGACGTCGGCCCGTTCGAGGGTCGCGAGAGCGGAGCGGTCGGGCACGTACTTGGTGTGGATCTGAACGATCGCCGGGTCCCGGTGCGAGTCTTTCAAATCCCGCAGCAGAGAACCGAGGAGCTCTTCCACACCCAGGTAGATGTCGGCGCAGTCGAATGTCGTAAAGCCCGCGTCGACCAGACGGAGCAGCGATCTCACAGCCTCGCCTGGTTCGACCGCGTCGGAGTGGTGTCCGCGAGACAGCTGCCAGAGCCCGTTGATGATCCGGCACACCGAATAGCCGGGAGCCAGTTCGACCCGCTCGGTCACGAGTCGTCTCCGGTCCCGCCCAACGGCACCCGGGTGACCTCGCCGTGGCGAAAGGTCGAGCGGCCGGTGCGGACGATCCGGAACCGGCCGCCGCAGTTCGGGTCGGGGCAGGCGATGACGGTGTCGGTCGTCATCCAGTCGTTGGCGGCGGTGTCCCGTTGTTTGGCCGGCAGCAGCGGCAACAGGGCGGCGAGCGGGTAGATCGGAAAGGTCTGTCCGGGCGGCAGCGAGAGGTTCTCGCCCGAGAGTTCAAAGTAATCGCCGACCTGGTGGTTGCACACCATCTCCTTTTCCCCGGCGATCACTTCCACCCGCAGATCCCACAGCGTGAACTCGTCGGTTGACTCGGCCATGCGTCCTCCCCTTCGGCGACCATTCTATGGGGTCTCGAGAGCTCTGGTATCGTGAATCGCCTTGAACGACCCTGACCGGCAAGCCGGCATTCTGCATTTCCGCGGTGGTGTCGCGGGCACGCTCGCCCCGTTCGTGCTCTTTCTCGCGGGAGTTGCGTGGCTCGGGCTTTCGGGAGCGCCGGACGAACGTGGTTTCTGGCCGGTGCTTCTGGCCGCCCTCACGTTGGCAATGCTGCTGGCCAGAGACCGGTCGCAATGGGCCGACACCGTCATCCGCGGGATGAGCCAACCGATCGTGCTCCTGATGATCCTCGCCTGGCTGTCGGCGGGCGTGTTGGCGAGCCTGATCAACGCCAGCGGCTTTGTCGATGCCGTTGTCTGGGCCGCACGGGAACTGGGAGTCCACGGCGGCGGGTTCGCGGTCGTCGTCGTTTCTCATCTGCTGTCTGGTCTCGACCGCCACCGGTACCAGCCTGGGCACGATGATTCTCTGTGCGCCGCTTCTCTATCCGGCGGCGGCCGGGCTCGGGACCGATCCGGTGATCCTCATGGGCGCGGTGATCGGTGGTGCGACATTCGGCGACAACATCTCGCCGGTCTCCGACACCACCATCGCTTCGGCCTCGACCCAGGGCGCCGACATCGGGGGCGTGGTGCGCAGCCGGCTCAAGTACGCCTTTCCCGCCGCGCTCGCTCGCGGTGGTCGCCTACGGCGTATTGGGTGGGGGAGGCGCCGTCTCGACCGGCGAGCTGGTCTCGACCGGCAACCTCCGAGCCCTGGCGATGGCGATCGCGCCGGCCGTCGTGATCGCGCTGCTGATCGCACGCCGTCCACTCCTGGAAGGCCTGCTGACCGGGATCCTGGTGGCGGCAGGTCTCGGGCTGGCGTTGGGTCTGATCGGCGTCGATCAGATCATCTCCATCGACGCCGCCGGCTATTCGGCACGGGGACTGATCATCGACGGCATGGAGCGCGGGATCGGGATCTCGATCTTCACCATCCTGCTGTCGGGTCTGGTGGCGGGTATCGAGGCCTCGGGCATTCTGGGCCGGATCGTCGATGTCAGCAGCAGGCGGATCGCCACGAGCCCGGGGCGCCGAGACCTGGATGTTCACGACGACGTCGGCGGCGGTGGTCCTGACGACCCATTCGGTGGTCGCGCTGCTGACCGTCGGCGGTTACGCCAAACGCATCGGCGAGCGCTTCGGTCTCGGGATGTACCGCCGGGCCAACATCCTCGATCTCACGGTGTGCATCTATCCCTTCATCCTCCCTTACTGCATCCCGACCGTGCTCGCATCGAGCATGACGACGTTCCGGAGCCGCGGCGGGCCTGCCGCACCTCGCGCCGCTGCAGATCGGGTTGGTCAACTTCCACTCGTGGGCCCTGTTGCTGGTGACCGTGCTGGCGATCGCCACCGGCTTCGGCCGGTCGGATGATCTGCCGGCTTCGTAAAGCGTTTGCTTTTCGAACTCAGCGAATCCAGGCGCTCGATTTCCGGGTTCCATTGCCTGGCCCAGTTGCCCCTGGTGATAATATTTAGGTATTGCTCAAATGGGCAATTCTCAACAGGAGGATCACCATCGTGACTGACAATCTTCCTCCAAATCTGGAGACAGGAATCCCCAGCATCGATGCCCAACATCGCGCGCTGCTGAACTGGGCAGCTGCGATCCGGTCGATCGGCACAGGTCGGTCAGAGCAAGCAACCGCCCGTCGCGCCGCCCAGTTTTTGATTGCCTACACCCACTACCACTTCGATGCGGAGGAGTACGCCATGGTTGCCTCAGCGTACGACGGACTTCCCAAACACCGTCTCGCCCACGCGGCGATCCGAAAGAGACTCAACGAGGTAAGCACGACCTTTAGCGCAAATCCTGGTGATTGTTCGGCGGCAGTGACGCTCCTGCAAGGCTTCATCCAGGAATGGCTCAAACACCACATCGGTCGCACCGACGCGGCGTTTGCGAGGTACTGCGAAGAGGAGCCGAGCGCTCGTGAGGTGCACCTGCCGACACCAAAGGAACTCATCCGGTCCGGTCTGAAAATCTCCGACTACGAGCAGGTCGAGATCGTGCACGATGCCGGGGAAATTACCCCCGAAGAACTGAAAGCCCGCATGAGAGACCGATCGGGCTGGTGAGTCCCCGGGTGCCACTTCGAACTATCTCGCAGCGAAAAGTCTGTTGCCAAGGGGGGCGCCGACTGGTGAAAAGTGCGGGCCGGACCCGGATGTGACGCCCGGCACGCACTCGCTCTATCTCTTTCAATAGAATTGTCATCATGGTGCGATTCAAAACCAACGGCCGACTCGTTTCGTGGCTGCCGATTCTCGTTGCGCAGACGCTGCTTTCGACCTTCGTGGCGGTCGAGGCATCGGCCTCCGAATACGACGCAGCGTTCTACGTTTCTCCCAACGGAAGTGACGCAAACCCCGGTACGCTGGACCTGCCACTCCAGACGCTCGAGGAGGCTCGGCTGCGGGTCCGCAATCACAAATCGACCGACGGCATCGGACCCGGGGGGATCGTCGTTTTCCTGCGCGAAGGCACATGGATCCGATCCTCGTCGTTTGTGCTTTCCACCGAGGACGGGGGCGGAGATCCCGATCGCCCGGTGGTGTGGCGGTCTTTTCCCGGTGAAACGGCTCGAGTGTTGGGCGCGGCTGCCGTCGACCCCGCATGGTTCGTGCCCGTCACCAGTGGCGATTCCGAGTGGACTCGTCTGGCGACGGCGGCCAGGGGGCAATGTTCTCAAGGCAGATCTTTCGGCTCACGGCATCGACGACTTCGGCGTTCTCAGTTTTCGCGGCGGCGGTCGATCGCGCGACCGGGGCCCTCGAGCTCTTCGTCGATGGGCTGCCGATGCCGCTCGCGCGCTGGCCCGACCCGGATCAGCACACGGCCCAGAGCCACGAGGACACCCAGCTCACCCTGTTCGGCGGCTCGGTACCCGATGTCAGCGGCAGCTGGACGAAATCGGGGACCCGAGATGGCGTCAATGCCTACACACGCGATGAGCCGGTCGATGGCGTGACCTATCACCTCTACCGCAACACCTGGCAGTACGAGGGCAACTGGCACACCGCCTGGTTTCTCGCCGCTCAAGACAGTGGCTACCCCGGGGACGCTCACCCGTGGTGGTACCTCTACAACCCGAATCTGGAGACCTTGTCGCCTGCCAACGGAGCGGTGGGCAACCCGACAATCCTCGACCCGGCCGCCATCTCTCACGGATTCGCGGCGATCGAGAGCACGGCTGAAGACACCGTGTTCACGATGGCGAACACCCGCGTGAGCCGTTGGGCCACGGCACCAGATCCCTGGTTCTTCGGGTTCTGGAAGTACCACTGGGCGGACAAGCACGTCGCCGCCACCTCGATCAACCCCTCCACCCGGACGATCACATTGGCGCAGAAGCCGAGCTACGGCATCGCCGACGGGATGCCGTTCTTCGCCGAGAACCTGCTCGAGGAGATCACCCGTCCGGGCGAGTGGTATCTGGATCGAGGCACGGGCTACTCTGTACTTCTGGCCTGACGGCCCGCTCGACGGACGGGAGGTCATGGTCTCGATGTTGGAAGAGCCGCTGTTGCAGGTGTGGAACACCGAGCATCTGCGGTTCGATCGGTCTCTCCTTCGGTCTTGGGACGCAATGATCTCGTCGTGGTCGAGAATGGCAGCGACGTGACGTTCGATCGCTGCCGGTTCTTCGGGGCCGGCAACGACGGCATCCGCCTCACGGGATCCAACCACGGGGTGACGCGATCCGAGGTCGTCGACACCGGGGATCGTGGCGTCGTGCTGTCCGGTGGCGACCGTCCTTCACTCACCCCGGGCGGCAACTTCGTGGAGAACACCGAGATCCACCGTGTCGGGCGCTGGTCGTGGACCTATATGCCGGGGATCCAGTTCGTCGGCGTCGGCAACCGGGCGTCCCACAACCATATCTACGACGCGCCGCATTCGGCGGTCCTTTTCAGAGGCAACCACCACCTCGTCGAGTACAACGAGATCGACGACGTCTGCCGATGGTCTTCCGACGCCGGAGCGATCTATGCGGGCCGGCGCTGGGACTGGCGCGGCAACCGCATCGAGTTCAACTACATCCACGACATCGACAGCCCCTTCACCGGCGCCGGAGAGCACGGCGTCTACCTCGACGACTGTCTCTCCGGGATCGGGGTCTTCGGCAATCTCTTCGTCGACATATCGGGTCACGCCATGATGCACGGCGGCGGCCGCGACGATCTCTTCGAAAACAACGTCGCGGTGCGCTGCGGGACGGCGCTCCATACCGACGCTCGAGGTGTCGAGTGGATCAAGAATGATAGAAGTGACTGGGATCTGCGGTGGCGCCTGCACGATGACGGCGTCCAGTACAAGGCTGAGCCCTGGTGCTCCACCTGGCCGGAGCTGTGCGCGATTCCCGACGCCGACGTCCCGGTGGGTTCGCACTGGCGGTACCCCGAGGGATCGGTCTTTTCGGGCAATCTGGGCTGGGACAACGCCAACTTCATCGTCGACGGAAACTGGAACGGCGAGACGGCCCTCGACAGGTTCGCCGAAATCGCCGACAACCTCGAAGACACCGACCCGCTATTCAGGAACGAAGCCGCAGGCGACTACCGGCTGAGGCCGACCTCACCCGCGTTCACGATCCCTGGTTTTGTCGACATCCCGTTTCCCAAGATGGGAATCGTCGACGGGCTGACGCTGATCTTCGAGGACGGATTCGAGTGGGGGGACACCTCGACCTGGGCGCCCTGATTGGCGAGGGCGAAAATCGTTCTCAACCATTTGCTCCACGTGTTTCTCCGCGCGCTCTGGTTGGATGTAACTGCGATTTAGTCTCGGAATCGTGCTACAGTGTCCGCCAGAAGAACAAACGAACATTTCAGATGGCAGCGCGCGACCCGATCATGGTGCGGGAGGAAACGTTGTGACGAAGAGGTGAAACCCCGTAGGAGGTAGTCCGCCTTCGGAGTGCCCTGAACCTCCGCCGGGCGGATCGATAACACCATTTACGTCAGTTGAAAAGAAGTTTGCGACGGCACCAGAGGTTTGAGCTTTGGATCCCTTATTTCGAGCGAATATGAAAGGAGATCTCGATGAAGTTATCTGAGATTGAAATTGGTTGTTGTCGTTCTATTTTCGTGCAGTTTCGGTTTTTCGACAGTGAGGATTTGCGGAAATCACACCTATCCGGACGGCCACACTTCCAGGGTCTGCGTCTACTTCTACGCCAAGGAAACCAAGTGTGACAGTGCGGATATGTTGGCGATCGTCTCGCAGCCCGGAGGCTTTACCGGTGGATGGACCTGCCAGAGCGACAATTTTGGCATTGCGACAACCAACAGCGGTGACGCCAGTCTCATCAGAACCCCTGATGGGAAGGCGTATTTGAAGGCCAACGGAGAGACATCTGAGGTCGGGTCGGACGCGTTTTCGGAATATGTCAAGAAAGTGCGACGAGAAACTGCCAATATGCGTGTCAACACGCAGGCAATTCAAAGCGGAATGGATACGTTTTTGGACTCAGACAATGGTTTTGTCTCGGATGAAAAACTACAGAAGTTGAGCGCGGAACTTGGTGTTCCAATTGTGGTCAGCCGCGGCTGGAACCCCAAGGACGAGCCCGGATATCACCAGACGAAATGGAGCGGAAAGGCGGCCCAACCCGCGAGTTCAGGGACTCCAGGTACCAAACAGGCGATGAAGATCCCGGCGGATGCCTGTTCGCTCGCTGACTGTTCGTGCCGCGTCGTCAGCGCTTCCGGCGCTTCGCTGTGTGAGGGAGGTATGGAAGGGGAGACGGCGGCGGGAGTTCACTTCTGCAAGTGCGGCAAGTACGGGTACTCGACCGTCCAGAGCGGAGGCGCCGGTGGCGAATTCACCTTGGGCAATTCGCGTGCGACCAGCCAGTACGACCACGAGGATGGTGGGATCAAGCCCGTCGCCAAACCCACGACCCCCAAGCCGAAACCGACGTCTACAGGGTCTATAGGGGAGACGTTCCTGCAGGCCCAGCGCCAACAGATTTCCACGCCGACGCCGTCGGTGCACGGTCCCGCCGAAATGTCTGCACAGTCCGCCGGTGGGCAACAAGAGAAGGGAACTGGAGAAACCTGCATCGCCGAGTACGAATTGGCTTCTGGCGTGGAGGTTTTCTTCCGCCAGGACCGGACGGTCACCGGCGTCTGGCGGGCCAAGCAGGACAACGGGCCGAAACGAGACCGACCGGAATATGTCTTTGCCGATGCGAACGGTTGCCTCTACGGTTGTACCGGCAATGTCTGGGAGCCGTTGGACTGCCCCGGCCGGGATTTCTCGAATCCCCGGACCTATCCCAGGGAATTCAAGTTGGGGGCATCCTGCAGTTCGACGAATATGTCGGGTCTGGCCTGGCGTCCCATGAACGAAAGCCGAGGCCGCGCGATGGAAGCACCGCCTCAAGAGGTGCCCCCGAGCCGTTTCGCGCTCGTTCAACCGACCTCGCGACCACCTCAAAGCCATGAACCGGGCGGCGGGCCGACGACTCGCCAGGTGTATTGCTGGGTTGAGGAAGATGAGGTCGCGTGGTGGCTCAGGTGCTGCGATTTCACTTTTCAGACCCTCCCCACTGATCCCGGCCCGGGGTTGGGAACCATTCACGCGGATGACCCCGCGATCAATGTGTCGTGTACGTCAGCGAGAAGCGCGGCGATGCCGGACGTGCAGGACGGTTCGATCGTTCTCCGCACCGCCGACGGAAAGGACCATTGCATGATGCCGAATGGGAGCTTCGGCGCCTGCTCGACGGAATTCGGAATCAAGGAAAAGGGCATCAAGTAACACTGGCGCCGTCTCGACCGAACCGCCGCAGCCGCCATCGCGCCTGGTGATTGAAACTGTGCCGGTCCCCCCGGTTTGGTCGGCGTGTGAAATGCCGACGCCGTTGAGTTTGTTGGAGGGCGCAGAGACGACGGTGCCGAGTGCCGATGGAGGATCCGCGTGAAGAGTTTGAGTTTGCTTTCCGGAGAGAATGGCGTCGTGATCGCGGTCGGCGGCGCTGGAGTGTTGGTCCAACCGTCATGATGATTCAGCCGAAGATCCGTCACAACATCTGTCTGACGGCACATCCGGACGGCTGCCGGGAGCAGGTGCGGGAGCAGATCGCCTACGTGCGCAGCCAGCCCCGCATCGAGGGCCCGAAGCGAGTGCTCGTCGTCGGTTCGTCGAATGGCTACGGGCTGGCCGCGCGGATCGTGTCGGCCTTTTCCTGCGGGGCTGCCACCGCGGGTGTGTTCTACGAACGGCCGGGCGCCGAAAACCGCACGGCGACGGTCGGTTGGTACAACAACATCGCATTCGAGCGGGATGCCCGGGATGCCGGTTTGGTAACCGTCAGCGTGAACGGCGACGCCTTTTCGGCCGACGTCAAAGGCGAGACGATCCAGCGGATTGCCGACGAGATGGGTCCGATTGACTGCGTGATCTACAGCATCGCCGCGCCGCGACGCATCGATTCGAAAACCGGTGAGATCTACTCGTCGGTGGTCAAGCCGATAGGGCAGCGTTTCAGCGGCAAGACAGTCGACATCAAGACCGGCGCCCTGTCGGATGTGGTTGCTGAACCCGCCACCGAAGAGGAGATCGCCGAGACCGTCAAGGTGATGGGCGGCGAGGACTGGATGGACTGGATCGCGGCGTTGAACGAACGGCAGATGCTCGCGCGCGGCGCGGTGACGGTTGCGCTCTCGTACGTTGGTCCGTCCATGACCGCCCCGATCTACCGAGACGGCACGATCGGCCGGGCCAAGGAGCATCTCGAGGCGACAGCAGCGAAGGTCCAGAAAAAGTTTGCGGACCACGACCTCCGGGCCATCGTTTCGGTCAACAAAGCGCTGGTCACCCGGGCGAGCGCAGTGATCCCGTCGGTGACGCTCTATATCTCGCTGTTGTATTCGGTGATGAAGCGCAAGGGGCTGCACGAGGGGTGTATCCAACAGATGGTCCGCCTCTACCGCGACTATCTCTTTGCGGCCGACCCGAAGCCCCTCGACCTTGACGGCAGGATCAGGTTGGACGACTGGGAGATGCGCGAAGACGTCCAGCGCGAGGTCGCGGACTTGTGGCGGCAGACGATCGCTACCCCGGCCCGCGAGGTCACCGAGATCGAGGAGTTCCGCAGCGAGTTCCTTCGCCACCACGGCTTCGAGATGCCGGGTGTGGACTACGACCTGGATGTCGAAACCCTGTAGTTGAGAAGCGCGGCATCGGAGCGCCCCGAGACGAGCTTCACTCCGACGCGTTCGACTTGCTCGACTTGACGGTCGTGGCGAGAGCCTGCTGTTCGTCCGCAGGGTTCGAGAGCAGGATGATCACCGCCTCCTTGCAGACGGCGCCGGCCGGCAGGATGACGGTCTTCTTGATCGAATCGGGGTTGATCCGGAACCTCCGGTAGCTCGCCGCCAACCACTGTTTCGTCTGTTCCTCGTCCATCGGCCCGATCGCGTCGAGGTCGTCGACCATCGCCTTGGCCTGTGCCGCGGTGAGGATGCCGGTGCTGTAGGTCAGACGGTTGACGTTGCTCTTGGAAAGATTCAGGTTGCTGGCCGCCTCCGACACCGACAGTGCGGCTGCCAACACCACCCCTACGAACACACCGAACCGGAGTGACGTCTTCATATCGATGGTCTCCTTTTTTTCGGAATCTCAGCTGTGAAAACACCTTCCTCGAGTTGGCCATTCCCGTCGGGCTCTGGATTATTTAGAGAATGAGTCTCTTGACAAAAGTGGTGGAGGTCGGGTAGGGTGATTTCACTGATTCGAAAAGATATCGGTGCGAGATCGTGGCCCGCGGGAGGACTGGGGATTCCAACTGCGTGCTTCCGAAAACCCGCGAGGGCCTGTCGCTCCAGGTCGTTATCGACCCGGCGAGCCCCCGCCCAATGGAAGACCTGGAGGTTTTTGATGCGTCGTTCGAGTTTGTTGTTCAAGTTATGTGTCGCTCTCGTTTTCCTGGTGCCCGTCGCCGCGACCGCCCAGGAGAAGGAGCCAACGACCTACGTCTATGTGACGTATTTCGAGTGCGACGTCAGCCAACAGGAGAGGGTGGACGATATCGTCAAGAGTTCCTACGCTCCGGCCTACGACGCCGCGGTCGAGGCGGGCACCATTTCGTCGTGGGGGTGGATGGCCCACCAGACCGGCGGCAAGTGGCGACGCGTCCTCTACTACTCCGCGAAGGGTCTCGACGCGCTCGTCGATGCGCCCGAGAGCATCAATGCCACGATCGACGAAACCAACCCCTCGGCGCACCTTTTCTTCGGCGAGATCTGCAATTCCCACGACGACTACATCTGGGAGGTCGGGACCGGTTCGAAGGGGATGGGTGTGATCGCCACTGATCGAGGCAAGGTGGGTATGTCGGTCTACTTCGACTGCGACATGGGCAAGGAAGATCGTGCCGACGAGATTATCGAAAAGACCCTGGCCCCGATCTACAACAAGCACGTCACCAAAGGCGGTCTCACCTCGTGGGGTTGGCTCAAACACTATGTGGGCGGGAAGTACCGCCGTGTCGCGACCACCACCTCGACTGATGTCAAGACCCTCCTGGCCACCCGCAACGCCATCTTTGCGGAGGTCAACGAAAAGGCCAAGGCGGCCGGCGACGAGTTCGGCGAGATCTGCGGGTCCCACCAGGACTACATCTGGAACATCGTGCACGAAATGCCGTAGACCTCATACGGAGTCGAGAACGCCACCCCGGACCGGGGTGGCTTTTTTTGTCAACCGCGGTCGTGATCGAACGGGTGCGGGTGAACGACATGTGTTTCTTAAGGCCGTAGGGGAAGGTTTATCCCCTCCCTTTGGAGAGGGTCGCCGGCGAACCCGACTCAGACCACGAAACCGTTTCTTTCCATCGCCTCGAGTTCGCGTGCAATTGCTTCGCGGACCTTGGGCGGCATGTCGTGTTCCCTCGCGAGCATCGGCCGCAGGCCTTTGCCCACGCCGTCGTCGATGAAGAAGGGGCGGACGAAGTCCGAGGTCCAGGTGCGGTCCTCGAACGATCGGCTCGCCAGGAGGTCGAAGAAGCTCTTGATTCCCTTCTCGGGATCGCCCTCCAACTCTCTGAAGTACGAACCGTAGATGTGGAGGGAGTCGCTGATATCGACGTAGCGCCCCACGCGAACCGGCCGTGACGCCCGTTCGGAAACCCGCTCCGCGATCTTGCGCATCAGCGTCGTCAGAGCGATGACGTTTTCGAACCACGCTTTGTAGAGGTCTCGGCTCCGCCAGTGGGTATTCATGTTGAACACCAACACACCGTCGTCGTCTTCGATCAACCGGCCCCAGATCCGCTGCAGACAAGGCGGGTCGTCGGTCGGCGGATCCAATTTGGTGTTCCACGTGATGCCCTGGGCGCGCCGGGTGTAGGGCGTCTTCGACAGCCGGTCGACCATGTAAGCCACCTGATCGACGATCCGGTCCTCGATCTGATATTCGAAGAGCCGTTGGTGATAGGTGTAGGTCCAGCGCGTGTCCTCGCTCTCCACACCCTTCAGAATCTCCTCTTTGGGTTTGACCCAGTAGTCGTGCGCGCCGTAGACCACCTCCATGACGTACTCGGAGAGACCGCCGAGCCCGTCCGCAAATGCACGGTGAAACCGCGGCTGCGCAAAGGGGTCTTCGACAGTGATCATCACGGTGGCGTCGCGGCTCGGCGGGTCCTCCGGGCGGTCGTACTCGGTGCGAACGCTGACCCCCTTTTCCCAGACCTCCTTGATGGCCTGCTCGTAGGCGAGAGGGATGTTCGCGCCGGACACGCTCAACACCGGAACGTTGCCTGATTTCATGAGACCTCCTGTGCAGCTTTGTAACGCTCGATGTTCTCGTCCGTCCAGTGTTCCTTGAACCGGTAGAACTCGGGCACCGCCGGGACATCGTCCGGGAGCATGACCCACGGAAGTTTCGACGAGGTGAAGATGTGGATATCCGGAGGAAACAGATCCGGGTGATCAAGGGTCCCGACCCGGAGGAAGCGAATTGCGTTTCCGGCACCTGAATAATTGCTCCAGAGTGCGACCCTGCAGACGATGCAGCGATGGATTTTCTGCCCTTGTCCGCTCTCCGAAGGAGTGTCGATGATTTCAACGCAACCGCTCAACAACTCGATCCGGTCGGCCTCGACCAGAGCGTTGATGACAAAGGCCGACCCGGTTTCTCGCTGGCACCAGCTGCAGTGACAACAGTGGACGAACATCGGTGGCACGGTCATCCGGAAACGCACGCCGCCACAGGCGCATCCGCCTTCGGCGGTCTGGAAGTCACCCTCTTTCATGTGTCGTCTCGCGTCCCTTCGCGTTGGATCGGGCCTGGACCACTGAGATCAATTTGCCCTACTGGAGCCCTCGCCGCTTCAACAAGGGTTCGACGGTCGGCTCCTGGCCGCGGAAACGGAGGTAGAGCTCCATCGGGTGTTCGCTGCCGCCGGGCTCCAGGATGTTCTCGCGGTAGGAGCGCGCCACCTCGGGGTTGAAGATACCCTGCTCCTTGAAGAACTCGAAGGCGTCGGCGTCGAGCACCTCGGCCCACATGTAGCTGTAATAACCCGAGGCGTACTCGCCGCCCCAGATGTGGCTGAAGTACGGTGTCCGATAACGGGTGATGATGGTCGGGATGAGACCGATATCCGTCATCACTTCGGCCTCGAAATCAAGCGCGTCCTTCTCTTCTGCATTCGCCAGCGTGTGCCAGTTCATGTCGAGCAGCGACGCCGCGACGTATTCCGTTGTCGCAAAGCCCTGGTTGAACGTGTTTGAAGCCTCGAGCTTTTCGATCATCTCCTGCGGGATCGGCTCGCCGGTTTCGTAGTGCCTGGCGTAGGTCGGCAGCACCTCGGGGTGCATCGCCCAGTTCTCCATCATTTGCGACGGCAGCTCGACGAAGTCCCAATAGACGTTGGTACCCGACAGGCTCTCGTAGGTCCCATCCGCCAGGATGCCGTGCAGGGCGTGGCCGAATTCGTGGAACAGGGTCTTCACTTCGTCGATGGTGAGGAGCGCCGGATCGTCCCCCACCGGTTTGGAGAAGTTGGCGTGGTTGGCGACCAGGGGTCGCACATCGCTGCCGTCGATCTTGTACTGTTCGCGGTAGGTGTTCATCCAAGCCCCGCCGCGTTTGCTCGCGCGCGTGAAGTAGTCGGTGTAGAACACCGCCAGGTGGGTGCCGTCGGCGTCCTTGACGTCGTAGACCTTGACGTCCTCCTGATAGACCGGGATATCGGTTCGTTCTTCGAAGGTGATGCCGAAGAGGCGAGTGGCGATATCCAGGGTGCCCGCCAGCACGTTGTTCAGTTCGAAGTAGGGCTTGACGCTCGCGACATCGAAGTCGTACCTCTCGGTCTGGACCTTGTCGGCGTAGTACCACCAGTCCCAGGGCTCGAGCTTGAAACTGCCTCCTTCGGAATCGATCATGGTTTGAAGGTCGGCGGCCTCTTCGGTGGCCCTCGCCAGTGCCGGCTCCCAGACGCGTTCGAGCAGTTCGAAGACCCGGTCGGGGGTCCGAGCCATGCGCTCCTCGAGAACATAGTCGGCATGGGTCTCGTACCCCAACAGCTGCGCACGTTCGACGCGGAGTGCCGCGATCCTGGACGCGATCTTGGTGTTGTCGTATTCGTTGCCGTTGCTGCCCAGGTTCATATAGGCCCGGTAGAGCTCCTCCCGCAGGTCCCGGCGATCGGAGTAGGTGAGGAAGGGCGTCCAGCTGGTGCGCTGGAGGTTGAATGCCCAGGCACCGTCGAGGCCGTTGGCGGTTGCGACACCCGCCGCCGCGGCGATCACGTCATCGGGGAGGCCCGCGAGGTCGGCCTCGTCCTCGATCACCAGCGCGGGCGCGTTCATCCCGGCCAGCAGGTTGTCGCTGAAGCGAACACCGAGGTTCGAAAGCTCCTCGTTGATGGCCCGCATGCGCTCCCTGTCCCCGCCTTCCAGGTTCGCACCGTTGCGGACGAAACTCTTGTACGTGTTCTCGAGCAGCATCGCCTGTTCAGGCCTGAGGTCGAGGTCGTCCCGCTGTTCCCACACCGCTGCGACGCGGGCAAACAACCCGGGATCGAGGGCGATGTCCGTGAAGTGGGCGCTCAATACCGGCGCCATCTCTTTGACCACGCTCTGGGTCTCGTCATTGGTGTGGGCGCTGTTCTGGTTGGCGACGTAGATGTTCACCCGAGTGAGCCGCTCGCCCGATCGTTCGTAAGCCTCGATGGTGTTTGCGAACGTCGGAGCCTCGGGGTTGCCGACGATCGCCTCGATCTCGGCCTTGTGGTCGGCCATGCCCTTTTCGTAGGCCGGGATGTAGTGGGCGGGCACGATCCGGTCGAACGGCGGTGTGCCGAACGGACCGTCCCACTCGACAAGAAATGGGTTCTCCCCAGTCATCATGTTCTTCTCCTCGTCGGCCTGGTTACCGCCCGCGCAGCCGCCGGTCACCAGGACCAACGCGATCGACGCCATCAGATAAAAACGTGTGCTCTTCTTCATGATTCTCAGAACCTCCGCGGATTCGCAGACGGAGGACCCGCCCGCGGACGACAGGCTAACACGGAGGAGGTGTCCGGTGTGGGGAGCGGGTCAGGCGAGGGTTGTCAAGAGAGCCCTTGCTTGACGTTTTCTCCTGCTGACGTACAGTGCTGACTTCGTCCGCAACCTTTAAGAAAGGTCCGCGATGGGGCCGTGAGGGATCGACACGCGCGGTTCGTGGAGCACGGGATGTGTGGAATTCTCGCAGTCATCAACAGTCCGGAGGCGGCGGAGACGCTTCGCCCGCGCGTCGTCGCTCTGGCAAAGACCCTCCGCCACCGCGGTCCGGACTGGAGCGGCGTCCACCTCCAGGAGCTTGAAGGCACGAACGGCCGCAGCGTGGTCAACGTGCTCGCGCACGAAAGACTGGCGATCGTCGATCCCGAGGGTGGTGCGCAGCCCCTGCTGAACGAGACGAAAAACGTCGCTCTCTCGGTCAACGGAGAGATTTACAACCACCGGAATCTCGCCCGGACGTTGACCGGCCGTCACGAATTCGCCACCCGATCCGACTGTGAGGTGATCGTTCATCTGTTCGAGGAGCGCGGCCCCGACTTCGTCGACGATCTCGACGGCGTCTTCGCCTTCGTGCTCGCCGACCGGGACAACGGTGACGTGGTTGCGGCGCGGGACCCGATCGGCGTCGTGCCGCTGTACTGGGGGCACGGTCGCGACGGGAGCCTGTGGTTTGCCTCCGAAATGAAGGCCCTGCAGACGGTCTGCCCCAGGTTCGAGCAGTTCCCTCCCGGCCACGTGTATGCGAACGGTGAGTTGCGGCGGTATTACTATCCGCGGTGGCGCGAAACGAAGGCCCTCCCGACGGGCACACCGACCGCCGGCGAGATCAGGGACGGGCTCGGCCGCGCGGTCGTGAAACGCCTGATGTCGGATGTCCCGTTTGGCGTGCTTCTTTCCGGCGGCCTCGATTCGTCGCTGGTGTCGGCCATCGTCTGCCGGAACGCGGAGCGCCGGGTCGAGGACGATGGTCGCTCGCCTGCGTGGTGGCCCCGCGTCCACTCGTTCTGCATCGGTCTCGAGGGCGCGCCCGATCTCGAGGCCGCTCGTGAGGTGGCCGAATTTCTGGGCACCGTCCACCACGAGCTGCACTACACCATCGAGGAGGGGCTCGACGCCCTCTCGGATGTCATCCACCACATCGAGACCTACGACGTGACCACGATTCGCGCTTCCACTCCGATGTACCTGATGGCGCGCAAGATCAAGGCGGTGGGCATCAAGATGGTGTTCACCGGTGAGGGCGCCGACGAGATTTTCGGGGGCTATCTCTACTTCCACAAGGCTCCGAACGCGGAGGAGTTTTTCGCCGAGACGGTCCGCAAGGTGCAGGCGCTCAACCACTATGACTGTCTGCGCGCGAACAAGTCGATGGCGGCATGGGGCGTCGAGGCGAGGGTCCCTTTCCTGGACAAGGCGTTCCTCGATCTTGCGATGGGCATCGACCCGTCGCTCAAGATGACCTCCGGCGACGGACAGCGGATCGAAAAACACATTCTGCGCGCGGCGTTCGACGTTGCCGATGGCCCGTACCTGCCCGACTCCATTCTGTGGCGCCAGAAGGAGCAGTTCTCGGACGGCGTCGGGTACGCCTGGATCGACGCGCTCAAGGATCACGCCGAGCGGCGGGTCGACGATGACCTCTTCGAGGCGCGGGCGCATCGCTTTCCCGAGAACACGCCGCAGACCAAAGAGGCCTACCTCTACCGGTCGATCTTCGAGGACCACTTTCCAGAGCCCGCCGCTGTCGCAGCGGTCGTCGTCGAGCCGAGCATTGCCTGCTCGTCGGCCGTCGCCCTCAAGTGGGAGGCGTCGTGGGAATCGTCGGCCGACCCCTCGGGCCGCGCCATCGCGACCCACCGGAGCGCCTACACCAAGGACTGAGGGGATCGTGCAGAGGCGCCACGTTTTTCTCTGAGAACACCGTGGACGACCGTGGCTCTCGACCCGTCACTCACACCGTGATGACGACCTTGCCGCCGCCGTGGCCGTGTTCCCAGTAGCGGATGGCGTCGGCGGCCTCGCCGAGTGGGTAGGTGCGGTCGATGACCGGCGAGATCTTGCCGTCCTCGATGAGCTTCCTCAAATACTCGAGGTCTTCCCGGTTCGCGACCGCAAAGAACATCCGCAGATTGTGTTTCACGAACGGTGACAGCATGGCCCCGCGGAGCGGGCGGCCGATGCCGCCGGTCCACCGGTTCCCTCCCTCGGCCCCGACGATGACGAGGGTCCCGCGAGGTGTCAGGGCCTTCCTGAGTCGGGATACCGGGCGGGCCCCGGCGGTGTCGAGGATGAGGTCGTACTGCCGGCCCATTTCGGTGAAGTCCTCTTTTTTGTAGTCAATCACGTGGTCGGCGCCGATAGTGCGGACCATGTCCACCTTGGTTGTGCTGCACACCCCGGTCACCTCCGCACCAAAGGCCTTGGCGAGTTGCACAGCGTAGTGACCGACGCCCCCCGACGCGCCGATGATGAGGACGCTCTGCCCGGCTTCGACCTTCCCCTGGTTGCGAAGGCCCTGGAGGGCGGTCGTGGCGGAGGTCGGCACCGCTGCCGCCTGCTCGAATGTCAGGTTTGCGGGTTTGATCGTGACCAGGTCTTCTGTGGCGCACGCGTACTCGGCGAAGGTCCCCTCGGCCGTGCCGAAGACCTCGTCCCCCACGTGAAACCGTGTCACGCTCTTCCCGACTGCCTCGATCCGGCCCGCGACATCGAAGCCCGGAATCCGGGTCTTCGGTGCGCGAAGGCCGTAGCCCATGAGGCGCACGAGATACGGCAGTCCCGTCATCAGGTGCCAGACGCCGGGGTCGAGGCCGGCCGCATGCACCCGCACGAGCACGTCGCCGTCACCGATCTCGGGCTTTTCGATATTCTCGACTCTCAGGACATCTGCGGAGCCATAGGCGTCTTGGACGATTGCCTTCATGGTGTCCCCCTGGAGAGTTCATCGCGGCAGCGACGAAGATTATTTCAGCGTCTTCCTCGCAGATACCACTTGATGGCGAGGAACGGAAACAGGAAGAAGATGAGGTTCAAGCCCTTCATGAATGTCATCACGTAGAGCATGAAGAGATCGAACTCTTTCCTGGTGATCTCGACCATCCGGCTTTGGATGCAGTAGACAGAATCGCCGAACAGTAGGAACACCAACCAGGTGAACAACATCGCCCCGACTGTGATGAAGAAACACCTCAGAAGGATACCGGCGATGCATTCTCACTCGAACCCACCACATGAGACGAGAAAAATGGTTCATTTGAGCGATTGCGGGTCAGGCCGGTGGGCCATATTGTGTGTGATGAGGGCTAATCGTGAGTGGTGGCTCTCAAGGAGGCCCGTCCATGCTTCGTATCAGAGTCGGTCTGTTGGTTCTGGTTTCGTGCTGTGCGCTTCCGGGCTTTTCCGCCACGTTCGCGGTCGACAGCACGTTCGATGCGCCCGACGCGGTGCCGGGTGACGGCGTGTGTGAAACGGTCGACGGCGTCTGCACCCTGCGGGCGGCAACGATGGAGGCGAATGCGCTCGCGGGCCACGACACGATCGAGGTGCCTGCCGGCACCTATGCCTTGACGATTCCGTCTGACGATCCTTGGGAACAGGATGACTCGGAGGGTGACCTCGAACTGACCGGTGACATTACGGTGGTTGGCGAGGGGGCGGAGAACACAATCATCGATGCCTCGATGCTTGGCGATCGGGTGCTCACCGCCACGGGCCTCGTGTACCCTGACACCAACACGGTGGAGATCGAGGGTGTGACACTGACCGGCGGGGAAACCGCGTACCGGCGGATGCGTGCTCTACCTGCGGATACGGGACCCTGACCTTGCGCAACTCGGTCTTGACTGGATGCGTGGCTGAGTCGGCCGGTGGCGGCATCTACAACTATTCCCTCCAAAATCGGGTCGTGTGGTCGTCTTCGACTCGACCGTCAGAGACAACGTGCGGACGCAGGTGGCGGAATCTTCGAGTTCCTGGGGGACCATCGAACTCGAGAGGTCTGTCGTTACCGGCAACCGTGCCCACAACGACTCCGATCCTCTGCGAGCGAATTATGGAGGAGGGATCTACCTCGCGGGTGGCAGCTTCGAGGCAGTTGAAAGCGTCATCTCGGACAATGTAGCGGGACGCCGCGGCGGCGGAATCAACGGCGGGCGGACCAGGATCTATCTGGAACGAACCACGATCAGCGGAAACGAGGCCCTCAACACCACCGGCGTCGATGGTGTCGGTGGCGCGATGTGGCTTGATCGCGTTGACCTCGATATTCTCAACAGTACGATCAGCAACAATGTTGCCGAAAGTGCCGCGGGCGGTATTTTTTCGAGCGATAGAAACGCATTTCCAGATTCTGTTCTCGACCATCGCGGAGAATCGAAGTCTTTCGAGCGGCGACGGCGCGGGCATGCTGATGGTCCATCCACAAGGCGGACCGTATCCGCGTCGGCCAGGTTTTCAAGGGGACGATCGTTGCCGGGAACACCGCCGCCGGAGTCGAGGCCAACTGTTCCATCTATTCTCCCGTCCAGTCGCTGGGTTTCAACATCGACGGTGACGGTACGTGCGGGCTGGATCACGAGACGGACCGTCCATCCGTCGATCCCGACCTGGCGCCGCTCGCCGCGAACGGTGGGTTGAGGGTCACTCACGGGCTGTATGCGGGAAGCATCGCCATCGACCTCGTTCCCGATGATCAGTGCGTCATTCAGCTACGACAACGATCGCGACTACGAGAACGATGAGGACCCGATCGACGGCATCGACAACGATGGGGACTACAGGATCGATGAGGACCCGTCGAGGATCGTTGGCAGTCGACCAACGCGGATTCGCCCGGCCGGACGGACCGGCGTGCGACGCGGCGCGTTGAGGGAGGGGTCGTCGTCGACGGTCGAGGATGCGCATCGACGAGCTTGATCATCGACGTCCGCGAGCTCATCGACGCGGGCGAGATCAGGTACGGCCGCGGGCGCAGCCTCATCGCGGAGCTCCAGGTCGCACTGTGGTTTCTGAAGTTCAACAACGGCGAGTCGATTGCCGCCGTCCGCATCGAGCTCTTCATCATCAAGGTCAAAGGGATGATCACAAGGGGTGAGGTCGATCCCGTCCTCGGCACTGAACTCCTGAGCAAGGCGCGCACGATCCTCGAACTGCTGCGGAATTAGGCGCTGCCTCTGGCGTCGTTGATTTGACGTTTCGGGCAAGGCTTGGCAATATACTGAGACAACGAATCAACGCGAAGAGTGGCTTCAATGCGAAGGCGCCGAGGCACGACTTTCGGAGGAGTTCTTGACTGAATCTGAGAACGATGATGTGGGTCGCCTTCTCGGTCTCGTGATCTCTCTTTCCGGAGCGGAACGGAGTGCGGTGCTGGACCGCGAGTGCAAGGGGGACGCGGGGCTGAGGCGACGCATCGAGGAACTGGTGGAGGCGGCAGAAAACGATGGGCCCACGGCCATGCCGGCCGTGGACAACGCACCCGGCAACCCCACCCAGGCCACTCTGGACATATCGCAGGCCGCGCCGGCACTTCGCGGCGCAACCGATCCGTTGCACGAGCGCCCCGGGACAGAGATCGGTTCCTACGTGTTGCTCCAGAAGATCGGCGAAGGCGGGTTCGGGTCGGTGTTCATGGCGGAGCAGACCGAGCCCGTGCAGCGGCGGGTGGCGCTGAAGATCCTCAAGCTGGGCATGGACACCCAGGCGGTCATCGGCCGCTTCGAACAGGAGCGGCAGGCGTTGGCGGTGATGGACCACCCCCACATCGCGAAGGTGCTGGATGCCGGCGCCACCGACGCCGGGCGACCCTTCTTCGTAATGGAGCTGGTCGAGGGCCGGCCGATCACCGACTACGCCGACGAGCAGCAACTCACCATCCGCCAGCGGCTGGAGCTCTTCTCCCAGGTCTGCAACGCGATCCAACACGCCCACAGCAAGGGGATCATCCACCGCGATATCAAACCCAGCAACGTCCTGGTCTCGAGCCACGACGGACAGCCTTTCGCCAGGGTGATCGACTTCGGCATCGCCAAGGCGGTCGACCAGCGCCTGACCGACGAGACCGCCTTCACCCAATACGGTCAAATGATAGGTACGCCGCTCTACATGAGCCCGGAGCAGGCCGAAGGCAGCCTCGACATCGACACCCGCAGCGACGTCTATTCGCTGGGGGTCCTGCTCTTCGAGGTATTGACCGGGACCACGCCGCTGGATGCCGGGAGCCTCCAGGCTGCCGACTACGGCGAGAGGTACCGGATGATCCGCGAGAACGACAGTCCGCGGCCGAGCGTGCGGCTCGCGTCCGTGACCACGACCCTGCCCGAGGTGGCCAGGAGGCGCCGTACGGCGCCCGAAGCGTTGACATCGCAGCTGCGCGGCGAGCTCGACTGGATCGCGATGAAGGCCCTCGAGAAGGACCGTACGCGTCGTTACGAGACCGTCAACGGCCTCGGGCTGGATATTCAGCGCTTTCTCGCCGGTGAACCGGTCGAAGCGGCGCCGCCCAGCGCCACCTATCGGTTGCGCAAGCTCGCAGTGCGTCACAAGGGCCCGGTGATCGCCGCCGTTGCGGTCGCGGTCGCCCTGGTGGTGGGGCTTGCGGGCACCATCTGGCAGGCAGGGGTCGCTGCCCGCGAGCGCGACGCGGCCCGGTCCGAAGCGGCCCGCGCGACGGCGCTCAACGACTTCATGGCCCAGATGTTGACCGCAGCCGACCCGACGGCCCAGGGCGACCGCGAGGTGACGGTGGTGGAGGTGCTGGAACGGGCGTCAACGGCCGCCGAGGAGAACCTCCGCGAACAACCGGCGGCCGAGGCCGACGCGAGGACGCTGCTGGGCAACACGTTCCAGTCGCTCGGCAAGGTCGACGAAGCGGTGGATGAGCTCGAGCGGGCCCTCGTACTGCGGCGGCAGAACCCCGGGCCCCCGGGGGTCGGCCAGACGGAGACGCTGCGCTCGCTTGCCCGGAGCTACGACAACCGCGGCGAGTACGACAAGGCGGTCTCCGTCAGCCGGGAAGCGATCTCGATCCTGGAGACCCTGGGTGACTCCCACCGCCGGGATCTGGCGGGAGCCTATTGGGAGGCGGGACGCTCTGAGTTCTACAGGTCCAACTACGCCGAGGCCGAGCGCGACGTCGAAATGAGCGACACGATCCTCGATCAGTTGTCCGAGGACGTCTCTTTCGAACGCGCCCAGAACCTCACCCTGCGCGGGAGCCTGGATAACCGCTGGAAGGGCGACCTCGACCGTGCCGCCGAACTCCTCACCGAGGCGCTCGCCCTCCATCGGAGGCTCGGCGACCCTTTCAACATTTCCGACGGGCTCAGCAACCTGGCGCTGGTCGAGATGGAGCGCGGCCGGCTCGAAGAGGCTGCCGCCCAACTCGAGGAGTCGGTCGCGATCGCCCGCGATCTGTTGGGCGACGCCAACCCCAGCGTGGCCCTCAGGCTCGAGAACCTCGCCAACGTCCGCTACCGGCAGGGCGATTACGCGACGACGGCGGAACTGCTCGGCGACGTGCTGGCGATCCGCGTGCCGGTGTACGGCGCCGACAGCTTTCCGGTGGCGAAGACCCGCTTCAACACCGGCGTCGTCTCGATGAAGGCCGGCCAGTACCAGCGCGCCCTCGACCTGATCGACCAGGCGATCCCCGTCTTCCGCGAACACACCGGGGAGCAGAGCTTCGAGATGGTCGGCGCCCTCCACAACCGGGGGAAATGCCGCGCGGAGCTCGGCGACGACGGAGGCGCCCTGTCCGACTTCCGGGCGGCGCTGGCGATCGCCGACCAGCTCGACACCCCGACCACCCCCGGCCGGCTCAATGTCCTCAAGACCATGACCGACTTCTACTGCCGGCGGGGCGACGTCGCAGCGGCGCGCGGCTCCGCGAACCTCGCCCTCGGCGTCCTCGAGCCGGGCAACCCTGCCCACGAAAAGTGGCGCGAGGATTTCCAGCAGCAGCTCGAGTCGTGCGCGCGGTGATCGATCTCGACGACCCGGGGGCTCGAGGCCGCCCATGCACGGCGGGTGCTCAGGCCCAGATCGACTCGATTGCCGCCTGGAAATCCTCCCGTTGCGCGCGCCATCCGATGGCGACGAATGCGGTCGGACTTTCGGCGTGACGAGCGATCGACGGCTTGCCGCCGATGGTGAGGCGCCCTCCTGCGACCTCTGTGAACTCGGGACCGCTGCCGAAATCAACCTGTCCCTTCAGCCGCAGCAGGTCCTCTCCGAGCTCTGATATCACCTGCCGGAAACGAGCGCGATCGACGGGCTGGTCGTGGCGGAACGAGAGAGCGAAGACCGGGTCCGGCGGCTCCAACAACGGGTCACCCCGGTGAACCGTATGGGTCAGGTTCTCGAGAAAAGCCGCAGGGATCTCGCCGTAGGTGGTCGGAAGCCGTTGCGCTGCGGGGTTCATGCCCTCGAGCACCGCGCCGAGCTGCTGCAGTTCCGGTTCGTTCACCAGATCGGTCTTGTTGAGTATCAGAGCGTCCGCCCACATCGCCTGCTGCCGAACGGCCCGCAGCATCGGCGCGAGGCGGATGAAGGTGGATGCGTCGATGAGGCAGAGGTTGGTCTGGATGTGGAATTGCGCTGCCAAGGCCGGTTCGTCGACGAAGTCCTGGATGTCGCGGGGCTCCGCCATCCCGGTCGCCTCCACGACGAGCAGGTCCGGTCGCACCCGATCTGCGATGTCCCGGAGCGTCGCGATGAAGTCGGTCTTGATGCAGATGCAGAACAGGCTGCCCCGGTTGAGCTCGAACATCGGGTGCTCGCCGGCCTCGACGAGGCGGCCGTCGACCCCCAGTTGGCCGAACTCGTTGATGAGGAGGCACAGCTTCTTCTGACCCAGGTTGGTGTGCTGAAGGAGGTGGTTCAGAAACGTGGTCTTTCCGGCGCCGAGACCACCGGTGATGAGAATGATCGGAATCGATGTTCGGTCGCGGTTCGATCATCAGGTGAGTCCCTTGAGCCACTCCTTGATGATGGGGGTCGGCACGTCTTTGCCGGCCGACTTCATGTTGAACCTGGCGGTGATCGTCACCGGGGTCTGTTCCGCAAGAACGCCGAAGTTGTCGAAGAGCGCCTGATCTGTGACCTCACGCAGTTCGACATCGATATCGGCGCCCAGTTCGACCATGGCCTGGAGGGTATTGTCCTTCAGGCGTTGATAGGACTCGTCCTCCTCGTCGCCGAGCAGGTAGATCACGCCTTTGTGCTGTTTGATCTTCTTCCGCAACTTCTCGAAGATCCGATTCTGGACGGCCTTGATCAGTTCGTTCCTGGCAGGTATCTGGGACACGAACGCGATTCGGCCGTCGATGCAGATCGTCGGGATGTTCTTGACGAAGAAGGCGCCCATGAAGGTCAGAGCCTCGGGGTTCTTGATCTTGTGTTCGCGCCATTCGACGATTCCCTCGAACTGAGGGGCAATCGATTTCACTGCCTCGACCATGTACTGGCAAGGCGCGCATCCTTCGGAATCCAGCGTGATGATGTCGACGATCACCTTGTCGGCATTGCCGTAGTCGCTCATGTCCAGCATGTCGGCCGGGGCCTCGGTCTCGACCAGCGTTTCGACGACTTCCCGTTCGTAGGGGTCGTGCACCAAGGTGGTTACGGCCTCGAGATTCGCCGGCGGCGTTGCGTACGGCAGATCGCAACCCGGCGACAGGATGAAGCCTCTCTTGCCGCCGATCTTGAGGCACTCGAGGGCGTGACGCTGCGCGTCGCGTGGCGTACCCAGGAGCAGGACGGTCGTGAGTTGGAGATTGCCGCCGAAGCTGATTTTGCGCGGCAGGCAGATGTCCCGGACATAGTCGAGCGCGATATTTTCGTCGATCGAGATGTTGTCAGGACGGGTGTTGCACATGACCTCGATGTTCTTCTGCGCGTGACCGCAGACGAACAGCGAGCTGAGACCCTGGCGTTCACGAATATGATCGAAGATCGGTTTCAGGTGAGGGGTGACGAACTGCTCGAATTGGTGGGGGCCGATCTGGCTGGTCATCGGATCGACGACGGCAACGACGTCGACCCCGGCGTCGAGGTAGAAGTCGGCCATCGCCTGGCCGACGCGCCGACAGAAATCCACGAGTTGCTGCACCCGATCGGGATCGTCGAACATCTGCAGGAAGATGTCGGTGCCCTGGAGGTGCAGGGCGAGAGTGAACGGCCCGGTGATGAGCCCGTAGAGTGCGATGTCCGGGTTGGCCTTGCGGAGTTGACGGGTCGCCGCCAGAGCGAGCTTCAATCTGCCGTCTTCGGGGCCCGGAATCGAAAGCTGATCGAGGGTCACGCCGTCGGCGAGGGGATGTGACGCCACCGCCGGGCGGATTGTCCGGCGACCACATCATGGAGCACCCGAGAATCTCGGCCTCGATCTGGAGATCGAAGATGACGGGAACCCCATCCGGTTTGTAGAGATCGATGCCCTTCTGAACGCCGGCCACGATCTCGGACTCCGACTTGAGAAATTCTTCGGCGGTGATGCCGAGCAGGTGGGCGGCGTGGCACCCGACGAACGGCACCCACGGTTCGCGCTCGACAGGTTCGCACCTGATGGCCGTCAAAACGAGTTCTCGTCCAGTCATGAAAAACCTCGCGGTCGGACGAGGATGATCATACCCGCACAGGGCAGAGAAACGCAGCCGGATCGGAAATGGCGCCCCGTGGGAAGACGGAGGTTGGAACACGCACGCCGGTTATCCCGTGGGTCAGTTGCAGGGAACACATCCTCCCCGCGATGTGTTATTTCGAAATATGTTGATGAATGGTGGCCCCATGCGAAACGACCCCGACGTTTGTGGATCTTCGACGCTTCTCGAGCGACGGCTCGCAACCCGCACTTATGTGACCGCGGTCTTGATCGTCCTGTTGGCCGCACAGGTCCATGCGCACGTGTTTCTCGACCGCCCCAACGGTGGGGAGGTGCTCGAAGTGGGATCCGTCTACAAAATCGTATGGGGCGATGAAGTCTCGCACGGGCCGGCGGACTACGACCTCTGGTACTCGACCACGGGACCGGATGGCCCATGGATCACCATCGCAAAGGACCTTCCACCTTCCGGATCGGATACCACGTCCTACGATTGGGTGGTCCCGGATGCACCGTCCAACCAGGTCCGGGTCAGGGTGCAACAGGACAACGCCGACGTGGACTATCAGGCCGTCAGCGGATCGGACCTGGCCATCGTGAGTGATGCGACGGTGGTTCCGGTTGTTCTCGATGCCGAGAAAGACGCCACGATCTACGAGGAGGGCAACGGCACCGATGCCAACGGCTCCGGGAGTTATCTGTTCACCGGCCGTACCGCGGCGCAGGGCGGCTCGGCCGAACGGCGAGCACTCATCGCGTTCCCTATCGCCGCGTCGGTTCCCGAAGGCTCTACGATTGCGTCGGTCAGCCTCGAGTTGACGATGTCCAAGACGATCTCGGGAGCGCAAACAGTGGGCCTCCACCGGCTGCTCGAGGATTGGAGTGAAGGCCCCTCGAACCCGTCCGGGGAGGAAGGAGGGGGCGCGGCGGGGGTGACAGGCGACGTCACCTGGGTGCACCGCGAGCTCCCCGATTCCCTCTGGTCGACGCCCGGCGCGACGTTTGTGCAGACAGCGAGCGCCACCCTGCAGGTTGCAGACGTCGGTGGTTATACATTCTCGAGCACCCCCCAGCTGGTCGACGATGTTCAAGACTGGCTTGACGACCCCTCGAGTAACCACGGTTGGTTGCTGGTTGTCGACGCGCCGCCAACCGGCAGCGCGAAGCGTTTCGACAGCCGTGAGAACGCTACGGCATCCAATCGGCCAAAGCTGACCATCAGCTATGAAACCACGGTTGGGAAACCGACGGCGGCTTTCAGCTTCACACCCGCCAACCCGCGACCGGGTGAGGACGTCAGTTTCAGCGACGACTCATCCGGTGACCCGACGAGCTGGCAGTGGAACTTCGGAGACGGTGAGATCTCTCAGGAGCAGAATCCAATCCACGCCTACACGACCGCAGGAAGCAAGACCGTGACGCTCGTGGTGAGCAACGCCTCCGGCGACGACACCGTTGTCAAAGAGGTGAGCGTCGGTTCGACAGTGCTCCGTCCCTCGCGCCGGGTGGCGCCCACACCTTAGAGTGGCGCGACGCGATGTGCGGCACCCGAAATCACTGCTGCCCGCTCACTTCACTGGAAAGTCGAAATACGTGTCCGGATGGGGCTCGTCGACGAGAGTGAAGTGCCACCACTCGTTCGCGTAGGGCCTGAAACCGTGCCTCTGCATGATGCTCGACAGGAGCAGCCGGTGGGCGCGGACTTCGGACGGCTGGGCGGCATCGGTCGGCCAGGACCGCGTCGAGAAGAAGTCGAAACCGGTCCCCATCGGCATATCCGATTCGCAGGGCAGGTAGACGAGCGTCAGGTCAACGGTCGAGCCGCGCGAATGCCCGGAACGCTCGGCGATGTATCCCTCGGCGAACAGCTCGGACTTGTCGAGGTCGGGATAGAACTCGTCTTTCATCTGGTGTCGGCCTCGTCCTTCGCCCAACGGACAAAATCGGCAACGGCGCGTGTCGGCCGGTAGCAGTCGAACACCTTGAGGCCGAGACCGTAGGCTTCCAGCTCCGTCTGGGCGGCGGCGAGGGCTTCGGCTGCCTGCAGGGTCAGCATGCAGACCGGCGCCTCGTAGCCTTCGATCGGCCGGCCGATGAAATTCGAGGAGCCGGCATAGCGCATGTCGACGACCAGACCGGGGACGACGGCCGCCGCATCGACGAAATCTGCAGGCGGGGGCTCATCCGCCCATCCAACACCCGCCGTCACCGAGGCGGCCAGAAGAATCGATGTCGTCAAGGCTCGCAAATCGACACCATCCGATCGGGGGCGAGGCCCCCAATGGTGCCGGCCATACCCGGTTCGAGATCACGCGGGCGAAAAGGACCCCGGATTCGTCGCTCTCGCGTCGAGCGTAGCACGGTGTCGAGGGTCGTGATCGGCGGCTGCCGGCCCGAGGGTTTACAATAGCCCGCCATGAGCTACGACACCCGTCGTCTTTCCCGTCGAGCGCAGGGGTTGTTGGCCGGCGAGGCGATCCCCGAGTACCTGCAGCGGCACTCCGAGGGTTTGCGACGACCCCTTCGACCCGGTCCGCCAACCCCGACGGCTACATCGGCCTGTGCGAGGCCGAAAATCGTCTGGTCGCGGAGATGGTGGCCGATCGCCTCGATCGAGCGCCGGGGGTGCCGGCCGCGGCGCTCGGCTATGACGCCATGACCGGCTCGGTGCGGTTCCGCGAACAGCTCGGGCGCTTCATGGGCCGGACCTTTCTCGGCCGCGAGTTCGCACCGGAGCAGATCTCCGTCCTCGCCGGCGCCGGCAGCGTGCTCGAAATCCTCTTTTACGCCCTGGGCAGATCCGGGCGACGGCGTGCTCGTCCCGACGCCGAGCTACAACGGTTTCTGGTTGGACCTCGAGCTTCGCGCCGGCGTCTCGATCGTCCCGGTTCACCGTTCGATCGACGACGACTTCCGCTTGACCCCCGAGTTGCTCGACCGCGCCGTTGCCGACGCCGGACGACCGGTCAAGGCCCTGCTCTTCACCTCGCCCGACAACCCTCTCGGTACGGTCGCGTCGCCCGAGGAGATCCAGTCGGTGCTGGCGTGGGCGGACGACCGCGACCTGCACGTGGTCTTCGACGAGATCTACGCCCTGTCGGTCTTCGGCGAGCGCACCTTCACCAGTTGCTCCGAGCTGCTGCCAGTCGCTCGGCGAGCGGGTCCACATCGTCTGGGCCTTTTCCAAGGACTTCGGCGCCTCGGGTCTGCGCTGCGGCGTGCTCGTCAGCGAGAACCGGGCCGTCCACGCCGCCATCGACGCGTTCGCCTACTGGGCGTGTTGCTCCGGCCACACCCAGCACGTGCTCGGCGATCTCATCTCCGACGAGACCTGGGTCGACTCGTACATCGGTTCCATGCGAGAGCTGCTGCGTGGTGCGCACGCCCGCCTCGCGGCCGCGTTGGATGCCGGCGGGATTCGCCATCACCCCGCCGAGGCCGGCGTCTTCGTCCTGCTCGATCTGCGATCGCATCTGGCGGCGCCGACCTGGGAGGCCGAGCACGCGTTGTGGATCCGGATCCTCGAGCAGGCCAGGGTCAACCTCACCCCCGGCGCCGCGTGCCACGTCGGCGAGCCCGGGTTCTTCCGGCTCTGCTACGCCGGACAGCCCACCGACACCGTGGAGGTCGCGGTCCGGCGGATCGTCAAGCTGCTCGGTTGAGTCGGACGGTATGCAGTAGACTCCCCGGCGAGAGGTCGGCCCATGAATCGTCTGCCCATTGTGTGCTTCGCTTCACTGCTGGCGCTTGCCGGCTGTAGCGACGATCTCGAGATCCACGACCGCCCGATCCAGTTCTCCGACGATCGCGTGAGCGGCACCCTGCAGTACATCGCGGACCACTACGGCGAGAGCCCCGAAGACATCTCGATCGTGCCCCGCATCATCGTGCTGCACTGGACGGCCATCGACGGCTTCGAGGAGAGCTTCGCCGCCTTCGACCCGGAGACGCTGGGCGGGTCCCGGCCGGGTCTCGCCGCCGCCGGAGACGTCAACGTTTCGATCCAGTTTCTGGTCGACCGGGACGGGACGGTCTACCGGCTGATGCCCGAGACCTGGATGGCACGGCACTGCATCGGTCTCAACTACTCGGCGATCGGGGTGGAGAACGTCGGTGGCGGCGACGGCATCGACAACCTCACCGACGCGCAGATCGAGGCCAACATCCGACTCGTCCGCTATCTGGTAGGGAAGTACCCCACCATCCACTACCTCATCGGCCACATGGAGTACCTGGATTTCGAGGGCGATCCCCTGTGGTTGGAGATGGACCCGAGCTACAGGACCGAGAAGATCGACCCCGGCGATCGTTTCATGTCCGCCGTCCGGGCTGGCGTCGCCGATCTGGGGCTCGAGGGCCCTCCCTGAGGAGTCAGAGTGCTCACAGATCCAACGGCCGTATTCATCTACCTCGCGGGTCTCGTCGGCGGGGTCTTCTGGCTCACCGGACTGAGGCGGTTTCAGCCTCTGTTCAAGGTGACGCCGGCGGTCATCTACGCCTATTTCCTGCCGGCCTTGAGCACCAGCCTGGGCATCACTCCGCAGAGCTCGGCGGCCTACGACTGGATGGTGCGCTATCTGCTGCCGGTCAGTCTGTTGCTGTTGATGGTGACGGTCGACCTTCGTGCCATCGTGCGCCTCGGCGGCAAGGCACTGATCATGATGCTCGCGGGCTCGCTGGGGATCATCATCGGCGGGCCCGTGGCTCTGGCTCTGCTGGGGCCGTTCCTGCCGGAGGACGCCTGGATGGGTCTGGCGGCGCTGGGGGGCAGTTGGATCGGCGGCGCACCCAACATGGTGGCGATCAAGGAGAGCGTGGGGACCCCGGACTCCCTGATGGGGCCCATCATCGTGGTCGACACGGTGGTGGCCTACGGCTGGATGGGAGTGCTGCTCTTCTTGAGCAGCATGCAGAAGAGGTTCGATGCCTGGTTGCACGCCGATACCGGGGAACTCGATGCGCTGGACGGACGCCTCACGGAAGTCGATGGCGAGCGACGGCCGATGGAGGTCCGGGACATGGCGATGATCCTGGGGCTGGGGTTCGGGGCCGCGGCCGTCTGCGTCTGGTTCGGAGACCTGCTGCCGCCGCTGGGTGATCCCACCATCATCAGCCACACGACCTGGACGGTCGTCCTGGTGACCACGTTGGGTCTGGCGTTGTCCTTCACCCCGGCGCGGCGACTCGAGCAGGTGGGGGCATCGCGTGCCGGCTACCTGGCGCTCTACCTGATGTTGACCGCCATCGGCGCCCAGGCCGACCTCAAGATGGTTGTCGAGGCGCCGCTCTATCTGGCGGTGGGGGTGATCTGGCTCGCCGTCCACATCACCGTGCTGCTTGGTTGTCGCCCGTCTCGTGCGCGCGCCGTTGTTCTTTGTCGCCACCGGGAGCATGGCGAATGTGGGCGGGGTGGTTTCGGCGCCGATCGTGGCCTCGGTCTACCGGGCTTCGCTGGCGCCGGTGGGCGTCCTGATGGGCGTCTCGGGATATCTGATCGGGATCTACGGGGCCCTGGTGTGCGCCTGGCTGTTGTCCCTCGTCGCCGGGTATGTGGTGAAGGAGGGAGGGGATAAACCCCTCCCCTACGACTTTGAGGGACGCACGCTCCACTGTGCGTAGGGGAGGGGTTTATCCCCTCCCTTTCGGTGTTCAATCGCCGTGATCTCAAAAGAGGTCCGGGAGATAGGTGTAATTCTGTGAATGCCTGGATCGTCTTGGGCGCGATACCTCCGAGAAAGAAGCTGATCGTCTCGAGCGCCGTTTCCGGAATCCGATAGCGGGCGACGAACTCCACCTCGACGGGGCTTTCCCGGCCGGAGATGATTTCGGATCGGCCCGAGGACACGAACAGGTCCTCGACCACGATTTCGTTGGGGTTGACGATCTGCGTGCGAATTCCGTGTTCTGCGAACGCGGCGGCAAAAAAATCCTTCCGGTAGCCGTAGTGGGTGCAGGCGAGATAGGTCAGGTGCCGGGTCGATGGAAGGAGGGTCTTTCTCATTGCTTCACCGACGTATTCCGCGATCTTGGCCTGCGCATCCGAACCGCGCAGATCCTCTGAGATGGTATCGGCGAGGGAGGGGCACGCCTGAGCGACGATTCTGCTTTCGTCGATTCCGTTTCGCATCAGATGATTCGAGTAGGTCTGTTCGTCGATCGTCGTCTGGGTGCCGAATATCGCCACGCTGGAATCGGGGTCTTCACCGAGATCGCGGACGAGACGGTTGACTCCGGTCTCGACAATTCCGCGCAGGGGACGTCTCGCGTTCTTCGCAAACTCGGTGTCGGCCATCAGCACCGAAAGCGTGTTGCAGGCGACATAGATCAGATCGGGAGCGTATTTTTCGGCGACGATGTGAAGAAACCGATCGAAGTTCTCCAGTTTCTCACTTCTCGAAGCCATCGAGTTGTAACCGAAATCGTTTTCCGGAGACGCGTTGACGTAGGTCAGCCTGACCGGCTCTCCGATGTCGTGCGTCCGCAGGAACTCTTCGGCATAGGCGCACACCGACAACCCGCCGACGCCCGAGTCCGTGATGAGAAGGTGCATGGGCTCATTCCTTTGAATCGTTCTTCGAGCACGTGGCGGACATGGAGGCGACGACGGGCTCTCCACCCTGCGTGCCGCTGTCCTATTATGGACGGCGAATGCGGCCGCCGTCCAAGGTTGTCGTCGTTTTTTCGCACGAGGTGGGGCCCCTGAACCTTCCGATGTATTTTCCGCACAGCGCCGGTCGACTCGGTTGCGGTCTCGCTGTGTCACTGGCTGTCGCCGTCATTTTCCTTCGCGACCCAACCGACTCCGGCGGCGCTCACTGCCGTCGACCTGGTGGAAACCACCCCCGAGAGAATCCAGATCGGGCTCGAGATTCGAGGCCGGATCGATACGGTCGAGACCATGAACCTCGGAGACGGACGCTATCGTCTTCGACCTCGCCGGGGTGGCCTGGGATGGGCCATCGCGCCGGATTCGCCCCGCCGGACCCGGAGTTGTCGAATACCGCTACTCACAGCTTTCTCGGGATCCTCTGATCACCAGGTTCGTCGTGGAGACGGCCGACGGGTGGTCCTGCCGTCACGAACCCGCACCGCGGGGCCTCCTGGTGACCTGCAGCGGTCCCCCCGTGATGGACGCGCCCGGTAACCTCCCGGCTCGATCCCGACATCGCGATCGTCCGGGGAATCCGATTCACGAGCCCGGTGGAGGGCCTTGACGCAGAGGGTCTGATTGACCGGTCCCTCGGGTATGTCCCCCGGGATATGGTGAGGGACGGCCTGCCGAACTTCGGCGCCACGCGCGATGACTGGCTCGGTGCGACCCCGGAGTCACAAGGGTCTGGACATCTATGGAGACAAGGTCGTCGTGCGGTCCGTCGCCGCAGGGCAAGGTCGTGGGAGCGGGGGACGGAGACAAGGCCGGCGGGTGGGTCAAGATCGACCACGGGAACGGGGTCGAAACTGTCTATGTCCACATCTCCGGCTTGAGCGTTCGTACCGGCCAATCTGTCGCCGGGGGGCAGCGCATCGCAGTCATCGATGGCCCATCCGGCAATGCCGTCGAGGCGCAACTTCACTTCGAGATCAAGCTCGACGGCCAGTCGGTCGATCCCGTGCCCTTCATTTTCGAGGCGGCGTCTGACGACCTCAAGACCGAGATCGCAGCGGCGAATCAGCGACTCGAGGTTCTCGGCACAGGAACGCGCCACCCGGGTTCGGCTGGGGTACGATCGGTGAGGCCTCGCGCTGGTGGCGGAATCGTTGACGAGGAGACGGCGGATGAGTCGAAGTTCAGACCGAGACCGATGCGGCCGGACCCGGATTCCCGAACGGTTTCGGAGCGACTCCACGCGGACCGGCGGTTCGCCATGACCGTCGAGCCGAAGAAACGGCTGAAATCGCTCGACGTCATGCGGGGGGCCACGATCGCGGGCATGCTGTTGGTGAACAATGCCGGCGACTGGGGCCACACCTTCGCCCCACTGTTGCACGCCGAGTGGAACGGGTGGACGCCGACCGACCTGGTCTTTCCATTCTTCCTCTTCATGGTCGGGGTCGCCATTCCCCTGGCATTCGCAACACGGCTCGAGAAGTCCGGTGGCGATCTCGGCCCGCTCTACCGGCAGATCGTGCGGAGGACCATCATCCTCTTCGCACTCGGCCTCTTCCTGACCTGGTTTCCGTTCATGGGAATCAACTGGTCGACGGTGAGGATCCCGGGCGTCCTCCAGCGCATCGCCCTGGTCTATTTCTTCGCCTCCCTGGCGTATCTGCACCTCGGCACCCGCGGACGGGCGTGGCTGACCGGCGGGTTGCTGCTGGGCTATTGGCTCGCGATGACCCGGGTGCCGGTGCCGGGGTTCGGGGCGGGAGATCTGAGCCCCGAAGGGAATCTGGCGGGCTTTGTCGATCGCGTCGTTCTCGGTGCCCACGTCTGGCGGTACGCGCCCGGACCGGCAGATCCGGAGGGCATCCTCAGCACCTTGCCGGCCATCGCGACCGCTCTGGCGGGGATCTTCACCGGCGAGTGGCTCCGCACGCAGAAGAGCCAGAACGAGAAGCTCATCGGGCTCTTTGTCGCAGGGAGCCTCGCGGCGGCGGCGGGAGCCGTTTTCGGCTGGTTCTTCCCCGTCAACAAGAACCTCTGGACGAGCAGTTATGTGGTGCTCACCGCGGGTCTGGCTCTGCTCACGCTTGCCGTGACCCTCTATTTCGTGGATCTCGAGGGCGGGACGGGTGGGCGAAGCCGTTCCTGGTCTTCGGCACCAATTCCATCGTGGCCTATGTCTTGAGCGGCCTCGTCGCGAAGACCCTGTTCAAGGTCCGGTGGACATCCGTCGAAGGCTCGACGATCTCGCTCAACTCGTGGCTCTACAAGCATTTCTTTCGCCTCGTGGATACCGGAGTACTGGGCATCGCTGGCCTGGGCGTCGGTCCACGTTGTGGTGATTCTGGGGATCACCTGGCTGCTGTATCGCAAGCAGATCTTCATCAAGATCTGAGGCCGGGGACGGTCGACCGGCGGATGGTCGACATCGATGGAGGGGATCACATGAAGCACCGGTGGGAGAACGTTCCCGGGATCCTCGTCGGGATCGCAGTCGTCCTCTGCTGCGGCTGCACCGGTGCCGATGTCGGTGAGCCGGTCCCGCCATCGTTCGTGGATGTGGTCCAGAGCGGCGAGTCGGATCTTTTTTCCGTCGATTTCGAGCAGTATCAGACACCGGACGAGAATCTTCCCATCGGGGTCTTTGATTCGGGAATCGGGGGCCTCACCGTCTTGAACGAGATCCTGACCATCGACCGCTTCGACAATCTGACCCACGAGCCCGGCCCGGACGGGCAGGCTGATTTCGAGAGCGAGTCGTTCATCTATCTCGGCGACCAGGCCAACATGCCCTACGGGAACTACCCGTCGGAGAAACAAGACCGCCTTCCTCAAGGAACTCGTCCTCAAGGACGCGGTGTTTCTCCTCGGCAACCGGTATTGGGCGTCGAGAGCCGCCACCGTCCCCGCGCCGCGACAAGCCCCCCGTCAAAGCGATCGTCGTCGCCTGCAACACGGCGACCTCCTATGGTCTCGAAGATATCCACGACGCTCTCGAGACAGTGGGGCATTCCGATTTTCACCGTGGGAGTCGTCGCAGCCGGCGCCGATGGCGCCATCGAGTCGCTGGGCGAAATGAACACGCCCGGTGCGGTGGCCGTCATGGCCACCGTCGGCACCTGCCAGAGTGAAGGCTATGTCCGGGAGATCTTCGATCATCCGAAGATGGCCGACATCGAAACTCCCGAGGTCATCCAACAGGGAAGCCTCGGGCTTGCCAGCGCGATCGAGGGCAACCCGGAGTACATCGTGCCGACGGGTTCCGCCACCTTCGCGACCTATCGTGGCCCGGCCGTCGACAATCCTGATGCCCGTATCGATCTGTCGTTGATTCCGAATATGCCTTCGATCCTGGCGGGCTCCTCGGCGATCCGGACGACCCCGCGACGTGGCGCTTGAACTCCGTCGACAACTACATCCGCTACGACACGACGTCCCTCGTCGAAAACCACAAGCGGAGTGGATCGACCGAGCCGATCACCACGGTCATTCTGGGTTGTACGCACTTTCCCTTCTACCAGGACGCCATCGAAGCGTCTTTTGACAGACTCCGTGAGTTACAGACCGCCGAGGGCGAGGCCCCCTACAGGGACCTGATCGCCGAAGACGTCGTCTTCATCGACCCTGCCGAGTTGACCGCGGTCCAGCTCTACGAGGCGCTGGCCGAAAAGCGACTTCTCCTCGACGATGAAGACGGAGTGTCGACAACCGCCGACGAGTTCTACATCTCGGTGCCGAACTCCGACTGCCCGGGGGTCGTGCTGCGGCCCGACGGCCGGTCCTTCACCTACGATTACAAGTACGGGCGGACGCCGGGAGAGTTGGACGTGGAGTATGTCAAGCGAGTGCCGATGAACAGCGAAAACCTCGGCGAAAGCGTCATGGAGTCCATCCGCACCTCGATGCCCGCCGTCTGGGGTCGTTTGACCGCTTTCAGTGCCCACAGCCCGCGGTGCGCCGATCTTCCGATGGAGTTGCGGATCGTCGCGGCGGAGTAGACGGCTCTATTTCTTTTTGACCTCGATGTCAAACGGGATATCCGGCCGGCTCTCCTCGAGTTCGATCACCAGACGCCAGCGTCCCGGCTGCACTCCGCCGGGCACGCTGAAGATGAGAGGGCCCCAGAATTTCTGGGAGGAGTTCATGGGAATCTCGTCATAACCGATGTTCTCTGCACTGACCGCATAGAACCACCGGTCGCCGGGCATCCTGCTGGGTTCGACCCGGTAGAGGAGGGGCAGGAATTGAAGGGTCTGCTCGGTCGGAATGCGGAGTCTGGTGAAGTTCCTGACGAATTCGTCCTGGCTGGCGAGCGGGAGACGACGACCATCGGGAGTGTAGACCGAGATGTCGTTCCGTTCGACGATGGTGGGTCCGCTGCCCCGGGGGCTCGTCAGCTCGACGGCCAGGATCAGCCACTCCTCGGCCACGCTTTTCTTACCCTGACGATACGCCACCGCCGCCACCATCTCGGGTCCTTCGTAGATCACCGCGTTGCGATTCATCACCTGCGTACCCGGATCGGATGGAGTTCGGATCCGTGCCTGTCGCGCAGGCCGTGACCAGGAGGAGGCCTGAGGATCGAGGATTTCAACATGGTGTCCGCCTTGCCTTGCAGAATGGCACAGACTCTGAGGATATTCCAACCATGCGTCGCGGCCGCCGTCACGACGCGCGGCACGACATTTCGGTTTGAAGCAGTACACTTGTCTCCGCGTTGACCGCACCGTGAATAAGTCCTTTTCCGGGGCTGCTTCCCCGGAGGAAGGTTGGAGGACGCCGGACCCGATGAGCCTGAAATCAGAGATCTTCGAGCAGCCTGCGATTCTCGAGAGCCTTTTCAATCAGCAGAAGGAACGTGCAGCCGTGATGGCCCGGACGATTCTGGACCGGGGCGTCACGTCCGTTTTTCTCGCCGCCCGCGGCACGTCCGACAATGCGGCCCTCTACGCGAAGTATCTGTGGGGCTCGATGAATCGGCTCCCGGTGGCGTTGGCCGCTCCGTCGTTGTTCACGATCTACCAGACGCCTCCGAATCTCGAAAACTGCCTCGTCGTGGGCATTTCCCAGTCGGGCCAGTCGCCGGACATCGTCGCCGTGCTGACCGAGGGCCGCCGGCAGGGGGCCCTGACCCTGGCGATCACGAACGACCCGTCCTCTCCGCTGGCGGAACAGGCCGAGTTGGTCCTCGAAACCTGCGCGGTCCCTGAACGGGCCATCGCCGCCACCAAGACCTACACCTCCCAGCTCTTCGCCATCTCCCTGCTTGTCGGCCGCGATGAAGGGTGACCCGCAGCTCTTCGAAGCCCTCGAGCGGGTGCCGCGTCTGGTGGAGGAGACCCTGGCCCTCGACAGCGCCATCGAGCGGGCGGCCCAGCGCTATCGGTACATGAGCCAGTGTGTGGTCATCGGCCGCGGCTACAACTACGCGACCGCCAACGAGTGGGCCCTGAAGCTCAAGGAGCTGGCCTACGTCGTTGCCGAGTCCTATTCGTCTGCGGATTTTCAGCACGGTCCCATCGCCATCGTCTCCCACGGTTTTCCCATCCTGGCCGTGGTCCCCCAGGGTGCGGTCTTCGAGGATGCGTACAGGTTGCTCTCCAGCCTGGTCGATGAGCACGGCGCGGAGCTCGTGGTGGTGTCGAACGACGCGACCGCTCTCGCTCTGGCAAAGACCCCGCTCCCACTGCCCGCCGACCTGCCCGAGTGGCTGAGCCCGTTGGTGAGCATCGTGCCGGCACAGCTCTTCTGCTACCACCTCACCCGGGCCAAGGGCTACGATACGGAGACGCCGCGAGGGCTGCTCAAGGTCACCCGCACCTGGTAGGCGAAGGCCCGGCAGAAGAAGGGAGCGCGATGATCGAGACGAAACGACTGCTGGACCGGGTTGAGGTCCTCGAGACCCGGGGCGAGCTCCCCGCCCGGGTCGAGGCCCTCGCCTACGATTCCCGAAAGGTGGGGCCGGGCACGTGTTTCGTCGCGCTGCGCGGGACCCGCACGGATGGTCATCGATTTCTGGAGGCGGCCGAAAGCGCCGGGGCCTCGATGGCGGTGGTGGAGGAGATCCCACCAGACCTCTCTCTTCCCTGCGTGCGGGTGCGGGACACGTTGGCAACGATGCCGCTGTTGGCGGCCGAGTTTTTTGGCCACCCGGCTCGCGACATGACCCTGGCGGGTTTCACCGGCACCAACGGCAAGACCAGCTCGACCTATCTCCTGGAGGCGATCTGGGCCGCGGCCGGTGTCTCCTCGGCGGTGTTGGGAACGATCCAGTACCGGTGGAAGGATCGAGCCCTCAAAGCCACGAACACCACGCCCCTCGCGCTGGATCTGCACGAGCTCTTCGCCCGGATTCGGCAGGACGGCGTGCGCCACGTGGCGATGGAGGTCTCCTCCCACGCCCTGCGGCTCCACCGGGTGGACGGTCTGCGCTTTGCGGCTGCGGCCTTCACCAACCTCACCCCCGACCACCTCGACTTCCACCGCGACCTCGAAGACTACGGAGAGGCCAAGGCGGTTCTCTTCGAGAGCCATCTCGAAGACGGCGCGAATCGGGGTCATCAACACCGACGATGCCTTCGGGCGGAGTCTCTTCGCGCGGTTGCCGGGCGACCGCAGGCTGTCGTTCGGTCTCGAGCCGGGAGTCGACGTCACCGCAGAAAACGTCCGGCTCGAGCTGTCGGGAACCGACTTCGAACTCAAGACCCCGAGCTGGAGTCGAAGACTCCGTACCCGCCTCGTCGGCGAACACAATGTCCGCAACATGCTGGGCACGGCGGGGATGGCGCTGGCGCTGGGGCTTGATGAGGAGGCCATCGTCCACGGTCTGGAAGCGGGCACGATCGCTCCCGGCAGGCTCGAGTCGATCGAAAACTCGCGCGGCGCACAGATCCTGGTCGATTTCGCCCACACCCCCGACGGTCTCTTCCAGGTGCTCAAGAGTCTGAGCGCCCTCCCGCATCGCAGGATCATCACGGTCTTCGGTTGTGGGGGGGATCGGGACCGGACGAAGAGGCCGGTGATGGGTGGGATCGCCCAGCAGTTCAGCGATCTCGCCATTCTGACCTCGGACAACCCCCGGACCGAGGACCCGACCCGGATCCTCGAGGAGGTCGCCGCCGGGATGAGCCCCGACGGAGGGAGCCACGAGATCGTGCCGGATCGCCGGAAGGCGATCGCTCGTGCTCTGGATCTCGTCGAGGAGGGGGATATTCTGCTCGTCGCGGGCAAGGGCCACGAGACGATGCAGATTCTCGGTACCGAACTGCACCACTTCGATGACCGCGCCGTCGTGCGGGAGATCCTCGCCGGGGGCGCACCGCCGCAGGAGGACATGCCCTGAGCCAGTTCACTTTGAGCCGCGACGCCCTGGGGAACAACCTCGCACTCGCCCGCCGGTGGGCGCCGGCCGGAGCCCGCGTCAGGGCGATGGTCAAGGCGAACGCCTACGGCCACGGAGTCGGCGAGCTGATCGAGGTCTTTGCCGAACACGCCGATGAGCTGGGAGTGGCCACTCTCGAGGAAGGTCTGGCCGTTCGATCGCGCCTGCCTCGCGAGATGCCGGTCTTTCTGGCGAGCGGGGCGAAGGACTGGGGAAGACGGGGAATACCTCGAGGCCGTCCGCCGGGCCGAACTCGTCCCCGCCATCAGCTCTCTGGACGAGCTCCGACTGCTTCTGGATGGTTTGGCCGAGACGCGTCCTTTTCGAGTGGAGCTCAAATTCGACACCGGCATGGGGAGGTTGGGGATCCGGGAGGCGGATCTCCCGGCCGTCGCGGCGCTCATTGGCGCTTCGGGAAACCTCCGGGTTGCCGGCCTCATGACCCACTTCGCCTCCTCCGATGAGGAGGATCTCGCTCCGACCCGGGAGCAGGAGACGCTTTTTCGAAGGATGCTGTCCAAGCTTCCGGACGAGGTGGTGCGGACTGCCGCGATCCACTCGTGCAACAGCGGCGCCCTCCTGCAGCGGGCTCTGGGGCACACCGACATCGGTGCGAACACCACCGTCGTGCGGCCGGGGGTCATGCTCTATGGCGCAGCCCCCTCACGGTGGCTGCACGAGACACCCGCAGGAGAGAGACTGATCGCCGTCGGAACATGGACGACGCGGGTGATCGAGATCAAGACCATGGATCCCGGCGATGCCGTGGGCTACGGGGGCACCTGGAAGGTGGAGGGCGACCGCCCGGTGCGGGTCGCGGTCCTGGCCGTCGGCTACGCCGACGGCTTCCGGCGCATCATAGGGAATCGGGGCAGGGTCCTCATCCGCGGCCGTTCTTTTCCGGTCATCGGCAGGGTGAGCATGGATCTGGTTTCGGTCCTCGTCGAAGACCGGATCCGGGTCGGGGACGAGGCGGTCCTTCTCGGCTCGCAGGAGGGTGAGCTGGGGTCCGACACCATCCCGGCCTGGGAGTGGGCCGACCTTTGCGACACGATTCCCTACGAGGTCTGGACGTCGATCGGCGCGAGGGTCGAGAGGACCCTCGATGCCACGTTCGTGTGAACCACAAAACCACAGAGACACAGAGGGCACAGAGAAGAACACAGAGAAATCTCTTTATGGTTGTTCTGTCGCCGCTCCACGGTTTGTGCCCGATTTTGGGCGAAGTACTCGAAGATTCGTCCGTGTGAACCACAGAGGCACAGAGGGCACAGAGCGCGCCACAGAGAGGACAATTCACTTGGCGTTTTGGGGCTCATCGTGATTCACCTGCGCGAGATCCACCTCTCTGAACGGCGCCATGAAGAAAACCTCTGTGTTGTTCTCTGTGTCTCCGTGCCTCTGTGGTTTTCCTCTCGCCACCGATCCACCCGGCGGCCTGCGCGAGACAAAAGAAAACCTCTGTGTTTTTCTCCGTGCCTCTGTGCCTCTGTGGTTCTTCTGTCGCGCGTTCGAGCCGCGAAGCGGCGACAGGATGTAGCCTGGGGCGTGAGCCCCAGGATGCAAGAAGGAAAAAAGGGAGAAAGCCCCAGAGGGGCGGCAGGACCTTGGCGCCGACGAGCTCGACCATTCCAGAAGATATTGGGCTCTTTGTGGTGCAGGCGTCTCGCCTGCACGTGCAGCCGGGACGGCCGCACCACAACGCTTCCGAGTATCGACGGAGCCGTAGCCAAAGCCCATAGCTCATAGCTCACAGCCCATCGCCCCAGGCCTCAAGCCCCAAGCCCCAACAAAAAAGGAGCCGGGCGTGAGCCCGGCTCCGTGGTTGTTGGGTTGTGACCCGACCGAGTTCAGAACTCGATCTTGGCCATCACCTGGAAGCGCCGGGGGTCGTAATAGTTTCTCGGGTCCCCGTAGCCTGCGCTGTGGATCCTCGGCTCGATGTCGTAGCCGGTCTGGTTGTTGGTCACGTTGAAGACGTCGCCGCGAAGCTGGATGTTGAACCGATTGCCGATCGGGAAGTTCTGGGTGTAGTTGAGATCGATCTGGTAGTGGGAATCGCGAGGTGTTGATGCCCGCCGGTTCGGCGTAGCGGTTCGTATCACTGGTGCTTGCAGTGAGGTTCGAATACGGCTCGTAGCTCCAGGTCTCCCACGGTTGGCCCGACTGGTAGACGCCGAAGGCGCCGAACGAGCCGTTCCAGGGGACCTGGTAGATGCCGACGAGCTTGAGCTGGTGGCGCCGGTCGCCGCGGAGGTTGCCCTCGCGGAAGTTCCACAGCTGCCGCCCCGCGCCGTCGGCGATGTTGGACGACCCGATGAAGATGTTCAGGTCGTTGTCGTTGGTGCTGTTGTCCTGGTCGAAGTTGCCGTAGTAGTGGCTCCAGACGTAGGAGCCCCGGAAGTAGCCGTTCCTGCCGCGCCACTCGGCCTCGGCGCCGAGTTCGTAGTACTTGGTGTAGGCGCCGTCGAGGGCGGCGATCACGTAGGAAGAACCGCCGATCTCGGCCCGGATCTCGTCCAGGTTGGGGACGTAGAGCTCCTGCGGGATCCCCTCGGGCGGTTCATAGCGCGATGCGGGCGGTGTTGTTGGTGTCCTCCCAGAAGTTCGTTCCGTGGCGGTAGCGACCACCGATGCGACCCGTCCACGCGTTGGAGAGCTGTTTGTCGTAGCTGATGGTGTACTCGTCGATGGATCGCGGTTTGATGCCCTCCTGGAAGACCTTGCCCGTGGAGGAGCGCCACGGGGTCGAGGAAGATCATGTTGCCGTCGGCGTCGAACTGGGCACGGATCGTCGTGGCGAGGTTGCGGGCCCACGATGCGGCCCGCGGGAGGGAGGTGGCCTGCCGGAAAGTACTTGGCGTAGCTTGCGGACAGGGCGTCCTTGCCGTTGGGGCTGAAGGTCACGCCCAACCGGGGTTGGAACATGTCGGTGAAGTCGATCTCCTTCATCAGGTACTTGTTGCCCGGGGCGACTTCGAAGCCGGAGACGTTGCCGTCGACGGCCCGCAGACCCTGCCCGTAGAGCTTGTCGTTGGAGATGACGAAACCCAGGTTGAAGGTCCACTCGTTGGCCCGGATCACGTCGTTGATCTCGATGCTCTGGCTCAGGATCTCGGAGTGGATCGGGGGAACCGCGACCCCGTGCATCGGTCAGCAGGCTCTGCTGTTGGATGCGCGCCTCGTAGAAGATCGGTTCGCCGTCGGGGGTCGAGCTGCGGCCGCCGATGACCGAGATGAGGCCCCAGCCGTTCGACGAGCGGATCAGGTCCTCCTCGCCGAGCTGGTACTGGTAGCCGATGTGGAAGTTGTGCGAGACCTTGGTGTCGAGGAAGTAGTCGTATCCGATCTGGAAGCTGGTGGAGTAGAAGTTGTCCTCGTCGAACTGGTAGTAGCCGCCGACGGCGCCGCCGCCGGTCTGGACTCCGTTGTCGCTATAGCCGTACCTCTGGATGATCGGGGCGATGAATGCGTTGTAGGCGTCCATCCCGGCGATCGGCGTGGGCACGTTGAAGTAGCCCATCTGGTCGAGGTTGTCGACGTCGAGCGTCGAGTCGACCGACGGTTTCGATATCGAAGACGGTGTCCGGGCTCGAAATGCCCTCGCTCGCGTAGTCGGAGGCCTTGAACGAGATGAAGCTGTTGTCGGTGACCATCCAGGTTCCCTCGATGATCCCGATCTTCAAGGCGGCATCGTCTCCAACCGCGGTGGAGCCTGCTTCGAATTCACCGACGCTCCGTCCGGACTGGTCCGTTTGGGAGTCACGATAGCTGACGCTCATCAGGAAGGAGTCGACGGGGTTGAACGACAGCTTGCCGAACCACTCGTCGCGGACGCTCTCGAACTGGGGCACCTCCCCGTAGGCGTTGGCGCGATTCGCCAGAGTTTCCGTGGGGCGGTAGTAGGACGCGAAGAAGTACAACATCTCCTTGATGATCGGGCCGCCGAGATTGGCCACCGCCCAGTCGCGATCGGGATCGCCGGTCGACTCGGTGTCGGCGGTGATGTCACCGGTCATGCTGTCGGTCTGGACCTGGTAGCTCACCTCGCCCTTGAACTGGTTGGTGCCGCTCTTGCTCAGCGTGTTGACCAGCAGACCGCCGGCGCGGTTGAAGCCGATGGCGTTGGCGCCGCCCTTGACGGCGGTCATCTCCTCGATGTCGTGGTTCGAGGGTTGGGTCGAGAGGGTTCCGAAGAGCGGCAGGTTGACGTTGACCCCGTCAAATTCGTAGACGTTGTCCTGACCGCTGCCGCCGGCGCTGGGGCCGCGGATGACGTCCTCGGTGTACTGGACACCCGGGATGAGCTTGATGAGATCGCGGTACTGCTGCCCGACCGGCAGGGCCTGGATCACCGCGTCGGAGGTCGACGATTTGATCTCCGCCGATTCGGTGTCGATGGTCGGGTTCTCGGAGGTGACCACGATCTCGCCCTCGAAGGTGGCGTCCTTCATCGTCACGTTGATGATGGAGAGTTGCATCAGGCGGACGGCGAAGTCGCGCTGTTCCGTGGCGAAACCCGGCATGGTGAAGGTCACCTTGTAGTTGCCGGGGGGCATCGCGGCGAACCTGTAGGTTCCCTGGGCGTCGGTCACGGTCGACCGCGGTTTGGGCAGGACGTCGCCCACGGCGTTGACGATGACGCCGGGCAGAGCGGAGCCATCTTCGAGCGTGACGGTCCCGTTGATGTCACCTGTCTGCGTGCTCTGGGCACCTGCCACCGAGCACAGCAGGAGGCTCCCAATGACAATGGCGAATATTCTTCTCATGGCCTCTCTCCTTTTCTCATCCAATCCTCCGATAGCGCCCCCCAGCAAAACTGCCGCCCTCGTTTCCGCCTGTCGGAGCCGGGACTGGGAACGCAGATAAACAAAATACGTTCTTCATACTAAGTCGAGCCGCCCTTTTTTTCTACTGAACTCGGTGTCAAGGCCTTCCGGACGTGGCCGCCGGCCGCCCGCAATCGCTCGCGCGCACCTTCCACCCCGAGCCCGCACGAGGCCATCACGATCGCCGTCTTGACCTCGCCGTCGCTCGCCTCGTAGAACCCTTCCGCTGCCTCGCGGGAAACCTCCCCGGCGGTTTCGATGATGCGCAACGCGCGGTCCCGGAGCTTGGCGGAGCCGGGGCGCAGATCGACCATGAGGTTCCCATAGGCCTTGCCGAGGCGCACCATGGCCGCGGTGGTGATGGCGTTGAGCACGGCCTTGGTCGCCGACCCGGCCTTGAGGCGAGTGGAGCCCGTGAGCACCTCGGGACCGGTGTCGAGGGCGAGGACAAGGTCGGCCGCCGTCGACATCCCCGCCGCGGGAGCGCAGGTGAGGAGGATGGTGCGGGCGCCGCTGCGTCGAGCTGAAAGCAACGCGCCGAGCGCGAACGGCGTGACCGAGCTCGCCGAAATGGCGATCAGCAGATCGCCCTTGCCCAGGTGGCCTGCGGCCGCGGCACCGTCTTCCGAGATGTCCTCGGATCCTTCGCGGGCCGCGAACACGGCTTCGGGACCGCCGGCGATGACGGCGCGGATCTGTTCGGGATCGGTTCCGAAGGTGGGTGGGCATTCGGCGGCCTCGAGAATTCCGAGGCGGCCGCTGGTTCCGGCGCCGGCGAACAGGATCTCACCGCCGCCTGCGAGGGTTTCGGCGGCCCAGGACGCCGCGCGGGCGATGTCCGCGCTCGAACGGCTGGCGATCTCCAGACCCCGCCGGTCCTCCTCGAGGAGGAGCGACACCACTTCTTCGTTCGAGAGCGTGTCCAGTGATTCACTGGCCGGGTTCCGGGCCTCGGTCGAGAGGGCGCCCCATCCCCCGATCCCCCGGGACACACCCGTCGTCGGATCTGTCATCTGCACCGTCCCGGCCGATGGCAGCTGACGCGGCGAGCGCCACTGGAATCAGGGGAGGGTGGCGCCGTCCAGGTGATGATTGAATACCAATTCATCGTACCGGGAGAGATTAACCCGGACCACCTCGCATGTCCATGACATGCCTGTGACAATGTCAACCGAAGAAGAGGTAACAGACGAGGATCGCGGCGACGGCGCCGGCCACGTCCGCCGCGAGACCGCAGGCCACCGCGTGTCGGGTTCGGCGAATTCCCACCGAGCCGAAATAGACCGCGAGCACGTAGAAGGTGGTTTCCGTGCTGCCCTGGATCAGGCTCACCAGCCGACCGGCGAACGAGTCGGCGCCCTGGGCCTCCATGGTTTCGAGCATGAGCCCGCGGGCGCCGCTTCCGGACAGGGGACGCATCAATGCAGTGGGCAGACCGTCCACCCACCGGGTATCCAACCCCACCAGATTCACGCCCCACCGGACTCCGTCGAGCAGGAAATCGAGAGCGCCGCTGGCCCGAATGACTCCGATGGCGACCAGCATCGCCACCAGGTAGGGAATGATGCTGACCGCAACCTTGAAACCGTCCTTGGCCCCATCGACAAAGACCTCATAGAGAGGCACCTGTCGGCGGGCCGCCAGAAGGACGAAGATCACGATCACCGAGAAGATGAAAAAGTTCGAAACGACCGAACTCTGGAGCTGCATGGTTTCGCGGTCGAGACGCGAGAAATAGACGACGATACCCGCCACCAGGGCGGTCAGACCGCCGAGGTAGGCCAGGATGACCGGGTCCCATAAGCGCAGCTTCTGGACCGATGCGGTCACGATCAGCCCCACCATGGTGGAACAGAAGGTCGCGATGAGCATGGGGATGAAAACATCGGTCGGGTCGACCGCCCCCATCTGCGCCCGATAGACGAAGATGGTGATCGGGATGATCGTGACGGCGGATGTGTTGAGGACCAGGAAGAGAATCTGGTCGTTGGTGGCCACTTCCGGCTCGGGGTTGAGTTCCTGGAGTTCGCTCATCGCCTTGAGACCGAGGGGTGTGGCCGCATTGTCCAGCCCGAGCATGTTCGCCGCCATGTTCATGACGATGGAGCCCATCGCGGGGTGGCCGTCCGGAATCCCGGGGAAGAGCCGCCGCAGGAGGGGGCCGAAAACGCGCGCCAGGAAATCGACGGCGCCCCCCTGCTCCCCCAATCGCATGATGCCCAGCCACAGACACATGACTCCGGTGAGTCCCAGGGCGATCTCGAACCCCACCTTGGCCATGTCGAACGCGGCGCTGACCATCAGCGCCCAGACACCGGAGTCGCCGAAGAAGAGGGTCTTCGTGAGACCGACCGCAAAGGCCACGAAGAAGAACGCGCCCCAGATCTTGTTCAGCATGGCGCCAAGACCTTCTTCGCGTTGAGAACCTGCAGAGCGACCCCGATCGCCATCGCCTTTTCGTCGACATCGAAGAGCCCGTTGTGGACCGGGTGCACGATGCCGGCGGCCTCGTTGCGCACCCCCATGGAGTAGAAGGCGCCCGGAACCTCGCTCAGGTAGTAGCCGAAATCCTCGACCCCCATTTGAGGGGTCTTGAAGATCTCGATGCTCTCATCGCCCAGGAGTTTCTGTGCGCTCTCCTCGATGATGCGCACGACGGCTGCGTCGTTGACGACCGGGTCGTAGCTCGGTTCGATGTTGACCTCGGCCCGGGCCCCCAGGGCGAGCGCCACCGCCTCGGCGGTTTCCGTGATCCGCTGCAGCACCAGAGAGCGGGTCGCCTGCTCCAGACACCGCACGGTTCCCACCAATTCCACTCTG
>CAVQQC010000010.1:0-136123 GCA_963714895.1 Candidatus Sulfomarinibacteraceae bacterium
CCTGGCAACGTGGATATTCGTGTATCCAACAATGTTGAAAGTGGCACCTCCGCCGCACGCCTCCACCGCCTCACTGCCCCACCGCCTCATTGCCCCAACGCCACCTCCGTTACCGGCGCAGCTATGATGTCCACATGGCACGAACGAAAGGACCGCCCGCCACTCAGATCCCGACCGGGATCTGGCAGGGCAAATCGGTGGCGAGGGTGGCGGAGAGTCCGGACGGGATGATTGTCCTGGTCGGGCGCACCGCGCGCGACAACGACGTCCTGTCGATCAAGCTGGCCGCTCCGAGGGATTTCTGGTTCCACGTCGCGGGCGAGTCGGGCTCGCACGTGGTGGTCCGCAATCCGGACAATCTCGACGTCCTGCCGCGGGAGACCAAGCGGTTCGCGGCCGGCCTGGCCGCCGGCTATTCGAAAGCGCGACGCGGCGGCAAGGTGGCGGTCCACATGGCCCGCGCTGGAGATGTCACGAAACCGCGCGGCCTCGCCGCCGGCAAGGTCCACCTGCGGCGCTTCTCGAACGTCAACGCGAGCCCACTCCGGCTCGAAGACGAGGGAGATAAGAAGTGAAGACATTCGGATCGCAGAGCATGGTCGAGCCCTTGAAAAGGGTCCTCGTCCGCCGACCCGACGAGGCCTTTGGCAACGCTGACCCGGCGCACTGGCACTATGTCTCGCAGCCCGAACTCGAAAAGGCACAGGCGGAACACGACGCACTTGTCGCCACCCTTCGCGAAGCCGGTTGCGAGGTGCTCTACCACGAGGCGGAGCTGCCCGAACACGCTGATGCCATCTTCACCCACGATCCGGTGATCGTCACCGACGAGGGGTCGATCGTCCTGCGCATGGGCAAGGAACAACGACGCGGCGAAGAGACCGCCATCGGGACAACCCTGGAGGAGTTTGGCGTCCCGACCCTGGCCACTCTCGAGGGCGAGGCAACCGCCGAGGGAGGCGATCTCCTGTGGCTCGATCACGACACGCTCGCTGTCGGCCGCGGGTATCGGACGAACGCCGAAGGTCTCCGTCAGCTCACGGCCGCGCTCCGCCCCCTCGGTGTCGAGACCGTCGAGGTGCAGCTGCCGCACGGCGACGGTCCGGTTTCCTGCCTCCACCTGATGTCGCTGATCTCGATGCTCGACCACGACCTGGCGGTGGTCCATCTCCCGCTGCTACCGGTGCCGTTCGTAGAGCTGCTCTCCGACCGCGGCATTGAGGTGGTCGAGGTTCCCGCCGAGGAGTATCCGACGATGGGGCCCAACGTGCTGGCGCTGGCGCCGCGGCGCTGCCTCATGATCGAGGGCAACCCGGTCACCAGGGAACGGCTCGAGGCCGCGGGCTGTGAGGTCCTCAGCTACCGCGGCGAGGAGCTTTCGCTCAAGGCCGAGGGCGGGGCCACCTGTCTCACGCGCCCGATCCTGAGATCTGCGGGATGACGCAGGTTTTCCGAGGTCGCAAGAACACGTCGCCCCTTCCCTCCTCTTCCGGCACCACCCGGTGCACTCGTGGTGCCGTTGCGGTGGGAGGGGTCGAGGAATACCTCAATTCGAATAATCATTTGACAAAATGTATATCATTTGGTCAAATGATTTGTCGAAACGAGGTGTGCGATGGGCATCCGAGAAGCACTGGAACTGCACGATCTCGCCAGAGAGGAGGCCAGGGGGGTCCCGCGAGGCGCGACCTCGCCGCGCGGGTGGAGCGTGATGAGGGGAGGCATTTCATCGGGATCGTCGGCGCGCGCGGGACGGGGAAGACCGTACTCCTCGGCAGTTTGCCCTTGATCGGGAAGACGCCTTCTATCTTTCCGCCGACACACTGGCGCCGGACGACGACGTCTGGGAGCTGATCCGCGCGCTCCGCACTCACTACGGTTTTCGGACGTTTCTCCTGGATGAGGTCCACTTTCTCGCTGACCCCTCGGCGCTGCTGAAGCGGATCTACGACTTCCTCGACGTCCGCATCCTGTTCTCGAGCTCGGTCGCGCTGGCGATGCGCGAATCCGCCCACGACCTCTCACGCCGCGTGCGTCTGCTCGAGCTCCGCGGCTTCTCGTTTCGTGAGTATCTCGCATTCGCCCACGACCGGGCCCTGCCCCGCCTGAGCCTGGACGAGGTCATCCATCGTGGCTGGACTCCGGTCACCTTCGTTCCGGGCGCTTCTTCGACGAATACCTCCGCGGGGGGATCCTCCCGTTCGCACTCGACGAGCCCGAACCCCTGGTCTTCCTCGAGAGCATCATCGACAAGGTCGTGACAAGAGATCTGCCGGCAGTGGCCCGACTCCTCGTCGACGAGCTCGACACGCATCCGGCGTCTGCTCCGCTTTTGTCGGCCGCTCGGGGATCGACGGGATCAACTACTCGAGCCTGTCCCGCAACCTCGGCATCACCAAGTACAAGGCCGAGCAGTACACCGGCTATCTCGAGCGGGCATTCATCCTGCATCGGATTTTCCCGGCGGGAACCAATGTGCTGCGGGAACCGAAGGTCGTGATGGCCCCACCCTGCCGCCTGCTCTACCGGGACTGGGACGATGCGCTCGGTGGCCTCCGCGAGGACTTCTTCGTCGAGGCCATGAGCCAGGCCGGGATCGGGCTCGAGTATCTGAAGAGCACCCGCGGCGCCAAGACCCCCGACTATCTGATCGAGCACGACGGAGAGAGGCTGGCCGTGGAGGTCGGCGGGCGGGGAAAGGGCCGCGAACAGTTCAAGGGAGTCGAGGTTGACCGCAAGCTCGTGTTCGCCCACAGCGCCATTCCGGAAGGCAATCGCCTGCCGCTCTTCCTGCTCGGGTTCTTGGCCTGAGCGCTCCCCGCCGCCGTTCATTCGTCGAAGCCGGAGGCGGCGTCACCTGCCTCACCCGGCCGATCTTCCGCTCGGATTGACCGCGGTCAAGGCCGGGGGTAGGGTCATGCTGCGAACATCGCAGCGACACGAGGGAGAAACATGGACCCTATCGAGACCCTGCACAACGAGCACGGTCTCATCCGCCGATTTGTCGACCTCCTCGCGCGGGCGGTGACCACCTCGATGCGGACGGCTGCCGCCACCGCGAGCGTTCTTCGACGACGGTATCGAGTTCGTCCGCGGTTTCTCCGACGGCTTTCACCACAAGAAGGAAGAGCTCGTGATGTTCCGGCAGCTGGCGCAGAAGAAGAACGGCGCCATCGACGGCCAGATCGAGGCCCTTCGCTACCAGCACGACCAGGGACGGGGTTTCATCGCCGCGATCGCCGAGGCACTTGCCGGCTACGCGGAGGGAGACTCCGAGGCGTCCGCGGTGGTGCGGGAAAACTCGGCCGCGTTCGCCTCGCTGCTCGAGCACCACATCCACACCGAGGACCACATCTTCTTTCCCATGGCCCGGGAGGCGATGACCGCCGACGAACTCGCAGCGCTGGGCGAGAAAGTTCGAAAAGGTGCAGGAGGTCCACGGCGCCGACACATTCGAGCGCTACCACAAGCTGGTCGTCGATCTCGAGACCATGCTGGCCCAGGCCTGATGCGCTCGACCGACGATCTCGCCGAACAGGCCGGCGACTGGGCCTTGATGCGGCTTCTACTGGAGAGACCCAGCCAAAGCTGGCGGAGGCGAGCTCCTGGACGAATCGAGAGACACCGTCGATCCGGAGCTCACGAGCGCCGTCCAGATGGCCCAGGCCGAGGGCAACGACTACTTCCACCAGGTTCTGTTCGGGGCCGACGGCCTGCTCACCTCGAGGGAATCGGACCACCGTTTCGAGCGCGACCGCGGCGCTGTCGTCGCCGACCTCGAGGGGATGAAGGAGCGATTCGGATTCTCGTGGGAAGGGACCGAACCCGCGGACCACATCCTGGCGTTGGTGGGGTTGATGGCGCACATCCTGAATCTGCAGACTGCAGCCGCCGGCGACGGTAGGACCGGCGAAGCCCTCTACCTCGAAGGCATCGCCGAGTGGCTCCGCCGCGGCCACCTCGCGTGGTTCGCCGAACAGATCGCCGGCGCCCTGAACGCGACCCAGGTCTGCTACCTGTCCCACGTGGCCCACGCGCTCGAGCAACGGGTCCTCCCGGCCGGCGAACACGGAGAGCCGTCGCGACGACCCTCCGATCCCGGTCGATCGGGACCAGCCGAAATAGCCGTCGTTCGGGCGTTGACAAAGGAGATGTCCGGTCTTATATTTGGATAAGAAGATCCAAATATCGGAAAAGAGGTCTGTGTGATCTCGAAAACCACCGAATACGCCCTCAGAGCCGTCGTCGCCCTTGCCGGGGCCGACGGTCATCCGATGCTCTCACCACACATCGCCGAGACCACCCAGGTTCCCCAGGCCTATCTCTCCAAGGTCCTGCAGACCCTGGTCCGGGCGGGTCTGGTGTCGTCCCAGAGAGGTCAGGGCGGAGGGTTCGTTCTCGCCAAACCGCCATCCGATATCACGGTCCTCGATGTCGTCGATGTCGTCGACCCGATACCGCGCATCGAAAGCTGCCCCCTCTCCATCGCATCCCACTCCACCAACCTGTGCCCGCTCCACCGGAGGCTCGACGAGGCCATCGCCTCGATCCGCGCCTCCTTCGGTTCCACCAGCCTCGCCGACCTCGTCACCGAGGGCCACGCGGCGTTGTGTCCTCACGATCAAGCGGAGGCCTCATGACCGAGCGAAAACCCGACGACAGCGGACAGCGACCCCCAGATCCGTTTTCGCAGCCGCAACCAGACGCCGCTGACCCGGCGCCGGTTCCTCTTCCAGATGGCGGGGGCCGGGATCGGATCGGCGCTCATCGCCGACCACGCCCTCAGCGCCGCCGACTTTCTCAAGCCGCTGCGGGTCGTCAACCCGCTCACCGGCTACCCCAACCGCGACTGGGAAAAGGTCTACCGCGACCTCTACCACTCGGACTCGTCGTTCGTCTTTCTGTGCGCGCCCAACGACACCCACAACTGCCTGTTGCGCGGCCACGTCAAGAACGGCGTCGTCACGCGGATCTCTCCCACCTACGGCTACCACAAGGCCACCGATCTCGGCGGCAACCGCGCCAGCCAGCGCTGGGACCCGCGCTGCTGCCAGAAGGGCCTGGCGCTGGTGCGGCGCATCTACGGCGACCGCCGCTGCAAACGACCGATGGTTCGGCAGCGGGTTCAAACAGTGGGTCGACGACGGCTTTCCCCGGGACCCCGAAACCGCGCCGGTCGACGAGAAGTACCTCAAACGGGGCGAGGACCCGTGGGTCACGGTGAGCTGGGACGAGGCCTTCCGTCTCTCGGCCGTCGCCCTGGACAACATCGCCCGCACCTACAACGGAGAAGAGGGCCAGGCGCTGCTCCTCAAACAGGGCTACGACCCGCTGATGGTCGAGGAAACCGGCGGCGCCGGCACCCAGGTCCTGAAGTTCCGCGGCGGCATGCCGCCGCTCGGGATGACCCGGGTCTTCGCCCAGTACCGGCTGGCCAACGCGATGGCCCTGCTCGACGACACGATCCGCGGCCGCGGCGCCGAGGGATCGGTCGGCGCGCGCGGCTGGGACAACTACTCGTGGCACACCGATCTGCCCCCGGGCCACCCCATGGTGACCGGCCAGCAGACCGTCGACTTCGATCTCTGCAACGTCGAGCACGCCGGCCTCGCGCATCGTCTGGGGGATGAACTGGATCACCACCAAGATGCCCGACAGCCACTGGCTGACCGAGGCCCGCATGAAGGGCACCAAGGTCGTCGTGATCTCGGCCGAGTACAGCGCCACCGCCTGCAAGGCCGACGAGGTCATCGTCGTGCGCCCCGGCACGACCCCTGCTCTGGCCCTCGGTGTCGCCCAGGTGATGATCCAGGAGAAGCTCTACGACGAAGACGCGGTGCGCTCCACCACCGATCTGCCGATGCTGGTGCGGATGGACACCGGCGCCCTGCTCCGCGCGGCCGAGGTCTTCCCCGGCTACGAGCAGGCGGTGCTCGACAACAACGTGATCCTGACCTCGGCGGAAAAGCCGGGGCCCGCGATCCACCTCCAGCCCGGGCCGGTGATCACCGAGGCCAAACGGCGCGAGTGGGGCGACTACGTGGTGTGGGACGGTGCTCGCGGTCCGGTGGCCGTCAACCGCGACCAGATCGGCCCGCAGCTTCGCGGCGCTCGGCGTGCAGCCCGCGGCTGACCGGCGAGGTCACGGTCCAGCTCGCCGACGGCTCCTCCGTGAAGTGCCGCACGGTCTTCGACGTCACCCGCGAGCTGTTGGATGGCTCCTACACGCCGGAGCAGGTCGAGAAGATCACCTGGGCGCCGGCCGTCCGCCATCCGCTCGCTCGCGCGCCAGATCGCGGCCAACCCGGAGAAGACGCTGTTCGTCATGGGGATGGGCCCCAACCAGTTCTTCAACTCCGACCTCAAGGACCGCGCGATCTTCCTGATCGCCGCCATGACCCGCAACGTCGGCCGGATCGGCGGCAACGTCGGCTCCTACGCCGGCAACTACCGCGCCGGCTTCTTCAACGGCCTCGGCCAGTACATCGCCGAGAACCCGTTCGACATCGAGCTGGACCCCGCCAAACCCGCCCGCTCGCGCACCTACTGGAAGCCGAGTCGGTCCACTACTTCAACCACGGCGACAGCATCCTGCGCATGGGCAAGGCCGTGCTGACCGGCAAGACCCACATCCCGACCCCCACCAAGGCGGTCCACGTCTCGAACTCGAACTCGCTGATCGGCAACGCCAAGGGCCACTACGACACCGTCGTCAACACCTTCAAGCGGGTCGAGTTCATGGCCATCAACGAGTGGTGGTGGACCGGCAGCTGCGAGTACGCCGATGTCGTGTTTCCGGTCGACAGCTGGGCCGAGATGCGCTACCCGGACATGACCATCAGCGTCACCAACCCCTTCCTCTACGTCTTCCCGACCTCCCCCCTGCCGCGGATCCACGACACCCGCTCGCGACGTCGAGGTCGCGGCCGGGATCTGCAAGGCGCTCGGCAAGGTGTGCCGACGACCCGCGGTTCGCGCCCTACTGGCAGTTCCTCGACGAGGGCGGGATGCGGCCCTACATCCAGCGCATCCTCGACCTCTCCAACGCGACCCGCGGCTATCAGATCGCGGACCTCGAGGCGAAGGCCGAGGCGGGCATTCCGGCCATCCTCGAGACCCGGACCTACCCCAAGATCGGCGGCTGGGAGCAGGGCAACGAGAACAAGCCCTGGTACACCAAGACCGGGCGGCTCGAGTTCTACCGCGAGGAACCGGAGTTCATGGACAGCGGCGAGAACATGGTCGTGCACCGCGAGCCCATCGACTCGACCTTCTTCGAGCCCAACGTGATCGTCGCGGCGGCCGGCCACCCCCTGCTGCGCCCGAAGGTGCCGGAGGACTACGGCATGGAGACCGCCGACCTCTCGGGGGACGCACGCCAGGCGCGCAACGTGATCCTGTCGGTCGACGAGTTGATGAAGACCCAGCACCCGCTGAACAAGGACGGCTACCGGTTCATCTTCCACACTCCCAAGTACCGCCACGGCGCCCACACCACCGCGGTCGACACCGACATCGTCGCGATCTGGTTCGGGCCCTTCGGCGACATCTACCGCGAGGACAAACGCAAGCCCTTCATCAACGAGATGTACCTCGACATCAACCCGGCCGACGCCAAGGGGCTGGGGGTCGAGGACGGCGACTACGTGTGGATCGACGCCGACCCCCACGACCGCCCCTTCAAGGGCTGGCAGTCGAACCCTCGGTGGTACAAGGTCGCGCGGCTGATGGTGCGCGCCCGCTACTACCCCGGCACGCCGCGCGGCGTCACCCGGATGTGGCACAACATGTACGGCGCCACCTACAGCTCGGTCGACGGGGCCGAAAAGAACATCAACGGCATGGCCAAGTCGCCGACCACCTCCTACCAGTCGCTCTTCCGCACCGGATCCACCAGAGCTGCACCCGCGGCTGGCTCAAACCGACCTGGATGACCGACACCCTGACCGTCAAGGGCCTGCTCGGCCAACAGATCACCCAGGGGTTCGTGCCCGATGTCCACTGCCCGACCGGGGCGCCGCGCGAGTCGATGGTGAAGATCAGCCTCGCCGAGGAGGGCGGGGTCAACGGCGAGCGCCTGTGGCGGCCCGCCCGGATGGGGATCCGCCCGACCTACGAGTCCGATCTGCTGAAGGCCTTCATCGCCGGGTCCTTCGTCCGGCGCGCGTGAGAACGGAGGACCGATCATGCCCAAGCGATACAACTGGCAACTCGGCCGCGAGATGGACTACCCCTACGAGGCGCCGCCGCCCGAGCGCCAGGTGGCCTACATCTTCGACACCAACAAGTGCATCGAGTGCCAGACCTGCACCGTCGCCTGCAAGACCTGCTGGACCAGCGGCAAGGGCCAGGAGATCATCTTCTGGAACAACGTCGAGACCAAGCCCTACGGCGGCTATCCCCTGGAGTGGGACACCCGCCTGCTCGCAAAGACCGGCCCGGCGGCGTGGAAGGGCTCGACGCTCGCGACCCCGACCGTCTTCGAGACCGAGGGCGACAAACAGCCGCCCAACGGACACCGCCCGGACGTCGACGACTACTCGTCGCCCAACGTCGGCGAGGACGACATCACCGGCACCATCGACATGGGCGCCGCCTTCTCCGGCGTCCACCCGATGTGGATGTTCTACCTCGCCCGGATCTGCAACCACTGCGACAACCCGGCCTGCCTCGCGGCCTGCCCGCGCAAGGCGATCTACAAACGCGACGAGGACGGCATCGTCCTGGTCGACCAGGAGCGCTGCCGCGGCTACCAGGAGTGCGTCCGCGCCTGTCCCTACAAGAAGATCTTCTTCAACGTCATCTCGCGGGTCAGCGAAAAGTGCATCGGCTGCTACCCGCGGGTCGAGCAGGGCGAGGTCGCCCTGTGCGTCGAGTCCTGCATCGGCAAGATCCGCCTGCACGGCTTTCTGACCACCCGCGGCGAGCCGCGCGAGGACAACCCGCTCGACTACATCGTCAAGATCCGCAAGCTCGCCCTGCCGCTCTACCCGCAGCACGGCACCGGCCCCAACGTCTACTACATCCCGCCGGTCCACGTGCCGAACGGCTTCCTCGAGCAGCTCTTCGGGCCCGGCGTCGAACAGTCCAAACAGCTCTACCGGCAGCTCGCCTCCGACCGCCAGCTGCTCGGCGCGCTGCTGCTCTCCGGGGCTTCGCAGCGGATCATCACCAGGTTCAAGGTCGAGGGGGACGAGGTCATCGGCTGGGCGGACAACGGGGACGAGGTCGCCAGGGTCCCCTTCACCGAGCCGGTCTACATCCGGGAACACTATCGACGAGGTACACGATGTCTACCGACACAACACGACCTGACCGTCCCGGTTCGGCGAGACCCGCGTTGCTCGGCATCGCCGTGGCCGTCACCGTCCTGTTGGTGGCGGCCGGAATCCTGGTCGGCCGCCGGCAGCTCGATCGCAACGCGGAAGCAGCCCGCAGGGCCAGGGCGGAGACCCTCGAGAGTGAAACCGCCGCTCGCGGCGCCCTCTTCGTGCCGCGGGTCGCCCGCGAGGAGGTGCCGGTCGATCCGACCGACGCCGCCTGGGACGGCGTGCCGGCGATCGAAAGCCCGCTCAACCGCCAGGTCGACACCATGCCGATCCTCGAGGAGGCGTCGGTCGCGACCGCCGAGATCCGCGGCATCAGCGACGGCGAGTGGATCGTCTGGCGCCTCTCCTGGGCCGACGAGACGCCGGATCTCAACGTCGACACCGGCCGGTTCACGGATTCCGCGGCCCTCCAGTTCCCGGTCGACCGCGGCGCCGCCCACACCATGGGCGACGACCGCCACATCGTCCAGATCCTGCACTGGAAGGCGCTGTGGCAGCACGACATCGACGAGCACTTCCAGGACGTCCAGGACCTCCACCCCAACTACTGGACCGACCTCTACTGGTTCGCCGACGGCCCCGCACCGAACCGGGTCCCGGACGATTTCTCCGACCCGCGATCGCACCAATTTTTTTCCGCCTACAGCGCCGGCAACCCGCTCTCCGACTTCCACCGCACGCGCCCCGTCGAGGAACTCTCGGCCACCGGGTTCGGGTCGCTCACCACCCAGGCCGAATCGGTCACCGACGGCCGCGGCGTGTGGCGCGAGGGACGCTGGTACGTGTCCTTCGTGCGGCCGATGCGCACCGACGACCCCCTCGACTATCAGTTCTGGCGGGGCGGTCCCGGGAGCCTGAACATCGCGGTGTGGAACGGCTCGGCCGGCAACGTCGGCGGACGCAAACACTGGAGCAACTGGATCGATTTCGAGGTGAGCCCATGACGACGACCTCTGCCGACGGAGTGCGGCTGCTGGCGCAGGCGGACGCCCTGCTGCTGATGGCCGACTCCCTCCACCACGCCCCCACCGCCAATGATCCCGGGTCGGCCGCCGGCGAGGAGGATCTTCGCCGGCTGGCGGCGGCCTGCGGCCTCGACCTCGAAAGCGATGCCGCGCGGGCGCTGATCGGTCTGGCCGACGCACGCGCCCAGACGCCACCGGAAATCTGGGAGGGAGAACGCAGCCGTCTCTTCGAGGGAGCGGCCCTCTGCCCGCCCAACGAGACCGCCTACATCCGCCGCGACAAGGGGGCCATCCTGGCCGATCTCGCCGGCTTCCACCGCGCCTTCGGCTTCGATCACGAAGACCGGGTCGGCGAGAAGCAGGACCACATCGTCAGCGAGCTCCAGTTTGCCGCCGTCCTGCTCGTCATGCTGGCCAGGGCCTCCGACGGCGACCGCGAGGAACAGGCGGAGATCACCCACGGCGCGCTGCGCTCCTTCGCCGAGGACCACCTCGGCGCCTGGATCGACATTTTCTGCGAACGGCTGGTCTCAACCGCGGTCCTGCCGTCTTTCGCGCTGGTCGGCCTGGCGTTGCGCGGGGCCTGGCGCCAGACGTGCGCCGACAATGACCTGCCGATCTCGGAACTGCCTGAGTTCGAGTGGATTTCCGAATCCCAGGGATCGCCCTATGAATGCGACGGGTGCCCGTCGGCGTGACGGGTCATTCCGTGATGCAGTACCGCACAACAACCCGGCCCGCGAGGCCGGCCGCGCCCACCGCAACGAACCAGCGGTAACGCGGCACCCAAGGAGGAACACATGGACCCCATCGAGACCCTCTCCAACGAACACGGTCTGATCCGGCAGTACCTCGACGTCCTGTCGATGGCGGCCGAGAAGATCGAAAACGGCAAACGCCCTTCCGACGCCTTCTTCGAAAAGGCGGTGGATTTCTCGCGCACCTTCGCCGACGGGTTCCACCACTTCAAGGAAGAACACGTGCTCTTCGTCCAGTTGGCGCAGAAAAAACGCGGTGAGGTCGACGCCCAGCTCGACGCCCTGCGCTACGAGCACGAGCGCGGGCGCTCGCTGGTCGCGGGCATCGAGAAGGCGCTCCCCGGGTACGCGGCGAAGGACCCCATCAAGACCGGCGAGCTGCTCGAGAACATCGCGGCCTACGCCTCGCTGCTGCGCCACCACATCCACGTCGAGGACCACATCTTCTACCCGATGGCGAAAAAGACGCTGACCGAGAGCGAGTTTGCGGCCCTGGTTCCGGAGTTCGAAAAACAGAAGGAACGGCACGGCAGCGACACCTTCGAGCGCTGCCACAAGATGGTCGTGGACATGGGGTCCATCATCACCCACCTCAACTGACCTGAATCCACCGATCGTGTGAACCCACGAGGGCGGCAGCCATGCCGCCCTCTGTGTTTCGAGAGGTCGACACCAGCTTCGGCGGAGGTCGCCGCGCCGCATCCGCGCCACGGACTCTTCGTGGTACCCTGAGCGGGAATCCGCGAGCTGCGGCGGGGGTTCCATTCTGGTCGCGGCGGTCGTCAAGGCCGAGAAGCCTCAACAGCTCGTCAACTTCAATCACCGCTTCGGCGAGGTGGCGGTGGAATCGCCGGACGGCCAGGCTTTCGATGGGACCCGCATGACGGAGCGAAGTCTCGCAGCTTCGGTATGATCAACGCAAGTATTGAGGAGGAGAGTGACGCGAAATGGCTACCTATAACTTGAACCAGGTCAAGGTCGGGCTGAAAATCGTGGTCGATGGCGACCCCTGTGTCATCGTCGCCACCGACGTCGTCAAGCCGGGCAAGGGCCAGGCATTCACAAAGGTCAAATACAAGAACTACAAGACCGAGCGGGTCAATGAGAGGACGCTCAAGGCGTCGGACGCTTTCGAAGGCGCCGACATCGTGGATACCGAAATGCAGTACCTCTACTCGGACGGACGGACCTGGACCTTTATGAACCAGGAGACCTACGACCAGGTCGAGGCGGATGCCGCCACCGTGGGTGACAAGAAGCACTTCCTGATCGAGCAGGATACCTGCCTCGTCACCCTGTATGACGGCAACCCCATCGTCGTGACACCGCCGAACTTCGTCATTCTCGAAATTGTCGAGACCGATCCCGGCGTCAAGGGCGACACCTCGGGCGGCGGTAACAAACCGGCCACCACCAACACCGGTGCTGTCGTTCGTGTGCCTCTCTTTGTTCAGATCGGCGAGAAGGTCAAGGTGGACACGCGCACCGGGGATTACGTTTCGAGGGCGTAGGATCGTGGGAGACGCGATTTCGGATTTCGGATTTCGAATTTCGGATTTTTCGGGCGCCACTTCATCGACCGGAAATTCTCAAAAAATCGGAACGAGTGGAATCGCGTGCGGCGGCCGCGGCTCGCGTGCGGTGGCGGTGCCTGGCATCCGGCACGTCCGACGGGCCGCGTGCCTGGCATCCGCTCGGGAAGCCCTCACTGATACGAGTCGCGTGCGGCGGAGCGTGCCATTTTCAACATTGTTGGATCCATCGCACTTCTTGTCGGCGGGATCTCGGGGCCAACAATGTTGAAGGTGGCAACTCCCGGGAAGCGAGTAAGGATACGAGCCGCGTGCGGTGGCGGTGCCTGGCTCCGGCCCGCCGCGGGCCGCGTGCCTGGCATCCGCTCGGGAATGCCGTTCGTAAAGTCACGTCGTCGAGCGGGCAGTGACAGCCCGCGATAACTGGCGGCCGACGGCCTCGATGGATGCGCTTCGGCTTCGGGCTGAGATCCTGGCGAAGATCCGCGCGTTCTTTGCCGAGCGGGAGGTGCTCGAGGTCGAGACCCCGCTCCTCGCGTCGGCCCCGGTCACCGATCTCCACCTCCAGGCGCTGAGCTGCCGCTACCGCGGGCCCGGCGCGGACGACGGTCTGACCCTCTGGCTTCAGACTTCGCCCGAGTTCGCCATGAAGCGGCTGTTGGCGGCCGGCAGCGGGCCGATCTTCCAGATCTGCAAGGCGGTGCGCGACGGCGAGGCGGGACGGCGCCACAACCCAGAGTTCACGATCCTCGAATGGTATCGACCAGGCTGGGACCACCACCGGTTGATGGACGAGATGGACGACCTGCTGGCCGCGGTCCTCGGCGCGAAGACCGGCGAACGACTCACCTATGGCGACGCCTATTTACGGTACGCGGAAATCGATCCTCACTCCGAACCAGACGATGCGCTGCGCACCCTGGTCAGAGGCCTCGGGGTCCCATCCGCCGGTGAGCTCGGACGCGACGATCTGTTGGATCTCATCCTGACCCACGTCGTCGAGCCGAAAATGGGCCACTGCCAGCCGACCTTCATCCACGATTACCCCGCCTCACAGGCTGCGCTCGCCAGGGTCCGGCCGGGGCAACCGGCGTTGGCCGAGCGTTTCGAGGTCTTCGTCGAGGCCCTCGAGCTTGCCAACGGCTACCACGAACTCACCGATCCGGCGATCCAGCGGCAACGGTTCGAGGACGACCTCGAGGCGCGACGGGGTGCCGGGTCTGCCAGAGGTTCCGATCGACAAGCACCTGCTCGCCGCTCTGGAGCACGGTCTCCCCGAGTGCGCAGGGGTGGCGTTGGGTGTCGACCGGTTGGTGATGTTGGCGGCGGGGACGCGGGATATCGCGGACGTCGTGGCGTTTCCGGTCGACCGGGCGTAGCACGCTTTTCAGAACGGCATTCCCGAGCGGAGCCAGAGTTTCGAGCGGAGCCCGGCTTTCTGAATGGCATTCCCGGGAGGAGCCACTCTTCGCATTGTCTGCCCCAAGGTTCGACCGGTCTGAAAGCCTCTGATTCAGACAATGCGAAAAATGGCACCTCCGCCGCACGCGTCTCGTATCAGCACACACCTCCCGGCAGGAGCCGACTGAAGGATTGGGCTTGTCCCGGCGTAGCCGGAGGCGAAGCCGGGCACCGCCACCGCACGCGTTGGCACCCACCCCGGGGCACTTGGACTCTTCCCGTCGGTGAGGGGTTGGGCCGGCATTCCGAATTCCGAATTCCGAATTCCGAATTCCGAATTCGACGACGTTATACTTCGTCGCATGATCCTCACCCTCATCGTCGTGTTCTCGCTGTTGTTCATGCTGACCCACATCGGTCTTTCCCATGGGTCCATCCGCCAGGGTCTGGTGGACAAGCTCGGGCAGTGGCCGTTCCGCGGTCTGTACTCGCTGGTTTCCTTTGGAACGCTGGGCCCCGCCGCGGTCATATGGTGGCAGAACCGCCACCTCGGCCCGGTCCTGTGGGAGCTGCCGTACTGGCCTGAACGCATCCTTGCCGCGGCGCTGATGCTCTTCGCCCTCTTCATCTTCTTCCAGTCGCTCGCGACGCCGAGCCCATCCAGCATGGCGCCGGCCAAGGAGACGGTCCGCGGCGTACTCCGCATCACCCGCCACCCGATGAATATCGCTTTGGCGCTGTGGGGTCTTGCCCATCTGCTGGCCAACGGCACCGTCGGCGACGTGGCCTTCTTCGGCTCATTCGTCGTCGTGGGCGTCCTCGGCGCCTACGACATGGACGCCCGCCTGAAACGGACCAAGGGAGAGGGTTTCGTCCAGTTCTGCAAGGAGACTTCCGTGCTGCCGTTCAGCGCCATCCTCACCGGCCGCAACCGGCTGGTCGCGAGCGAGTTCGCTTTTCCGCTGGCCCTGATCGCTGTCGCGGTCTTCGCCGCACTCACCATCTTCCACAGCCGCTTCTTCGGCGGGGAGTTGTTCTAGGCGGAATGATTCGTTCGAGCTGAGCCGACCTTCCCAACGGCATTGCTCGCGAGGAGCCACCTTGAGAATTGTCTGCCCGAGGAATGTCGGCTGATTCGGCAGCCGTGGGTCAGACAATGCAAAAGACGGCACCTCCGCCGCACGCGGTCTCACCCAATCGGCACGCGAGACGCGTGCCCCACAAGAGGACCGATCTCGGAGCGCTTGTGGGGCAGCCGTCCCGGCTGCCATATACCGCCGCCGCAATTTGTGCGATCGCCTCTGAGCACCCTTACACCACCTGTCGGTACCACATTGCGATGGCATTCCGAATTCCGAATTCCGAATTCCGAATTCGTCAGCGCTATACTCCAGCGATGACGACCGCGGCAGCCATCATCATCGGCGACGAGATTCTGTCGGGAAAGGTGCGGGACGCCAACTCGGCACCGTTGATCGATCTCTTCGCCGAGATCGGCGTCGACCTGCAGCGGATCTCCTATATCGGAGATGCCGAGGAAGACATCATTGCCGAAGTCCGCACCTGCGCTGAGAGGTACGACGCGGTGATCACATCCGGCGGTGTCGGACCGACCCACGACGACCGTACGGTGGCATCCATCGCCAAGGCCTTCGGCGTCGGCGTCGAGCGCCACCCCGATCTCGTCAAGATGATCCACGCGTGGTGGGGCGAGCGCTTCACCGAAGCGGCGCTGCGGATGGCCGATATCCCCGCCGGCAGCCGGCTGGTCTACTCGAACGACGGGCTGATTCCGATGGTGGCCTTCACCAACGTCTACATTTTTCCGGGCATCCCGCGGCTCTTCGCCGCCAAGATCGCGGCCCTTCGCGGCGAGTTCGCGGGCTCGAAAAAGCACCTCGCCAACCTCTATCTGATGTCCGACGAGAGCGCCATCGCCGATCGTTTGACCGCCGTCGACGGCGCCTTTCCGGATGTCAAGATCGGCAGCTACCCACGATCCGAGGGCGAGGACCACCGGGTGTGGATCACCTTCGAGTCCCTCAGCGCCACCGCGGCCAACTCCGCCGTCGATCGACTGCTCGAGGTGCTCGATGAGGCCGAGGTGGTTCGGGTTGAAAGATCGTGAAGGTGGGCCAAGGCCCACCCTCCTTCGGGCCCAAAGCCGAACGGACGGGTAGGTTGGGCTCCAGCCCACCATCAGATTCCGTGCCATGACGATCTTCGATCCCCAGGCCGAGCTGTGGCAGCAGTACGTCGCCGAGATCCGCCGGCGTTCGGCGACTCCGTTTGCAGAGCAGTGGGCGCGCTTCAACGAGATCTTCGCGGACCGTGATCCGTCGCTGCCGCCACCGCCCGCATGGCAGCCGGATCCAGAGCGCATGATCGGGCCCAACCTGCAGGGACTGATGCACGCGCTCGGGCTCGAAACCTACCACGACCTTCACCGGTGGTCGGCTGACAATCGTGCCGAGTTCTGGCGGCGGGTGATCGCCGAACTCGGCATCGTCTTCAGACGGCCGCCGGAGAAAACCCTCGACCTCTCGAATGGGCCCGCGCAACCACGGTGGCTCGAAGGCGCCCTCTTCAACATCACCGACAGCTGTTTCCAACCCACCGAATGCACTCTCGCGGTAGTGGTGGGACGCGAGGGCGTCGACGAACTCGTCACCCACACCTACGGCGACCTCGCGGCCCTGGTCAACCGGGTCGCCAATGGCCTCGTTGAACATGGTTTCAGGCCCGGCGACGCCGTCGCCCTCTACATGCCCATGAACTTCGAGTGCATCGCAGCCTACCTCGGTATCATCCGCGCCGGGTGCGCGGCGGTGTCGATCGCCGACAGCTTCGCGCCGCCCGAGGTCCAAAGGCGTCTCGAGATCGCACAGGCGGCCGCCATCATCACGGTCGAGACTTTCAGCCGCGGCGAGCGATCGATCGCCCTCTACGCCAAGGCCTGCGAAGCCGGGGCGCCGCAGATCATTGTTCTTCCGGCGTCCGGCGACATGGCGCCGGATCTCCGCGACGGTGATCTGCTGTGGCGGGACTTTCTCTCCACCGATACCGTGTTCAAGTCGGTCCCTGCCGAACCGACCGCCACCACCAATGTGCTCTTTTCCTCCGGCACCACCGGCGATCCCAAGGCCATCCCGTGGACCCACCTGACCCCGTTGAAATGCGCCATGGACGGTCGCTACCACCAGGACATCCATCCCGGCGACGTGATCGCCTGGCCCACCAACATCGGCTGGATGATGGGGCCGTGGCTGATCTACGCCACCCTGATCAACCGCGCCTGTATCGCACTGTACGAAGGCCTCCCGTCGGGGCCCGGCTTTGCGGACTTCGTCCGTCGCACCGGGGTGACCATGCTCGGCGTCGTGCCTTCCCTGGTGCGGGCGTGGCGCGACTCGGGCGCCTGCGAGGGCGTCGACTGGTCGGGAATCCGGCTCTTCTCGTCGACCGGGGAACCCTCCAACCGCCACGACTATCTGTGGCTCATGAGCCGAACCGGCTACCGGGCGCCGGTGATCGAGTACTGCGGCGGCACCGAGATCGGTGGCGGCCACCTCACGGGCACCGTGCTGCAGGATGCGTCGCCCGCCACCTTCTCGACCCCCGCCCTCGGGCTCGATCTGGTGGTGCTCGACGAGGCGGGACGCCCGGTGGCGGAAAACGGCGAGGGCGAGGTGTTTCTTGTCCCGCCCTCAATCGGCCTTTCACAGACCCTCCTCAACCGCGATCACGACGAGGTCTACTATTCCGACTGCCCGGTGGGACCGGATGGCCGGGTCCTACGCCGCCACGGCGACCAGGTGGCGCTGCTTGCGGGCGGCTACTACCGGGCCCAGGGGCGGGCCGACGACACCATGAACCTCGGTGGAATCAAGGTATCGTCCCTGGAGCTCGAACGGGTGGTTGAACACCACCCACAGGTCTTCGAGGCGGCGGCCGTGGCCGTCCAACCCGGGGGCGAAGGAGCCGAGGCGCTGGTGGTCTTTGCGGTGCTGTCGGGCCCGGTGGATCGCCAGGACCTGCGCCGGGAGCTCGGCGCGATGGTGGCCAAGGAGCTCAACCCCCTGTTCAAGATCTACGATCTCGTGATCGTCGAGACCCTCCCCCGCACCGCCTCCAACAAGCTCATGCGGCGCGAACTCCGTTCCATGTACGTTGCGGGCTAGCAAAAACCACAGAGGCACGGAGAAGCACAGAGCCGCACAGAGGGTTTTTAAAATGGCCTGTAACAAGAATTTGCAGGGCCACCTCGGTCGACAATTGGAAGCGCCCTTAAAAAATTCTCTGTGGTTCCTCTGTGTCTCTGTGCCTCTGTGGTTTTTCCGATGCTAATCTGTCGGCGTGTTGATCAGCGACCTTCCGACCCCTGCCGCTCTGGTGGATCTCGACCAGCTCGAACGCAACGCCGCCCGTATGGCCGACAGGGCGCGACGCCTCGGCGTTCGCCTGCGTCCCCACGTCAAGACCCACAAGTGCATCGAGATCGCCCGCATCCAGACCGATCTCCACTTCGGCGGGGTCACCGTTTCCACACTCGCCGAAGCCCAGGCCTTCGCGAGCGGGGGATTCACCGACATCACCTACGCGGTCCCGATCGCTCCTCAGAAGTTGGCCGAGGCCGCTGATCTCGACCAGGAGATCGACGCTCTCAATCTCCTGATCGACCACATGGACACGCTGCGCGCGATCGAGGAACTGGCCGCTTCCCGGGACGTCGTGCTGCCGGTCTATCTGGAGATCGACTGCGGAGACGGCCGCACCGGAATCAACCCCGACGACGATGCGTCGGACCACCTCGTACGCCGCCTCGCCGAGTCACACGCCGTCGATTTTCGCGGTCTCCTGACCCACGCCGGCCACGCCTACCGGGCCCGCAACCGGTCGGAAGCCTGGGCGGTGGCGTGCGAAGAGCGCAACGTCATCACCGCCTTCGCCGCCCAGCTGCGCGACCTCGGGATCGCCATCCCCGAGATCAGCGTGGGATCGACACCCACGGCGCGAGCCATCGACGACCTCACCGGAGTGACCGAGATCCGGCCCGGCAACTACGTCTTTTACGATGCCTATCAAGCGGCCATCGGCAGCTGTGAGTTGGACGAGGCCGCCTTTTCGGTCCTCGCAACCGTCGTCAGCGTTCATCCAGAGGCCGGTCGCGCCGTTGTCGATGCCGGGGCCCTCGCCCTCAGCAAGGACCCGGGCCCGACGCATAAGAACCCCGACTGCGGTTTCGGTGTCCCCGTCGCCACCGATGACCTCCACCCTCTGCCCGGTCTCCGGATCACCGGTCTCAACCAGGAACACGGAATGCTCGCCGGGCCTGGAGTTGCGGCCCTGCAGCCCGGCACCCGAATCCGCATCGTGCCCAACCACTCCTGCCTGTCGGCCGCCTGTTTCGACCGCTACCACGTCGTTCGCGGCATCGAGATTGTGGACGAGTGGCGCCCCGTGCGCGGGTGGTGAAACACAGCTCAGAACATACCTGTCAGACTGCGTTATGATTGGAGCCGCGCACCGGATGCGCGGTTTCTTCATACCCTGGACGCAAAGCAGAATAGTGTTTGGACTCGGCGTTTGCGATGGTATTCTAGGCCCTCGAGAGGGGTGTAACTGAAGCGAACATGACAGAAGCCAAAAAAACAGATCGTCTACGACGAAAAGACCATCCAGACCCTGGATGCGCTCGAACACATCCGGTTGCGCACCGGGATGTACATCGGCCGCATCGGCGACGGATCCAACCCCGCCGACGGCATCTACGTGATGCTCAAAGAGGTCATCGACAACGCCGTCGACGAGTTCATCATGGGGCACGGCACGCAGGGTCGAGATCAAGCGCAACGGCCCCGAAATGTCGGTCCGCGACTACGGCCGCGGGATCCCGCTCGGCAAGGTCATCGACTGCGTCTCCAAGATCAACACCGGCGGCAAGTACAACGACGACGTCTTCCAGTTCTCGGTCGGCCTCAACGGGGTCGGCAACAAGGCGGTCAACGCCCTGTCGTCCGAGTTCGAGGTCATCAGCTACCGCGAGGGCAAGTTCAAGAGGGGCCTGTTCAGCCAGGGCAGGAAAAGGGAGGAGAAGGGCGGCAAGGAGGCCAAGGCCCGCAACGGCACCTTCATCCGCTTCACCCCCGACCCCGAGATCTTCGGCGACTACGGCTGGCAGGAGGAGTACCTCGAACACCGGCTTCGCTACTACGCCTTTCTCAACAGCGGTCTGATCCTGGATTACAACGGCCAGAAGTACAGTTCGAAAAACGGCCTCGCCGACCTCCTCGCCTACGAACTCGGCGGCGAACCGGCCGTGTACGACGCCATGCACTGCAAGCTCGACCGGCTCGAGTTCTCCTTCACCCACACCCACGCCTACGGCGAGACCTACTACAGCTTCGTCAACGGCCAGTACACCAACGACGGCGGCACCCACCAGAGCGCGTTCCGTGAGGGCATCCTCAAAGGCGTCAACGAGTACGCCAAGAACGGTTTCGCCGGCGAAGACGTGCGCGACGGTCTGGTCGGTGCGGTCGCGGTCAAGGTCCAGGACCCGGTCTTCGAGTCGCAGACCAAGAACAAGCTCGGCTCCACTGATGTCCGATCCTGGGTCGTCAACGGGGTCAAGGAACAGGTGGTCCTCTGGCTCCACAAGAACCCGGAAGAGGCCGGCAAGCTGCTCGACAAGGTCAAGAACAACCAGCGCGTCCGCAAGGAGCTCTCGGCGATCAAGAAGGAGGCGCGGGAGCGGGCCAAAAAGGTGGCCATCCGCATCCCCAAGCTGATCGACTGCAAGGTCCACCTCTCCGACTCCAAGGGCAAACGGCGCGAGGAGACCACCATCTTCCTCACCGAAGGCGACTCGGCCGGCGGCGCCATGATCCAGGCCCGCGACGTGCAGACCCAGGCCATCTACTCCTTGAAGGGCAAGCCGCTCAACACCCACGGGCTCGGCCGCGAGGCGGTCTACAAGAACGAAGAGCTCTACAACATCATGCGCGCCCTCGGCATCGAGGAAGACCTCGAAGGCCTGCGCTACAACAAGGTCGTCATCGCCACCGATGCCGACGTCGACGGGATGCACATCCGCAACCTGCTGCTGACCTACTTCCTGCGCTTTTTCGAGGAGCTGGTGGTTTCGGGCCACATCTACATCCTCGAGACGCCGATCTTCCGGGTCCGCAACAAGAAGGAGACGGTCTACTGCTACTCCGAGGCCGACCGCGACGAGGCGGTGGCACGGCTGAAGAACAACGAGGTGACCCGCTTCAAGGGCCTCGGCGAGATCTCACCGAAGGAGTTCAAGCAGTTCATCGTCGACGACGAGCACATGAACCGGGTGACGCCGGGCTCGATGGGCGACGTCAAGCGCGCGCTCGAGTTCTTCATGGGAAAGAACACCCCGGCCCGCAAGGAATACATCATCGAGAACCTCATAGCGGATATCGCATGACCGCTCCGCGGTCAGTTTTGAGTGTTGAGTTATGAGTTTTGAGTTCCTTGAATTGACGATCGAGAGCAAAGCTCGGCGTTTCCGTCATTCAAAACTAAAAACTAAAAACTCAAAACTAAATAGCCTGAATTCGGCAACGCGGCAGACGGAGCCTCCGAGGACAGATACCGCGATGCCCTCACCGGAGACTGAATGACCCGCATCGAGCCTTTGATGGGCCAGAATTTCATCGAGTACGCCAGCTACGTGATCGTCGATCGCGCGATCCCGGATCTTCGCGACGGTTTGAAGCCGGTGCAGCGGCGGATCCTCGCCACGCTGTCGAAGATGGACGACGGCAAGTTCCACAAGGTGGCCAACGTCATCGGCGACACCATGAAGCTCCACCCGCACGGCGACGCCTCGATCGGCGACGCCCTCGTGGTGCTGGCCAACAAGGACTACTTCATCGAGAAACAGGGGAACTTCGGCAACCCCGTCACCGGGCACGCCCCGGCCGCGGCCCGCTACATCGAGTGCCGCCTCACCGACCTCGCCAAGGAGACCCTGTTCCGCAAGGCGCTGACCGAGTACCGGCCGAGCTACGACGGCCGCAACGAGGAACCGGTGGCACTGCCCGCCAAGCTGCCGGTGCTGCTGATGCTCGGCGCCGAGGGCATCGCGGTCGGCATGTCGACGCGCATCCTGCCCTACAACTTCCAGGAGTTGCTCGAGGCGCAGATCAAGATCCTCAGAAACGAGGCGTTCGAGATCTCCCCCGACTTCCCGACCGGCGGCATCGTCGATGTCAGCGAGTACGAGGACGGGCTCGGCAAGGTCAAGGTTCGGGCACGCCTGGAAAAAAAGGACGAAAAGACCGTCGTGGTGCGCGAGATCGCCTTCGGCACCACCACCGAAAGCCTGATCGCGTCCATCGAATCGGCGGCGCAAAAGGGCAAGGTCAAGATCGCCACCATCAACGACTACACCACCGACGAGGTGGAGATCGAGATCGAGCTGCCGCGCGGGGTCTACTCCGACGAGGTGGTCCCGCAGCTCTACGCCCACACCGACTGCGAGGTCTCGCTGTCGTCCAACATGGTGATGATCAAGGACCGGCGGCCGGTCGAGATGGGGGTGTCGGAGGTCCTGTGCTTCCTCACCGACCAGCTCCGCGAACTCATCAAGGCCGAGCTGCAGTACGAGCTCGGCGAACTGGCAGACCGCAAACACTGGCTCGATCTCGAACGGATCTTCATCGAAAACAGGATCTACAAACGGATCGAGGACGCCACCACCGCCGAACAGGTGGTCAAAGAGGTGCGGACCGGTCTCAAGCCCTTCCTGAAGGAGCTCGAGCGCGAGGTCACCGACGACGACATCGAGCGCCTGCTCAAGATCCCGATCCGGCGGATCTCGCAGTACGACATCGACAAGAACCGGTCCGAGATCGAGCTCGCGATCCAGGGCATCAAGAAGATCAAGGGCAAGCTGCGCAAGCTGACCGACACCACCATCGACTACCTGGAGCATCTCATCGTCACCTATGGGGATCAACACCCCCGGCGGTCTGAGATCGGGACCTTCGAGGCCGTCGACGTGCGCGCAGTGGCGCGGCAGAACATCAAGGTCGCCTACGATCCCGAGACCGGTTTTTTCGGGTCCGAGGTCAAGGGCTCGAAGTACCAGTTCACGGTCAGCGAGTACGACAAGATCCTGCTGATCAGCCGCGACGGGTCCTTCCGGATCATCGCGCCCGAGGACAAGGTCCTGATCCCGGCGCCGGTGATCCACGCCGAGGTCTTCGACCCGGAAAAGGGCTCCGCCTTCACCGTGGTCTACCGCGACAAGATGAAGATCGCCTGGGCCAAGAAGATCCACATCAGGGCCTTCATCCGCGACCGCGAGTACGAGCTGATCAAGGACAAGGAAGGCCGGGTCGACTATCTGATTCCCGGCGACTGCAACGACACCATCCACGTCGATTTCGCGCCCGCCAAGCGGCAGCGGGTCCACGAGGCCGAGTTCGACCTGTCGGTGCTCGAGGTCACCGGTGTCACCGCCCGCGGCCGGCGGGTCGCGCCGAAACCGGTATCCAAGGTGCGGCGGATCCGCACCGGCGGCAACGGCGATGCGACGGGGTGCGAAGACGAACCGCCGCCGGAGAAGCAGGCCGACGATCAGGATCTGCCGTTCGAGGAGTGAGCCGGTACGCTATTCAGCCGCAGCCAGTGAGCAATGAGCTGTTCAGCTCGATGTGCACCCTCACCCACCACGGGGAGCTCCACGTCTCGTCAGCACGCCTCTGCGTAATCGATCTCCTTCGATGAGCTAAGAGCTAAACGCTCGTAGCTGAGAGCTGCACGCGCTTACGGTTCGACCTCTTCGAGCAGCCCGAGGAAGTCGTCGTACGGCAGCGCCTGCCAGCTTTCGGCTGAGACCGCGCCCTCGGCGCGGGTGATGAGCGACACCTTGTGAGCGGCCTCGACCGAGGGCGCGTCGTAGATGTCCATGAAGTCGTAGGGCCCGAGGATGGCGTAGTGGCGCAACCCATTCCACCTCCGGGCAGGCCGCCTGGACCTTTTTCAGCCAGGCCCTCCCCATGGCCCGGCGGACATCGGCATCCTTGAGGCTCTCCGGAGCGAGGCGGGTCATGAGGACGAATCGCGGCATGGGCACCTCCAGTCAGGGTCGTTTCGATTCCAAGATAGTGCTCCGACCAGGGAAACGCATCCCGCAGCGGGCTATGGGGCAGTGGCCGGCCGCCAGGCGGCCTGGCAATGAGGCGGTGAGGCAGTGGCCGGTCGCTTCCGGCTTCGCCCCGAGTGCTTCGCTGTGACAGGCCGCGACCTGGTAGTGAGGCTGTCGAATCCGGCACTCATGCCTCATGGCCTCAATGCCTCACTGCCCCACTGCCCCATTGCCTCACTGCCCCAATGCCTCTACCGATGACCCGATGCAACCGAAACCACGCCGCAAGACCAAGATCGTCTGCACCCTGGGGCCCGCCACCGACTCGCCGGAGGGCATTGGGGCCCTGCTCGAGGCCGGAATGGATGTGGTGCGCCTCAATTTTTCCCACGGCGACCGCGAGAGCCACCGCCGGACCATCCGCCGTATTCGCGAGGTCGGGCGAGCGGCGGGCCACGACGTCGGCATCCTCCAGGACCTCGGCGGGCCGAAGATCCGTCTCGGAGAGTTGCCGGAGGGCGGTGTCGTGCTCGAGGCCGGAACGACGGTGGATCTCGGGGTGGAAGGCGGAGAGGCCGCCGCCGGTGTCCTCCCGGTCAGCTACCCCTACCTCGTCGAGGACGTGGGGGTGGGCGAACAGATCCTGCTCGCGGACGGTTTGATCGAGCTCGAGGTGCAGCGGATCGCAAAAGACCGCCTGGTGTGCCGGATCGTCAACGGCGGCACCGTGACCTCCCGCAAGGGCGTCAACCTCCCCTACGCCAATCTTCGCGTGGCGGCCTTCACCGACAAGGACCGCGGCGATCTCGAGGTCGGGCTCGAGGAAGGGGTGGACTTCGTCGCCCTGTCGTTCGTTCGCCACGAGGATGATCTGGCACCGGTGCGCGCGATTCTCAACGATCTCGAACACCCGCCGATGCTGATCGCCAAGATCGAAAAACCGCAGGCCGTCAACCGCCTCGACCCCATCCTCGAGGCGGTGGACGGGGTGATGGTGGCGCGCGGCGACCTGGGGGTTGAAATGCCACCCGAGCAGGTGCCGATGATTCAGAAGAGAATCATCGCCGCGGCCCGCCGCGCCGGCCGCCCGGTCATCACCGCCACCCAGATGCTGCGCTCGATGGTCGACAGCCCCCGCCCCTTGCGCGCCGAGGCATCGGACGTGGCCAACGCCGTGCTCGACGGAACCGACGCGGTCATGCTCTCCGAGGAAACGGCGATCGGCCGCTACCCGACGGAGGCGGTGGGCGTCCTCGATCGGGTCGCCCTCGAGGCCGAGCCCCATCTCGATTCCGAGAAGATGAAGAACGACTCGGCCTCCCCCCAGGTACCGGAAGTCACCGGGGCCGTCAGCCGCGCCGCCTGCGAGCTTGCGGCCTCGATCGGCGCCGCCGCCATCGTCACGACGACGACATCCGGCGCCACCGCGCGGCTCATCGCCCGCCTGCGCCCGCAGACGCCCATCCTGGGCGTCACAACCTCTCCCGAGGTGGCCCGGCAACTCGACCTTTCGTGGGGCGTCATCCCGGCCGTCACGGCCGCGACCGGGGACATCGCCGCCCTCGGCCAGGCCCTTCTCCGCGAACTCACGCGACGCGGCCTGGCGAAGCGTGGCGACTCTGTCATCGTGACCGCGGGTCTTCCGCTGGGCTTCTCGGACTCGTCGAATCTCCTGCGGATCCACCGGCTCGAATAGAAGGACCGATTTCGGATTTCGGATTTCGGAATTCGGAATTCGGAATTCGGAATTCGGCGGAGAATTTTCGATCCCGAGCGAACCTTTGTGCTCCACCTCACGTTGTCCTGGGCAGTGGGGAGGGAGTGCCCAATGCAGATACGAAACCGGGTGATGCTGGTCGCGGCGATGGCAACGGTGGCGGTGATCGCGGGTTGTGCGACCTCAGAGCCGAAGTCCGACCTCAACATCGACATCAACGACAACGACATCACGGTGGCGGTGTCAGAGACGGTCGCCCGCGGTCTCATGGAAAACCTCATCGGGTCGGAGCTCGATTGCAGATCCGACATCGACGGGAGCCTGGAAGCCCTGCTCGAAAAGCTCGATCGGGGTGGTCCACGCTCGCACGCGACGATTCGTGACGGGGAGACCACCCTCAGCGCCCGTCGCCGCGGCGGCAAACTCGATCTCGACGTCTCCGGCGCCGGTTCGGGCAGGATCGAGGCGACCATGCCGTGGGCGGTGGCCGAGTGCCTGCTCGGGAACACCACCACGATCGACCGCACGGTGACCTCCTCGATCAAGGTCAAGGTCACGAACCCGGAAGGCCGGAATTTTTCGTTCAAGCTGGACTGACGGCAACCGTGAGGACGGCAATTCGTATCAATTTTTCAAAGGGAAGACGGAGGACCATCATGCACGTGCGTAGCGGACTCGCCACAACAGTGCTCTGCCTGGCGATCGCCGGCAGCGCCGCCGCCGATATCGAGATTCACCAGAAACACCGGTTCGATGCCCGTTCGGACGCCACGGTCGCGGTCGACGTCACCTTCCTCAATGTCGAGATCACGGCAGTGCCGGGAGATACGGTCGACGTCACGGTCGACATCACCGTCAAGGGCGATGGAGGCTCGGCCAAGAAGATGGCCAGCGACCTCCAACCGCAGTTCCTGGTACAGGGGGACAGGCTGATCATCCGATCCAGAATCGAGAAGGGTTGGAGCTGGAAGAACAACTCGGCAAAAGGAACGGTCACCATCTCGATGCCGCCCGGCATGAACCTGTCTATCGACTCCTCATCGGGTGGGACCCGGATCACCGGTGATTTCGGCGATGCGGTGCTCGATTTCGACGCGTCGTCGGGCAGCCTGACGGTTGACGGCGCCATGCGCGAGCTCAACGCGGACATTTCTTCGGGTTCGGTTCGCGCCGCGGTGATGCGTCCGCTGGACAAGTTCTCGGTCGACGCTTCCTCCGGAAGCGTCCGCCTCACCGGCGGTGCCCGCGAGGCACACGTCGACACCTCGTCCGGCAGCATCAACGTTGCGGGGCTGCTCGGGAACGGGTTTTTCGACACCTCCTCAGGGGGCATCACCGCGCAGTGGAACGCCATCCCCGCCGGGGCGTCGGTGCGGGCCGAGGCGAGCTCGGGGAGCGTCAACCTGACATTTCCGGCCGGTACTCAGTTCGAGGGCTCGGTGGACGTCAGTTCGGGCGGCATCCACTCGGACTTTCCCGGCGTCAAGAGCAAGAAGCACCTCGACCTCAACGGCGGCCCAGGCGCGGTCAAGCTCGTCGTCGACACTTCCTCGGGTAGCGTCAAGCTGATGGCGAACTGAGGTTTCAGAATTCGGAATTCGGAATTCGGAATTTTCTCTCATTCACCCAAGACGTCACCTCGGTGGCCGAGGAAGTTCATCATTCTTGACTGTTTCGTCGAGCTGCGACGGGTCGATCACGCTGATTGGTCGCCCGGCGATGTAGTCGGCGAGGGCCCGGGAGGCGCCGGCCGTGGTGACGATCAGCGCCCTCGCCCCTCGATGGTCGGCGAGGGCGGCCACCAGCTCGCGTCCCACCCCAGCGGTAACGGGCAGCCCTCCCGGCTCGCACCGAACGAGAACCGGGCTTGTCGTCGCGCGCACTTCGAAATCGATGCCGGTGGCGTTGCGGTCGAATGCGGTGACCGAGCCGTGTGCAGTGTTCTCGAGGAGTCGTGCCACCTCAGTGCGGAGCGAAGAGGGTGAGAGAACGGACCAGTCCTGCGAGGTGGAGGGATGCGGTCTCGATGGGAGCGCTGACCGCCGCCGATGCTCGGCCACCGCGCTTCGATAGGCGAGGCAAGCCCGCAGCACCGGCACCCTCTTACAGAGCCATCGTTTTTCGGCCCGTTCGCCGATGCACAGGGCGGTAACCAGGATCGGGAGGAGCAGCACGGAACCCGCCGCGAGCAGGATGATCGTGAAAAAGGTGGCCGCCGACCACGAACTCCCCGTCCGCAGGATCACCAAAAAGAGGGCAGCCGCGATGATGGTGTAGGTCAGCAGGACGATCCAGGGGCGATGGCCGGCGACAAAGAGCCGCGGAGCCTGGACAAGGTCGTCCTCGGTGATCCCGAAATCCTCGACCCTGGGTCCGTCAGACATTGCCCACATGGCCGCCCCCGTTATTCACAAGATAGTGCGGGGGCTTCTTTCTTGCCACAGCTGTTTGAACAACCGGACACACGTCGGTCGCAGGCGTCGGTTCAAATCAACGAGAACGCACCGTTCGCCGCAAACCGGAGAGAAACGTCACTCCTGGTCCTCCGGTTCGGTCGGTATTGGTTTGCGTGGCAACGGCTGGTCGCGGTTGGCGGCCTGCCAGATCACCGACGCCAGGATCACTGCGGACTGTTTCAGGTCCTCGTGGTTGAGGTGATCGTAGGTGTCCACGTTCGAATGGTGGGTGCGGCTGTAGTCCATGTCGTCCTGGATGAACTGGAAACCCGGAAGGCCGACCCGATCAAAAGTCAGATGGTCGGTGCCGCCGGCGCTTTCCATGGTCACGTTGTCCGCACCGAGGTCGGCGAAGGGTGCGAGCCAGGCTTCGAAGATCGGCACGACCGCAGCGTTTTCCTGGGCATAAAGACCGCGGATCCGGCCGGTGCCGTAGTCGGTGTTGAAGTAGACGGAAACGCTGTCAAAACCCGGCAGGGGCTCGATCGGCCAGGTCGCCTCCCGCGCCCAGGTCGGCAGGGCCAACTGCTCGGGGTCCGTCGGCTCCGGACGCGTCGCGAGATGGCGGGTGACATAGTCCCGCGAGCCCAGGAAACCCTGTTCCTCGCCGCTCCACAGGGCGGCCACGATGCTCCGACGAGGTTTCAGCCCGACCGCGTGCAGGATCCGCAGCGCCTCCATGACGACGGCGCAGCTCCCGCCGTTGTCGGTGGCGCCGGTGCCGGCGTGCCATGAATCGAGGTGTGCGCCGACCATGACCACCTGGTCGGCGAGGTCAGTGCCACGGATCTCGGCCAGGGTGTTGATGCCCTTGCCATCCTCGAAGAACTCCACTTCGACATCGATCTCGAGTTCGGGCTCGACGCCGTTGTCGAGCATGCGGACGAGACGGTTGTACTGCTCGGTGGTCATCACCAGGGCGGGAACCCCGATTGCGGTGTCCGGGTCGCGTTTCGAGGAACTGCCGGAAAGACGAACGACACCGTTGTCGCGTGAACTCGGCTCGATGGTCGCGACCACCCCTTCTTCTTCGTAGAAGGAGGCCAGCCGCTGCCAGAACTTGAAGCGCTTGAGCATCCGCTGGCGCCAGCCATCGCCCCCGTCGGACGGAATATCGTACATCTCGAGTTCTTGAAGGGCCTCTCCGTCCCAGCGCTCGAAGAGATCCGCGTCGATCTGCTCCGGCGCCTTGACACCCTCGAGCAACACGATGGCCCCGTCGAGCTTGCCGACCCATTTCTCGAGATCTTCCTCTGACTCGAGGGTCGCCTGCACGACCCGACCTCGCACTGGACCGTCAGTTCCCGCCGACCATGCCTCCGGCAGCGCTTCGAGAGGCTGCACGTAGGGCGCGATCATCCTTACCTGGATGCGCTCCATCGCCCAGCTGCGGCCGAAGTCGTACTCCTCGAGCCAGGCATTGAGACCCCACTCCTCGAAGGTCTTTTCCGCCCACTCGTGGGCCTCGAGCGATTGCGGAGAGCCGGTCAGTCTCGGGCCGACGGCCTCGGTCAGGTGCCAGGCCAGATCCATGACATCTGAGTGATGGAAGCCCTCGTTGCGGATCTTCGTAACGGCCTCGAGGTCGACGGGTTCCTCGGCAGCGACACCAACCAACGCGACACAAACCAACACCACGAACGCGAAACTCGACCGACGCATGAGGACCTCCATCCCGAAACTCGGGGGAGTGTAACGCATCGGCAGTGAGGCGGTGAGGCAGTGAGGCAATGGTCGGCCGCGTCGCGGCCTGGCATTGGGGCGATGGGGCAGTGGCCGGTCGCTTCCGGCTTCGCCTCGGAGGCTTCGCCGTGACGAGCCGCGACCTGGCAGTGAGGCTGTGGAATCCGGCAAACCCTCACTGCCTCATTGCCCCACTGCCTCATTGCCTCGCTACGAATGCCCGTTCATCACCGCGATCTTGCGGCCGACCAGCAGCGCCATTTCCAGCGCCTGCTCGTAGTTGAGGCGGGGGTCGACCTTGGATTCGTAGGCCCGGTCGAGATCGACCTCGGAAAGACCGCGGGCGCCGCCGATGCACTCGGTGACGTTGTCCCCCGACAGCTCGAAATGGACGCCGCCCTGGTAGCTACCCAACTCGGCGTGGATGTCGAAGCTCTGTTCGAGCTCGGAGAGGATGTTTTCGAACCGTCGGGTCTTGCGACCACCGGCCATCGTTTCGGTGTTGCCGTGCATCGGGTCGCAGCACCAGAGGACGGTTCGACCGGAGCCTCGGACGGCGTCGATCAACAGCGGAAGGGCCTGGGCGACCTTGTCGTGGCCCATCCGGTGGATCAGCGTGATCCGCCCGGGTTCCATTTCGGGGTCGAGCATCTCGAGCAGCTCGAGCAGCCACTCGCCGGTCATCTTGGGGCCGATTTTGATGCCGATCGGGTTGCGGATGCCGCGAAAGTACTCGACGTGCGCGCCGTCGATTTCGGCTGTTCGCATACCGATCCACGGCAGGTGGGTGCCGAGGTTGTACCACCCGTCCCGCCGCGGAACTCTCCGGGTTTCCGCCTGTTCGTAGGGCAGGAGCAGGGCTTCGTGGCTGGTGTAGAAATCGACACGGCTGATCTCGACGCCTGGATGCCGGCCAGGGTCTCCATGAACTGCAACGAATCGGAGATGCCCTCCACCATCCGCTGGTACTCCTGGGCGCGCGGCGAGTGGTGGACGAAATCGAGGTCCCAGTACTCGGGGTGGTGGAGGTCGGCGAAACCGCCGTCGACCAGCGACCGGATGAAGTTGAGCGTCATGGCCGCGTGCTCGTGGCCGCGCAGCATCCGTTCCGGGTCGGGGATCCGGGCTTCAGGCGTGAATTCCGAACCGTTGACCAGTTCGCCGCGGTAGCTGGGCAGGGAGACGCCTTCGCGTTCCTCGAGATCAGCGCTGCGGGGCTTGGCGTACTGACCGGCAAATCGACCCACCCGGATGATCTTGCGCTTGAGCCCGAAAGTCAGCACCAGACTCATCTGCAGCAGAATCTTGAGTTTGTTGGTGATGATCTTGGCCGAGCACTGGTCGAATCGTTCGGCGCAGGCACCGCCTTGAAGGAGAAAACGCTTGCCCTCCGCCGCTTCCGCAAGCTGAATCCGCAGCCGCTCGACCTCCCACGACGTGACCAACGGCGGCAGGGAGGCAAGCTGGTCGACCGCCTCGGCCAGATGATCCTGGTCCGGGTAGGTCGGCGTTGTTCCGCCGGCCGGTTCTCGCCACGAGGTGGGGCACCACTTCGCCATAAGGCGGGAATTGTACACGAGTGCTGGGCAGGAGGGCTTAACCAAGAAAATGGAAAGGGGTAAAGGGTAAAGAGGAAGGGAGAAAGGGAGAAACGGAGCAGGGGGGAAAGGGGAAACGGGGTCATGTCTCCGGGACTTTGGCGGGCGGGGTTGACAACTATAAATTTGTAACATACAAGTATCTTTATGAACGAACGGATTTCCATTGCCACCATGACCGATCTCCAGGCGCACCAACTCCGCAGGGATTCGCGCCCTGGTGCGGCGGTTTTCGCTCGCGGAGAGGGCGGACATGAGCTGTTGCGGCATGACGGTCGCCCAGGCCGCCACCCTCGAGGCGCTGGCCGACGGCGCTTTGCGGCTCGTGAGCATTTCGAAACGGCTCGGCATCACGCCGAGCACTTTGACCCGCAATCTCGCCCGTCTCGAGGAACGCGGTTTCGTGATCCGCATCGGCGACCCCGATGACGGACGCGCACAACGGGTTGCCCTGACCGATTCCGGACGTAAGCCGCCCTCGAGGTCAGGCGTCAGGAGATCGAATTTGCCCGATCAGTCCTCGACCGCTTGCCGCCAGGGTCCGTCAACTTCCACCCTGGATGGATTCAACCAATTGCTGACGGCGGTGCGCAGGGCGACCGAAAGGTGCTGCCCCGGCGCCTACGACCATCTCGTCAGCTCATGCCCGCGCGGACGACTGGAGGACCGATGAGTGATTTCGAGATGCTCAGGAAACTAGATTCCGACCGACTCCGAGTCGGTGGTGAAAAACGTTCGTGAACGATATGGGCTTTCGCCACCGCCGGCACCTCGTGCTGCGGGCCCGCGCCGACGTCGTGCTGCGGATCGACCGCAACTGTTGCGCAGAGCCTCGGTTACGACTCCGTGGATCTCGATCTCCTGCCCGATGGCGCCAATCTCGGTCTCGGCTGCGGTGCGCCGCTCGCAGCACCTCGAGCTGCAGACAGGAGAGACCGTCGTCGATCTCGGGTCCGGAGCCGGCATCGACGCGCTGATCGCGGCTCGCAAGGTCGGGTCCGGAGGGAAGGTCATCGGCATCGACATGACTCCGGAGATGCTCGACGCGGCGCGCACGAACGCCGCGAGGTCCGGGGCCGAACAGGTTGAGTTCCGCGAGGGCAGGCTCGAGGACCTGCCGGTGGACGATGCGTCCGTCGACGCCGTGACCAGCAACTGCGTCATCAACCTGGTGCCGGACAAAAGCGCCGTGTTCGCCGAGATCGCCCGCGTTCTCCGCCCGGGCGGCCGGCTCGTGGTCTCTGACATCGTGCTCGACGGGGAGCTGCCCGACGTCATCCGCGAGAATGTCCTCGCCTACGTCGGATGCGTGGCCGGCGCCGAGCGCCGGGAGCGCTACTTCGAAATGCTCGCCGAGGCCGGTCTCGGTGAGGTTGAGATCCTCAAGGACGTCGATTTCCTCGAGATGACCGAGAAGGCCTCACCGGCCGAAGTCATGTCCCTCATGAAGCAGGCCAGAGATCGACCGCGACGATGTCGAAGGCATCGTGCGATCGGTGACGTATCGCGCCCGCAAGGTCTGAGCGGTCGCTCCGCGACCTGGCAGTGAGGCGGTGGTCGGTCGCTTCGCGACCTGGCAATGGGCAATGAGGCAGTGGTCGGCGCTTCGCGACCTGGCATGGGCAATGAGACCGCGGGCCCACTTGAATCTGCCTCACCGCCTCACGCCACTGCCGTGCACCGCCCACTGCCCCACTGCCCCAAGTCGAGTAGACTCCTCCCCGTGAATCTGGAACTCGAACTCGCCTTGCGCTTTCTCCGGCGCCGTACCGGCGTGCTGCTCCGCGGCACCGCGCTGGCCGCTTTCGCCGGCGTCGCGCTCGCTGTTGCCGCTCTGGTGATCACGCTCGCCCTCATGAACGGCTATTCGCGGGCGATCGCCACCGCTCTGCAACGCGGCAACGCCCACATGGTGGGCTTTGCCCTCGGGTGGCTGCAGGCCGGACGAGGCCCACCGGACTGGCGCTGAGGATCGCCGCGGTCGACGGGGTTCAGACGGGCGACCCCGGTGACCTACCTGACAGGGCTTCTCGACGATCCCGCGGAACCCACCAACCCGGTGCCCATCACCCTCAAGGCGGTCGCCGAGCCGCCCTCCTACACCGGGTCTCGACGGTGGCCTTCCGACGCCGGTCTGATGGCGGTCCTCGGTGAGCGCTTGTCGAAGAAGGTGGGCATCGAGAGCCGGAGACCGTGCCACCGTTCGCCTGCCCGCCGGAGGGTGGCTCGTGGATTCTGCCGACGCTCGGCTCGAGGTCGTCGGCACCTTCAGCCTCGCCTTTGCCGAGTTTGACGAGCAGTGGATCACGGTGCCCCTCGGAGAAGTGCTGCGCGTGCTGCCGGAGATGGGGATCGCCGGTATCGAGATCGAGCTCGCCAACCCGATGGCGGTCGAGGAGGTCGCGCGGCACTCGCGGAGTCTGGATCCCGCCTCCTCTATACCGACTGGCGCGAAATGAACAGCTCGCTCTTCGCCGCTCTCCGCTGGCAGACCCTGTCGCTCTTCGTCGTGCTGTCGCCTGGTGGTCGCGGTGGCCTCGTTCCAGGTCAGCTCGGCGCTGGTGGTGCTCGCCATCGACAAACAGCGCTCATCGGGCATGCTGCAGGCGCTCGGCGCGACCCCGGCCAGCATTCCGCAGCATCCTCGTGCTGGCGGCGGCCCTGCTCGGCGGTTCCGGGGTCGTTGGCGGCATCGTCTTCGGCTGCGTCGTCAGCTGGGTCATGACCACCACCCGCGCGGTTCGCTTTCCGGCCGGTCTGGCCCGGGTCTACATGGTGGATTCGATTCCGCTGGTGCCGACCCCCGTTGCACCTCGCGGCGGTTGCCGGGGTCTGCCTGCTGCTGGTCTTTCTCGCCTCCGTCTGGCCGGCCTGGAGAACCTCGCAACAGGACCCGGTGGTGGCCCTTCGCGCCACCTGAAGATGGCCTTCCGAGGCCTTTTCACAGGCTCCGGCGTGCTACGCTGATCAAAGGTTCCGACCCGGAAATCGGCCCGCGGCACCATCTGTGGGCAAGGTTTGCGGCTGGGTGCACCATTGGATACCAATTCTATGTACGAGATCCAATTCCACCCGGCGGACATCCGCAAACAGGTCCGGTACTACTTTCTGAGCCGAAAGGGCTTTCGTCTGCTGGTAACGGGTGCCGCCATGGTCGCGCTGCTGCTCGCCGCCGGCGCCGTGTTGGCGCCTCTCGGCATCCAGTCCCTGCTCCTGACCGGGCGTCTGCGCGTCTTGACGCAACAGCACGTCTTGCACCACGAGGTGCTCGCCGAACGCTCAGGACCCTCGACCGGCTCGAGCGCGAGGTCATCGCCGCGCGGGCCCTGCAGCGACAGATGAGGCTCATTCTCGGCTCGCCACAGGACTCCGAGGGTCCCGGCGGTTATCCGGAACTGCCGGAGAGAGGGCTCCAGGTCCCCGAGGCGCAGCTTGCCGTCCGGCGCGGCCTCAAACTGGATTCCGACACCAGCGCCCTGCTCGCCCTCGCCGACGAGCTCGCGAGCTTTGCCCGCTCCAACGAGGATCTCGCCCAGGCGGTGCCGTCGATCTGTCCGCTGCCGGTCGGCACCTTCGTCCTCACCTCGCCGTTCGGAAACCGGATCTCGCCGTTCACCAATACGGTCGATTTCCACTCCGGTCTCGATCTCGCGGCCCACGAAGGCACGCCGGTTCTGGCGACAGGCGGCGGCCGGGTGGTGTTTGCCGGCCGTTACCCGTTGCGCCGCAATGTCCGGTGGTGGCGCTACGGCAACGTGGTCGTGGTGACCCACGGCGATCGCTACCTGACGATCTACGCCCACCTCCACGAGATCTCGGTCCGCCACGGGGTCACCGTGCGCCGGGGCGAAGAGGTGGGAACCGTCGGCAACACCGGTTGGAGCACCTCGCCGCACCTGCACTACGAGGTCCGGGTGCGCAGGGAAAGCGACGACGAGCCCGAGCCGGTGGATCCCCGGATCTATATCCTCAACTACCAGTGGACCGGACATGAGGAGCTGCTGATCCAGGGCCGCAACGCGCCGATTCCGTCATTCGACCCGCTGCCGTCGCGAATGAGGGGGAGCTGAGAGATGGAAGAGGTCAAGAACTTTCCGACCATGATCATCCCGAAGGGCACCGACATTTCGGTCAACGAAAACGGGCAGCTGTCGATCCGGACCCCGGGCAATCTCGTGATCCAGAACTCGGGCGTGTACTCGGTGATCGAGTCCGGCAGCGGATCGGTCCGGATCGATCCCGACGTCAAGGTGGAGGCGGTCTCGGTCCAGGCTGCAGATTCCTGCTTCGTCGCCGGACAACTGACGGCGTGGCGGGTTCGCGCCCGGACCATCACCCTCGAACGGGGGGCCCAGGCCAACATCATGCTGCAGGAGTCCGAAAACCTGGACCTCGATCGCAACGCGCGCCTGGTTGGGAACTTCGCTTCGGAGAAGGAGCTCTACCTGATGCTCGGCCGTTTCAGTCGCGAACTCCGCGATCTCCCCAACGGGATCTTTGCCGGCGCCGAGGTCACGGCGAGAATCCCTGCCGGCGAATCGGCGGTCACGCATCAAGACGCCGGCGGCCCTTCCACCGCGGCCGCCCCCGGCCCCGTCGACGACGCCGGGCCCCGGCGCCAGGAGGAGAGCGAGGTGATCTCGTTGGTCCGGGTGATCCTCGAACGCGAGATCGCCAGGGTCGGTCCCAAGGGCGCCGGACGGGAGCCGCTCGAAAAACTCCTCGACCTCATCCGGAAGAAAGACAACGAGCGTCTGCGCGAGAGCTACCGCTATCTCATTTCGCAGGTGGAAAACCCGACCGAAGAGCTGGAGCGGGCCCGCGAGATCCTCGCCAAGATGCTGGCCAACAGCTGAGCACACATCCGGGAAAATGATAACCTGCGGCGTGACGCTGACGGGGAGGAACGCGGCTTGATGGAAAACTCCGGACAGGTGCAGAGAACGTCCCTTTATGACGAACATGTGGCGGCCGGTGGGCGGATGGTGGAGTTCGCGGGATTTGAACTTCCGGTCCAATACACCGGTCTCGGCGAGGAGCACGAGGCGGTCCGCACCAGGGCCGGCCTCTTCGACGTTTCGCACATGGGCGAGATCGCGATCCGCGGGCCCGGCGCCTTCGATTTCGTGCAACTGGTGTCGTGCAACGACCACACGAAGATGGTTGCGGGGCGCGCCCAGTACACCGGTCTGATGCTGCCCGAGGCCACCTTTGTCGACGACGTCCTGGTTCACAAGATGGCCGAAGACGACTACCTGCTGGTGGTCAACGCCGCGAATCGCCACAAAGACTTCGCCTATCTCACGGAGGTGGCGGCAGACCACGAAGGCGTCGAGGTCACCGACCTGTCGGACGACTACGCCCAGATGGCGCTCCAGGGACCGCTCGCCCAGGAGGTGCTGCAGGCACTTACGCCTTCCGACCTCGGTGCGATCAAGTACTACCGCTTCGTCAACGGTGAGGTGGCGGGGGTCCCCGCCCTCATCGCCCGCACCGGCTACACCGGCGAGGACGGGTTCGAAGTGTATGTGGCCCCGGCGGCTGCGCCCGTCGTGTGGCGCGCCATTCTCGCCGAGGGCCGTCCCAAGGGGGTTCGGCCCGCAGGTCTCGGCGCCCGCGACACGCTCAGGTTCGAGGCCGGCATGTGTCTCTACGGCCACGAAATCGACGACACCACGACGCCGCTGGAAGCCGGTCTCGGCTGGATCGTCAAGCTCGACAAGTCCGACTTCATCGGCCGCGACATCCTCCAACTGCAGACCGAGGAGGGCGTCGATCGCCGGCTCGTGGGACTGGAAATGGTGGACCGGGGCATCGCCCGCCATGGATACCCGGTGCTCCTCGACGCCGGCGCGGAGGCGCCGGCGGGCGTGGTGACCTCGGGAACCCAGTCGCCGACCCTTGGCAAAGCGCTCGCAATGGCTTACCTTCCCTCCGAGACGGCCGACATCGGCCGCGAGGTTTTCGTCCAGGTTCGCAATCGCGCGGTCCGCGCACGGGTGGTGGAGCTTCCGTTTTATTCGCGGAAGAAAACGTAGAATTGACTGTATTGTCCACATCGAATGGAGGAGCCCAAGATGAGTATTCCGGCTGATCTGATGTACGCCCGCTCTCACGAGTGGACCCGCGTCGACGACGACGGGGTGGTGATTGGTATTACCGAATACGCCCAGGACCAACTCGGTGAGGTGGTGTACGTCGAGCTGCCGGAAGTCGGCACCGCGGTCGACGCGGGTGAAGAGCTCGGGACCCTGGAGTCGGTCAAGGCGGTATCCGAGTTTCTCTCTCCGGTCGCCGGCGAGGTGATCGAGGTCAACGATCGTCTCGAAGACGAACCGAACCTGGTGAATGAAGACCCGTACGGCGATGGTTGGCTGGTGAAGATCAGCGGGTCCGCCGAGGGTGACGCCGCCTTGACCGCCGAGGAGTACACGGCGTTCCTGGAGGAGGAGAACGGCTGATGCACCCTTGGGTCGGTGCCGGCGACGAGGACCGGCGCCTCATTCTGGAAGAGCTCGGGCTCGAGTCCGTCGACCAGCTCTTTGCCTCCATTCCGGCTGCGGTCTGCGTCGACGCCCTCGAGCTTCCGCCCGGCCGGGACGAGGAGTCGGTGCGGCTGGCGTTGTCACGGATGTCCACCGCAAACCTGTCGATGGGCTGCGTTCCGAGCTTTCTCGGAGCCGGCGTCTATCGCCACGTGCAGCCGTCGGTCGTCGATGCCGTGCTGTCGCGGGCTGAGTTCTTCACCTCCTACACCCCCTACCAGCCGGAGATTTCACAGGGCACGCTGCAGGTCATCTTCGAGTTCCAGACCCTGATGACCCGCCTCACCGAGCTCGAGGTGGCCAACGCCTCGCTGTACGACGGCGCCACCGCGCTGGTCGAGGCGGTTCTCTTCAGCCACCGCGTGTTGCGGGGCAAACGCGATACAGCGGTGGTGGCGGAGACCGTCCACCCCATGTACCGGCGGGTCCTGGAGACCTATGCCGATTCGGCCGGCATCGCGATCGTGACCGTACCGCCCGGGCCTGACGGGCGTCTCGATCCCGACCGGGTCCGCGAAGCGGCGGCGGAGCCGTGTTGTGTGGCGATCCAGTCGCCCAATTTCCTCGGCATTGTCGAGGACCTGCCGGGCCTCGCCGACGCCGCCCACGCAAAAGGTGCGCTGGCGGTTCAGGTGGTCTGCGAGGCGGCGTCTTTCGGGCTGCTCTCAGGTGGCGGGCGCTTCGGCTTCGACGTGGTGTGCGGCGAGGCCCAGACTTTCGGCGTCGCCCCCGGTTTCGGCGGGCCGCATCTCGGTTTCTTCGCCTGCTCGGAAAAACAGATCCGCCAGATGCCCGGGCGTCTCGCCGGTGAATCGGTCGACGAGGACGGCAACCGCGCCTTCTGTCTGACGCTGTCCACCCGAGAACAGCACATTCGCCGTGCCAAGGCGACCTCCAACATCTGCACCAACCAGGGGCTGATGGCGCTGGCGGCGACGGTGTGGCTCGAAACCATCGGCGGCAGCGGGCTGCGCGAGCTCGCCACGTCCTGCCTCGCCCGCACCGAGGAGCTCAAACGGCGGATCGCCGCGGTCGGCGCGCCGTGGAAGATCGCCTACCCCGCGAGCCCGACCTTCAACGAGTTTCTGCTTGTCGGACCGGGGAACGGGCCGGAACTGGTGGAGCGCCTCTCGAAGCAGGGGGTTCTCGCCGGAGCGCCATCCACCCTGTGGGGCGGCTCGTGGCCGGATGGGATCCTGGTCGCGGTCACCGAATGCAACTCGTCAGACGACCTCGATGCGTTTATTGCCGCCCTCGAGAAGGTGTCATGAAGCGCCGCGCGATCCGCCCCGAACCGCTGTTCTTCGAGCGCAACCCCGGCCGGGTCCGGCGCCAGGGCTTTCTGCTGCCGCCGCTCGACGTCCCGGCCGTGGATCCGGCCCAGGTCCTGCCGGCGGGTCTCGTCCGCGAACCCGACCCCCACTTTCCCGACCTGGGCGAGATGGAGGTGGTCCAACACTTCCACCGCCTCAGCCAGCTCAACTACGCGGTCGACGAGGGCCTCTACCCTCTCGGTTCGTGCACCATGAAGTACAACCCGCGCCTCAACGAAGTGACCGCGAGGTATCCGGGGCTGGCGGGCATCCACCCCCTGCAACCGGAGAACCAGATCCAAGGGGCCCTGCGGCTCATCTGGGAACTCGAGGAGGCGCTCAAGGCGATCACCGGCATGCCGGGCGTCACCGTGCAACCAGCCGCCGGCGCCCACGGCGAACTGACAGGCATTCTGATGATCCGCAAGGCACTGGAGGCGCGCGGCGACGCCCGCCAGGTGGTGCTCGCGCCCGACTCCGCCCACGGCACCAACCCGGCCACCGCCGCGTTCGCAGGCTACCGGGCGGTGGAGATCTCCTCGGCCGATGACGGGACGGTCGATCTCGAGGCCCTCGACCGGATGATGGACGACACGGTGGCTGCCGTGATGCTGACGGTGCCCAACACCCTCGGCGTCTTCGAGCACCGCATCATCGAGATCTCGCAGCTGGTCCACGACCGCGGCGGCTTCGTCTACATGGACGGCGCCAACTTCAATTCGTTCGTCGGTCGTGCGCTGCCGGGACTGATGGGCGCCGACGCCATGCACATCAACCTCCACAAGACCTTTTCCACCCCGCACGGCGGCGGCGGACCGGGCGCTGGACCGGTGACGGTCTCCGAGGCCCTGGTGCCCCACCTGCCGGTGCCGCGGGTCCTCCGCGACGGCGACACATTCAGCCTGCTGTGGGACGACCCGGCGTCGATCGGGCCGATGCGCGGCTTCTACGGCAACTTCCTGATCCTGGTCCGCGCCCTCACCTACATTCAGAGCCTCGGCGCCGACGGTCTGCGAGCGATGTCCGACGTCGCCGTGCTGTACGCCAACCTCGTCCGCCACCGTCTCAAGGGCGCCTACCACCTCAAGTACGACTCGCCGTCCATGCACGAGGTGGTGTTCGATGACAGCGTGCAGACCCGCAACGAGGTCCACAACACCGATATCGCCAAGCGGCTTCTCGACTACGGGTTTCATCCACCGACCATGTCCTTCCCGTTGATCGTCCACGGCGCGTTGATGATCGAGCCCACCGAGAGCGTGGCCCCGGACGAGGTCGAGGCCTTTTGCGACGCCATGCTGGCGATCGCCAGGGAGTGCGAGACCGATCCCGAGCTCGTCAGGTCGGCGCCGCACGACACCCCCGTACGGAGGGTGGACGAGGTCCGGGCGGCGAGAAACCTCAAGGTGAGGTGGACGCCGGAAGACGTTCAGAGTTCTTAGTTTTGAGTTTTGAGTTTTGAGTTTCCAACCGTCCTCCCACCAGTTCAGGGTGGTTGGGTGGGAATCCGGGTTTTCTGAACGATCTTGCTCGTGAACATCCCGATTCTCTGAACGCGCTTCCCGTGAGGTGCCCCTCTATGCATTGTTTGCCCGAGGCGTTCGGACCGCTACGAATGCTGACCATCAAACAATGCAAAGAACGGCACCTCCGCCGCACGAGGGTTTGTGGGGCAGGCGTCCCGCCTGCCGTGTGGCTGGGGGCGGACTCAAAACTCAAAACTGAGAACTCAAAACTGAAAATCACGAAGTGATTTTCATCCAGGGTCCATCGATCCGGCGGTCGCGGCAGTGCGGACAGCGGCCGGGTGGGTGGAGGGCCTTCTTCGTGAAATCGAAGCCGCAGCCGATGCACGACGCCGGCCGCACGTGAAGCCTCTTCCCGGACGCGCGAACGCTGCGTTCGATGTGGTGGAGGTCCTCCTCGAGCACACTCACCGTGACTCCGAGATCGTGGCGGAGGTCCTCGAAGCTCCACTCGTGATCTGCAAGGAGTTCGGCGACCTGCTGGCGGCGGGTGCGGGGCATCACTCGCGGCCGGCGTTGTCGGCCAGCCACCGGTGGATCGGGACCTCGTCGATGTACAGCTCTTCGAGCACTCCGACTCCGTTGCGGACCCTGACCGTGACCAAGGCCTCGCGTTGCCCGCGCGGGCCGCCCCACACCGCGCGTTCGGCCTCCGGGGCGAGATTCTCGTCCATGTAGTAGCGGTTGAAGGGCACCGTCACCCACGCGCGGCGCTGCCCGTCCTCGTCGGGGTAGACGCCACCCGACCGCAACCGCAGGTATGCCCCCGAAGCTGGCCGGTCGAGCGCTGCCGGTCCGAACTCGGCGAAGCCGTCGTTGTCGACTTTCAAAGCCACACACACCCACTGGTTGTGGCGCAGCTCGAGACCGTCGGCAGCCGGCGCCCTGTCGAGGGCGAAGCGGATCGCGACGTAACGGCCGCGGAAGGCGTCGACCGGATCGACCGGCTGGATGCGGAAACGGAAGACCTCGCCGGTTCGGAGAGCCAGCTCCGACCGGATGATGGCGCCGCCCGCAACCGCCAGCTGCGCCACAGCGATGACCACGAACAAAAGGAACCGCAAGCGGCGCGCCTTCATGTCCCCTCCCCCGGCGGCCGCAACCGTTTCGACAGCACGACGTTGGCCAGGAGGAAGCCGATGCCGACGACGATGAAGGCGAGTCCGCGCGCCACGAAGCCGAGATCGGAATCGAAGAAGCGCACAACCACCAGCAGAGCCACCGCCAACATGCCGAGGTTGACGATGGCGAGGCGTTCGCGGCGAATACCGGTCGCTATCGTCCCCACCCCGGTCGCAAAGAGCACCAGGTTGAAGGCCAGGGCGCCGAGCCACGCGGCGTCGGTCGCGGCGACCACCGGCCACAGAACGGCGGCCACCGGAACCGCCGCCACCCACAGGATCTGAAGACCGTCGCGTCGGCGATCCAACAGGGTCGCCCCGGCGGCCAGCGCAGCCAGCGGCAGCCCCACCGCCAGCAACACGTCGAACCACATCGAGGCCCCGTAGAGATGTTCGTTGGTGCGGAGGTGGTGCCAGCCGATGTTGTCCCACGGTTCGACAAACGACAGGACCAGCCACAGCCCGAGACTCCCGAGGATGCCAACCGCCTCGAAAGGTCGCCGCCACATGCCGTCCTCATCGCTGCGCATGGCCGTACCGACGATGATCATCAGCGCGAACAGCCCGCAGTAGATCGCGATCCACAACCCTGGCACACCACGTTCCAAACTGAGGGCCGCGGCCACACACAGAAAGATGGAGATGGCCCAGGAGAGATTGGCCGCACGGAGCCCGCGGCGGGCGCTGCGAAACACCTGAACCGCATGCGGAACCACGCCCGCCGCCGCCAACGGCCACAACAGCAGCACCTGCTCTCCGCCGACCATCGCCGCGCCGGCCCACCAGGTCAGGGCGCCGAGAAACAGGATGGCCGCACCGGTCGAGTTGAGGAGCCAGGGCAGCGGGGCCAGCAACAGCGCCCACCGCCACAGAAAGGATTCGAGGTCGCCGCCGGTGTGATACGTCTGGTCCACCAGCGCGACGGCGGTCGCAGCCATCAACGCCAGGAGGATTGCAGACCCCTCCCGCCACGCAGTCGAGCCCTCTCGTCGCAGCAGCACCCAACCTGCCAGGATCTGGGTCACGGCCAACGGTGCGATGGCGATCGTCGCGCGCGCCCCGCGGCTCAGAAACTCCCAGTTGTGGGCCAGCAACAGGATGATGCCGCCGCCGATCAGGAGGGAGCCGAAAACCGCACAGACCGCCAGGGCCACCCGGCGACCGCTTCCTTCGGAGGCAGCTGCGTAGTGGGCGCGCAAACGGTCCGCCGTGGCGCCGTCGATCACACCTTCAACTTCGAGCGTCGGGAGCTCGCTCAACAACCAGCGGATCGACATGCGCCCCATGATTGCCGACCATTGTAACGTTGAACGTTGAACGTTGAACGTTGAACGTTGAACGTTAAAACGTTAAAACGTTGGAACGCTGGAACGCTGGAACGCTGGAACGCTGGAACGCTGCAAGGGTCGGTTCCTCCGGTATCTATGAGACTGCGTCACCGAGCCCCGCAGGGGCGATAGGTTGTAGCCCGGGGCGTGAGCCCCGGGTTCCCCGGCATGAAATGGAATCAAGCCGCGGAGCGGCGACAGGCGACCGGTTTGGACGCGACGCCTGCTCCACCAAAGCCATCGGCTGTCGCCCCTCCGGGGCTTTGGTGATTTTTTGCGAATACCCGGGGCTCACGCCCCGGGCAATTTTCTATCGCCGCTTCGCGGCTTCCCACGATCTTTCACGGGTAAGCCGTAATCTCACCTCACTTCGAATGAGCCGAACGTCCTCACGTTCAACGTTTAAGGTTCAAACGACAAATCGCTACCGCACCGGGTAGGGCGGACGATTGGGCCGCAGGGGCGGCTCCGTCTCGAGCGCCCGAAGGACCTCCGCGAGCGCCCGATCCAGCTGCGGATCGGCGCCGTCCACCATCAACGACGGATCGTCGACGACCTCGATGTCCGGTTCGACGCCGTGCCCTTCGACGTCCCACTCGCCCTCGGTGTTGTAGAACGAGAAGGTGGGCACGGTCAGCCGACCGCCGTCGAGCAGGGCCGGGAAACCGGAGTAGCCGATCAGACCGCCCCAGGTCCGGGTGCCGATCAGCGGGCCGAGACCGGCGGCGCGGAAGTAGTAGGGGAAAGCGTCGCCGCCCGAACCGCTCCAGGCATTGATGAGCATCGCCTTGGCGCCGGTGTGGGAGATCGTCGGCGTCTGCCAGTCGTTGCCCGACCTGACCGCCCAGAAGTTGTAGAGCGGCCGGTTGAGAAGCTCGACGAAACGGTCCGGGATCTGGCCGCCGTCGTTGAAACGCTCGTCGATGATCAGCCCGTCCATGTGGTACTGCGCGCGGAACATCCGATACAGCTCGGTCTGGCCGTCGCGGCCGGTCGACGGCACGTAGATGTAGCCCACCCGGCCACCGCTGGCCTCCTCCACCGTGCGCCGGTTTTTCTCGATCCACGCCAAATTGCGCAACCGCGCCTCGCTCGACAGGGTCTCGACCAGAACCTCGCGCGCCCCGGCGGTGGCCGGCTTGTCGTTCACCGTCAACACGACCGTGGTGTCGGCCAGCCCTTCGAAGGCGGCCCATGGGTCCTGGGCCACGTCAATCGCCGCGCCATTGACCGCCAGCACCCAGTCGCCCGCGGCAACATCGACCCCGGGTTCGGCCAGGGGCGACCTCGTGTCAGCGTCCCACGGCGCCGCGGTGACGATGTTCTTGATCCGGTACGCTCCGTCGGCCAGTTCCCAGTCGACACCCAGCAGACCCACCCCGCGGCTGGCCGCCTTCTCGGCGTCGCCGCCGCCGCGGTAGGAGTGCGAGGTGTTGAGCTCACCGATCAGCTCGCCGATGATGAAGTTGAGGTCCCACCGGCTCACCACATCATCGAGCAGCGCGCCGTAGCGCACCCGCATGGCCTCCCAGTCGACGCCGTGCATGTTGGGGTCGTAGAAGTAGTCGCGTTCGAGCCGCCACGCCTCGGTGAAGATCTGGCGCCACTCCTCGGGCGGCACCAGCATCATCTCCATTGACGAGGTCGCCAGTTTCTTGTCCGTCTTCTGGCCCGCGGCGACATCGACGATGGCGAAGCTCCCTCCCGTCACCACCAGGAGTTTCTTGCCGTTGGCCGACAGGGCGTAGCCGTCGACGTCGTCGAGGATCGTCTTTTCCTCGCGTTCCTCGAGATCCCAGTAGAGGAGCGGCGACGATTCACCGTCGGCACCGGTGCGCGGGTTGCGGCTGTAGAGCACCTTGCCCTTGACCGCACCGAGATCGGAGTAGTTGCCGGCATCGGGCGGCAGCACGACAGCCCGCGCCTCGAACCCTTCGAGGTCGATCTTCACCGGCTCCACCTTCGGTTCGGCTTTGGGTTTGTCGTCATCGTCAGCGGGTTTTTCATCGTCCTTCGCGGATTTTTCGCCACCCTCCTTCTTCGCCTTGTCATCGTCATCGGTTTTCTCGACATCATTTCGCGGCGCCAGCGGCGAAGCGACGTCCTTGCGCAGCGGCACGGCGACCAGGTTGGTGGCGTTGGCGTAGATCCAGGTCGGATCGAAGGCCGAATAGCTTGGGGCGAACGAGCGGTCGGAGAGGTAGTACAGGTAGTCGCCGCCCGGGTCGAAGACCGGGTTCGCGCAGTCGACAAAACCGGCCGTCACCTGGTGGGATTCACCCGACGCCGTGTCGAAAAGAAAGACCGCAGACTGGCGGTTGTCGACACCCCGTGAGTAGGCGATCCAGCGGCTGTCGGACGACCAGCTGACCGAGAATCGCGCGAGCGGGGGGTGGGTCATCCACCGCCCGTGGTCGATCTCGGTCACCTCCCTGGTCGCGACGTCGATCATGTGGATCACCTGCAGGTTGTCGATGAAAACGATTTTCTTGCTGTCCGGAGACCACCAGGGCGTGTACCGGTAGCCGGCGCCGAGAGAGGTCAGGACCTCTTCCCCTCCGGAACCGTCGGCGGCGCGCAAGGTGAGTTCGTACTCGCCCGTGCGGTCCGAGAAATAGGCGAGGGTCTTGCCGTCAGGCGACCACTCCGGGTGACGCTCGGCGACGCCGGAAGACCGGGTCAGATTGCGCACCACCCCGTGCTCGGCGGGCAGGGTGAAGATCTCACCGCGTGCTTCGAGAACGGCCTGTTTGCCCGACGGCGAGATGCTGCCACCGGCGGTCTGGTTCCCGACCATGACCGGGCGCGGCCGCAGGGAGGCGCGATCGGTGATGACCTTGACCTCGACGGCCCGGGGGGTCTCGGTGGCGAGATCCATGACGTAGAGCCGGCCGCCGTTTTCGAACACCATGTCGTGGGGGCCGATGGCGGGAAAGTGCACGTCGAACTCCTCGAAGAACGTCACCTGGCGCTCCGCGCCCGTGTCCACGTCGAGGGCCCAGATGTTGGCGCGCAGGTTGCCGTCGCGGTCGGACATGAAGAAGAGAGTTGACCCGTGCCACATCGGCTGGGAGTCGTTGGCGTCATTCCGGGTGACGTTTTTCGCCTGGAAATCGGTCAGACCGAACAGCCAGATTTCCGGGGCCGTGCCGCCGCGGTAGCGCTTCCAGGTCCGGAAGTCGCGCGACAGGGGCATGTAGGCGAGGGTGGAGCCGTCGTCGGAGATCGCCCCGAACTCACCGTAGGGGACCGGCAGGACGGTCGGCAGCCCGCCCGTCACCGGGACCCGATAGAGCTTGCGATAGCGCTGCTTTTCGCTGGTCATCAGGGTGGCGAAGAGAATCGTCTTGCCGTCGGGGTACCAACCGAGCATGCGGTCCTCGTCGGGGTGGTGGGTCACGCGGGAGGGCACGCCGCCGCCGACCGGGATGACGAAGATGTCCTCGTTGCCGTCGTAGTTGCCGGTGAAACCGATCAAGGTGCCGTCGGGTGAGAACCTGGGAAAGCTCTCCTCACCTGCCGGAGTGCTCAAGCGCAGGGCAACGCCACCCTCCTTGGCGACGATCCAGATGTCGCCGCCGTAGACGAACGTGATCTGGGTGGCGGACACATCGGGTTGTCTGAGCAGTCTGGCGTCGATCTGGGCCTCGGCGGCCCCGGCCGCAAAAATCAGTCCTGCAACGGTCAGGATGGTACGAGCATATCGGTGCATGGAACTCCCCCTGCGATAATTCTCGAGGCGGTCGGCGACCGCCGAAACTCCAGGAATTGTACGGTATCCGGACATCTTTGTTTTACCGGTGTTATCTTTCCACGACTGCAAAAGGAAGGAGGACAGATGCCCGATTCCACTCTCGACCTCGACGGCTTCCAACGCCTCTTGTGGGGCTTCGCCATCGATGACGAGCAACAGCGTCACCTCCTCGGCGCCCTGTTCGCCATCGACACGCGGTCGTTCGGCGATACCTGGACCGAGCCGGCAATCCGGACCTGGATGGACGACACGGGCCTCGCCGCCTTCACACGTATCGACCTCGGCCCCGACCGGTGGATCCTGACCGGCACGCGACTCCCCTGATACCAGAATTATCAACGCCACAAGCGTGGCGGAGGTGACGAAAAACGAGCAGGGTCGGATATGCTTGAGAGAGCGCCGTCGAGGGCAGGAAACACCGCGCCGAAACCCGATACGGAAAAAATTGAGTTCATACCAAGAGGAGCGACGAGAACAAGAATGAGCACTGATAACTTATCCCTCGGAGATCAGTGGCGGATCTTTCGTGAGGAGGGCATGCCGTCCCTCCAGAATCGGAACAAGGCTGCCGCCGAAGAAACCAAGCGGGTCCGCAAGCTGGCCAAGATCACCGAGCGCGACGGTCGCATCGAATTCGGAGCCGGCAATCCGCTGGTTCTCAACGTGGCATTTCTGCCGGCACCGTTCGAGCGCCTCGCCAACCACGGCCAACTCCTGGATCGCCTCAACGAGGAAAGGACGTTCCGCACCGTGGCGCTGGCCTATCCGCGCGGCGACGGGTGGTCGCTCGAGATCTGGTCCAGAAGTTCCGCCGGGATTCTCGATCTTGGAGAAGGCTCCAACCCGGTCGAAATGATCGCCCAGGCGGCGCGGCTGGTGCGGGCCCGGATCATCCACATCGAGGGCCTCAAGGGGCTCCCCCTCCACCTCGTCCAGAGCCTGGACGAACGCGATTTCGAGGTCGTTCTATCGGTCCACGACTTCATCCCGTTCTGCGCCAGACCACACCTCATCGAGGAACCCGGCGGCAGGTTCTGCGAATATTGCACCAACATGCCGCGTTGCGATTCGTGTCTCCAGGGGGCCGACCTGGGGGGTCAGAAGAACCAGACCGGCTATCGCAAGGCCGGCGCCGAGGCCATCCGCCAGGCGCGCGTCCTGATCTACCCGTCCTCGTTCATGCAGCGCCAGATCCAGACCCTCTTTCCCCGCCGGCAGGCCGGCCAGACCGAGGTCGTGCTCGCTCCCGCCACCCGGGCCTCCGGTCTGGAACCGTGGAAATCGGATCGCATGCATATCGCTTTCGTCGGCGGGATCCAACCACACAGCGGTGCAAAAGGCATCGCCGCGACCATGGAACAGATCCTGAAGCGGGACAAGAAGGCGAAGGGCTTCGTCTACGGCTCCGGCGACAGCGCCCTCCTCAAACAGCTTCGCGGCACCAAGAGTCTGACGGCGGCGGGTTACTACCAACCCGGAACCCTGGCCACGCTCCTCGCCCGGGACAAGATCGCTGTCGCCGTTTTCCCCTCGATCTGGCCTGACCCTTACGGTCTGGTGGTCGACGAGTGCCTGGCCGTCGGCATCCCGGTGATCGCATTCGACATCGGGGCGGTGGCGGACCGCCTCAATTTCTGGGAGGTCGGTCGAGTGGTCCGCCGCCAGCACGGCGCTCCCGGTCTCGCGACCGCAGTGTTCGACAGCTTCGGAACCGGCAACAAGGTGCCCAACGACATCATCAAGACCGTCCCCTCAACCTCCCGCATGGCGCGTCGCCACTGGGACCTCTACAAGAGCCTCCGGGTCCGGATCCGCTGACGGGGCGGAACACACCACTGGTTGGGTAGGGGCGGCATAAATGCCGCCCGAGGCTACGCTGCTGCGGGAAGGGCGTGTCTGGTTTCGACGACCTCGCTGCCGTCGAGGTAGATCGCGGTGAAGGTGTCACCCTCGATCACCAGCGCCGACGGTTGACCGCCCTCGTAGTGGCTCGACAGCATCCCGGTGTCGATGAGGAAGACGCGACCGTCGAACCGGGTCTGAATGCGGCCTGGTCGCAGGGTCGTGTGGCCGCCGACCACGTAGGCCGCCCCGACGCCGGCGAGCAGGTCGATCATCTCCTCACCCTGCTCCTCCTCGTCCCATTTCGCCGAGCCCCGAAACCACAGAGGGCCGTCTCCGGAACGGATCATCCATGAATCGGCCTCGAGGATCGCGGCGAGCTCGGGGTCCGGCGGGTCCTGTTTACGGGCGACGGCGGCCATCGCATCGAGGCCCAGCGTCGATGGCATCAGACCGTGGTCGAGGAGGTACTTGCGGGTACTGTCGTAGACTGCCATTTCCCCGGCCGCCCGTCGGTTGATCTCCTCCACCGTCATCCCTTCAAGGGCCGGACCGATACCACCGTGCACGAACAACACGTCGTCGATCACGACGGCGATCGGCAGCGCCCTGAGCCACTTGCCGTATACGCCATCCGGTCCGATGGCCTCGGTGTACTCGATGCGGCCGAGGGGATGGGCCGTCATCCACTCCTGTTTGATCTCTCCGGTGATGGACGGCGGCGGGAGCCCGAGGGCGGCGGCCGTGTCCCGCCAGTACTTCTGGTATCTGGCAAATGCCGTTTTGCGCCGTTTGGCAGACTTGTCATCGGCAAACGTGGCGTACACATCAGGGTTGACGTCGCGATAGAAACCGGTCAGGTTCATGCCCTCGTGGTTGCCGAGCAGGACGATGACCTGTCCTCCCGCGGCAGCGGCCTCTTTCTGGATCCGCATCAGAAAGTCCATCACGTCGCGCACCCGCACCCCGCGGTCGAAAAGGTCGCCGGTCTGGACCAGCGTCGCGTCGCCCCCGATCCAATGCGTCCCGGCATCGATCAACTGGGCCCGCTGGAGGATCGCCACCAGGCCGTCGTACTCTCCGTGCACGTCGCCGATCGCGACCACCCGCCCCCCGGCCGACGCTGCCGTTGACGGCAGGGCGGCTAGAACGAACACGACCGATCCGATGAGATTGTGGGCGCAGAACCTCTTCATATCGTCTCCCACAGCCTATAACCGGCGACCGGGCTCGGCTGTTCCATCAGGCCTTCCTCGACAGCATCGAACCAATGGCCATGATGGCTGTACTGATCGCCAGGGCACAGGTTGCGGGGACAGCCGGGTTGTTGTGATACATCGTGATGCCCCCATAGTACATGCCGAAATGGACCACGAGTGCGGAAACGGCGGCGGTCACCACCAGGCGTGCTGTTGCCCGATTAGAGAAGATCCCGAACAACACCGGGGCGAAGGTCGCCGCAAACAGCCCGTACACCCCGTTCTGGGCGAAGATCGCCACCGACAACGACGGCGCCACGATCTGCCGCCACGACAGCACGAGGGTGATCGGCGCCAGGGCGACCAGGAAGATCCTGCCGACACGAAGCAGTCGTCCCTTCAGCAGCGCAGGGTCGACCCCGCGGGCTCGTGCCAGGGTGCCGTAGAAGTCGTTGCCGAAGATCGTCGCCAGCGCCAGGATCACGCCCTCGAGGGTCGAGAAACCGGCCGCCAAAACACCCAGCATGATGAAGGCGCGCAGACCCGGAGCAAAGGCCGAGGTGATGTAGGTCGCCACCACCCGGTCCGGCACCAGATCGCCGCCGAGTTCGAGCCGGGCGTACAACCCGACCAGGAGCACCGCGGTGAAGACGGTTCCGGCCACCATCGCCGTCACCAGATAGGTGTTGACGTCGCGTTCGGATCGCAGATAGAGCGACTTGGAGATGATGTGGGGCTGCATGATGATCGCGAGACCGATCACGAAGTTGGCCACCACGACCTCGAAGAAGTCGCGAAAGAGCAGGCTCGACGGGTTGGTCATGCTGCCGTAGAAGGGCGCCACGGCATCGAGGCGGCCGAAAAATTCACCCGCGCCGCCGGCGAACACCGCCGCCCCGGAGGCCACCAGGATCACCGCCACCGCCAGCATGGTGATGGCCTGGACGCTGTTGGACCACACGTGCAGGCTGGCGCCGCCGAACAGGATGTAGCCGAAGGTGAAGATCACCACCATCAGCAACGCCGCCCACATTCCGATCTGCAGCACGCTCATCAACACCAACACCAACGCCGTCACGATGAGAACCAGAAATGTGATCTGGAGCATGCTCGCGACCGCGAAGAACACCGTCAGACCGCGGCTTTCGAAGCGCTCGCCCAGCCACTGCGGCACGGTCAGGACGGTGAAGCGGTCGCCGACCTGGCGGAACTTCTTGGTGGTGATGACGAGACAGATGAAGATCCCGAGAGGCGCAGCCATTCCGTAGCCCACCACCCCTGCCCAGCCGTAGGCGTGGATCAGACCGGGGTTGATGACGAAGGTCGCCACCGAGGTCATGTTGGCGGCCAGCGACAGACCGACAAAGAACGGCGGCACCCGCCGGCTGCCGACCGAAAAGGACGCCATGTCGGTGGCGCGGCTGCGGTTGCGCCAGGCGAGGAAAAGGATCACCGCCGCATAGGCGATGAGGAGGGCCCACGGCAAAAACGTCTCACTCATTGTTTGGCCTCCTACCGGCCGGTGCATTCATCCTCAACAGAGCCTCCAAGACATTCAGTTTTGAGTTCTTAGTTTTGAGTTCTGAGTTCAGCGCCAACCGTAATTGAACCTGAGGGGGGAGCAAGGGTGAAAACTTAAAACTCATAACTCAAAACTCAACACTATTGAAGTTCCCTGTACCACCGCATGAGGCCGGACACCAGCTGGCCCTTGACGTTGAGGTTGAGAGCGCCGGCGCGCCGTTCGGTGGCCAGGAGGTCGGCTGCGAGCCGGATCAGGTCCTCACCCTTCGCCGGTTCGTCGGTCTCACACGCCATTTCCAGCGCGACCGAAGCGACGGCCGCGAAGGGAGGCAGTCCATCGGGAAGTCGGTGGGGAAGGCGCACCAGTGGGCCGGTCTCGCCCGTGAGACCGAAGGTCAAGGCCTTACGGATCTCATCGGTGGCCGCATTCAACTGTGTTGCCTCGACGGGCGACGCCGCCAACTCGGGCACCTCGGCGTCGGGCATCAGGTGCTGCGCCAGCGCCACCACGCCGGGTAGGGCGAGCTGTTGGCAGCGAGAACGGATGGTCGGCAGCACCGCCGTCGGGTTGGCGGCGAGCAGGATGAACATCGCGTGATCAGGTGGTTCTTCGAGGGTCTTGAGGAGAGCGTTCGCCGAGGCTCTGGGAAAGTGCTCCGCCTCGGCGCCGTCGAATATCCACACTCGGGATTCGCCCTCGTAGGGACGGGAGCCGACCACGTCGACGACCTTGTCCCGCAACGGCTTGATCTTGATGATCTCCGCCTTGCCCTCCGGCATCATCGCCACGACGTCGGGATGATTCCCCTCTCGCACTCTTTTCGCACACGAGCTCTCGGACCACGGCTTGTCGGCGTTCCCGCACACCAGCATCACCGCCGCCTCGACCGCGGCCAGCTCCCGACCGAGCCCGGGAGGCCCGACCAGCAGCAGCGCGTGCGGCATCCGATCGCGGTCGCGCGCCAGCATGATGCGCTCGAGCACCGGCTGGACGACGTCGCGCCATCTCTCGCGATCGAGGGGCCCCTCACCCCACCACTGGAGTTCGGGTTCGCTCACCGGAAATCCTCGGGGAGGACCGGGCCGATCCTGGCAAAGACCTTGTCGGGCCGGCCGGCGGCATCGATCACCCGCACGCGATCGGGCTCGCGCCGCGCGAGCTCGAGGAAGCCCTCGCGCACCTGCCGGTGAAAGGCCGCGGGCTCGTCATCAAGCCGGGTCTCGCGCGTCGACCCGCTGGAGTTGCGCGTCCGGGCGCGGGCGAGAGCCTTTTCGGGGTCCATGTCGAAGACCAGAGTCAGATCGGGCTCGAGCCCGCCGGTGGCGATCCGGTTGAGCTCCGCCACCCGGTCCCAACCGAGCCCGCGGACCACCCCCTGGTAGACCAGGGAAGAGTCGGTGAAACGGTCGCACAACACCACCGTGCCTTTTGCGAGCGCCGGTCTGATCACCCGCTCGACGTGATCGCGGCGTGAGGCCTCGAGGAGAAAGATCTCGCTGACGCCGTCCGGTTCGAGGTCGGGGTCGAGCAGGAGGGCCCGCACCGCCTCGCCCAACGCCGTGCCGCCGGGTTCGCGGGTCACGACCGTGGCGCGACCGAGGGTGCGCAGCCACTCGTCGAGCAGGGCGAGTTGGGTGCTCTTGCCCGTGCCCTCGCCGCCCTCGAACGTGATGAACCAACCGCGTGACATGGTCGCGAGTATAGCCGGACCACCGAACCGGGCAAACCACAGAGACACGGAGAACACAGAGCCCACCCTGTCTGCCCTCAGATCACCCAGATTGACCCAGATCCATCGCACCGTCGCAACCACGAAGACACAAAGACACGAAGAAGACACCGAGAGACACGATCGAAATCCAACGCAAAGACGCAGAGACGCAAAGGCGCAAAGAGATTCCACCGAAAAGCAACGACCGGCGAGTAAAGGTGCTCGGCACGCACTTGCAGACTTGTGGCCGACCTCATAGATCCGCAAAGCAGTGCCAGGCAAGTTTTCCCGTTGCGATGGTTTGCCGGGCCTTTCTTGACTGGCAGGACTTACTTCACCAGTCCGATCTCGCCAGGTCGCCAGGTCTTGTTGATCCAGGGCTCCAGCGGGCCATACATGCGCAGGATGACGAACCAGCTCTTGTCCCGGTTCGTCTGCAGCCAGTTGCCCTCTTTGCCTTGAGGTGCTTCCGGCGCGAAATAGACGTCGTAGGAGCCATCCGCATTCTTCTTCATGCCCTTGGTCTGGCTGCCGACTGTTGGGAACAACTGACTGGTCTGCAGTTGGGTGCGTGTCTGGGTGTCGTAGAGCGTGACCGCCCAGAAATCGTTCACAGGCACATTGGGTGGCAGATGCAGCTTGTAGGTCTTCGAACCGTCGAAAGGCTCATCGTTGCCATCCAGAAACGCCAGGGCGTAGTCGGAACCTGCTCCCACGTGAGTCGTCGCCATGGCAGGCGTCACACCACCGGCGTTGTAGTAGAACAGCACTCTCGCATCGAGCCCCATCGTGCCGTCCGCTTCGAACGAGGTGTTCCTGTTCGCATAGGCCGTCACCCAGTTGCTCTTCGAATCGGGATAGATGTACACCCCGGATATGCGTGGGTCGTAGGTAATGGAACGCCCGGCGGCATTGCCCAGCATCGCCGCCTCGGTCAGCAACTTCTTCATCCTGTCATCGGGATTGAACGGCTTGCCCTTGACGATGCCGATTGCGGCCATGTAACCGCGAACCTCCGGCCCGACCGCGTCAATCGGCTCTTCCTGGACGATGGTGTTCAGGATCTCGAAGTATTCAAGGGTGCTCGGAAATATCGTGCTGAACGATCTGCCGGACATGTTGATGAACTCGCGTCGGCGCCGGATTGGCTGCATCCTTCAGGGGGTAGATCCGCAGCCCGGACTTGAAGTTGTCGACTGCTGCCTTCAGACCATCCTTGATGGAACCACGCAGAAAGAGGAAATTCCTGTTGGTTGGGGGCTTCAGCAGGAAATACCCGTCCGGCATCTCGCCCTCGTAGCCGGGGGGCAGGACGAGGTACTTGCCGCCCTTGCCCTTGTCCGGTCCGGTGACACCCATATTGCCGACAAAACGCTGCCAGGCGTCGTCGAGAAAGCCCAGCATGCCGGGCGGGATTTCGATGACCGTCGGACCGTCGTTTGCCAGATCCGTGGGAGCATAGGCATACATCGTGGACGTGTTGGAGGTAATGACCGGCGTCCGGGAATCCATCAGCTGTTCCCAGATGGCGATCTTGTTGGGTGCATCGGCGCCTTGCTGGGCCATCCCCAGAAGCACGCTGTAAATCGATACGGCGCCGACGTTGTCGAGATAGACCCCGAGCGCGCGCGAGCGGTCCAGATAGTCGTAGACCAGATCGTTGGTGTTGCCGATCGGCACGCCATCGAAGAATTTCAGCTCACCGGCGGCCGTCTGGACTTTGTCCGGTATCGACGCCGCCTTCGTTTTCGCGGCTTCCCTGGCACTGTCCGTCTGTGCATACGCACTCGCGACAGTCAGCGTACCGGTGAGCGTTAGAGCGATAACCCTTGCTTTCATTCTTCAATCCTTCTGTTGCTGCTACAAAATCTCACCAGGTCTTCTGAAGAAGCCCCTCGCCACCACCACAAAGAAGCGCTCACCACGACCTGGCTCACGTCATTTGCTCCTCGGTTTCGGCGGCCCCGGAAACTTCCAGGTGCCGTCGATGATCGCCTCGCTCGGTTCGTACATGCGGACGGCGTAGTTCCAACCTTCCATGATCGGCAGGCAGTTTTCGGTGGTTTTCGTACAGCCTCCGAACCGGATCGTGTAGGACCCGTCGCTGTTTGGCTTGGCGGTCAGGTTGTTGAGGCTGTAGGCATTGAGGTCATTCTGCTGAAAGTAGCCCTTTGCGTTGTAGAGGCTGATGGACCAGAAGCCCTTCACCGGAACATCCTTGACCGTGAGTTCGTATTCGCCGACCGGCAGGTCAGGTTGCACATTGATGTACTGCGCGTCCTTGTCCGGCAGGCCGCCCCAGGCGGAGGCGGTGCCAATCATGAAAATGAACCGGGTTGACCTCGGCTTTGGAGCCGAAGGTCTGGGTATATCGTTTCAACCCTTTGGCCAGGTCAAGAATCGCCTCGAGCGTTGCCTTGTAGCTGGCTTTGTCGTAGTTCGGCAAGACGAACGGCTCGTCAGACCCCGCAGCAATTTGAATCTGGTCCTGGAGTTTGTGGGCTGATTGCCAGGTCGGCAGCATCTTCCGGATTCGCAAGCGTGCGAATGACCACGCCGACATAGGGAGTGTCAAACTTTTCCATCGTCAGTTCGTAGGAACCGGCGCCGTAGTAGACATCATTCACATAACCGTCGTTGTTGATGACCATCAATGACATGTAGCGCTTGCCGGTTTCCGGCAGGGTTACGGTTGCGCCTTTGGAAATGTTGACCACACCCAGACTGTAGAGGGTGTCCCGGTTCATTCGAATGACATTCTGTTTGTCGATCGGCGTGGGCGTCCGGTTGCTGTGCAGCTTGTTGATGCCCCCTGCCAGCTTAATGATGCCGGCGAATTCAAAGTCCGTTTGCGCCCTGTCAAAATTGTCGACATTGACCACGACGGCCGAATCTGCCGCCGCACCATAAGCGCTCGCGATGGTCAAGGCGCCGATCAGCGATAGAGCGAAGATCCCGGTTTTCATTTTTCTCGCCTCCTCAAGCGGGTTCGGTTGATAACGGTGACTTCGGATCCCGGCGTAAGTTCGCGAGATTCCGACGGTTGTCTGGCTTGAAAACAGCAGATGACCGGCAGGAATTCCCCGATGCAACGGCCCCTGAGAGCTGAATCGGAGCTCATCACTGCCAGACTTCAGAAACCTAGAAAGTTGCCCCGGGCGCGACAATCTCCTCGACCTTCGAGTCGACTTTCCAGGTTTCTAAAATCGGTGCCAGGCGTTCGCCCGGCACCGATAGTCCTGGTCTTTTGTCGCCGGAATCGCTGACCGAACCGTACCCGATGCGGCCCGCGTGTTTTACCCGTGTATCAGTTCACCTTCACAATCCCTGGAGGTGCCCACGTAAAGGTGCCCGGCACGCACTTGCAGACTTGTGGCCGACCTCATAGATTTGCAAAGCACTGCTGGGCACCTTCCGACAGCGGATCTTCGGCCTTTTTCCATATGTGGACGACTCTGATGGTGGGCTGAAGCCCACCCTACGAACCCACGTGTCGCAGGCGGAACCGAGGTGCCTTAGGCACATCGGTCGGGGTGCGGTACGGCACCGACGGATGCTCGCGTCCGGAGGGGACGGGCCGCTCACCGGCGGCCGGCGATCCCGGATCGCCGGCCTGTTCCGCCGGTCACCCCAGGCACTCGCCTTCAATTTGGCAACCACGCCTTTGCGTCTTTGCGTCTTTGCGTTAATTTGTCCGAATCTGGGTCATCTGGGTGATCTGTGGGCACATTGCGATGGAGAGGCCAGGCATGCTTCGCGGTTCACTTCGGGCACCCGCCTTCAATTTGGCAACCACGTCTTCGTGTCTTTGTGCTGCCGGCTTGGTGTCTTCGTGTTTGGCGAGGATGCACGGACTCTGTGCTCTCTGTGTCTCTGTGGTTTTCCGGGCGTCTCGAAATCAACCCTGGCCGATGACCTTGAGGTAGGCCTCCTCGGCGCGGTAGGAGGAGCGGACGAAGGGCCCGGCGAAGACCTCGAGACCGAGCTCAGTGCCGGCCTTCTCGAGATCGGCGAACTCCTCCGGGCTCCAGTAGCGCACCACCTCGACCTGCTTCGGCGTCGGCCGCAGGTACTGGCCGATGGTGACCGCCTGGCAGCCGGCGTCCTTGAGGTCCGCAAGCACCGCGACGATCTCGTCGCGGGTCTCGCCGAGACCGACCATCAGGCCCGACTTGCGCAGCATCCCCGGCGCGCGTCCGGCCACCTGCCGGAGGACCTCCATGGCCCACTCGTAGCGCCCCGACCGCCGCACCTCGCGGTAGAGCCGCGGCACGGTCTCGACGTTGTGGTTGTAGACGTCGGGCCCGGCATCGACGATCCGGTCCACCTGGGCCATGTCGCCCCGGAAATCGGGGGTCAGGACCTCGATCGTCGGGGGCTTTTCGAGTTCGCGGAGCCGCTCGATGCACTCGACGAAACCACCGGCGCCGCCGTCGGCCAGATCGTCGCGGTCGACCGCGGTGATGACGACGTGCTCGAGACCCATCCTCACGACCGCCTCGGCCAGCTGCCGCGGTTCATCGGGATCGACGGCCTGCGGCCGGCCGTGGGCGATCGAGCAGTAGGAGCAGTTGCGGGTGCAGACGCGGCCGTTGATGAGAAAGGTCGCGGTGCCCCTGGAGAAACACTCCGAACGGTTGGGACAGCGGGCCTCTTCGCAGACGGTGTGAAGCCCGCCCGAGCGCATGCGCTTCTTGATCTCGTGCAGCTCGCCGAGCTGGAGCTTGCGCGTGCGGATCCAGGCCGGCAGCGCCGGCCCCGGAATGCGGCCGCCGAAACTCACGGCGCCACGACCCAGGAATCGGGGAAGCCCGCGGCGCTCATCCGCTGCGAGACCCGCTCGGCCGAGGCGCGGTCGATGAATGGGCCAACCCGCAACTTGTACAACGCGGCCGAACCCGGGTTCTGCACCGTGATCAGGTGCTGGTGGTCGCGTGGAAAGCCGAGGCCCTCGAGCTTGGTCCGCGCCTCTTCCACCGTCGGCAGCTTGGAGGAGGCCAGGACCTGGACGAAGAAATCGGTGACCGCCTGGGTGGCCGTCGGTCGCGGGGTTGGAGGCACTGTCGGCTCGGGCTCTGGCGTCGCGGTCGGTTCGGGCTCGGAGGTCGGCTCCGAGATGTCGAACGGCGTGAAAACGGGGGTCGGAATCACGACCTCGGGAACGGCCGTCGGGGTCGCGGCTCCGCGCAGGGCGGTCAGACCGTCGTCGTCGTTCGTGCGCTCACCCGAGAGCACCGACCAGGCAGCGCCGTAGCCGAGCCCGAAGGCGAGGACCATGACCACCGCGAGGGCGACCAACAACACGGTCAACCAGCGCGCACTCAGTTCGATGACGTAGTAGCTTCGACTCATTTCCTGATCTCGATTTCCCCGCAGCAACTGTCCTCTCGAGTGTGAGAACAGCTTTCAGCCGCTTATTCTTTCTTGTCCGCCAGCATGCCCGACAGGGCCTCCATCATCTTGATCGGCACCGGGAAGACGATGGTCGAGGCGTTCTCGGTGGAGATCTCGGTCAGCGTCTGCAGATAGCGCAGCTGGATCGTGATCGGGTTCGCCCTCATGACGTCGGCCGCCATGGCCAGCTTCTGCGACGCCTCGAACTCACCGGAGGCGTGGATGATCTTGGCCCGCTTTTCACGCTCGGCCTCGGCCTGCTTGGCGATCGCCCGCTGCATGTCCGGCGGCAGGTCGACGTGTTTGACCTCGACCATCGAGACCTTGACGCCCCACGGGTCGGAGTGCTGGTCGATGATCTCCTGCAGGCGAACGTTGACTTCCTCGCGCTTGCTCAAAAGGTCGTCGAGATCGACCTCGCCGAGCACGGCACGCAGGGTGGTCTGGGCGAGCTGCGAGGTGGCGTAGATGTAGTTCTCCACATCGACCACCGCCTTGATCGGGTTCATGACCCGGAAGTAGACCACCGCGTTGACCTTGACCGAGACGTTGTCGCGGGTGATCACGTCCTGCGGCGGGATGTCGTGGACCACCGTCCGCAGGCTCATCTTGACCATCCGATCGATCGGCCAGAAGACGAAGACGAAACCGGGCCCCTTGGGCTCTTTGAGCACCCGCCCGAGGCGGAAGATCACGCCCCGTTCGTACTCGTTGAGGATGTTGATCCACTTGAAGACGACGAAGATCGCAAAAAAGATCGCCAGACCGAGACCGGAACCGAGGATACCCATCACGAACTCCCTTCCGCACCGTCATCCAGTGCGGCGACATCGAGTCTGCGATCGTAGACCGTCACGACCCGCACCTGGTTGCCGACAGCCACGGTACCACCGACGGATCGCGCATCCCAGTACTCACCGTGAACCACCACCTTGCCGTCCGGCGCGAGCTCTCCTATGACACGCCCGACTTCGCCGACCAGGCCTTCTTTACCGGTCATCGGCTGTTCCCGGTACGCCTTGAGAACCCTCGTCAGCAGGAAGATCGTCGACGATGGCCACCACCACCGCGGTCGGCAGGACCACCCCCGCACTCACCCGCAGGGCGGGGATCGGCCCGTCGAAGAGCATCAAGCGAACCGAGCACGAACGAGATCACGCCGCCGACCGTCAGCAGGCCGTAACTGGTCACCTTCACCTCCAGGATGAAGAGCATCAGGGCCACGAAGATCAGGGCCACGCCGGCCCAGCTCACCGGCAGCACCGATACCGAATACAGACCGAGCAGCAGGAAGATGACGCCCACCACGCCGGGCAGGATCCCGCCGGGGTGCGTGATCTCCACGTACAGACCGAGCGCGCCCAGGGCCATCAGGAGATAGGCGATGTTGGGGTTGGCGAGCACCGAAAACAGCTTCTCGGCAAAGCTCGGTTCGATCTCGATCACCGGCCTTTCGTCGAGATCCAGCACTTCGACGGAACCGTCGGGGCGGGTGATCTCCCAGCCTTCGAGCTGCTCCAGCAGATCGTTGAAATCCGTGGCGATGAAGTCGATCAGCCCCTCTTCGAGGGCCTCGTCGGCGGTCAACGAGATGCTCTCGCTAACCGTCCTCTCGGCGGTCTCCGGGTTGCGATCCCGCTGTTCGGCAAGCGACCGAACCATGGCCGCGGCGTCGTTGGTCACCTTGTCCCGTACGTCTTCCGGCAGGTTCTCCCCCTGCCCTCCGACCGGATGGGCAGCACCGGTGTTGGTCCCCGGAGCCATCGCCGCCACGTCGGCCGAGAGCAGGATGAAGAAGCCGGCCGAGGCCGCCCGTGCTCCCGAGGGGTTGACGAAGACCACGACCGGCACCGATGAGGTCGTGATCGCGGTGGTGATGTCGCGGGTGGTGTCCACCAGCCCGCCGGGCGTGTCGAGCTCCATCACCACCAGCGAGGCCTCCCGCTCGGCGGCGTCGCGCAGCACCCGTTCGATGAATTGCTGCGAGGCCGGCTGGATCGTGTCCTCCACCCGCATCCGCACCACCTCGCCGGACCACCCGGGCAACGCGGCAGACATCACCACAAGAGACGCCACGAGGACAATCATTCTTCGCATACCCAAGATGATAGGGCGGCGGGAGGCGGGGGACAAGGGAGCGCGCCTTCGGCGCGAATTCGGAATTCGGAATTCGGAATTCGGATTGGTCCCGTTTCTCCACCTCGATGAGCGGTTTGTTCTGCCCGAGGATCGAATAGACATACACACTCCGTTATCTGGGCTCATGATCATCACCCCTTCAGAATGGGATACGCGATCAACACATCCAGCATTCCAAGAAACCGTCTGGGGTGGCTGGGTGGAAAATCCGAAATCCGAAATCCGAAATCAATCGATCTGCTTCATCCCCCGCCGCGCCTGCGCCCACAGCTTTCGCACCACCGCGCGGTTGGCCGGCTGCGGTGTGGCCGCGGCGTAGAGCTCGCGTTCGGCGAGCCAGGTGAGGTCGCCGATCACGGCTCCGACGGCAGGCCAACGCGAACGCGCACGATTGGCGATCCAGCGCACCGTGGCTCGCGGCGGCACCTCGACGCCCGCCCGATGAAGCCGCGCTGCAACCTGCTCCATGACGGTTGCTGCCGGCATCCCGGCGCCCCGCGACCGGCGCGATCGCGGCCGCCCGCGCAGCCAGCGCCGGAGGAACACCGGGATGGCAACCACCACCGCTCCCACTCCGAACATCCACCACGACAGCGATCGCATTGCGGTCTCGATGGCCGAGGTGATCGCCGACAGCATCTGGATCTGTTCGCCGAACCCGAAGGTCAGCAGGTAGCGATCCCACGAGGATTGAGCCCACTGCAGCGCCCACTGGACCCTTTCGCGGCCGGTCGCTCGGGCCAACGCGGGGACCTCCGCGGCCGGCGTCGGGTCGAAAGCTGTCCACTCCGGTCCCTGACCGACCCGCGCCTCCACCCAGGTGTGGGCGTTGGCCTCGCGAACAACGGCGGACTCTCCGTCGGGGGCGAGGCTGCCGCCGCTGTAACCGGCCACTATTCGCGCGGGAATTCCGAGCTCGGACAGGATCGCCACCATGGCGCCGGCAAAGTACTCACAGTGGCCCTGGCGCTCGGTCAGCAGAAACCACGTCACGGGATCCGATCGCATGGAGGTCATCCCTCTCAGCGAGTACGCGTAGTTCTCCTGGAGGTAGTCTTCCACCGCCTCGGCCATCGCCGCCGGGGTTCGGTGGCCGGCGACCATCTCCTGGGCCAGGTGCCGGACCTCGGGATCGAGCTCGAAGGACCGCAACGTGCTCGGCGGCGGGTCGGTCGGCACCGGACCGTCGTCGCGCGCCACCCACACCGTGTACAGCAACGACCCGCGCGGCCGCGATTCGAGGGCGACCCCTCCCGAGGGATCGAGGAGCACCGGCACCGGCGCCGCCAACGCCACCGTCCCTTCCGGCACGAACAGGTAGCGGCGCGGGTTCACGAGCTCGATCTCGAGTTCGACCGTCCGGTCGAGGGATGAGCGGCGGCCGAACGGCCACACCAGCCCGGCGGCGCCTTCCCCGACCTGGGTCGCACCGCGGGGGGCCCAGGAATCGAGAGTGACCCGCTCGAGAGCGGTGCCCCGCAGACGCATCCATCGCGACTCCAGCCGCTCGCCCGAAACGGACCGCACCACCATCGCCACCTCGGGAGACTGGCGGATCGTCCCCATGCCGCCGAGCTCCACGTGACTGGTAAATCCAGTGACGCTGCTCGCCCCACCGCGCCCGGCAACCCAGGGGGCGCGCAACCTCGGCATGATGACGAAGATCGGTCCCGCCAGCACGAGAGCCGCCACGGCCGCAGCTACGGCGTGCCGGGGCCGCGGCAGGGTCTCGCCAACCCGCCGCAGATCGATCCCGGTTCCAGACAGGAGAATCCTCATGCCGGCCCACCACCACACGGCGGCCGACGCCGAAAAATACACGATGATCGTGATATGAGTCGAGGAGGTCACCGCCACGACCCAGACCAGGAAGACCGGCAGAAGCCCCCTGAAAAACGACTTGCGGTCCGTCACCGCGAGGGCCCTTACGGCGGTCAGGAGCAGGAGGAGGTGGCCGAGCGGTCGCAGGGGACCCATCCGCAGACCGCCGACAGCGAGCACGATCACCAGGATGACGAGACCGAGCCCGTTCAACACGGCGTCCGAAAATCGAATATTCAGCCCTGGCCGCATGACCAGAACCAAGCCCACGGTGGCGGCCACCAGCCAAAAGGGCGGCAAAATGATGTAGAGAAAGGGCAGCGGCACGATCGACCACACCATGAGGGCCCCGAGCAGCCGGCGGTACTGGTCGGCCGTCATGCCGTTCTTCCAGAAATCGCAAAGACCACCTTGCGGTCGGTGTCGACCTCGAGCGGCGCCGGGGCTGTGGCTTGAAGCGGCTCCACCTCGGCCAACGGCCGCAACAGCAGCCGGCGCCCGGCGCGAGGTTCGCACCGGTCGAAACACCTGTCCCCCCACCACCAGACCAACCGGAATGCCCTCGCGCAGGCGGCGAACGACTCCGGTGGCGGCCTCCGAGACCAACCGCTCGAAGCGTTCACGTTGGATCGGGTCTTCGGGGTCCTCGAGGCGGGGGTCGACCACGTAGTACACGGCCTTCTCGGCGGCGCGTTGGCGTTCCACCACCACCAGCGTCTGCTGCCGCGCGGTCTGTTTCCAGTGGAGAGCGCGCACGTCGTCGCCCTCACGGAATTCCCGCAATTGGGTGACGTCCCCCTCGCGCCCGCTCGATTCGAGAGCATCGGGCGCCCGCCGGCCGCCCCCCCGGCGGACCGAGAGGCTGGCCCGGGACAACAGACGCGGGTACACCAGCACCGGTTCATCGACAACCAGGGTCTTCGACTTGAGGAAGAAACCGAGCGGCAGCATCACATCGAGCCGCCACGGCCCGACGCTCGTGCCACCCGCGGTCGGGGAAGACCATCTCCACCGAATGCCGGCGGCAGGCGCCGGGCTCCAGCAGAGGCTCGCCCAGGACCACCCCCCCATCCGGGCCGCGCACCACCAGCCCGTATGCCGGGAAAAACCGCGAACTGTTGATCAGGTCGACCTCGACCACCGCCGGTTTCCCGGCAAACACCTCCTTCGGCAGCTTGACCCGGGCGCCGATGCTGCCGAGGACCTGCCGCGACCACAGACCGGAGATGACATAGCTGCCCAGCGCCAGACCGAGGATGGCCATCAGTGCGTTGTTGCCGGTGTTGACCGCCGCCAGACCGAGCACCAGGCAGGCGGCCAGGTAGCCGAGGCCCCAGCGGGTCATTCGCAACCTGAACCCGGGAAAAGCGTCAGTGAAACTCATCGTTTCGAATTCGGAATTCGGAATTCGGAATTCGGAATGACCGCCGACCCTCCCACGGAAAGAGCGCGCGAGCGAGATTCGAAATCCGAAATCCGAAATCCGAAATCGAAAACGGTCATCATCGGGGAACCGGGATGGTCTCCAGTATGGCGCGGATGACGGCGCGTTCGGCGCGACTGCGTTCCCAGCCGTCCCCGACCAGCGGGTCCGCGTGCAGCAGCCGGTGGGCGAGCACCGTCTCGGCGGTGTCCTGGAGATCGTCGGGCAGCACGAAGGCGCGACCGCGCACCAGGGCCAGGGCCTGGGCCGACCGCTGCCACGCCAGACAACCGCGGGTCGAGACCCCGAGAGCGAGCGACTCGTGGGAGCGCGTCGCCTCGACGACCGCCAGCAGATAGTCGAGCAGGAGATCCGAGACGTGGACCTCGGGCACGAGGTTCTGCATTTCGATGACCTCGCGTGCGTCGAGCACCGGCTGCAGCTGTTCGAGCTGGGGCTCGGCGCCGCTCGACCGCAGGAGTTCGCGCTCCTCATCGTGCCCCGGGTAACCCATCGAGAGCCGCATCAGAAAGCGGTCGAGCTGCGACTCGGGCAGGGGGTAGGTGCCGGTGGACTCGACCGGGTTCTGAGTGGCGACGACGAAGAACGGCTCGGCCAGGCGGTGGCGCGTCTTCTCGACCGTCACCGAGTGCTCGCTGAGGGCCTCGAGCAGCGCCGACTGGGTCCGCGGAGCGGCGCGGTTGATCTCGTCGGCGAGCACGACGTTGGCAAACAGCGGGCCCTCGATGAATTCGAACTCGCCGCGGTCCTGGCGGTAGACCGAGATCCCGATGATGTCCGACGGCAGGGTGTCCGAGGTGAACTGGATGCGGTGGAAATCGAGGTCGAGGGACTTGGCGAGGGCCTGCGCCAGGGTCGTCTTGCCGACCCCCGGCACGTCTTCGAGCAAGACGTGGCCGCGCGCCAGCAGCGCCGCGATGAGGGCATCGACGATCTCCGCCTTGCCGCGGATCACCCGCACGACCGATTCGTGCAGCCGCTTCAATCGGTCGAGAACTGTGTCGGAAACGGGATTCACGGATACTCCAAGACCTGAGCTGGCGCAGACGCCGTTCCAACCAGTATACGGAAGCCGTTTCTTTCCGTTGCTGCACGGGCTCTCGTTGGCGATTTCGAATTTCGGATTTCGAATTTCGGATTTTCCGTCCACCCGGCACGCGAGACGCGTGCCCGAGACGCGTGCCCGACAAGGGCTCGCGATGTCCTTACCTTTGTGGGGCAGCCGTCCCGGCTGCCAGCGGGGAGATGAGGCAGTGAGGCAGTGAGGCGGTGAGGCGGTGAGGCGGTGAGGGAGGTTCAAGCAAGCCCGCGACCTCATTGCCTCATTGCCAGGCCGCAACGCGGCCGGTCACTGCCCCATTGCCCCATAGCCCCATTGCCAGGCCGCTAAGCGGCCGGTCATTGCCTCATTGCCCCAATGCCCCATTGCCAGGCCGCAACGCGGCCGGTCACTGCCCCATTGCCAAGCAATGTACGATACCGGCATGACCTCATCGACCGACAACCAGATCCACGAGTTCCTCGCCCATCTGACGGTCGAGCGCAACTTGAGCCCGCGGACGATCGAGTCCTACGCCCGCGATCTGCGGCAATTCTCGGCATGGCTCGACGAGGAGCACATCGAACTCGGCGCGATCGAACGATCGAGCCTTCGCAACTACCTCGGTTTCCGCCGCGACACCGGCTTGTCGCCACGTTCGTCGGCACGGGCGCTTTCCGCGCTGCGGTCCTTCTTCCGCTTTCTCCTGCAGACCGAGGTCCTGACCGCCGACCCCACCGCCAACCTCAAGTCACCGAGCCTGTGGCGAACCGTGCCCCACGCCCTGACGACCGACGAGATCGACGCCCTGCTGGCGGCGCCGGACACCGCGACGAAACTCGGGCTGCGCGACCGCGCGATGATCGAAACCCTCTACGCCACCGGGCTGCGGGTGTCGGAACTGGTCGGTCTGACCCTCGACCGGGTGCGTCTCGACCCCGGCTTCGTCCGGGTCCTCGGCAAGGGGCGCAAAGAACGGCTGGTGCCCCTCGGCGACAGCGCCGTCGCCCGCCTCGACGACTACTTCGGGCGCTCGCGACCCGAACTCAACCGAGGCCACCGGTCGGAGGTGTTCTTGAATCACCGCGGCGGCAAACTCACCCGCCAGGGCTTCTGGAAGATCCTGCGCGGCCACGCGGTGGCTGCGGGTTTGACATCGCCGATCAGCCCGCACGTCGTCCGCCACTCCTTCGCCACCCACCTGGTCGAAAACGGGGCCGACCTGAGGGCCGTACAATTGATGCTGGGCCACACCTCGCTGACCACCACCGAGATCTACACCCACGTCGCCCGCGAGCGCCTGCGCCGGCTCTACGACGAGAAACACCCGAGGGCATGAAATTGCGGATTTCGGATTTCGGATTTCGGATTTTCCATCGCACCCTTCTTGGGAAGCGGATGGGTGAGAAATTCGAAATCCGAAATCCGAAATTCGAAATTGCCCTCGCAGCCACGATTCTCGTCACCGCGATGGCCTGGCATGCGCCGGCAGAAGCCAAATTGGTCGTCTTTGTCGACGGTCGCGTGCTCAAGGTTGACGACGCCCGGCTCGAGGGGGACCGCATCGTGCTCGATCTCAGGGGCGGCGGAACCTTGCGGGTTTCCGCCCTCCGGGTCGATCGCGTCATCGCCGACGAGGTCGCGGATCCGGCGCCCTCCGAGTTCCCGGACGACACCGCCTGTCCGGCGGCGTGGGCGGACGAGGAACTGCCGGAGGGGACGCCCTACAGAAATGCGATCGTCGATGCCGCACGTGCCGCCGACCTCCATCCGTGGTTGGTCGCTTCGGTCGTCCAGACCGAGTCCGCCTTCGACCCCAACGCGATGTCGCGCGCCGGGGCGGCGGGGCTCATGCAGCTGATGCCGGCAGCGGCCGCGGACCGTCACGGTGCACGACGTCTTCGACCCGACCGAAAACCTCCGCGGCGGGACCGACCACCTGCGCATCATGCTCGATCGTTTCGACTCCCTGACCCTGGCACTCGCCGCCTACAACGCCGGCGCCACCACCGTCGACCGCTACAAGGGCATCCCGCCGTACAAGGAGACGCGGAACTACGTCCGCAAGGTGCTCGCACTCTTCTGCCCCGGGGAGTGAGCGGGCGGCGGTCAAGGCAATGAGGCAGTGAGGCAGCGAGGCAATGAGGCAGTGAGGCAGCTGAGGCGGTGAGGATCCGGCAGCTGCCCCATCGCCAGGCCGCAACGCGGCCGGCCATTGCCTCAGCGCCTCACGCCTCACTGCCTCATTTCCTGAAAGCAACCGCAGCTGAATCCAGCCCTGACCTTCAGGATCAGGCGGGTGCTAAACTGCGCCGGAGGGGAGCGACCATGAGCTTTCGCAGCAATTGCAGCCTCGTTGATCGTCGTCGCCGCCGTCGGGCTCGCCGGCTGCGGCGAAAAGGAGACGCCCGAACAGCGGGTCGACCGGCTGCGGTACAACCACGAGATCTTTCCGGTGGCGGCCAAGACCATGTACGACGCGGAGGGCAACCCACCCTGTTGGTCGATCTGCAGGTCGCCAACCAGGGCGGCGTGCCGCTGTCGATGCTGACCGTGCTGGTGACGGTGCTCGACCCGGACGGAGCGGACAAAGACTCCGAGCGCGTGACTCTCGACCTGAGGGCGTGCAGCCAGGCATCGGCGCGCGGGTGTCGGCGACGCTGCCCGGGGTCGAGCTGCTCGACGAGGACGAGGTGACGGTCGAGCTCGAGAGCGAGCTGTCGCCGGAGGACCTGCGCGAGCTGCCCGAGTTCGCCGAAATCTCGGCGCTAGTTGAGCGGCCCGGACGGCAGTTCGGCGACGCCGAAACGCTCCATCAGGAATGCAGCGCAGACGCGGCAGCTCGGCGCTTCGAAGCTGCCACGATGTCGGGGGCCAGACGCGCGATCGCCCTGCGGGTCGCCTCGATCAGACGCAGCCCCTCGCACAGTCGGAGATCCGGGTCCTCCTCGAGCGTGTTGCGGGTCACGTCGAGCATCAGCTCACACCGCGCATCGACCATCGAACGAAAATCGTCTGAATCCGTCACACTGTTTCCATCTCAGTCAACGAAGGACAGGACCGTGCTATTTCAAGATCCTGAGGCCTTTCTTGCCGAGATCGAGGAGATCGCCCCGCTCGGCGGCGAGCAGCTGATGGCCCACTGGCGGTCCCTCGCGCCCGATCAGATCAACGAAAAGGCGAGAAACGACCTGGTGTCGGCCGCCGATCTCGCCTCGGAGAAGGCGATCATCGAGGCGGTGCCCGCCCGCTTTCCGGTCCACCGGATCCTCTCCGAGGAGGCAGGCCACTCAACGACGACCGAGGGCGCCGACCTGGATCATCGACCCACTCGACGGCACCACCAACTTCGTCCACGGCATTCCCCAGTTCGCGGTGTCGATCGGTGTCGCGGTGGAAGGCCGGATCGATTTCGGGGTGATCCTCGACCCCTGCAAGAACGATGTCTTCTCGGCGGCCCGCGGTCGTGGCGCGCGATGGAACGGTGCTCCGTGCCGGGTCAGCGATCGGACGGGGCTCGAGGGCTCGCTGATTGCCACCGGTTTCCCGTTCAAGGCCCACCGTCTGCTCGACCCCTACCTGGGCATCTTCAAGGATGTGTTTCTGCGCTGCAAGGCGATCCGCCGCCCGGGCGCGGCCGCCCTCGATCTCGCCTACACCGCGTGCGGCCTTTTCGACGGTTTCTTCGAGTTTCAGCTCTCGGCATGGGATGTCGCGGCGGGCTCGGTGCTGGTCGAGGAGGCCGGAGGCGTCATCACGGAAATGGACGGGGGATACGACTTCCTCGAAGCCGGAAACGTGGTCTGCGGACCCCCAGGAGTCCACCGCGAGCTGCTCGCGATCGTCTCGGCACACGGCGACGCCTGGCGCGCCGCTCTCGATCGCCCAGGGATCTAAACGCTGTTCGCGTGTCGTCATCACTGTCAAACTCTTGTGAAACAACTCGGCCCAGCTATACTCCGCTCTGTGACCGACCATCAGATGAGTCATGGCGCGATGCGCGACAAGATCCAGGAGGCGATCTCCTGGACGCGGAGGGAGCAATACGACGACGCCATCGTCGTCTTCGAGGAATTTCTGCCGAAGCTGTTCTCCGACGGCGATCTCCAGGACAAGCGATTCGCCGCCTCGGCCTTTTCCTACTACGGACTCTGCGTCGCGATGGTCAAACACAAATACGCGGAGGCCGTGAAGTACTGCAACGTCTCGGTCAAGGCCAACTTCATGGATCCCGAGCACCGGATCAACCTCGCCCTGGTCTATCTGGAACGGGACGACCGCAAGAATGCGGTGAAAAACCTCGAGGCCGGCCTCCGGCTGCAACCCTCGAACAAACGAATCCACAAGATCTTCACGGAGATCGGCCGGCGAAAGGCAGTGACCTTCTCTTTTCTTTCGAGACGCAATCCCCTCAACGTCTGGCTCGGCAGATTGCGGGACTCGTAACGATCGATGCAAGGGGCGAGAGGCGCGGGCTCACGAGGCAACATCTGCCCTTGCCACGACGGCGTGAGGGGTTTATCCTACGCGTTGTGAATTTGTTCACGTGGCCCCTGATCCACGTGCGCTGAACTACCAGCACATCCGGATCGCCGACACGGCATGACCCGCGGAGGTTTTCCATGACACAGCGACAGACCGTGATGATTGACGGCAATGAAGCGACCGCGTCGGTCGCCCACCGGATCAACGACGTGTGCGCCATCTACCCGATCACGCCCTCGTCGAATATGGGCGAGTTCGCCGACGAGTGGTCGGCGCGAGGGAAGACCAATATCTGGGGCATCGTCCCCGACGTCGTCGAGATGCAGTCCGAGGGCGGGGCGTCGGCCGCGGTGCACGGCTCTCTCCAGGCCGGCGCGCTGACCACCACCTTCACGGCCTCGCAGGGTCTGCTGCTGATGATCCCGAGCATGTACAAGATCGCCGGCGAGCTGACCTCGGCGGTCTTCCACGTCTCGGCCCGCACCCTCGCCACCCACGCGCTGTCGATCTTCGGCGACCACTCGGACATCAACGCCGTCCGCCAGACCGGCTGGGGGCTGCTGGCCTCGGGTTCGGTGCAGGAAGCCCACGACATGGCGTGCATCTCGCAGATGGCATCGCTCGCCAGCCGCATCCCCTTCGTCCACTTCTTCGACGGCTTCCGCACCTCGCACGAGGTTTCGAAGATGGAGCAGCTCGAAGACGACGACCTGAGGCACCTCATCGACGACGACCTGGTCCGCGCCCACCGCGATCGCGCGCTGTCTCCGGACCGTCCGGTCATCCGCGGCACCTCGCAGAACCCGGACACCTTCTTCCAGGCGCGCGAGGCCATCAACCCCTTCTACGACGCGTGTGCCGGCCACGTGGTCGATGCCATGGAGGCCTTCGGCAAACGCATCGGGCGCGAATACCACCTCTTCGACTACGTCGGCGACCCCGAGGCGGACCGCGTCGTCATCATCATGGGTTCGGGCGCCGAGGCCGTCCACGAAATGGTCGACTGGCTCAATGCCAACGGCGAGAAGGTCGGCGTTCTCAAGGTCCGGCTCTACCGCCCCTTCTCGGCCAGCCACTTCCTCGAGGCCCTGCCGACAACCGCCACCAAGATCGCGGTCATGGACCGCACCAAGGAGCCCGGTTGCATCGGCGACCCGCTCTACCTCGACGTGATCACCGCGTTGCACGAGTCGAGAACGGCCGGCACCAGCCCCTTCAAGACCGAGCCGGTGGTTGTCGGTGGACGCTACGGGCTGTCGTCGAAAGAGTTCAACGACACCATGGTGAAGTCGATCTTCGACAACCTGGCCGCCGACAAACCGAAGAACCACTTCACCATCGGCATCGTCGACGACATCAGCCACACCTCGCTGCCGATGGACGACGACTTCACGATCGCCGGCGACGACGTCTTCCGCGGTCTCTTCTACGGCCTCGGTTCGGACGGAACGGTGGGCGCCAACAAGAACTCGATCAAGATCATCGGTGAGGAGACCGACAACTTCGCCCAGGGCTACTTCGTCTACGACTCGAAGAAGGCGGGCGCGGTCACCGTCTCCCACCTCCGTTTCGGTCCCAGACCGATCCGCTCCTCCTACCTGATCCGCAAGGCGCGATTCGTCGCCTGCCACCAGTGGGTGTTCGTCGAGAAGCTCGACATGCTCGCCTACGCGCAGCCCGGCGCCACCTTCCTGGTCAACTCGCCCTATGGGCCTGACGAGATCTGGGACAACTTCCCGCGCGAGGTCCAGAAGGCCATCATCGATCTCAAGCTCAAGGTCTACTGCATCGACGCCACCGAAGTCGCGCGCGAGACCGGCATGGGCCGCCGCACCAACACCATCATGCAGACCTGTTTCTTCGCCATCTCGGGCATCCTGCCCCGCGACGAGGCGATCGCCAAGATCAAAGGTGCGATCAAGAAGACCTACGGCGCCAAGGGCGACGAGATCGTGCGCCTCAACTTCGAGGCGGTCGACGGCACCCTGGCCAACCTGCACGAGGTAAAGGTGCCGGGCAAGATCACCGCCACCTTCACCCGGCCGCCGACGGTCTCCGACGAGGCGCCGGATCTGGTCAAGAGGGTCACCGCACTGATGCTCGAGGGCAAGGGCGATCTGCTCCCGGTTTCCGCCTTCCCGCCCGACGGCACCTGGCCGACCGCCACCACCCAATGGGAGAAGCGCAACATCGCGATCGACATCCCGGTGTGGGACGAGGAACTCTGCATCCAGTGCAACAAGTGCGCGATGGTGTGCCCGCACGCCGCCATCCGCGCCAAGGTCTACGACCCGGCGGCCCTCAAAGGCGCACCGTCGACGTTCAAGGCCGTCGACTACAAGGCCAAGGATTTCCCCGGATCCAAGTACACCATCCAGGTCGCACCGGAGGATTGCACCGGGTGCGAGCTCTGCGTCCGGGTCTGTCCGGCCAAGGACAAATCGAACCCCAAACACAAGTCCCTCGACATGGCGCCGCAGATGCCTCTGCGCGAGGCCGAACGCTCTAACTACGCCTTCTTCCTCGACCTGCCCGAGGTCGACCGCACCAAGGTCAAACTGGATGTCAAGGGCGCTCAGTTCCTGCAACCCCTCTTCGAGTACTCGGGCGCCTGCGAGGGCTGCGGCGAGACCCCCTACGTCAAGCTCCTCACCCAGCTCTTCGGCGACCGGCTCTTGGTCGGCAATGCCACCGGTTGCTCGTCGATCTACGGCGGCAACCTGCCGACAACCCCTTACGCGGTCAACGCTGACGGGCGCGGACCGGCGTGGAACAACTCCCTGTTCGAGGACGCCGCCGAATTCTCCCTCGGCTTCCGGCTCGCCATCGACCAGACCGAAAAGGCCGCGCGGCGGATTCTCAAGAACCTCGGTCCGAAGATCGGGGACGAGCTGGTTGACGAGATCCTGCTCGCCGACCAGAAGAGCGAGGATGGCATCGCCGCACAGCGTGCACGGGTCGAGACCCTGCGCAAGAAGCTGGCCGGCATCAAGGATCCTGAGGCCGCAACCCTCGCCCATCTCGCCGACTACCTGGTTCGCAAGAGCGTATGGGCGGTCGGTGGCGACGGCTGGGCCTACGACATCGGCTACGGCGGGCTCGACCACACCCTCGGCATCGGCCGCAACGTCAACCTGCTGGTCCTCGACACCGGCGTTTACTCGAACACCGGCGGCCAGGCCTCGAAGGCAACTCCGCTCGGCGCCGTCGCCAAGTTCGCCATGGGCGGCAAAGGGATCCCCGCGAAGGACCTCGGCATGATGGCCATGGCTTACGGCCACGTCTACGTGGCGTCGGTGGCCTTCGGAGCCAAAGACTCGCAGACCGTCCGCGCCTTCCTCGAGGCCGAGTCCTACGACGGGCCGTCGCTCATCATCGCCTACTCCCACTGCATCGCCCACGGCTATCCCATGGCCGACTCGCTCGACCACCAGGTGGCGGCCGTCGACAGCGGCGCCTGGCCCATGTACCGCTTCGACCCGCGCCGTACGGCGATGGGCGAGAACCCGCTCAAGCTCGACTCGAAATCACCGAAGATCTCCTTCGAGGAATACGCCCTTTCGGAGACCCGGTTCAAAATGCTGGCCAAGGTCAACCCGGAACGTTCGAAGAGGTTGTTGGCGGAAGCCCAGCGCAACGTGCAGGCGAGGTACGTGATGTACCAACAGCTTGCAAATCTGCATTACGGCGCGGACGCCGATAGCGAAACCAACTGAGGGAGTCGTCATGAACCTAGACACAACCTATCTCGGGCTCGAGCTCAAAAACCCCATCGTCTGCGGATCCTGTCCGCTCGGCACCAACATCGACACCATCCGCCAACTCGAGATGGCCGGCGCCGCGGCGATCGTGCTGCCGTCGCTGTTCGAAGAAGAGATCGTCGGCGAAGCCCAGGCGCAGATGGCTATGGAGTCGGTCGGGGCCGGTTTCGGTGAGGCCTCGTCCTATCTCCCCGATCCGGAGGGCTACCACGTCGGGCCCGAACGCTACCTCGACCACATCAAGGCCGCCAAGGATGCGGCTTCGATCCCGATCATCGGCTCGTTGAACGGCACCAGCCCGGGCGGCTGGATCCGCTACGCCGAGAAGATCGAGAAGGCGGGCGCCGACGCCATCGAGCTCAACGCCTACTACCTGGCCACCGACCCCGAGGCGACCGGGGCATCCGTCGAGGAGCGCGTCCTCGCCGTCGTCAAGGCGGTGAAGGAGGCGGTGTCGATCCCGATCGCCGTCAAGCTGTCGCCGTTCTACTCCTCGCTTTCGAACTTCGCGCGCGAACTCGAAAAGGCGGGCGCCGACGGTCTGGTCCTCTTCAACCGCTTCTACCAACCCGACATCGACATCGAAGAGCTCGACGTCATCCCCAACCTGCGGCTCTCCACCGCCGACGAACTGCGTTTGCGGCTGCGCTGGCTGTCGATCCTCTCGAGCCAGGTGAAGATGTCCCTCGCCGCCACCGGCGGCGCCCACAACGCGGTCGACGTCATCAAGGCCGTGATGACCGGCGCCCACTCGGTGCAGATGGTCTCGGCCCTCCTGATCCACGGACCGGAGCACATCCAGCGCACCCTCGAGGCCGTCGAGTTCTGGCTCAACGAGCACGAGTACGAATCGCTCGAGCAGATGCGGGGCTCGATGAACATGTCCAAGGTCCCGGTCCCCGCCAAGCTGACCCGCGCCAACTACATGAAGATGCTGGACAGCTGGCAACAATGACGTTTGAACGTTGAAACGTTAGAACGTTAGAACGTTCAGAGGGCGGGGCATCCCGCCCTTTTTCTTTGGATATCAGATGCCGTGGTCGGAATCTGGCCGGCGGGGTGCAGGTTTCACCCATCCTCCGACGGATCTGGGATATCGTAGTGGCCGATGCACGCCCTGTTTGCCGGCCTTCATGCCGCGTTTCATGAACCGAACACCCGGATCTACCGGGTGGTTCAGGGCGCCGTCTGGACGCTGATCGTCCTCTCCATCACGTTGCTCATCATCGAGGCCATGGTGCCCGACACCAGCAAGGTCGAGGTCGTGCTGCGTCGCCTCGACCGCGCGATCCTCGTGATCTTTGCTCTCGAGATCGTCCTCAGGGTCGCCACCTTTCAACCGCCGGCGCTCAAGGTCTTTCGACGCCCGCCGTTCGGACGCCTCCGCGCTCACGTCCTGGCGCGACTCGGTTTCGTGTTGCGGCCGATGATGCTGATCGACATCCTGGCGGTGTTGGCGCTATTCCCCGAGCTCCGCGGCTTGCGCGTTCTCCGGTTGCTTCGGCTCCTGCGGACGTCGCGAGTCTTCCGCTACCGAAATCCGTTCGCCATCGTCATACAGGCGCTCGAGGAAAACGGCCTCCTGTTCGCGTTTGCCTTCAGCGTGCTGGGGGTGACGACGGTTCTGGGCGGCGTCACCATCTACCTCGTCGAAGGGAGATTCAACCCCGGCTTGCGGACGACGGCGGACGGCATCTGGTGGGCGCTCGTCACTGTGACCACCGTCGGTTTCGGCGACATCACGCCGGTGACGACGCTGGGTCGAATCGTCGGCGCAGTGATGATGGTCGGCGGGATGTTCACGCTGGCGTTGTTCGCGGGCATCGTGGGTTCGAGCCTGGTGAAAGGGATGCTGAGCATCCGGGAGGAGCAGTTTCGTATGAGCGACTACGTCAACCACGTCGTCGTGTGCGGTTATGACCAGAGCACCCATCAGCTCTTGGAAGCGCTGAGCCTGAATTTGAACCTCAGCGAGACGCGAGTGGTGTTCTTCGACGACCAGGAGCGCCCCCGGGACCTTCCCCCGGATTTTCTGTGGGTCCAGGGCGACCCGACCAAGGAGAGCGAACTGGATAAGGTCCGCCTGGCACACGCGGCCGCCGTTATCGTCGCCGGAGCGCGCGACATCGGGCCGCAGGCTGCGGACGCAGCCACAATTCTCACGGTCTTCACCATCCGCTCCCACATGAAACGCCAACGCAAGCTCACTTCGAAACGCCTTCACCCGCTGTACGTGGTTGCGGAGATCCTCGACTCGGAAAACGTCGATCACGCGAGAACGGCCGGCGCGAACGAGGTGATCGAGACCCGCCGGATCGGCGCTTCGATGATCGCCCACGCGATTGCCTTCCACGGCACGGCGAACACCATGAGCCGGGTGCTGTTGTCGGGCGCCCACAGCGTCTACATCGGACGGATCCCGGGCGATCCGACCGAATCGGTAGAGTTCGGCGATCTGTTGATCAAGATGGAGCTGTCGAAGCGCGGAGGCCTGGTCATCGGCGTCCGAACCCCCAAGGGAGAAGACGTGATCAACCCGCCCAAGACCCTTGTTCTCGAACCGAATAGCCGGCTGATCTATCTCGCAGAGGCTCCCCTGCTGGAACCTCCGGTGTAGGGCCGGATCGATGCCAGCGCCCACTGCCCACAACGCCATCGTCGTCAACCCGTTGATTCGGAAATTCCTCGGCAGCCTCTGGAGTGCCGTGCGCGATCTGCTCCCCATCTTCGTGGTCATCGTCGTCTTCCAGACGGTCATCCTCCGCCAGCCCTTTCCCCACGTGGCGGAGGTGATGATCGGGGCCGTGTTCGTGGTGGTCGGTCTGATGTTCTTCGTGCAGGGGCTGGAGATGGGGCTGTTTCCGATCGGTGAAGCGATGGCGTATGCCTTCGCCCGCAAGGGCAGCCTGACATGGCTCCTGGTTTTCGGCTTTCTCCTGGGCTTTTCCACCACGGTTGCGGAACCGGCGCTGATCGCCATCGCGGGCGAGGCGGCGGACGTCGCGGCGGACGGAGACTTCATCGGATCGGACGCGGCCTCCCGGTCCTCGTACGCCATCCAGCTGCGGCTGACCGTGGCGTTGTCCGTCGGGGCGGCGATCGTCCTCGGGATCTTCCGCATCTTGCGCGGATGGCCGGTCCAGATCCTGATCATAGGCGGCTACATCATCGTCACGGTGTTGACCTTTTTCGCACCCGAGGTGATCGTCGGCATCGCCTTCGACTCGGGCGGCGTCACCACGTCGACGGTGACGGTGCCTTTGGTGACCGCCCTCGGCATCGGCCTGGCGACCTCGATCCATGGGCGGAACCCGCTGATCGACGGTTTCGGGCTGATCGCGCTGGCATCGCTGATGCCGATGATCTTCGTGATGCTGCTGGGCATCGCGCGTTTCGGCCTGAACATGCCGGGTGCGGGATGAGAGCATGATCGACGGACTCACCGCCGCGTTGCTGGCCACCACCCGGGATGTGTTCGCGGTCACCGCCCTGCTCGTGGGTTTTCAGTTGTTCGTTCTGCGGCGGCCGATCCCGCACCTGAAACGGGTGGCGATCGGTTTCGCATTTGTCGTGATCGGCCTGGCCTTCTTCCTGATGGGCCTCGAAATGGCGCTCTTCCCACTCGGCAAACACATGGCCACCGAGCTGTCATCGCCGGGATTCGTCTTCGGAACCGCCGCGACACCGGCGTCGCCGCCATGGTGGGAATACGGCTGGGTCTACGTTTTCGCCGCGATCATCGGCTTTTCCACCACCCTGGCCGAACCCGCCCTGATCGCCGTCGCATTCAAGGCGAACGAGGCGTCCCGCGGGACGATCCGTCCGTGGGGACTGCGTCTGGTGGTGGCCGTCGGCGTCGCCGTTGGCATCGCGCTGGGCACTTTTCGCATCGTGACCGGGACTCCGCTGGTGTGGTACATCGCGGCCGGATATCTAGTCGTTCTCGTGCAGACGCTCTTCGCACCCAAGTCGATCATCCCGCTGGCCTACGACTCCGGTGGGGTCACGACATCGACCGTGACGGTTCCGCTGGTAACGGCCCTCGGGCTGGGACTCAGCGCGACCATACCCGGCCGCAATCCGGCATTGGACGGGTTCGGTCTGATAGCTTTCGCCAGTCTTTTTCCAATGATCACTGTCATGGGCTACGCCCAACTCGCCGGGTGGTGGGACCGCAGACGCTTGAAATACCCCCAGGAGGGATGAAATGAACTACAAGGTGATCTTTGCCGCGCTCAAACCCGACGTCACGGACCAGGTCGTCGATGCCGCAAAAACCTGCGGGATCTCGGGGGCGACCATCGTCCCCGGCCGGGGAACCGGGATGAAGGACGCCAAGACCTTCCTCGGTCTGACCCTGGAGATGCAGACGGACATCGTGATCTTCCTCGCCGAAGAAGAACTGGTTCAGCCCGTGATGACCGCGATCCACCGGGCCGGCAGACTGGACGAGCACGGCACCGGGGTGGTCTTCGTCCTCGACGTGGAGCAGGTCGCGGGCATCAAGGAACAGATCGTCCGGCGCGGATCGGAATGACCTGACGCGCCTCCAGAGTTCCCGAGATCGAAAAGGCCGAGTCGCGGTCAGAGACGAGCCCGTACCTGGTCGACAACGGACTCGAACCTCGGATCGCCGCGCAACGAGTCGAGGTCCGTGTCTTCGTAGATGCGGTAGTTCGCCCATCCGCTGTCGAGAACGCGGCGGAGGGTTGAGAGGGCAGCATCGTGGTCTCCCGCCAGCGCTTGAAGGCAGGCCTGGTCATACAGGTTCCACCCGGTCGCGACGTTGCCGACGCCGAAGATCTCTTCCCTGATCGCGAGTGCCTGCCGATACCACCGCAAGGCCTCGCCATAGTCTGATTTTTTGTAGTGGTGAAACCCGAACATCTCGATGGTCCGCGCGACATCGAGGTGGGTGGGGCCGTGCGCACCTTCAACGACATGAAGAGCGCGGTCGAGATTGGCGCGGGCCGCCGCCTCCTCGCCCTGAACGAGCAACAGAACGGCGTACGGACCCAGAGTCCACGCGAGGTCGGGATGATTCGCCCCGAGAGCACGTTCGCCGACTCTCAGGGCGCGCTCGTATTTCTCTCTGGCGGCCTCGAGGTCACCGTCCCGCCGATCGAGCATCGCCAACTTGGTCAACGGGTACATCAAGGTGAAGTGATCCGAGCCGAGGGTTCGTTCCTGGATCTCGAGCGCGCGTTTGTACAGGGGACGCGCCTCGTCGTACCTGAGGGTCTCGTGATAACAGCGGCCGAGGTCGAAAAGGACGCTGCCCACGGCGGGGTAGTCCGGGCCGAATTCCTCTTCGTACAGCAACCGCGCCCTCTCGAGGTACGGCAAGGCGGCCTCGTGCTCCGCCAGATCCATCAGCATGAGAGCGTGGGGATAGATGGCGCTGACGACGACCGGGTCGTTTTCTCTCCCGGTCGCCTCGAACATGTCCAGCGAACGACTGAAGAAACCCGTTGCATCTTCGTAGTCACCCACGCGCCAACACGCAGTCCCGGCCGCCCCGAGGGTCGCCGCCACCGCCCAGTGATCGGGGCCAAGAGCCTGTTCGTAGATCGACACCGCACGCTCGAAGAGAGCTCGTGCCTCACCATAGTCTGCAGTCTGGTAGGCCAGCCAGCCGAGTGATACGCAGCTGTCCGCAACGGCCGCGTCGACCTCGCCAACGTGGATTTCCCGAAGACGGAGCGCCTGTTCGAGCAGGGGTCTCGCCCGATCGAACTGACCGAGATTGCGGTACGCGGTGCCGGCCGCGTCCAGGACCCTGGCCTGCACCACGGGTTGGTCCGCGAGTTGGTTCTGGATCCTCTCGACGCCGTGGTCGAGAAAGGACGTCGTCGAGGTGATCTGTGCAACCCGACCCGATGGGTCGAGATCGGCAAAGACACCGACCAGAAGCTCGGACACGGTGCGTGCGGTTTTCGCTTCGTGTTTGGCTCTCACAAGACCCGCCGCCGTGCCGACGACACCGGCGACCAGAACGACAACCACCAAGGCTCCGCTGGCGACACCCACCCGGTGGCGGCGCACGAACTTTTTGATCCGGTAGATCGTGCTCGGCGGGCTGGCCTCGACCGGCTCGCTCGCGAGGTACCGGCCGACATCCGCCGCCAGCTCGGACGGCGAACCGTAGCGCCGCGTGCGGTCCTTCTCCAGCGCCTTCATCACGATCCAGTCGAGGTCGCCGCGCAGGGTCCGCGCCAGCCCCTGGATGTCCGTCCGGCGCCGCTCCGCCGCCACCTGCGATGCCGCACCGAGGCTCGACACCCGGGTGCTCGGCCGCGGCGGCTCGTCCTCGCGGATCTCGCCGCCGCATCTCGTCGAAGCCGGCAGTTCGCAGCTCCTTTGAATCGAATGGCTGCGTACCGGCCAGCAGTTCGTAGAGCACGACACCGAGGGAGTAGACGTCGGATCGGGTGTCGACGTCGAGTCCGGCCAGTTCGGCCTGCTCCGGGCTCATGTACTCGGGGGTGCCGATCCACTGGCCGAGTTCGGTGAAGAGGGTGCGCTCGGTCAGCCGTTGCGAGGTCGCCTTGGCGACCCCGAAGTCGATGATCTTGGGCACCGGTCGCCCGTCCTCGACCGCCACCAGGATGTTCGACGGCTTGATGTCGCGGTGGATGACGCCCTTCTGGTGGGCGTGCTGGACACCGCCGCAGACCTCGCACGAACAGCCGCAGTCGGTCCCGGGTGCTCAGACGTTGCCCGATCGCAGTACTCGGTGATCGGGATGCCCTTGACGTACTCCATGGCGAAGAACGGCCGCCCCTCGTCGGTCGCGCCCGCCTCGAAGACCCTGGCGATGTTGGGGTGGTTCATCAGCGCCAGGGCCTGGCGCTCGGTCTCGAAGCGCGCCAGCACCTCCCTGGTGTCCATCCCCCACCTGATCAGCTTGAACGCCACCCGGCGCCGGACCGGCCGCTCCTGCTCGGCCTCCCACACCTCGCCCATCCCGCCCTCGCCGATCTTCTGCAGCAGCCGGAAGTTGCCGATCCGCTCCGCCGGCGTCGTGCCTTCATCCTCGACCGGATCCGATCGGCGTCGAAGTCGAGCAGGGCCTCCGACCTCGCGACGGAGATCGTCGTCGTCCCCACAGCCTGCGTCGAGGACGGCTCCGTTGCTGATCGCGTGGCAGCTCGCAGACCGTCCAGAAAGAGCTCCTTGGCCCTGCGGTGGCGGTCGGACTGCGTCACGAGCCGGCTCCCTCTCTCCGAAAGCTCGAGGCGCAGCCAGGCCTGGGCGTGGCGCCAGTCTTCTCGACGGTGCGCTTGGACACGCCGAGCACCTCGGCCACCTGCTCCACGGTCAGCCCACCGAAGAAGCGCAGCGTCACCGACCCGCGCCTCCCGCTCGTCGAGGTCGGCGAGACGGTCGAGGGCCGCGTTGAGGTCGAGGAGCTGCTCCGGCGTCCAGATCCTCGCGCAGGGGATCGACGGCCTCGGACAGGGTCACATTCTGCCAGCCGGCGCCGCGCTTGACCGCACCGCGCTCGCGCGCGTGGTCGACCAGCAGCCGCCGCATGACCTGCGCGCCGACCGCGAAGAAGTGGGTCTTGCCCTTCCAGTCGACCCGCGTCTGGTCGACCAGCTTGAGGTAGGCCTCGTGCACCAGCGGCGGTGGGCTGCAGGGTGTGGCCCGGAGTCTCCCGGCTCATGTAGCCCCGCGCCAGCCGCCGCAGCTCGTCGTAGACGACCGGAAACAGCTTCTCCGCGGTCGCCGGGTCGGCGTTCCCTGCAGCACTCAGACCACAGATGATCTCGGTCGCGAGCGTTTGGGGGTCGGATGTCAACCACCGCCTCCCGTCCACTGTTGCAGATGCCCGGAATTCCTTGAACCATCGTGCACTTCCCTGGCCTCCCCCAACCGTTTCTACGCCGAGATGGACCTCACCGTTTCACAATTGCGGAGTTTCTTCGCAGAATCCGCGGTACCGGATGGAGAAGAAAACAGATCGCAGGTCGGATTCACCGGGTCCCTCCGGCGAAGAAAAACGGGAGGAAGAGATGAAGAATGCCCAGGTTTTCGTGACAATCATCGTGGTGTGCGGTTTGTGTGCGGCTCCAGTCGCGGCGTCCGACCCGGGGTGGACCATCCGGGTGTTCGCCGCCGGCTTCGACCCCGATCTCGACGTGGTGGTGCCGTCGGAAAACCCCGACGAGATCCGGGTCACTGCCGACAGCGATCTCGGTTTCGGCGCCAGCCTCGAGTATCAGTTCAACAACCTCTTCGGGCTCGAGCTCGGATATCTGCAGGCAAGCCCTGCCATTGAACTCAGTGCCGACATTCCTGGCTACGGCCACCTGTCACTCTCGGACCCCATGTCGACAGGCACGACCACCCTCGACCTCAACTTCCACCTCACGCCCGACAGCGAGTACTTCGACTTCTATCTCGGCGCCGGTCTTGCCTACATGGGTTACGGGGACCTCCACTACACCGATCCGGACGGCGACCCCCTGGACCTCGAGACCAGCAGCGATCTTGGCTATTCCGCCAAGGCCGGTCTCGGTATCTCGCTGGGCAAGAACAGCAACTGGGCGGCCATCGGTGGTCTCCGCTACATCTGGACCGACCTCGAGGCCACGCAGACACAGGACCCGGACCAGACCACCGCCACCTTCGACTTCGACACCTTTTCGTTCTCGGTCGGCATCGCGTACAGCTTCTGACGAACCGGAGTGCAGGGGAAAGGGAGCGGGAGAGAAAGGGAGAAAGGGAGCCATCGCAATTTCGATTTCGGATTTCGGATTTCGGATTTCGAAAACAGGGCCACGGAACCTGAGTCTCCAAGAATGTCATCCCGACCGAGAGAGCGAAGCGACCGAGCGGAGGGATCCCTCCGCTCCGGCCCTCCGGGCCTTCGGTCGGGATGACAGTAAAAAGCGGACGCTCGCTGGGAAAGGCGTTCCTGTTCCGAAACGACCCAAACATGATAAGGCGCGTGTCGCCCCTGCTCCCCTGCTCCCCTGCTCCCCTGCTCCCCTGCTCCCCTGCTCCCCTGCTCCCGGGCACGGGAGGGCGGTCACCTCGAGACGAAGGGATTCGAGGCGCGCTCCCGGGCGATGGTGGTGTCGGGGCCGTGGCCGCATACCACTCTCGTGTCGTCGGGCAAGGTGTAGAGCTGCTCACGGATCGACTTTTCAAGGACGGGGAAGGAACCGCCCATGAGATCGGTGCGGCCGATCGAGCCGGCGAACAGCACGTCGCCGACGATCACCAGCGGTTCACCGGCGCCGGAGACGACGAAGGCGACACCGCCGGGCGAGTGGCCGGGGGTGTGGCGTACCTCGAACTCGAGGCCGCCGATCGAGAGTCTCTGACCGTGCTCGAGCCACAGCGTCGGTTCGGGCGGCGCCTCGACCTCGAGCCCGAACATCTGGCCCTGCATCGGCGCGTTGTTGTAGAGCGCGATATCGTCGCGGTGGAGGCCGATGGGCAGACTGGCTCCGAGCAGCGGCGCCAGCTCCGCCGTGCCCCCGACGTGGTCGAGATGGCCGTGGGTGTGGAGAATCATGGTCGGTCGGAGACCGCTCGCGCGCACCCTCTCCGCGATCCACGCGCCCTCGTCGCCGGAATCGATGACCACGACCTCACCGGCATCGACATCACCGAGAAGGATGCAGTTGGCCTGAATCGGACCGACCGCGAAAACCTCCAGATACAGCTGCGCAGTCATGAGCGACCCGTGCAGAGGTTTTCGCGAGTTTTGAATTTTGAATTTTGAATTTTGAATTGCGGCCCCGTCGACCGAAGAGCCGGTTTCCGACAAATCCGAAATTCGAAATCCGAAATTCGAAATCATGAAAACACCTTCCCCACCAGCAACCCCATCATCTTCGCCAGCTTCGGCTTCGCGCGATCACCCTCCTCGAGGACCTCGGTGTGGGTCAGGGGGCGGTCGACGAGACCGGCCGCCGGGTTGGCGGCAAATGACAGCACCAGGACCCGCATCCCCATGTGGCGGGCCGCGATGACTTCGGGCACCGTCGACATGCCCACCACCGTGCCACCGAGGGTCTGCAGCATCCGGATCTCCGCCGGGGTCTCGAAGGACGGTCCGAGCAGCGCTGCGTAGACCCCTTCGTGGACCGGGAAACCCGCCTCCCCGGCGGCCTCCCGGGCAACCTTTCGCAGGTCAGCGTCGTAGGTGGTGCTCATGTCGGGAAACTGCGGACCGAATGCGCGCCCCCACTCCCCAACCAGGGGGTTCGAGCCCTGGAGGTTGAGGTGGTCCGAGATCACCACAATGGAACCGGGCGCGATCGCCGGGTCGAGCGACCCGGTGGCGTTGGTGGCGATCATGATCTCGGCGCCGAGCAGGCCGGCCAGCCTGACCGGAGCCACCACCTCCTCCGGGCGATAGCCCTGGTAGAGGTGGAAGCGGCCGTTGAGCACCATCAGGGTCTCCTCGCCGCGCCGCCACAGGGTGACGGTCTGGCGGTGGCCCATCAGGGTGTGGAGGGCGAAGGGCAGGACGTCAGCGAGGTCGATCTCGTCCGCCGCCTGCCACCCCGGGACGGCCAACTCGAGACCCGAGCCCGCCACCAGCAGACCACGAACCTGCCCCGGCCGGTAGTTTTCCCTGAAGGCCTCGGCGACCGCTCTCAGGTCCTCGGGAGTCATGGTTTGCGCCATCCCCGCGAGCGTAGCAGATTTCACGCCGCTCAACTCTGGAGGAGAGCCTCGAGCCGCTGCCGAACCCGGCGTGAGGCCGCTGCATCCGCAGTCGCCACGAAAATGGTGTCGTCGCCGGCCACCGTGCCGACGACGCCGCCAAGCTCGAGGCGGTCGAGGGCCAGCGCCACCCCTTGGGCCTCGCCCGCCGGAGTGCGCAAGACCACCAGGTTGTCACCGGCGAGGGCGACCGACAACGTGTAGATCGCGATGCGTTGTTCGAGCGGGTCGCGTGAGGCCCCATCGGCAGAGGGTGGGGCCCACCGTCCACCCACCTTGATCAGCCCCAGGGCCGCGATGTCGCGGGACACCGAGGCCTGGCTGGCCTCGATCCCGACGTCGCGGAGGGCGGCCACCAGATCGTCCTGGGTGGCGAGCCGACGACTCGAAACCAGGGCGAGAATCGACTCACGGCGGCGCACCACGCTCATTGACCGGGTCCCCCGCCGATCAGGGCCGCAACGGCAAACTCGTGTGTCTGACGGCGCAGATTAACGGTCTCTTCCCACTCCCCGGCGGCGCGATCGATCGATCCAAGAAGATCCGGGTCTCCCGCCGCTCCGGCGTAGCCCCTCGCCGCCAACAGTTCCGCAGCGTCGATCGGCGGCATCTCAGTTCCTGCAGCAACTTCTTTCGCCACGTCCCGGTAGGCCGCCCGAAAAGGCTGACCCCGACGGACCCGCCGGCACGTCTCGTCGGTGGCCAGGATCTCCCCGGTCACGGCGCGCCCGCACGCATTCCGGTCCACTTCGATCCGAGCCACCGCGTGTGTCCCCATGACCAGCATGCCCTTGACCGTGTCCAGACCTTCCATCAGCGGACCCTTGACCAGTTGGAAGTCGCGATGATATCCGCCCGGGAGGCCGCCCGCAACCGCCATCGCCTGCGTGGCGAGGCCACACAGGACCCCGGCGCGGCCGCGCACGAGTTCGAAGATGTCGGGGTTGCGTTTCTGCGGCATGATGCTCGAACCGGTCGCGAGATCGCCCGGCAGGCGGAAGAAGCCGAACTCTTCGGATGCGAAGAGCACCACGTCCCAGGCCAACGCCCCCAGGTCACGGGCAACCGTCCACAGCGAGGAGAGAATCACCGCCTCGAGTTTTCCCCGCCCGAGTTGGGCTGCGGTGACGCAGCGGCGGGCCCGCGCAAAACCCAGCTTCTCCGCCACCAGTTCCGGTTTGAGAGGCAGCGGTACTCCGTACCCTGCGGCACTTCCGAGCGGCGACACGTCGGCGAGATCCGCCGCAGCGGCGACGACGCCGAGGTCGTCGAGCAGCGATTCGGCGTACCCGCCCGCCCACAGGGCGACCGTCGACGGCATGGCTCGCCGCAGGTGGGTGTAGCCCGGCATGACCACGTCGTGATGGCGGCGCCCGAACTCCGTCAGAACCGCCACCATCTCGAGGACACCGACCATGACCTCCAACAGTTCGTGTTTCGCATAGAGCGAGAGCGCGGCCACGACCTGGTCGTTTCGCGAGCGCCCCGTGTGGACCTTTTCCGCAACCTCGCCGAGTGAGCTCACGAGCCTGGTCTCGAGCGCCGTGTGCGCGTCCTCGTCCTCGTCCGTCACCGTCAAACGGCCCCCCTCGACGTCGGACCAGACCCGGCGCAGCTCCGCCACGAGTTCCTCACATTCGACCGCGGTGAGGAGACCCGCGGCCTGCAACCCCTCGACGTGGGCGATCGTCCCCACCACGTCCCAGGCCAGCAGCCGCTGGTCCCAGCGCCGGTCATCGCCGGCCGTGAAGTCGGCAACCACGGCGGCGAGTTCCCTGCCCGAGCCCCACAAGGTCCGCGTCATTTCAGCACCTCCGTCGCCAGCTCCAGGTAGAGGTCCGAGGCGCGTTCCACCTCGTCGAGGTCGATCCACTCGTCGGCGGTGTGCGACCGTCTCGAGTCGCCCGGGCCCAGCTTGATCGCGTCGAGGTGGCGCATGAAGACCCAGTCGGAACAGGTGGGCGAGGCAAACGGGCGCGCCTCGGGACGCACGCAGCGCACCGCGGCGAGCAGGGCCGAGCCCTCCGGCGTCGCCGCCGGCACCAGGCGGTCGGAGATCACCTCGACCCGGCCCGAGATCGCATCGGCCACCCTCACCACGATCTCCGGGTGTTCGTACGACGGCGTCGTGCGGATGTCGAGGACCGCCTCGCAGCGCGGCGGCGTCACGTTGCGCGCGACTCCCGCTTCGAGCAGGGTCGGCGTCACCACCACCTCGCCCAACACGGAGTGTTTTCGATCGAAACGCAGACCGGCGAGCGCGACCAGGTCCCGGGCCGCGGCATGGATGGCGTTCTCCGGCCGCGGCGACCGATCGGCCGCCCAACCGGCGTGCAGCTGCTCACCCTCCCAGATCAGCCGCAGCAGCAGTTGACCGCGCTGCGCGATGCAGGGCTCGAGCGAGGTCGGTTCGCCGACCACGGCCGCATCCGGCGTCATGCCGAGCCTTGAAAGGGCAGCCGGCATGGAGGTGTCGCGGGTCTCCTCGGAGTACGTGGCCAGCACCACGAGCCGGCCGCGAACGGGCCCTCCATTCCCCGCAAGCCGCGCCGCCGCCGCCGTCATCGCGGCCACCGAGGCCTTGGCATCCACCGCGCCGCGCGCCGTCAATCTGCCATCCGTCACGACCCCGGCGTAGGGGTCGACCGTCCAACCCGCGCCCGGCGGCACCGTGTCGAGATGCGATGTCAGCAACAGGGTCGGGCCGTCGCAAGGCCCCTCCACCACGATGCGGACACACGAATCGTCGACCTTCGGCTCGAGCCCCCGGGCGGTGGTCCATTCGGCAAGCACGGCCGCCGCACGCTCCTCCTGTCCGGACGGGCTCGGCGTCCGCACCAGATCGACCAGAAGGGCGGCGGCGTCGACGCTCAACGTTGCTCCTCGAGGTACTCCGTGCGTTCGACCTCGGCAACGATCATGGTGCCGCTGCCGCTGCCGGTGAAGACCTCGATCAGGAGGGCGTCCGGCACCCGGCCGTCGATGATGTGGGTGCGGCGAACGCCGCCCGCCACCGCCCGCAGACAAGCCTCCACTTTTGGTCGCATGCCGCCGCGCACCGTGCCCGCGGCCAACATGCTCTCGAGATCCTCGGGCCCGGCAAAGGCGACCAGCGAGGAGGGATCGTCCGGGTCCCGCAACAGACCCGGTGCCCCCGTCAGGTAGATCAGCTTCTTGGCCGCAAGCGCCCGCGCGAGGGCCTCGGCCAGGGTGTCGGCGTTGATGTTGAGCGGCTTGCCGTCACCGTCGGCGGCGAGCGACGCCACCACCGGCACGTAGCCGCGCGGCAACAGAAGCTCGATCAGCGACGGATCGACCGCGACCACGTCTCCGACCTCGCCGAAATCAACAAGGCGCTCGTTGCCGTCGTCGTCCCGGACCGCGACCGGCGGCCGGCGGCGCGTCGTGACCAGCCCGGCGTCGATCCCCGAAAGCCCGACCGCCGGCACTCCGTGGGCGCGCAGAGCGGCCAGGATATCGACGTTGATGGTGCCGCTGTAGACCATTTTGGCGACCTCGAGCACCTCGGGAGAGGTGACCCTGCGTCCGGCCACGATCTCGGGTTCGATGCCGAGCCGCCGCGACAACGCGGAGGCCTGGGGGCCGCCGCCGTGGACCACCACGATACGGATCGACAGCGACTCCAACAGGGCGATCTGGATCGCCACCTCGTCGAGAGCCTCGGGCGATGCCACCACCTCGCCGCCGAGTTTGATGACGAAGACCTGGTCCCGGTACAACCGGGTGTAGTCGAGGGCCTCCTTGAGACCGGCCACGTGCTCGTTCACGATGTTCCTCCATCGAGCAGGTCTTCCAGCAGCGCCTGCTGCGCCCACAGTCGGTTTTCAGCCTGGTCCACCACCGCCGACCACGGCCCGTCGAGCACGCCGTCGGTGACCACCACGTTGCGCCGTACCGGCAGACAGTGGAGAAAGATCCCGCCACCGTCCCTGGTGCTCTGCATCTTCGCCTCGTCGATCCGCCATCCACGGTGGGGCGACCGCACCTTGGCCTCGGCTTCCGGATCGCCGAAACAGCTCAGAGCGCCCCAGCTCTTGGCGTAGACGGCGTCGGCGCCGGAGACCGCATCGTCGAGGTCCGAACTCACCCGGACCGAGCCGCCGGCGCGCGCCGCCAACGCGCCCACCACTTCCATGTCCTCGGGGTCGAGGTCGTACCCCTCGGGCCGGGCCACCACGACCTCCATCCCGAGGCGCGCCGCCGCCAACGCCGCCGAGGCCGGCACGGCGGTGGGCAGCGCCTTGGGGTGCCACGCCCAGGACAGAACGAACTTGCGGCCGCGAACGTCGGCTCCGAAGCGCTCACGCAGGGTGAGGGCGTCGGCGAGCCCCTGGCAGGGGTGGCGCCGGGCCGACTCGAGGTTGATCACGGGCACTCCGGCGTGGGCCGCGAAACCGCGCACCACGGCGTCCTGGCGCGCCTCCTGCCAGCTCGCGGCCTTTGGAAAGGCGCGCACGGCCAGCGCGTCGCCGTAGCGACCGAGCACGCCCGCCGCCTCGATCAGGTGTTCGACGGTGTCGCCGTCCATCACCACCCCGGGCCGGGTCTCGATGGCCCACGACCCGCGACCCGGTTCGAGAACCACCATGTGGCCGCGGTGCCGGTTCATGGCGACCTCGAACGAGGTCCTGGTCCGCAAAGAAGGATCGAAGAACACGCCGACCAACACCCGTCCGGCGAGCGACCGCGGCGCCGACCCGCCCTTGAGCTCGAGCGCCCGGTCGAGGAGGTCCAGAATGTCCTGATCGGGCCAGTCGTCGGTGGCGAGAAAATTCCGGTATGTCATTGCAGCACCTCTTTGAGCGCGACCACGAATCGATCGACCTCGTCGTCGCGAAGAACCAGCGGCGGCAGCAGCCGCACGACGTTGGGGTCGACCGCGCTGCCGACCAGGATGCCGCGTTCGAACAGACTCACCTGCACCCCCCGTGCCGGACGGTCGAGGTGGAGACCGAGCAGCAGGCCCTTGCCGGTGATCCGAAGAACCGGCCCGACGTCGGCGAGCGCCCGGCGCAGCCGCAGCTCGAGGACGGCCGCGCGCTCCGCCAACCCCTCGTCCCGCACGACCTCGAGACTGGCAACGGCCGCAGCAGCAGCCACCGGCCCACCCCCGAACGTCGATCCGAGATCGCCCTCGTTCACGGTCAGCGCCACCCGGCCGGAAACCACCACCGCACCCATCGGCAGACCCGAGGCGATGCCCTTGGCGAGGGTCAGAATATCCGGACACACCCGGTAGGCCTCCGCCGCCGTAAAGGCCCCGGTGCGGCCGCACCCGCACTGGACCTCATCGAAAATCAGCAGTGCGCCGGCGGCATCACAGGCCCGTCTGGCCTCGACCAGGGTCTCCCGACGCAGGTCCCGCGCTCCGGCCAGGCCCTGAACCGGCTCCAGGAGGACCGCGGCCACCTGGTCGTTGACCAGGGCCGCGAGGGCCTCCGGGTCGTCAAACGGCGCCACCGCCGTCAGATCGACGAGATTCTGGCCGCCGCTCTTCTCCGCCAACTGGCGGTAGCGCGGGAGACCGCTGGCGGCGAGGGTGGCGAGCGTGCGGCCGTGGAACCCGCCCTCCATGACGACCACCCGGCGGCGGCCGGTGACCCTTCGCGCCAGCTGCAGGGCGACGTCGTTGGCCTCCGCTCCCGAGTTGACGAGGAAGGTCTGCTCGAGACCGGGCGGGGTGAGTTCTGCCACCAACTCGTGAACCCGATCGCGAATCGTCAACGGCACCGCGTTGGAGTAAAAGAGCAGCCGTTCGGCCTGTTCGCGAACCGCCGCCACCACCTTCGGGTGGCTGTGACCCGTGACCGCCACCGCGTGGCCGCCGTAGAGATCGAGATATTCACGCCCGTCGGCGGCCACCAGCGTCGACCCCGAGCCCCGTTGCGGCTCCAATCGCAGGCGTGGGTAAACCGGAAGTTCCACTGGGCGGACGGCCGTCAACATGGCGCCAGCCCTGGAAAGTCGAGACCGGCCTCCTCGCCGAGACCGAGCGCCAAATTCATGCACTGGACCGCCTGCCCGGCGGCCCCCTTGACCAGATTGTCGATGGCAACCAGCACCAGGACCTCCTTGCCGTCGTCGGGCGCCGCCACGTGGAGATGGGCGTGGTTGGTGCCGACGACGGAGCTGACTTCGGGCGGGGATTCGAGCACGTGCACGAAGGGCCGTCCGGCGTACGCCTCATGTGCCCTCGCCACGAGATCCTCAGGGCTCGCCTCGACCCGCGCCCGCAGGGTGAGGTGGATCCCCCGCACCATCGGGGCGGAGTGGGTCAGAAGCCGGCATTTCGGCGCGGCGTCGCCGCACCAGGCGCGCAGCCGTTGGTCGAGCTCGGCCTGGTGGCGGTGCCCCTGCAGGGCGTAGGCGAAGAAATTGTGGGCGCGCCTGGGGTGGTGGGTCGTGGCCCGGGGTTGGTTGCCGGAGCCCGACGACCCGGTGACCGCAAAGCACACCGGATCAGAACTCGAATCGAGTGCATGAGCGACTGTCCACAGCGCGAGCATCGACGCGGTGGCGAAACACCCCGGAACCGCCACCCGCCGGGCGCCGGCCAACGCGTTCCCCTCCACGTCCGCCAGACCGCAGGCAAACCCGGCGAGCGCGTCCGGGCGGCTGTGCGGTCCATACACCTCTTCGCTGACCCCGGGGTCCACCAGGCGAAAGTCGGCGGCCGTGTCCACCACGAGCCGGGGTTTGCCGTCCTCGATCTCGGCCAGGAAGTGCTGCGAACGACCGTGGGGCAGCGCCGTGAAGACCACGTCCGCCCACTCACCGGCAGCCCCGGGGTCGCTGTTTTCAAATACCCCACACCCGGAACCGAGGTTCGCCAGCGAAGGGTGAACCTCGCCCCACGACGCACCGGCCCGGCTGTGCGACATGGCGCGCACCTCGGCGACCGACGGGTGGCCGGCGAGCAGGCGCAAAAGCTCACCGCCCACATACCCCGTTCCCCCCAGGACTGCGACCCGAAGATCAGCCATGGCTGCGCACCGCTTCGAGCACCAACCGGATGAGCTCGCCGTCGCCGCGGCGGGCGTTGGCCGCCGGCAGCTCGAGGTGCTCGCGGATGAAACGGCAACCGATCTCGTTGTCGGTCGCCGGGCCCGACAGAACCGTCGGCACGAGCCCGAATCGTTCGTCGAGCAGCCGTGCCGCGCCCCAACTTCCCACCTGATCCGGTGCGCAACACACGAGAGCTGCGAACCGCCGGGTCAGGGCGCGATCGGAGAGCAGTTCCGCAACCCCGTACTCGCCGAGGATGCCGTCGCCCAACTCGGCCACGATGACCTGCGGCCGGCACCGTCGTCCGAGTTCGTTGAGGAGCCCGTAGGCGGTCGACAGCGCCGCCCGGGCGTCGGTCGAGACCACCCCCGCGTCGTTGAAGGTCAGAGCCTCGACGGCGCCGGCGTCGAGCATCGACAGCGCGTCTCTGCGCAGCGAGACCCCGGTCAGCTTGACGCCCGCGACCCGCAGCCCGGCGCGGGTCAGCCCGCTGACGATCTCGCTCGCCGCCACAGTCTTGCCGGAGTCCATGCACGTCCCGGCCACCGCGACCACCGGGGCGCCGGGTTCCAGGGTCGCCGACTGCGGCACCGCGTCGTCGCCGATGGTTGCCGGCCGGCCGACCCGGTCGCCGGTCTTCGGAAAGGTCAGGACCGCCCCCAGCACCTCGGCATCGAACGGGGGCCCGAGGTCCGGGTTGATCGCGGTGCACTTTCCGAGCACACCGCCGAGATTCAGGATCTGGATGACATCGCCTTGCGAGATCTTCTGCGGCACCTCCCCGGCGTACCCCCGAAGGGCGCGCCGCGAACCGAGGACGCCAGCCACCACGTCTCCGCTGCGCAGGCGGACCATGCGACCGGTCAGGTCCTCGACCTGGTTGTAGACCGGTTTGTCGGTCACCACCCGGACCGCGAGCACGAAGCCCTCACCGGCTGTGATCTCAGGGCCGACCAGAACATCGGGGCCGAGCCGGGCATTGCGGGTCGACGAGGCGATGCGATCGAGCCGGAGCTTGGAGGTCACCACGGCGGGACCTCGCCCGCGGCCGCGGCGAGCCGCGACGGAAGACCCGAAATGGCGGCAAAGGCCCGGGCCTCGTCTCCGCTCCACATCGAGTGCGTCTCACCGTACCGGGCCACCTCGGGATTCATCAACCCGTAGGGGCTCTTCACACCCGTGACCAGAAACCTCCCCTCGTCGAGCCGCACCCGGGTGGTGCCGCTGACCCTGCGCTGGGAACTCGAGATCAGCGCCTCGATGTCGCGCATCGCCGGATCGAAGGCCTGTCCCTCGTGCAACCGGTCCCCCCAGAACTGGGCGAGGTGGTCCTTCCAGAAGCTCTGCCACCGCGTCAGGACCAGTTTCTCGAGCTCGCGGTGAGCGGCCACCAGCACCACCGCCGGCCCCGCCTCGAACCCGATCCGCCCCTTGATGCCGAGCACGGTTTCTCCGAGGTGGATGCCGCGCCCGATCCGGAACTCCCGCAGCTTCGCCGCCAGAGCTTCCACCAGCACGGGACCGTCCATCCGCTTGCCATCGAGCGCCACCGGCAACCCCTCGAGCCACTCCACCTCCATCTCCTGCGGCGCCGGCACCGGTCCGGCGGCGGCTGACCAGGCGTCGTCGGGAGGGCCCTGCCACGGGTCGTGGGTCCAACCGCCGCCGAGGGTGGTCCCCCACAGCCCGCTGTTGACCGAGTAGCGCCCCGACCCCTCGGGCACGGGGACCCCCCACGCTGCGAGCTGCGCGATGGCGCGGTCGCGTTCGAGCCCGAGTTCGCGCACCGGCGCCACGATCGGAAGATCGGGGACGAGGACCGCAAAGGCGATATCGAATCGAATCTGGTCGTTGCCGGCGCCGGTGGAGCCGTGGGCCACCGCATCGGCGCCGATCTCGCGCGCCACCCGGGCCACCTCCACCGCCTGCTGGGTGCGCTCGGCCGCCACCGACACCGGGTACACCGCGCCGCGAAGGACGTTGCCCCGCACCAGGAACGAGATGAAGTTCTGCCACACCTTGTGGCGCGCATCGACCTCGCGGTGCTCGACGGCACCGGCGGCTTTCGCCTGCGCGGCAACGGCATCGAGCGCTGAGCGATCCATTCCTCCGGTATCAACAGTGACGGTGACCACCTCATCCCCCCGCTCGCGCCGAAACCACGCCGCGCAGAAGCTGGTGTCGAGCCCACCTGAAAACGCCAATACGACCTTCATGCACCCTCCACCGTCCGGGCTCACCCGGACAGAAACTGGATAATCATCCAAATATTCATAAATGTCAAGAAAAAGTCGGATCCGGAGAACCACGAAAGTATTCAATAAAATATTGAAAATAGTTCGTTATTCGTCCACCCGACTATTGATCAAAAACGAATAGAACACCCGGTTCATTCACGCCACCTTCCGCCTCCATCGATGATCTGCTACCGTTGCGCACCCGATGGCGCAGATTCGCCTGAATTCGCTGAAGGTTTCCGGCTTCAAGTCATTTCCGGACGAGGTGGAACTCACCTTTCCGGGGAAGGTGTCGGCGATCATCGGGCCCAACGGCTGCGGCAAGTCGAATGTCGTCGACGCCATCCTCTGGGTGCTGGGCGAGCAGAGCCCGACCCTGATGCGCCTCAAACAGATGGGCGACGTCGTGTTCAACGGCGCCGCCTCACGGCCTGCGGCGGGGGTGGCCCAGGTGACTCTCGTCCTCGAGTCCGGGGACGGTCACTGGCAAGAGACCGACGGCCGGCTCGAGGTGCAGCGAAAGGTCTTCAGATCCGGGCCCTCCGAGTACCGCCTCAACGGCCGTACGGCCCGCCTCAAAGACGTCTTCAACGAGCTCGCAGATGTCGGCCTCGCGACCCGCTCCTACTCCATCATCGAGCAGGGCCGGGTCGGCCAGGTGCTGTCCGCGCGCCCCATCGACCGCCGCATCCTGCTCGAGGAGGCCGCGGGCATCACCCGCTACAAGGCCCGCAAACACGAGGCCGAACTCAAGCTCGAACACACCCGGCAGAACCTCCTGCGGCTCGACGATGTCATCGGCGAGGTCAACCGCAGCCTGCGCCAGATCAAGCGCCAGGCGAAACAGGCCGAGCGCCACCAGCAACTGGAGACCGAACTCAAGGACCGCCTGCGGCGGCTCCACACCCTCGAAGCCCACACCCTCAACGGCCTGCGATCGGACATCACGCGCCGGCGCGCGCAGACCCAGAACGAGGTCGCGGCGGCGGCGGCGGCCCTCGGCGGCAGCGACGCCGATCTCGGGCGGGCGCGGGAAGAGCTCGAGGGCGGGCGCCGCGAGACCGACGCCGCGCGCGACGAGGTGGGCACGCTGCTCGCCTCCCGCGAACGTCTCGAGGCCTTTCTGGAACGCTCGGCCGATCTCCTGGACAACCTGCGCGCGACCCTCGACCGAACGAGGACCGAGAACTCGTCGGTGGCCTCGAGCCGCCGCGGTCTCGACGACAGCATCGCCGCCGCCGGACTCCGCCAGAAGGAACTGGAGGGCATCCTCGAGCAGGCTCGCTCGCAGGTCGCTGCCGCCGAGGAGGCGCACCGCGCCGCGGACAGCGTGCGCGCCGAGGCCGAAACCGCCAGCGGACAGACCCGTCAGGACCTCCTGCGTTCGATCTCGACCCTCACAGACGGCCGCAATCGCCTCGGCGACCTCGAGCGCGGCCGCGACCGGCTCGCCTTCGCGCTCGACCAGCTCGGCCTCGAAAAACAGCGTCTCAGCGAACGCCGCGCGGCGCTTGAAATCAGTCTGCGCGAAGCCACCGACCGCAGCCGCACCGCCGCTCACTCGGCCGACGAACTGGCGACCCGGCGACGCGAACTGGCCGACGAACGGACCCGGCGCCGCGAGGAAGCGACGGCGGCAAAACACGAGAGCGAGTCGCTGGGCCACACCCTGTGGGAACTCAAACACCGCCTTCAGGGGATCGAGCGTGAACTCGCGCGCCACGCGGCCACCGCGGACCAACTCGCCCACCTGGTGCCCAGCGATGCCGTGGCCGGCCAGCTCGGCGACTATCTCCACCCCTCTCCCGAGCTGGCGCCGATCCTCGACCGCGCCTGGCGCGAGTGGCTCGAGCTGCCGGTGGTCCGCACCCGCGGCTTGTCGCCCGACGAGCTCGAGGCGGTGTCCGATCTCGAGGGCAGGATTCGCCTGATCGCCGCCGGCGACCCGCCGCCGCGCGCCATTCGCCCTGTACCCGCAGGCGCCGAAGATCTCCTCGACCGCGCCGGCATCGCGCCGGAACATGTCGACTGGATCGCACGGGCCCTCCCTGTGACCCTGCGCTGCGACGATCCGGAGCGGGCGCAGGAAATCGCCGACGCCTCTCCCGACGCGGTGATCCTCTCGAAAGACGGCGTCCTGCGCCGCGGGCGGGTCCTGGAGCCGACGACCGCCGGCGCCCGCCACCCCGGCGCCCTCGCGCTGCGCGGCCAGAAGGACGAGCTGCAGACCCAGATCGAGGACACCGCGGCACGCACCGAGACATCCACCGGACGCCACCGTGATGTTGCGGAAAAGCTGGACCAGATGTCCGGCGAGCTCGCCACCATCGACGCCGATCTCGTCCTCGCCGAACAGGTGCGGGCGCGAGCAGTCGCGGTGGAGGAATCGCTGGCGCAGGATCTCGGCCGGGTCGAGCGCGAGCTCGAGGCCCTCGGCGAGGAGGAGGAACGCAGCCGCAAACAGGCGACGGAGCTGGCGGACCGCCACACCCGGCTGGTGGCAGAGGTGGGCGCATTCGAGACCAGGGGCCACGAGCTCGAGCAGGCGGTGGAGGATGCCGCGGTGCGCCTCGCCCAGCGCCGCGAGGAGGCCTCCGAGGCCCTGCGCGAACTCGATCGCCGGCGCTCCGAACAACGGCTGGCCGAAGAGCGCCTGGAGGCGGCCCGGGCCGAGGCCGCGCGGCTTGAGAGCGAAGCGCGCGTGCTCGAGGAGCGGATCGGGGCGTTGAACGGGGAAGCGCAGCGGATGGTCGCCGAACTCGCGACCACCGAGGACGAGGTCGTCCGTTCGCGGACCCGGCTCGCCGAGGAGCAGGGGCTGCTGGCCGCCGCCAAGGAACGCGAGCGGCGGTTGGCCGAAAAGACAGAGATCACGACAGCCCGGGTCTCCCTGCTCGAAAAGGAGGTCCGCGAGCGCCGCGCGGCGCACGAGGCCCAGCGCGACGTGTTGCACGCGATCGAGGTCGAACAGACCCGCGCCCAGGCGGATTGGGAGCGTCTTCGCGAACACGCCGCCGAGGAGCTCGGTCTCGCGGTTGAAGAACTCCTGCAGGTTGAGCCCGACCCCGAGGACCAGCCCGACGCCCTGCGCGAGGCGGTGGAAGGCCTGCGCGCCAAGATCGAGCGGCTCGGACCGGTCAACCTGCTCGCCCTCCGGGAGCTCGACGAGCTCGAGGAGCGATCGACCTTTCTCACCGCCCAGCGCAAGGACCTGGTCGAGGCCCTGCGCGCCCTGGACACCACCATCCGCGAAATCGACGCCACCTGCACCGAACGTTTCGTGGACACCTTCCAACAGGTCAACGCGGTCTTCACCGAGACCTTCTCGAATCTCTTCGGCGGCGGCACCGCCCGCCTCGACCTGGTGGACGAGGACGATCCCCTGGAGTCGGGCATCGACATCACCGCCCAACCACCCGGCAAGAAGAACCAGTCGGTGCAGCTGTTGTCGGGCGGAGAGAAGGCCCTGACCGCGCTGTCGTTGCTGCTGGCGCTTTTCCGCATCAAGCCCTCCCCCTTCTGCATCCTCGACGAGGTCGACGCCCCCCTCGACGACGCCAACGTCGAGCGCCTGGCCGGTCTGGTGCAGGCGATGACCGAACACACCCAGTTCGTGATGGTGACCCACAACCGCCGCACCATGGCCCGCGCCGACCTCCTCTACGGCGTCACCATGGAAGAGCCCGGAGTCTCGAAGGTCGTTTCGGTGAGGATGGAAGACTGACGCTTCAAGTTTTGAGTTTTTAGTTTTGAATTTTTAATTCCGGGCAACCCCCCACCGACAATCAAAGCATCGAGAGTTCAGAAGCGAGTGCGGATACGAGCCGCGTGCGGCGGAGGTGCCTGGCTTCAGCCTGGCTCCTCCCGGGAAGCGCGTTCGGAAACGAGCCGCGTGCGGCGGAGGTGCCACTTTCAACATTGTTGGACACACGAATCTACCCGTCGGCACAGCGACGCGGGCCAACAATGTTGAGGGTGGCTCCTCCCGGGAAGCGCGTTCGGAAACGAGCCGCGTGCGGCGGAGGTGCCGTCTCTGACAATGTTGGGAACTCGATTGCCTGTCGAGAGCGCATCCTTCGGGCCCAATCATTGTCAGAGGGGGCACTCACGGGCAACAACGCCGGGAGCATCGGGATGCACACACCGGAATGCTGCAACGGAGCGACTCCGCCTGACAACGGGAACTTCCCTCGGCCAGCTCGAAGACCTGGGCGAGGCCGTCCCGGCTGCCGGGTGGACGGCACGGTTATTCGAGTCTGCGATCAGGGCGGACGATGGCCAGCTTCTTCATGCGCGAACGCAGCGTATTGGGGTGGAGGCCGAGGATCTCGGCGGCGTTTCCGCGACCGTTGATCCGCCAGTTGCAACGTTCGAGGACGGCCGTGATGTGGTCGCCGGCCACCTGATCGAGCAGCTCGGTCTCGTGGCGTGTCTGTCCCGAAACGCCATGACCGGCGATCACCGCATCATCGATTTCCAGCACATTCCCGGGCGACAGGATGAGTGCCCGCTCGATCACGTTCTCGAGTTCCCGGATATTGCCCGGCCACGAGTAGGACTGCAGCGCGTCCATGACCCGTTTCGGGATCTTTTCTATCGAGCGACCCAGCTCCTCCTGGCGGCGGTTGATGATTGACCAGACCAGGATCGGGATGTCCTCGCGGCGGTCCCGCAGCGGCGGGATGGTGATCACGAACACCGAGATACGGTAGTAGAGGTCCTGACGGAACGAGCCCTCCGCTACTGCCTTTTCGAGGTCGCGGTTGGTCGCTGTCACGATGCGCACGTCGAACGCGCGTGCGCGGGTGGCTCCGAGCCGCTGCACCTCGCGGTCCTGCAACACTCGCAGCAGTTTTGCCTGCACCTCGCCTGGCAGATCGCCGATCTCGTCGAGGAAGAGCGTGCCGCCTTCGGCGAGTTCGAAGCGACCTGGGCGGGCGTTGACCGCGCCCGTGAACGCCCCCATCTCGTGACCGAAGAGCTCGCTCTCGATCAGGGTGGTTGGGATCGCGGAGCAGTTGACCTTGATGATCGGCCCATCGGCCCGCAGGCTCCGCGTGCGGATCGCGTCGGCAAACAACTCCTTGCCGGTTCCGGTTTCGCCGCGCAACAACACCGTGGTGTCCGTCGGCGCCACCTGTGCCAGCAGCGAGAGCGCCCGCCGCAGCGACGGCGAGTCGCCGACGATCTCCCGCGGATTGGCGAACTCACCGAGTTCGCTGCGCAGGAAAACGTTCTCTTCCTCGATTCTGTCCTTGAGCTCTCGGACCTCGGCGAGGCTGTCCCGCAACTCGCCCTCGATGCGCACGCGGTAGAACGCGTTGACGAGGATCTGCCCGACGATCCGGAGCTGCCTCTCGTCGGTCTCGCTCCAGGTGCGAAAGGCGCTGAACGTGGCGGTGGCGAGCACGAGGACGTAGTGTCCACCCACCATCAGGGGCACCGCGAGGTGCGATTTCATACCACGACGCAGGACGTACGCCCGTTCGGAGCCAGCCTCGGCCGGCAGGTCGTCCGGCAGCTGCGATAGAACTACGGCCTTGCCCCGCGAGAGCATCGCGGCGTACCACGACGGGACAAGCTCCGAGGAGTCCTCCGGAAAGGTTTTCAGACCCGGCACCGCCGCCGAGTGGGTGGGGCGAAGGTCCTTGCCATCATCGACGACCTCCATCAACGTGCTGCGGTCGGTGCCGAAAACCTCTAACAGCTGTTCGAGCGCAGAGGTGATCTCGCCGTTGACCCGCTCGATCGGCAGGCCGGTAAACCGCGCGGAAAGATCCGCCATGAAGAGTTCGAAAGAATCGGAGTCCTGCATCGGTGGCGGCGACGGTATCAAGTTCCGAGCCGAAAGTCACGATATTTCGTGATGACTCACGACCGGTCGTGAGTCCAACCGTTTTTCGACGCCGGCAAAAATGCTGCGAAATTGAGACGACCGGCCGTGGTTTTGATGAGAAACGTCCGCAGAGCGCATTGGCACGTTCTTCGCAGGGTGGGGCCCAGTGACCGTCAAAATCACTTGCTTCGACGAGAACCGAAGGCGCGTGGTCCGCGTCGACGGGTGGCTGACGGCCGGAGACGTGGCCGCAATGGAGGAGGCGATGGAAAATCGTGTACGGGGAACCCGGATCGATCTGACCGACCTCCGGTCGGCCGACGACGCCGGCAGAGCGGCGCTGCGGGCGCTCGAGGCGCGCGGCGCGGAGCTGTGGGGCACGACACCGTACCTCCGCCTGCTGCTCGGCGACGGTTCCGGCCGCGATGGGCATTCCGACCAGGAAGGAGACTGAAGAAAACGATGAAATACCTCGCTCGAATATCGGGTCTTGGACACTCCAGGCACTCAAAACATCAACTAACAACAGAACACAAGGAGGAAGCAGTGAAAAGAACAGCAACGGTCAGAATCGCAACAGCAGTTGCAGTCGCGCTGACGGTGGCGATGGTAGCCGCCCCGGTGCAGGCGCAGCAGGGGGCCGAGAAGCCCAACATCCTGTTCATCATGGGTGACGACATCGGCATCATGAACGTGGGTGCCTACCATCAGGGCCTGATGGTTGGGGAGACGCCCAACATCGACCGCCTCGCGACTGAAGGTGCGCGGTTCATGACCTATTATGCCGAGCAGAGCTGCACGGCCGGGCGCACCGCCTTCTTCACCGGCATGCATCCGTTGCGGGCCGGCATGGTCATGCCGCAGCTTCCGGGTGCCACCAGTTCGCTGTTGCCGGGTACGCCCGCGCTCGCCAAATTCCTGTTGGATCTCGGCTACAACACCGGCGAGTTCGGCAAGAACCACCTCGGCGATAAATCGGCTTCGCTGCCGACGGCGCACGGCTTCCAGGAGTTCTGGGGCTACCTGTATCACCTCGACGCCATGCAGGGTGTGAGCTTCCCCGATATCAACAGCTCCCCGACCGATCAAGCCGTTGTTCCGCCCTGCAAAAACACCCCGGTCAAGGGTCTCAAAGAGGTCCCCGGTGCCGTGGATCCGGAGACCGCGCTCTGTATGACCCCACCGCGGCCGGTCCTCCACTGTACTTCTTCGGACGGCACGGAAAAGAACCAGAGCTGCACGGACCAAGGGCCGCTGACGCTGGAACGTTCGAAGACCGTGGACGAGGAGATCTCCGCCCAGGTCATCGACTTCCTCGACCGCAACGACCCCAAGAAGACCAACAAACCGTTCTTCGTCTGGTATAACCCGGCGCGCATGCACGTCACCACGATGCTCTCGGACAAGTACATGGACATGCTGGGCGAGGAGGGCGGCAAGGACTGGGGTATCAACGAAGCCGGCATGAAGCAGATGGATGACAACATCGGCTACGTGTTCAAAAAGCTGGAAGAAATGGGCGAGATGGACAACACCATCATCGTCTTCACCACCGACAACGGAGCCGAGGGAATCACCTACCCGGACGGCGGGATCACGCCCTTCAGGGGCGGCAAGCTCACCACCTGGGAAGGCGGTATGCGGGCGCCGATGCTCGTTCGCTGGCCGGGGCACGTCAAGGCTGGCACCAATCCGGACCAGATCTTCTCGTCATTGGACTGGGTGCCCACCTTCGTCAATATCGCCGGCGGGCCTTCGGGTGACGGGCTGAAAAAGCAGATTGAGGCCGGCACGTACCCCGGTATCGTCAAGACGACGCTCGACGGTGTCGACCAGCGGGCATACCTTGAAGGCAAGGGCGATTCCGCTCGCGACACGTTCTTCTACTACACCGGTGCACAGCCTTCGGCGGTACGGTACAAGAACTGGAAGTTCTACTACACGATGGTCTCTTCCAATGCGCTGGAATCGTTCAATGACGCAAGCTCCTATCACTGGACCCAGGTCAACAACCTCAAGCGTGATCCGTTCGAGAGGTCGGTCGCGTCGGCTGAAGGTACCCTCTTGGGCTACGGCGGCGCCCTGGCCGCCCCGAGCACCGCGTTCATCTATGACTGGAACCTCCTGCCCATCGGGCAGCTGCTGTGGCTGAAGGAACTCGAGACCTACAGGACCTTCCCAGCGCTGCAGACTCCGGCAAGCTACAACCTGGATAACATCATCAAGTCGATGCAGGATGCGAAGCACATCAGCCACGCAGGTCACTAGCAGAACACCTTAGAGGTTGTATTGTTGAGTGCGAAGTAATGAGGCGGGCGGCCCGAAAGGGTCGCCCGCTTTTTTCGTACCTCCTCGCCCTGCCCCGTCGTGGCAGGCACCTCTTGAGGCCTGGGGCTTGAGGCTTGTCGGCGAGGATTTTGAATTCTCAATTTTGAATTTTGAATTTCCGGCCAACTCCCCACCGACAATCGAAGTAACGAGAGTTCAGAAGCGTGTGCGGATACGAGCGTCGTGCGGCGAAGGTCCTGGTTTGAGGCGAGAATCACCGCCACGGAATCAAGTTCCTACATGCTGTACGCCGATTGTGGTGCGGCCGTCCCGGCCGCACTGTGCAGGCGGGACGCCTGCACCACAAAAAGCCCGCGTGCGACGGAGGTGTCCACAGGCTCCCCTTGACAACGGGAATCCTCGTCGGCTAGCCTGCGTTGGTGTTTTGCATGAGCGCTTGCCGCCATCACCATCACGTCCACATCCCCGTTGGGGCCAGGTGATGGTGTAGACCGAAGCAAGATCGACACCACAACGCCGGCCCCGCCGGCGTTTTTCTTTTCGAAAACGTCGGCGCGGTCGGCACGGAGGACAGATGACCCGAACAGCCGACGAATCGACCCTGCGACTGGCCATCCCCAAGGGCCGCATGTACGACGGTGTGACCCGACTGCTGGGCGACGCCGGCATCCACCTCACCCAGACGGTGCGCAGCTACCGGCCCCACATCAGCCTTGACGGCTGCGAGGTCAAGGTCCTCAAACCGCAGACGATCGTCGAGATGCTGCACGCCGGTTCGCGGGACATCGGCTTTGCCGGCGCCGACTGGGTGGCCGAGCTCGACGGCTCGCTGGTCGAGCTGGCGGACACCGGTCTCGACCCGGTGCGGGTGGTGGCGGCGGCGCCGGTCGACCTGGTGCCGGACGGGCAGCTGCCCTCCGGGCCGCTGGTGGTCGCCTCGGAGTACGAGAACCTGACCCGGCGCTGGATCGCCGAGCGCTGCCCCGAGGCCACCTTCGTGCGCTCCTACGGCGCCACCGAGGTCTTTCCGCCCGAGGACGCCGATCTCATCGTCGACAACACCGCCACCGGCTCGACCCTCGAGGCCAACAATCTGCGCATCATCGACCAGCTCATGACGTCGTCGACCCGGCTCTACGCCAACCCGCGGGCCCTCGAACATCCCGACCGCCGCGCCATCATCGACGACATCGTCCTGCTGGTGCGGTCGGTGCTCGAGGCGCGGCTGCGGGTGATGGTCGAGGTCAACGTCGCCCCGGACCGCCTCGAGGCGGTGCTCGCCGTCCTGCCCTGCATGCGCCAACCCACGGTGTCGCAACTCGCGGGCGGCGACGGGTTCGCGGTCAAGGCGGCGGTGCCGCGCAAGGACGTCCCGGCGGTGATCCCGCGGCTCAAGGCGGCGGGCGGCGAGGACATCGTGGTGACCCGACTCGCGCAGATCATCCCCTGAACGACGGAGGCACGATGAACGAACGCCCTCTTCTCGTCGAACCGGCGCCCGTCCTCGCGGAGCTCACGACCTACACCACCGGACGTCCGGGCGACGGCATCGACCTGGTGCTCGATTTCAACGAACGGCTGGCGCCGCCGGACGCCCTCGCCGGCGCGGCGGGTCTCGATGCATGGCACATCAACCGCTACCCCGAACTGGGCGCGCTGGAGCCCCTCATCGCCGAGCGTCTCGGTGTGCCGGAAGCCTCGGTTCTGGTCACCGGCGGCGCCGACGACGCCCTCGAACGCACCGTGCGCTCGGTCTGCGTCCCCGGCCGCAACGCGATCATGACCACCCCGAGCTACGGGATGATCCGCCGCTTCATCCGCATCGCAGGCGCCGAGCTGGTCGAGATCCCGTGGTGGCGCGACGATTTTCCGCTCGACGCCGTCCTCGAGCGGGCGGACGACACCACCGCGCTGGTCTGCGTCGTCAGCCCCAACAACCCCACCGGTGCGGTCGCCTCGCGCGATGCCTTCCGCCGTCTGCTCGAGGCCCTGCCCCGCACCCTCGTCCTCCTCGACCAGGCCTACGTGGACTTCACCGACCCCGAGTACGACCTCACGTCGGTGGCTCTCGAATACCCGAACGCCGTCATCGTCCGCACGCTCTCCAAGGCGTGGGGCGCGGCCGGTCTCCGCGTCGGCTACGCCCTCGGCGATCCGCGGGTGGTGGACTGGCTGCGCCGGATCGGCCTCCCCTTTCCGGTGTCGGCGCCATCGCTGGCCATGGCGGCGACCATGCTCGCCGATGGCGACGGTCCCGGGTCGCAGCGGATCGCCGCGATCCGCCGGCAACGGGACGAGCTCACCCGACTGCTGACCGAACTCGGCGCCGAGGTCCTGCCGTCGCAGGGCAGCTTCGTCTTCGCACGTTTTGCCGACGCGCGGACGGGTCTGGACCGCGCTCCACGCCCTCGGCATCGCCATCCGCGCCTTCCACGGGCGGCCCGACGTCGAAGGCTGGCTGCGGATCACCCTGCCGGGGGACGAGGTCAACTTCTCCCGCCTCACCCACGCGTTGCGCACCGTGCTCGCTCCGGAGGCGTTGATCTTCGACATGGACGGCGTGCTCGCCGACGTCTCGGGCTCCTACCGCGAGGCCACCCTGCAGACCGCCGCCGCCTTCGGCGTCGACGATCACGATCCAGGACATCGAGGCGGCGACCGCCGAGGGCAACGCCAACGACTGTTGGGTGCTCACCCGCCGTTTGATGGCCGAACGGGGCGTGGATCGTCCACTCGCCGAGGTGAAGACGCGGTTCGAGGAGATCTACCAGGGCAGCGAGGCCGAACCCGGTCTTCGCCGCACCGAACGCCTGCTCCTGGAGCGCGACGAACTGCTCGCCCTCGGCGAGCGCTTCCCGCTGGCGGTGGTGACCGGCCGGCCGCGCGCCGACGCCGATCGCTTTCTCACCGAGCGCGGCATCGCCGGCTGTTTCCAGACCGTGGTCACCATGGAGGACGCGCCGATCAAGCCGAACCCGGCGCCGGTGCGCCTCGCCCTCGAACGTCTCGGGGTCGCCACCGCGTGGATGGTGGGCGACACCCCCGACGATCTGCGCGCCGCACGGGGAGCCAACGTGCTCCCGATCGGGGTTGTCGCACCCGGCGATGACCCCGAGCCGACCACCGTTTCACTCCAACGGGCCGGCGCCGCCACCGTGCTCGAGCGAGACCCGAAAAATCCTGGAGGTCCTGCCGTGACCACGACACCCCGCACCGCCACCGTCGAACGCACCACCCGCGAAACCCGCATCTCCTGCCGCCTGAACCTGGACGGCACGGGCGAGGTCGCGATCGCCACCGGCATCGGCTTTCTCGACCACATGCTGACCGCCCTCGCCTTCCACGCCGGTTGGGACCTGGAGCTCCGATGCTCCGGCGACCTCGAGGTCGATGACCACCACACCGCGGAAGACTGCGCCCTGGTCCTCGGCGAGGCCCTCGACACCGCCCTCGGGGACCGCGCCGGCATCGTCCGTTTCGGCACCGCCTACGCCCCTCTGGACGAGGCCCTGGCGCGGACCGTGGTCGATCTTTCGGGCCGCCCCTGGCCGCAGGTGGAGCTCGGTCTCCGGCGCGAGATGCTGGGCGGTCTGGCCAGCGAAAACGTGGGACACGTCTTGCAGTCGTTTGCGATGGCGGCGCGCTGCGCCCTCCACGTCGACGTCCTCCGCGGCGACAACGACCACCACCGCGCCGAGGCCGCGTTCAAGGCGACCGCCCTCGCCCTGCGCCAGGCCACGGCGTCCGGCCACGGGCGGCATCCGCAGCACCAAGGGCACGCTGGGTGGTGGCTCGTGACCGAGGTGGTGGTGATCCGCACCGGCACCGCCAACCTGGCGTCGGTGGGCGCCGCTCTGGAACGCGCCGGTCGCACGGTGAGGTTCTCCGAAGACCCCGCCGACGCCGAGGGCGCGGACCTCGTCGTGCTGCCGGGTGTGGGCGCCTTCGGACCGGTCGCCTGCCGTCTCGATGATCTGCGGCTGCGCGAGCCTCTGACCCGGCGGATCGCAGGCCGGCCGGCCGACCCTCGCGATCTGCCTCGGTCTGCAGCTGCTGGCAGCCACCAGCGAGGAGAACCCCGATGCCCGGGGCCTCGGCGTGGTGCCCGCGACCGCTACCGCCTTTCGCGAAGGGCTGCGGGTGCCCCACCTCGGGTGGAACCGCGTGACTGCCGGAGACGGCTGTTCGCTGCTCGCCAGACGGCGACGCCTACTTCGCCAACTCCTACAAGCTCGACGAGGTGCCGGCCGGGTGGGACGGCGCGACCACCGATCACGGCGGAGACATTCGTCGCCGCCCTCGAGCGCGGAGCGGTGCTGGCGTGCCAGTTCCACCCCGAGCTCTCCGGCGCCTGGGGCCAGGCGCTGATCGAACGCTGGCTCGCCGCCGCGGCGGGGGTGGCGTGATGCTGCTCCCGCGCGTCATTCCGTGTCTCGACGTCAAGGGCGGCAGGGTGGTCAAGGGCATTCGGTTTCAAGGACTTCGGGACGCCGGAGATCCCGTGGAACGGGCCGAGGCCTACGCCCGCCAGGGCGCCGATGAACTGGTTCTGCTCGATGTCTCCGCGACCCCGGAGGACCGCGGCAACGCGCTCGAGGTGGTGCGGGCGGTGCGCCGGGTGCTGCCGCTGCCGCTCACCGTCGGCGGCGGCGTGCGGGAGGCCCGCGATGCCGAGATCCTGCTCGAGGCCGGCGCCGACAAGGTGGCGGTCAACACCGCCGCCGTGACCCGCCCCGAGCTGCTCGACGACATGGCGCGGATCTTCGGCCGCCAGTGCACCATCCTCGCCCTCGACGCGGCCCGAACCTCGGACGGCTGGGAGACGGTCATTCGTTCGGGCCGCGAACGCACCGGACTCGACGCTGCGGAGTGGGCCAGGCAGGCCGTCGATCGGGGCGCCGGAGAGATCCTGCTCACTTCGTGGGACCGCGACGGTACCGGCGACGGGTACGACCTCGAGCTGATCGCCGCCGTCCGTGCGGTGGTGCCGGTGCCGATCATCGCCTCCGGCGGCGCCTCCGGCCCCGCCCACATGGTCGAGGCACTTGCCGCCGGCGCGGATGCGGTGCTCGCCGCTTCGATCCTGCACGACGGCCACACCACGGTCGGCGATCTCAAAAACGAACTCGCGGCTCGCGGGGTGGAGGTGCGGCGATGATCGTTCCATCGATCGATCTCATGGACGGCCACTCGGTGCAGCTGGTCGGCGGCCGCGAGAAGGTGCTCGACGCCGGCGACCCCCTGGCGGTGGCCGAGAAATTCGCCGTTGTCGGAGAGCTCGCGGTGATCGATCTCGATGCGGCCCTCGGCCGTGGTTCGAACCGCAACATCATGCTCGAGCTGGTGCGGCACTACCCGTGCCGGGTCGGCGGCGGCATCCGCACGGTGGAGCAGGCTCTGGAGTGGCTCGACGCCGGGGCCAGCAAGGTCATTCTCGGTACCGCTGCGACCCCGGAAGTGCTTTCGGAACTGCCGCGCGACCGGGTGATCGCGGCCCTCGACGGCGTCGACGGCGAGGTCGTGGTGCGGGGCTGGACCGAACGAACCGGCACCTCGGTGCTCGACCGGCTGGCCGAGCTGCACGAGCTGGTCGGCGGCTTCCTCGTCACCTTCGTCGAGCGCGAAGGCCGCCTCGGCGGGATCGATCTCGAGGCTGCGAGACGGGTCATCGAGGCCGCAGCGGGCACCCGGGTCACTATCGCAGGCGGCGTCACCACCGCCGACGAGGTGGCCGCCCTCGACCGCCTGGGCGCGGATGCCCAGGTCGGGATGGCCATCTACACCGGCCGGCTCGATCTCGCCGATGCTTTTGCCGCACCCCTGATCTCCGATCGCCCCGACGGTCTGTGGCCGACCGTGGTGTGCGACGAGCACGGGACGGCCCTCGGCCTCGTCTACTCCTCGGCCGACAGCCTGCGCGCAGCAGTCGCCGAGCGCCGCGGCGTCTACTGGTCACGCTCGCGCTCCGAGCTCTGGCGCAAGGGCGAGACCTCGGGCGCGATCCAGGAACTGGTGCGGGTGGAGGCCGACTGCGACCGCGACGCCCTGCGTTTCACCGTGCGTCAACGGGGCGGCTTCTGTCATCTCGAGACCCGCAGCTGTTGGGGCGCTGGGGCCGGTCTCGCAGAACTCGAGCGAAGGCTGATCGAGCTCGCGGCGCACGCCGAACCGGGGTCCTACACCTCCCGGCTGGCCGGCGACCCCGGGCTTCTCGCGGCCAAACTGGTCGAGGAGGCCCACGAGCTCGCCGAGGCCGGCAGCGACGACGAGGTGGTGTGGGAGGCAGCCGACGTCATGTACTTCACCCTGGTCAAACTGGCGGCCAACGGAACGCGGCTCGAGGACGTGGCGCGGGAGCTCGACCGCCGCGCCCTCGCAGGTGCGGCGGCGAGACGGTTCACGGACCTTTGCAACCGGGGAGACCGGGCCATGATGCTGCGCCGGCTCAAGCCTCACCAGGTCCAGGAACTCCGGCGCGAGGCGGTCGATGCAGCGACCCTCCGCGACGCTGCGGTGATCGTCGACGAGGTGCGTTGCGGTGGTGAAACGGCGCTGCGGCGGTATGCAGAGAAGTTCGGCGAACGAACTGCCGAACAACCCCTGGCGCTCGATCGCAACCAGCTCCAGGGCGCCTTGCGATCCTTGCCTGGGGACCAGCGCGCCCTCCTCGAACGGACCGCCGCCCGCATCGAGGACTTCGCCCTCACCCAGAGGGCCGCGTTGAAGGATTTCAAAATGCCCGTGCTCGGCGGCGAGGCGGGACACTCCGTCACTCCTGTCGACCGCGCCGGCTGCTACGCCCCGGGCGGCCGCTACCCTCTGCCGTCGTCGGTGCTGATGACCGCCGTCACCGCCCGCGCTGCCGGGGTGAGAGAGGTCTGGGTCGCGTCGCCGCGGCCAGCTCAGATCACCCTTGCCGCCGCCGCTGTGGCCGGCGCCGACGGGTTGTTGGCCGTCGGCGGCGCCCACGCCATCGCCGCTCTGGCCTACGGCGTCGGTGGCCCGGCGCCGTGCGATGTCGTGGTGGGGCCCGGTAATCGTTGGGTCACGGCGGCCAAGAAAGTGGTGGCGGGCGACGTCGGTATCGACATGCTGGCGGGCCCTTCCGAGCTCGTGATTCTCGCCGACGCGACCGCCGACCCAGGGGTGGTGGCGGCGGATCTCCTGGCCCAGGCCGAGCACGACCCCGAGGCCCTCCCGGTGCTGGTGACGACGGATCCGGCGCTGGCCGACGCCGTCGACCGCGAGCTCGCTCGCCAGCTCGCCGAGCTGCCGACCCGCGACATCGCCGGCGCCGCCCTCGGCAACGGGTTCGCCGTCATCGCCGACAGCCTCGAGGAGGCTCTGGTGGTCTGCGACCGCATCGCCCCCGAACACCTCCAGATCCTGACGAAAGACGCCGAAGAGGTGGCCCGGCGAGCCAATCACTACGGCGGTCTCTTCATCGGCAGCGCCAGCGCCGAGGTCTTCGGCGACTACGGCATCGGTCCCAACCACACCCTCCCGACGGGCGGCGTCGCCCGCTTCAAGGGCGGCTTGAGCGTCTTCGATTTCCTCCGCATCCGCACCTGGTTGCGGATGAACCTCGACCGCGATGCAGCGACGGCCGCCGGCGATGCCGCCGCCCTCGCCCGTCTCGAGGGCCTCGAGGCCCACGCGCGCGCCGCCGAACGACGTCTCACGATGCTACCCTCCGATCGATGACCGGTTCTCCGACCTGGCGGCTGCTTTCAGATGGCGACCTCCCCGGCGCCCACAACATGGCGCGGGATGTTGCCATCCTCGAGGCAGTGTCTGCCGGCTGAGGCTCCTCCGACCCTGCGTCTGTACGGCTGGACCCGCCCTGTCTCACCCTCGGCCGCCACCAGGACGTCGACGCGGCCGATCTCGCCTTCTGCCGGCGCGAGGGCATCGATGTGGTGCGCCGGCCCACCGGCGGCCGCGCCCTCCTCCACCACCTCGAGCTCACCTACGCCGTGGTCGCGCCGCTCGGCGCCGGGCCTCTGCCGCGCCCCCTGCAGGACGCCTACCGGACGATCTGCGGCGCCCTGGTGCGGGCGATGCGGTCGCTCGGCGTCGAGGCCGAACTCACCGGCGGCGAGGTCAACCTCGAGCTGCCCGGCCCGCGGACCACCATCCCCTGTTTCGAGGCGCCGGCCGGCGGCGAGGTCGTGGTCCGGGGCCGCAAGCTCGTCGGCTCCGCCATGCGGGCCCACAAAGGGACGATCCTCCAACACGGCGCCATCGTCCTCGACTGGGACGGCCGCCTCCAGGCGGGCTCCATGGGACTCGCCGACGACAGCGGTCTGCGGCCCCATATCACGACCCTTCGCCACGAGCTCGGCCGGTTGCCCGGTCGAGACGAGGTGGAGGAAGCGGTTGTCGCCGCCTGCTCGGATATGTTCGGCATTGCGTTCGAACCGGGAACCCTCAGCGTCGGCGAAGAGGCCCGGGAACAGGCCCTCGCTCCGTCATTCCTCGTCAGCAGCTGAGGCGACGGCGTTCTCCCGGATCCGCGGCTTGATCAACGGCAGCAGGGCGAGGGCCGGCAGGGCCAGTGCCGTCGTGATCGCGAAGAAGACCGCGTAGCCGAGGCTCTCGACGCCGATTCCGGTGAAGGCGCCGGCGACATCTCGGGTGAGGGCGAACATCGCCGACAGGATGGCGTACTGGGTGGCGGCGTGCTCCTTGTCGCAGAGGTTCATCAGAAAGGACAGGAAGGCCGCGGTCCCGAGACCCTGGGTGAAGCTCTCGATCATCGAGGCGGCGTAGATGCTCTCGCGCGGCAGAGCGACGGCCGCCACCACCACGTAGCCGAGATTCGAGACCAGTTGCGCGAGACCGAGCCACAGCAGCGAACGGAAGATCCCGATGCGGTCGACGATCCAGCCCCCGGCCAGCGCCCCGAGGATCGTCAGGGCCGTGCCGAGGGTCACCGAAATCGCGCCGATCTCGGTCAGGAGTAGCCGCGGTCCACCCAGAAGGGCTTGACCATCCGGCCGAGGGTCGAGTCGCCGACCTTGAAGAGCAGAACGAAGAGCAGCACCGGCACCATCTGCCAGCGGAAGATCCAGCGCAGGACCGGTCGGATCGCGTGGCGACGGACCGAGCTGTCGAGCGGAACGCGCGGGCTCATCCAGGCGACCGCCGCCAGCGCAGAAGAGGATCACCGCCAGGGCGACCCACAGCGTCTTCCACCCGGTGAAGTCGGCCAGGATGAGGAAGCCGCCGCCGCCCGCCAACATGGCGACCCGCGCGGCGGAGACCCGGGCGCCGTTGATGCTGCCCGTCGTCTTCGGCGTCGCCACGTCCACCGCGTAGGCATCGATGGCGATGTCCTGGGTGGCCGAAGCGGTGGTAAAGAGCAGCAACAGCCCCCACATCAGGAACGAAGGATTGGACGCATCCTGGGGCACGATGGCCAGGGTGGTGGCGCCGAGCACGAAAAGACTGGCGGTGATCCAGTGCTGGCGGCAGCCCCAGCGGTCCACCAGCGGCGCCCACAGGAGCTTCCAGGTCCACGGCAGGGAGAGCAGGCTCATCAGCCCGATCTCGCGCAGCGACACGCCGTGGACGCGGAAGAACACCGGCCACACGTCGTAGGCGATGCCGAAGGGCAGGCCCTCGGCGAAATAGAGGACCGCGATCCAGAACAGCACCTTGCGTTTCGTCACCGCGTCATCTTACAGATGCCACGCAAGTGTTGAGTTATTAGTTGTTAGTTTTGAGTTCAGCCTCTTGCAATATTCACATTCAAAGGCGGGGCAGGCCCCGCCACTCCAGGGGAATGTCATTTGTGGGTAGGGGCGGCACCTGTGCCGCCTGGCCTCGATCAGGCGCGATATGTCCGATTTCGGCTGTATAGCTGCAGACAACTCAAAACTAAGAATTCAAAACTCAAAACTGATTCCCGTCGAAGGCATCAGCCCTCGACAGGAATCGTGGCGATATCGTTGCGGCGCAGGAAGATGGCCATGAAGATGCCGATCACGATCAGTGATCGTCCCGATCCACACCAGCGAGATCAGGGGCTTGGTCGAGACGTCCAGCACCAGGCTCGCCGAGGTCGGCGCTTCCGGCGCCAGCAGCGGATCGAAGACCTGCAGCTGCACCGTGCCGCCCTCGGCGTCGATGCGGCCGGGAGTCAGGGTGATGCCGCCGGTGCCCGGGACCGCGGCCGAGGTCACCTGCGGCTCGCCACCCATACCGCCGCGGAAGGTCGGGACCACTTCGTAGCTCTGGCCGCCGTGCTCGACCGAGAACACGACACCGAAGTTGATCTTGCCCGCCTCGGGGTCGAAGTCCGACAGGTCGAAGTCGTCAAAGGTGATCGCGAGTTCCTTGTAGGCCATGGTCTCGCCCTTGGCGAGCACCGCGGTGCGGCCGATGCCGCCGCCGAGACCGAGCAGTTCGACCCGCACCACGCCCTGATCGACGCTCATCCCGGTGGCGCGGATCTTGCCGCCGGCCACGCCCGGAATCTCCACGGCCACCGGCTGCACGCCTTCGTCGGTGGACACCATCGAGGGCTCGAGGCTCACGGGCTCTTCGCCCGGTCGTTGGATCTCGACCACCACGCCGACGGTGAGAGCGCCCGGGCACCGCGTTCTGCTTGGTCAGGTCAAAGCCCTTGAAGGTCAGGGTCCAGTCGCGGAAGGAGGCGGGCTCGTCCTTGGTCAGCATCATGCGGCTCGAAACCGGCGCGTCCTTGCCCGGCGCGAACTCGACCGGGGCGAGATAGAGGTCCTTGGTGAGGAAGGACTTGATGTCGGGGTTGGCGATCATCTGGTTGGTCTTCTGGTTGACCCACATCTTCGGTTTGAGCACGAAGTTCTGACCGCGCGGCGAGGTCACCTCCACCACCATGGCGTCGCGCGCCTGGGGGGTCGGCTTCTCGACGCCGCGGAAGGTCAGGGTGTAACCCAGCACCTCTTTGGGTTCGCCCTCCGCGAGCCGCACCTTCTGGTCGCGGTCCAGCCACCCGGTGGTGAGGAATGCCATCATCATGAGACCGAGGCCGATATGGGCCACGGGTCCGCCGGCCATCCGCCAACGGCCGTTCCTGCCGAAGTCGATCGTCGCCCAGAGATTGGTGACCACGCAGAAGACCGCGGCCGCCACGTAGATGATCGACGGCACGCCCCGCAGGCCGACGGCCACAGCACCAACCATCACGACGGCGGTGATCGCCGAAGTCAGACCCAGAATCCGGGCCCAGCCCTTGCGCGCCCGGCTCCAGCCGAGAAACGGCGTGCCACCGAGAAACAGCGAGAACACCACCGCGAGCCAGAAACCCATGCGGTTGTAGAAATCCGGGCCCACCTGTGCCGGCGCGCCCCAGATCCGCGAGATCAACGGCGCCGAGGTGCCGAAGAGCACCACCACTCCGATCAGAATCGTGAGCAGGATGCCGACCACGAAGAAGATCGTGCGCGACATGAAGGGCTCGTCGCCGACCTCGGCCGGAATCTCCGACCAGCGGTAGGACCAGCAGGCCGATCGACATGACCAGGAAGAAGCCCATGTTGAAGACCAACAGCCCCGGTGATGCCGAGATCGACAAAGGAGTGGACCGAGAAATCGGCCAGCACACCGGATCGGGTCAGGAAGGTGGCGTAGACCACCAGCAGGAAAGACGAGATCGCGAGCACCAGGTTGAGCCGCCGGAAACGACCGCGGCCGCGCTGCAAGCAGCATCCCGTGGGTCAGGGCGAGGGTCGCCAACCACGGCACGAGCGAGGCGTTCTCGACCGGGTCCCAGCCCCAGTAGCCGCCCCAACCGAGGGTCTCATAGGCCCAGTAGCCGCCGAGCATGATGGCGGTGCCCAGCGAGGCGAGGGACAGGAGCACCCACGGCATCGAGACCTTGGTCCACTCGTCGTACTTCTTCATCCACAACGCCGCGATCGCGAATGCGAACGGGATCCCGAGCGAGGCGTAGCCGATGAACATGATCGGCGGGTGGATCACCATCCAGTAGTTCTGCAGCAGCGGGTTCAGGCCCTGACCGTCCATCGGAATCAAGGCCGCGGTCAGGCCCTCGTGGAAGCGGAAGGGGTCCTGCTTGACCAGCAGGAGAATCAGCGACAGCAGGGTGAGGTTGTAGACCACCATCACCCGCGGCTCGTACGAGCGGGCAAACCGCATCAAGCGGCAGACCCAACAACACGCCCCAGAAGATCCACAGCAGGAAGCTGCCCTCCTGACCGCCCCAGAAGGTGGAGATCAGGTAGTGCAGCGGCAGCATGTTGTCGGAGTAGGCCCACACGTAGTGCAGACGGTAGTCGTGGGTGACCAGCAGGTACATCAGCAGCGCCGAACCGGCGACGATCGCCGCCGTCATCAGCACATAGCTCTGCCGGGCCGCGCGAGCGCCAGCGCTCGGGGTCCTTGATCGACAGCCAGTAGGTGATGGTTGATGCAATACCGGCGAGAAACGCCAACCACATCAGGATGGTTCCTGGGATATACATGGACTCTCCTATTCGATCGCGAGAGAGAAAAGACAGGGACCCACGAGAGGCCCCGGATCAGGTCTCGGAACTGTAGCTCTTGACGTCGTCCTCGAGGCCCTGGTACTTCGACGGGCACTTCACCAGCAGCTGCTCGGCCTCGAAGACGCCGCCTTCATAGCTGCCGATGGCGACGATCTGGATCGCCTCCTCGAAGTTGCCCGGTTTGACGCCTTTGTAGTGCACTTCCATGGTGTTGCCGTCGTCATCGACCATGGCGAACTGCAGTTCGCTTTCCGCATCGACGTACGCGGTGGAGTTTTCCACCAGACCACCGGCCACCTGCACCTTGCGGGCGGTCGCGGTCGCTTCTTCGAAAGCTGACGTAGGGCGTCAGGTTCGATTTGAACGAGGTTGTTCCATAGGCCAGAAAGGCCACTACCAACACGCCGCCCACCGCGTACCAAATCCGACGCTGGCGTCGTGAATCAGTCATCTAGTCCTCCAGACGGCTCACCTTCCGGTCGAGCCGGTACACGTATCCAAAAAGCCCCACCCAGATCATCAGGGTGACGACTGCGATGCCCATGAGATCAGACATCAAGCACCTCCTGACGGCGCCGTTGCCGGATCGTCTCGATCCGGCAGCCGATAGTATATAACCATACGTACAATCCCGTAAATCCTAATACAGATGCCAGGAGCACCTGCGTGTAGCGCGAGTCGAACTCGTTGGCTCCACGGGTGTTTATGATGGTGTCCGGGTGCAGCGACCAGTAGATCCGCGGCACCACGAAGACCAGAAAAGGCACCGTCACGAAGGCGAGAATCGCGTAAACCGCCGACAGACTCGCCCGCCGCTCGGGGTCGTCGACGGCGCCGCGCAGGGCCAGATAGGCGGCGTAGATCAACAGCAGGATGGTGATCGAGGTCTGGCGGGGGTCCCAGTTCCAGTAGGCGCCCCACATGATCTTGGCGAAAACCGCGCCGGTGGTGGTGGCCAGCACCGCAAACAGGAGCCCGAGGCCGGCGCTGACCGAGGCCCGGATGTCGTCCTTCGGGTCCCGCCGCCGGAGGTACATCACCGAGGTGATGCAGGAAACCAGAAAGGCGAGCACCGCGATCCACGCCATCGGCACGTGGAAGAAGACGATTCTCGACGACTCGCCGATAAAGCCCTCGGCCGCGTGCACGTAGAAAAATGCCGCCACGATGACCACGGCGAGCCACACCAACAACGCCAATTTCGAAATATCTGCCACTCTCATCCGTCGGCCAACTCCACATCGATCTCTGGGCTGTAACCGCCGCACAGCATACCTTATTGCCATCCGTGCATCAATCGTTCCACACCACCGGGAAGAGCACCGCCGACACGATGGTCATGATGCCGCCCATCGAGAGCACCGCGCGGATGGTGTTGGTCACCGTTTCGGCCGTCCCCTCGGCGGCGCCGGTCGTGCCCTGGATCAGAAAGATCATCAGCGGCAGCAGCAGCGGCAGGGAGAGCACCGAAAAGAGGGCGCCGCGGGTCATTGCGCGAGCGATGATCGCCGCGATGATGGTCGTCACCACCGCCAGGGTGTAGCCCCCGAGCACCAGGATGACCACAAACGACTGCAGCAGAACGATCTTGTAGCCCATCAAGATGCAGTACAGCGGCACCAGGATCGCCATCAGCGCATAGATCAGACAGAGGTTGTAGACCAGCTTGCCGAACCACACCGCCGTGCGGCGACGCCGCCAGACGCAGGAGCGGTGCGGTGTGGCTCTCCTCTTCTTTGACGAAGGAACGGTCGAGCCCGGCCAGAGCGGCGAAGAAGACGATGATCCACAGCAGCACCGCCAGCAGGAAGGGGCGGTCCTCGGCGGCGATCCGGTACGGCCCCACCGTGTACGAGACGGCCGCCAGCACGGTCAGGGCAAACAGCCCGAGCGAGTTCAACGCGACCCGGGTGCGGAACTCGGTCCGCAGGTCCTTGGCGGCCACCGCCAGCGCTTCAGACAGCCAGCGCCACATGGCGGCTCCCCCACTCCATCTCGCGCGGGTCGTTGGTGGCCAGCAGCACCGTCTTGCCGGCGGCGGCGAGGCCGCGCACGTGCTCCTCGAGCCAGTCTTTGCCCGCCGGGTCGAGGTTCGACCCCGGCTCGTCGAGCACCAGCACCGCCGGGTCGTGGAGCAGGGCCTGGGCGATCTTGAGCCGCTGCGCCATGCCGGTGGAATAGCCCCGCACCAGGGTCCGGCGGTCCGGGTCGAGGCCCACCGCCAGCAGACCCTCGCGACACCGCTCCTCGCACGGGCCCAGTCCGCGAACCCGGGCAAAGAAGCCGAGGTTCTCCATCGCGTCGAGCTCCTCGTAGACCGCCATCGACGGCGCCACCACGCCGAGGTGCAACCGCCACGCTTCACGCGCGACTTCGGCGTCGCCCTGGAGGTGGCGGACCTCGCCGCGGGTCGGTCGCAGCAGGCCGCAGAGGATCGAGAGCAGCGTCGACTTGCCCGAGCCGTTGGGCCCGGTGATGACCAGCACCTCGCCCGGAACGGCCTCGCCCGAAACCGCCTTGAAAATGACGCGCAGGTCGTAGCGCTTGGCCACGTCGGAGAATGAGATTCGGATGCCGTCCGCCATCGCACGGAACGATAGCACGCCGGGCCGCCGGCCCGGCGTGCGGATGTTGGATGTTGGATGTTGGATTCGGCTAATCCTGCATCTTTCTCGCCCGTGGCGCGCGAACCGGGAATAGCTATAATCCCCGCCGGCGTTTGGCCAGCATGCACCTGGAGGAAAGCATGATCCACTCGAATCCGTTCATCGCATTCAGCATCGCCCTCGTCACCGGTTTTCTCTTCGGCTCCTTTGTCGAGTACGCGGTCCACCGACTCATGCACAAGGGCAAGTTCATGGGCAAACGCCACGCCCTCCACCACCGGAATTTCTCGGCCCAGGGCTGGTGGGGCGAGTTCACCGACTACTCCCTGCCGGGACTGCTCGTCGCGTGGGCCGGCTTTCTGGTGTCGGTGCCGGCGGGACTCGGTTTCGCCGCCGGAATTCTCGGTTACGCGGCCTTTGCGGCCTACGCCCACCAGGTCCAACACGAGAAGCCCGACCTCGCCTTCTGGCTCGGCGCTCCCATCCACTACATCCACCACCGGGACAACATGTGGCACCACAATTTCGGAATCGGCGTCAGCCTCTGGGACCGCCTTCTCGGCACCTACAAACCGGCCGACTGGCAGCCTGAGAAACCACTGCGCCAGTACCCCATCCGCGAGTTCGTCACCATCCGCTGGCGCTGAGACGACCGCCTTGCGACAGGCACTACTGAAGTGCTGCCGCATCAGCTATAGTTGCGACCTCAGGAGGTGTCGATGCGAGCCGTGATCACCGGAACCGGTATGTACATCCCCGACGCCACGGTCGACAACCACGCCCTGGCCAAAGTCATGGACACCTCGGACGAGTGGATCCAGGTGCGGACCGGGATTGCCAAACGACAGTACGCTGCGCCCGACCAGGCGACCTCCGATCTCGCCGTGCCGGCGGCCCGCCAGGCGATCGAAAATGCCGGGCTCGAGCCATCCGACATCGACTATCTGGTGGTCGCCACGATGACCCCGGACTATTTCTTCCCCGGGTCGGCGCCGTTTCTGCAGCGCAAGCTCGGTCTCGAGCACGTGCCGTGCCTCGACATCCGGCAACAGTGCGCCGGTTTCGTGTACGCGCTGCAACTCGCCGACGCGCTGATCCGATCCGGGCAGCACAAGCGGGTCCTCGTGGTCGGCGCCGAGGCCCACGCCTCACTGATCCCGTGGAGCGATCACACGTGGCAGCGTGGCTCTGGGGCAGGAAGACGGCCCGGTATCAAAAGAGGACCATGAGAAGAACACGGTGACACGGGATCGCGTCGTCCTCTTCGGCGACGGCGCCGGGGCGGTGGTTGTGGAAGCGATGGAGGACACCGATCGCGGCGTCATCGACTGCCTGCTCCACACCAACGGCGACGAGGCCGAGCGGCTGTGGACCAAGGCGAGCGGCAGCGCTTTCCGCCCCTATATCCGACACGACATGATCGATTCCGGGGACGTCGTGCCCATCGTCGAGGGGCGCAAGGTCTACGCCCTCGCCGTGACCTTCATGCCGCAGGTGACGTTGGAGATCCTCGAACGCAACGGCCTCACCCTCGACGATCTCGATCTCGTGATCATGCACCAGGCCAACCTGCGGATCAACGAGGGCGTCCAGAAACGCCTCGGTCTCCCCGACGACAAGGTCTTCAACAACATCCAGAACTACGGCAACACCACCGCCGGCACCATCCCGATCGCCTTCCACGAGGCCCTCGAACAGGGCCGGGCCAAACCCGGCGACCTGGTGTGCTTCGTCGGTCTCGGCAGCGGCCTCAACTGGGGAGCGATCCTCTATCGCTGTTGAAGGGCTTGAGGCTTGAGGCTTGAGTGCTTGGGGCTTGAGAGTCGGCATGGGGGCGCGTTCACCGGCACGCCGTCTCGAATAGTGTGGGGGTATCACTCGCGGATACGGCTCGCGTTCACCGGAGGTGCCATTCTTGACATTGTTGGACTCTCGAATCCTCACGGTACGAGGACTGCTCAGGGCCAACAATGTCAAGGGTGGCTCCTCGCGGGCAATGCAGTTCAGAGAATCGGGATGTTCCCGTCGGGATACCGCCGCCCGGAGTGAGCCCCATTGCCAGACCGCGAAGCGGCCGCCCACTGCCCCAGTGTCCCAGGGCCCCATTGCCAGGCCGCGAAGCGGCCGCCCACTGCCCCAGGGCCTCATTGCCACGCCGCGAAACCCATCAAAAATCGCAACTTATGTTAACCTGAGCCGGCGAGCGGGAAGATCGCACTTTCACCGTGCGCCCCGCAGATTCCTCGCTACGAACTGGAGACGTCGTGACACGACGCATGCTCATCAACGCCCAGCGCCCCGAAGAGGTGCGCATCGCAATCATCTACCGACAGCACCCTCGACCAATTCGAGGTGGCCGCCACCGAATCAGGTCTTCTTCGCGGCAACATCTACCGCGGTACCGTGGCCAACGTGCAACCGTCGCTCGACGCGGCCTTCGTCAACTTCGGCGCCGACAAGGACGGGCTCCTCCGCGCCGACGATGTGGTCCCGCAGGCCTACAGCAAAAAGGCGAGATGGCGCCGGCAAACACCCCCGCGTCGATCGCATCCTGGAGCGGGGCCAACCGGTCCTGGTCCAGGTCGTTCGCGACGGCGTCGGCCACAAGGGCGCCCTGGTGACCACCAACGTCAGCATCGCCGGGCGGTATCTGGTGCTGATGCCGTACGACGACGTCCGCGGCGTCTCGCGCAAGGCCGAGGACGAGGATCGGCAGGCGGTCAAGGACCGGGTCGCCAAGCTCGAACTGCCGGAAGGTTTCGGCGTCATCCTGCGCACCAATGCCCTCGACCAGCCGCAGAAGACCCTCAACCGCGACCTCGGCGCGCTGCTGCGGCTGTGGAAGAAGATCCGGGCCGAGGCGAACGCCGGCAAGGGGCCCACGCCTCCTCTACAGCGACCAGGACCTCATCGTCCAGGCGCTGCGGGACTCGGTCGACAACACGATCACCGAGGTCCTGGTCGACGACGACAACGCCTTCGAAAAGGCGCAGAGCTATATGCGGACCTTCATGCCGCGCTCGGGCAGCCGCCTCATCCACTACTCGGAGACGGATGCCGCTGTTCAGCAAATACGACCTCGAGGAACAGATCGACCGCATCTACCAGCGCAAGATCGGGCTGCCCTCGGGCGGCTCCATCGTCATCGACGGCACCGAGGCCCTGACCGCCATCGACGTCAACTCGGGTCGCGCCACCCGCGGCGGCAGCCAGGAAGAGACCGCCTACAAGACCAACCTCGAAGCGGCGGTCGAGGTGGCGCGCCAGCTGAGGCTGCGGGACATCGGCGGTCTGGTGGTCGTCGACTTCATCGACATGCGCCTCGCCAAGCACCGCAGCGCGGTCGAAAAGACCATGCGCGACGCCATGAAGGACGACAAGGCCCGCACGTCGGCCTCACGGCTTTCGGAAAACGGGCTGCTCGAGATCAACCGCCAGCGACTGAAAAAGGCGCTCCAGCTGCGCACCTACCGCCCCTGCCCGACCTGCACCGGCACCGGCAGCATCGCCAGCCCCGAGCTGGTGAGCCTGAACATCCTGCGCCGCATCGAAACCCGGGCCGTCACCGGCCAGCTCGGCGGCGTCCGGGTGGAGCTCCACCCCGAACTCGCCGACGCCCTGCAGAACGATTGCCGGCAGGAGCTCGCGGCCCTCGAACGGGAGTTCGACATCGAGATCAAGATCGTCGCCGCCGCGGGTCTCCACCGCGCCGAGGAAAGGATCGAGTGGCGGCAACGCGTCAAACAGGAAGATAAGGTGAGCACCGCCGCGGTCAGCGCTGCGGATCTCGCCGATGGCATCGGCGACCAGCCCAGACGCAAGGCCGACCTGGAATCGACGGATGACGGCGAGACGGACAAGAGAAAGGGCCCGCTGAAGACCGCCGCCGAGAGCGACAAGCCCAAGCCCCGCCGCCGCCGGCGCGGCGGCAGGCGCCGCAAGAAGCCCGCCGCGACCGAAAACGGGGCGGATGCCAACGGCACCGAACCGGAAAACGGCGCCGAGTCTGCGGACGAACCCGAGGTCGATCCGCCCGCCGAGGATGGCGACAGCGAGGCCCCGGCAAAAAAGAGCCGCCGACGCCGCCCCCGGCGATCCCGCAAGAAGGCGGCGAAGGAACCACCGTCAGAGGATGCCGCCACCGCCGAATCTATCGCCGTGGAGCCCGCACCCTTCGATCCTCAATCGACAGATCCCGACCCGTTCGCCTACTGACTGAAGAGTTTTGAATTCTCAGTTTTGAGTTTTGAGTTCAAACACGGCCATGCTGTGAAGCACGATTCTGAAAGGGAATTCAAAACTCAGAACTCAGAACTAAGAACTGAATTCATTTCTGGTCGACGTGGGGGAAGACCTTGGCCTCGACGCCGAGCTCGTCGGCGATGAAGGCGAGAGCTTCCCGAAGGTCCGCGATCTCGAGCTGCGGGGGGACCCGGACCACCGACGACATGGTGAACAGGGGCGTCCCGCTCATCGGCGCCGCCACCACCTCGGTGGTCATGGTCTCCATGTTGATGCCCTGCTCGGCGAGGTAGCGTGCGACCTGGTGGATGATCCCCATGTGGTCGGCCCCGAGCACGGTGATGGCGCAGGGAATCGCCGCCGACTCTTCGACCGCCTCGACCTCGCTCAAACGGGTGTGGACGTCGTACTTGGCGTAGTGGACCTCGGCGAGCGCCGCCCGCAGGCCCTCGATCTTGTCCTCTGGTGCGGTCACGAACATGAGCATGGCGAAATCGCCGCCGAGCCGGACCATGCGGCTCGACTCCACGTTGCCCTCCCATCGCAGGAGAAGTTCGGTCATCTCGTCCACGACGCCGACCTGGTCGCGGCCCGAGGCAGTAAGAACCAGTTGCTTCCGCATGACAAAGCCCCTCCCCTCCGTCGCTGAGGGCACCCTTCCATGGTAACTCACGGGCGATCGGGGGAAGGGAAAGGGAATTTCGGATTTCGGATTTCGGATTTCGGATTTTCCAGATCCAGACGTCACATCGCACTCACACCCGATGCTCAGAGTGCGCATGGGACCGCGTGCGGCGGAGGTGCCTGGCTCCGCCGTCCGACGGGCCGGCGGCCTGGCATCCTCTCGCGGATCATGTTCGGAAACGAGCCGCGTGCGGCGGAGGTGCCATTTTTGACATTGTTGGACCCACGAGCGTCGACCACTCGAGGAGTGTCGCGGGCCAACAATGTCAAGGGTGGCTCCTCTCGGGAAGAGCGCAAGGATACGGTCGAGGTATGGCGGACTTTTTGCGCCTGAACAGAAAAAAGCGCGGCCGGGCCGCGCCTTCTCTGTCACAGGTCGTTCCGGATCAGCGGCTCTGGAGCTTGATCGTCCCGCTGAAGCTGTTCAGGGAGATGCTCGGCCCTCCGCTTCCGGTGTTGAAGCGGAGCTCCTTCTCCGGCGTGTACTTGCTGAGCTTTTTCGGTTCCGGACCGAAATCGTTGGCGATGGTCCCGGAGAAGGTCTCGAGGTCGTAGGACGCCACCGCATCGGCATTGACGAACAGGGTGATGGAACCGCTCATGGTCTCCATGTCGATATCTCCCTGGGGCCCCGGTATGGCCTTGCAGGTGATGTTCCCCGACACGGTTTCGATGTCCGCGCCGGCGAGGGTCCCGCCCTCGATGACGATCGAACCGCTCACGTTTTCCGCATCCAGCGAGCCCATGGCCGACGCCGACGCGGATCGACCCGCTGACCGAGGCGAGATCGGTGTTGTCGGGCGCGCTTTCGACCGAGATGGCGCCGCTGACGTTTTCGATGTCGAGGCTCTCCGGCATGCCGGTCACGCTGATCCTGCCGCTCACCGATTCCAGATCGAGGGCGCCGCGGACGCCGCTCACGTCGATCGACGAGCTGATGGTCTCGACGCTGACCGGCGAGGACGAGGGCACGCGAATTGTGAGCTCGGTCTGCGTGGCTTGTCTGCCGTGGTAGTCCTCGTCGTACTCGACCTCGATGCTGACACCGTCGTCGTCGGCTTCGACATCGAGCCCTTCGACGCCGTCCCCGAGAGTTCCTTCGATCTGGACCTCGGCCGAGTCCCAGCCGATGATGGTCAGGCTGCCGGCGATGTTCTCGATGTCGATCTCCGCCCCCCCGGCCACCGGGTGGCGTTCGTTGACCGTCTGCGCGCTCCACGCAAGCCCGGCAGCCAGGATCATCAGCGCCAGGGCGATGGTCGTCTTGTTCGATTTCATGATTCCTCCGTCTTTTTTTCTAAATTTCACGCGGCAGAACCGCCGCCCGTTCCAGGAGATTGACCTGTTGGCGATAGGTCGACACCAGTCGCCGCATCAGGAGCTCGTTTCCGGGGTCTTCGCCCAGGGCCTCCGCGATCTCGCCCATCGCCTCGTCGATCAGGCGCAGGTTGGCGGACACGACCTCCATGGTGGCCGGCGACAACTCGCCACGACGCCCGTCGAGCACATCCAACAGCTGGTGCCGGGTCGCCTCGTAGTCATGCACCCCGATTTCGGCAAACGAGGCCACAAGGACCTCGGACGTGGCCTCTCGCGAAGCCGGCGCCACGACCACGGTCGAGATCGCTTGCTGGCGCCCCACCAGGTAGGCCGTGACCACGGAAGAGACGAGCACCACCGCCGCCGCGGCAGCCATCATCGCGCGTCGGCCGAATGCGCCCCTTGCGACCTTTCTTGCAGCGATCTGCGCCTCGATCTCCGGCCACAGATCACGTGGGGGCTCGACCGACCGGGGCAGATCCTCCACCCCGTTCCCTCAGGTCGACCAGCGACCTGTTCGCTTCGGCACATGCGGCACAACCCTCGAGGTGGGCGTGCACCGCCGCCTCCGACCGCGGCATCGAGCCGGCCATCCAGGAGATCATCGAGGACCAACATCACTTCGTCGCACTTCATGGCTTCAAGGCCTTTCGCAGGAGTTTTCGCGCACGGTGGAGCTGAGCCTTCGACGTCCCGACGGCGATGCCCGTGAGCCCCGAGATCTCGTGGTGGCGGAAGCCCTCAACGTCGTGCAGGATGAAGACGGTCCTCGCACCCTCCGGGAGCCCGCCGATCGCCCGTTCGAGGTCGATCGTCTCGCCGGGATGTGCCCCGGGGTCGGTCCTTTCGGGAACGACGTCGTCGAGCGGGGCCGAAAACCTGGCTGCGCGCCGGTCGGTGGTGCGTTGATGCCCGAGGACCACGTTGACCGCCACCCGGTGAAGCCAGGTCGAAAAGGCGCTGGCGCCGCGAAACGACCCCAGCTTCTGCCACGCGCGCACGAAGGTCTCCTGAACCATCTCCTCCGCAAGACTGGGGTTTCCCGACATCCGCAGACACAGCGCATACATCCTGCCGACGTTGAGCCGGTAGAGCTCCTCGAACGCCCCGACATCGCCGCGGGCGGCCTCGAGCCGCCAGCCGCCCCTGATCGGGCTGTGTCTGGCTGCTGACCGCCCTCAACATCGGGGGCCCAGCCGGAACTGCGGGTGCGGTCGCCATTGTTTCCACATCCTATGAGATACCCATTTGACGCAAATGGTTGCATCCGGTTTGCGGATTCGCCGCCGGCGACGGGAATCTCTGATCCCGATCAGCGGTTTGCGGCAGAGGGGAGAAGATGCATGTACGACTCTGAGGCGACGACCAGGGGTGTCAAGGTCGCGGTCAAGGCCAGCTTCGTGGCAGAGCGGTCCCAGCCCCTCGAAGACAGGTGGTTCTTCGCCTACCGGATCCGCATTCACAACCGTGGTGAGGTGCCGGTGCAGCTCATCAATCGTCATTGGGTCATCACCGACGCCCATGGTAACGTCGAAGAGGTCCGGGGGCCCGGTGTGGTCGGCGAACAACCGCTGCTGGCTCCGGGAGAGTCCTTCGAATACACCTCGTTCTGCCCTCTGGAAACCCCGTTCGGCACCATGGAGGGCAGCTACGAGATGGTCACCGAAGACGGCGAGCACTTCTGGGCCAAGATCGGTCAATTCACCCTCAGCGAACCTCTGTCCGTGAACTGAGGGCGGCCGCCACCACCGCATCGACATCTCCAGCGGCGATCCACCGGATCGGCACCCCGCGCCGCTCCATGCCGCGAAACCAGGTCTGCTGCCGCTTGGCGAAGTGAACGATGGCCGACTCGAGATCGGAGACCATCCGCTCCAGGTCCTTTTCACCCTCGAGAAAGGCCGCCACCTCCCGGTACTCGAGCCCGAGCTCGTCGAGCCGCCGCCGGCCGAGCCGCGATCGAGGAGCCCGCGCACCTCGTCGATCATGCCCTCCTCGATGCGTTGGCGAAGCCGTCGGCCGATCCGCGCCCGCAGCTCTCCGCGTTCGGCTTCCACTCCGACCACCGTGAAATCAACCGGCACTGAAGGGAGGGCGCTGTACAGCACCGGCGAATTTTTCGAATACTCGGCGATCTCGAGACCCCGGATCACGCGGCGGGCGTTTCGAAGGTCGGTTTCGTCGGCCACTTCGGGCGCCTCGTCCCGGAGGCGTTCGGCGAGCACCGGGAGCGGAAGCTCTTCCAGTTCGAGCCGTAGACTCCCGATTCACGGGTACGTCGGCCAGCCGGTAGTCGCGAACGATCGCTTCGACGTACAACCCGCTGCCGCCCACCATGAAAACGGGCGCCCCTCCGTCGGCAAACGGCGGTTTCGCCGCGAGGTCCTCCAGGACCCGATAACAGTCCTGCTGGAACCGGAAGATGGTGTAGACCTCCTCCGGATCCACGACGTCGATCAGATGGTAGGGCACCGGCGGTTCGACCCTGGAGTACTCCCCGAGGTCCTTGCCGGTGCCGATATCGAGGCCCCGGTAGACCTGCCGTGAATCGGCCGAGATGATCTCCGACCCGAGGCGGTGCGCCGCCTCGACCCCGAGACGGGTCTTGCCGCACGCGGTCGGCCCCACGATGACGACAACCTGGAGCGTCATTTCTCGAACACCTCCCGAAACCGATGATCCAGAGCGTCGATCGCAGCCCGGTCTTCACCGGCCAGCAGCACGCCCAGCCGTCGCGGGGGGCGGCCCTCCACCTCCATCGGTGACGTGAGGAGAACTCCGCACCGCGTCGCCGGGTTGAAGGCATCACCTGCCAGGGCCTTTTCCAGATCTGCGTAGGACTCCGGCACCCGCAGCTTGCGGGTGGAGAAGAGCCGCCAATAGACGACCCGATCCCGCCCCCACACGCGCCACAGCCGTTCGGCCGCTGCGGCCACGAACATCCGGGCGTTGATGTCCACCACCGGCCGCAGGCGCTCTGCCCCACGATCGTTCCACACGAACGAATCGACGCACACCGGCCCGAAGTAGCCGGCGCCGGCGAGCTCTGCCGCAACCACCGCCGCCATCGACGGGATCTCGTTGCCCCACCGGTCCAGCGCAGGCAGATCGAGATCGAAGATATCGCCGATGAAGGCGCCGTCCGCCGTGTTGACGACTTCGTAGGTGAGGAGATCGCGGACCTTCCCCATCTCGTCCACCGCAAAGACCGTCGCGAGGTCGAGCACCCTTTCGCACCACCGTTCGACCACCGCACACCCGTCCTCGACCATGAGGCGCTCCACCGCGTTGCGATCGGCGTCACCGAAATCGCGCGATCGCAGGCGGCGGTTGCCGAATGCGCCGTTGCCGTGTTCCGACTTCACCACCCAGCCGTTTTCGGCGGCCGGCCGGCCGGAAAGCACGGTAGCGATCTCGTCGGCCGAGTGCACGACCCCGACGACATGCTCGCCGCCCCAGTGCCGCCGTTCGACATCGGCTGAATAACGGCGACCGTTGACCCGGCGCACGACGTCCAGGGGAGGGTGTGGCGATGGGTCTTCATAGAACCGGTTGCGCGCCACCGCATCCTCGTTCCAACCGAAGGGCGTAAACCGCGCGCTTTTCGTCAATAACGGCAGCACGCACACCTGCGGCGGCGGGATCCGCAGGCGTTGGAGGTAGTCGAGAAAGGCTCCCTGGGGTTCGGCCCGGGCCAGTATCGAATCTCCCTCCACCCCGAGGAGCAACAGGTGCATCGTCAATTCATCGGCCTGTCGGGAACGTGCGTCGCTGGTCCCACTCGTTCGTCCGCGGCGCAGCGAGAGGTCGAAATCGGCGTTGATGTAGTGCTCGCGCATCGCCGACAGAGTACACGGCGCCGGGCCGTGACTACTTCTCGAGCAGGAGGTTGTGTACAATCGCGGCAGCGCATCTCGGACAATCGAAATCGCCTGGGTCGCTGATGCGATCGAGCGGGCTATCGTTTCCGCTCGCGGCAACGGCGCCTTGGACGGTTTCCGGCCCGGCCCCGGGCGGCTGGCAAAACGGAGACTCATGATCGGTCGAACGGTTTCCCACTACGAGATCGTCGAACGGCTCGGCGGCGGCGGCATGGGGCTCGTCTACAGGGCCCGGGACACCCGGCTCGACCGCGATGTGGCGCTCAAGTTCCTACCCAAGGAGTGGAGCCACGAACCGCTGCTGCGCGAGCGATTCTCACGCGAGGCGCGCGCCGCTTCCGCCCTCGATCACCCGCACATCTGCACGATCTTCGACATCGGCGAGACCGAGGACGGACAGCTCTTCATCGCCATGGCCTATTGCACCGGCCCCACCCTCAAGCACCGCATCCACGAAGGCCCCATGGCAGTGGAACAGGCGGTGGATCTGGCGATCCAGATCGCCTCCGCTCTCGAGAGCGCGCACGAAGCTGGGATCGTCCACCGCGATATCAAACCGGCCAACATCCTTCTTACCGACCGCGATCAGGTCAAGGTCGTGGACTTCGGTCTCGCCAAGCTCGCCGGCGAGGCGGCCGTCACCCGCGAGGGGTCGGTCATCGGCACTCCGGCCTACATGTCTCCCGAACAGGCGAGCGGCGAGGAGGTCGACGGCCGCAGCGATCTGTGGGCCCTCGGCGCGGTTTTGTACGAGATGCTGACCGGCCGGCGCGCCTTTGCCGCGGACCACGAGCGGGCCATCCTCCACGCGATCCTCTCCAGCGATCCCACTCCCATCACCACCATGCGCCCGGATGTGCCGGCCGAGCTCCTCCGCATCGTCCGCCGCCTCCTCAAACGCGACCCGGCGAAGAGGTACCAGAACGCCGGCGAGCTCCTCGGAGATCTGCGCCGGTTCAGCGGCGACCCGACGCCGGCCGAGATCGTCACCCAGAGCATGCCTTCGATGCCGAGGTTCCGCCCACGGTACTTTGTCCGGCACCGGCTCCTGCCGGCGGTTGCGGGCGTCGTCGCGGTGGTGGCGGCGGCCGCGCTGTGGCCGACTCTCACGAGTCCCAAGACCCGGCATGTGCTGGTCCTGCCCTTCGCCTGTCACGCCGAAACCGAGGAGGAGGAACTGCTCTGTGAAGGGCTCCTCGAAACCGTCACCGCGCGCTTGTCCGGAGTGCGCCAGTTCAGCACCTCCCTGTCGGTGGTGCCGACCTCGGAGGTTCGCGGACAACGCATCGCGACCGCCGGTGAGGCGCGCCGCGTGTTCGGGGTCGATCTCGTGATCGACGGCGGGGTGCAGTGGGAAGGCAGGAACCTGCGCATCCCGCTGCAGCTGGTCGACGCGGAACGGCTGCGCCAGATTCGCACGCGGCTGCTGACGGTCGAGCCTTCCTCGAACTTCGTGCTCCAGGACCAGGTGGTGGCGGCGGTTCTCGAAATGCTCGAGCTCGAGCTCGATGCCAAGGCCGAACGCAGCCTGACCGCCGGCGGGACCGCCAATGTCGAGGCCGCCCAACTCTTCCTCGAGGCCCGCGGCACCGTCAGCGACACCGCCACCCAGGTCGAGCTCACCCACGCCATGGATCTCTACCGCAAGGCCGTCGATCTCGACCCGACCTATGCCGATGCCCTCGTCCAACTGGCCGACGCCTGCCACCGTCAGTACCAGCTCGCCGTCGACCCCATCTGGCTGGACCACGGTCTCTCCTACGCTTACCGGGCGGTCGATCTCGGCCCCGACCTGCCCGGCGCCCACCTCGCGGCCGGTCGGTGCGAGCTCGCCCTCCACGCCTACCCGGAGGCTGTCGACCGCCTGCAGCGGACCATCGAGCTCGACCCCCTCAACCTCGACGCCTACACCGCCCTCGCGGTCGCCTATGAGGAGCTCGGCAAAACCGACCAGGCGCAGGAGATCATCGACCGCGCCGTCCGCACGCGGCCCGACGACTGGGTCACCCACTACGATATCGGCCGGTTCTACTACTACGAACGTCACGATCCCGAACGGGCCATCCCCTACTTCCGCACGGTCGTGGAACTGCTGCCGGACTCGAGCATCGGCTACAGCGCCCTCGGCGGGTGTCTGTTCTACACGGGTGCAACGGCCGAAGCGCGCACCAACCTCGAGCGTGCTGTGGAGATCGGCTCTCGTTACGACGCTTTTGCCAACCTCGCGACCCTCGAGTTCTACGAGGGCAGGTTTGGCGAGGCCGCCGCGCTCTACGAGCAGGCGCTGGCGATGGACGACAGCGATTACCAGACCTGGAGCTATCTCGGCGAGGCCCTGCGATTCTCCGGCGCCGAACCCGAACGGACGCGGTCCGCCTACACCGAGGCAGCCGCGAGGGTCCAGCCCCTGCTCGACGCCGACCCCGATGACCAGGCGTTGTTGATCGAATTGGCTTCCTACCGTGCCCTCCTCGACGACCCGCCCGGGGCGCGGTCACTGATTGCTGACGCGCTGAGGAAAGAGGTCGACGACCCCAATTTGATGTTCACCCTGGCCGCCATTCACGAGGAACTCGGAGATCGCGACGAAGCTCTTCGTTGGATCGACCGCTCGATTGAGGGCGGTTTTCCACTCGATGTGATCAGAAGTTATCCGGGATTCGCCGGCCTCACCTCAGACCCCACTTTTCAAATGCTCGTCGATCCAGCTCGAAAACCTCAGTCAGCAGATAATGAACCAACCGAGATCAAAGGGGGCACGACATGACATTGTCAGAGGACGTCTGCGAAATTGACCTCGAAAAGGGAGTGATTTCACCACCGAAGATCAAACCAAAACACGTCAAGCGCGGTGCTGAGGTCAAGATCACCTGCCGTTCGAACACGGTGTGGGTGGTCATTCCCAGTAGATATTTTTCGAGGGTCGATGGTGGCACCGACTGGGCCAAGGGCGAGGAAATGATCGCCTTCAAGATCGAAAAGGGCTCCGCGAGAGTCAGGCTGTCAGAAGACTTTCCGGATTCGGATGAGGATCAGTCGGTTTTCTTTTCGATCCTCTTTTTCGACGGTCAGAACTATGCCTATCAGGAGGGCGAGAGTCCGCCGCGGATGATCATCCCCCCGCGTGGATTCTGATGAACAGACACCTCACGGCGACGGGTCGTCGTGACCAGTGAAATGCTGTGGTAGCTTTGCTCCGGGTAGAGATCCGTGAAACTCATCATCCAGATCCCTGCGTGGAACGAAGAGAAACACCTCGCCGACACCATCGCCGCCCTGCCGCGACAGGTGGAGGGGTTCGACGACCTCGAGGTCCTGGTCATCGACGACGGATCGGAGGACCGCACCGCCGAGGTCGCTGAATCATCCGGCGCCACAGTTATCCGCCTCCCCGTCCACCGCGGTCTGGCCGTGGCCTTCAGCGCCGGGATCCGCACCTGCCTCGAACGCGGCGCCGACGTCATCGTCAACACCGACGCCGACAACCAGTACGACGCCGGCGACATCCCGGCCCTGGTGCGGCCGATCCTCGACGGAGTGGCGCAGATGGTCATCGGCGACCGACAGGTGGCGACGTTGCGGCATTTCTCGGCCGCAAAAAGATTTCTGCAGAAGCTCGGCTCCTGGGTTGTCCGCCGCCTGTCGGGGACCGAGGTGCGCGACGCGACCTCGGGGTTCCGCGCTATCTCAAGAGCCGCCGCCCTACGGCTGCACGTCTTCACCCGCTTCACCTACACCCTCGAGACCATCCTCCAGGCCGGCGAGGCCGGTTTCAAGGTCGCCTCGGTGCCGATCCGGGTCAACCCCGGCGCCACGAGGCCGTCGCGGCTCTTCACCAGCAACTTCCAATACGTCCTGCGTTCGTTGGCGAGCATGGCGCGGATCGTGGTGCTCTACAACCCACTCCGCATCTTTCTCATCCTAGGTCTGATCCCGATCGGTCTCGGCAGCGCCCTCCTGATCCGGTTCCTGTGGTTCTACACCACCGGAAACTCCCCGGCCGGCCACATCCAGTCGCTGATTCTCGCGGTCATTCTGATTGTCATCGGCGCCCTGATCTGGCTCGCGGGCATCGTCGCCGATCTCACCGCGGTCAACCGGCGCCTGCTCGAGGAGGTTGTCGAGCGGCAGCGGATCGATGGCCCCGGACATCGCCGCTGATCCCGTGACGAAGGGGTCTTCAAGCCGCCTCGCCTGGAGGGCCGGAGGCGCCGCGGTTGCGGCCCTCCTGTTGGCGACGGTCGTTAAGGTCGCCGGTCCGACCGTCGTGTGGCGCTTGCTCCGGTCGACCGATCTGCCCCCTCCTTGCGGCAGCGGTGGCGGTCTCGGCGGCGTTTCTGGCCTTGCGGGGGTTGCGACTGCGGCTCCTGCTCGAAGGCGGCAGTCTCGGCTGGTTCACTTCGATCCCCGTCGCGGCCGCCGCGCAGGCTGCAGCGCTCTTCGCACCGGCGAGAACGGGAGAGCTGGCCCTGCCCTGGCTTTTGACCCGCGCCACCGGCCGCACCTTTTCTGCAAACGTCGGCACCCTGCTGGCGGCCAGGGTCCTCGATCTCGCGACTCTCGGTCTGTGGTGTGGGGCCGCGATCCTCGTGATCAGGGGTTTCGGAGAACCGGCGGTTCTGGTCCTGGCGCTGATGCTGGTCGCACCGACGCTGCTCCTCCCGACAGCGATGCGTGCAGCCGACCGGCTGATGGTCCGGTGGGTGGCCCCGCGCGGCATGGCCGGCCGCCGCTGGACGCGACGGCTGCGGCGGGTGCGCCGAGAGATCGACGCCCTGCGCACCCGTCCGGCGCGGCTGTGGGGCGCGATCGTCACGTCGTTTCTGATGTGGGGTCTGCAGTGGGGCGTGGCGTGGATCCTTCTCGCGGCCATGGGCTATCGCTGGCCCTTCGTCACGGTCACCGCCGGCGCATCGGCCGCAGCGGTCGCCAACCTGCTGCCGTTCAATCTGGTCGGCAATCTCGGCACCCTCGAGGCGGGTTGGACCGCCGCCTTTGCCGCCCTCGGCGTTCCGGTCCAGGTGGCCGCTGCGTCCGGTCTGGCGGCCCACCTCTGGGGACTGATCTTTGCCGCGTTCTTCGGCGCTCTCGGGTGGGCGGCGTTGTCCTTCAAGGGGAGCCGCTGAGCGTCACCCGGTGTCGATCACCCGCCGTTCGTCGGCCTTGACCTCGTCCCACAGCGCGTCCTGCTCGGCGAGATCCATCTGCCGGAAATCGCGCCCGGTCCGGCGCGCGTGTTCCTCCATCGCCTGGAAGCGCCGGCTGAAGGTCGCATTGGTCCCCTGCAGAGCGGTTTCGGGCTCGACCCCGAGGTGGCGCGCCAGATTGGCCATGACGAAGAGGACGTCGCCCAACTCGGCCCGCACCCGGGCGTCGACGACCTCGTCGCCCGCCGCAAGCTCGGCCTCGAGCTCCGCCATCTCTTCTCGCATCTTGTCCATGACGTCGATCGGTTTGCGCCAGTCGAACCCGACCGCCGCCGCCTTCTCGGTCATCCGGTAGGCCTTGAGCAGGGCGGGCAACGAAGCCGGTACGCCATCGAGAACGGATGCCTCCGGCTCTCCCGAGCGCTCCTCCCGCTTGATGTCCTCCCAGTTGCGCATGACCTCGGCCGAACCTGCGACCTCGCGGTCGCCGAAGACGTGCGGGTGCCGGCGGATCATCTTTTCGGAGATCCCGTCGCTCACGGCATCGATGTCGAACAGCCCTTCTTCCCTGGCGATCCGCGACACGAAAACGATCTGCAGCAGGAGATCGCCCAGCTCCTCGCAGAGCTTGTCGGAATTTCCGGAGGCGATGGCATCGACGACCTCGTAGGCCTCTTCGAGAAAGTAGGGCGCGAGGGTGTGGATGGTCTGCTCGCGGTCCCAGGGGCACCCCCCCGGGTCGCGCAAGCGGTCCATGATGGCAACCAGGCGGTCGAACTTCTCAGACATGGGCAGAGATTCTACATGGGCGGGGGAGGAAAGGGGGAAAGGGAAAGGGGAAAGGGGGAAAGGGGGCTATCGCAGATTTCGGATTTCGGATTTCGGATTTCGGATTTCGGATTTCGGATTTTGCCCCGGGTTGGTTTTACAGGGCGTGGGGGATTGGGGACGGAATTGACTCGGGTGTCGGGGCCGGGTACGGTCTCGGTCGATGAAGGCGACCGATGAGTTCACAGTTGTGGCGGCGGTCATCCGCGATCCGGCCGGCAGGGTCCTGTTGGCCCGGCGGCCCGCCGACAAGCACATGGGGGGGCTGTGGGAGTTTCCCGGCGGCAAGATCCGCGCCGGCGAAAACCCTCGAGCGGCCCTGGTGCGAGAGCTCCACGAGGAACTCGGGGTCGAGGCCTCGGTCGATGCGCCCCTCACCTTTGCCGTTCACGAAGAACCCGGTTTGAGGATCCTGCTCCTCTTTTTCGCCACTCGGCTGCTCGCCGGTCAACCGGTCGGACGAGAGGGCCAGGAAGTACGGTGGGTCCACCCATCCGAACTGCCGAACTACCCGACACCACCCGCAGATGCCGAATTGGTCGCCCGCCTGGCCGCCGACGCCGTCCCTTGACCGCGGGGGCTTCCCCAACCTAACTTATGAAGAGGAGTTCCGGGAAAGGAGGGCGCGATGGAGATCGATCTTCGAGAGCCGGTCGTCGCGGGCACCTTCTACCCCCGCGGTGCCGCCGCATTGGAGGAGGACCTCCGGCGGTGGATCGATCTACAACCCGTTCGCCATCAGCTGCTTGCCTGTATTGCACCGCACGCAGGCTACGTCTACTCGGGCGGAGTCGCCGGAAAGCTCTACGGTCACCTTGACGTCCCGCGGACGGTGATCGTGCTCGGCCCCAACCATACCGGCGCCGGTGCCGGGGTCGCGGTCGCCCCGCACGAGCGATGGCGCACGCCGCTCGGCGACCTGCCGATCGCGACCGGTCTCGGCCGCCGGCTGGTCGACCGGGCGCCGCTCGCAACCTTCGACCCCAAGGCCCACTGGCGCGAGCACTCGCTCGAGGTCCAGTTGCCGTTTCTTCTCGCCCGTCGCCCCGACCTCGAGATGCTCCCCATCTGCCTGGCCCACCTCCGCCTCGACGACTGTCTCGATCTGGGGCGCATTCTGGCGAGGGTCATCAACGATTTCGCCGAGCCCGTCGGAATCGTCGCCTCGTCCGACATGAGCCACTACCTTCCGGAGGAGGAGGCCAACCGGCTCGATCACATGGCCATCGACGCGGCACTCACCCGCGATCCGGCGAATCTGTACGAGACGGTTCACCGCCACGGCATCACGATGTGCGGGGTGGTCCCGGCCACCGTCGCCCTCGCTGCCGCCAACGAGCTCGGTGCGGTCGGCTCCCACCTGGTGGCCTACACCACCTCGGGCGAGGTCAGCGGCGACCACAGCGCGGTCGTCGGCTACGCGGGGATGTGCTTCCACAGGTAGTTCTCTTGATCACACCTGTTCGGTGTGGAGTATTCAGTTCTCAGTTTTGATTTTTGAGTTTTGAGTTCCTAGCGGGAAGCGCCGCCTCGTGAAAAACGGCTCTCAGCCGCAGCTGCACAGTAGACGAAGTGCTGCTCGCCTCCCGCGAAATCGAGCCGGCTCGGACTGGGAACACTCAAAACTAAAAACTCAAAACTGAGAACTTCTCCATGGGCCACAAGTTTTCCTCATCGGCGCCGCGTTTGAGAACCAGACATGCGTTTATACTCCGCAGCGATGAAGAATGAACTCCGCGTTTTCAACCGCATCTCCGAGGCCGTCGGCTGGACGCCGCTGGTGAAACTGGGGGCGACCGTCGACGATCTCGAGTGCGAGGTCTGGGCCAAGATCGAGTTCCTCAACCCCATGGGCAGCGTCAAGGACCGTATCGCGCGCCATATCATCGAAAAGGCGATGTCCGAGGATCGGTTGCACGCCGGGGACATGGTGGTGGAGAACTCATCCGGAAACACCGCCATGGGCCTGGCCATGATGTCGGTCCTCGAAGACCTGCGATGCACGATGGTGGTCCGGAAGCAGACCTCGAAGGAGAAACTCGACTGTCTGCGGGCGATGGGCATCAAGCTCGTTCTGGTGGACGGCAAGTCTGCCGCCGGACGACCCCGAGAGCTACAACCGCAAGGCACGGGAGATCGTGGCCCGCGAACCCGGCGCCTTCTTCCCGGACCAGCACAACAACCGCGAAAACTCGGACGCGCATTACGCCACGACCGGTCCCGAGATCTGGCAGCAGATGGAGGGGCGGATCGACTACCTGGTGGCGGGTATGGGGACTGGCGGCACCATCTGCGGCGTCGCGCGCTACCTCAAGGAACAGGACCCTTCGATCCGGGTGATCGCCGTCGACCCCGAGGGTTCGGTCTTCCACGACTGGTTCCACCACCGGCGGCTCGAACGCCCGGCGCCCTATCTGGTCGAGGGCCTCGGCGACGAGGAGATCATCGGCTGCCCCGACTTCTCGCTCCTCGACGACGTTTACCGGGTCAGCGACCGCGAGGCCTTTCGGGCGACCAGGGCGCTCGCCAGACGCGAGGCCATCCTCGGCGGCGGATCATCCGGTGCGGCCCTGTGGGCGGTACGGAGGCTCGGCCGCACGCTCGACAGTTCGGCCCGTATCGTCACCATCTTCCCCGACTCGGGCACCCGCTACATGAGCACCATCTTCAATGATGAGTGGATGAAGGCCCGCGGATTTCTCTGAACATCCTTCCGTAATTCCAGATTTGAGTTCTTAGTTTTGAGTTCTCAGTTTTGAGTTCATCCCCTCGAAGCAGCTTCGGCGTGACGAGGGATCCGTCTTGACAACTCAAAACTCAAAACTCAGAACTCAAAACTCCTACGGGATCGACGACTGCTGCGTGATGGCGGCCCGGTAGACCGAATCGCCGGTGACGTTGTCGATCACCGTCGCATAGGCGTACCAGATGGCCGTGGGGTCCGAACAGCGGATCTCGACCCACCCGTCGAGCAGAGCGTCGTCGACGCCGAAGAAATCCAGGTTCTTCTGTTGGAGGCCGGCTTCCTCGAAAGCCATCGACCCCGAGCTGACCTCCACCCCGTCGGCGTCGAACACGGAGACGGTAAAGACGAGCGACTGGCCCTCGGCCGGATCGATGGGCGTGAACACCCCCACGTTGGTGCGGAAGAAACCGTCGTGCTCCACGTTGGCGATCCACGCCGTGTCGGCGACCAGGACACCGTAAACGCTGAGACCGAAGCTGCCCCCTGATGGGCCCGGAGTGTACGTCCGCGAAGCTACAACCAGGGGAGAGCCGTTGGTGGAAAAGACCGACACCGCACCGTTCTTTCCGCGTTCGCCGAA
>CAVQQC010000011.1:0-187382 GCA_963714895.1 Candidatus Sulfomarinibacteraceae bacterium
AGCTGTGAGGAACCGAAGAACTCGTCCACCGAGGCCATCACGGGCTTCGAATTGACGAGATCCCGCGGCATCGCCGAATCGATGTCCGGATGGATCGACATCTTCTTTGATCGCCCGCTCCATGCGTACCAGACCGATGCGGAACTGGTTCTCCATCAACTCGCCCACCGTACGCACCCGGCGGTTGGCCAGGGAGTCGATGTCGTCCACGCGACCGAGGTCGCGGTGCAATCGCAGGAGATAGCGCACGAGGTTCATGAAATCGTCGACGTCGAGGGTTCGCCGCTCGGGGTTTTTTTGAGGCCCAGTTTGGCGTTGAACTTGAAACGACCGACCCGAGAGAGGTCGTATTTCCGATCGTCGAAAAAGAGCCCGTTGAACAGAGTTGTCGCCGACTCCTCGGTGGGAGGGTCGCCGGGCCGCTGGCGGCGGTAGATTTCCATCCGCGCGCCCATCTGGGTCGTGGTCGCGTCCTTCTCGATCGTCTGGTGGAGAATCTCGCCGACCGGGTCCCATTCGGGAAAGGCGAGGCTGATGACCTCGATGCCGGCCTCGTCGGCCTGGGCCAGAACGTCGTCGGTCACCCTGGCATTGGCGGCAACGATGACCTCGCCGGTGTCCTGGTCGACGAGGTCGTCGACGACGATCGCTCCGATCAGGTCCTCGAGACCGCGACCTTGGCCGGTTTGGCGACCGTCTTGTCCTTGAGACGCTTTTCCATCGCCTTGTCGAGCGTCAGACCGCAGAACAGGGTCGGCTCGGCGACCTTGCGGAAACGCAGGGCCTTCTGGCGCTCGATCTCGATGTCGAGGATTCGCGAATCGAGGAACAGGGTCGCCGAACCCTTGTTGGCACCCCGTTCCGACGGACGTCGAAGACGGTGTGGAAACCGCGCAGGATCTGACTGTTGGTCTCGAGCTCGGGGCTGAGGGCGCGCAGGAAGACCGTGCCCGGCAGGCGCCGTTTGCGGTCGATGCGGACCCACAGGATCTGTTTGGTGTCGTACTCGAACTCGATCCACGAGCCGCGATAAGGGACCACCTTGGCCAGGTAATCATTCGGGCCCTCGAGGGTGAAGAACACGCCGGGCGAGCGGTGGAGCTGCGAGACGATCACCCGCTCGGTGCCGTTGATGATGAAGGTACCGGTGTCGGTCATCAACGGCATCTCGCCGAAGTAGAGCTCTTCCTCCTTGACGTCGCGGACCTGGCGGGAGCCGTCCTCTTCGGTGTCAAAGGTGACCAATCGGAAGGTCAGGCGGACCGGCACCGAATAGGTCATTCCGCGCTCGCGACATTCCTCGGCAGTGAACGGCAGCCGCAATCCGACCGATGTACCGCACACTCCGCAGGTCTCGATCCGGTTCTTGTTCGCCTTGCCGCAGTGCGGGCAGACGACCGAATCCTCGTGAGGATCACCCGCCTTGAAGCTGCCGCCGCAGAAATCGCACGAGAGCCGCAGATGGTGCAGGCCCTGGAGCCGTCCGCAACGGCACGTCCAGTTCCCGATCTCGTAGCGTACGAACTGCAGTTCGCAGGTCTCGCGGAAATCGGTGAAAGGAAAGATCGAGGAAAGCACGGATTGGAGGCCGAACTGCAGACGTTCCTCCGGCAGGAGGTCCATCTGGAGAAAATCCTCGTACGACGATCGCTGCACCTGGATCATGTTCGGCAGCGGAATCGTGGAGAGGTGTTTCGAGAAGCTCAGCCGCCCGTTGGGGCTCGTGGTCATGAACGTACCCTTTCGACAAATAGCGACACGGGGAGACGCACCCTCCCCGTATCTTCAAGTTATGGCTTCTAGCAGCCGGGAACCGAAAGTCGCGTTCTGCGTTACTTGATCTCCATCTGAGCGCCGGCCTCTTCGAACTTCTTCTTGACCTCTTCGGCCTCGGCCTTGTTGATGCCTTCTTTGATCTTGGCCGGGGCGCTTTCGACGAGGTCCTTCGCCTCTTTCAGGCCAAGCGACGTCACTTCGCGAACCACCTTGATGACATTGATCTTCTTGTCACCAACCGAGTTCAGGATGACGTCGAACTCGGTCTGCTCCTCGACTGCCTCTGCAGCCGCACCGGGCATCACGCCGCCCATCATCATGGGGGCCGCGGCCGCCGCGGAGACACCGAATTCGTCCTCGAGAGCCTTGACGAGCTCGTTGAGCTCGAGCACGGTCATCTCTTTGATCTGCTCCATCAATTTCTCTGTCTGAGCCATCGTTCTGATCCTCCTTAGGATTCTTTCGTTTCTTTTTGTTCAGCTACTTGTGCCAGCACGCTCGCGAGATGCTGCAGCGGCGCGTTCAAAGCTACGGCCAGGCGACGGATCGGCGACTGCAGCAGCATGAGCAGCTTGGCCACCAATTCTTCGCGCGACGGCAGGTCGGCGATCTTTTCGGCTTCCGCTCCTTCGAGGACCCGGCCCTCGAGAAACGCCTTTTCAAATGTCAGCTCGGGGTGCTTCTTGATGAAAGTCTTGAGCACCTTGGCGAGCGCGACGCCGTCACCGGCCGTGTAGGCGAGGACCTTGGGCCCGACCAGATACGGCGCCATCGCCTCCTTGTCGGTCCCCGCGATCGCCAATCTGGCCACCGAGTTCTTGACCACCCTGTAGGTGGCGTCGGAGTTCCGGACTTCCGACCGGAGGACGTTGACATCGTTGACCTTGAGGCCTCGATTGTCGAGGAGGAACATTGTCTTCACGTCCACCAGATTGTCGCGAAGCTCGAGCGACTGTGCGAGTTTCTGCTCCTTGGTGAGCATGTTCCTCCTCCTACTTCATGTCGAGGCTGACCAGATCGATCTGGACGCCCGGCCCCATGGTCGAACACATGTAAACGGTGTGGACATACTTGCCCTTGGCGGTCGACGGCTTGGCCTTCTGCACCGCGTCGATCAGGCTGCGCGTGTTTTCCACCAGGTTCTCGTGGGTGAAGCTCACCTTGCCGACCGGGGCGTGAATGATCGCCGTTTTGTCGACCCGGAACTCCACCTTACCGGCCTTGATATCGGCCACGGCAGAACCCACCGCGGCGGTCACGGTCCCCGACTTCGGGTTCGGCATCAGGCCTCGCGGACCGAGGACCCTCCCGACCTTGGAGAGGTTGCGCATCATGTCCGGGGTGGCAACGATGGCGTCGATTTCGAGCCATCCACCCTGAATCTTCTCCACCGCCTCGTCTCCGCTCATCACGAAGTCGGCGCCGGCCTCCTCGGCCTCTTTCTGAGCCGCGCCCTCGCACACCACCAACACCCGGAGGCTCTTGCCGGTGCCGTGCGGAAGCACCACCGTGCCGCGGACCATCTGGTCCGCGTGCCGCGGGTTCACCCCGAGGCGCATGGCCACCTCGACGGTCTCGTCGAACCCGGCGTAGGCGGTTTCCTGAACCAGACCGACCGCTTCCTCGAGAGGATACGGCCGCCGTTCGATCTTGCCGGACGCTTCACGATATTTCTTGCCTTTATGTGCCATCGAACACCCCCTCAGCCTGTGACCTCGATACCCATGGATCGTGCGGTACCGAGAATCGTGTTGACCGCGGAAGCGAGCGAATCCGCGTTGAGGTCGGGCATCTTGGTCTTGGCGATTTCTTCCACCTGGTTCATCGAAACCTTGCCGACCTTGAGGCGGTTCGGTTCACCCGAGCCCTTGTCCAGACCGGCGGCCTTGCGCAACAGGAAGGACGCGGGTGGGGTCTTGGTGATGAACGAGTAGGTTCGATCGGCGAAGACCGTAATGACGACCGGAATGATAATGCCCTGGTCCTTCTGCGTGCGGGCGTTGAACGCCTTGCAGAAGTCCATGATGTTGAGACCGTGTTGCCCCAGTGCCGGACCGACGGGAGGGGCCGGTGTGGCCTGCCCGCCTGACAACTGAAGCTTGATTTCTCCAATGACTTTCTTGGCCATCGCTGCTCCTAAACGAGTTTCTGCACTTGGCGAAACTCCATCTCGACCGGGGTCTCGCGTCCAAAGATCGTGACCATCACCTTGAGCGTCGAACGATCGAGGTTGACCTCTTCGACGACGCCGTTGAACGAGGCGAACGGACCGTCCGTGATGCGGATGCGCTCACCCTTCTCGTACATTTCCGTAGGTCTCGGCTTCTCCTGGGTCGCCACCGCCTGGTGCAGGATCTGGTTGACCTCTTCTTCGGTCAACGGCGTGGGCTTTTTGCCCGCGCCGACAAAGCCTGTGACCTTCGGTGTGTTGCGGACCAGGTGCCAGGCGTCGTCGGTCATTTCCATCTCGACCAGAACGTAGCCCGGGAAGAACTTGCGCCGGATCTCTCGTTTCTTGCCGTTCTTGACCTCGACCACCGTCTCGGTGGGCACTTCGATCTCGCCGAAGAACTCCTCCATCCCGAGCGCTTCGACGCGCTGTTGCAGGGTTTTCTTCACGCGATCCTCGAATCCCGAGTACGTGTGGATGATGTACCACTGTTTGGCCATGAACTGAAGCTCCTACGAGAAGACCTTGAAAATGTCGAAGAGCTTATTCCTCAACACCAGAAAAACCAGATCACAAAGGTAGAGGTAGATGCCGAAGATGAAAGAGGCAATCACCACCACCGTCGTCGTGTTGATGACCTCCTGCTTCGACGGCCAGGTGACCTTCTTGGTCTCCACCACGACCTCGGAGAGAAAGGTTTTGAGACGCGTCCACCACTGCATGTCGCCGACTCCAGTCGAACGATTTTGGCAGGCCAGGAGGGACTCGAACCCCCAACAACCGGTTTTGGAGACCGGGACTCTACCGATTGAGCTACTGGCCTACGCGGATGAATCGAACACACCACACCTCGCAGCCGACGTCGACACGACGCCGCGGGATGGGATGAGTGCTACCGCGAGGCAACAAACCCTACTCCAGGATGTCCGTAATGGAACCGGCACCGACGGTGCGGCCGCCCTCTCGGATGGCGAAGCGCAGGCCCTTCTCCATCGCGATCGGCTGAATCAGCTCCACTTCCAGGTTCGTGTTGTCTCCCGGAATCACCATCTCGACGCCCTCGTCCAGGTTCACCGATCCGGTGATGTCCGTCGTCCGGAAGAAGAACTGCGGCCGGTAGCCGCGGAAGAACGGCGTGTGCCGACCTCCCTCTTCCTTCGTCAACACGTACACCTCGGCGCGGAATTTGTTGTGCGGCATGATCGAACCCGGCTTCGCCACCACCTGGCCGCGCTCCACGTCCTTGCGCTCCGTGCCGCGCACCAGAAGGCCGACGTTGTCTCCCGCCTCGCCGCTGTCCAGCAGCTTGCGGAACATCTCCACGCCCGTCACCACCTTCTTCATCGTCGGCCGGATGCCCACGATCTCCATCTCCTCGCCGACCTTCACCTTGCCGCGCTCGATCCGGCCGGTCACCACCGTGCCCCGACCTGAAATCGTGAACACGTCCTCGATCGGCATCAGGAACGGCTTGTCAATGTCACGCTCCGGCTGCGGTACGTAGGAGTCCATCGCCTCCAAAAGCTCCCAGATCGACTTGCATTCCGCCGAATCCGGATCGTCGCTCTCGCCCGCCTTCAACGCCGATCCGCCGGATCACCGGGATGTCGTCACCAGGGAAGTCGTACTCCGACAACAGCTCCCGCACCTCGAGCTCCACCAGGTCCAACAGCTCTTCGTCGTCCACCATGTCCACTTTGTTCATGTACACGATGATGAACGGCACACCCACCTGACGCGCCAGCAAGATGTGCTCCCGCGTCTGCGGCATCGGTCCGTCCGCCGCCGACACCACCAGCACCGCCCCGTCCATCTGCGCCGCACCCGTGATCATGTTCTTCACGTAGTCGGCGTGTCCCGGACAGTCAACGTGCGCATAGTGCCGCGCCTGGGACTGGTACTCCACGTGCGCCGTGTTGATCGTGATCCCCCGCGCCTTCTCTTCCGGCGCCTTGTCGATCTGATCAAACGGCGTGAAGTCGGCCAGCCCCTTCGCTGCCAGTGTCTTCGTGATCGCCGCCGTCAACGTCGTCTTCCCATGGTCCACGTGACCGATGGTCCCGATGTTCACGTGCGGCTTCGTCCGCTCGAACTTCTGCTTGGCCATTTTGCCTCCCTCTGTTGTTTTCGGGCTTTCGGGGCTCGCGAGGTGACGTGCCTGCCCGGTTATTCGATCGTGTCGATGGAGCCCACGACCAGACTTGAACTGGTGACCCCGTCCTTACCAAGGACGTGCTCTACCACTGAGCTACGTGGGCTGATCTCCCTGTGTTCTGGAGCGGGAGACGGGACTCGAACCCGCGACCAACGGCTTGGAAGGCCGAGACTCTACCACTGAGTTACTCCCGCGACGATCGGTTTTCGCTGACACTCGAATTCTCAGAATTCAATGGTGCAGGCGGATGGGTTCGAACCACCGTAGGCATAACGCCGGCAGATTTACAGTCTGCTGCCTTTAACCACTCGGCCACGCCTGCCTCCTCAAATCGCTTCGCCAATGGAGCTGGCGATGGGAATCGAACCCGCAACCTGCTGATTACAAATCAGCTGCTCTACCGTTGAGCTACGCCAGCTGCCGCGCGACTCCCGTTTCCCGTTAGATTGCAAAGAACACACCTCTGCCATTGGGCAGTGGGTGAGGGACGATAACACAAGAAAGTGTTCCACGCAAGCGTTTCCTAGCAATATCCCTGCCGGAATCCTCACCCGCCCCAGCAACCGATCTGAATGCAGGATGCAGCTCTGAAGGTGGGCCAGGGCCCACCCTACCAGTCCGCTCGACACCAGGGTCCGACGGAGGGTGGGCCTTGGCCCACTCTCAGATGCGTCGCGCTTGGGTGGCGCCTGAGTTTGAACTTGAGCTGTCCAGAATGCCGTCTTGTGCAAGAGTGAACCAGCATCTAGCTTCCAGCAGCATTCGAACGGGACAGTTCCCACAACAGAATGCCCGCCGACACTGACAGATTGAGCGACTCCACCCCGTCGGCCATCGGGATGGCGACGAACTCATCCACCTGCGACCTCGTTTTGGCACGAATCCCCCGCTCTTCGGCGCCGAGGCACAGCACCCATCTCGCGGTCGGCCTTACACCGGAAAGTGCGGTTCCTGTTGCATCTGCGCCAAACGCCCAGTAGCCCGCATCGCGAAGACGGGACAGGGCATCCGCGGCCACCTTCACCCGAGCCACCGGCACCCGACCGAGGAGGCCTGCCGCGGCCTTGGCAACCGCCCCCCCGAGCGGAGGAGCCGAAGGGCCGGCAATCACCAGGCCATCCACCCCGAGGGCAGCGGCGGTCCGGATCACGGCCCCCAGGTTGTGGGGGTCGTCGACGTCGTCGAGGAGAACGATCCGTGCCGGCATACCCTCTGCCGCCATCAGATCGTCAAGGTCCACGAAAGCCACCGGCGCCGAACGCACGGCGCAGCCGTTGTGGACCACGCCGTCTGCCACCCGATCGAGACGAGCCCTCGGCACGACGTCGAAGCGAATACCGCGACGTCGCGCCGCGGCGATGATCTTCTGCGCCCGCTGGTCGCGACGGTCCTGCTGCAGCCACAACGCATCCACCGGCTGGTCACTCTCGAGAACGGCGAGCACCGCGTGGTAGCCGACCGTCCACAGATCTTCACTCATCGTCTTCCATCCTCTCCATCAACACGATGGCGACAGCACCCAGCCCCTCCCCGCGCCCCGGAAAACCGAGCCCGTCGGTGGTCGTCGCCTTCACCGAGACCACGTCCAGCTCGACATCGAGGATGGCTGCGAGAGATGAACGGAGTTCGGACCTGTGGGGCGCGATCCGAGGCCGCTCGCCGACGATGGTCACGTCACAGTTGACCAGCCCGAACCCGGCCGCCGCCGCCTGATCGAGGGCGCCGGACACGAACACTCGCGACTCGGCCCCATGCCACTTCGCATCGTCTGCCGGGAAAAATTCGCCGATGTCCCCGCCCGCGACAGCCCCGAGGATGGCGTCCGCCACCGCATGCAACGCCACATCCGCGTCCGAGTGCCCGTCGAGGCCGGTTGCCCCCTCGATCCGGCAACCACAGAGAACCAGCGGGCGCCCATCTGCGAACCTGTGGGCATCGATGCCCTGGCCGATCCTCAACCGGGTCATCCGGCAGGCTCCGCGAGGGCACGAATCACCCGGAGGTCCCACGGAGTGGTGACTTTCGGGTTCGGGAAACGCGCGGCCACACAGTGAACCCGCATCCCCGCGCTTTCGAGGAGGGCCGACTCGTCCGTCCACTCGCTCTCCCCTTCTGCCGCCTCCCACGCTTGTTGTAGGGAAGCCACACGAAAGACCTGAGGCGTGAGCGCAAGGCGGAGGTCCTCCCGGTCCAGGGTTTCAGCTACCTGGCTGTCTGAAGTGACCCGCTTGACGGTGTCGGAGACTCGCGCGGTCAGGATCGCGCCGTCCGCCTCGCCGAGCCCGTCGACCACGCTCACGACATCCCGGGGATCCACCAGCGGTCGGGCAGCGTCGTGGATCGCCACCACCTCGGCGCCGAGACCAATTGCAGCATCCACGCCGGCGCGCACAGAATCCTGCCGCCGCGCGCCACCACCCACCAGCAGTGCTTCAGGAAAAACCGGGCGGAGTCGGTTGCGCCACGCCTGCAGACGATCCGGTCCGACCACGACGACCAGAGCAGCCGCCGGGATCGCCGCCACCAGAGCGCCGAGAGCCGACTCGAAGACCGTTCGGTCCCCGAGCGGTTGTGCCAGCTTGTCGCCGCCGAATCGGGAACCCCGACCGGCGCCAACACACACGAAACACAGTTTTGAGTTTTGAGTTTTGAGTTTTGAGTTCACGGTGCGAGGGCTCTGAGGTAATTCTTCATCCGACCGGTTGGGTGGGTTGGAACTCATAACTCATAACTTAACACTCAACACTCGGCGCCAGCCGTCAGACTTCGAGGATCTCGCTCTCTTTCTTCTTGAGGATCGTGTTGATCCTGTCGATGTACGTGTCGGTCAGCTTTTGCACCTTCTCGTGACCGTCGTGCATCTCGTCCTCGGAGATCTCTTTTTCCTTCTCCATCTGCTTGAAGCGGTCGTTGCCGTCGCGCCGGACCTGGCGGATCGAATTGCGGGACCCCTCGGCGACCTCGTGGGCGATCTTGACGAGCGCCTTCCGGCGATCCTCGGTGAGCGCCGGAATATTGAGGCGAATGACCCGGCCGTCGTTGTTGGGCGTGAGACCGAGGTTGGAGCGCAGTATCGCCTTTTCGATCTCCGCCAGCACCTTGGGTTCCCACGGTGCAATGGTGATGGACGTCGGATCGGGCACCGACAACGTCGCGACCTGGTTGAGCGGAGTCTGGGCGCCATAGTAGTCGACCTGGATCCCATCCACTACCGCCAGCGAGGCACGGCCGGTTCGCAGCTTCGCCAACTCGTGTTGATAGGCCTCAACCGTCGCAGCCATGCGTTTTTCAACTTCGGTCAGGACGTCCTTCATGCATCCTCCCCTGGGCCGACCCACGACCCCACATTTTCACCCAGAACAACCTGTTTCATAATACCGGGTTTCCGGATATTGAAAATCTGGATCGGGATCTCGCTTTCCATGCACAACGAGATCGCCGCCGCGTCCATGACCCGCAGACCCCGCTGCAGGACCTCGCCGTAGCCGAGTCGTGGAATCAACCGGGCGTCGGAGTTGGTGACCGGGTCCGAGGTGTAGACACCGTCGACCTTGGTCGCCTTCATCAGGATCTCCGCATCGATCTCGTTGGCCCGCAGGGCCGCCGCGGAGTCGGTCGTGAAGAAGGGGTTGCCGGTCCCACCCGCGAAGAGCACGATCCGCCCCTTTTCGAGGTGACGGATGGCCCGTCTTCGGATGAAGGGCTCGGCCACCTCGTTCATTTCGATGGCGGTCTGAACACGCGTCGGAACCCCCATCTGCTCGATCGCCGAGGACAGGGCGAGGGCGTTGATCACGGTCGCCAACATCCCCATGGAATCACCGGTGATGCGGTCGATCCCCTGTTCGTGGGCAGACACGCCACGGATGATGTTACCGCCGCCGACCACGATTGCGATCTGCACCTCGAGAGCGGCAACCTCAGCGATCTCTTCGGCGATATTCCGCACCACCGCGGGCTCGATACCAAAGGGCTGAGAACCCATCAGGGCCTCGCCCGAAAGCTTGACCATCACACGGTGGTAACGCGGTTGAGCATCGCCCATGAGTTATTCGCCGCTGCCCTCACCGAGTTTGTAACGCACAAAGCGGACCGCGGTCGCATCCTTACCGGAGCTTGCTTTGAGGTAGGCGCCGACGGACACGCTGGAGTCCTTGGCGAAGGGCTGCTCGAGCAGCACCTCGGAGACGAAGAACTTCTCCATCTTGCCCTCGACGATCTTCCTCGCGATCTCTTCCGGCTTCCCCTGCTCGATCGACTGCTTGAGTGCAATTTCACGCTCGGTTGCCAACAGGTCGTCGGTGACCTCATCGCGGGTCACGAACCGCGGCTCGGCCGCCGCGATGTGCAGCGCGACGTCGTGCAGCGCTTCGGCAGTTGCGCCTCCCGACCCCTCAACGACCACGCCGATCTTGCCGCCCATGTGGACGTAAGAAGCGAGACTGTTGCCCGGGGCCGCCTCGATCACGGTGCACTGGTTGAGAACGATGTTCTCGCCGATCACCGCGATCTTGAGCGACACCGTCTCTTCGACGGTGTGGTCCGGTTCGCCGGCGAAGGGCTGCGTCTTCAGTTCAGCGGCCGATTTCGCCCCTGAATCGAGGACCTGTTGGACCAGGGCGTCACCGAAGCCACGGAAATCACCCAGTTTCGAGACCGGTTCGGTTTCGCAGTTCAACTCGAGGATGGCCTTCTTCTTCTCGTTGCCGACGATCGCGATCATGCCATCATTCGCCGCCCGCCCGGCCTTCTTGGCCGCCGCCGCGAGACCCTTGGTGCGCAGGTACTTGACGGCCTCGTCCATGTCGCCGTTGGTTTCAGTCAGTGCCTTCTTGCAGTCCATCATGCCCGCCCCGGTGCGGTCCCTGAGCCCTTTGACTGCCTGTGCTGTGATTGCCATGTTGACCTCTCTTAGTGATCTCGCTAAAACACGGGGCCAGGCGCGCTGTGCTCCTGGCCCCTTCCGAATTGTTGTCTTATCGACCTCAGCTCTTGGTCGGGGCCACCTCGTCCTCGGGCTCGCTGTCGGGATCGGCGATTTCTTCGATCGCTGTCTCGGCGGCCTCCCGCTCCTCAAGAGCAACTTCGGCATCGGCGGCCGCGACCTCCTCGGCGACGATCACGTCATCGTCCGCCGCATCTTCCGCCATCAACTCGTCGGCCAAAACCTCGGCCGCTGCCGAATCGATGCCGCCGTCGAGCTCTTTCTCAGCCGCCGCAGCTTTGCCCTCATCACCGACAAACCGCTCGTCTGCAAGATTGAGGCCCTCGAGGACGTTGTCGGCAATCCTCGACGTGAAGAGGCGGATGGCTCGAATGGCATCGTCGTTGCCGGGGATCGGGAAATCCACCTCTTCGGGATCGCTGTTGGTGTCGACCACGGCCACCACCGGGATGCCGAGACGGTTGGCCTCTTTGATCGCGATGTGCTCGTGCACGGTGTCGACGACGAACAGGGCGTCCGGGAGATTCTCCATGTCCTTGATGCCGGCAAAGGCGCGATCCATCTTGCGGCGTTGGCGCTCGAGACGGATGACCTCTTTCTTGGTGAGGTGGGACTCCTCGTTGCCGAGGGTCTTTTCGATCTCCTTGAATTTCTGGATCGACTTGCGGATGGTCTTGAAATTGGTCATCGTGCCGCCGAGCCAGCGGTGGTTCATGAAGAACATCCCGCAGCGCTCGGCTTCTTCGCGGATCGCATCCTGCGCCTGCCGCTTGGTGCCCACGAAGAGCACGTTGCGCCCATTGGTCGCGAGATCGCGGATGAATTCCGCCGCATCCTCGAAATGGTGCAAGGTCTTTTGCAGGTCGACGATATGGATCCCGTTCCTCTTGCCGAAGATGTACGGCTTCATCTTCGGGTTCCACCGCCGCGTCTGATGCCCGAAGTGAACTCCGGCTTCGAGCAGTTCCTTCATCTGGATGTTTGCCACGAATCTCTCCCTTACCGTTTCGAGAACTGGAAGCGCTTGCGGGCCTTGGGCTGCCCGTACTTCTTGCGCTCGACCTCACGCGCGTCGCGGGTCAGGAAGCCGACGGACTTCAACCGCGGGCGCAACTCGGCGTTGTATTCGAGCAACGCACGGGAAATTCCGTGGCGAATCGCGCCTGCCTGACCGGAGGGGCCGCCGCCCTCGACGTTGACCAGGATGTCGAACGTGTCATCGGTCTCGGTCAGCAGCAGCGGCTGCCGGATGACCATCTTGAGCACCCGGTTCGGAAAGTAATCGTCGAAATCGCGCTTGTTGACCACGATCTTTCCGCTTCCCGGCCGCAGGTACACGCGGGCTACCGACGTCTTGCGCCGCCCGGTACCGCAATATTGGATCTCAGCCACGAACTCCCCCTCTCAGATCACAGGGCATGAATTTTAGGTTGCTGCGCCTCGTGCGGATGCTCGGGACCGCTGTAGACCTTGAGCTTTTTCAAGAGCTTTCGGCCGAGCCGGTTCTTGGGCAGCATGCCCCACACGGCAGCTTGAATCACCCGTTCCGGGTACTTCGACATCCGCTCGCGGGCGGTCTCGGTTTTCAACGAGCCCGGCTTCCCGGAATGACGGTAGTACACCTTGTCGTCGAGCTTGTTTCCGGTCATCTTGACCCGCTCGGCGTTGACGACCACCACGAAGTCACCGGTGTCGAAGTGGGGTGTGAAGGTCGGTTTGTGCTTGCCACGGAGCAGACGCGCGGCTTCGGTGGCCAGCCGCCCCAGCACCTGGTCCGACGCGTCCAGGACCACCCAGTCGCGCGTAATCTCATCCTCATTCGGCATATAACTTCGCATGATTTCCAATCCTCGTCACCAGTTCGCCCATCCCTGTGGGCACAGGGGAACAAGACTCTACCCAAGCAAACTCCGCCTGTCAAGGCGTTTCGGGCCCGATTTCGCCCGCCTACGAACGGCTTCCCGCGGGCAGGCGGGCCGGGCCCCGCCCCGGCAGCTCTTCGAGCCGGCCCGGGCCGAACCACACGTGCAGGGAGCGCAGGGTGACCTGCACCGTCACGACGTTGACCTCGAGTTGAGCCGGCAGCCAGCGGCGCAGGTCGATGACCACGATTCCGTCGCCTCGAAAAACTCTCAATATCGGGCTTTCGAGGGACTGCAAGGCGAGCTCGACCGCGGCCCTCGGCACCGGAATTCCGCCGAGGGCGCGCAGCCGCCGCATTCTGAAACCGAGGTGGCGGTGGTGCAGCCTGATCTCCGCGAGATCGAGACCGACCCGGGCGGTTACGCCCTTCCAGAGGACCGTGACTTCCGCTTCGAGGGCGTCGCCCGCGCCTCGCAGGCGGAGGTCCCGCATCCGGTCGCTGCCGGCCAGCACCCGATTGAGGTGGCGCTCGGCACGCTCCAGGTCCACCACCAGGTGGAGCCCGTCCCAACGGGCGAGGGGCGACGACAGGAGTGGATCGGTCACGGGAGAGAGTATAGACCCGACGATTTCGGATTTCGGATTTCGGATTTCGGATTTCCCGGTCAACGCCTCACCACGCGGGTACGTTCGAGTCGCCGTGCGGGGTGTGGGCAACGCAAAGAGGATGCGTCGGGACGGGGACAGGATACGGGTGCGGAGATGGGATAAACTCTGCTGCACAATGAGTGACACCGCACATCTGCTTCAACTGATCGAGAGTTTCGCCGACACGAAGGTCGCCCTCTATGGCGATCTGGTGCTCGACCGGTTCATTCTCGGGACGCCGAAACGCATCTCGCGAGAGGCTCCGGTCATCATCCTGAGGCACGAGGGCCAACGGGACGTGCCCGGCGGCGGCGCCAATGCCCTCGCCAACATCGCCGCCCTTGGCGCGCGGGTCTCGGTCGTGGCCGCGGTCGGCGACGACGAACCGGGTGCTGCCCTGCGGGCGGCGCTGGATCGACTCGGGATCGGGACCGACGGCATCGTCACGATCCCCGGCTATCGCACGCCGACCAAGGTCCGCATTCTCGGCGGCGGCCCGTCGTCGCTGAAACACCAGGTGGCCCGCTACGACATCGAGGACACCCTCGATCCCGAGGGGGCATGGCGCACGGAGATCGCTCGCAACTTCGCCCGGGAATTCGATCGCGCCGACGCGGTGGCGGTTTCGGACTATGGCTACGGGTGCGTGATCCCCGAGACCCTCCATCGGATCGCCGGAGCCAAGACCGCGACCTGGACCTGCCTCGACTCGAGGCACCGCATCGGCTCCTTTGCAGGGGTGGCGGCAGCAACCCCGAATCTCGAAGAGCTCGAGGCCTTTTGCGGGCGGCGGCTGCACGGTGACGGGGAAGTCGGCGCCGGGGCCGAGGAACTTCGATCACAGCTCGGCGCCCGCTTCGTCCTGGCCACCAGGGGCAACCAGGGCATGACTCTCGTCGAAGCGGGCCGGGAAGCCCGCCACATCCCGGTCTTCGGGACCGACCAGGTCGCCGACGTCACCGGCGCCGGCGATACGGTTCTCGCGGTCCTCGCCGTGGCCCTCGCAGCGGGCGCGGAACCTCTCGACGCCGCCAGGCTTGCCAACATCGCCGCCGGGCTTGTGGTCATGAAACTCGGGACCGCCACGGTCTCGGTCGCCGAACTGCGGGCTGCGGTCGCGACCACGGGGGGCGCGGGTGACGGCGCCTGAAAACAAACAGATGTCTCTCGACGACCTCGCGGTCGAATGCGCCTCGTGGCGTGAACGCGGGCTCGAGGTGGTCCTGGTCAACGGCGCCTTCGACGTGCTCCACGTCGGCCACCTCCGCTACCTCGCGGCGGCCCGCGCGCTCGGAGATCGCCTGGTGGCGGCAGTCAACTCGGACCGCTCGGTGCGGTCGAGCAAGGGAGAACTGCGGCCGATCATCCCCGAGAACGAACGGGTGGAGATTCTCTCCCACCTGTGGATGGTCGACCGCATCTGTCTGTTCGACGACCTCACGGTGGCGCCGGTCCTCGAGAAGCTCCAACCCTCGATCCACGCCAAGGGAACCGACTACACCGTCGATACCGTCCCCGAACGGGAGGTGGTGGCCGCCTACGGCGGACGCACCGAGATCTGCGGCGACCCGAAGGACCACGCGACGACGGATCTGATCGGGGTGATTGTCGAGAGATTCGGAAACCAGCGGTGAATTCGGAATTCGGAATTCGGAATTCGGAATGTCGTCGGGAGCACTCGTGAGGGTGGTTCTCGTGCGACTTTCGGCGCTTGGGGACATCGTCCACACGTGGCCGCTGGCGGCCGCCCTCCGCGCGGCCGATCCGGGACTGCACATCAGCTGGGTTGTCGAAGCGCCGTTGCGGCCCCTGGTGGAGGGACACCCAGCGATCGACGCCGTGTTCACCACCCGTACCAAGGCGTGGCGGCGCAGTCCGATGTCCTCGTCGACGCGCGCCGAGATCGGGTTACTCAGGGGAAGGTTCTGCGAACTGCAGCCCGACATGGCGATCGACTCCCAGGGCCTCGTCAAATCCGCGGTGATCTGCCGGTGGACCGGCGCGCCGCGGAGGGTGGGGCTCGCCCGCCGCTGGCGCCGGGAGCGACTCGCGGGGTTCGCCTATACCGAGACCGTTCCCGGAGCTCCGGGCGGAGCCCACGTGGCTGCCACAAATCTCGAACTGGTCCGCGCAGTCGGGGGCGATCCACCGGCACTGACTCCGCCCGACGGCTCATGGCTGTTGGCCAGGGCCCGAACGCTCGAGACCAACGACGTCTCCCCGAAACACCCCTACGTTGTCCTTCTGCCCGGCGCCGGCGGGGCCCACAAGGTACTTGCCGAGACCACGCTCGCGGCTGTCGGCCGCGAACTCACCGGTTCGGGGCTCGAGGTCGTTGTGGCCTGGGGCCCCGGCGAGAGCGACCGTGCGCGCAGGGTGGTCGAGGGCGCCGGTAAAGGCGTCCGGATGGCGCCGCCCACGAGCATCCTCGAGCTGTCCCTCCTCCTCGGCGGCGCCGCCCTGGTGATCGGCGGCGACACCGGCCCGGTTCACCTGGCGGCCAGTTTTTCGGTTCCGACGGTCGCTGTCTTTCTTGCCAGCGACTCGCGTCGCAACGGGCCATTGGGAGCGAAGACGGCAGTCGTCGGCGGCGCTCAAGAAGTCACCGGCGCCCCCAGCGGTTCCGCCCGCGCCCGCTCTGCCTACCCTGTCGGCAGTGCCGAAATCGTCGAAACAGTGCGGAAGCTGCTCGACTGATCAACAACGAATTCTGGCTCCTTTTGTTACGATAGATAGGGTGCGTATTTGAGGCCGGACCATTCGTCGATTTTTACTTCGCTCCGGGTGCTACAATTTTATTTGAAAACGTCTGTGGAATTGGACGGCTTGTATGGCTCTAAAAATCGGTGAACTTCTCATCAAGGCAAAGCTGATCAACGAGCATCAGCTGGCGAAGGCCCTCGAAGAGCAGAGGGCCAGCGGCGGGCGACTTGGTGAGCATCTGGTGACCCTCGGGTACGTTACCGAGGAGGACATCCTCGATTGCCTTTCGCAGCAGTTTGGCGTGCCGTCTATCAACCTCAAACATTTCGATATCGACGAGTCGATCATTCGCCTTATTCCGGCCGACGTTGCGCGCAAGTACCAGTTCATTCCGGTGTCCAAGACCGGCGCCACATTGACCGTCGCCATGACCGACCCCTCGAACGTGTTCGCGATGGATGACATCACGTTCATCACCGGCTATCGGGTCGAACCCGTGGTTGCGTCCGAGGAGGCGCTGCGCGAAGCGATCGACAAGTACTACGGCACCAGCCACTCCATCGAGCTGAAAAAGGTGATGGACGATCTGTCGACGGTCGACGAGGCGTCGCTCGAGCTCCTCGAGGAGGAGGAAGACCTCGACGTTCAGGACCTCGAGGCAAGTTCCGAAGAAGCCCCGGTGGTCCGCCTGGTGAACCTGATCCTGACCGACGCCCTCAAACGGGCCGCATCGGATATCCACATCGAGCCCTACGAGAAGACCTTTCGCGTCCGCTTCCGCATCGACGGCGTGCTCTACGAGATCATGAACCCGCCCCTCAAACTCAAGGACGCCATCTCCTCGCGCATCAAGATTCTCGCCAAGCTCGACATTGCCGAAAAACGGCTTCCCCAGGACGGCCGGATCAAACTCAAAATGAAGTTCCAGGGCAAGGTCAAGGAACTCGACTTCCGGGTCTCGACGCTGCCGACGCTGCACGGTGAAAAGATCGTCATGCGGCTGCTCGACAAAGACCAACTCATGCTCGACATGACCAAACTCGGATTTGAAAAATCGAGCCTCAAGAACTTCGAGGAAGCGATCTTCCAACCCTACGGCATGGTCCTGGTGACCGGGCCTACGGGCTCGGGCAAGACCAATACGCTGTACTCGGCGATTTCCCGGATCAACACCTCGGAGGTCAACATCATGACCGCCGAAGATCCGGTCGAGTTCCAGATGGTGGGCGTCAACCAGGTTCAGATGAAGGAGTCCATCGGGCTCAACTTCGCCGCCGCTCTGCGATCGTTTCTCCGCCAGGACCCGAATATCGTCCTCGTCGGTGAGATCCGGGATTTCGAAACCGCCGAGATCGCGATCAAAGCGGCGCTGACCGGCCACCTTGTCCTGTCCACCCTGCACACCAACGATGCGCCGTCCTCCATCAACCGGCTGATGAACATGGGCATCGAACCGTTTCTCGTCGCCACTTCGGTCAACCTGGTGGTCGCGCAACGACTGGTGCGGCGGATCTGCGAAAAGTGCAAACAGCCGGAGGACGTTCCGGTTCAGGCGCTGCTCAACGTCGGCTTCTCGGAGGCCGAAGCGCCCAATATCGAGATCTACCGCGGTCGCGGGTGCGACGAATGCAATCAGCGAGGCTACCGGGGACGCGTCGGCATTTACGAGGTCATGGTGGTCGGCGAGGACATCCGCGAGCTCATCCTTTCGGGCGCTTCAGCCGTCGAACTGCGTCGCAAGTCCATCGAGGAAGGTATGATCAGTTTGAGGTATTCAGGACTCCAGAAGATTCGCGACGGCATCACCACCATCGAAGAGGTGGTCCGCGAATCGGTCCTGTAGTCGAGGGGAAGGGCTCATGACCGTCAGTCTGCATCAGCTGCTCAAGACCATGGTCGAGAAGGGTGGGACCGACCTTCACATCACCACCAACTCGCCGCCTCTGATCCGGGTGGACGGGATGCTGGTCACCCTTTCCCACCCGCCGATGACGGCCGTGGACACCAAAAAGCTCGCCTATTCGGTGCTCACCGACGCCCAGAAGCACCGCTTCGAGGAGAGTCTCGAGCTCGACATCTCCTTCGGCGTCAAGGGCCTCGCCAGGTTCCGCGCCAACATCTATATGCAGCGCGGCGCCGTGGCCGGGGCGTTTCGGCGCATCCCCTACGAGATTCTCGGATTCAGCGAGTTGGGTCTGCCGGGTTCGGTGGAAGCTTTGTGCAGCAAACCGCGCGGATTGGTGCTCGTCACCGGCCCGACAGGTTCCGGCAAGTCGACCACCCTGGCAGCGATGATCGACAAGATCAACCGCGAAAAATCGCTGCACATCCTCACCATCGAGGACCCCGTGGAGTACCTGCACTCGCACAAGAAGTGCATGGTCAACCAGCGCGAGCTGCACGCGGACACCCACAGTTTTCCGGCCGCCCTGCGGTCGGTTCTGCGTGAAGACCCCGATGTGGTGCTGATCGGCGAGATGCGGGACCTCGAGACGATCGAGTCGGCTCTGCGCATCGCGGAGACCGGCCACCTCACCTTCGCGACCCTGCACACCAATTCAGCCCCGCAGACCATCAACCGCATTGTCGATGTCTTCCCCGAGCACCAGCAGGCGCAGATCCGCGCCCAGCTGAGCTTCGTGCTCGAGGGCATCATCTGCCAGTCGTTGCTGCGCCGCGCGTCCGGCAAGGGACGAGCATTGTGCTGCGAGATCCTGATACCGAGCGCAGCCATCCGCAATCTGATCCGCGAGGACAAGATCCACCAGGTCTACTCCATGATGCAGGCCGGCCAGGTCAAACACGGCATGCAGACCTTCAACCAGGGTCTCGCCACCCTCTATCACCGACGCATGATCTCTCTGCAAACGGCCCTGGCCTACAGTTCCTATCCGGATGAGTTGCAGGACATGATCAATCGGGGCGTAGGTGCCAACACCGGCCCTGAGGCACGTCGAGCAGGAAGGAGCTGAGATGCCCAGTTACGAATGGAAGGGTCGTGACAGGAACGGCGCCACCCAGACGGGCGTCCTCATCGGCGACAGCAAGGACGCGGTCATCGCCGCCCTTCGCCGCCAACAGATCGTCGTCACGACGGTCAAGGAAAAGGGCAAGGAGATCGCCCTGCCGAAGTTCGGCGGCGGCATCAACAGCAAAGACATCGCCGTCTTCACCCGCCAGTTTTCGGTGATGATCGACGCCGGTCTGCCGCTGGTCCAGTGCCTCGATATCCTCGGCCAACAGCAGGAGAACAAAGCCTTCCAGAAGGTCATTCTCCAGATCCGGCAGGATGTGGAGAGCGGCTCGTCGCTCGCCGAAGCGATGCGCAAACATCCCCAGGCTTTCGACGATCTGTACGTCAACATGGTCGCCGCCGGCGAGGCGGGCGGTATTCTCGACACCATCCTTCAGCGGCTGGCGACCTACATCGAGAAGACGGTCAAACTGAAGTCCCAGGTGAAATCGGCGCTGGTCTACCCGGCGTCGGTCGTGACCATTGCCGTCGTCGTCGTCTACGTCATCCTGTGGAAGGTCATCCCGGTCTTTGCGACCCTTTTCGAAGGTCTCGGAGGCCAGCTGCCCTTCCTGACCCAGGTGGTCGTCAACCTGTCGCGTTTCATCGGCACCTTCTGGTGGCTGATCATGATCTTCGTGTTCGGCAGCATGTTCGCTATCAAGCAGTACTACGCAACTGACGCCGGCCGATACCAGATCGACAAGATCATGCTCAAGATGCCGGTTCTCGGCATGCTGCTGCGCAAGATTGCGGTCGCCCGGTTCTGCCGCACGCTCGGCACCCTGCTCAGCTCGGGCGTGGCCATCCTCGAGTCCCTCGACATCACTGCCCGCACGGCGGGCAACGCAGTCATCGAAGAGGCCATTCTCCGCGTCCGCAAGGAAGTCGAAGAAGGAAAAACCATCGCGGAACCGCTGACGCGTTCGGAGCAGTTCCCGCCGATGGTCTGCCAGATGATCGCCGTCGGCGAGCAGACCGGCGCCATGGACACCATGTTGTCGAAGATCGCGGACTTTTACGAGGACGAGGTCGACGCGGCTGTCGAGGGCATGATGTCCCTCATCGAGCCCGTGATCATCGCCTTTCTCGGTGTCGTCATCGGCACCATCGTGGTCGCCATGTACCTGCCGATGTTCTCGTTGATCAGCCAGATCGGCTGATGGCCGAACGGTCGCCGATGACCGATGCACCGCGGATCCAGACTGCGGCGACGGCGGTTCCCTATCCGTCGCAGAACGCCTTGCGGTGGGCGATCGGGCTGCGGTTGGTCGTGATCTCGACGCTGTTTCTCGGCATCCTCCTGATCCAGATCAACAGCGAGAAGATCCTCCCACTGAGGAACTTCTACGGCCTCATTCTGTTCAGTTTCGGTCTTTCCCTGCTCTACCTGGTCCTTTATTCGCGAAATGCCCCACCGCGTCTTCAATCGTGGGTGCAGCTTCTCGGCGACATCGCGGTGGTCACCGGTTTCGTCTATTTCACGGGTGGCCTCTACTCCCCTTTTTCCTTTTTGTACCTGACGGTGATCGCCGTCGCCGCCATGCTCATGCGGGGCGGCGGGCTGATCTTTGCCGGACTCTCCGCGGTGGCCTATGGGTTGCTGATCGACCTCATGGTCTTCGAGGTGCTGCCGGTGCCCGAAAACCTGACCGGGATCCAGATCGCGATACCCACTTCGAGAATCCTGATCCAGCTTCTGACCAATGTTGTGGGCTTCGTGCTGGTTGCGGTTCTGGTCTCCTATCTCGGAGAATCACTGCGCAGCGCCCACTACCGGCTTCGCGAAGAAGAGGAGCGCACCCGGCAGTTCGTCGCCCTCACCGACCACGTCGTTCGATCGGTGGGTGCCGGCATCATCGCCACCGACCTCGATGGCAAGGTGTTGCACCTGAACCCGGCCGGCGCCCGCATGCTTGAAATATCCGACAGCGATTCGGTCACCGGGAAGACGCTCGACGAGACGATGGCCCTGGTCGACCAGAACTGGGGACTCTTGAAGACCCGCGCGCTCGACCGCAAGGTGATGCGCCTCGAGGGAACTGTTGCGGCCTCCGGGGCTCGGTTCGGCCTCACCGTCGGCCCGCTCGCCGACGAGGAGGAAAACGTCGTCGGTTTCATCGTCACATTCCAAGACCTCTCCGAGATCAAGGTCGAAGCGGAACGCATCCGCATGCAGGAGAGGATGGCGGCAGTCGGGGAGCTCGCTGCGCGGATGGCCCACGAAATCAAGAACCCGCTCGCGTCGATCTCGGGCTCGGCCCAGGTGCTCGCGTCGGCGGAATCACTGGACGATAAGGGCCAGCGTCTGCTCCACATCCTGGTCGACGAGTCCCGCCGTCTCTCCGGCATCCTCGATGGTTTCCTGGCCTACACCCGCCCGCAGAGGAACGACTTCTGCCACTGCGACGTGTCGGCCATGCTGCGCGACTGTGTCGACCTGCTCGGCCGCTCCGACGAGCACCGGGACAACCACACGGTCCGCCTGATTGTGCCGGACAGTCTTTCTCTGCGGGGCGAGGAACAGCTGCTGCGCCAGATCTTCTGGAATCTGTCGCGCAACGCCCTCCAGGCGATGCCCGAAGGCGGAGATCTCGAGATCTCCGGCGCGCTCACGGACGGCAACGTCGTCTTGCGGTGGCGCGATAGCGGGGTCGGCATGACCGAGAACGTCCGGCGCCAGGCCTTCGAGCCATTTGTCACGACCCGTCCCGGAGGCACCGGCCTCGGTTTGGCGGTGGTGTACGCTGCCGTGGCCGAGCACGCCGGCACCATTGCCATCGACAGCGCCCCCGGGCGCGGCACCGTGGTGACCGTGGAGTTGCCGGCGGACGGGGAGACCGGATGAGTCCGAGCCGCATTCTGGTGGTCGACGACGAGCGGTCGTTGCGCGAGTTTCTCACCATTCTCCTCGAACAGGAGGGTTATGAGGTCACCACAGCCGAGTCCGTGGCGACCGGGATCGAGCTGCTGCACGACCGGACCTTCGACCTCGTCATGTGCGACCTCAAGTTACCCGACGGCACCGGTCTCGAGGTTTTGGCGGACGCCAGGAAAAACCACGTCGCCTCTCCATTCATCATCATCACCGCCCACACCACCCCTCAGCACGCCCTCGAAGCCCTGCGCGCCGGCGCCGCGGAATACCTCTCGAAGCCATTCAACGTCGAGGATCTCAAGCTGATCCTGAACAAGCTCCTCGACACCTCTGACGAGCCCGAGAGCGATCGAGAGGTCCCGAACTTCATCGGCTCGAGCCCGGCCATCCGTCGCATCCTCGATATGGTGCCGAGGCTCGCGGCGACGCCCTCGACGGTGTTCATCACCGGCGAGAGCGGCACCGGCAAGGAGCTCCTCGCACAGGCCGTCCACGCTTTTTCGGCCAATGCCAACGGGCCTTTCTTGAGCGTCAATTGCGGCGCTTTGCCGGAGGGGCTGCTCGAATCCGAGCTCTTCGGCCACGTGCGCGGGTCGTTCACCGGCGCCATTCGAGACAACAAGGGTTTGTTCGTGGATGCCGAGGGGGGGACCGTATTGCTCGACGAGGTCGGTGAGCTGACCCCGCTGATGCAGGTCAAGCTCCTTCGGGTCCTCCAGGAGAAGCGGGTCCGGCCGGTGGGTGCAAGTCGCGAGGTCCCCGTCAACGCCCGGGTTCTCGCCGCCACCAACCGCGACCTCGAATCTGCGGTCAAGGAGGGCACATTTCGCGAGGATCTCTTCTACCGCCTCAACGTTCTTCACGTGCACCTGCCGCCGTTGCGGCAGCGGATCGAAGACATCCCCGAACTCGGGCGGCATTTTGTCGAACGAACCTGCAGGAACTTCGGGCTGGAGCCGAAACGACTGACCCCGGACGCACTGCGGGTCCTCCAGGCCTATACGTGGCCGGGCAATATCCGCGAGCTAGAAAACGTGATTGAAAGGACGGTCGCCCTCGAGGCGTCCGCCATCATCACCTCCGGAAGCCTCCCCGAGCACCTTCGCGGCGCGCCCACGGGCCCGCGCACCGACGGCATCAGCCTTCCCGAAGAGGGCCTCGACATCGAGGAATACCTCGACAACGTCCGGCGGTCACTCATCCAGCAGGCCCTCGATCGCACCGGGGGCCACCAGAAGAACGCTTCCGAACTCCTGCGCATGTCCTACCGCGCCTTCCGCTATCATGCAGAGAAGCTCGGTCTCGCAAAAGACGACTGAACGGGCTCAAACCACGGCTGGAGCAGCGATGCATCTCGAGGTCACACGACTGAAAACGAATCCGAACCGACCACTTGCTCTTTTCATGGCGTGGCTGATGGCCGCCGCCTGTTCGCAATCGGCGCCGTCGCCCGCAACCACCGCTGATCCGAGCCCTGTGGTGGCGAAGGTCGAGCTGCCGCACGCCGTATTGCCCGACGGTTTCACCGTCGACCTCGAGCTCGCCCTCACGCCGCAGGAGGTGACCGACGGCCTCATGTTCCGGCCCTCGCTCCCGGAGAGGCGGGGGATGCTCTTCATCTTCGACGTCGATCGCTACCCGGCGTTCTGGATGAAGAACACCCTGATCCCCCTGGATCTGATCTTCCTCGACAGCACCGGAATTGTCGTGGACGTGGTGGCGGATGTCCCGCCGTGCGCGGCGGACCCGTGCCCGACCTACTCCCCGACAAACTCCGCTCGTGCGGTGCTCGAGGTTGGTGCCGGCGTTGCGGCGGCCCACGGGGTCGCGACCGGCGTTGCCATCACATTCGAGCGGACTCCGGACTATCCCGTCGTATCTGCCGATACCAGCGGAGCGCCACCCGAATCCTGATCGACCGGTTGCCTGAAGCCCCGCAGCACCAGCGGTGGCGCCCGCGGGTCACGACGTGCCGGATGATTTCTTCGCCGGTTTCGAGGTGGTATCGCTGCTCGTGGAATCGGAAGCCTTGCTCTCGGTCTTGGCCAGCGCCGTCGAGCGCCCTCCGTTTCCCTTGCCGTAGTCGGTCACATACCAACCGCTGCCCTTGAACTGCAGCGCGGGCACTCCCAGCAGGCGCCGGACCTTGCCTCCGCACTCAGGACAGCTCACCGAGGACGCATCGGCCACTCGGCGGATGCGTTCAAAATGATGACCGCACAGAAAACACTCGTACTCGTACAGAGGCATGCAACACCTATCCCCGCACCTGGATGAGGATCTTCCCGCTCGACGACGGATCCATCGTCACCATCTGGAGCTCGACCAAGGCGTAGAGAATACGAGCGTTGGCGCCCGGGCTGAGGGGCCCGCTCTCACAGAGCTCGTAGAGATTCCTCTTCCCGTCCACCAGCTCGAGAAGCTCCAATTCGTCGGCCTCGAAGCGAAATTTCTCGAGGTGGGGCGGCCGTGGCAGGCGCTTGAAAACGGCGCCGCGCCCGCCCAGCCTGGCGGTGATGATCTTCGGGTCCTCGATGCGCCGACACCCGGCCAGGACCGCACGTGCGGTAGGGATCTTGATCTTGAAGGTCTCATCTTCTTTCGAGGTGCCGACCTTGAAACACACCGTTCCCTCGTTCCAGTTGAACAGGCTCCACATGATGCTCTGAACCTGCCGTCGCACCGACTTTCCGAGCACGCCCTGGCTCAAGAAACCCATCCGGACCAGGACCTCTCCGTGACGGGCCCCGGGGGTCCCGGCCAGCTCCTCGGACGATCGCGCCAGCTGTTCCCGGGTGATCTCGCCGCTGCGAACGAGGTATTCGCCCAACGACTCACGGCGGTCGGTGGACGTCGCGAAGATCACGTCACCATCGAGAAAGAAAACCTCCTTGGTCACGTCACCGCGACCCACCTCGAGGACACCCGGAACACCATAGCGATTGATGGTCGCGAGAATCTCGGGCAGCGGGGTCTTTTCAAGCTCGCTTCGATAAACGAATTCTTCGCCCGCCATCAACGGTTACCTTTGCAACAGATAAAGCACTCGAATCGCCTCCGCCACGTCACGACGAGGTGGCGGAAGCGCAAGGGAATCGAACCCTCCGACCGACCCTACTGAGGCCGGCCCAACGGATTTGAAGTCCGCGGAAGCCACCAGGCCCCATGCGCTTCCTCGCAACGGTTATTCTAACCCATTCCGCAGCCGACATGAGGCTTCCATCGCGGCCGCCGCAGAATCAGCGCAATTGACACACACCCCGCCCATTTGCTACAACTACGCTCCCTCGTGGGGCCGTAGCTCAATTGGGAGAGCGCTTGAATGGCATTCAAGAGGTCGTCGGTTCGATCCCGATCGGCTCCACCAGCAATTCGCCTCGGCTGCGAACGCAGCCGAGGCGAATTGCTGTCACGGCGTAGCACACAGGGCGAGAGGGTGCTTCCGCCGCCCACCCCATTTCCACGGTAGTCAACTGAACACCATTGTTCTGCAAAGCAGTGCGGGGCACCTTTCTAGCGCCGGTCAGAAAGGAAAGTCGTCGTCAGCCTCTTCGTCTACGTCAAGCCCCGCCAACCCGTCGGCCATCGCCATGGCCTCGCGGGCGCTCTCGACGACGTCTTCATCGTTGTGGTCGATCAGGTCGACAAGAACCTCGCCGGATTCTCGCGGACGTATCGAGGCGACGGCTTCTATGGCCGCGAGCAGCAGCGCTTTGTCGGCACAACCTGAGGCGACGATCCCCGAAACATGCGACCACGCCGCGTCAAGCCCCCAGTCCCCCGCCGCGCAAACCGCCTCGTACTCGATCTCGTCGTCCTCACTTTCAAGGGCCTCGAGAATTTCGTGGTCGAACCCCCGCACAAATCCCATGGCGAAAACCGCAGTCAGCTTCCAGTCTTTATCCGCCGAGGCGTATGCATCTCGAATCGCCTCCCGATGCCAGTCCTCCGGCGCACGCACCAACGCCTCGAGGATCCGGCGACGTACCTCCTTCGGGACCTCGATGTCTCGGAACACCTCATGAAGAGCCTCGCTCGTTTCGAGATAGCAGCCCTCCGAGATCGGACCACCGTAAAGATCGTCGAAACCGTCCTCGTCGGCGGACTCGAGGGCAGGACCGAGAGCGATCGACCGCCCGAGCGCGCAGATCGTCTGATTCTCCGGCGCGGACGACGATCGACACCAGCTCAGCAACGAGCTCGTCGTTGACCACAACGTAGTTTCCGGCGAGCTCCACAGCGATCATTCGATCCGACTGCGCGAGCCCGTCGTCACGAAGAGCGTTGAGCAGCACCTGTCCAGTCTCCTCCGGCCACTCCCAGGGCGCGAGCTTTGCCAAGGTCTCCAGATCCATTTTGTCCTCCTCGCTGAAATGCTCGAATTCTCCGTTCGCCCCACCGTACTTCGCTTGGACAAACTCGGCAAGGAACCAATCGTCGGCGGTGAGTCGGTTCCGGCAAGCCGGACATCAGCCCAATCGCCATGAACTCTGACAGCAGCTGACGTTTTTACCGAGAATCGGGCCCCGGCCCGTGGGTGCATTCTTCCTGACCGGCTCACTCCGCGACCCTACGGAATCAAGATGTTATAGGTGACGAGAAATATCTCGTTGTCTCCACCGGATCCGGTGACCATTCCGGTGCTGTAGCCGGCCTTGATTGCGCGGCGAGAGTTCCTGGGCGTCTCCGCTCACCGCAACGAAGTAGAATGAGACTGGATTTCATTCATGCTAGGATGAAAGCCAGCCCCGAGGGAGAGAAACAATGGCCAGATACGACAGCATCCTGGGTGCGGTCGGCAACACGCCGGTCGTGCGCGTCAACAAGCTCGGACCCGAGGGGATCAACCTCTACGTCAAGGTCGAGTCCTTCAATCCCATGGGGTCGGTCAAGGACCGGCTGGCGCTCGGGATCATCGAGGATGCCGAAGCATTCCGGCGCGCTCAAGCCGGGGCAGACGGTGATCGAGGCCACCAGCGGCAACACCGGCATCGGTCTGGCCATGGTGTGCGCCCAGAAGGGCTACCCACTGGTGGTGACCATGGCCGAGAACTTCATCGTCGAGCGGCGCAAGATGATGCGCTTCCTCGGCGCGCAGGGTGGTCCTGACGCCGGCCTCCGAGAAGGGCACCGGGCATGCTCCGCAAGGCCGAAGAACTCGCGCGCGACCCACGGCTGGTTCCTGTGCCGCCAGTTCGAAAACGAAGCCAACGCCGACGTCCATTCACGAACGACCGCGGTGGAGATCCTCGAGGATTTCGAAGGCGAACGCCTCGACTACTGGGTGACCGGCTTCGGTACCGGCGGCACGCTCAAGGGCGTGTCTCGCGGGTGCTCAAGAAGCGAGCGGCCCGAACACCAAGATCGTCGTCTGCGAACCCGACAACTGCACCGCTGCTGGGTTCGGGCATCGCGCAGGATCGCAACGCCGACGGCTCCTCGCCGCAGAGCCACCCGTCGTTCCGGCCGCACCTGATGCAGGGCTGGACACCCGACTTCATTCCGAAGCTGGCCGAGGACGCCCACGCCGGCGATCTCCTCGACATCTTGATGCCGATCCAGGGCGCCGACGCGCTCCGCTGCTCGCATGGAACTGGCGCAGAAGGAGGGCATTTTCGTCGGGATCTCTGCGGGCGCCACCCTCGCCGGAGCGATCCAGGTCGCGGAGTCGGCACCCGAGGGCAGCACCGTCCTTGCGATGCTGCCCGACACCGGCGAGCGCTACCTTTCGACACCGCTGTTCTACGGCATCGCGGAAGACATGACGGCCGAAGAGATGGAGATCTCCAGATCCACCCCGAGCTTCCGCTTCGACGCCCCGCCGCCGGCGCCACCCGTCGAATCCGAAGCCGAACCACCGCGGGTAACACCCGCGGCCGAGGCCTTTCTCGACCAGGCCATCAACGACCCGGAACACCCGGTTGTCCTCTTTGCCTTCGAGTGGTGTGAATTCTGCTGGTCGGTGCGTAAGCTCTTTGCCGAGGTCGGCATCCCGTTTCGTTCGATCGACCTCGACTCGGTGGTGTACCAGGAAGACGACTGGGGCGGCCAGGTCCGCGCAGCCCTCAATGCTCGCTTCGGCGTCAAGACCATCCCCCAGATCTTCGTGGGCGGTCAACACATCGGAGGTGCGACGGAGGCCTTCGACGCCTTCAACGAAGGCGAACTGCAGAAACTGCTGGGAACCAGTGGCGTCGGATACAACCAGGCCGTCAGCCTGGACCCGTACTCCCTGCTGCCGACATGGCTCCATCCCCGGTAATCAACCTGGTTGAAAGCGTTCCGTGATCACGGACCGACATCTCGCGACGCCTCTGGGATCGGCCCGAAGCGCGCTCCATGATTTCGAGAGACGACTCAAATAAAGGGGGAGACGATGACGATGAAAAAACTTGGAATGATCGCACTCTGCGCTTTGATGATGGGGGCGTTCGCGGCGCCCGCCACCGCCGGCGAAGAGACCAGCAGCGGCACGGTGACCTATGTGCCGGTGGACATGGAAACTGTGGAGATGGCCGACGGCAGCATGATGCAGCGGTCGCACCTCAAGGGAATCGTTTTGGCCAGCGAGCCATCAAGTTCGATCCATCTGTCGAGCCAGGACTGTTTGGGGACCACCGTGATTGCGGCCGACGGCACAGCCACCGGCAACGGCTACTGCGACGGCATCGACGGCGATGGTGATCTGTGGTGGATCTGGTGGCACAACAGCCCCGAAAAGAACGTCTGGGGCTTTATGGGCGGCACCGGCAAGTTCATGGGGGTCACGGGCAACGGAACCACGACCCCGATGGTGCAGATGGCCGACGGCCGCATGGCCATCACCTGGAACGGGACCTGGACACTGCAGTAGCGCCACCGATGAGGCTGCCCCGCTCCGAACCGGACGCCCGGCGGGGCGGGGTGAGCCTTCTTATCGGCGGAGTTACCGGACCCGCTCAGCACCACCCGATCTTCCAGATCTTCGGATCTTCGAGATCTCTCCAGAACATCTCGCGGACGAGGTGGGTCAGGACAGCCTCGATCTGAACATGATCAGTTGGGTTGCCTTCCTCGTCGCGGACCCAGTCCAATACCAGAAAATGCTTTTCGCGGTTGACGGGGCGGACGGCTGTCCATTTCGAATTGGGCAGCTTCCGGCGGTTGACCGGGTTGCGGGGCGGGAGGGTCACCGGGAACCCCCTGTGGAGTCCGTTTTCGGAGAGGCGCGGATGTTCGAGATGTCGAGGCGGAACGGTCCTTCCTGGCGGCTGATGATCAGACCGAAGGTGGTGACCTTTGCCGGATCCAGCTTCGGGTGGCCCGCGACCGTCCGGCCGCGCCACACCGGTACGAAGTCGGAAAAGGGCACGCTCACGTCGATCCACTCGCCGGCCGGCGGTGCCAGCACGACCTGGTAGCTGACGCCGTCAAAGGACGCGGTGGTGCGGATCCGGAAACCGTAGGACTTGCCGTCAGATCGCACCCGAAGGACGAGTCCGTCGAAGGCCGAGAGGTCGCGCACCTGCGGTCGTGAGCGCACCGAGGCAAACCCGCCGTTGTTGTCGAATGAGACCAACCCTCGAAAACTCGCGTGGCCTTCCTCGACCACCATCTCGCTCGACGACACACCACCCATGACGGCGTCGTCGATATTCGGCCAGCTCTCAGATCCGGAAGCAAAGTCGACGATCATCATGCTCCTGCCCCTTTCCGCGCTCGACGCCGGAGTCACCATCAGACACGTTACTAGGGTGAGGACGAATAACCTCATTCTCACGAGTCAGTCCCGGAGTCCGGTTCGCGTCCCGTCTCCCCGGCACGGCTGAGTTGCAATTGGATGTTCCCGATGTGGTGCCGACGAAAAGCCGCCTCACAGGTCGCCAGGTAAAAATCCCACATCCGCACGAACTCCTCGTCGAACCCGAGTTCCCGGACCGAATCGATCTTGATCCAGAAACGCCGGCGCCAATGACGGAGGGTCGTCGCGTAGTGGTCGCCGATGTTGTCCAGGCGGTCCACCACAAGGGCCGAGCTCCGGGCCATCGAAGCCTGAACCGCTCCCAGCGACGGCAGATGGCCTCCCGGAAAGATGTACTTCCGAATCCAATCATTACCACGGCGGTAGCGGTCGTAGACCTGGTCCGGGATCGTGATGGTCTGCAGCGCTACCCTGCCACCCGGCAGCAGCACCCTGTCGCAGACGGCAAAGAACGAATCGAGGTATCGGTGACCTACCGCCTCCAGCATCTCGATGGAAACGATGGCATCGAAGGACCCCTGCACATCCCGATAATCGGTCAGGCGGATATCCACGAGGCTGGACAAACCGAGCGTTCGCATGCGGTCGCGTGCGAATTCCGCCTGCTCCTCGGACAGGGTGACACCGGTGATGCTGCAACCGAGTTCGCCGGCGGCGTACTCGGCAAACCCACCCCATCCGCACCCGATCTCCAGGACGCGGTCACCCTCGCGAATTCCCGCCCATCGAGCGAGACGCTGATACTTGGCCTTCTGCGCCGCCTCGAGGCTCATTCCGGGGCGGTCGAAGAGCGCCGCCGAGTAGGTCATCGACGGATCGAGGAAGAGGCGATAGAGGTCGTTCGACAGGTCGTAGTGGGCGCGAATATTGCGGCGCGCCTGAAAACGGCGGTTGTTCCGCGCGAGGTGCAGAAGACGGTCCCGTATCCGGCTCAACAGACCAACCAATCGCGGCGGTGCGAGCACGTCTTCATTGGCGAGAAAGAAACTGCTGAGAGCCACCAGGTCGGGAGTGCTCCAGTCGCCGTCGACATAGGATTCGCCGGCGCCGACATCGGCGCCACGGAGGAGGCGCGAGAAGAACCGCCACTGGTGAATCGTCATTTCAGCGTGCGCGGAATCGGTGGTGCCGAATGACCGGGTCGAGCCGTCGGGGAGATGAACCGTCAGCCGTCCCTCGCGCAATCTGCTGAAACCGGCGAACACGATCTTCGCCGCCAGAGGGAGCCCGTCCGGGACAGCTGTCTCCCCGGCTCCTGGTTGCGGCGAACCTTCCGCTTCACGCGCCCTCCCGGCGCCGGTTTCCTTGAAATTCACGACTGAAAAGTCAGGATCAGCCATGGCGGGTCCTCCATGCCCCTGCCGGGGGTTCCGGTTTCGAGTAGAAGGGTGCGCGTTTGAGCCACAGACGGAGGGCTTGAAAGTGGATCAGGGCCAGGGTCCGAAGACCGGTGTGCGGATGGCGCGCCACGGTCTTGAACAACCAAGGTCCGGTGAAGGGCCGGCGCTCTGCAGTCAGGGTGGTGTCGAAGACGCGTTCGCCATCGCGAATGACGTCGATGTGTGCCGACATTCTTGGCCCGGGCGCAGTGACCTGGAAGCGGTACCGCCCGTCGACCGGTTGAAAGGGCGACACGTGGAAGACCTTGTCCTCTTCCTGGCGGACGACACCGCCCTCGGCGGCGAGCAGGTAGCAATAGGTCTCGCCAAAGGTGTTGTTGACCTCGGCCACCACGTGGCGCAGGACGTCGTCGTCGTCCCGACAGAAATAGAAGGACACCGGATTGAAGCCGTGGCCGAGCACGCGAAGGTGGGTCAACAACGAGATCTTCGCCAGACCTGTGACGACGCCACGGGCTCGAAGCCAGATTTCGAGCTTTTCGCGAACCGGTTCTCTTGCGGGACCCATGTGGTCCCGATCTTCAAAAGACGAGAGGTTGAAACCGTTGTGAGAGAACCCCCGGACGCCGGCCGCGAGCTGCGGAAGGTCGTCGAGGTCGATCAAGGCATGCCAGACACGGTAGGTGAACCCGTGCCCGGGCTTGCCCAGCCTGCGGTGGCGGACGGTTCCAACGTACAGAGCCGACCGCTCCATCAGAAAACCACCCCAAGGTCGTCTGCCACCGCGATCGCCGAGTTGAGTCCGTCTTCGTGAAAACCGTTGCCGAAATAGGCGCCACAATAATGGGTTCGGTTGCCGCCGTTGAGCCTCGGCAGCTCGTTCTGCGTCGCCACGCTCTCGCGGGTGTAGACCGGGTGGGAGTAGGACATTCTCCGGATCACCGACTCGGATTCGGGCTCACGCTCGGGGTTGAGGGTTACCAGGTACTCATGGTCCTCGGCCAACCCCTGGAGCCGGTTGAGGTGGTAGCTCAGGGAGACCCTCTCCCCGGCATCGTCCCTCCCGGAGACGAGGTAGTTCCAGGACGCCCAGGCGTTGCGACGGCGGGGCATCAGCGAAGCGTCCGTGTGGAGCCAGGTGTCGTTGGCAGAATAACTCCAACTCCCGAGCAGATCGCTCTCGAGCGGCGTCGGGTCCGCGAGCATCGCGAGGGCCTGGTCCGCGTGGGCCGCGATGACCACGTGGTCGAAGCGATGGATCGAACCGTCTTCGAGACGGATCTCCGCTTCGTTCATTCCGCGAGCGATGGAACTGACCCCACTTCCGAGATGGATCCGTTCGCTGAAGCCGCGCACCATCGGGTCGATGTAACTCCGGCTTCCGCCCACCACCGTCCGCCACTCCGGCTGGCCGGTCACCTGAAGCAAGCCGTGGTTTCGGAGAAAACGCAGCAATGGATCGCGAGGATAGGACGTGGCCTGCTCGGACCCGGTCGACCAGATCGCAGCGATCATCGGCATCAGGTAGTACTGGGCGAACGCCTTGCTGAAGTGCCCTTCCTCGAGGAACTCAGCGATGGTCGCATCGGGGTCCGCGGACGCATCGAGCACCCGGCGGCCGCGGCGGCCGAAACGAAAGACATCCGCCAACAGACGAAGATAGGTCGCTGAAAAAACCAACGACGGCTGAGCGAAGAGCCCCCGAAGCCCGTGGGAAGCGAACTCGATATCCGGGTCCGCACAGCTCACCGAAAAGGACATGTCGCTGGAGCGCGTCGCCACCTCGAGTTCGTCAAAGACACGGGTCAGATTCGGGTAGGTTTTTTCGTTGTAGACGATGAAACCTGTGTCGAGGGGAAGTTCGCGGCCCTCAACGTCATGAACCACCGTGTGGGTGTGGCCGCCGAGCCGTGTCTGTCGCTCGAACAGATGCACCTCGTGCCGGCGATCCAGCAACCACGCTGCCGCCAACCCTGAAATTCCGCTTCCCACAACCGCAATCCTCATTGCGCACCCTTTCGGTCCGGCTCGGCTTCGAGGCGAATCTTGCTGTGTCCGCCGCGACATGGCCTCGCACTCGATTGGAACCACCGGTCAACCACCGGCCGGGAGTCGGGAATTCCAGACTCCCTGCATTCCTCCACGGTTCGACTCAACAGGAAACCCGACCAGCGAGAGAAAAAGGACGATCCTCGGAATGATTTCTCGACGCGCCACATTCCCAGAGATGACCCTCCGACACACCGGATATGTGGGACGATAATAGCCTGGGAGGCTCCCAATGGACCGCACCGCCATGATCTTTACGATCGGCACTTTCCTGAGCAGCGTAGTGCTTCTGCTCAGCGATCACGATTTCGTTGGCGGTCTCGTCGTGGCGATCATTGCCTTCTCGGTCCTCTGGGGAGTCAGCCTGGTCCTGAAAAACGCCGGAATTGTGGACATCTTCTGGGGCCCGGGCTTTGTCCTGGTGGGCGCTTTCTACGCCGTTACCGCCCCCGGTGCACCGACTCCCAGGGGGTTGGCGGTCCTCGCGCTTGTGACCGTGTGGGCCCTCCGGCTCGCGCTGTATATCGGTTCGCGAAACGCCGGCGCCGGGGAGGATTTCCGTTATCGGAAATGGCGCGAAGAGTCCGGCGGGAACTTCTGGTGGGTCTCATTTTTCAAGGTGTTTCTCCTCCAGGCGGTGGTGCTGTGGGTCGTTTCTTCACCTTTGCTGCTCGCCCACTTCGGCGGATCTCGACCTCTCGGAATCATCGGTGGGCTGGGACTGGTCCTGTGGAGTTTCGGTTTCGTCTACGAGACGGTGGCGGACTGGCAGCTGAGGCGATTCAAGAGCGACCCGGCCAACGCTGGCCGCGTGATGCGTTCCGGTCTGTGGTCGTTGTCCCGCCATCCCAACTACTTCGGCGAGGCGGTTCTGTGGTGGGGCATTGCGCTGGTCACGCTGCCGGTTGGCGGATGGCTGTCACTGATCGGGCCGATCATGACCACCTACCTCCTGCTCAAAGTCTCCGGCGTCGCACTTCTCGACTCAGCGATGGTCGAGCGCCGGCCGGACTACGCAGACTACATTGCTTCGACTCCCGCCTTCGTGCCGCTGCCGCGCCTACAGCGCTCGAAGTGACCGCCAGCAAACCGACCGGCAACTGACTCCCTTTCTCGCGGAAGAACCCCCTCTGCACACACCTCTCATCTTCGTGTTCCCTGAACCATCCATTGCGAAGACGTCCCCCCCACCTTCCATCTCTTCAAGTTCAATGTTTCGAGAGATTTGGAAAATAATTCTAGAAAAATTCTAGAAAAGCAAGAAAAAAGCTTGACAAAACCAACAGACGGCACCATATTGTGGTCCAGGAGGCGGACATGACCACCAACAACGAAACAAATGCATGGGATTTTGAATCGGGTAAGCTGCCCTACTACGACCAGCTCTACAAGACCGCGTTGCGCATGACCCGCTCCGTTCCCGAGTCCGAGGACCTCTTGCAGGAGACCTACCTGAAGGCTTTCCGCTACTACTCCGGGTTCGAAGAGGGCACCAACCTCAAGGCGTGGCTCTTCCGGATCATGAAGAACAACTTCATCAACGGCTACCGCAAACGCAAGATCCAACCGCAGCAGGTCGAGCTTGACGAGCTGCGGGACAGCGGCGGCCTCGACGGTCTGGTCGAGGTCAGTCCCGAGGTCGCGGCGCTGTCGGAGGAAATGGACGACAGTGTCGCCCGCGCCATCAACGCCCTCCCCCACGACTACAAGATGGCGCTGCTGCTCGTCGACATCCAGGGCCACACCTATCAGGAGGTGGCGGACATGCTCGCCGTGCCCGTGGGGACCGTCATGTCACGGCTCTACCGCGGGCGCACCAAAGTGGAAAAAGCACTCATGATCTACGGGAAGCGACACAATTACCTGGTGCGGGCGCCCGAGAGAGTCCGGGACGACTCCATCGACGTGGAAGGCCTCTTCGGGTCTGCGAGCCTCTGACCCGCCACCGAAGGACCGGTTCGAGAGACCCACGGACAACTCGACTCTACCTCCCGAACACCAGGGTGCCGCCGACGTGGCCGAGGGTCGCGATGACCACCATGCCTGCGGCGAGGGCGGCGAGTTCGGCTGCGGCAAGGACCACCGCGAGCGGTGACGCCAGATCGACGAGTCCGGTGGAGGCCGAGAACACGGCTCCCGACGCGTGGAGTGCGATCGCCGCCCCGCCGAGAATCAGGAAGATCACCGAGAAGGCGATCTTGAGCCTGATCTGCCAGTAGGGCCGGCGCCGGTAGCGGCGGTTCCAGTCCCACAGACCGGAGGCGAGAGTGAGGGCCGACAACCCGACCGACAGCACCAACAGCACCAGGGTCGCGGTCGCCACGACCGGGGCTTTCGCGAGCAACGGCGCCAAGGCCGGCACTACCGGCGCCAGCACCGACGCCGCCAGCAGGAGACCCACCCCGAGGACCGCAAAGGGATAGAGCCCGATCGGAGCGTGGGTGGCCAGGGGATGCAGGCGCATCCTGGGCTGGGGGCGATAAAGCTCGACTTCGAGGACCACCGGAACGGCGTGGCCGTAGACCTCCTCGACATCGAGCACCACCCCGCACAGGGGGCAGACCATCAACCGGTTGCCGTCGGCGTCGACCATGGCGAGCTCGAGATGACACACGGGGCAGCGGAAGGTACGGCCGTAATACCGGCCTTTGAACCGCTCCGCCACTTTCCGGACCAGGGTGCGGATGTCGCCGATCATTCAGTAGACCTCCTTGATCCGCATCAGCTTGCCGACGATGATCATCTTCTGGATCTCGGTGGCGCCTTCGTAGATCTGGTAGATCTTGGCGTCGCGGATCAACTTCTCCGCCGGCATTTCGCTGGTGAAACCATAGCCGCCAAGGACCTGGGCGCACTCGATGGCGGCCTGCATGGCGACATCGGCGGCAAACCACTTGGCCTCGGCCGCTTCGCGGGCGTTGTCCTCGCCGCGGTCGAACATCCACGCCGCCTTGTAGGTCAGATACCTCGCGGCATCGAGGCGGGTCATCATCTCTGCGAGCTTGAAAGAGATCCCCTGGTTCGAGATCAGTTTCTTGTCGAACGTCCGCCGGCGTTTGGCGTAGGAAAGGGCGATGTTGAGGGCCGCCTTGGCGATGCCGTTGGCGCCGCTCGCGACGCCGGGCCGGGTGTGGTCGAAGGTCTTCATGGCGATCTGGAACCCGTCGCCCTCCTCGCCGAGCCGGTTCTTTTCTGACACCTTGACGTCCTCGAAGGTGACCCTCACGGTGTTGGAGGCGTGCTGTCCGAGGTTGATCTCCTTGGGCCCGCGGATGATCCCCGGCGAGTCGGCCGGGACGATAAAGGCGGTCGGTTTCTCGTCAGCACGTGCAAGAACGAAGTACCAGTCCGCCACCGATCCGTTGGTGATCCACCACTTGATTCCGTTGAGCGCGTAGTCGTTGCCGACCTTTGTCGCGGTGGTCTTGACCCGCGAGACATCCGAACCGGCCTCGGGCTCGGTCACTGCATAAGCCGAAAACTTCAGCGTCTCGGTCATGGGGGCGAGGAAACGCCGCTTCTGATCATCGGTCCCGGCCAGGATCACAGGGTATTGCGACAGACCGTTGGCATCGATGGCGGTGGCGATCCCCGAGCAACCGGTCGCGAGTTCTTCGAGAACCAGACAGTGGTCCAGGACCGTGTGCGGCGTGCCCCCGTACTCGGCCGGCACGTGGGGGTTCATCAAACCCTGTTTGAACGCCTCGCGACAGATGTCGCGCGGGAACTCGCCGGTGCGGTCGTATTCGACCGCCTTAGGAGAGATCCATTCCTTGGTGAAGGCACGCGCCTTTTCCACCTGCTCCTGCTGTTCGTGACTGAGGCTGAAGTCCATCATCAGTTGTGCTCCTCCCGGACGTCGATCAGCTTGGGCGGATCTCCCGAGTAATCGGCCACACAGGCGAGGATGTCGATCGCAGGCTCCCAGTCCATGTCGGGGAGGTACGACGTCTTGCCGAACGCCTGGCGACCGAGGGTGATCTTCAAACCGAAGAACGAGAGGCCGAACACGACCAGACAATTGCCGAGGACGACCGCGAGACCGAACAACGAGAGGACGCCCGGCACCTCAACCGCCCCATACACCACCACCAGTTCGCCCGCCACCAACACGATGAGCGCCACCGAGAGCACCAGCTTCGCCCGATGGCTCGGCGGCCACCCGGCGTACATGTGATTGCGTTCGGTGATGCCTGAAATCGTCGACGGAATCGCGAGCACCAGCATCGCCAGCAACGATCCCCGAAGCAGCAGGCCCCACACCTCAGGCCCGGCCGGACCGATGGTCGACTCTCTGGACGCGAGGACCAGGGCGAGGGCGGCCAGCGGCGCAAAAGCCACCACCCCATGCACCATCATCGAGTGAAAATGCAGCGGTCGGTGATTCACGAACTGCCTCCGATAACCTCTACATCAAAATTCGCCGGTTGATCATATCATCCATCAAGCAAATGAGAACGAAGCTCTTTTACTGTCTTCTTTTCTGACATCGGCGGTCGCCGGGCCGGCCGGCCGGGCCGTCCTTCTCGGCCTCCGGCCGGCCGCTGAAACACCGGTCGTCGGGTGCGCGGTATACTCACGCCGCGTTCGTCGTTTCGGGAGGCAACATGTGTCGCTCTTCTGGTGCAGGAAAGGCCGTCGTCACAATCGCAGGCCTCGCGCTCTTTCTCTGCACGGTCGCACCGGCTTTGCCGGTCTGGGCCGGTGCCGAGGAACCCCGCACCGCTGTGATTCCGACCGTGTTTCGCGACGGCTGGAAGATCACCGTCAACGGCAAACCCCAGACCAACGGCACCTTCACCATGGTCTTCAAGACGCTGCACGGGGAACCGGTCACGTTCACCATCAACGTGATCGCCAAGATGAAGCTCAAACAGCTCTCGGAAGACCTCTGGAAGGAGCTCTCCATCGCAGCCGGCACCGATTACAAAGTGAAGCAGAAGGGCGACAAGGTCGTCACGATCAACAAGGTCAACAAGAAGGTGGCGAGCATGGCCCTCGAGATCACGGAGCAGAAGCTCTCGGGCATGTCCCTCACCATCTCCGCCAATTGACTGCGACCGGGAGCGGGCGAGACGTGAACGACCGGACCCTGTTGGGACACCTCGAAGGCCCGTCGCCGTGGCACCTGGCAGCCGTTGAATGGGCCGCCATTCGCGAGTCGGCCGCGATCATCCGCGAGGAAAACACCGGTGTCGCGGGCATGCTGCGTGTGCTCGACCTCGAAGGAGCCGTCTACGTCCAGGAGGAAACACCGGACCGGCAGATCCTGCTTCGCCCGCGTCCGACCGTCGAGGAAGCCATGATCTTCGTCGACCACCGCTTGCAGAGTTACGAGCGCATGTGGGACGGTTGAGGGTGCAAGGTGAACTATGCGGAGCCGTGATGTTCCGCCCGCAGCAAGGCAAAGGCACTCAATATGCGGCGGAGAATGTTGCCAATCCACGCTTTTCCGGGTAGGCTGGAGGCGGTGGTTCGTGGATGACGCCCGCCCGTGATCGCGGCGACGGCGCCCGGGCCGCACTGTTCCGGATGATTGAGCGAAGCTCGAAGACCGTGTCGATCATCCGGTTCGCCTGAAGAGACCGAAGACTCGAGTGTGCCCGAGGGACACCTGCTTTTCGTCAGATGGTGAACATACGGCCATCCTGCACCATGAGGGAAAATATGAGCGAAAAAGATCAGCAGCACCAGTACAACAACGACGGCCAGGCCCGCCGCCGCCGGAGGCGCCCCCGCCGCCGCAAAAAGCCACAGGGTCCGCCGATCCAGGTGGAGGGCTACCTCTGGGTGCGGGACAACGGAGGCCCGCTGCTGGTTTCGCCGGAACGCAATTTCGTCGCCGACCGGAATGACCCGACGGTTCCCGCAGAGCTCTTGAATCCCCTCCACCTGGAAAGCGGTCTCTTGCTCACCGGACAGGCGGTCTCGGGCGATCGCCCCCGGATGTCCGAGATCGAGACCATCGAGGGCATGGAACCCGAGGTCTATCGCAGCAAGGCGATACCCTTTACCGAACTCACCAGCATCGATCCGATGGAACGATTCGAGCTCGAAACCGAACCCGAAATCGTCGAGCCCCGGGTCGCCCAACTGGTTGCACCCCTCGGCAAGGGCCAACGCTGTCTCATCGTCTCCCCTCCCAAGGCCGGCAAGACCACGCTCCTGCAGCAGATGGCGCATGGCATCGCCATCAACCACCCCAACACCAGGATCTTCGTCTTGTTGGTGGACGAACGGCCCGAAGAGGTCACCGATTGGCGACGCAACGTGGTGCGGGGCGAGGTCTACGCCTCCTCGACCGACCAGTCCCTCGAGTCGCACATTCAGGTCTCCGAGATGGTCTTCGAACGGGCCCGCCGGTTGGTCGAGATGGGCGAGGACGTGGTGGTCTTCATGGACTCTCTGACCCGGATGTCGCGCGCCTTCAACAACCTCCAGAAGGGCTCGGGACGGATCCTTTCGGGTGGTATCGACGCCCGCACGATGGAAAAGCCACGCCGCTTTTTCGGTTCGGCGCGCAAGGTCGAGCACGGCGGCAGCCTGACCGTGGTCGCCACCTGCCTCATCGATACCGGCTCACGCATGGACGAGGTGATCTTCCAGGAATTCAAGGGCACCGGGAACATGGAACTGGTGCTCGATCGCCGGCTCTTCGAAAAGAGGATCTTCCCGTGCATCAACATCCCGCAGTCCGGGACCCGCAAGGAGGAGAAGCTCTACCCGAAGGAGCAGGTGGAGAAGCTCTACCTGATGCGAAGGGCGCTTTCGACGCTGTCGCCGGAGGCCTCGATGGAGCTCCTGCTGCAGAAGGTCCGCGAGTTCCCCACCAACGAAGAGTTCCTGTCCTCGCTGCAGCTCAAGTAGATCGAGACTTCAAGAAAAAAACGGGGTCGAGTTGAAAAGAGACTTGGTCGCAAGGATAATGACTCTGTGATACGTGCCGCCGAAGACTTCCGCCTCATCGATCCTGCCCTCGCGCCGGTCGCGGAGAAAGTGATCGCAGGGAAGCGGCTGGACCGCGACGAGGGGCTGCTGCTGGCCACCACCCACGATCTGCTCGGGGTCGGGCGTCTGGCCAATCTAATCAGAGAGCGCCTGCACGGCGACCGCACCTACTACAACATCAACCGCCATCTCAACCCCACCAATGTGTGCGTGGCCTCCTGCAAGTTGTGCGCCTTCTACGTCCCGTGGCGGGAGCGGGAGGACGGGTGGACCTACACGGTCGAGCAGGCGGTCGAGATCGCCGCCCGCGATGTCGACGAGTCGGTGTCGGAGCTGCACATCGTCGGCGGGTTGCACCCGAAGCTTCTGGTCGACTATTACGAGGAGCTCTTTCGCGCTCTCAAGCAGCGCTTCCCCTGGGTCCACCTCAAAGCGCTCACCATGGTCGAGCTCGATTTTCTGGCCAAGGCCTCCCGCCTCAGCCTCGAAGACACGATCGTTCGGCTTCGCGATGCCGGACTCGACTCCTGCCCCGGTGGCGGCGCCGAGATCTTCGCGCCGAGAGTCCGCGAGCAGATCTGCGACCACAAGACCGATGGCGGACGCTGGCTCGACATCGCTCGGACGGTTCATCAGGCGGGCATCCGCTCGAACTGCACCATGCTCTACGGCCACGTCGAGACCGCCGCCGAACGCGTCGATCACCTCCTCCAGTTGCGCGAACTGCAGGACGAGACCGGCGGGTTCCAATGTCTGATCCCGCTCGCCTTCCACCCCGAGAACACCAGCCTCGACCACCTGCCGCCCACCGGCGGCCGTCTCGACCTGCAGACCATCGCGGTCTCGCGGTTGGTGCTGGACAACGTCCCGCACCTCAAGGCGTACTGGATCATGCTCGGTGAAAAGGTCGCCCAGGTGGCGCTTCAATTCGGCGCCAACGACCTTGACGGCACCATCGTCGACGAACGCATCACCCATGCCGCCGGCGGCACCGCCGGGACCGGGTTGGCGCGGCAACGGCTCGAGGACCTGATCCTGGAAGCGGGCCGCGTACCCGTGCTCCGGGACACGCTGTACCGCCCGATCGAGGTCGAGACGGTCGTCGCCTGAAGAGGACGGCTCGAGTTCAGTTTCGGGCTCCACCCAACCCCTGCGGATCTGAAGGTGGGCCGAGGCCCACCCTACTTCGGGCCCTGGTGGGAAGCGGGTTCGTAGGGTGGGCCTTGGCCCACCTTCAGGGCTGTATCCTGCACCCTGGATCAGCCAGGTCTCCGTACGAGACTTGGACAGCAGTGAGATCAGGTACTGAGCGACTCAACGGCGCCGAGCAGCCTCTCTGACAACCACAACAGATACTGCGCCACCACCGACTCCCGGCACAGGTCCGCGAGTTCCGGCGAGAACTGGATGGCGACCACCACCACCATGCCGAGAAAGGCGGCGGCAATTCCCCCGGCCAGGGCGGCGCCGAAGATCCGGTTCACCCAACCCAGCTGCAGCGAGGTCAGCGTGTGTTCGATGCCCCACCCCGCGAGCAGGCTCAGCCCGGTACACAACACGACGAGGAGCAACCGGCCGAGAACGGCGGCCACCCACCCGGCGCCGATCACCCCTTCGAGAGCGGACTGGGCGTCAGCACCCGCGATGATCGCCAGCCACACACCGACCAAGAGCCCGCCGCCGCCAAAGATGAGGCGCACCGCGCCCTTCCAGAAGCCACCGAGGGTGAGGCCGATCCAGAGGATGATGAGGACCCAGTCGAGAACGCTCATTTCAACAGACGCACGGTGAGCCGCAGGAAGTCGGCTTCGGTCACGATCCCGACCAATACTCCCTTCTCATCCACCACCGGCAGGCACCCGTACTTGTTTTCCAGCAGGATACTCGCGGCCTGGGCGACTCCGAGACCCGGCGACACCGTGACCACATCGCGGTGCATGGCTTCGACGACCCGGACGGTGTCGAAGATCCGTCGCTGTTCGTTGCGTTCGACCTCGGCAAAGATGGAGAACGACGCCGCCAACAGATCACGGTGGGTGATGAGGCCCGTCAACTTCCCGTCTCGCACCACGGGGAGGTGGCGGATTCGGCCTCGCGCCATACACTGTTGGGCGTGGGCCAGGGTCTCGTCCTCGGTCAGAGTCACCAGATCGGTGGACATGAGATCGGCAACGTTCATTCGACCAGGCATCGGCTGTCTCCAGCCACAGTGTACCCGAATAGCGCCGCGCTGACCGCACGCCGGTCATGCGAATTCGATCGCACCCGGGCCGTCACCCGCCCTGTCGCGCGCGCTCCGCGGCCGCGCTGGCCTGGTCCTCGCGGCCCAGACGCCGGTTGGCGTCCGCCAATCGCCGCCACAGATCAGGGTCGTCACCGGCCGCATCCGCGGCGCGGTCGAGGTTTGCCGCCGACTGCTCCGGCAGCCCTTCCAGGATTCCGAGCTCGCCCGCCGCGAGCCAGGTCTCAGCCCACCCCGGCGCCCGCCGGTAGGCCTTCACCAGGGCCTCCCGAGCCGACTCGAAATCTCCGGTCGCCATCCTCAACCTGGCGACCAGGACCTGCATCGCCGCATTATCGGGGTTGTACCGCAGACCCGCCTCGATGATCGTCCGAGCCTCTTCGATCGTCCCCTCGGCGAGGACGCGCGGGCCGACGATCAATACCGCATTGAGATTGTCAGGGCGCTTTTCGAGAACCTGACGGTAGAGCCGCAGAGGCGCGGTCTTCGTCACCCATGCCGGCAAGTGCGTCCGCCAACGCGGCGGTCACTGCCAGGTTCCCGGGAAGGTCGGCGAGCGCTTCGTCCAGCGCCTGAACGAGGACCGCAGAAGGTTCCGGGCCGTGTCTGGCCTGCTCGAGGAGAACCCGCGCGATCCCGTCCGCTGGGTCCTTTGAAACAGCCCGTTCGGTCTCCTGAATGAGGGTCTGTCTCTGCCCCATCCGACCCAACAGCCGCCACCGGATGTCTCTCGTGCTGGTGCGATCAGGCTCCACGGCGAGCGCCCTCTCACAGGCCCTCAGTGCGTCCTCAAGCCTCCCCAGACGCTCCAGGGACACGGCTTCGAGCTCGCTGTAATGAGCATGCTGCACTACGAGGCGCGCCGCGTGACTGTAGGCGTCCGCCGCCCCGGCATAGTCGCCGGTCCGGAACCGGAGGTTGCCGAGCATCGCCACTGCGCTGTGGTTGGCGGGTTCGTCGGCGAGGAGGCCATCCATTTCGGCGATCGCCTCTGCCTCGTCCCCGGCAGCAAACTGGGTCATGGCGGCGTACATTCGATTCAGGCTGACGATCCGTTCCCGGGGATCCGGCAGGTCGCCGCCTTCGCCTGGACTCACGGTCCGGTCCACCGAGGTGACATAGCCGAGGGCCGCGAGGCGGCTGCGCTGGGCTTCGTCGACCTCGAGCGCCGTGGCGGTCGGAGATCCGTCGTGTTCGACGATTCGAGCGAGGTCCCGCGACATCTGAGCCACCACCTCGGCCCGTTCGGACGCCACATCGTCGAGCTCGGCAGGATCCGCCTCGAGATCGTACAACTCCGCGGCGGCGCCCCGGATGAACTTCCAGCGCTGGGTCCGCAGCCCCTGCAACGGACTCCAGCCAAAGCTGAGCTCGGGGAGCAGGCTCTCGACGTACATCATCCGGTCGTCACCGCCTGCCGCACCACCCCTCAGAATCGGCTCGAGATCACGCCCGCCGACCCGCGCGGGGACCTCCATCCCCGCCAGGGCGAGCACGGTCGGCATGACGTCGATCAAGCCAACCTGCGAGGTGACCCGGGCCCCGGGCGCGATGCCGGGGCCGCGCATGACGAGGGGAATCCTGACCGTCGCATCGTAGACAAAGACGCCGTGGGCTCTCTCGGAATGTTCGTCCAGACTCTCGCCGTGATCGGCCACGATGACCACCAGCGCATCGTCGTACCGTCCGAACCGGCGATAACCGTCGAGGAGTCTGCCGACCATCCGGTCGGTAAAGGCTATGGCGCCATCGTATGGGCTGTCCGGATAGCGGCTTCGTTCTGGTTCGGGGGGCTCGTACGGGGCGTGGGGGTCGTAGAGGTGGACCCAGACAAAGGTCCGACCGGCGTTTTCAGAACCGAGCCACCTCAACGCTTCGTCGACCACCTCATTCCCCGGCCGTCTGGCATACGCGGCCATTCCGGAGGCGTCGATGCCAGTCATCGTGTCGTCATAGGTGAGAAATCCCTGATCGAGACCGTAGCGGCGGTCGAGCACCGCCGCGCCCAAAAAAGCAGCTGTGGCCCAACCCTCCCCGGCGAAGAGTTCGGCCAGAGTGATGGCCTCGGGGGCCAGTGCGAAATCACCATTGTTACGGACGCCGTGTACGAAGGGGTCCTGCCCGGTGAAGAGCGACGAGTGGGAAACCAGGGTGATGGGCGAGGGGGCCACCGCCGTGAGAAAAGCCACGCCCTCGGCCGCCACTGCGTCAGTCGCCGCCGTTGTCACCGGTGACGGACCCGCATAAGAGAAACGGTCGGCGCGGGCGGTGTCCAGGGTCACGATCAACACGTCACCGGGGAGGTCCGCCTCCTTCGCCCCGGGCGCGCACGCGACCACCGCCGCAAGAACACCGGAGACCAGGGCTCGACCGACCACTCGTCCGGCCGGTGAGGTGCTGCGGGGGTTCTGCGACGTCGTCACAGCGCCGATCATACCACCCGAAAAATCCTCACAAGGACCGCCGCCTCTGTCCTGATCCGGGGGGGCTGCCTGAGATTCCGAATTCAAAACTAAAAACTCAAAACTTAAAACTAAATGTAGAGCCCACCCGAGATGTTGAGCACGACGCCGGTGATGTAGGAGGCCCCGGGGCCGGCCAGGAACGCCACCGCTTCCGCGACATCCCCCGGGGTGCCGAGACGCGGAATGGCGACGTTCTTGAGCAGTGCATCCCGTTGTTCCTCGCTGAGCTTGTCGGTCATCGGTGTCGTGATGTAGCCCGGCGCGACCGCGTTGACCGTGATGTTGCGCGGTCCGAGCTCGCGGGCGAGGCTCTTGGTGAAACCGATCAGCCCGGCCTTGGAGGCGGCGTAATTGGCCTGCCCGGCATTGCCCATGAGACCCACCACCGAGGCCACGTTGACGATGCGCCCGGTCCTCGCCTTCATCATCATCTTGGCCACCGGCTGCGTCACCTTGAACACGCCGTCGAGGTTGATGCCGAGGACCAGGTCCCAGTCCTCGGGTTTCATCCGCACCAGCAACTGGTCGCGGGTGATCCCGGCGTTGTTGACGAGGATGTCGATCCGTCCGTGGTGATCGTGGATCGCCTTGAGGCACTCGGCTGCCTGTGCGGCGTCGGTGACGTCGAGGTGGTGGCCCTCGGCCGCGCCGCCGGAAGCGGTGATCTCGGCCACGATCTCCCGAGTGTCGAGGACATCGACGCACACCGCCGTCGCGCCGCCGCGGGCGAACCGCCGCGCGATCTCGGCACCGATGCCGCGCGCCCCGCCGGTGATCACTGCAATCTGTCCGTCGAACTCTGCCATCTCACCCTCCGTCTCGCGGTCCGCTCTCAGGTCAATTCCGCCAGTACCTTTTCCACCGTTTCCACGGTCCCCGCCGGATAGCACACGGCATTCTTGTCGATCCGCCGAACCAGACCGCACAGGACGTTGCCGGTCCCGACCTCGACAAAGGTGTCATGCCCTTCGGCGAGCATCCGGCGAACGATCTCGGACCACAGGACCGGCGCATCAACCTGTCGTATCAGGCCGTCGCGGACATCATCAGGGGCCGTCACCGGCGCTGCGTCGACGTTGCGGTACAACGGGACGTCGAGCGGCCGGAAGTCGAGCTCGCGGAGAGTCGGCTCCAGGCCTTCACGGGCCGGGGCCATCAGCGGCGAATGAAACGGCGCCGACACCGGCAGCGGGAGCACCCGTCGCGCACCGAGTTCCTTGCAGCGCTCGCCGGCGCCTGCAACGGCGGCCGAACCGCCGGCGATCACCACCTGGCCCGGCGAGTTGAAATTGACGGCGGCCACGGTTCCTCCGCTCGCCACCTCTTCCGCCCGACAGGCCGCCTCCACCTGGTCGTCGTCAAGTCCGATGACCGCGGCCATCGCGCCTTCACCGACCGGGACCGCCGCCTGCATCAGCCGCCCGCGAAGCCTGACCGTGCGGGCCGCGTCGTCGGCGCCGAGACCTCCGGCAGCGACCACCGCCGAATATTCTCCGAGGCTGTGACCTGCCACCGCGGCGATTCTGAGACCGGCGCCGGACAGGACCGACCATGCGGCGATCGAGTGAGCGAGCAGTGCCGGTTGCGTGTTCTCCGTCAGTCGGAGGTCTTCTTCCGGCCCATTCCAACAGAGTTCGGAGAGCGGGCTTTCGAGCCCGCGATCCACGGCTTCGAAGACGGCGGCGGCCGAAGTCCACCTCGCCGCGAGATCGCGGCCCATGCCAACGGCCTGGCTCCCCTGACCCGGGAACAACGCGGCAACTCTCTTCATCTCAGTCCCTTTCCTCGGGTGAAGTCGCCGGGACATCAGGAATCGTGTCGCCGATGGTCGCGATCACTCCACTCGCCGCATAGGACTCGGCGAACCGGATCGCGTTGCGAATCGCCTTGGCGCTGGATCTCCCGTGGCAGACCAGGCACGCACCGTTGACCCCGAGCAGCGGCGCGCCGCCGTATTCCGAGTAGTCGACCTTTTTGCGGAGATTCCGGAAGGCGCCTTTGGCCATCAGGAGGCCGGCTCCGTACATCGGAGACTGTCTCGCCTCGTCCATGAGCATGCTGACGACCATTTCGCCGAAACCCTCGGCCACCTTGAGAATCACATTCCCGGTGAAACCGTCGCAGACGATCACGTCCACCTTGTCGTTGAAGACATCACCGCCTTCCACGTTGCCGATAAAGCGGATTCCGGCCGCCTTGAGAACGTGGTTGCGCAGTCGCGCCCTCGGCCCGCCCTTGGTCTCCTCCTCGCCCACCGACATCAGACCCACCCGGGGTTTCTTGACGCCGAGGACCCCGGTGGCGTAGAGCGAACCCATGACCGCAAACTGGACGAGTTGGTGGGGCTTGCACTCGACGTTGGCGCCGACATCGAGAATCAGGGTCTGGCCCACGCTCTTGGGAACCACGGCGGCCAGGGCGGGGCGGTCGACGCCTTCGATCATTCCCAGCGCCGCCTTCGCCGCCACCCACGCCGCACCGGTGTTGCCGGCGGTGACCATCGCTGTGGCGGTGCCGTCGTGGACGAGCTCGGCGCAGATGTTGAGCGACGACCGCTTCTTGGCCCGGAGCACGCTGACCGGCGGGTCCTGCATGCCCACCACATCCGGAGCATCGACGAGCTCGAGCCCTGACGGCAGCATCCGGAAACGCCCCAATTCGCGCCGCAGCCTCTTCAGGGGCCCGGCGAGCAGGACCGGAATCCCGAGGTCGGAGACCGCCTCGAGAGTGCCGCGAACGATCGTCTGCGGCGCTCCGTCGCCCCCCATGGCATCGACGGCGATCGGGCCCTTAACCTGCATTTCTCACCGCGTCTTCATCGCGACGCTTCGGTCGACACCCGCCGCCGTGCGCGATCCCGGCGGAACACCGGGTTGCCGGCACTCGTCGGCCCGTGCGGTCTGAACGATGAGCCACAGGCCCCGGTCGTCAGTCGAGCTCTTCGACCCGAATCACCTCACGGCCCTTGTAGCTTCCGCAATGTGGACACACCTGGTGAGGCGGCTTGGGCTCGAAGCACGACGTACAAAGACTCTTGCCCGGGGTGCTGAGCGCGTCGTGCGAACGCCGCTTGTCGCGGCGCGTTCTCGAGATCTTGTGTTTCGGATTCGGCATCTTCAGACTCCAATCGAGTTCGGTTCATCAGCTTTCGGAAAGCGGGCTTTTCAGGTCCGCCAGGGCCTGCCACCTCGGATCAACCTCGGGTGGGCACTCACAGGGCGTGGCCCGATTGCGGTTCGCGCCGCAGGTCGGACACAGCCCGGCACAGTCGTCATCACACAGAATTCGCATCGGCAGGGTCAGTAGAATCTGCTCCGCCGCCAACTCCAGGAGGTCGACCTCGTTTCCCTCGAGAAACGAGACGTCGAGATCCTCTTCCTCGAGACCGATCTCGTCATCACCGGGCGTGTTCGCGGGCCACCGGTACTCCACGCTATAGGGCTCGTCGACTTTCCACTGCACGTCATCGAGACATCGCGAACAGGCGACCGTTCCCTCAGCCCGAAATCGGCCGAAGACCGTGACCGCCTCGCCGTCGGCCCGCACCTCGCCCTCGAGCTGGACCTCCACCGGCGCGGTCACAACTTCACTATCGAGCCGCTCGGGCTCCACCGTGAACCGCTCGTCAAACTGCAGCGGTCCCTGCTCGAGAGATGAGATATCGATCTTCACACGCGCACCTCTCCCCGAAGGGAACGCGAAGTATAGCATTTCAAGGCAAGAATCGTCTCCCACGCCCCCGGGCCGGCGGGGAAGGCTGATCCGCGCCCGACTCAGGGTCGTGCGGGATCGACGGCGGCCTCGCCCGGCCCGACACCGATCACCGCGATGCTCGCCCCCAATGCCATGATCGACAGCAGGGACCACAAAGTCTCGCCGGCAAATGGAAGAAACCGGAGGGCCAGCAGCACCAGCATCCCGACAAAGACCTCGAGGGTGATGGGCAGGGGATGGTGCAGCCACCGCCGCAACACCCAAGCTCCCGCCGCACAGCTGAGAACGGTGAGACCCGCCGCCTTGCCGGCGAAGAAGACCACCATCAAACCCGCGATCAGGGGCACCCCGAGGGCCGGTCCGAGTCCGAGGGCCGCCACCAACGATGCCGTGACGGTGAGAGCGACGAGAGCCCCCAGCGCCGGCACCTTGTAGCTCAGGGGCGGCAGGGCCCACGCTCCATAGCGCAACCGAATCGGAAAAAGGAAGGCGAGACCGGTCGTGACCAGCAGCCACCCCCCCGAGCCAAGGAGCCGCACGGCGACACTGACCCGGGGAGAGGAAGGCCCCGCACCCTGATGTTCTGCAAGACTCCCCAGTGATGCAAAGGAGAGCACCCTCCCATCCACCGTGGCGCCCGCCGCCACTTCGGTGGTGCCCAACACCGCCAGCACGTGGCGGCCGACCTCGGCGCCGGCCTCGAGTCGGATGCTCCCACCCACGGCCACTGCGTCCCCGGTCACCCGCGCGTTCTCGCCGAGAACCAGATCGGCGGCAAACACGACCACGTCGCCATCGACGGGACCATCCACCACGAGGTCGGCCAGAACCGCGGTCAGGCTGGGCGCGGCCTCAACCGGAGCGTTGCCCAAGGACCAGCAGATGACGAGCGTTGTGAGGAAAATCAGTCGATTTTTCGCCATGGCGAGATCTTACGCCATCGCCGGGCGGTGGCAACCACGCCCGCAAGGCCGAGGAGCCCGATCAGCCCGGCTGCCGCGAGGAAGGCCGGGTCCATCGCTGCAGTTGCCGCCGCGACCCCGGTCGAGGTCGCGCTGTACCAGTCGGAAACCCCGCCCAGCACGGCGGACCAACCCTGCGTCGACCAACCCGGCAGCAGGGAAACGATCCCGGTTCCCGGAACACCGCCAAGCAGCAACGCGCCGGCGCCGACGAGCAGCAACGATGCCGCGACCGGGATGAATGCCACCACGCGTCGCCGGATCCGGACCGGGCGCAGAGCGGACATCACTCCAGCGACCACCGAGGGGTCGGCCGGCGGGACGGCCTCGCGGAAGATGAGACCGAGAGCTCGTTCGGCGGCGGCAACCTCCGAACATCCCGGGCAGACGTCGACGTGCTGCCGCTCGGCGGCACCGAGACGGACAACCTCACCGCGGTATTCGGAGAGGGCCTCCTGGATTGCCTGACATTCGCTCGCCACGTGCGCCTCCTCTGCGATCATCCCGCCGCTCCTATATGAAAGCGGCCAACGCTTTACGTAATACGGAGTGGGCTCGAAAAAGTTTGTTTTTCACCGTGCCCAGGGGCATGTCCTTGAACTCCGCGATTTCCTGATAGCTGAGCCCGCCGAAATGACGCAACAGAACCAACTCACGATACTCGGGCCGCAGTTCGTCGATGACCTGGTGCAGTTCCTCAGCCAGGACCCGGTTTTCGAGGTGACCGAGGGGGTCCTTGTCGAGGGCGGCAACCACCACCTCGACCTCGTCTCCGTCCGAGTCCGTCCGGTACAGACCCACGGTCTGCAGTCGCCGCCGCCGGAGGTGGTCGATACCGAGATTGTGGGCGATCCTGAACAGCCAGGTCGAAAAGCGGTAACGAGGATCGAATCTCGCAAGGGCGGACCAGGCGCGGATGAACGCCTCCTGCGAAAGCTCGCGCGCGAGCTCGATGTCGCCGACCAGCTGCCCGAGAAACGCCGTCAGGCGCCGCTGATAACGGCGCACGAGCGCGCCGTAGGCATCCTCATCGCCATCGAGGGCGAGCTCGACCAGATTCTCGTCCGACAACTTCTCGTTCTTCCCGGTCACGGCCATCGATCATACCGCGGCGACAAGGGTGCCATCCACCGGGATACGGATTCCAAGGGTGGGGGTTGCCTGGAGGCTGGATGCTGGATGCTGGATGCGACCCGCGTTCACCGGACGTGCCGTCTCAAACGATGTTGGGATCCCGGTTCATTTGTTGTGAGTACGAGTATCGGGCCCAACCATCGTTTGAGGGGGCACTCACGGGCAGCACCGATCAGAGAATCGGGACGATCACGTCGGGATGCCACCTCTCGGAGCCCAACCCACGGGGTCGGAGGAGGCTCTGCTAGACTCGCCACGGAGGTGCGCGTGGAAAAACTGCGTCCCTTGGCGTGGCTGCTGATCGTGCTGCTGGCTCTGCCGATATCGGCCGGCACCGACGAAGAAGAACCGCAGGTGGAGAACGAGATCCGCCCCGTCGGCGGTCTCACCTTTGTCGACGAGTACGAACTCACGATCGCCAACCTGGTGGTCTATGTGACCGACAAAAAGGGCATCGCCATCACGGACCTGACGGCGGACGATTTCGAGGTCTTTCAGGACGGCGAGGCCAAACAGATCACCAACTTCAAGCTCTACACGGCCGAGATCATCCGCACCCAGTTGGCGACTGAGGCGGACGACACGTTCACCCTCGCCACCCCGACACCGGCCCCCACCGACGAGGCGGGGCCGATCCCGGTCCACCTGGTGCTCTACATCGACAACCAGAACCTCGACCCCCTCGACCGCAACCGGGTGCTCTCCCAGACACGGGAGTTCGTGCGCACCAGTCTGCACCCCCCGGCCCAGATGATGGTCGTTGCCTACCAGCGCTTTTTCGAAGTGCTGCAGCCCTTCACCTCGGATCCGAACAAGGTCATGGACGCCCTGCGCGCCGTCCGCCGCTACACCGGCGGGCGCACCGAAAACGAGAGCACCCGCAAGGACATCATCGACCGCATCAAGTCGATCGAGAACGAACAGCGGAACAGCAGTTCCGGCAGCTCCAGTGGTTCCGACCTCGGTGGTGAGTGGAACGAGGCCTATCAACTGATCGACAACTACGCCAGGGAGGGCGTCAACGATCTCAAGTTCACCATGGACGCCCTGCGCCAGACCATCACCAGCCTGTCGGGCCTGCCCGGGAAGAAGGGCATCATCTACGTCTCCAACGGTCTGCCGATGGTCCCCGGGATGGATCTGTTCTACGAACTCAACAGGGTCACCCAGAGCTCCAGCATCCTGACCAGGATGTACGAGTTCGACCAGACGAGGGCGTTCGCCGGTCTGGCCGCAACCGCCAACGCGCAGGACGTGGCCTTCTACTCGATCGACGCGGCGGGTTTGACCATGGGGGGTATGGGCAGCGCCGAGTTCGCGAGCGCCCAGGACCCGCTCTCGGCCTCGGTGGGGCGTCACAACCTGACCGACAGCCTGCGCTTCCTGGCCGACGAGACCGGCGGTATCGCCATCATCAACACCAACGATGTCGCACCAAAGCTGAATCTGGTCACCCAGGACATGTTCACCTACTACTCCATCGGCTACCCATTGCAGGCCAGCGGCAGGGACAAGGTCCACAAGGTCAAGGTCAAGCTCCGCGATGACCCGGCGTTCAAGGACTACGAACTGCGCTACCGCTCGCGGCTGGTCGAGAAGTCTCTCGAAACCCAGGTCCAGGACACGGTGGTCTCGAGCCTGGTCTTCGAGGTCGAGGACAACCCGATGCAGGTGGAGGTCGAGGCCGGCACGGCATCGGCAGCGAGCGAGAAGCGGTGGTTGTTGCCGGCCCATATTTCGTTTCCCATCCGCAAGATCGCCCTCCTCCCCGAGGGCGAGAACTACGTCGGGCGGATCGTGCTCTTCGTGGCCGCCCGCGACAGCAACGGCAAACAATCGGATCTGGTCCGCCAGGAGCACGAGATCAGTGTCCCGGCGAAGGACTACGAAGATGCCCAGAGACAAAGGTGGGGAATCGACACCAGCCTGCTCATGGAGTCGGGCCGCTACAAAATCGCAGTCGCTGTGCTCGACCCCCTGACCCGGCAGGACTCCTACCAGACCATCGCCGTCGCCGTGAATCCGGAGTAGAAGCTGTTAGCTGTTAGCTGTTAGCGCTTAGCTTCGGACAGCTTCTGGATAAAGCTGTTGAGCATCTTCTTGACCTCGTTGATCTTTTTCTGAAGATCCTCGTGAGCCCGAGGCGGTAGATACCCGAGGTCTCGCGCGAGCAACACCTGGTATTCGGTTTCGCTGGCGGAGCCGGCGGCGATGCTCATGAACCTCGCCAGTTCCGCCTCACTGTCTCGGCCGCAGCCTTCAGCAATATTCGATCCGATGGACGTGGCGGTTTTTCGCAGGTGGGCCGCGAGGCCGAATCGTTCTTCGGGTGGAAACTCTAGAGTTGAGCGATAGATGTCGAGGACAAGATGATGTGCCTTTTGCCAGACCTTGAGTTTCGTGAAATCTCTCACCAGAAGCCTCGCCCTCCGACCACCAGCGTTCTGCCGCGATCAACGTCGCTGAAAATCACTAATCCCTCACTCAGCTTGAACAAAAGCTAAGAGCTAACGGCTAACCGCTAACAGCTAACTGCCGCCGCCTGGCGGCGGCAGCTGACCGAGCGCTTCGCGCAACATCGGCTGGTTGGGGTTGATCTGGAGCGACCACTCGAGCTCCCTGCGCGCGACCGCGGCATCACCAACGCAGGCCGCGGCGAGGCCGTAGAAGGCGTGGACCGGACCGCTGCTGGGGAACTTATCGGACGCCACCGCGCCCACCGGCATGGCCTCGGCGCAACGATCGTCGCGGACCCGCAACACCATCAGATGGACGTAGTAGGGCTCATGCTCCGGGTAGCGCGCGATGGCGCGCGTCAACAGCGCTTCGGCGCGATCCGGCAGGCTGAGGCTTTCATAATCGGCAGCCGCGCGGTCGATGGTCCGTTCCGGGTCCCGCAGGCCCTTGCCGACGGCGATCCACAGCTGCTCGTCGGCCTTCTCCCACCGTTGGGTCTCCATGTACATCCGGCGCAAGTTGAAATGCGGGGCCGCGTATTCGGGGCTCATGGCGATGGCCTGCCGCAGCAGCCGCTCGGCCTCTTCGTACTTCTTCTCGTTGAGTTTGATGATCGCCAGGTTGTTGATCTGGCCGCGGGTGACGGAGGCCGGCTGCGGGGTCGGCGCAACCGGCGCGCTCGTCTTCGGTGTGGCGGTCGGCGCGGACGGTTCCCCCGCCGTTTGACCCGCACTGGTGCCGTCCTCGCCGATATAGCCGAGGGCCTTGAGCTTGGCGATGAACTCGGGGTCGACCGGCGCCGCCCCACCGCCGCCCTGGCTGTAGGAGGCCGGCGGCACCAACGGCGCCCACTCCACCGGCGCCGCGTCCGCCGGCGGCGAACCCGGGAGCAGCGTGGTCGGCCAGGACGGGTCCGCGGGCATCCCGAGGAGAGTGGCCAGGGTCGGAGCAACGTCGTACACCGAGGGCTTCTCCTGGACGCGTCCACGACGTTGAACGCCGGTGCCCGCGATTACGAAGACCGCATCGTCGGCGTGCCACAGGGGCGCTGTCGGACCGGCGGTCCCGGAAAGACCGCGGGGCCTCTCCCGGCCCCACTTGAAACCGTGGTCCGAGACCAGGACGACCGCATATTCCTCCAGCGGGCAGGTCTCGATGTAGCGGCCGATCCAGCGGTCGACGATCTCGAAGTAGGCGGGCACCGCGGCTGCGTAGACGGCGGCGGTGGCATCGTCGATCTCGAGGGTCGGCGGGGGCAGGTACTGGGCCAGAAGGTGGCCGATGGTGTCGGTGCCCTCGAGGTAGACCATCATCAGATCCGGCTTTTCGGCAGCCAGGGCCAGACCCGCCCCCAGGTAGGTGCGGGTCGCACTGAGGATCCGCCGCATGCCGTCGACCGGGTCTTCCATGCCGAAGTTTTGGGCGACGGCGCGGTCGAAGACGTCCTCGGGGACATTCATCAGGAATCTCACCGCGCGCCAGTCGGTCTCGGCCACGGCACGGTCTCGCAAGGCGGTGAACTCTGCGGTCCGCTGGGGCGGAAAGATGAGATCCGGAGGATCTTCGTGAAAGACCTCTTTGGGGATTCCCTGCTGCAGGGTGTAGTACAGGCGGTCGGAGACCATGGTGCCGTTGATCCGCTCGGCCGGCCAGGTCGCCCACCACCCGACCACGTCGACGGTGAGGCCGAGGGCGGAGGCGACGTTCCAGACCGCCGGCACCTTGCGGCTGCGGCCGGTGATCGGCGCCATCTGCCCGGTCTCGGGGTCCTTTTCAACGAAGTCGAGCACGCCGTGGACGTCGGCTGACACCCCGGTCACCATCGAAGTCCAGATCAGCGGCGACAGCATCGGCACCAGGGTCGTCATCGTGCCCCAGGTCCCCTGATCCATCAGTCGTTTCAGGTGGGGCAGTCGCCCGGCCTCGACCCACGGCAGGACGAGGTCCCAGTCGAGACCGTCGAGACCGAGGACCAGCACCTTGTGGCGCGGCAGCGAAAGCCCGGCTGCGATCTCGCCGAGCAGACCCGCACGAACCTCCGCGCGGTCGGGCTCCAGGGTCACTGCGACCGCCCCCTCGGGGACGCCGAGCGACATCGCCAGCGCCTGGCGCAAGAAGGCCGCGGGGTCCGGCGGACACCCTCCCGGGACGCTCGAGCCCTCGACAAAACAGGCCAACGGCAGACTGCCGACCGTCTGCCGCACGGTGTCGGCAACGCTCCGCCGCAGCCCCTCACCGGGCGTGTCAGCCGCGACGAGCTGCCACACACCCACCGGGGGCGCAAGTTCGATCGACGGCTTCGACCTTGGCACCATCCGCAGTGGCGGCCGGGACCTCTGCAGCCAACCGGTGGGACTCGATCCTCTCGCCCGACCATCTGGGAGCGATCGCAGGGCCACGTTCCGGCACCCGCAACCGGCCCGTCTCAGCGGTCCACACCCACAATCCGCCTTCGGCGGGGACCCAGGCCACCGTGGCCCACAGCGTGATTGCAAGAACCAGGACGATGGCGCACAGAACAACGAGATTTCGTCGCGACATGGCGGTCATTCTAGCACTGGTGGCCGGACCACCCGGACATCAAAAAAGGAGGGCCCGAAGGCCCTCCCGGTAAAGGCTTCGAAAGCCTGATTAGAAGGACAGACGCACGCCGAGGCGGACCGTGGTCGGGTCCTGCCAGGCGTTGGCGGTGTTGAAGGCCGGGTTGTCCGACGGGCGGTCGGTGTCGCCCGGGCGGATCGGCGGTAACGCCACGCCGGTGTCCCAGTCGTACACCCGGTACTCGGTAGCGGTGGTGGTGTAGCGCTGGCTGCGGCTCGTCTCACCCTGCATGTTGAACAGGTTGAAGATGTCGACCAGGAAGTTGAGTTCCATGTTCGACCCGATCTTGAGCGGGTAGCCGAGGTGGAGGTCCGCCTCGTAGTAGGCGTCCGCGTTGCCGAAGGCGCCGCGTTCCGACAGGTAGTACTCCCAGTTGTTGTAGGCGCTGGAGTAACCCATGGCGGTGACCGGTTTGCCGTCGGTGTAGTAGAGCGACAGACCGGTCGAGAGCCCGAAGTTGAAACGGTAGATACCGTCGAACTTGAACTGGAACGGAATGTCGTTCGACAGCTGTCCGGTGTTGTTGACCTGGAAGTCGGCATAGTCAAAGGCCGAGTTCAGGTTGGGATCGAGCTGACCGGTCGAGGCCTGGAAGGTCCCGTCGTAGTTGCCGGTCATATCCGAGAACAGGAACGAGGTGATGAACTGGAAGTTGTTGGAGAAACGCTTCTTCAACGTCAGCTCGATGCCCGAGAACTCGCGGGTCGGGACCGGGATCGGGTGGAAGTTCGGGCATTCCTCGGGAGTCGGGCACGGGTTGTAGCCGTAGGCATAACCGAGGTCGTAGGTGCCGGTCATCTGGCCGTAGGCCGGGTTGCCGATGTAGTAGTGACCGTCGGCCGACAACGCATCCTCGATGACCCGGTTGAGTTGACGGTTGATGTACTTGATGCCGGCCGCCCAGTCGGAGGCGAACTCATACTCGAAACCGAGCACGTACTCTTCGAGGTTCTGGCCCTTGGTGTTGGGGTCAACAGCCGAGAAGCCGCCGCCCAGGATCCGCGAGGGGCGGACCGTCGGGTCGTTGGCAACGTTGTTGGGGTCGTCCGAGAGGTTGTAGCTGAAGACCGAGATTTCGCCGCCGAAGGAGCGGATCACGATGTCCATCGGGATGGTCTCGTAGAACTTGCCCCAGTGTCCAAACAGCTTCGACTTACCGTTGCCGGTCGGGTCCCAGACAAAACCGAGACGCGGTTCGACGTTGTCGTTGATGTCGGCCGAGACTTCGCCGTCGGCGTTGTAGAGCTGCTGCGTGCTGAAACGCACACCGAGCGCCAGCGACAGATTGCTGGTCACCTGCCAGGTGTCCTGAACGAACCAGGCGTCGTTGGTGGCCTTGGTGTCGACGGTCAGGGGCGCCTGGATGTCGGCGGGGGTCAACTCGGTCGCATCGAGACCCGCCGAGTTCAGATAGATCCGGTGGTTGAAGTAGTAGGCGTTGCCCTGGCAGTCGCGGGTGGCTGATTGAACGCAGTTGTAACGGTAGATCCGTTGACCGGCGCCGCCGTTCCAGTTGTCGTTCTTGACGCCGATGTCTTCATATTCGTAGCCGCCCTTGAACTCGTGCGAGCCGGCGAGGTTGCCGACAAACCACGAGAGGTCGACGTTGTACTGGTCGCGCGAGAACTCCTGGTTCTGGAAGAAGCCGAAACCGGCAACCCGTTCGTTGGCGTTGGAGTTTGCGCTCCACCCGTAGACGGTGGTGCCGTCGCCGAGCGGGTTGGTCTGGTCGATGAAACCGACCACGTCGGCGCCGGGGCCGGTCTGCTTGCTCTGCTCGTTGTGCTGCGCGGCGCGCGCGCTGATGACGACGTTCTGACCGAAGATACCGTCGTAGTTGAACGAGTAGTTGGTGCCGCCGGTTTCGATATCGCCTATGTAATGGAGAGGCGTCGCAGCCAATCCGATACCGGGAAGCGGGCCGGTCTGGGTGGACGGGTCACCGAAGCCCGAGCCCGACAGCGAGTGGTTGGCCGCGATGCGCCAGGTCAGCTTGGCCGCCCACAGGTCGCTCTCGGTGGTCTGCACGAGCACGTCGCCTTCCGCAGGTGCACCTACGACCGGGGCCGATTTGAGGACCTCGTTGTTGTTCTCGTTGGAGACGAAGTCATAGGCTGCGAAGAACCACAGTTTGTCCTTGACGATGTAGCCGCCGAGGTCGACACCGACGTCGTAGCGGGTGTAGTCGACGGTCTGGAAGGTGCCCGAGACCGCACCGTCAGCCGGAGCGCTCTTGAGGCTCGCCTGCAGGCTCGCGGCGTCGTAGTAGCCGAAGACGTCGCCGTGGAACTCGTTCCCGCCGGACTTGGTGATCACGGAGATCACCGAACCGGTGGCGCGGCCGTACTCGGCGTTGTATGAACCCGACTTGACCTGGACCTCGTCGATGAACTCGAAGTTAAGGGTCGTGCCCTGCTGGCCGAGCTCGACGCCGGTGGTGTTGGCGCCGTCGATGTAGTAGGCGTTTTCGGCGCCGGACGAGCCGTAGAAGGTCTGGCCCGAACCGTCGCTCTGGGCGCCCGGGGTCACCTTGGCGACCGAGGTGTAGTTACGGCCGGTCGGCAGGTCGTTATAGAAGTCCGACGACAGGTCGACACCGATGGTGGTGTTCGAGGTGTCGACGAGCGGCGACTCGGAGGTCACCACGACCTCGTCGGTGAAGGCCGAGGTCATGACCGAGTCCACGCGGGTGGTGGAACCGATCTTGACGCCGATGTTTTCCTGCGTGCGGGTCTGGTAACCCGACAGGCTGAAGGTCACCGTGTAGGCGCCCGGAGGCAGCACGAGGAACTTGTAGGTGCCCTGTGCATCCGTGACGGTGGCCTGTTTCCCGATCAGTGCGTCCGAGCTGATGGCTACGGTCACGCCGGGCAGGGCGGTGCCCGCCTCGTCGCCGACGCGGCCCTGGATGTCACCACGGGTCGTCTGGGCCAACAGGGCGCCCGACGCCAGCGTGCATGCCAGAAACGCAATAAGAATTTTTCCCGAAACTTTCATACCCTTTCCTCCTCTATCTCCTATGTGCCTTTTTGAATCCCATCCGCCAGAGAAGTTCCGTGCCGTCATTCGGCGCGCACGCGACCTTATTGAGTTTCCGAGACCTCCTCTCCTTTCCCAAGTGGTCGCTCAGCATTTCAGGAACTCAGCGGACTGACGCTTGTCATTTTGCAATACTCGTGCCAGTGTTGACCGAGCAACAATGTGAGGAAAATGTGGGGAAATCGAAAAAAATCCGGCAACCCGTTCGCCGTGTACGAGAAACCGGATTTTTGGAGATTTCGGCTGTCCACGCGTCCGCCACAAAAAGAGGAGGGCCCGAAGGCCCTCCCAGGTTGTGGCACTGAAAGCCGGATTAGAAGGACAGGCGAACGCCGAGGCGGACCGAGAACGGGTCCTGCCAGGCGTTGGCGGTGTTGAAAGCCGGGTTCTCCTGAGGCCGCGCGGTGTCACCCGGGACGATCGGCGGCAAATTTTCACCGGTCGACCAGTCGATCACCGGGTATTCGAAATCGCTCGTGGTGTAGCGCACGCTGCGGCTTGTCTCCCCCTGCAGGTTGAACAGGTTGAAAAAGTCTACAAGCAGGTTGAGCTCCATGCTCGAGCCGAGCTTGATCGGGTAGCCGAGGTGGAGATTAGCTTCGTAGTAGGCGTCCGAGTTGCCGAATGCACCGCGATCCGACAGGTAATACTCCCAGTTCGAATAGGCGAAGGAGTACCCCATGGCGGTGATCGGTGTGCCGTCGGTGTACCACAGGGAAAGTCCGGTCGACAGGCCGAAGTTGAAGCGGTAGGTCCCGTCGAACTTGAACTGGAAGGGGATGTCATTCGACAGGTTCCCGGTGTTGTTGACCTGGAAGTCGGCATAATCGAAGGCCGAGTTCAGGTTCGGATCGAGCTGACCGGTCGAGGCCTGGAAGGTGCCGTCGTAGTTGCCGGTGAGTTCTGACCACAGGAAGGAAGTAATGAACTGGAAGTTGTCTGAGAAACGCTTCTTCAACGTCAGCTCGACACCCGTGAACTCACGGGTCGGCACCGGGATCGGGTGGAAGTTCGGGCAGGTCTCGGGAGTCCCGCACAGGTCGGCGTTATAACCGTAGGCAAATCCGATGTCGTAGGTGCCGGTCATGTTGCCATAGGCCGGGTTGCCGATGTAGTAGTCCCCGTCGGCCGACAACGCGTCCTCGATGACCCGGTTGAGCGAACGATCGATGTACTTGATCCCGGCCGCCCAGTCGGGGGCGAACTCGTACTCGAAACCGAGCACGTACTCCTCCAGATGCTGGCCCTTGATATTCGGGTCGACACGCGAGAATCCGTTGCCGAGGATCGATGAACTGGCCGGTCTGGAACCCGCAGGCAGACCAGCGACGTCGTTGGGGTTGTCTGAGAAGTTATAAGTGAACGCGGTGATTTCGAAACCGAAGGAGCGGATCACGATGTCCATCGGGATGGTCTCGTAAAATTTGCCCCAGTGGCCGAAGACCTTCGACTTGCCGTTGCCCATCGGATCCCAAACAAAACCGAGACGGGGCGCGATGTTGTCGCTGATGTCGGCCTGAATCCCGCCGTCCGAGTTGAAGAGCTTCTGTGAACCGAAACGCACGCCGAGGGCGAGCGACAGGTTGCTGGTCACCTGCCAGGTGTCCTGGATAAACCAGGCGTCGTTTTCGGCCTTGGTGTCGACAACCAACGGGTTCTGGATGTCAGCGGTCGTCAACGCGGTTGGATCGAGACCGGGAGAGGCTACGTTGAATCGATGGCGGAAGAAATACGGGTACTCCCCGTTTTCGCCACAATAACGCGTCCCGCCGCAGTTAAACCGATAGATCGCCTGCCCGCCACTGTAGGTATTGGCGTTGTAAACGCCAATTTCCTCGAATTCGTAGCCGCCCTTGAACTCGTGTGACCCGGCGAGATTACCGACAAACCACGACAAATCGATGTTGTACTGGTCGCGTGAGAATTCTTGGTCCGCGTAAAAGCCAAGTCCGGCCACCCGGGTGTTGGCGTTGCCGTCGGCGCTCCAGCCCCAGACCGGCGTGCCGTCACCGAGCGGGTTCGAGGAATCGATAAAGCCGATCACATCGACGCCGGGCCCGCTGAGTTTGAACTCCTCATTGCGCCGGACTTGGTGATCACGCTGATCACCGAACCGGTGGCGCGCCCGTACTCGGCGTTGTAGGAGCCGGTCTTGACCTGAACCTCGTCGATGAACTCGAAGTTGAGGGTCGTGCCCTGCTGGCCGAACTCGACGCCGGTGGTGTTGGCGCCGTCGATGTAGTAGGCGTTCTCGGCGCCTGTCGAACCGTAGAACGTCTGGCCCGACCCGTCCGCCTGCGCGCCCGGGGTCACCTGGGCGACCGAGGTGTAGTTCCGGCCGGTAGGAAGACTGTTATAGAAGTCCGACGACAGGTCGATACCGATGGTGGTGTTCGAGGTGTCGACGAGCGGCGACTCGGAGGTCACCACGACTTCGTCGGTAAATGCCGAGGTCATGACCGAGTCCACCCGGGTGGTGGAACCGATCTTGACCGCGATGTTCTCCTGCGAACGGGTCTGGTAACCCGACAGGCTGAAGGTCACCGTGTAGGCGCCCGGGGGCAACACGAGGAACTTGTAGGTGCCCTGGGCATCCGTGACGGTGGCCTGTTTTCCGATCAGCGCGTCCGAGGCGATGGCAACGGTCACGCCGGGTAGGGCGGTGCCCGCCTCATCGCCAACGCGGCCCTGGATGTCCCCGCGGGTGGTTTGCGCCATCACGGTGCCAGCGGCGACCGTGCAGGCCAGAAGAATGATGAGAGATTTTCCGAGGTATCGCATACAAACTCTCCTTCGAAGGTAAGGAATAAACAGATTGAGAAACCGAAAACGAAATCGAGCTCCTCTGTCGCGAGGGCCTCCTTCCTTCTCCTTACCCAGAAAACCAACTCAGCTGTGTTCAATGATGTGCCGCTAGGATTTCCTGCAAATCCTCTGCCAGAATCCGGTCCCAAGGGACGGTCAGATTTTGAGAAAATTCAGCCGGACATTCGGAAAAACGTTCAACTTGTACGGTATTTCGTATGGTTACCGGAGAATCAACCGACCGCGGCTGTAGTCGAAGATCACGTGGTAGCGGTCCAGAAGGGCGTTACCGAGGATGCCGTTGAGGTTCGGGATGTTGCGCACCGCCGGGATCTGGTAGGGCTCCATCCAGGCCGTTTCGAGATTCTCGGTCACCAGCGTCCCCACCGTCAGCCGCGCCACCGGCGCGATCGTCACCAGGGTCTCGCCGACCACCCCGACGCTGGCCCCGAGCGACCGCGTGTCGGGCGGGCTGAGGCGGCGCCGCGAACCGTTGATGAGCGTCAGATACCGGCCCGAACCGGTGTCCACCACCAGACGCACCGGCAGGACTTTCTTCCCGGTCTCGGTCATCACCTCCGCATCGATCACCGGGCGGCCGTCCACCACTTCGAGGGGGAGGACATCTCCCGATCCGGACTCGACGAAGGTCCCCGCGTCGTGCAGCAGCAGACGGCGATTCGGGGGGTCGATCTCGACCACCCAGCGCGCGAAGAGATCGGCGCCGAGAAAGCCGTGGATGTCGCGCCCCGCCGCAGCGGACAGGCGAACCCCGATGTCGTGAATCACCAGCGGCACATGCATCAGCTCGACCCCGTCGCTGCGGATGCTGACATCGTCGGCAATGAGGACCCGGGTCGCGCCCGATCCCATGCCGCGGGCGAGGCCGGCCTCTCGCACCTCGAGACCCAGCGCGGCGGCCAGGTAGGGGTCGGTGATCGAGCTCTGGGTGGCCCCGGAGTCGAGCACGAAATCCATCGGCGGCGACCCGTTGATGGTCACCGACACCAGGATCAGTCCGGCGAAGGGCTCGTACGCGAGTTCGTGAACACACGGGGGAGTTTTCGCCGCGTCGTCGTTAGCGAACGCGTGCCCTGCAAGCAACCCGATCACGAGGACGGCAGCGACGCCCACCCCTGCCGGTCTCTTGAAACGTGCAGCTGATTTCACAGGGAGGGAAGTCTATCACCCAACTCTCCGCATCGAGAGCAGGGGTCCCGAGTCTGCACCCGTCCGATGTGGCGGCGTTCGCGGGACCCGCTCCGGTCAGCCAAGCGGGACGGTCGCCGCTCCCCAGGTGGCCGAAACCAGCTCCTCCGCCACGACCGCCAGGCTGCGCGCTGTCTTGGGCCAGTCGAGCCGCGCAGTGTATTTCCAGACCTGGTCGACCTGCCGCCAGTCGAGGTTGACCTCCTCGTGGTACACGAAGGGCGCTCCGTTGGCCATCTCGACCACCACCGTCACCCGCATCTGGCCGAGAGCAAGCGGGCTCAATGCGGTCTTCAATTCACCGAGGTCGGCGGTCAGGACGAGGTCGCCGATCCTCTTCCCGTGACCGCCGCGAGCGACGTTGACGACGGATGCCGACACCGCCCGGGTTCCTGTGACCGGTTCGCCGGCGAGCAGCTGCATGGCACGTCCGACGGCCACGCCACGCAGTGTTCCGGAGGCGGTGCGGTGGCGGCCGCAGCAGATCTTGATGCCTGGTCTGGAGCAGCGGATCTCGAGCTCGTGGAGGCGGCCGTCGAGCGGCCGGTCCACCTGATAATGAACGACGTACGCCCCGTGAAGGTGCTCGACCGCGACCTGCAGATCGTTGTGGTTTGCAGCCACATGGCCACCGGTCCCTTCGGCGACGATCTTCAACGAACGGCCTGGGTTCGTCTGCGCAAATTCGGCGCCGTGGCTGGCGAGGGAAACGGCGCTCTGATCCGCGATCGCAGCGACCCCGCGACCGCCGTCGATGTCCGCGCCGAAAAGAAACCCGCCGCCTCTGCAGGTCACCGGCATCACCGTCCATCCCATGGACAGCGCTGTCTCGACGACCCACCGCAGTTCGTGGTCCAATCGGTAGGAGTCGCTGTCGGACCGCAGTGTCCTAGCGACGAACGGGTCGATCTGCTCCACCATCGGAATGTAGAAGTCGGCCGGGTTGAGATCGAAACCACTGGTGATCCAGATCAGAACGCCACCGGCCTCCGGCGGTTGGTTCTGCAACCACATGACCATCTGTTCGAGGGCGTCGTGGATCAATGCCCGTTCACGGTTGATCGCATCGCGCGTCCTGACCACCACCCCCCCGGCGCTCGGTCCGCCAGGCCGGAGGCCCCGTTCAAATCCGGCGCCGGGTTTGAAGTCGCGTGCGAAGTTCTTGCGGATCCCGGCCACCGACGCGCCACCGGATGCATCGGAAACGGCCCTCTGCAGGGCGTCGCGGACCTCCTCGGGGCGGCGCTCCCGAGCCGTGATCATGACCGGGGCCGGGTGGGCCACCACAACATCCACCGGACCGAGTTTGGTCAGGCGAGTGGACTCCTCCTCGATCTGTTGACTGACCGCTCGCAGAAACGCCCGGTCGCCAAGTTCGGCGCTCACATAGAGGACAACCCGCTGATCGCCGTCCCGCCCCATCGCGGATTCCAGATCTTCCGTTGAGTCCTCTGGCCCGGCCGCCGGGTGTCGTTGATCCATCGACAGGAGACGGGCTTGCGATCCATCCTCGAACACGGCCACCTCGTCCGCACGCAGGTCCCGCACCACGTGTCCGTTCTGATCCACCGCGACGAACGCGGTGCTCATGGCCGTGACATCGAGGAGGTCACGGATCGAGGGCAAGGATGGCCCCCGGATGACGTTGGAAACCGTGGCCACCGTCGCACCAGCGTTGGGTCGATCAACCGGCCCCGGGTAGGCTGCGTCCGTGTCGTAGTCTTCGGCACCCGCCCACGACCCGACGAACGATCCCGCCAGCCCCAGAAGAGCCATCGCCACACGATGCCCTGTCCTCATGGCCGCCTCCCCCTGACGCCCGACCCGGCGTTGCCGCGGTGGCGGGGGCGAAAATCGGCAAAGGACAACTCCAGAATCCGGGACGTTCCCCCTCACCGACTGACAGCGCGACGCTCAGTTCCAATCCCCCGCTTTGCAGTGGCTCGCGTTGTGTATCCATGAGTGCGTCGACGGGGGACGGAAGAAATGAGGAAGTTGTGGCCCCTTTATGAAGGAGTTGTGAGTTCTTCTTGAGACGATTCTCAGAACCGGACATCGCAGGCTTTTCGACCGTGTGGTTCCGGCTCGCCCTGAGGAGAGGCCGCGCGATCAGCGGCTCGAGTCAATCGAGCTCGATGACGGCGGCCCCCCAGGTGGAGGTCACGAGCTCCTCGACCACCACCGCGACGCGGTGGGCGTTCTTCGGCCAACGAAAGCCGGAGCCGTACTGCCAGCTCTCGCCCACGTCATCCCACTCGATTGGAAACTCCTGGTGGCTGACAAAGGGCAAACCGCCGCCGGTATCCACCACCAGGGTGATCCGCATCTCCCCGAGGTCGAGGGGCTGCAACGTGCCCCGGAGTGCGCTGAGACCGGCGGTCACTCTCAGGTCACCGGTCTGGAATCCCTTGGTCTGTCGCGAGATATTCACCACCGCCGCCGAGATCCCGAGGCCGCCGGCGAGATCTTCGCCTGCCAGAGCCCGCCGGGCGCGGGTGGTGGAGACGCCGCGCAGGCTCCCGGAAGCGGCGTATTGGCGGGCGCGCAATCTCACTCCGGGACGGGTACAACGGATCTCCAACGGGTGCAGCCGCCCATCCGCCGGCCGGTCGGCTTGATAGGTGACGAGATAGGCGCCAGAGATGAGGTCGAGAGCCGCATCGAATTGGCGGTCGTTGGCGATCAGCTCGCCGCCCGTGGCGCCGGCCATGATCTGGAGTGGGTAGTTGGGAGCGACCTGTTGAAAGTCGCCCTGCTGCGCATCGACGCCGGCGGAGCCGACACCCATGTGGTGCTGGGATTTTCCGGTGCCGCCGACATCGGCGCCGTAGGCGAAGGTGGCGTGGGTCGCGTTGACGGGCATCACCGTCCAGCCGTAGGCGAGCGCCACTTCCACGACCCGCCGGACGTCGCTTTCCAGACTCAAGGCCGCGTAGTCGGTGCGCATCTTCGCCGCCATGTAGGAATCGATCTGCGACACCAGCGGGATGTAGAAATCCGAGGGGTTGAGGTCGAAGCCTCCGGTCATCCACAGCAGCAGACCGCGCGCGGCCGGCGGTTGCGATTGCAGCCAGGCCACCAACCGATCGAGCTCGCCGCGGATGATCGTGCGTTCGCGGTGGATCGACGACCGCGCCTTGGCCGCGACCGTCGCCGGGCTCGACTGGGTGATGGTGTAGGAAACGTCGAAGCCGACACCGGGCGTGAACTCGCGGGTGAAGGCGTTGCGGATCGCATCGATGGTGGTCGCTCCCGAAGCTTCGTGCGCGAGACGGTTCAACGCCGCCTCGACGTCTTCCGGGCGGCTGCCCGCTTCGGTCATCAGGGTGGGTGTCGGGTCTGCCAACACCACGTCAACCGGGCCGAGTGCGGTCAGGCGGGCGGCGTTGTCGGCGGTCTGCCGGCACAGGGTCCGCAACACGAAACGACCGGCAAGCTCGGTGCTGACGTAGACAACCACCCGCCAGGGTGTTGCTTCAATGGTCTCTTCCATCTTCCGGGGCGCCGCGACCTTGCCCGTTACCTCGCCGAAAGCGGTGGCCGTCACGGGTCCGATTCCGTGCTCGAGACCGAGGAGCCGTACCGGCTGCCGGTCCTCGAGCACCAGCAGTTCGTCGGGACGGAGGTCGAGCACGGGATGCCCGCCGGCATCGAAGGCGATCAAGGTCGTGGTGACGGCGGTGACATCGACGACTCCACCATAGGGCGACGATCCGCCGGGCTGATCCTGCATTTCCGCGGCGATCGTGCCCGCCGGAGGCTGGGGCGGCGCCTGCGCCGCAGGCCGACCGGCCACGGCCGCCGACACCACAATCGAAAACACGAGCGTTTTGCTTTTTTTCATTCGTCGGTTCTGGCACCCGAAAAACCAACCGACTGTGGGACCCCGTCTCGCCCGGTTGGAGATACCTTTGTATACGGGAATCCACTCGTTGGGGTTACCGCTACTCGATCTCCACCAACAACTGACCGCTTTCCACGGTGTCGCCAGCCGCCACGTGGACGGCGGCTACTCGTCCGGCCTGTTCTGCGGCGAGTTCGTTTTCCATCTTCATGGCTTCGAGCACTATCAGCGACTGCCCGGGCACCACCTCGTCTCCGGGGGCCACCTTGACCGCCACCACCTTGCCCGGTATCGGCGCCGTCAGACGACTCGGACCGCTCTCGCGGGCGCCGCTCACCGCCTCGACCGCCTCCGCGGGGGACAGCACCGAAAGATCGAATTCTCGTTGCCCTACGCCGACTCTCCAGCTGCCGTTGGCGTGGTGGTGGTAGGTGATCTGAAAGCTGCGCCCGCTGTCGGGGTAGCGGAGCGAGGCAAAGGCGCCATCGAGCCGCACCAATTCCACCCGGCGCGGCTCGCCGTCAACCGTGATCTCGAAGATCTCACCGTGCCGTTGCACGTCGACCTCGCGCTCCGCCTCGCCACCGCGGATGACCCATCTCATCGAGGAAACCTCCCGTGCGCCACCCGGATGCCGTCGTTCCACCAGGCGCTGTCCTCGCCATAGGCGAAGAGATCGTCGGGCAGCCCACCCGCTTCGGCGGTCGCCAGACAGGCCGCGGCAATGGTGGCGGCGATCTCCGCCTCCGGGTCCTGTCGACCGTGCAGCTCCGCAAGACCGCCGGAGGCCAGCAGCTGATCGAGGAAGCCAGTGTGAAAATCGGCGTCGCGGAAGGCGTCCATCTCCACCAGCGCCCTGAACAACGTCAGGGTCGTCGAGACCCCGCTCACCTGGTACTCCGACAGTGCGCGCTTCAACCGGCTGACGGCAGCTTCGCGGTCCGGCGCCCACACGATGAGCTTTGCCAACATGGGGTCGTAGTCGAGGGGCACCACACTGTCGGTGATCACCCCCGAGTCCACTCGCACTCCCGGACCCGCCGGCCGCACGTAGAGGGTGATCCTCCCCGGCGACGGGGCGAAGTTGCGCAGCGGGTCTTCGGCGTAGATCCGGCACTCGATGGCGTGGCCCCTGGGCACCAGGTCCTCCTGCCGCAGCGACAGCGGTTTGCCGAGGGCGAGATTGATCTGTTCGACCACCAGGTCGACCCCATACACCTCTTCGGTGACCGGGTGCTCCACCTGCAGACGGGTGTTCATCTCGAGAAAGTAGAAATGCCCGTCGGGATCGAGCAGGAACTCCACCGTCCCCACCGAGTGGTAACCCGATGCCTTGACCAGGGTGAGTGCGGCCTCGCCGATGCGCCGGCGCAGATCGGGCCCGACCACCGGCGACGGGCACTCCTCCACCACCTTCTGGTGGCGGCGCTGGATCGAGCACTCCCGCTCGCCGACGTAGACGGCGTTGCCGTCGCGGTCGGCAGCGATCTGGATCTCGACGTGGCGCGCACGGTCGACCAGCCGTTCCACATAGACGCGTGGGTCTCCGAAATACGCCTGGCCCTCGGAGCACGCGCGTTCCCAGGCGTTTGCGAGTTCGCCGCGTTCCGAAACCGCCCGCATGCCCTTGCCGCCGCCGCCGGCCACCGCTTTCAACAGCACCGGCAGCCCGTGTTCGTCGACGAAGGTCTCGAGTTGGGACATCTCCACGATGGGCTCCATCAACCCGGGGATCAGCGGCACCCCCGAGGCGACGGCGAGCTTGCGCGACTCGGTCTTCGAGCCCATCAACCGCATCGCCGCCGGCGGCGGCCCGACCCAGGTCACGCCTGCGGCCTCGACCCGTTCCGCGAAGTCCGCGTTTTCAGCCAGGAAACCGTAGCCCGGGTGGAGGAGGTCGGCGCCGCTGGCCGCCGCCACTTCGAGCAGACGCTCGACGTTGAGGTAGCTCTTCGAGGCCTCCGCCGGGCCGATCGGAAAAGACTGGTCGGCCATCAAAACGTGGGGCGCACCCCGGTCCACCTCGGAGTAGACCGCGACGGTGTCGATGCCCATCTCCCGACACCCGCGGATGATCCGCACCGCGATCTCCCCCCGATTCGCAATGAGGAGTTTCATGCGGGGCACCTGCCAGTCGAAAGATTTCGGATTTCGGATTTCGGATTTCGAATTTGTCCCCGACCCAACCCGTGAGGCGGGGGGAGCGCGGCCGGAAATTCGAAATCCGAAATCCGAAATCCGAAACGATGGGGGCGGGCGGGCGGCATTCCGAAATCCGAAATCCGAAATCCGAAATCACTGAGGCGGGTCGGTGGATTTTCTAACTCAAAACTCATAACTCAAAACTCAAAACTCCTACAAGGGGATATTGCCGTGTTTCTTCGCCGGCATGGTGTCGCGTTTGGTCTGCAGCATGGCAAAGGCCGAAACCAGATTTCTCCGCAAGGTTCTGGGCACGATGACGTCGTCGATATAGCCGCGCTCGGCGGCCACGAAGGGATTGGCGAAGAGCTTCTGGTACTCCGCCACCCGCCGCGCACGTTCGGCCTCGGGGTCGGCGGCCGCGGCGATCTCGTCGCGGTAGAGGATGTTGACCGCGCCCTGCGGGCCCATGACCGCGATCTCGGCGGTCGGAAAGGCGAGGTTGAGGTCGGTGCGGATGTGCTTGGAGCCCATGACGCAGTAGGCGCCGCCGTAGGCTTTGCGGGTGATGACGGTGACCTTGGGGACCGTCGCCTCGGCGAGCGCGAAGAGGAGCTTGGCGCCGTGGCGGATGATGCCGCCCCACTCCTGCTCGGTCCCCGGCAGAAAGCCCGGCACATCCTCGACGATCCACAGCGGAATGTTGAAGGCATCGCAGAAGCGTACGAACCGCGCGCCCTTGACCGACGCGTTGATGTCGAGCACTCCGGCGAGAAACGCCGGTTGGTTGGCGATGACTCCGACCGGATGTCCACCGAGCCGGATGAAGCCGACCACCAAATTCTTCGCGAAGTGTTCGTGGACCTCGAGGAAATCGCCGTCGTCGGCGGCCCAACGAATCAGCTTGGTGATGTCGTAGGGCTTGTTGGGGTCGGCCGGGACGAAGTCGTCGAGATCGGGGATCTCGCGGTCGAGGGGGTCCGAACTGTCGGCGACCGGCGGCCGCTCGGAGTTGTTCGACGGCAGGAACGAGAGCAGGCGCCGGATGAGGGCGAGACACTCGGTGTCGCCCCTCGAGGCGAAGTGGGCCACGCCGGAGACCGAGTTGTGGGTCATGGCGCCGCCCAGCTTTTCCTTGGTGACCTCCTCGTGGGTGACGGTCTTGATGACCTCCGGCCCGGTGACGAACATGTAGGAGGTGTCCTCGACCATGAACACGAAGTCGGTGATGGCCGGCGAGTAGACCGCGCCGCCGGCGCAGGGCCCCATGATCGCCGAGATCTGCGGCACCACCCCCGAGGCCAGGGTGTTGCGCAGAAAAATGTCGGCGTAACCCGCCAGCGAAGCCACTCCCTCCTGGATGCGGGCGCCGCCGGAGTCGTTGAGCCCGACCACCGGCGCCCCGACCTTCATCGCCAGATCCATGATCTTGCAGATCTTGGCGGCATTGGCCTCGGAGAGCGACCCGCCGAATACCGTGAAGTCCTGGGCGAAGACGAAGACCGGCCGGCCGTTGACCCGGCCGTGTCCCGCGACCACGCCGTCGCCGGGGGTCCGGCGGTCGGCCATCCCGAAGTCGGTGCACCCGTGCTCGACCATGGCGTCGGTTTCGGCAAAGGTGCCCTCGTCCAGAAACTGCTCGACGCGCTCACGGGCGGTCAGCTTGCCCTGTTGGTGCTGGCGCTCGATCTTGTCCTCACCGCCGCCACGTCGGTTGGCGGCCAGCCGCTTGGAAAGACGTTCAACGACATCGCGGCTCATGGGACCTCCCTCGGGGCGCACCCTGCTGAGCAGGGGCCCCGTGCATTCTACAGTGGCCGCCGGTACAGGTACCATGTCGACGTGCGAAGCCGACCGCGACCCGAACCACCGCTCGATGCGAGGTGGCTGGACCACTTGTCGGAAAACTGCGGCGAACTGCGAGGCGGCGGCGCCCGCTTCGAGGATCTGTACCTCGAGCAGCGGTTGGAGCTGAAGGCGGCCGTCACCGGCGGCGAGTTCGAGGTCGAGACCTGTCGGCTCGAGGGCGTGGCCGCGCGCTGGCGGTCGCCCTCCCGGGTGATACTTTCCGCCCGCACCGGGATCTCGACGGCGGCGATCGGCGAGTTGCTCGCCCGCCACGCCGACCGCGTGCCGATGCCGTCGACGCGGTTGGTCCCCGCGCCCGAGATGGATCCCCCGCGGGTGTGGAAGGACTGGGCCCGCAACCTGGCGCAGAGGTTGGCGGCGTTTCACGGTGTGGTCCGCTATATCAGCCGGCGCGCGGCCGTCGTCCGCGCCGAGGGCTGGACACCGATTTCGACCCCCGCACTGGTCAGGGTGGAGCGCCGGGGAGAAACGTCGTCGGCCCTGCTGGCAGTGTGGGGCCACCCAAGGCTCGCCTCCTGGATCGAACAGTTGCTCGAGGAGCACCCAACCAAAGCATGGGCGGCGCCGGCCGGCACGCGGCTGCCGGTTCTCTTCACCAACGGCACCGCCGGCGTCTTTCTCCACGAGGCGGTCGGCCACATGGCCGAATCGGACCTGGCGAGGGCCGGCGGTTCGCCGCTTCCGGAGTTGCTCGGGGCCACGGTGAGTTCCGCCGGTCTCGATATTATCGATGATCCTGCTCGCACCGACCTTCCCGGCGGCTTCGACTATGACGACGAAGGCGTGCGCGCGGCACCCGTCACGCTGATCCGCAAGGGCCGGTTCGAGGGCTTTCTGTGCGACCGCGAAGGCGGGCGCGAATTGCGCTGCGACGCCGGGCGGGGGCGGCGCGCCGCGTGGTCGCTGCCGCCGGTCGCTCGCCTGTCGAACCTGGTGATCACCGGCGGGACCACCCCGCCACAGGATCTCGAAGCCGATCTCGAACACGGGCTCGTGGTGACGCGCCTCGGAGGTGCGACGGTGGACCCGGTGTCGTTGCGCGTCGTGATCAGGGTCGAGCGCGGGTGGGAAGTGCGCCACGGCCGCCGCCGGCGGCCACTGGCACCGTGCGAGCTCACCGGCAACGTTCTCGAGACCCTCGCCAACATCGACCCACGGATCGGCGACGACCCGACCCCGGATTGGCGCCTCGGATGGTGCGTCAAGGACGGCGTGCCCCTGCCCACCGGGTCCGAGGCGCCAAGCCTGCTGGTGGGCCGGCTGGAGGTCTTGTGACGGCCGGGCCCGATCATCTCGATCGCCTCCACGCCACCGCCGCCGCCGCGCGCACCCGGCTCGAGGCCGCCGGCACCGCCCGCTGGGAGGTCTTCGCCAAGGCGTCGATGTCGCGCGAAGTCGCGGTTGCCTCGGGCCAACCGCTGCGGGTTCTCGAAACCGAAGAGACCGGGGTCGCCGTGCGGGTCTGGGACGACAATCGGGCGGGATTCGCCGCCGCCTCCGGGCTCGAAGAAGATGCTTCCCGGCGTGCGATCGTTGCCGCCGTCGACAACGCGACACCGCTCGCCACCGATCCCCTGCCGCCGGAGCGTCTGCTCGGCCTGACCGAGACCCGTGCACCGCGCGAGTTGCCGGCGAAGGGGTGGGCGACCCACGCCGGTCAGGAGCTCGAGCGGGCGGTCGCGAGCCTCGGTTCGGGCCACCTGCGGCTGCGCCGCGCGGTGCTGCAAGAGGGCCACTATGCCTGGGTCCTGGTCACCGGCGATGGCTGGGTCGCCAGGCACCAGGATGCCAGCACCTCCCTCATGGCCGAGGTGGAGGTGGTGGGCGAACGGGCGGGCGTGTGGCGTGATTGGCTGCACATCGACGATCCCCAGACCTTCGACCTCGAGGCTGCGGCGGCGCAGATCACCGACCGGGCGCTGCTGATCCGGCGCCGCGTCGCCACCGACTCCGGCCTCCGCGATCTGATCCTCCACCCCGAGGTCGCGGCCCAGTTGCTGGCCGCCATCTCGCCGCTCTTCACGGCGGTTCGTGAAGAGGAAGATCACCTGTCGGCGCTGCTGGACACCCACGGGCGACTGGCGGGGCCGGCCTTGACGCTGGTCGACGACCGCTGCGATCCGGAAGCCCCGATCACCGGGCCCTGCGACGGCGAGGGCTTTCCCTCCCGGCGGACCGTCCTCCTTGACGAGGGAGTCCCGCGCTACCGGTTGGCGTCATTTCGCGACGCGGCGCGCTGCTCGGAGCCCGCACGCGGCGGGGCGCTGAGGGTGTCCTACCGCGACTACCCGGCCACCGGCGCCGCCAACCTGGTGGTGGACTCCCGCGCCGGGGTGGCCGCGGCGGAGCTCCTGGGTTCGGCCGACCACGCCCTCTACCTCCTGCGGCCGTTGGCCGAGATCGAGGTCGATTTTGCCGCCGACCGCTACCGGATGATCGCCTCCGGCGTCTGGCTCGACGGCCCGCGGGTCCGCGGCTGGCACCCGGTGGTCGAGCTTCAGGGCAGCCTCGGGCGGCTTCTGCGCCGCATCGAGGCGGTCGGCAACGACCGCCGCTGGTTTCAGACCCAACAGGGATTCATCGGCGCACCGTCGATCCTGGTCCGCAGCCAACCGGTGGTGGGGTAGGGCACGAATTCGGAATTCGGAATTCGGAATTCGGAGAGCCTCCTGCAAAATTCACGTTCAAAGGCGGGGCAGGCCCCGCCACTCCAAGGGAATGTCCTTTGTGGGTAGGGGCGGCACCTGTGCCGCCCGACCTCGAAAAGGCGCGATAAGTCCGATTTGAACGACCCGGAGGTGACCGTGCCACGGTCGCTGCGCCCGAACGCAGCCGCTGTGGCGGTGGCTGTCGCGGTCGCTGCCGCTGCTACCTGTTGCTGACCCTGGTGACCGCCGCTGTCGCTGCATCGTGCTATCGTGACCCGTCTTTGGCGGAGTACGCCACTCACTGGAGCATCTCATGGACGTCGGCATTCTGGGGCTTGCGGCAAGCGGCAAGTCGACCCTCTTCAAACTGCTCACCGGCCAGGAACCGGCCGCGGCCGGCGGCCGCCGTGACAGCGCCCAGATCGGCATCGCGCGCGTCCCCGACCCCCGGCTCGACGTCCTGAGCGGGATGTACAACCCGGCCAAGACCACCCCCGCCACGGTCCGCTATGTCGACGTGCCCGGAATTCCCGAGGAGCACCGCCACGAGGCCGCCTTCAACCTTCCCGAACTGCGCGCCACCGATGTCGTGATGGTCGTTGTCCGGGCGTTCGAGAGCGACTCCGTTGCCCACCCGATGGGCAGCCTGGACCCGCTGCGCGATCTCCACCACATCGACGAGGAGTTCATCCTCCAGGACCAGATGGTGATCGAGCGCCGCCTCGAACGCATCGACCGGGATCTCGCAAAACGCAAGGTCCCTGACCTGCTCCGGGAACGCGAAATTCTCGGCCGCTGTCTCGGGGTGCTCGAGGCGTCAAGGCCGTTGCGAGTCGAGATTTTCACCGCCGACGAGGAGCGGGTGCTGCGGGGCTTCACCTTTTTGTCGCTCAAACCGATGCTGGTCGTGCTCAACGTGGGCGAGGACGATCTCGCCGGCGACCCGTTCGCGGCCGCCGCGTGGCAGGAGTGGGGGGCGCGGCCCGGCATCGCCCTGACCTGGGTCTGCGCCACCCTCGAGGGCGAGCTCGCCGAGCTCGACGGCGATGACGCCGCCGCCTTCATGGCCGACCTCGGCCTCGAGGAGAGGGCGCTCGACCGGGTGATCCGCGACTCCTACCGGCTGCTCGGTCTGATCTCCTTCTTCACCGTCGGCGACGACGAATGCCGGGCCTGGTCGATCCGGGCCGGTACGCCCGCGGTCGAGGCCGGCGGCGTGATCCACTCCGACATCCAGCGCGGCTTCATCCGCGCCGAGGTGGTGCCGTATGAGGAGTTGATCGACGCCGGTTCGCTGGCCACCTGCCGGCAACGCGGGACCCTGCGCCTCGAGGGCAAGACCTACCTCGTCCAGGACGGCGAGGTCGTGCACTTCCGATTCAACGTCTGAGCGGCGCCGGCTAGATCAGAGCTTCGCTCATCCGGAACAGTTGGATCCACCCGGGCAGGAGGTGCGCCTCATCCGAGGCGTTGGGAATCGGCGCCACGGACGACCCGTAGGGCGTTTCACCGCCGTCGCTCTCAGCCGCGTTGCCCGTGGGCGCCGGCGTCGCCGGTGGACGGGTGGGAACCCGGCGGGCAGGCGGCGCGGGCCGTTGTGCGGGCGACACCGCAGCGGGCGTCGGTTGCACCATGGGGACCGCGATCACTGCCGCCGGCTCGGGCTCGGGCCCCGCCGTCGGCGCCGGGTCCGGTTGCGCTTGCACTTCAAAGGACTTGCGGACCTCGTTGACCTCGTCCGGCCGCAGGTAACGCATGGGAATATTGTGGTCGAACCTGGCCTGGTCGTAGTAGCGCAACCAGGCGCCGAGCGCCAGCCGTGACTCCAGGACCTCGGGGTTGAAGGCGGGGTCGGCGAGCCGCGGGGCCTTCTGGAAGGCCATTTCGTAGTGCTCCAGGGCCTTCGTCGAGTGACCGAGCTCTTCCTCCAGCAGCCCGTAATAGAAGTTGCACCAGGCGTGACCCGGTCGTTTCTTCAAACAGCGGCTGTAGGCCTGCTCGGCGTTGTCGAGGTCGCCCCGTTGGTGCTCGACGAGGCCGATCCGGAACCACGCCTCGTACATCTCGGGGTCGACTTTGAGGGCCTGTTGATAGAATCCGATGGCTTCGTCGGGGTGGCCGCGGTCAAAAATCAGGGTTCCGAGATCGACCAGACCGGTGGCATCGAGCTCACCGTTGTCGGCGCGCTCCCAGAAAAACCGGATCGTCTCGTCTGCGGGGTCGCCCGCCACCAGCCAACTCGGAAACGTCGGCTCATCGGCCGCCGACCCGACCCGAACCGCAACGCAGACAACAACCACGAACACACACAGCATCCCTGCGGCGACTCGATGCGAAATACCCATCCCGTTATGTCCTCTTGATCTTCCTTGCAACGACCCTGACCTTATCACCCTCGACCTCGACCTCGAAACGGACCTTTCGTCCCAGCCGTTCCTCGATCCGCTGCCGCTGCGAGGCGATCTGCGCGTCGAAGGTCTTGCGGTCGACCTTGACGTCGACGCCGTGCGCCACCTTGGCCTCGCAATAGCGGTCGAACAGAGTGTCCTCTGTCGTTTTTTGTACGGCCGGCGGGGCGGGAGCGTTTGTCACCTCGGGGGCTCGCAGGGCTGGATTGGTGTGGCCGCTGGCGCTGCGCCCCTCCTCGCGCTCCCGCAGCATCCGCTCCCAGTTCATGGAGTAGGTCTGAAACCGGTGCTGCAGCTGTTCGACCCGGAAGTGATCGGCACGGCGGTTCATGGTCTGTTCAGACAGCATCCGGATGCGTTGGCCGAGGCGTTCCCGTTCGATCTGCGGGGGAACCTTCTCCACCCCCGCGAAGAAACGCTCCCACTTGCGGATGTGCTCCTGCAGGACGCGATCGAGATAGGCGATCTCTTCGCTCAGTTCCACCGATGCCTCCCCGGCACGCGCGGGTTAGAATACCGCTCGTGGAAAACCGATACCGAAACATCCCCGCGATTCATGCCCTGCTCGACCTTCCTGCCCTCCGCGCGGCCGCGGATCGTCACGGTCACGCGGCCGTTACCGAAGCCTGTCGTTCCGCAGTCGACCGGCTCCGCCGGCGAGTCGCCGACGGCGAGGCGCCCGCGGATGCGGCCGACGATCCCGGTGAGGCCCTCGAACGCGAAATCCTCGACGCCCTGCGAACCGCCGGCGAACCGGCCTATCCCGCACTGATCAACGCCACCGGCGTGCTCCTGCACACCAATCTCGGCCGGGCCCCGCTGCGGCGGGACCTGCCGCCGTCACTCAAATCATACCTTGCCCTGGAGTACAACGTCACCGCTGGAAGCCGCGGCCAGCGTCTGGCGCCGATCGCCGAACGGATCGCCGCCGTCTGCGGCACCGCCAGCGCGGTGATGGTCAACAACAATGCGGCGGCGCTCTTCCTGATGCTCCTCGCCCACGCCCGCGACCGTGAGGTGATCGTCTCCCGCGGGCAGTTGATCGAGATCGGAGGGTCCTTCCGCCTGCCCGACGTCATGTCCGCCGCCGGCGCGAAGCTGGTGGAGGTCGGCTGCACGAACCGAACTCACCTCAAGGACTACGCCGCGGCGATCAACGAGCACACCGCGGCCATTCTCGTCGCCCATCAGTCCAACTTCCGGATCGTCGGTTTCACCAGTGAGCCGACAACCGCCGAGCTGGCCGAGCTCGCGCACGCCCACGGTCTGCCGCTCTTTGTCGACCAGGGCTCGGGGGCTCTCCACGACCTGCGGAGGTGGGGTATGCCCCACGAGGAGACGGTGGGCGAGATCCTCGACGCCGGTGCCGACGCGGTGTGTTTCTCGGGCGACAAGCTTCTCGGCGGCCCGCAGGCGGGCCTCATCGTCGGCTCGACCGAACAGGTCGCGCCGCTTGCCCGCCACCCGTTGTACCGTGCGCTGCGCCCCGACAAAACGGCCCTGGTCCTGATGGACGAGGTGCTGGCAGCGCACGCCAGCGGCCGCCTCGAGGAGATTCCCCTGTACGCCATGCTCGGCGCGTCCCTGGAAAGCCTCAAGAACCGCGCTCGAACCATCGGGCGTCGCCTGCGATCAGCCGGCGTGCCGGCCCGCGGACGGGCCACCCGCGCCGCGCTTGGTGGCGGCACCACCCCTGAAGAGTCCGTCGCCAGCTATGGGCTCTCGTTGACGGGTGGCCAGAGCCTGGCGGATCGGCTGCGAGCGGCCTCTCCCGCGGTGATCGGGAGGATCGAGGACGACGAGGTGGTGCTCGACCTGCGCTCGGTCTTTCCCGACCAGGACCGGCAACTTGCGGACGCCGCGATCGAGGCCTACAGCAGCGTGGTCCAGGCGAGCCAGGACGCCGGAGCGTAGAGCCAGAAGATCACGGCGAGGGCGAGAAAGGTCCCAAAGGGCAGGGCCGTTTTCCCCGACCCGCGCCCCGTGACGATCAGCCCGAGCCCGAAAAGCGCACCTACCGATGCCGCGATCACGAGGACGCCCACCACCCCCCGCAGGCCGACCACCGCGCCGATGGCCGCCAGGTACTTGACGTCGCCCCAGCCCATGCCCTCGATGCCGCGCCACAGCTTGTAGATGACGATCACCAGGATGGGCAGAAGGGCGCCGACGACCGCTCCGAGCACCGAATCCAGCCACCACGTATAGCCCCCGAAGGCCGAACACGCGAGCCCGAGAACGATGGAAGGATAGGTCAGGGTGTTGGGCAGAATCTGGTGGTCGTAGTCGATCAGACAGAGCGTGAGCGAGACCCAGGCGAAGATCAACACCTCGAAGCCGGTCACCGTCAGCCCCCATTTCAGCAGCGCTCCGACCGCCAGAAGCCCCGCCGCTGCCTCCACGAGGGGATAGCGGATCGAGATCGGGTTCTTGCAGGTGCGACAGCGGGCCCGCAGGGCAAGCCACGACAGGATCGGTAGATTGTCGAACCACCGGATCGGGGTGCCGCACTTGGGGCAGGTCGACGGCGGGTCCTTGACGATCGAGATCTCCAGCGGCAGGCGGTAGATCAACACGTTGAGGAAGCTCCCCCACACCGCCCCGACGACAAAGGCGATGAAGATTACGAGCGGTTCGTGGGTCCAAGGCATCGGTAGAGCTCCTCCTGTTGTCGCACCATGAAATCGCGGTCGAAGTCGTGCAGCCCGTCACGGGCGGCCGCCGCCATCCGCGCCCGCTCGTCGGGGTCGTTGAGCAATCGGCTCACGAAGTGCGCCAGGGCGCCGACGTCTCCCACCGGCGCCAGGTAGCCGTTCACTCCGGGGGCGATCACCTCGGGCGTGCCGTCAACCGCCGTCGCCACCACGGGTACGCCCGCGGCCAGCGCCTCCACCACCGAACAGGGCAGACCCTCGTGGACCGAGGTCAAGACCGACACCGTTGTGGTTGCAAGGAGCGCCGGCACATCGTCCCACCACCCGCAGAACACCATGCGGTCGGCGACACCGAGCGATCGCGCCAGATCCTCGGCGGCGGGGCGCAACGGCCCGTCGCCGACCATGACGTACCACGCCTCCGGGCACTGGGCCGCCACCGCCGCCGCGACCTTCACGAAATCGAGCGGCGCCTTCTGCGGTTTGAAATTGCCGATCTGGGTGACCAACGGCACCTCGGTCGGGATGCCCAATCTCTCCCTCACCGCGGCGCCATTGGAGGCAGCACCGAACGCCGCGAGATCGATCCCGGCCCGGATCACCGTCGCCCGTTCCTCGGGAAAGAGACCCAACTCAACGCCGCGCCGGCGATCGCTTTCGGACACGGTCACGAAGTGGTCGGTCCGGCGGGCCAGCGCCTTCTCTACGGTGCGGAAGGCGAATCGCATGGGAGGCGATTGCAGCGGAGTGAAACCGAAACCGTGAACGGTGTGGACCACTGCCGGCACCTTCTCGCGACGCGCCGCCAATCGACCGAGGATGCCGGCCTTGGAAGAGTGGGTGTGGACCACGTCCGGGCGAAAGGTACGGATGACTCCGCGCAGCCCCGCGAATGCACGGAGGTCGGAGACCGGCGCCACCGGGCGCACCAGCGACGGAACCTCGAACAGTTGGAGGTCGTCGATGGCGGCCGCCTCCGGATCGAGCAAATCACCGGGGCCCCACGCCAACGCGACCTCGAATCGGCTCCGGTCGAGCTCTCGTGCGGTGTGGAGCACCACCCGCTGCGCCCCACCCAGTTCGAGCCGGGTGATGACCAGGAGAACCCTGGTGCGTCTCGCGGCCGACTCCATCGCAGAAACTACGCTTCCTTCCCGAAGCTGCGCGCCGCCCGCATACCGTCGAGAACCGCATCCTCCATTGCCGAGTACTTCCACTCCGCCCAGCGGCCGGCCAACATCACTCCGTGCTCGCGCAGGAATCGCCGGAGCACGGCCACGGCTTCGCGGCGGGGGTGGTCGAAGACAACGTAGGCAGGGTCGAGCACCGTGACCCGGCGCACCTTCACTGCAGAGCGATCGAGGAGCCCGGCGGCCACCACCGCTTTTTCGGTGGCTTCGGCCAATTCGGCCACATCGCCCGCACCCGGGTCGAGGCTCACCTCGATCGAAACCGTGTGATGACCGGCAGGCGCCAGCGTGCCGTGATTCGACGGAAATCCGACCCGGTAGAACGGCAGCGCCGGGTCGGGGAAGTACAGCCAGTGCTCGGGGCTCGGGGCGTCGCCCTCGACGCCGAGGGCGAGGTTGAGGCAGCGCACCCACCGCAGAACCGCCCTCGCGGTCCGGACTTCGTCGGGCAGGTCGTCAGCGAGACGGTCGATCAGCGACGGCAGCGAGATCGTCGAGAGCATGCGCCGCCACGGCAGTCTGTCACCGTCAGCGAGCTCCACCCAGCCCTCGCCGAGGTGGACGCCGGTGACTTCGCGCCCGAGTTCGAGCCCGGGCGTGTGCTCAGCCACCAGATCCGGCAGCAGCCGGATGCCGCCACGCATCGGATAGCGGAAGACCGCGTTGTAGCCGACCGGGTCGCGGTAGAGTCCGAAGGCCCCGTTGACGACGTCCTCGATCTTCGGTTTGGGGACGTAGCGACCCACCCAGTCGAGGCTCAGTTCTTCCGGCCGGGCGCGATAGAGCTTGCTGTTGTAGGGAAAAAAGAAGTGCTCGCCCAGCCCCTCGCCGAAGCGGTTCAAGACCCACTGGCGGAAATCGGCGGGCTCCTCGTCATCGCTCGCCGCCCATGCCTTGACGAAACCGAGCAGGCAGTCGCGCCGCACCTCGGGGGCGAGACCGTTGGTGTTGATCTGCACCGGGTATGGGGTCGTCCGTCCGCCGATGACCACCGCCGCCCTTCGCTCGTGAACCGCGAGCTGGTCCCAGATACCGAGTTCGCTCAGATAGGCCTGGGTTTCCTCCCTCGCCACGTGCAGAAGGTGGCCGGTGTAGTCGAAGGTGAAGCCGTCACACTCGATGCTGCGGCAGGCGCCGCCGGCCTCCGCCTCGCGCTCCAGCACCACCGCCGCATCGCCGTTGCGCGCGAGTTGCTCGCCGGCCACCAGGCCGGTGAGACCTCCGCCTATGATCACGACACGATCCATCAGCCCTCCATCGGGACCATGGCGAGCCAGGCCAACAGGCCGACCACGACGACGCCCACCACTGCCGTCAAAATCAGAGTCGAGGTCGGGTCGAGGACCAGCACCACGAGGCCGAGGGCGCCGAAGATCACCGCCACCGCGTAACTCGCGACCACCGTCCCAGCGGTCCACCCGTCCAACCGGCGCCGGACCCGCAACGGAAAATGGTCGGGGCTCCCGTAGTAGATCTTCTTCCCGGCCCGCAGACGCAGAACGATCACATACAGGGTGTCGATGATCGGCACCGCGAGGATATAGAGCGGCGCCAACCAGCCGAGGGGGTTGTACATCGTATAGTCCATCACCATGGCGAGCGCGCCCAGGGTGAGACCGACGAACAGGCTGCCGCAGTCTCCCAGGTAGATGATCGCGGGGAAGAAGTTCGAACGCAGGAACCCGAGCAGGGCGCCGATCAGAGCGACCGTGAAGGCGGCCACGATCCAACGCCCGTTGAGCAGCGCCACCACCAGCAGGAAGGTCGCCGCGATGACGCCGAGCCCGCTCGCCAGTCCGTCCATGATGTCGACCAGATTGAAGGCGTTCGACATCCCCACCAGCCACACGACGGTCACCAGGAGCCTGAGCCACAGCGGCATCACCGCGACCTCGATCATGATCCCGGACTTGAGCAGGACGAAGACCGCCACCACCTGGCCGATGACCTTCGGCATGGGTGTCAAAGCTCCGAAATCGTCGATCAGTCCGACGGTGGCGACGATGGTCGAAGCCAGCAACAGCGCCAGCAGCTCCTGGCTGAACTCGAAGGTCATGCCGATGGAGAGCAGAAAGGAACCGAAAACCGCCAGCCCGCCGAGATAGGCCACCGGCTCGCGGTGATTCTTGAGTTTGCCGTCGGGCTGATCGACGACGCCGAAGCGAAGCGCCGCCTCACGCGCCAGGGGCGTCCCCCGGAGGGCGAGAAAGAAGGCGAGGAAAAAACCGAGTATCAGGCGAATGGTCATATGAGTTCGCGCAACCTCCGTCGGGGGTATCGGCTCCTGCTGCGCCACTCGTTCATGACCAGCGGCCATCGCCGTTTGATGTGACCGATGAGTGCGGGGCGCCGCGCAGCCCCCGCCGCCAACGCGGCCGAGTCCCACATCAAGAGTAGTGGGAGGCGTGGTGCCAGATCAAGGGGATGGAGGTGCCGGATCAACGTCATCCAGCGATTCGTGAACATACACGCCTCGAGGTGGGCCGGCCTGCGCCACCGCAGAGGACCGCGGCCCGCGGCAGCCCCACCGCCGCGGCGGTGGGTCGCAACCGCGTCCGGTACGGTACGATACGACTCGACCGCTGTTGGCCAGCCGCCACCCCAGCTCGAGGTCTTCCCAGAAACAAAAAAACTGTTGCGCCCATGGACCGTGCTCATCCGCCACCGCCGCCAGCGCCTTGGTTCGAAAGACCGCCAGCGCGCCACACGCCGCAAGCACCGGCCGCGCCTCGAGCAGATCGGGTGACGGCGGCAGACCGTAGCCGATGTCCCTGACCTCGAGGTTTGCACTCTTCAGAACCTGGCCGGCGCTGTCGACCGTTTCGCCATCGGTCCGCATCAACAAAGGCGCAACCCCGGCAAGCTCGGCATCCGCCTCGAGGGCTTCCACGCAGCGGGAGAGACAGTCACGGCTCACCACAACGTCCGGGTTGAGAAAGGCGAGGTACCGGTACTGGCTCGCGAGCTCGCGAAATCCGCGGTTGCATCCGCCGGCGAACCCGGTGTTGACCGGCTCTTCCACGACGGCGATCCGGGAATCGCCGACCGATCTCGCGATGTCGCGACTGTCGTCGCGGGAGACGTTGTCGACGACCGCAATCCTCTCGACTCCCTCCCCTGCCAGGAGAGCTTCGAGGCACGCCGGGAGGTCGTCCGCCGAGTTGTGGGTGATGACGATGGCGCCGACACCGCCGTTCATCGACTCGTCCCAGCGAGGCTGAGATCAAGCGAAGTACGGGCCCGGGTTCGTGCCGACATCCATTGATTATACGTGGAGGGAGTGCTCAGAAAGGGCTTCACGGTGAGTGGTGCGAGGCGAACGTATAATTTGTGGATGGAATCGCCGGTCGCCACAGCACCATCCGACGGGGACCTCTCACAAAAGAACCCGGTGACCTCGATCGCAAGCCTTCTTTTCTGGGCGGCCCTCGCGGCCGGGTTGCTGGCCCATATTTTCGGGTTCATGCTCTTCCTCCGCCGCCAGGGCTACGGGGTCGACCCGCTCAACGGCTTTTCTTCGAGTGTCCAATTCGTCAGCTACATGGTGCTGGCAGCCGTGGTGCTGCGTTGCGTGGTCTTCCGATGGTTTCCGGCTGACAATGGCCCCGGCCTGCCGACTGGATGGCGGGACCGGACCTTCTCAGGCGTCGAGGTGGCGGCGATCATCGTTGTCTTTTCTTTGACCGGTTTCGCCTGCGCCTGGCCGAAGGTGATGATCCCGGCCCTCAACCCGAGACTCTGGGACGAGGCGTTGATCGGCATCGACACGGCATTGTGTCTCGGCATCAACCCCAACGAGTTCCTGCTCACGGTCTTCGAGGGCGCCCCGCGGTTCGTCACCTGGACACTCGACCACCACTACGCACTCTTCATATTCAGCCAGGGGCTTGCCTCCGCCTGGTTCCTCACCGACCCGCGTCCGCGGCTCCGAATCGCTTTCGGCGCATCGGTCACGGTCTTGTGGCTCGTTGGGACGTGGAGCTACCTGGTGCTGCCCGCCCTCGGCCCGGTCTACGTCTTCGAGGGGTTCCTGCCCCGGATTGCCGCCATTTTCCCGATGAACGCGGGCACCCAGGTCGCCCTGCTGCAAGAACTACGAGAGCGTCCACCAGGCAATGGCGGGTGAGCCGACCGCCGTCATTTCCTACATGGGCATCGCCGCCATGCCGAGCCTCCACGTCGCGGCCCACTTCTTTCTCTTCCTGTGGGCGCGCTTCGTCGACTCGCGGCTCCGGTACCTGCTCCTGGCCATGGTCACGCTGACCTTCATCGGTTCGGTCGCGACCGGTTGGCATTACCTGGTGGACGGTCTGGCAGGTTTGGTTCTTGCCGCGGTTGTGTTCGCCCTGGCCGTGGTGATCCACCGCACCCTGGCTCGGACCAGGTTCATGTCCGGCGAAAATCCTGCACCACCGTGACCCCGGCGCAGGCAGCCTCCGACTACCGAGAGGCGGCCTTCAACACCGCCTCCATCCGATCCACGTGGCGCTCGACGCTGAAGAGTTCACGTGCGCGGTTGCGACCCGCCTCGCCCAGCCTCCGCCGAAGATCCTCATCTCCGGCGAGCCGCCCGAAGACGCGCCGCAAGCCCACCGACATCTCCAGGCGCACACAGCAGATCCGGTCTCGCCGTCCACCACCATCTCGGGAACGCCGCCGCCGGAATAGCCCGCCACAGGCTTGCCAACGGCCATCGCCTCCATCACCACCCGCGGCAGCGGGTCGGGCCACAAGGTCGTGATCGCCGCCACATCCACCGCCGCCAGCAACGGCCAGATCTCGGGCTGCGGCGGCACCAACCGAATACGGTCCGCGGCCGGCCCATCCGTGATCGCGCCCCTCAGTCGCTCGACAAACCCGGCGGGGCCATGACCGGCGATCAGAAACCACAAGCGCGGATCTTCAGACCCCGACCGGTGCGCGGCCCGAACAAAATCGAGCGCACCCTTGTGCTCCACCAACTGGCTGAACAGCCCCACCACACAGGCGTCTCCAGGAAGCTCGAAGGTCTCGCGCGCAGCAGCTCTGTTCCACCATGGTCGCCGGCGCCTCGACACCGTTGTGGACCACCTCCACGAGACTGCCCAACCCCTCCTCCCGGATCCACGCCGCCACCGCCTCGCTCACCGCCACAATCCGCGTCGCGTCCCGCCGCAGCCGACCGGCAAACCACCGCCGGCGACGCCCCGGCGGCAGGATCTCCCGCACATGCCAGACCACCGGCAGCCCCAAAGACCGCGCCGCCGCCGCACCGCGAAGATGCGGCAGGCAGTTGACGTGGACCACGTCGGGTTGTTGTCGCTCCAGCCAACGGCGGAGGTCCCGCGTCCCAGAGTCCGGAAGCCCGTAACGCGCCGCGCGCACGACCTGGCGCCACCACGGCTGCTCGTCGATACTGGACCAACCAACAGGCGCGCACCGGGATCGACTCGACATCGACACCATCCGCCTTGAGCTCAGCTGCCAGAGACCACGGTCCTGGGGCGGTCACCACCACGTCGTGCCCCCGTCGTCGGAGCCCACTCGCCAGCAGCGCCAGGCTGTGCTCCGCCCCGGTGGGTGCCCGCTCGGAGGCGAGGTGGGAGAGGAGGGCGATCTTCATCGAATGACCGGAAGTTTCCATCCAGCGGGAGAGGACCATGAGAGTCCAGAGTTGTTTGCCAAGATCAAGGTCACCGCGCAGGTGTGTGTCGACGATTCTCGATACGACTTGAGGTCGCAGGAGACCCTGTTTCCGAATCGTGTCGGGCGACAACCAATCAAGGAGTACCGGCCGCAGCGATCCACGCAGCCAGGCCCCGATCGGGACCTCGAATCCTCGTTTCTTCCGTGTTGCCGCAGTTGTCGGGAGCAACGATGACGACGCCTCGCGGAGCAGAATCTTGTCCCGCCGCAGGCTCTGCTTGAGCGCCCCGGGCACGGTGAGCATCAGATCGACCACATCGTTGTCCAGGTACGGCACCCGAACCTCGAGCGAATGCGCCATCGACATGCGGTCGACCTTGGGCAGAAGGTCCGCCGGCAAGAAGACCTCGCGATCCGCCATCAACCGACTGTTGACCGGATCACCTGCAGCGAGGTCGAGCCATCTACGTGCGAGGTCGTCGTAGGCCGCCGGCCCGGAATCGTCGGAGCCTGGCGGCAAGAACATCAGACCGTCCAGTTCTTCGTCCGTGAAAACCCGTCCCCAATCGAGTTGGCGGTGCAGTCCCGGTTCCATCGCCAACCGCTTCAACAGGCGCTCTGATGGTTTCCTGCCGGTAGTTCGCAGGGCGAACGGCAACAGACGTCGGCCGAACCTTCCGATACGATCGAGCGCCACGTCATAGCGTTGACGCGCGTACCCACCAAAAATCTCGTCAGCTCCTTCACCGGACAGTGCAACCGTCACCTGCTCTCGAGCGAGCCGAGACATGTACCAGGTCGGGATCGCCGTCGGGTCGCCGAGCGGCGAGTCAAGCCCATCGACGATCGCCTCGACGTCTCTGGCGACGGTCGCCGGATCCATCATCAGCTCGCGATGGTCGCTGCCCAGGAACTTCGAAACTTCACGGGCAAAGGGCAGTTCGGACACGGCGCCGGGCCCTTCAAAACCCACCGAAAACGTGCGCAGCGTCCCGCTCACCCGGCGGTGTGCCAGGGCACACAGGGTGCTCGAGTCGAGACCTCCCGAAAGAAAGACACCCACCGGGACGTCAGCCACCAGCTGCCGATCGACAGCATCATCGAGCACGTCACGAAGTCGTTCGACCAGGCCACCAGCATCAAAATGGGTATTCGGTGGATGCGGCGGTTGCCAGTAGGTGGTCAGCCGTTCGCCACCGTCTGCATCCACTTCGAGCACCGTCGCCGGGCGGCAGCGAACTCACCGCCTGAAGTCGGCGCTCCCCAAGGTGACAGGTACCCAAACGTGAGGAAGTGCCGAAGCTCCTCCAGGTCGAACTGCGGTGCTCGAGGGAAGCCACCTGCGCGAAGGGCTCGCAACTCGGACGCGAAGGCGAGGGCCCCGGCTTCGCGACACACGTAAAGCGGCTTGATCCCGAAACGGTCGCGGGCAAGGTACAGCTTCCGCGCGACACCGTCCCAGACCGCGAGCGCAAACATCCCATTGAGTCGCCGGAGGCAGTCCGGGCCTTCCTCGGCCCACAACCGCAGCACCACCTCGACATCGCCCGAAGAGCGGAAACGATGTCCCTTCGACCTCAGCTCTTCCCTGAGCTCACGGAAGTTGTAGATCTCGCCGTTGAGCACTATCGCCAGCCGTCGCTCGGGGAGGACGATGGGCTGCTGCCCGGTCTCCAGATCGATCACCGCCAAACGCCGGAAACCGAGGGTCACGGCATCGTCGTCGAAGAAACCGTCGTCATCCGGCCCACGGTGAACCAGGGCGGCGGTCATCCGCTCGACCCGGCGCCTCCGGCTCCGTTGATCTCAGCCTCTCCGAGGATTCCGGCAATGCCGCACATAGTTCAGAAGGAGCAGACCAAGAACCGGGCATGAAACAACGGACGCTCGCCAATCGTGGTCACCTGCGACTCACCGACACAATATTGTGTTTCCAAGTAACGAGCATCGCCTTTTCGAAAACAGGAAAAGGCCATTTCTGTCGTATTCACACCCCCCCCGTCTTCTCCAAGAGATCGACCATTCTCGGACCGATGATTTCGAGAGAGTATGCCGCTTCGACCGCCTTTCTGGCCGCCCTGCCCATTCTCGTACGAACCTCAGGAGATGCCACGAGCCGACCAATCTCCTGGACCCATTCTCTCTCGGTTGACGCAAACAAGCCGCTGACCTGAGGCTCGATGACTTCATTGTTCATTCCCACCGGAGAGATGACAACCGGCGTTTCGACCGCCATGCACTGAAGAGCCTTCATGCTGCACTTGCCGCGATTCCAGGGAGTGTCTTCCAGCGGCATCAAGCCTATGTCAAAATCGTGAATGCACTCGGCTTCGCGGTCAATCGTGAATTGTTCATAATCCACCGGCAGGCCGTACGATGGCGGTTCTCGGTTCGACACGATCTTGAAACGAACACCCGGGTGCTCAGCGCATACCTGCCGAAAGGCTGGTATCAAGTGCTCCCACTCCGGGAGGTTCTCGGCGGTGCCGATCCAGCCCAAAACACATCCTTCCGGTCTCCGTGGACGATCCGACGGTCTGAAAATTCGAAGGTCTACCCCTGTAGGCAGGACTGAACAGGGTCTGTCACCAGCAGCCTCGGCGAGAAAGCGATTCCCCGCTACAACGTGATCGGCGACATCGATCATACCGAGGAAGTTCTTCAGATAACGCGCTTGTTCCTTCTGTCCTTGCGGCTCCGAAGGGGACGGGTTGAAAATGGCGTCATCGTACTCAAAGATGATCTTGCGTGCGGTCGCCCGAAGAACCCTGGAAGAGATCCCAGGATACGTTTTTCGATACACCACAACGAGATCATAGTGGCGAGCCATCGCGGCGTCCCGGAGCACCTCTAGTGATCGAACAAGTCGCCGCTTTCGTCTCTCCCCCGGCCCTGCGTTCATCGGAAACAAGACCTTGACATCATGTCCCCGCCCGAGAATATACGGCACATAGGAGAGGGTGCGGAGCCGAGTTCCGGGACTGTCGCGGTCTCCAACCGTGAGAAAAAGAACCCGCACCCCGGCGTCCTTTACAGGTTCATCAGCGGTCAGCCGCAACGGATAGAGGGGCTTCTGTACCGTGTTTCGCGTCGCCGGACCGCGCTATTGCACTGAGATCGACTGGCAAGAAGCGTGGCTCCGCAAAACCCGCAACTCGAAACCACTCCTTCAATTCTCCGGCGACGTGCCGCGACCGAAACGGGGGAGAGTACCAGTCAAAATTCAGAAAAGCCGCGATGCGCGGGTCGTCGTGCTCCCCAACAGCGACGAAACTGAGAAGCCTCGCGATGCCACGGCGCACCGAACCACCTCTTCGAACAAGTCTCGTCTTGAAAGCGGTCAACCGCCCCAACGGCCGACAAAATGACTCAAGCACCTCGTGCGGCAGCCGGGATGTCAGTGGTCTGATGATGCGTTCATGCCAAATTTCAAGCACCAGCGGAAAGAAGTCGCGAGCGTGAGGATAGAGCCAGACGGCCATCTCTCCACCCGGTCGAACCAGTCCGGCAGAACTCAAGAATGCTTGCTGCGGATCCGAAGTGTGATGGAGAACCCCGACGCTGTAGGCAAAATCGAAGCCACCGCGAAGCGGTGGGTTGAAGATATCTCCCTGAACAATGAGAGCATTCGGCAGAGACCGGACCATCTCACAGGCTCGTTCGACAGAGTCGCTGGCGTCCAGCCCGACCGCGAGGTTCGCAGATTGCGATGCAATGACCCGAACATACTTGCCCATTCCGCAGCCGGCCTCGAGGACTCTCTTGTCACGAAAGTAGGTCGTTTGTGCTGCATCGACGTCCTTCTGAGTCGGCTGATGGCTGAAGATATTTTCGAACCGCACCCGATCATAAAAGGACGGCTCGACTCCGATCAGCGCGATCAGAGTCACAACATCCTCTTCAAATGTCGTCACCGGGTAGCGAAGCCACTCAAAACCAAACGCTTCGCGAGTGCGCTGGTCCACCCGGGCCCCCCCAGCCTGGTCGACCGTCGGGACAATCATTCGCGGCACGCCGGCGACGATTGGATACGAAGCGGAACAATTCGTACAGTCGAGCCGTCCTTCTTCAATCCACTCCGCGCTGTGCGACGATTGAAGATCCGCTCGACACGCCGGGCACACAAGTTCGTGAACGTGTTCGCCGTACATTCCTTGTGAGAATATCATGCGCTCGAGCAACGGGCAGGCGCGACCAAATCTCTGGAAACGCAGACCTCCGCTGATCAGATGATCCACGTGGATTCGTTTTCATCTCCGAAGTTCGAGTTTTCCACCACGACCCCAACGTGAACCGCGGCGCCCCTTTCTCGACACTCTATCGAGCACCTCGCTCTCCCTCGGTTGGATGTTAAGATCTGAGAGTGAACAGTGACATAGATCGAAATCGGCGCATCTTGCGGAATAGCAACCCGGATGCCCTCGAGTAGATCACCCGAGCAACACAGCGTGCCCGACCGGGAAGCCCCTGTTCGGTTGTCCCTGATGCTGCTGGCAATCTGCTGCACCGTGGCTCGAGCGCCGTCTCTCTTTTCGCGCCCGCGGTTCTGGGCGGAGGAGGGGAGTGAGTACTTCGCTTTCGCCTGGAATCACGATTGGTTGATCGCTCTACTGCAACCACACCTGGGATATTTTTCGCTGATTCCGAATTTTTCAACGACAGTATCCGCAAAACTGGTGCCTCTCGAGTGGGCGCCCCTGGTCACGACCTTGATCGCCATGTTCGTCCAGTTGGCCCCCATCGTGATCATCCTCTGGGGCGGTGACGCGCTGTGGAGTGATTCTGGAAAGAAATTTCTCGCTGTCATGGCCGTACTCTTCACACTGGCCAGCGGTGAGACCTGGCTGACGACCATCAGCAGCCAATTCTATCTTGCACTGGCGACCTTTCTTGTCCTCATCGGAGACCACACGGTTCAAACCAGAGTCAAGACCTGGGTTTACCGCACACTTCTCTGCTGCGCTGGTTTGACTGGGGTGATTTCGACCCTCCTGGCCCCCCTTTTTCTCTTCAAGGCAATCACCAACCGGCGACGGGAAGACACGGTCCGGTTCACCATCCTGGCTGTCTGCTTTGCAGTCCAGGTGACCATTGCGACGACAGCGCTGGTCAACGGAACATCGGTTGGCGAGCGGGTAGGCTCGCTCCATTTCCCCCTCTTCGCCTCAATTGTGTTCGTCAAATCGACAGCGCTGCCGATCCTGGGAATCGGGGCCGCGAGAATTGTCTCTCGCATTCTCGCCGGACTCCTTGGAGGCACGAATTCCGAGGTGGTGGTCGTCACCCTTACCGTGACAGTTCTGTTTGCAGCTCTTTGTTGGTTATTGACCGCCTCCATGAATCGGCGCAACCGCGTGCTTTTTGTGGGGAGTTTCGTGTTGCTGGTTGTTCCATCGATAATTCTCGCCGTCGGTCCGAAGGAGCACCTCCTCCGGGCAATGGAAGGACATCGCTATTTCCTGGTTCCCAACTGTATCCTCGTGTTGGCAGGAATCGCGAGCGTCGATCTCCGCCGATCGGCGTACCGTTTCTCCCGAGACCTGCTTGCCTCTCTCGTGGTGGCTTCAGCCCTATTCATGGGGCTTCTCTATTTCCGACCGGCTCTGAGCATCGCACCCGGATGGCCCGACTGGAAGACCGAGGTGAGTCGATGGCGTCGCGACAGCTCCTATCAGCCAGAAGTGTGGCCACCGGGTTGGCGGGTGAACCTTGACCTCCAGGACACTTCCCGGCCACCACATGGAGCGGCTCCCATGAACGGCTTCGACCTGAAAAGCTCTGCCGTACCGATCATCAACCCAGACTCTAACGGGACCGAAGCACTCAATCGTTGTCGTCTTTCAATTCTCGAATCCCTACGGGCATTCCAGCCTAGGATTATGAACCTTGGTTTAGAATCTCTTGATAGAAGTCCACATATTTTGCCACAGTGTCTTCGAAGTCGAAGCGCTCGGCGGCGAGTTCGGCCGCTCTCGTACCAAGCCGTCGGCCGAGGTCAGGATTGTCGAACACGAGGCCAATGCGATCTGACGCCGACGTTACGTCGTTGACGCGAACCAGAAAACCCGTCTCCCCATCAATGACCTGTTCGGGAATGCCCCCCACCGAAGTGGCGATGACGGGTACGCCACATGCCATGGCTTCGAGGACTACTGAAGGAAAGGTGTCGGCACGAGCGGGGTGAATGAGAAGATCCGCAGCTTGTAGGTATGTCGCGACATCGGATGGATTCGATTGGTGAGGCACCTGAATCAACTCGATCCCTGCATCCGAAGTCCCATTTCCCGATTCACCAACCGCCACCATCACGATCCGTTCGGTGCGATTTTGCGCGGCGATCTCCAGCGATCGCATCGCCATCCCGAAGTCCCTCCAAGTGTTTGATCGAACGGTGTTTCCCAAGCAAAGGACGATCCGCGCGTCGGGGTCAAGACCGACCCGGCGGCGCGCCGACAGCTTGTCCCCGGGGCGAAAAACTTCCAGATCCACTCCGTGAGGTATGACTCGGCTGTCACGGACTCCTGGTGCGAGAATCGACCGCGCTACGCGGTCCATCAACCATTGACACGGTGTCGCCACATATAACGAGGAGCGCGTGAAAAGCTCTCGTTTTCGGCGCCAATTGAAACCGCTCGCATCCCGGCGAATGGCTTCCGGGATGGCAATGTCCGGGCAGGAACCACACCCCGAAAGCCAGCGATCGCAGTCGAAGGAGTGTGCGCAGTGCCCCGCAAGCAACCACGCATCGTGAAGGGTCAGCAAAACCGGCATCCGGTGTGAAAGTCGGGGCAAGGATCGAAGATCAAAGTACCCCCCGCCCAGCCCGTGTAGATTGTGGGCGTGAATTAGATCAATCGGCCCCGACCCACGGTCCGTAAGGTGCCATGATGCAGGGAAGTCCATGTCCTCGCGACCGAGACGCCGATGAAACCACCTCAGCGGCTCGCCGACGTTCCGCAGCCGAGGAGCCCCAAGCCGGGTGGCGAACCGGTGCCACATGCGTGCCCACGGGCCACGGTATCGATCGTCGTACAACTCAATGACATCCGGATCGTCGGATTTCCTGGAACCCACCACCAGATGTGAACTGAATCCACGTCTGCGGCAGGCATCAAAGAGCGTCCACGCCACGATCTCCGCGCCGCCACCTCGATCGGACGGACTCACGAACACTATCGAGGGGCGAGATTCGGTCACCGTTTCCTATCACTTCCAGCCAGATGCATAACTCGACGCACCGCACCGAGGATCTTCCGGCGGGCTTCGTCGATTACAAACTGGCGGGCAAACTCATGAGGACTTTGGGATACGGCGCGTCCGACACAACCGAACCAGCCTCTGAAACAACGGTTGCGCCAGAGGAGTTGGGCACAAACTCGCTCGACAGCGACCATCGACTCCCGCTCGCACCCGGCCACTGACTCCGGTAGTTCGGGATCGGAGAAAAACTCTCGGTACATCGCAGGCAGCTCATCGACCCACTTGAGTTCTTGTGCGACCGACTTGGAATTGGGATGGAGACGAAAGAACCCTACCGCCCCCGGCTGGTAGGCTATTTCGAAGTATCGGGCCACCCTCATGAAGAAATCGCGGTCGAGAACAACCTCCCATCTGTCGTCCAATCCCCCAACCCGCTCAACCACTTCGGCCCGCCACAGCGCACTCTGTTGCGGAATGGGAACTTCGAGAGTTCGAACCATCGTCAAAAAGTCGATCGGTCGCCCACGCATTTCTCCCGACACGACATCACTCGATTCGCCTAATTCGACGTCCCCGTAAATCAACCCCACCCCGGGTGTCTTTTCGAATTCGCACACACGCCGCTCAATAAAGCCTGGATAGAGAATATCGTCGGAGTTCAGCCACCCGATGATCTCTCCGGCGGATCTCGCGAATCCTTTGTTGATGGCGTCGGCTTGCCCACGATCGGGTTCGCTGACCCACCAAGTGATCCACGGACTGTAGCGCTCGATGATATCGATGCTGTCGTCGGTCGATCCGCCGTCCACCACGATATACTCGAGGTTCTCGTAACCCTGCAGCAATACCGAGCGAATCGATTCCTCAAGGTATTCGCTCTGATTGAATGACGGGGTCACAATGGTGACCCTCGGCCGCCCCTCAGCCCGCGATCCGGACACCTTCCCTCCGATCCAAGGCCATCCGGATCGGCATTGCAGGGGTAACGGAAAATCCAGAGGTTCAGCCATGTGTGAGATGTTCCGGTCCCTCCTGTTCGATCATTCTAGCCTGCTCCAAGTGCTGCATCGGCCGCCTGTGTCCACCATGGCATCCCTTCACTTTCGAATTTCGCTGTCAAAAAATAGGGTCGCAGTTTGGGGTTCCTTCGGCCGTACACAAGCTCCGGCACATCGACCACCGACAAGACAGACCTCAGGTGATTCTATGGTGTCGAGATGACGCCACCAGTGTGCTTGAACTCAGCTTCTTAGGTCCCCAGATCCTGGCACCTATTCGATTGCTGCCATTCGCGAGCGAGAAACCTGATCAGGACTTCGCTGACTTCCCGGTGGCCCGAAGGATTCCAGTGCCCTCCGTCAGCGGCTCTCAAGCAGATTCCTCGCTTTTCGGCTCGTTGGATCGCCTCCGGAACCCCGCCGATGAATACCAGTCCGGCTTTTTCGGATGACGATCGGAGAGCCTCGAGCTCGTTATCAGATTCGCCGACATTGAATGCAAAAACCGGGACATGACCTGGAACGGCATCTCGGATCATCGACAGCAGCTGACTCGTTACCTCCACCGATTCGGCGAAGGGCTGAAACGCCAAACCTTCTCGGGCAACATGGTGTTCGAAACCAGTTCGATCCGCTGAAGCCAAGATCCTGTCGAGCCTGCTGAAAAGAAAGTAGAGGAACTCGGAGTGCTCGTTTGCGAAGAGGCGCAGGCGAGGAAATGATCGCGGCAGCCGGTAAACAATATTTCCGTATTCCCAATAAGGCCGCAGTAAACCGTTATTGTTCCTCGCGCTGCCAAGTTCCAACTCATAACTATTGTTGTACAGGTCGTTGATGCAGAGTTGCAGCACCACCGCATCCGGTTCTACAAGGCCCAGGATGTCCCGCAGGACCATGAGTTCCTGCAAGGTACCGTAACCGCCGGCTCCGTAAGCAAAAACTTCACATCCGAGCGCCTCACCGACGAGGGAGAAATAGGCGTCTCCCGAAGAGACCTGGATTGCGTGAGTGAAGGAGTCGCCGAGAAAAAGGACCTTTGGCCGATCACTGGCCACCGGATTTCCAAAGGCCCGGAATCCGCGGTGATCGGTGAACACCTCAGCCCGATAAGGGTTCCCGGCACGGTCTTTGAGCTCTCCAGCGAAGGAGAAATTCTCGGTCGCCCGCCACCCCAACTCCGGATCCAATGTGACTTCTTGGATTACGGCGACCCGCCGCTGCGCCATGAACCAGTGATAGAGGCGCAACCCCACCTCGCACGCGAAGATCGCCCCGACAAAAGCTGCGATTGTAGTTAGGCCAACCAGCAATCGCCGGTGTCTTGTGAGCCTACCCATCTCGCCTCTTGTTAAGCTGCCCTTGCCTCAATCAATTCGCCTCGAAATATCGCTCCAGATAGGGGTCGGGAAAGGGATGGTGAGGGTGCTTTCCCTCAAAGGCGCGGGCGGCCACAAATCCCCTGGTGTAGGTGAAGAACCCCCTGTGCCCCGGGACGGCGTTGAAAATCTTCTTGGCGAACTCGCGCAGCGGCCTTCGACCTCGAGCTGGATCAGCGCGCAAAGTGATTGAAGATCGCTCGGGTCGCAGATAGCTTTCGTCCAGCATCGCCAACAGCGCCGGCACGGAATACGAGTTCCAGGTAGAAGCATCTGTGGGGTGGAACTTGAGGTGATCGGTCTGGATCACCGTGTCTTCGGTGCCGGTGATTACCGAGGTTTCGAGAAGGAGCAGGCCCGATTTCCGGAGAACATTCCGAATCTTCGCCACGCCCAGCTGCGGATAGCGCAGGTGATAGAGCACACCGAAGCAGATCACGATGTCGAACTCTTCGGTGAAGATTTCGTCAAGATCGTAAATCGACGCCTCCCGGTACTCCACATTGGATCTCAGGTGTTTTTTGGCGAACAAGAAGGTCTTCGGTCCCTGTTGGGTAAAGGACCGCTGGCTCGGTATGTCAGTAGCAATAATCTCGGCGGCGCCGAGCTTCTCGGCCTCGAAACTCCACATTCCGTCCCAACACCCGACTTCCAATACTCGTTTACCTTTGAAATCGACGGCGCTCATCTCGGCACGTAGAGGGTCCCACATGTGGTCCCACTCCCAGCCGGGCGTTACCACGCCACCTCCGAGATCGATGCGGTGGTACCACTTCATTGACTCCATTTCTTCGATGTCTTTCGGAGTAATTGGCGGCCCCCTTTCGGTCCGTTTATCTTACCATTCTGCCGACGTAGGGCTTGGCGCCACACACTCGGCTGGTCGCCGCGCCCGTTACAATGAGGGAATGCTCACCAGCCCGGTCACCCCCCCGGGAGACGGACGGCCCAAAGCGCCAGGGGCGAACACTTCCAAAGCTGTGGGACCTGTCGACGACGAATGCGTTCAACATCCTCGTTCTGCCTTCCAGAACGGTCTGCAAAACGCTGTCAGGTCGAACCGCTTGCGACCTGTAAGGTCTGTCTAGCCCCGCGAGAACATCAAACTGCTCGGGCCGCCCGGTTTCCGCAAGACGCACCTCGCCACAGGGCTTGAGATCTGTGCTATCCGGAATGGATTCGAGGTCTTCTTTTTGAGCGCCGAATCCGGCCGCGCAAGTTCTGAACTCTCGAGCCCACCTCTCGTCAATGGCTATTTCCACGCATGAACATGGTTGCGGGGGGTAACGCCTCTTCGAAAACTCGCCAAGGTCTGGGCAGCCACACTTGAGGCGGCAATCACCTCTTGAGGACTCCGCGCAATCGACAACCAGGTATAGGCCCACCAAATGCTCTCCGCAAGCCGTCCTCGACGACAACTGAAGATCGCCCGGAGCAGGCATTCGGCACTCCGCCACCGCAAGCCCTCCGTGACTGTCGATTTCTTCTCGACGGGAATAGTAGCGATCAACCGCCGCAGAAAACCAGTCTGAATCCGAACATAGCGAGATCTCGATTGCGAATCCGCCATGCCAACGCCAGAGATGCTCTCGTCGGTGGTGATGAGTCGAAGCAGGTATTCGTCAACAAAAAGAAACGGATGCCCGACTGACAACTTGAGCCAACAAGCCCAATCCTGACTATTTGGCATCTCAGGAGGAAATGGATGGTGGCCCATCGCATTTCGCCGTACAGCTGTAGCCCCTGTAGCAATCGCGTTGTTGTGCACCAGCTGGTGAAAGAGATCAGCAGGTCTGCCTGGTATTCCGAAGCCTAAACAGGAACCATCGTCGCGTACACCACTGACTCTCGCCTTCCCATAGACCACCGCAACCTCTGGGAATTTCTCGAAACTCTCCTTGTATGTGGCAAGGGCACCCATCTCGAGAAGATCATCGCTGTCAAGAAATGCTACGAATTCTCCCCGCGCAGCCGCCACACCGAGGTTTCTCGAAGCGCCCGGCCCAAGGTTCATTCGGTGGGGATGGATGAGGGATCTGATCCGCGAGTCCGCGTTTTGAAATCCCCTTGCGACTTCGAGGCTGCCATCGGTTGATCCATCGTCAACGATCAACAGCTCCCAATCATGATCTGTTTGCCGCTGCACACTTTCAACCGCCGCGGCCAATTCTGACGCTCGATTAATCACGGGCATGACGACACTGATCATGATGAGGATCGTACCCCACCATCAAGATACGCGATGCCAATTAACACATGGTCGATTTTCAAGAGTTATCCATTCAGATCCTGAGGAGAACCCGTCCAGTAGTCCCTCGTATGACCATCGTTCCCACCTTGATTGGCGACAGTTCAATATGGGGAAAAAGCGCAACCTCACAGAAACATAGAATTCCCGCCTGGAAAATCCTTTCACGTTCTTCGTAGTCGCATGAATGACCGTTGTAGCGTGCCTTTTTAAATCACCGCTGCCCGATTCGCCCTGTCAGAACCAGCCAGGACCATTCTATTCTCATCGTTCGGGTGCGATCGGGCCGTCGGACAAGTCAGAAGTCGAGTCGAACACCTTCTCAAGTTTGAACGGCGATGAAAGAGATGGATTCCTGAGCTCAGACAAGGTGTCGAGGATGGCTCCCCAGTTGGACACGAAGCCTTCCCGCCTTGGAACGAACACCGCTCGAGGTTCTTTTTTCTGTGACGTCACAATCCAAATCCCTGGCAAATACCCCACAAGAAACCCATCAAGATTTCACGGCTGGTGTTAAACGATGTTTCTCTTTGGCATCGAACAAAACCGCGGTCAGGAGCGAACACGGAATCAATGACGGTAGGAAGAAACGTGGATCAAGGAAGGTGAGGGAATGCAGCATTGTCAACAGAATGGGGATTATAAGCAACGGAATCGTAACGGTAGGATGTCTCATGCGGAGCACCCAAACCGAGGCGCCCAACAATATCAACTGCAAAATGGAGCCGTAAAGGGATCGAGCCTCAGTCCAGTATCCCATCGAATTCCTGACGAACCGAGATAAAGATTCTGCAGGGTTTCTCAAAATGAACAAAAGAGATTCATTTCTCAAGATTCGGGCCACCTCTGCTTCCGACCTCTTGGATCGAAGCATGCGAATTCTCTCTCGGGCTCGCTCATCCTCTAAGACCGAAGAATCGTACACATTTCCGATGAACAAGTTGTACGATGCGGCCGTGTTGATAAATACGAAATCGTGAAGCACGCGCTGATTTCTGATTTGCCATGGAACCACGACGAAAATCACCCCGAGCGCGAAAATTGAAAGGTGGAGGAGACGCCGGGCAAACACCTGGTCCTTTTCGGATCGCCTCCGTACGCCGGTCACGATAATCAATATGAGTCCAGGTAGAAATGCCACCATCACACTTCGTGTCAAGAGGGCGAGCCCGCTCAACAGGCCGGAAAAAAGAAACCACCCAACGGCGTGGCGATGCCCAGTTCCCGCACAGTAATGTGAGCCCCGAAGGCAGAAATATACGGCCGACGAAGCCAGAACGAGAAATAGAGCTTCCGACATCAACCCGCGGGTTGAGAAAAAGGTCTCAGGATGCAAAAGAAGAACACAAGCTGAAACGAACGCGGTCTCGTCTGACGCACCGAGATACCGCGTTCCTCTGGAAAGCAAATACGCCGAAAGAATCACCAGCAGGCAATACACGGTGAGAATACTCGAGGGTTGTAACCCTGTTTTTATTGCGGCTGCTAGCACAAGAGCTGTCAATGGCGGTCGCCAAGTTGACGGTGTGGTTCCAGTGTCGAAACGTTCTCGAAATTCGCCGTTTTCCACCAACGAACTTGCAGTGAACCAGTAGCTCTGAGAATCAGTTGTTCGAAGAGGATCTGGTGGATCCACCCAGATGGTAAGCAAGTAGAACATCGACAATCCCGCAAACAGCACCCTGGCAATCAAACCTATTCTCATGGAATTCGCGTGCTCCTCGAGAACTGAAACTCAAAAACGTCCTTCGATCTCCAACCGTGTAACACGGGTGAAGTGAGGAGTCGTTTTCTATCCTGATTCGTCAACACCATATTCTCAATCGCTAGGGCTTGTGTCGCAGATCGCTCATTTAGGGAGTAGTCAAAATGGACCCAGGCTCCTGAGCACTTGAGCAAGCCGTTGGCATGCGTTGCCATCAAGATTGTGGAGGTGGGCACCGAGGCGGTGGGGCCACCGTCTCTCAGAAGCTTTTCGGGAATGCTGATAGGTTGTGACGGTTTCAGAAATCACCGACGCTAATCCCTGTGCGTCGGCCACAGGGGCAGCCAAATCATCTTCCGCAAAGGGGTAGATAGGATACCCTTTAATCGTCTCAATAACTGCTGCAGGTGTACCCGCGAGACAAGATTCCAAGACCACGGTCGACGGGCCTGTAATCACGATGTCGGCCAGCTGGATCAACTGCTCGAGAGAATCTTCGAAAACGACCAGAGGTTTGAATTTTCTGTGTCGAGCTATGTCGAGGACCATCGAAGGATGGCCGTGGTACTGGTGTAGCTTTACCGCGATCTGCGCCTCCAGGTTCGCCAGTCGAAGCGCGTCGATGGTCATCTCCACCCAACGAGAAGCTGCCTTCGCCAATCCCGTGCAAAGGAGAACGATGGGGAGGTCGGGTTTCAGACCCAGATGATTTCGGAGAACCGTTGCTGATTGGTACTCCAGAGAGTTGAAACTCGTCCATCTTCGAACCATACCATCGAAGCGAAGGCCACCTATCACGGCAATCCTGTCGATTGGAAAAGTACCCCAGGACTGCAACTGGGAGGCAGTGTAGTCACCGAAAGCAACAAATCTGTCGGGCAAGGGAATGCAGTGCACATAGTCTCGGGAAGATCCAAGTTCTGAAGAGCAGCGATCATTGGTCTGAACCTGGTAGACCGTATGCTCACGGTCAATCAGTGCATGCTGAGTTCCTATGAGTTCAGTGATACCAGATCCACCGACGGTGAGGTGACGTCCGGTTCGATAACATTCATCACGGTAGATTACCGCCACTGGTTTGGTTGTTCTCAGAGCAGATCGCAACCTCTCGATTTTGGAGATCTGCTCGAGGGCTCCCCCTGAACACAGGTAGGCGAAATCGAGGCGAAGCCAATAACCCAAGGGGATGTCTTCAAAGCACCATCGCCGATCGATTCGTTTAAGTCCGAAATACCATCCGAACAATATTATCCAACCAAGGGCCTGACGAACGAGTTTCCGAAACGTCTTTCCGGACATCTTCATCAAATCTGCGACGTCCATCAGGTTCTGTTGAGCGCTCGCCTTCCTCCACGCTTCTTCTTCGTCGGAATCGAAGACCGGTAACCATCCGACATCGAATCCCTCGGCCTTCAAAGCCCAAGGGGCCTCTCCGAAGTACCTGTCGAAACAAACGATCTCATCCAGGAAACGTTCATGTTGGGCGAATTCCGCCCAAGAATGGGGAAACATCGTGTGGAAAAGAACCAGCGGGCGCGCTGGCTCCTCTTTCTGAATTGGATCGATTCTAGGATGGGACTTGAAATGGGAGGACGTATGACGCGAGAGTTCGCGCACTGCACGGGCAAGGGACCGGTACCACCGCCAGAACGGCGAATTTCGCCCCAGGAGAGGGAAGGACCGCTTCGGTAGTTGGATGTTCTCAGGTCCTCCAGACGGAACCAGATGAATTGCACTCTGTTCAGAATCCGGGAGAGCCGCTTGAAGAGCCTGACCCGTTGCGTCGTCGGAAACCCAGAATTGCCAACAGCACAGATCACCCAACCTCTCGGAGCATACGCGTCTGATCGCGAATACCATGAAGAAGAGCCATCGATATGGGTGAGACACAGGGTGTTTCTCTGACATCCCTGAAAGCCACCAAAGTGAGAGTTCGCGATTGTAGGTGAAGAGTTCCTTGATCGACTTCCCGCCTTCCAGGGGCAGGTTCGCCATCTCCCTCACCCACGTGACATACGCTTCCCGAGAGGAGTCACCGACAAACGCCGCGAGATCGGCACTTTCAATCCATTCTGTGGAACCCTTCGATCGATGATCGGTCGGAGTATTCCATTCTCGGCGCAGTCCACTTGTTGTTCGAATGTCGCCAGCGCTCAAATCGACGATGGTTAGCGGCCCACTCGAATTGGCCATGATCCGGTCGATGACAGAAAACGGGCTGTCGACGGGCGCTATCACGTGGATATGGCGAATCGTATCTCGAGGGTAATCCGTTTCGTGCATGTGCTCAGACTTTTCTGTCTGGATGCATCAGATGGGCAGTCAGGCTCCGGTGTTCCTTTTTGACGACTGTCACCCATGCCGCCGGGTAGAATATCACTGCACCGATAACCGCGGTTCCGATAAATGTCGGCCAATCCGAAATCATCTGCAGCGTTGTCCACAGGGGTATCATGCACAACCCCAGGGCCCAGGACGGACCCTGACCAAAAAGAACTGATTTAAAGAAATACCTCCATCGATCAATGCCAATAGTAGGCATCGCAAAACAGTACTGGAGTGGAACCGCGATGGTTCCAACAGCCACCGTCGAAAGCACGACTCCAGCGACGCCAATGAGATGAACCCACCAGATTCCAAGGGGGATGTTGACGACGGCAACAAAAAGGGCGATCAGCATTATTTCTCGAACATTGCCCGAGCCCACGAAGACTCTCATCAAGGTGGCATTGGATTGCCACAGAAGTTGAAAAAGGCAAGCCAACTGTGCGATCCAGACGTGGGGGAGATAGTCCGGACCCATCCACAACCCAATAAATGGACCCGACAAGAAAAAACCAACCACGGCGAGGGGTGCGAAAAAGGCATTTCCGTACCGTGTTGCCGTGTAGGTGAAACGTTCGAGTGCGGCTTGCCCCCCACGGGATTGTTCGGCACTGACTGCGGGAACCAATGCGGAGTTGAATAGGCTCGAAAGCTCCTGAATGGTGCGGAAGGGTGTAGTGACAACATGATAAATCGTGAGTGAAGAAACGGGTAAGAAAATGGCAAGAATGACTCTATCTGTCTGATAGATCAGGAGACGTGAAATCTGGCCGAGGACAACCCATCCCCCGTACGCCCAGATCCGTCGGGCCACATCTCGGTTCAGGGTTATCTCAGAGAACGAAATAGGTTGTTGAATCCTGTGTAGAAAGTAGGACTGCAAAACAGCAGCAAGGACAAATCCTGAACTCTGGCATGCGAAAACTACAGCAAGGGGGGCTCCGTGAAACGCGAGCGCTATGGCTCCGACCATGCTCACAATGGCGCATATTCCATTTGCCAGATTGTTGAGATCAAAACGCTGCAGACCGTCTAAAGCATGACCGAATATCGCGAGGGGCCATCGGAAGACCGCGAATGCTGCTGCAAGGAAGAGAACCTGATTTGCGGTCTCCATCTGTGAACTGGAGATCTTAAAAAGGGAGAGGCCACCAAAGTAAGTGAAAGCGGCAACTGAAGTTCCTACCAGACTTCCGATAATCCAATAGAAGGCCAATGATGTCTGGATTGTCTTTTTGACCCCTTCAAAATCCCCGGCGGCCTCTTGCTCTGCAACAAATTTGACCACACACGCGGGAACGCCGACATCGAGCACCGAAAAGTAGCCGACAATCGACGATGCGAGCAGGAGAATACCGAAGGCTTCAGCGCCGAGAGCGTTGACGATCACAGGAACACTCACGAGGCCGAGCACTGCTGTAATCAGCCGGAACGCGAAGTTAGTTGTCGTGTTGACCGCGAGGCGACCCACGATCCTCAGATGTGGTTTCTCCACTCCGCGTTCCTTTCTCAACTCATCTTACTGGAAACAACGGAATTCGAAGGCCGCCTCGTATGTATCAAAACCGGTTTCGATAGCCTTGGCACCTTCCTACCATTCAATAACGACAGTCTCCACAGATCAGATATCTTGGGCTGGAGTGCTTGCGACAACTGTCCTGGGTCACGCATCCTTGGCCACTACGGCACTCGCGGTGCAGAGACCGTCCTTGCCGATTTCAACATCCGGCATGACGCAAGCATGTTTTGATCTACGACCGCGAACTACCGTGCTCGGGGACCCCTCAAGAATCCGTCATTGGGTGAGGGTCGATTCCACCGTGAAAATCATGGTTTCCCACTCGACAGTGGTAGCGCGAATTTTCGATGCGTGAAAGAGCCGTGAGTTGTCCGTGGAAATCAACCAAATCCCGGGCCTCGATTCAGTCCGCCCGACGCATTTCGTTCATCTGGTGTTCTCTCTTTGCAGGCAGCACATCTTCGCCACGCATTTGGTGCTCGACCACCGCTACTAGAAGCATCAATACCGTAACGATCGCCGCGACAACGCTCGTCATCGCCGCCGGGATCAGGCCCGGCGGCCGATACTCACCGACGAGCATGTGTCGGCCTTTCACCACCTGACTGTACTGAACGATGCCAGGTCCTTGTTCGAGCTCGACTTGTTCCCCGTCGACGCTCCACCGCCAGCCCCGGACGGGCGAAACCGAAACCCAGACATACCCATCCCGGACCGCATCGAGCCCGGCACTGAAGCTGTTGCCTTCGAGGAGGAGCGTGTCCACCTGACCGTTCGTCTGCGGGGCAATATCAGGTCGTGGAGGATGCTGGGCCAGACTCACGACGGGCAACGCTTGACGGTTGCGGAGCAGGCGCATAGCTGCCGCGAATGCGGACGGATTCCATTTCGTCGGGGACGCCCGCCGCCTCGTGAAGCACTACCCACGGCGCGGCCAGGGCGTCCAACCACCACCGATTCTCCGGGCCCCTGTCAGCCATCTCGAGGTGATCCACGAGACGTCCGTTGGCAACCGGCGAATCGGTGCGCACCACGGTCAGGCCATCCGCCAGATTCAGGTAGCCCACAGGCCACAGCCGCCTCGGCCCGATTCCTGCCGACAGCCACCGCATATCGTCTTCTGAGGGCGCTGGAGCATAGATTCGGCCTACCGTCCGCCGCTTCGGGCCAGGGTGGACGGTGGATTGTAAGCGAGTCGACTGGCTGGAGACCGACCAGAGGCAACGCGGCGATCACGGCGCCGACCATCCCCCCGACCAGGGCCACCACCCGGACACCACGCCACGCCGAGAACGCCGCCCCAGCCATCATCAGAGCAGCCGGAATTCCCGCCACCAACCACCACAACGGGTGTGAACCGACGATGCACAGAATCAGAGTCACCGTCGCTACCGCCGCCGCCAACCATCGACCCTGACCCTCGATCCACTTCTCGGCCCCGGGGCCTATCATCGGCAGAAGCAACGCGAGACCCACCAATGCGAATCGCGACGGGTATCGCACCAGACCGCCGGTGAGGGCGAGGAATATCCCGCCGCCGCCAAGCTCCGGCAGCGTCGCCAGGAAACCGAGCATTACGGCTGCTGCCAGCAACCACTTCCGGCGCCACGCACCGAGCAGGCCGCAGACCACCAGCGGTGCCCCGAAAAAGAGGCTCTCGGCGTAGATCATGCGGTCTGGATCGGCTGGCAGTCCCGGCACCAGAAGACCGCTCCAGTCCGCGGGTGTGACGGCGCCACGTAATGCCCAGGCTGCCGCCTGCGGCCCCCGGTCGCCCTCCAGGACCCAGAACATGAACGGCACCATCTGGACGGCCACCACCAGCGTTCCCAATGCCACGCCGGCGACGGCGCGGATCCGCGATCGAGCTACGGCAACGGTCAGGACAACTGCCATCGCCCACAGCTGCGGTTCACCACCCAGCCACGCCAGAGGCTGTCGTGATGGCAACCAGGACCGTGGTTCGATGGCCGGGGACGCGCGCCGCCAGAACCATCCACGGCACCCATGCAAGTGTTTCGAGGTTGTTGAGCACGCCGACCGTGAAGATGACCGGGCCCACCGACCACGCGGCCGTTTCGGCGACGGATCGACCCAGGGGACCCGCGCCGAGATGGTGGGCGACCAACCCCACCCCGAGCGACAGCCACGCCAGATGAAGGCCGATCTCGAGTGCCATCGCCCACACCGGCGGCAGAATCAGATGCACCCATGCCGGCGGGTAGAGGACCGCGGTCTCCGGATTGGCGAACCAGGCTTCGCCACAGCCGTTGGCAAGGTTGAGCCACGGCATGACCCCCGCAGAAAGCGAAGATGCCGTCATCGCACGCATGGGCGCAAAGAAATCAAGGATGTCCCGGGGGGCCGGCGACAAACCCACAACCGGGGCCAGAGCCAGCAACAGCGGTACCCACCACACCGGCATGTACCGCGTCGCGTTCATTGGAGAGCCTCGCCGATTTCGCGGAACTGCCACATCGGCGCTGCCAGAAGTTCCTTTTCGTACGTCGTGAGACCGGCGCGTTTCCGGAAAGCGGTCGATGCCGCGGCAGACTCCAGAGCCTCACGAGCCGGCCGCATATTGCCACGGTCGAGTTCGACCCGGGCGAGGAACAACCGTGCGCGGATTGCATGAGGTTCGGTGGCAAGGGCCAGCCGCGCCAATTCGGCCGACTCATCAAGGTTGCCGAGCCCGCGTTCGAGCCGTGCCCACTCCAGCCACGGCCACGGCTGATACGGCTCGAGCTCGGTGGCGCGGGCGAACGCCGTCCGCGCTCCCGCGACGCTGTCCGGCCACGGTCCGAACTCGTTGATGATTCTGTAGTCGACCTGCCCCAGGATCATCCACAGACGCGACGCGCCGGGGTGGACCCTCACCGCCTCGCGGCTCAACGCAAGCGCTTCGGCCGCCGACGGCCAGGTCCATGTGTCCTTGTCGAGCAGTGTTCGCACCTGCCATTCCAGGGGTTCGTCAAACCACGGTTCCGCTGCCACGGCCCGTTCAACCAATGCACTGTCCCTGGTCCCGGTGCGCCACACCCATCGTGCCCACGCCGGCTGAACGATACCCCATAGCACGATGAAGGCCAGAACCGGCCCACGAACAATTCTCGTCCAATCCTGTCCAAACGCTTGACGACCGTCCATATCAGCCGGCCGCCGGACAGCCTCGATCAGACCGAGCACCATGACCCACCACCACATGACGATCTCGATGGTCACAAAATCGTGAAAAGCGGCCATGACCGCCATTGCCACCACCGCGGAACGGAAAGGCTTGTATGAAAAAGCGCCGTCGCCACGTTCCCGACGCAGCCAGAGGAAGGCCGCCGCAACTGCAAGTCACCAACCCCACCACCCCGGTCTGCACCAGCAGTCCGAGTGGCGACGACTCGGCATAGCTGATCAAGTATTGGTGCTGGCCAACGTGGTCGGCGTGCAGCAGTCTCACCGGTCCGGCTGCATCCACCAGACCGCCGGGGCCGACTCCCAGTAGTGGATGGGCGGCCCACAAACGCAGCACCCCGCTCCAGATGGTCGGCCGGAACCAGGCCAAGATCTCCGGGTGGCTGACAAACCTCCAGACGAAAATCGTCGCCATGGCGCCCGTACCGATCGCGAGACCGGCCTTGCGGACTCGGCCTCGAGGCAACAGCACTGCGCCGGCAGCCGTTAGCGCCAATAACCCGGCCCGTGACCCGGTGAGGGCCACGCCCCCTCCGATAATCAGTGCGACCATTACCAGCCGACCGCGTCGAGAGCCGTCCCAGAACACACCAACCAGCGGCACCGAAACCACCAACAGCGCGGCCGCCACGTTGGGACTGTCGAAAAGACCTCCGACGCGAAGTGCTCGGTAACCGATCGCCTCCAGAGTGATTCCGCCAACTATTAGGAGCGCGGCTCCTACCAGAATCGCGGCGCCCAAGGCCGCTGTCCGCTCACCCGCCCGGCGAGCGGTGACCCATAGACACCAGGCCACCAGCCAGCCCACCACGACCTCTTTTGCTGCCAACGGCGACATCCCGACGAGAGTCGCCGATGCAGCTCCCCATCCGACCAACGCCAACAGAGCCCACTCAACCCGATCCAGCGTTAGAGGCGACTGTCGAGACCCGAACCACCCGAGCAATAGGGCGAAGAGCCCGCCGATCACCAGCCGCTGACCGGGATAAAACGCCCCCCCGAGCACCGCGGCAACAGCCACTGTGACCGCGCCCCCGACCGGCGCGAAGTCAGCGGTCTTGACCACTGCCATCGTCCTGCAACTGACCGAGGAGTTGGACCAGGCGTTGTCGATACGTCTCGCTTTCAGGGTTGGAGTTTTGTGCGTTCCACGCCTCGGCCACTGCGGAGGGGACATGACCGAGCGCCAGCGCCAGACGGCCGCGAAGATCGGCTAAAGAAGCCGAGTGCGGCCGCAGCCACCGGCTCTTTTCGAGCTCCGCGGAAGCCTCCGCGATCAGTTCGAGGTCGCCGGTCCCGAGCGCTGCGATCGCGATCGAATCGAGAGGTTCTGCTCGCCACGGCGCGATCCGCCGCGCTTCAAGTGCGCCCGCGAATCGCTCTTTGGGTGCCGGTTGGAGATTCGCGACCTCCAGGACCGTCGCCGACGTCGCATGGAGAATGGCCACCGCCAACGCCAATGCCGCCGCCGCTATCGCCACCAGTCTCCCTCGAGGCCCGCGTTCCGCCACTGGCAGACTACTCCGAGACGCGATCGCCCACCCCACGAGCACCGCCCACGGCAGGGCGACCCCCGAACTGTGCAACGAAAAGTCCATCAGGTTGTGCAAAGGCACCACGGTGATTGCAGCCGCCAGTTCCGGCCGATGCTGCCACACGTCGCAAACCAGGCGCCACAGGGCGAAGCCGCCCGCCAGAATCGCCAGGAGGCCCGCCGGGCCGAGTTCCGCCAGCCACTCAAAGGGCAGCGAATGGGCGAAACGGGGCCGGTTCCCCACTGCAAACGGCACCGTCTGCGCCGCCTGCCCGAAGCCCCCGAACCCGACACCCGCCGCCGGCGCGGTCGACCACACCCACACCGCCGTCCGCCAATTATCGAGACGCAAACTGACGGGTTCGAGTTTCAGCACATCGCCACGGACCACGATCACCACCGCGAGAACCAGGACCAGGACTCCGACCGCCAGACGCAAGGAGCGCCCGCCGCGGGTCACGGCCAGCGCGGCGCACATCGCGAGGGCGAGACCGACACCGATCGGCGATCTGGTGAGCGCGAGACCGACGACGCACAGGGCACACCCCACAATCCACGGCGCGGCGGTCCAGCGCCATCGGACGCGCACCAACAAGAGCGGGAGAGCGGTGGCGAACAGCACAGCGAGATGCGACGGCAGTGGTTGGGAAGCGAATGCGCGACCGGCGGCCATTCGTTCGCTGCCCGCGGAGCGGAGGGCTTCCGGGAGTTGGCGGAGGATGGCCTGGGTGTGTTCGGGTCCTGCGGTCACCTGGAGCACGCCCCAAATCGAAAGGCATGCGATGACAAGGGCCAGCACGGCGGGCCACGATTCAGGGGGGGCTTCTCGCGAGGCCAGCCAGACCAGAACGGTCATCGCCGCCACCAACGAAACCCCTGCGATGGCAGCCGATGGATCGTGGCCGGCAAGACCCGAAAGCAATAAGACGCCGATCCCTCCAACCGCCCACACCGCCGCGCGGCCGGCTGCCGGCGGGGTCCGATCCCAACCCCACGCCGCCAATCCGAGGACCACAGCGGCCACCAGGACGGCGGACCATGGAAACGTCTCGACCGGGCGCCACGCCAACCACCCCGCCACCGCCAGCAGGACGCACTGCGCTGAAAGAAAGAGCGGGTTTGGGAGTCGATTCGTCGGCATCCCGGTGAGAGCGGGCCACAGTGGATACCACATCCGACAGGATCACTCCGGCTGACCTCGTCGATGAAACCGCTCATCGTAATGGGGAATCGTGGCGGAAAATTGGTGAGCGTGGTCCGGGTCACACATTCATCATAACGTACAAAAAAGGGGGGCACCGAAGTGCCCCGCAATACTCTTCAGAAGGGTGATCGATCAGTTCTGGATGCCTTCGGGCCAGACGGTGAAGCTGCCGCTCGCATAGACAATGTCACAGTCCATGTCGGTTGTGGGTCCAAGGGTATGAGCCAAAAGGGCGTCATCCGTGAACACTTTGTCGCGACCCGCTCCGCCGACGGTGTAGCCCTGAAGTATTGAGAAGGCCCGCAGGGGTAGATTCCAACCGTCGGTCCGCGGGCGCTCTCTTAACGTAGGTCGGTTCAATCAAGGTACTGAACCCAGCACCGACTACGCCAACAGTCACCGAGGGGTACGACGCATGGTCAACCGCGTAGGCCTCGATCGCCGTGCCGATGGTGCGGATGTCCGCCATCGTCCTCTTCTGACGACCACGGTTGATGGCATTCAGAAGGTTGGGGATCGCAATCGCCGCAATGATGCCGATGATTGCCACCACGATCAAAAGTTCGATCAGAGTAAAACCACGATTCTTACGCATAATGCTTTCTCCTTTCACGGCGGGAACAACTGCAATGCCCGTGCCAGCTTTTTGCGGGGGAAAAGAAGGCAAAAAATGACGCTCAACGTCAGTACGGACCACCGAGGGTCCCGCGAGGCGTCACTTGGACCGCCACTCGGGGCCGGAAGACTCCCAGCGATGGGACGGCGACCATACCCCGGGCCACTCCACCTCCGAAGTCACACGGATACGAAGGGCATCGCACCAATAGTCGTAGGCAAGCCCTTCCCGCGCGTGCACGGCGACGTCGAGGCGGTACTCACCCGGAGCGAGTTCCAGGGCGTCGTAAACGCAGGTCACCTCGCCGTCTCCGGCCAGAAGTTTCGGTTCGAGACCACCGAGTTCGGTGTTGTGGCCGCTGACCAGGGTGCCGTCGGGACGATGCCATGCGACGCCGAAAACGAAATCCTCGACCGGTCGGTGAGCCCGGTAGCGGATCCGAAGGCGACACGGTTCTCCTCTGGGCAGCAGACGCTGCGGCGATCCGCCGGCCAGCGCCTCGACCTCGACGATCTCCACATCACCGTTGCCCCACCGCCGGCCCTCCTCGATCACCCGAACTGTCGGTGCCGGGGCCTGCGAGGCATCGGTACCGTCATCGGCGGCATCGGATCTGTACCTCGCCACCACAGCGTCGACCGGCCCCACCGCGACCTGCCGTCCGCCTTCGAGATACAGGGCGCGATCAGCAAAGCTGGTGACGAGGTCGAGATCGTGGGAGACCAGGACCATCGTCACCCCACGCTGACGCATTCGCGCGAGACGATCGAGGCAGCGGCGAGTAAACGCCCGGTCACCCACCGCCAGGACCTCGTCAATCAGGAGGATATCCGGGTCGGCCGAAACCGCGACCGCAAAGCCGAGGCGGACGTACATCCCCGAGGAGTAGGTCTTGACCGGCTGGTCGATGAAATCGCCGATGTTTGCAAATTCGATGATGGCGGGCATCCGCTCCTCGACCTCGCCTCGCGTCAGACCGAGCAGCATGCCGTTGATCAGCACATTCTCGCGGCCGGTGATTTCGGGGTGGAAACCCGCACCGAGCTCGATCAGGGCCGTCACGCGACCGCCGACCTCTACTTCGCCCCGGGTCGGTCGAAGGATGCCGCCCGCCAGCTTGAGAAAGGTCGATTTGCCCGAACCGTTGGGTCCGATGATCGCCACCGCCTCACCCGGATCCACCGAGAGATTGACGCCGTCGAGGGCGACGTGTTCTTCGGCGGTCCGCCCGTGCCGGCCGCGTGCCCTCTGGAAGAAAGCCCCCTTGAGGGTTTCGCCGCGACGTTTGCGACCCCGCCACCGATAGACCTTCCGGACGTCGGCAAAGCGGATCGACCCCTTCGCCGCCTTCACACCGCCTCCACCAGGGTCTCGCGATAGTGCAGAAATACCCGGGAGCCCAACCATAACGACACCGCCCCGACCGCAAACGCGGTCAACCATGCGGACGCCGACGGAACCGCTCCCGTGAAGACGACGTCACGGTAGACCCTGACCAGGCTTGCCAGCGGATTGAGGACCAACACCCGCCGCAGCAAATCCGGCACCTCGAGGCCGTCGAGGCTGTAGATGATCGGCGACGCAAAGAACAGCAGGTTCAATAGGTGACCAACGAGGTCGCGCATATCCCTGTAATGGACCGAAAGAACCGAGATGGCGAGCACGGCACCGCCGGCAACCATGATCCACGGCAGGAGTGCGAGGGGAACCAGCCAGAAGGTCCACGGAAAGGTGTGCAACCCGGCGACAGCGGCCGCCGCCATCGCCGCCAGCAGAATCGGCAGCGCCAGGAGGTGGTGCACCAGGTGCGAAACAACCGTCACCGCCGGAAAGATCTCCGGCGGGCACATGACCTTCGCCAACAACGGGCCGTTGTCGATCAACGTGGTCGAGCCGTCGAGCACCGCCCCGGAAAAAAACAACCACGGGAGCAGGCCCGAGAAGAGAAACAGGGGGTATGGCTCACCACCGGGGAATCGCGGGCTGAAGATGTAGGTGAACACGACCGCATAGACGGCCAGCAGGAGCAACGGATTGAGCAGCGACCAGAAAAAGCCGAGAAACGAGGCGCGATATCGGGCATCCAGCTCCCGCCGCACCAACACCGCCACCAGCGTGCGGTTGCGCCACATGACTTCGAGTACGCTCATCGGGGAAGGGTATCAACCACCCGTTTTGAGCAGGTCCTGAACCTGGGTCAGAATGCGCCTTCTCTCGGTTTCGAGGTGCCGCTGGTAGCTCAGGACCTGTCCGTCGTTGACGATGAACATCTTGGGGTAGTGTTTGACGTCGCCGTAATCGTCGAACAGGATCGGACCGGTGACACCGTTGTATTCGGCGACGCCGTAGTTCAGCGCCTTGAGGATCTCGAGGGTCTCCGGCGGCCTGGCCATGGTGAAGACCTTGAGGGTGAATCCCATCGCGTCATACCCGTGGGCGGCAAACACGTCCGGGGCCCTTTGATAGGTCTGCATGTAGCGGTTGACGAAACTGAGCACCGGCTCCTTTTCGGACGTCCGGTCAAAAGGCGGCAGTGGAAACAAAATGCCTTCGGCCGCCGGGCCGGCGTCGCGGATGGCGTCGCCGCTGTAAAACGCGGAAGTGGTCACGACCCGGCCGGTGAAGCCCTGATCGCGAAGGAACCGAACGACCTCGAGAATCTCCCCGGCATACCCGATGACGTACGCAGCGCCAACCCCGCTCGAGGAGATGGCGCGCCGGGCCCGGGTCGTCCAGTCACCACCCGCGAGCTCGATGTCATCGACGATCGTCCCCCCGAGCGCCTCCTCGTACTGCTTGAGAAACTCCGGCTTGATGCCGCGGGTGTATTCCGTGTCCCCGGAAAAAATGACGATGGCGCGACGGTCGAGACGCTCGAAGACAAAGGTCCCGGCGGTGTGGCCCTCGAGTTCATCGGATGGGTAGATCCGGAAGAAGTACTTCGATTGCTGCGCCAGCCCCGGAGCGGACGCGGAGGGTGACAAACACACGACTTCGAGTTCATCGAGGACCGGGATCATCGCCGCGGCCTCGGCGCTGGTGGCGCCGCCCACCACCATCTTGACATCACGCTCGGTCACCATTTTCCGGAGTTCGGCGACGGCCCGACCGGGTTGGGAACCGCTGTCGGCCCACAGGACCTCGAATCCCTCAGGAACTTCGCCCCGTCCACGGGCGTCGGCCAGGGCGAGGCGAATGCCGCTCTCGATCGACTGACCATACGCCGCCGCCGCGCCGGTTGTCGGGAGGATGATGCCAACCACCGGCTTGCTGCTGCAACCGCTCAAAAGCCCCGCCAAACCAGCAATGATGCCGAGGTAAAGGCCGATTCGCCGGAACATGGTTCCACCTCCCTGCATTTGGCTCAGGGTAACATAGCGAATATGCGAAAAGCGTGTGCGGTCGCAACCACAGTCGCCATTTCGAACCGCATTCGCTCCGCGGCCTCCCTCGCGTCAGGATGATCGAGTTGCCGGAGAGCCGACACGGCGAAAGAAGATCACTCGCCATCGCCGCCGTTGTCTTCTAGGGCGTCGAACACCTCGCGACGCCGCAAACCGAATTTGCGAGCCGTGTCCCTCATCGCCTCACGTCGCTCCAGACCACGGCCGACGGCCTGACGATATGCCTCCCGCACGGCTTCCGAGTCGGCGGTTCGGTCTTCGCCCTGGGACTCATTGGGTGGTCCGATGACCACGATGTACTCGCCCCGCGGCCTTTCCAACTCCGCAGAAACGGCCAGATCACCAAGGGCAGCCACCTCCGCCCGCTCGAAGCGCTTGCTGATCTCCGCAAGCAGGGTCGCCTCGCGCTCCACCCCGAGAATTTCCGCGAGGTCGGCGAGCTCACGGCCGAGCCGGTGCGGCGACAACAGAATGACGAGGGTCCACGTGCACTCCGCCAGTTCGTTGATGCGGCGGCGGCGCGATCCCGCACGTCCGGGTAGGAACCCGCACAAGGTGACCGGGAGCGGCGGCTGTCCCGATGCCGCGAGTGCCGCTGTGAATGACGACGGTCCGGGGACGCTGCGAACCGGCAGGCCGGCCCGACGAACGGCGCGCACGAGGACGAACCCCGGATCTGACAACACCGGCGTCCCGGCGTCGCTGATCAACGCCGCTGACTTCCCGTTTTCCAACAGCGCGAGGATCTGTTCGACCTTGCGGTCTTCGTTGTGTTCGTGAAGGCTCTGGACGCGCCCCACGGCCGGCAGTTCGAGATGGGAAAGCAGGGCACGCGCCCGGCGCGTGTCCTCGGCGAGGATCAGATCGACTTCACCGAGCACCTCCCGTGCACGCGGCGCCAGATCGCCGAGGGTGCCGATGGGGGTGGCCACGATCCACAGCGTTCCGGGTGGTTTGTCGGCTGCGGGCACGCTGTTATGATACCAGGATGCGCGCTGCCATTCTGCCGCTCATCCTCATGACTGTCAGCCATTTCGCGGCCGCCGAACAACCCTCGATCACGGTCGTCGAAGAGGTCCTGGCAGTGGTCGGCAACACCCCGATCCTGTACTCGGACGTGACATTGGCCGCCGCCGTGCGTTTGCTGGATCCCGCGACCGAAATCGAAGGGCAGTACCGTTCACGGTTGCTCGACGCGAGGATTCGACTCGAGGTTGAATACCGTGATCTCGAGGAGAGTGGGCTCCTCTTTCGACTCGACCTCGATCCGCAGAGGGCTCGAGACGCCTTGATCATCCGCGGTGGCGGAGCCGAAGTACTCGAACGCGAACTGTCCGCCAGCGGGTTATCGTGGCCCGATCTGGAGGAGCTCGCCCTGCGGATCGCCGCCGTTGATGCCTACGTCGAGCAGCGTTTGCGGCCCCGGGTGTCGGTTTCCATGGAGGAGATCGACGCCGCGTACCAGGAGCTCCTGGTGGCGGAGATCGCAACCACAGACGAGCCGCCGCCCCCGGTCGCGGTGGTTCAGGACCAGCTGCGGGCCCTCCTCGTGGAACGGAAACTCAACGAGGAGATCGAACGCTGGTTGGTTCGGGCGGGAGAGCGTCAGGAAGTCACCCGCTTCAGTCGCTGACGGTGACTACGGAGGGCTCTGGGGGGTACAGGCTCGAGTACATCGAGGCGCCCGCCAACACCGTGGAGGTGTAGCTCCTGGTGGCCGCAAACGAGATCGTAGCAATATAGAGGTCATCGCTGCACCCGGCCCCGCACAGTTCCAACCACAGTCTGGCCTGTTGCTCGCCGGCGTTGTAGGCAGCGATCGCAGGCGCCCGGTGACCCCCGAACTCCGCCAGCAGTCGCCCCAACTCGGCGGCTCCGAGCACCAGACTGGTTTGCGGATCGAACAGACCCTCCGGGGTTGGTGGCGACTCATCGAGGCGAACGGCGACCGCGCGCGCGGTGGCCGGCATCAACTGGACCAGACCGCGCGCCCCGACCGCCGACAGCGCGCGCGGGTTCCACCGCGATTCCTCCCTCGCCACCGCGGCCAGCAGACTCCAATCGACGCCACCGGCCTCCGCCGCGGCTACAACCTGCGGTCGGTAGGGCAGCGGAAACGCCGTCTTCTGGAAATCCAGGGAAAAGCCGCGCAGCGGAACCTCGGACCCGGCCTGGCGCCACGCCCCGTCCGCCATCCGTACCGCACTCCACGGCATGCCGAACTCCACAAAGCGGGCGGCGGTCCACGCGGACCGAACGGCGTTGGTGTTGGGAAACCCGGTCGGGTCCCACCGTCCCGCTTCGCTCTCGAGACCGATCTTCCACAGCTCGGCTGCGAGACCCGGGCGAAACCACCCCTGCGAAAAGTCCTCCTGGTTCTCAATACTTGCGCCAACCTGTCGCCGGATGGCTTCGAGTTGACGCGGGTCGGGCTCGAGAGTGGCCCACATCCCCAACGCGCGCCATCGCGATCGTCCCTGCGCGTTCTCGACGGCGTGCAAACGGCGAGCCCGCCACTCACCGATCTCCTCCGCGGGCAAGCCGGACATCAACCGCCGCGCCTGCTCACCCCAGTAGGCGTCGAATGCCGGCGCTTCACGTTCCAGAAGATCGATGACCGCACCTCGATCTCCCTTCGCTCCGGCGAGTTGAGCCGCCAACACCGCCGCCGGCAACGACCACGGACGGCGGCGCACCTGGCTCAGCCGGCTGAAAGCCCCTGAGCTTTCGCCTCTCCGCAACGCATCGAGAGCCAGCATGACATCGCCCTGGGCGCGCGCGGTCCTCCCTCGAAGCTTGCTGATTCCCTGAGCAGCCAGCTCCGTCTCCCCGCGCCGCAGACGAAGGCGAGCCAGAAACAGCCGTCGATCGTCGGTGGTTTTCAGCCGGACGGCCGTGACGGCGGCCGTCACGGCCGCGTCGAGATCGCCGCTCAGTTCATAGGTCCGGCCGATATGAACCTCAATGTCGGCTCGCCGCTCGGCGGTGGTCGAACTCGTCAAGGCCTTCTGATACCAGGCAACGGCATCGCTCCACCTGGCCTGCCGAAACGCGCACCGCCCCAGGGTGAAGAAGACGTCATCGGATGGAACGGAGGCGTGTCTGACCCTGACGATCTGCTCGAGCAGGGGCGCCGCACGGTCAAACAGTGCGTGACGATAGAAGGTCGATGCGACCCTCCACTTCTCGAGCGGGGCCATCGACCCGAGTGCGGCGAGCGCCTCGGCGGCCTGGAGTGCCACAAGATCCGCGGTTGATGCCGCGAGAAGCCGTTCAAGCCGCTGCCGCTGCTGCACGCCATCCGTCGTCGCCAGGGCCAGTTCCAGTGGCCGGCGAAGTCCCGGCGAAAGACTGCTCACCGAGCCCTCGACCACCGCCCGGTGTTCTCCGTCAAGACCTTTCTCGATCGCGAGGACCACTGTCTTCGTCGCCGACTCGCGGAGCGGCCACGGCACGCCGCGATCAAAGCCTGGTAGCGCGAGATCAACTGCCGAGGCGGTTTCGTCAGGCTCGACAACAGCGGCGAGCTGCACCTCCGCAAGCGCTGCAAGGTCACTGTTGTCGCCGCTTGCAGCCAGGCGCAAGAACCGAACTTCAGCGGGTCGGTCGCCGAGCACCCTGGCGGCGTGCGCTGCGATCATCGCTTCCCCGGGGTTCAGGGGCAACTGCTCGCCACGGCGCGACGCGACCTCGAGCACGCGCGCCCAGTCGCCGGCTCGTGCGAGATCATCCAGTGCCGCCCACACGTGCAGCGCACCCAGCACCACAAGGGTGATCGACACGACCGCAACGCGCCGCACGAGATTGGTTTCAGTCTTCATTCTGCTGGCTCGATTCGGGAAGCAACACGGGACCCGTTTTTTCGATAGTACTATCAAACCTGGGAGGCGACGCTACGTGAGGCACGGAACCGACCGGGGCAGCGATCGCATCAAGCGGAGCACTGCCCTTTCACTCGACTGGTCCTGTCTGGTGGCCGTTGCCATTCCGGCGATCGTCTATATCGGTGTCATGGCCGCCCGTTACGACGGCCGGCCATATCTTCAAGGAGACTGTCAATACTATTTCTACACCACCGTTTCACTCTTCGAAGATCATGATGTCGACCTGATGAACAACCTCCCGGCGCCCCTCAGTCGCCACTCGGACGACGTATCACTGGACAGCACGGGCCGCCTGGTGCCGAAACACCCCATCTGGATGGCGGTGTTCGCTCTTCCGTTCGTTGCCGCCTTCGGCGCTCCGGGGGCCCTGTTCTTCAACCTGACGCAGCTCGTGCTGCTGCTCTTCCTGGCGTTTCGATTCACCCGGAGATATTCTTCGCCCTGGGCTTCGGCTCTCGCGATTGCCGCCACAGGCATTCTCTCCATTCTCCCCCACTACGTGTGGAATTTCTCGCCCGATGTGTTCTCGTGCCTTCTGCTGGTCGCCGGACTGACCGCCCTCCCCGCCGACAGGTCACCAGGCAGACTCAGGCATTGCCTGGCGGGCATCCTCTTCGGTCTGGCCGCCGTCTCGAAGTTCTCTCTGTTTCTTGCTCTGCCAGGCCTCCTGCTGTTGTGCGGCCGGCCTCTTCGAAAATCCATCCCGGCTCTGGCGTTCGGTTTCGCGGTGCCGATGTTCCTTTGGGGCGCCCTCAACGCACATCTCTTTGGGTCGCCGTTCACCACCTCGTACGACCGCATGGCGGAAATCGAGGGTGGCGTCGTGTCGGTCCATTCCCAGCGATCGGACTTCGTTCTTCCCCTTCTCGTCGGCGCCCGCGCCCAGGTCATGGATCGCGCTCACGGTCTTCTCTTCACATCTCCGGTCACGTTGCTCTCGTTGGCCGGTTTCTTCCCGCTGGCTCGAAAGGACCGCGGTGCGGCGCTCTACCTTCTCGTCACCTTTTTGTCGGTTTTTCTTTTCTTTTCGACCTATCAATGGTGGGCGGCTTCCCATCACGGGAACCGGTTTCTGATCCCGATCATGGTCCTCGCCTCGGTACCGTTGGCCTGTTTGATTGACTGGATTGCGGACCGTCTTCGGTTCCCAGCGATGAATCGTCGAAGCTAACCTGCCCACCACCAGTTCGCGAAAAGAGCCATCAGGAGGCCGGAGGTCGTGGCCCCCACGAATGCGTAAAACGTCGGCACGCCCCGCCGCCCCGCCGCCCACGAGATCCCCAGCAAGATGAAGAACGGGAAGAGGGTGAGCGCAAATCGCGAGAAAGACCACAAGGTCGAACCCAACGCCAGCGCCAGCCCGGCAGCGGTGTAGAGGGTGTAGGAGACCGGAAGTCGCCGCACCATCACTCCCAATCCGATGACGCAGCACACCGCAACCAACAGTTCCAGGGTTGATCCATGAGACCCATGAGCTACCGGCCCCACCTCCCACCACCGCACAAACGCCTGCCACGGGCCTGAAAGGCCTCCTCGCAACCGTTCCTGACGGTGGATCAGAGCCAGGGGATCGCCGAAAACCGCAGCACAAAAGAGCATGAAAGAGGCCAATGCGGCGGGAATCGGCAGTACCCAGAACACCGACCAGACAGTGGCGCTGTTTTCGCGGCGCTGCCGCCACCATTCCCAGAGCACCGGTATGACGAGGAGGATCCCGAAAGGGCGGGTGAGCGTCGCCAAACCGCCGAGCGCTCCTGCAACGGCGAATCGACCCTGCCGCGCACTCAGAAAGACGCCGATGGACAACGCGAGGTACAACGACTCGGCATAGACTGCGGACAAAAAGAGACTGGACGGGAAAACCAGGAGGGCAACACACGAGAACATCGCGGCAACCTCTCCCGTTGCTCCCTCGACCTCGAACCGGACCAGACGATACAAGAGCAGCAGGGCCGCAAAGAGCGCGAAATTGGAAACGACAAGACCGGCGCCCACCCCTCCAAAAACCGGTGCCAGAGCTCGGATCAGGACGGGGTAGAGGGGAAGGAACCCCGCCGTAAATGTCGGATCGGTCCGCAGCCCGAACTGGGTGGGGAGAGAAACCAGGTCGTAACCTCTGTCGGCAATCAGCAGGTACCACTCGGAATCCCATCGTGCCCAGATCTCGAGGGCTCGGGGAGCCGGTTCGTGCCACCTCGGAACCCCACCCTGAAGAGCACTCCCCGACGGCAGCAACGACGTCGACGCCAACCCGACAAGGAGGAGGGCAAGCCGACTGGCCACGAAAAGGCATGCCAGTTGGAGAACCGACGAGTTCAAGGGTCGAAAACGATCCACCACGGAACCAGTATAATGGCGGCCCCAAAAGGGGGGCCGATGCCCGGTGCACCGCATCACCAGGTTCATGGGCTACTACTCACCCGCCCCTTTGCTGGTTCCGGTTCTTGGAGGAAATCATGAGCGATCAACACTGCAAAGTTCTCATCATCGGCTCCGGGCCGGCCGGACTCACCGCAGCGATCTACGCCGCCCGGGCGGGACTCGAACCACTGGTCATCGAAGGCATGCAGCCCGGCGGTCAGCTCACCATCACCACCGAGGTGGAGAACTACCCCGGATTTCCGAACGGCATCATGGGTCCAGAGCTCATGCAGATCACCAAGGCCCAGGCGGAACGGTTCGGCACCCGTTTCATCTTCGATCGGGTGACCGCTGTCGATTTTTCCAAAAATCCTCTTGAAGCCCTGACCGAGAGCAACGGAGCCTTCACGGCCGAGGCCGTGATCGTGTCCACGGGAGCTTCGGCCAAACTGCTCGGTCTGCCGTCCGAAACCGAACTCATGGGGTATGGCGTTTCCGCCTGTGCAACCTGTGACGGGTTTTTCTTCCGAGACAAGCAGTTGGTGGTGGTCGGCGGTGGCGACACGGCCATGGAGGAAGCGGTTTTCCTTACCAAGTTTGCGTCGAAAGTCACGGTGGTCCACCGCCGCGACGAGTTGCGGGCCTCGAAAATCATGCAGCAGCGGGCGTTCGCCAACGAAAAGATCCACTTCGAGTGGAATTCCGCCGTTCGTGAAATCCTCGGTACCCGCGAGAGCAGCGTCACCGGGGTTCTCCTCGAAGACACGAAGACCGGCGAGGTCCGCGAGTTTGAGACCAACGGCGTCTTTATCGCGATCGGCCACCAGCCCAACACGTCCATCTTCGAAAGCAAACTCGAGATGAACGATGTCGGCTACATCACGACGGTGCCTGGAACCACCCGCACCTCGGTCGAGGGGGTGTGGGCCTGCGGCGACGCCCAGGACGCAGTCTATCGACAGGCGGTGACGGCGGCCGGCACGGGGTGCATGGCCGCCATCGAGGCCGAGAGGTGGTTGGCCGAGCACGGTGTCAACTGACATTCCTGGAATTCCCAGGGTCGGACTTTACGTTATGATGGGACGCCCGCGCCCTCAACGCGGGCACTAGGAGGCACGATGATTTCGTTTTCAGAAAAGGCGGTCACAAAGGTCCAGGAGTTCGCAGCTCAGATGCCCGAGGCCGAAGGCAAGGAGCTTCGCATCTTCATCCAGGGCGTCGGCTGTTCGGGCTTTTCGTATGGTTTCACGTTTGATGAGAAGCGGGACGGCGACACGGTGGTGGAAGACGGCACGTTCAAGGTGCTCGTCGACCAGAACTCCGCACCCCACATGACCGGGGCCAAGGTGGATTTCGTCGAAGACGAGCGTGGGGCCGGGTTTGTCGTCGACAACCCGAATGCGCCGGCACCGACCAGCGACTGCAGCTCCGGCGGTTGCTCCGGCTGCGGCTGAGTTCATGAGCGAGGCCGCGAGTCTCCTCGAGGTCATCCGACTCGGCCACCCCACCCTGCGAGCGGTGGCCGAACCGGTGCCCGAGGAGTGGTTCGCTACGGGCCGCCTGGCCGATCTCGGCCGCAACATGGTCCGCACGATGATCGAGGAGAGCGGTGTCGGTCTCGCGGCGCCGCAGGTGGCCGAGGGCATTCGCCTCTTCACCTACTGGGTGCCGGGAACCGATGACGAGCCCGAGATCCCGCCCGTCGTACTCGTCAACCCCGAGATCCGACCCGTAGGCGACGATTTCGAGGATGGATGGGAGGGCTGCCTCTCGATACCCGGACTGCGAGGCATCGTGCCCCGCTACCGGCGGCTCAAGGTCAAGGCGCGAACCGTCGAGGGCGCGCCGGTTTCGCTGACCGCGGATGGGTTCCAGGCCCGGGTCATCCAGCACGAGTACGACCACCTCGACGGCATCGTCTTTCTGGATCGGATGACCTCGACCCGGTCGTTGGCATTCGAACCGGAGTGGGAGAAATTCGTACTCGCCGACGAGCCCGAAGGGGAATGAGCCGGACCCGGTGATGGTCGGCGAGCAACGGCCGGGCAGCTCGGGTGTTGTCAAGGGAGTCGATCCCACCGAGACCGGCCGACATCTCCGGGTTTCAGCAGTGATCATCCTGACGGCCGCGCTCGCCGGAGCGCTGCTCGGCACCTTCGAGATCGCCAATACCAGTGTCGGGTGGCACCTCGCCAGCGGTCGCTGGATTCTCGAGCACCGCTCCTTCATCCACAACGACCCGTTTTCCTTCACCTCCGGACAGGCCCCGTGGATCGATCACGAGTGGTTGTTCCAGGTGGGCGCCGAGATCGCGTACCGGATCGGCGGCGGGCCCGCGTTGGTGGCTCTCCGCGCCATCGGCGTCGGCGCCCTTGCGTTGCTGTTGCTGGTGGTCGGCGTGAGGAGCGGGCTCTCGCCACCAGTTGCCCTCTTGCTGTCGCTTGTCTGCGTGGTCGGTGCCCGTCCGCGGTTCTTTCTTCGACCGGAGTTGGTGACCCTGTTGGTGGTTCCTGCGGCGTGCTGGCTTTATCTGACCCGGAGAGACCGAACGACGTGGAGATGGCTGGCCTGGCTGGCAGTGATCATGGTGATCGGCGCCAACAGCCACGGGGGCGCGCTGGTCGTGCCGTTCCTTCTGGGAGGCATGCTGGCGGCCGAGATCGTTGCAAGCGCTGCTCCAGCGGAGATGGCGCACCCGGGATCTCGCGAGTCGGCTTCGCCGCGGTTGCCGTTGCCGCGCTCGCGCTCCTCGTCAACCCCTACGGCTGGCGGCTCTACGAGGTGCCATTCAAGCTGGCGCACCTCGTCGACCAGCCCCACATTCCAAACCCCGAGTGGGTGTCGCCGACTCTTGCACAGACCCCCACCCTGTACCTCGCTTTGGTCGTCGCCGTCGTCATCATGGGAATCCGTGAGCGAAATCTCGCCCGGTGGGCGCTCCTGGCGATGGTCGCGGCGCTGGCGTTTCGCCACATCCGCAATCTGGGGCTGTTTTTCGTTCTGCTCCCGCTGGTGGCTGCCCCCGCCCTTGCATCCTGGCGCGCGCTGGCTCGCCCGGGGCCCGGGGAGGATCGGGGCCTTCGTCGCACCACCATTCTGGCGGTGCTGGCGGCCGTCGTGCTGGCCGTGTCCGTGGCGGCTTCCCCGTGGCCCGTCTTCGGATTCACGTTCGCCGAGGGCTACTACCCGACCGCAGCGTGCGATTTTCTCGACCGGGAGGGCCTGCCGCACAACCAGCTCTATAACGATGTCCGTTTCGGCGGCTATCTGATCGGGCGCTATGCGCCGTCGCGGCTGGTTTTTCAGGACGACCGCAACGAGATCCACGAACCCCTGTTGCGCGAGATCTGGCGCATCTTCCAGACAACGGATGTCCGGGCCTGGAACAGCCTCCTGGAAAGTTACGGCTGCGATACAGCGCTGGTTCGCTATCACCCACCGCTCCAGGTTGCCCCCCCCGACGGTCAGGGCGTCACCCTCCGCGGCTTCTCCGCCCGCTGGTTCCCGCGCAGCGACTGGGCCCTGGTCTACTGGGACGACATCGCCATGGTCTTTGTCCGCCGCCGGGACGCCCCTGCCGCCCTGCTCGAGCGCTGTGAGTACCACATCATCCGACCCGATGACCTGGTCCAATTGTCGGCACAGTTGACAAAGGACCGTACTCTAACGGCTGAAGCCGCCAAAGAGGCGACACGAGCTCTTCTGGAAAACCCTGATAACCGGCGTGCTCTCGAGATCATGAGTTTCCTCCAGCCCGAGATCAATTCGGTTCAAAGCGATACCAACTGACCGTGTATGGGAGGCGGCCGGATGCCTCGATCGCGGAATCGATGTTCCCAGCGACTTCCGTAGTGAACCGAAACTCCCTGTCGTTGAACTCCAGCACCGTGAAACCACCGCTGCTGGCAGCCGAGATCTCATCGGCTCGAACCGGACGCAAGCGCTCGGCAAACGGTTCCCCCAGAAAATTGACCAACGCGGGGAGATACACCAACTGCCAGGGAGCGTCCCTCCTCAGAAAGAACGTCTTCTCGACGCCTTGCAGCTGGCCGATCGATTCTTCCACCGCCGTTCGCCTGCCGTTGTTGACGAAAAGGAGCGGCTGATCGCGAGGAAGCCTCGGAACAACCGCGCTCAGAGCGTCGGCGAGTTGGCGATGAACCTCACCATAGTACCGGTAGTCGTCGATCTCACGCTGCAGGAGCAGCCCCTCGAACACCAAGACCGCGACAACACCGACAGCGAGAAGAGCCTGCCGGAAATGATGGGGATTGCGGCCCACTCGGCCCTCTCCGCTGACAACCAACTGATCGCCGAGCAGGGCAACGGTCATCCAGAACCCGACCAGCGGTAGGTAGTTGTGCCGCAGCGCGATATCCGAAAATGGAGCAGCCAGGACGAGGGTAGACACGGTCCACATCACGGCCCACAGGCCACGGCGATTGCCTGCCCAAAGGAAGAGTGTCACGACCGCTGCGGTCACCGCGCCGGCAAGCAAGACAGCGAACACGGCGCTTGGCTGGAACGCTCCCAGGCCGCAATACGTCAGGAGCAAACGACTCATTTTGGTGAGGGCGGCCACCGGGCTCGCCTCGGCATAATAGGCTGCAGTCGTTGCTCCGAGGACGGCGGGTAGCACCACGACGACACACAGATACACAACGAGCGCCATCCATACCCAGCGCAGAGTGCGGAACGCCGCCGCAATACTCTGTCCCCGCACGAGAACCAGAAATGCGGTGGCAATCAATGGAAAAACGACCCAGCTCTCCTTGGCGCCGGCGCCGAATAAAGCCAAGATCGTCACCGCCGCCGTCTGTGCCCGACTTGGCTCAATCGACTCCGAGAACAAAATGAGCAACGCTCCGAGCCAGGACGTCAACAGCAGTGTGTCGCCGCGGCTCGATGCCCAGAGCACCGCCTCGCTGTGGAGGGGTGAGAGTGCGAAAGCTGCAGCGGCCCCGGCTGCGAGCAGCCGCGGACTGACAATCCTTGCCAACAGCATAAAGAGGAGAAAGACATTCAGGGCGTGGATCACGAGATTGGTGAACACGTATCCGGCGGCGTTCCTCCCAAACACGAGATAATCAACCAGGAAGCTCCACTTGACCACTGGCCGACACATCGAATTGATGCGGTCAAAGCTCGACAGCGGATCTCGCGGGATCTCGAAAGCGGCGGTCAGCCACTCGAAGTCATCTCCTATGAGGTAGATATCGAAAGCGGGGAAAAAGGCCACGACCACCAGGAACAACAGCAACAGTCCACCCAACTTCCCGAGATGTGGCGATTGCTCCCCGGGACCGGGTTGATTGAAAGCCCTGTCCGAAGCTTGACGATTCCACCTCCCGGCGGCACCAATCGGTGAAGGGAGGTTGCTGTTAGATTTTTCGGTAGTCACTGATCTCGAATCTTCTTCCAAGCGACCAGGCCACATGTGTCGGGATCAATCCCGTAGGGGTTGCCGAAGAGATCGAGAGGCACCTGCGGTACCAACCCGGCGCGGATCAACTCCTGCCAGTCCCCGGCGCACCGACCGCGCCGTTGGGCGTAGGCGCGCACCAACGGTTCGAGTTGCTCCCTGTCCTTGGTCACCACGGCGTCGTAGAGTTTGCTCAACGACACGTCGTGATCGCGTTCGTCCACCGCTTCATCGACCGCCTTGCGCCAGTAGGCGATCGAGTCGTCCACCGTCCACGCGCTTTCCGAATCCCTCCACACGCCGACCATCCGTTTGATCCGTGCCGGAGCCCCGGGCCTCTGCACCGCGACCTCGGCGTAGTGGAGAGCCGCTTTCCGGTCCTTGAACCGCATGAACATGTCCCAGGCGGCCGCCTCGGCAAGCTCCCAGCTCTGCGGGAGATTTCGCAGGCCCTTGTCGAACAACCGCTGCACCGTTGCCTTGAGCTGGACCTGGTCGCCGCCGGTCTGGATCCCCATGATCAGCGCACCGATCCGATAGGCGTCGAAAAAGCTCGGGTCGAGGTCGGTGATGAGATTGTAGACGGCATCCAGGTATAGGAACCGCTCCGAGGGCTGAAAACCCGAGTAGTACTGAATCGACCACAAATAGAAAATGTCCGCCATCAGGTTCGAGTTCCCGACACTCAGGATCTTGAGCATTTCGGGAGACGGCAGGTAGAGCAGGTCCCTTCCCAAGGGATCTTCCCGGGGTATGCGTCCGAGCCGATTCTCGGCGGTGACCGCCACCGCGAGCAATCCCACGATGATCGCGATCGACAAGAGCCTCTGTTTCACCGCAGGTCCTTCGACCGGAAGCGGAGGCTCGCGAGAACCAGCACCACTGCGACAAAGGCCATCGCGTAAACGACGGCCCAACCAATAGCCGCCATCGGGATCGGCAGACCGTGAACCACCTCGGTCTTGAAGTTGAACCGCTCGAGATTCGGGACCAGATAGTAGACGACCGCAATCACCCCACGCGTGAAGGCACCGGGTAACTGCCGTGTCAGCAGCCAGAGATCCGCAGACATGTGCCCGACGACAAAGACCGCCAGGGTCATCAACGAACCGAGAATTGGTTTGGTGAGCACCGCGAAGAGGATGGCGAAGGCCGCGAGCACAGCCATTTCGAGCATCGTCATTGCGGCCGCAAAGAGCAGCATGGGGTCCCAATGGCTGCTGTAGAGCAACACCATGGCCGTCAGGACGACCGTGATCAGTACCAAATTTGCGGCGACGATCGCGACCAACCCGAGATACTTTCCAAGCAGAAACTGCCACCGGCGAACGGGTTTGGCGAGGATGTTGAAGACCGTTCGACTCTCGACCTCACGGCTGACCAGAAGCATGGACATCATCACCGCGATCAGCATCGAAAAAAACTGCATCGCGGCGAGACCGATGTCCTTGATGATCCTGGTTTCGTCGCCCACGGTCAGCATCCCGAAGAGCTTGGTGCTGACCACCATGACGACCGCGAACCCGACAAACAGGTAGAGGATCCGGTCGCGGACCGCCTCGCGAAAGGTATTGGCGGCAATCGCCCGGATGGCCCTCATGACGCGCTCCCCGCATAGTGCTCCATCAGAAGATCCTCGAGGCTGATGCGAACCGGGTTGAGGCTCGCCAGGCGCGCCCCCGCCTTGCCGAGTTCGTCGATCAGGGCATCCCGGTTCTCGGCCGCGACCCGCACCCAGGTGGCATCGCTGCGAACGTGATGCGCAAGCAACGGTGTCGAAATCCGATCGAGATCGACATTCGTAAAGGTGACCTCGAAGCTCTTGGTTTCCTGCGGAACCAGTTCGTTGACCGAGCCCACCGCTTGTACCGTCCCGTCGACGACGATCGCCACCCGGTCGCAGAGAGCTTCAACGTCAGGAATGATGTGCGATGAAAAGAAAATCGTGGTGCCTGCGCCCGCCTGGGCCAGGATGATGTCGCGAACGTCGCGGCGCCCGACCGGATCGAGACCGCTCATGGGCTCGTCGAGGACCAGCAACTCGGGCTCACCCAGCAAGGCCTGCGCGAGACTGATCCGCTGCAGCATCCCCTTCGAGTAGGCGCCCATCGGACGATCGGCGCGGCTTGCCATTCCGACCTCGCCCAGGACCTTCGAAATTCGTGGTTCCATCCCCGATCGTTCGAGTCCGAGCAGTTCGCCACAAAACCGCAGGTATTCGCGGCCGGTGAGGTGACGATAGACGTAGGGGTTCTCCGGCATGAATCCGAGACGCCGTTTTGCCTCCGGGGAGGTGTGCTCGTGACCGCAGACCGTGATGGTCCCCGAGTCGGGATAGATGATCTCGGTGATCGCCTTGATGGTGGTGGTCTTGCCGGCCCCGTTGGGTCCCAGAAAACCGAAGATCTCTCCTCGCCGCACCTCGAGACTCAGGCCCTTGAGCACCTCGACGTCGGCCTCGAAAAGACCCGGGTGAAAGGTCTTTCGAAGGTCATCGACTCTGAGCTGGATGTCAGCCAAAATTGCCCCCCTGTAATTGATGCCATTATAACGAAGGAAACCGCCACGGCGCAGGAGCGTTGAATCACCTTTCCGGGGGTCCGTCGGGCCCAAGGGTTGATTCAACGTGTCATAATGGAAGGTCGGAAAGGAGAATACCCATGTCCGAGTTCGCTCCCATGGACATTCTCGGTAAGAAGTTTTCCAAAAAGATGAACGGCTACGCGCCGATGGAGGTGCACGAATACCTCACCGACCTCGCTCGCGTGGTCGAGGAGATGCTCCGTGAACGGAGCGAACTGCGACAGCACCTTCATCACATGGAACAGGAACTCAAGGCGTTCCGGGAACGTGAGTCCGCCCTCAAGGAGGCGCTGGTTGCGGCCCAACGTTCGGCCGAAACCACCATCGAGGTCGCGAGGGCGGAGGGGCAACGCATCGTCAGTGAGGGCCACGCCCTCGCAGAGCGGCTGATCACCGAGTCCAACGACCGGGTCCAGAACATCGAGCGCGTGATCGGCGATCTCCGGATTCGCCGGCGGGAGATCCGCGCCGAGCTCAACCGCATGGTCGAGCTCATCCAGGGTCTGGTCCAGGATGACCAGCACCGCGAGCGCGAGGAACGATCGACCCCGCAGCTGGCGACCTTCCAGCGCCGCGTCCAGGATGGCACCGAGAATCGGTGATGAGCCTCCTGATCAGGGGCGCCCATCAGGTCGTCACCCCTACCGGATCGACCGCACGGCGCGGCCGTGAGCTCGCCGAGCTCGAAATCCAGCTCGGCGCCGTCGTGCGCTGCGATGATGGATTGATCTCCTTTGTCGGCGACGAGGCGGAGCACCGCCGTCGATACGCAGCCGCCGACGAGGTCCTCGAGGCGGACGGCGGCTGCGTCCTGCCGGCCTTCGTCGATCCCCACACCCACCCGGTCTGGGCAGGCTCGCGGGAGGACGAGTTCGACCGCCGCCTCCGCGGTGAGACCTATTTGGAGATCGCAGAATCCGGCGGCGGGATCAACTCCACCGTGCGGGCGACGCGGCATGCGAGCGAAGAGGAACTGCTCGCGACCACACTGGTTCGTCTCGACACTTTTTTGAGGCACGGCACGACGACCCTCGAGGCCAAATCCGGATACGGGCTCGACCTCGAAACCGAGATCCGGCTGCTCGAGGTGATCGCCCGCGCCAACACCCTCCACGCCATCGACCTCCACCCGACCTGCCTCGCGGCCCACGAGGTCCCACCCGAGCACCGCTCGAACCCCGAACGCTATGTCGAAGAGCTGATCGGAGTCATCCACCCGGAGATCGCTCGGCGCGGCCTCGCCGAGGCCGTGGACGTCTTTTGCGAGACCGGCGTGTTCGACCTCGAACAGACCCGCCGCCTGCTCGGAGGCGCGGCCGACCACGGCTGGCGGATTCACCTCCACGCCGACGAACTGACCCCCCTCGGCGGTGCCGAGCTCGCGGTCGAGATGGGAGCGCTCTCTGCAGACCACCTCCTGTGCGTGACTCCACAGGGGATTGCGGCGCTCGCCGGTTCCGACACGATCGCCGTCCTGCTGCCCGGCACTGCGTTTTTTCTGCGGATGCCGTGGGCCCCCGCCCGGGATCTCATCGACTCGGGGTGTGCGGTGGCCCTTGCCACCGACTGCAACCCGGGTTCTTCGCCGACCGAGTCGATGCCGATGATCCTCGCGCTCGCCTGTCTAGGGATGGGCATGGATGTCGCGGAGGCCGTCACCGCCGCCACCCTCAACGCCGCGGCGGCGATCGGTCGGGCCGACGAATTGGGTTCTCTCGAGGTCGGCAAGCGGGCCGACATCATCGTTCTCGACACGCCGACCTATCACCACCTCGTCTATAACTTCGGCGTCAACCCGGTGCGCCACGTGATCAAGAATGGGCGCCCGGTGGTTCGGGACCGTCAGCTGGTCTGACACCGACCCATCATCACTCCACGTCGACCCGCAGCCGCCGGATCGCGAGAGCTTTGCCGGTTTTCTCATCGGCATCCACCAGCGCACCGCGCAGCTGGATGTTCTTTTTCGCCGGCTCGAAGGGGCGTGGCGTGTTGTAGAGAAACCGCTCGAGGACCTTCTCCGGGCGCATGCCGATGATCGAATCGTAAGGGCCCGTCATCCCGACATCGGTCTGCAGCGCGGTGCCCTGGGGCAGAACCCGTTCGTCGGCGGTCGGCACGTGGGTGTGGGTCCCCAGGACCGCGGTGACCCGACCATCCAGGTACCACCCGATGGCCTGTTTTTCAGACGTCGCTTCGGCGTGCATGTCGACCAGGATCACCTTGAGGTCGGGGTGCTCCGCCTTGATTTCCTCGAGAACCTCGTCCGCCCGCCGGAACGGGTTGTCGATGGGCGGCATCATGGCCTGGCCCTGAAGGTTGATCACTGCCACCGGGACCCCCGAGGCGGTCTCTTCGACACACCACCCCCGGCCGGGATTCCCGGCCGGGTAGTTGGCGGGCCGCAGCAACGTCGGGTGGGCGTCGAGGAGGGGGATGCCCTCCTTCTTGTCCCACACGTGGTTGCCGGTGGTCCACACCTGGATCGGGAGGACCTCCAACTCAGCGAGGACTTTGGCGGTCACTCCGAATCCGCCGGCGACGTTCTCGACATTGGCAACGACGAAGTCGACCCGTTCCCGATCCACCACCGACTCGAGGTGGGTGAGCACCGCTCGCCGCCCCGCCGAACCCATGATGTCGCCGACGAACAGGAGTCGAATCACCGCGCGTATTCCACCGCGCGGGTCTCGCGGATGACCGTGACCTTGATCTGTCCGGGGTAGGTGAGCTCGGCCTCGACCTTCTTCGCCAGATCGCGTGCGAGCCAGATCGCGTCCTCGTCGGATATCTTTGCCGACTCGACGACGATCCGCAGTTCGCGTCCGGCCTGGATGGCGTAGGCCTTCTCCACTCCCTTGAAGTCGGTGGCCATGCTCTCGAGCTTCTCGAGCCGTTTGATGTAGTTCTCGAGGATCTCGCGGCGGGCGCCGGGTCGGGCTGCCGACAGGGCGTCGGCGGCGGTCACCAACACGGCCTCGACCGAATGCGGGTCGTAGTCCCCGTGATGGCACTCCATCGCATGGATCACGGCGTCGGTCTCGCCGTACTTCCGCAACATCTCCCGCCCCAACTCGAGGTGGGTGCCGTCCATCTCGCGGTCGACGGCCTTGCCGATGTCGTGGACCAGTCCGGCCCGCTTGGCGACCGCTGCGTTGGCTCCGAGCTCCGCCGCCATGTGGTTGCTGAGCCAGGCCACCTCGAGGGAGTGTTTGAGGGCATTCTGGCCGTAGGACGAACGGAACTGAAGCCTCCCGAGAAGCTTGTGGATCTCCGGATTGAGGTCGGGGATTCCGACCTCCATGGCCGCCGTTTCGCCGTCCGCCAGGAGCTTTTCTTCCATTTCGGCCTTGACCTTGGAGACCAGCTCTTCGATCCGCCCCGGGTGGATGCGCCCGTCCTGGATCAAATTGGCAAGCGCCAGCCGCGCGATCTCCCGCCGCACCGGTTCGAAGCACGAGAGAATCACGGCCCCCGGTGTGTCATCGACGATGAGATCGACACCGGTCGCCTGTTCGAAGGCGCGGATGTTGCGGCCTTCACGGCCGATAATCCGGCCCTTCATCTCATCGGACGGTATATCGAGCACCGAAACCGTGCTCTCGACGACGTGTTCCGAGGCGATCCTCTGAATGGCCATCGAAATGACCCGGCGCGCCTTCTCCTTCGATTTCTCGACGGTCTCGTCCTCGATCTTCTTGACCAGGTTGGCCGCGTCGATACGCGCCTCGTTTTCCATCGATCTCAGGAGTTCGGCCCTCGCCTGATCGACCGTGAGACCGGCAATCTGCTCGAGTCGCACGCGCTGCTCGGAAACCGCCGAGGTGAGTTCCTCTTCCTGGGCCACCAGGCGGCCTTCCCGCTCTTCGATCTCGTCGCGAAGAACCGCAAACGCTCGTTCTCGACCCTCGAGGGCGTCTTCGCGTTCGCCGATCTCGGCGTTTTTTTCGGCCAATTGAAGATCGAGCGCGGTCAGTTCGAGCCGCAGCTCCCGGGTTTCGCGTTCAAATTCGGTGCGGGCCGCCAGCAGGCGTTCCCGCGCGAGTATTTCCGTGTCTTTCTGGATCCGCTGTCCATCGATTTCGGTTCTTGCGATGATTCGCTCGGCCTCTTCCCGGGCGTTGGCGATCACTCGGACGGCAGCACCACGTGCGCGGCGCCACAGCACCCAAACCGTCGCCAGCCCACAAAGAGCGAGCAGCAGCAGACCCACCGCTGCTACCAGTATTGGCTCCACGTTGCACCCCCATGTCAAGGAGCGATCAGTGCAACCGGCGTCAGGGTGGCGCAGACTATGGTCTCAAGATAATGAAGTGGAGGTCCCCGCAGCGGCCGTGTGAGCAACCCTATTTGAACCTGCGAAACCACAGGTGGGTGCCTGTCCGCAACCCGTCTCCCGCCTTGCGGCAGGCATCGGGGCTGAAGAACCCGGCGACCCGTCAAATAGGTGTTGGTTCACCAATAGTTTCGCTCATCACCAACCGAGTAGGGACCTCCGAATTCTAGATTTCGTTCCCGGCTTCGCCGGGCTTCATGGCCTCTTCAATCTTGATCACGAGACGTTCGGCCTGCTTCTCCAATCTCTTCTGCCGGGTGTCCTGATCCGTTTCTCGTTCTTGAAACAGTTCATCGGCTATGTTCAAGGCGGTCAAGACTGCGATCTTGACCGTGTCTACACTCGAGCTACGGTCTGCCACCTCGCGCATCCGATGGTCGACGAACCGCGCGATCTCCTGGACCCGCGCCTCGTCACCGTCAGCACGAAGTCCGAGCCGTTGGCCGAAAATATCGACTGTGGCCCGGACAGTGGTCATAAGATAGTTCCTCCCACCACGATTATACAGCATCGCAAGAAGGAATGAGAACACCACCCGGAACCGCAGCCATCACTCGGACACGGCGCCACAGATGGCTTCGAAGATATTGAAAACACGGGGGTTCACCTGGTGAACCGCCCGGCCCGCGCGGCCTGCGACCGGTCCGTCAGTCGGTTTGGGAGAGCGTCGTGTCGATCAGCGACAGCACCTTTTCGAGCCGTGTGCCGAGCGCATCGCGCTGTTCTTCGAGGGCCTTGCAGCGGGCACTCGTCTCGGAGTCGGAGGCGAGCTTGCCCTCGAGTTCCTCGACCCTCGCCGCCAACGTGATCTCGTTCTTCCGGGTCTTCTGATACGACTTCAAGAGCTCCTCGATCTTCGTCTCGAGCTCTTTGAGCACCGTGTCCATCGCCATGGGTTCCTCCTCGACGTCAGGCAAAGGAGACTCCGAGCCGCTCGGCCAGTCCTTCGCGCAGTTTCATGTGTTCGGCGTTGACCTCGTCCTGAGTCAATGAGCGTTCGGGGTGGCGGTAAACCAGGCGCAGCGTGGTCCGGACGCGACCATTGCCGTCCGGGATCACAAACCGCGTCACGTAACTCACGCTTTCGACCCGGTCCCCGGCCAGCCCCCGAACCGACTCCTCGAGGACCGCGTAGCTCACGTCCTCACCGTGCTCGACGGTCATGTCCATCACCACGGCCGGATATCTTGGGAGGGCTCCAAACCGAGGCAGCGAGGGTTCGCTCGCGGCATCGAGGACGATCTCCGCAACCGCGACCTCGCGCTTGAGGTCCCACCGCTCGGCGAACGCCTTCGAGACCACGCCCGCCAGTCCCACGGCCTTTCCGGCCGCGGGCTTGAGCACCGCTCCGGCGCCCCCATTCAGCCACGGACCGCCGCCCGAAACCCACTCGACAGCGGGCAGCCCGATCCCGCGGCAGACGTGTTCGACCACTCCCTTGAGACGTTGGAACCGCTCGACCGCGCCCGAGGTGTCCTCGAACACGACGATGCCCAGCCGCTCGCTTTCCTGAGGGACTCCATCGGCGACCGAAAACACGCGGCCCTGTTCGAAAAAGCCGAGGGCCGACTCGCCCTGGTTGAGATTCGACTGTGCCGCGCTCAGCAGACCCGGCAGGAGAGATCTGCGCATAACCGCCTGGGTGGTTGCCAGCGGGTTGTCGAGGACGATAGCGTCACCGGGGCACAACGGCTGCGTGGACACCAGTTCGTCCGCCTCGGCGTCGATGAAGCTCCAGTTCAGGACTTCGATCAGCCCGGCCGACACGGCGGCCGACCGCGCACGGTCGACGAGTTCCCAGTTCGGGTTGCGCCGCCCCGGCGTCGTCGGCAGCACCGGCAGCGCGGACGGCACCGCGTCATAGCCGATGTGGCGGATGATCTCCTCGTAGAGATCCGGAACGCGTTCGATGTCGATCCGGAAGGATGGCACGGTCACCGCAACCGCGTCCCCCGATCGAACGGGCTCGAAGTCGAGCCCGGAAAAGATCTCGACCACACGCTCTGCCGCGATCTCGAGACCTGCGAACGCCGAAAGACGTTCCACCGAGATCTCCATGCGGCGCTCTTCGCGGGGCGCCGGCTGGACGTCGATCCGGCCCTGGCACACCGTGCCGCCGGCGAGGTCCGCCAACATCGCGGCCGCCAGATCGACCGCGAGCGGCGGCATCGAAGGATCGGCGCCGCGCTCGAACCGGTGCGAAGCCTCCGTGTGCATACCGAGTCGGCGCGCGGTTCGCCGCACCGAGAGGGCATCGAAGTGGGCGGCCTCCAACAACACGTCGACGGTGTCATCGGTGATCTCGGAAGTGGCGCCGCCCATGATCCCCGCCAGACCGACCACTCCCTCACCATCGGCGATCACCGCCATGGTCTCGTCGAGAACGCGGTCCTCTCCGTCGAGGGTCTGCAACTTCTCACCCCTGACTGCGAGGCGGGCCACCAGCGTGCGACCGTGGACTTTTTCGAGGTCGTAGGCGTGGAGCGGTTGTCCGAGCTCCAGCAAGACGTAGTTGGTGACGTCGACCACCGCGTTGATCGGGCGGACGCCGCTGTTGACCAACCGCCGCTGCAACCACTCGGGCGACGGCACCTGGCGCACACCGCGGACAACCCGTGCCGCGAACCGTGTGCAGACCGAGGTATCAGAGATCTCGATCGTTGCAAGGTCGGCCGTCTTTTCCCCGCCCTCGGTCAGTTCGACGGCGAGGGGGCGCAGGCCGAGACCCGAAGCCACCGCAGCCTCGCGTGCGAGCCCGCGGTGATTCATGGCGTCGGGGCGGTTGGTGGTGACCTCGACATCCCAGATCTCGGCGCCGTCGCCCGGTTCGCGCAGCTCGACCAGAAAACCGCAATCGGTCAGTTGATCCGACAGACGATCGGGATCCGGTTCGCCATCGAGGAGGTCGATCAACCAGGAACTGTCGAACTTCATGCGAACTGTCTCGTCAGGCGCTGGTCGCCGGCAAAGAGCTGGCGCAGATCTGGGATGCCGTAAACCAGCATGGCGACCCGGTCGAGACCGAGTCCGAATGCAAATCCTGTGTAGCGGTCGGAGTCCACTCCCACCGCTTCGAAGACCCGCGGATCCACCATCCCGGCGCCGAGAATTTCGATCCACCCCGAGCCCGAACACACGCCGCAGCCCTTCTGCGCGCAGAAGATGCACGAGATGTCCACCTCCGCCGAGGGTTCGGTAAAGGGAAAGTAGCCCGGCCGCAGGCGAACCTTGACGTCATTGGAGAAAAGAGCGTGGAGAAAGGTCTCCAGGGTCGCCTTGAGGTGCCCGAAAGTGACGCCCTCATCCACCAGCAGACCTTCGATCTGGTGGAACATCGGCGAGTGGCGGAGGTCGGAGTCGCGGCGGTAGACGCGGCCCGGCACCACGATGCGGATCGGCGGTTTGCGCTCTTCCATGACCCGCGCCTGGACCGGCGACGTGTGGGTCCTCAAGAGGTACCCGCCGGGGAGATAGAAGGTGTCCTGGTCGTCGCGGGCGGGGTGGTCGGGCGGGATGTTGAGGGCCTCGAAGTTGTGCCAGTCGTCCTCGATCTCGGGGCCGGCCTCGACGTCGTAACCCATGCGCAGGAAGATCTCCTCGATCCGCCGGCGCACGATGTGGACAGGATGCTCGGCGCCGCATACGACCGGGATCCCCGGAAGGGTGACGTCGACCGGGCCCTGTCCGACGGTCACTGTCGTTTTGTGGCCCTTGACTTCGGCCGTCCCACGCTTGCTGTGGACATCGGTTTCGGCAGCCTGCTTCGCCTCTTTGAGCTTCGACTCGATTTCCTGCTTGAGCTCGTTGAGGGCCTGGCCATACGCCCGCTTCTCCTCGTTGGGCAGCTCGCGCAGGGCCGCCGTCAGCTCGTTGAGGACGCCGCTCTTCTTGCCCGCATAGGCGATCCGCACCTTCTCCACCTCGGCGGCATCACTGCCGGCCGACTCGAGGTCGGCGAGGAACGACGTCCGCACCTCGTCAAGGCGCGTGGTGCCCACCGGGCCCTCAGCTCTCGGCTTGTTTGGACATCTCGACCAGCTGCGTGAAGGCCTGTGGGTCGCGCACGGCGATGTCCGCGAGGACTTTGCGGTCGAGTTCGCAGCCGGCGCTCTTGAGCCCGGCGATCAGCGCCGAATAGCTGGTGCCGTTGAGTCGCGCCGCCGCATTGATGCGGGTGATCCACAAGCTGCGGAACTGCCGCTTACGCTGCTTGCGATCGCGATAGGCGTACTGCAGCGACTTCTCCACCTGGATCTTGGCGGTGCGGTGGAGCCTGGACTTCGCGCCCCAGTAACCCTCGGCGAGGTTGAGAATCTTCTTACGGCGGTCCTTACGATTGCTGCCTCTTTTGACGCGCATGGTGTCCTCCTATTTCTGTGCCGCGAGCATTCTCGCGAACACCTTGGCATCAGCGGGTGCCAAGATCGCGGAGGAACGCAGCTTGCGCTTCCGCTTCGTCGACTTCTTGGTCAGGATGTGGGAGTGGTAGGCGTGGTGGCGTTTGAACTTGCCGGTGCCGGTTCGTTTGACGCGCTTGGCCGCTCCACGGTGGGTCTTCATTTTCGGCATGACGGGCTCCTTTTCTTGCGAACTACAGTTCCAGTGAACGGGTTGCGACGGCGTTGACGATCCGTTGCGCCGCCTCGTCCAGCGTCTTCACTCCCTCGTCGCGGCGGTGCCGCAACCGCAGGGAGACATTTCCCTCTTCCTCCTCGCGCTGCCCGACCACCAACAGGTAGGGCACTTTCATGGTTTCGCCGTCCCGGATCTTGTAGCCCAGCTTCTCTGAGCGGCGGTCGACATCGACCCTCAGCCCGCGGCTGCGAAGATCGGCCGCCACCCGTTCGGCGTAGTCGTTGACGGCGTCGGTGATCGGCAGCACCCGCCCCTGCTCGGGGGCCAACCACGGCGGCAGGTCGCCGCCGAAGTGCTCCAGCATCACGCCGTAGAACCGCTCGAGCGATCCGAGGATGGCGCGGTGGATCATCACCGGGCGCTTCTCCGATCCGTCGCTGTCGACATAGGTCAGGTTGAAGCGCTCCGGCATCTGGAAATCGAGCTGGATGGTGGCGAGCTGCCACGACCGGCCGAGGGCGTCGTGGACGTCGAAGTCGATCTTCGGTCCGTAGAACGCGCCGTCGCCGGGTTTGACCGTGTAGTCGACATCCTCACGATCGTCCAGACACTTGGCCAGCACGGCCTCGGCGTGCTCCCAGACCTTGGGGTCGCCCATCGCCTTTGCCGGTTTCGTGGACAGATTGACGGTCACGTCCTCGAAACCGAACAGGTTGTAGATCTCGAAGATGAACGCGAAGAGCGCCGTGATCTCCGGCTCGATCTGCTCCGGGGTGCAGAAGATGTGGGCGTCGTCCTGGCTGAAGGTCCGGACCCTGGTCAGACCGGTGACCACCCCCGACCGTTCGTAGCGGTGGAGGCGCCCGAAATCCGCGATCCGCCGCGGCAGGTCGCGGTAGGAGTGCGCGCTGCCCCCGTAGAGCAGGCAGTGCGACGGGCAGTTCATGGGCTTCACGCTCGACGACCGCTCCTCGACTTCCTCGAAGGCGTCGGCGAAGAACATGTCATCGCGGTAGTTGTCGTAGTGGCCCGAGCGCTTCCACAACTCGACGTCGAAAATTTGCGGGGTGATGACCTCGTCATAGCCGTAGGCCCGGTACTTCTCCCGCATGAGCTCGAGCAGGGCGTTGTAGACCAGCGCGCCGCGCGGGTGGAAGAAGGGGCTCGCCGGCGCCTCCGGGTGGAACGAAAACAGGTCGAGCTCGCGGCCGAGGCGTCGGTGATCACGGCGCTTGAGTTCCTCGAGTCTGGCGAAATAGGCGTCGAGTTCCTTCTTCGAGGCAAAGGCGGTGCCGTAGAGGCGCTGCAGCATCTCGTTGCGTTCGTCGCCCCTGAAGTAGGCGCCCGAGGCCTCGAGCAGACGCACTGCGCCGATCTGCGAAGTGCGTTGGACGTGCGGACCGCGGCACAGATCGAGGAAGGGCCCGTGCCCATAGAGCGTGATCGTTTCTCCTTCGGGAATGTCCTCGAGGCGCACGATCTTGATGTCCTCACCGCGCTCGGTCATGACCCGCCGGACCTCTTCGCGGTCGACCTCGCGCCGTTCGAACTCGAGGTCCTCGGCGATGATCCTGGCCATCTCCTTTTCGATCTTTTCGAAGTCTTCCGGTTTGAAGGCCCGTGGAAAACGGAAATCGTACTGGTACTTCTCGGAGTGGTCCTGGCGCCCGGCGTCGATCGGAGTGCCCGGCCACAGCCGCTTGACCGCATCGGCGAGGACGTGTTCGGCGGAATGGCGGATCACGTCGCCCGCCTCGGGGTCCTTGCTGGTCACGACACGAAGCGAAACATCGGTGGTGAGCTCAGTTCGCAGGTCGACCAGGCGCTCGTCGACCACCCCCGCGACCGTGTCGCGGGCAAGCCGTGGGCCGATGGCCTCGGCCACCTCGAGGACGGTCACGCCCGCGGGAAATTCCCGCGCGCTGCCGTCCGGCAAGCTCACCCGAACTATTGCACTCATCTCGAACTCCCATCGAACCGGCCACCCGTCCGGAGCCGCACAAACACAAAAGCCCGACCACGGGGGTCGGGCGTCGAATCTGGGTGGTAGGCGCGCGCGGACTCGAACCGCGGACTTCATCCGTGTGAGGGATGCGCTCTAACCAACTGAGCTACGCGCCTTCACGGACCCACAAAAATGGTAGGCGCGAGCGGACTCGAACCGCTGACCCCTACCGTGTCAAGGTAGTACTCTAACCAGCTGAGCTACGCGCCTTCAGGCTAACGAAGGGTGGTCCCGTGGACACTTCTGACCCTTCCTCGTCCTATTTGTAAATCAAAGAACCTGCCCTCAGAAAAGGGGAGGGGATCATAACAACGGGGCCGGTTCGTGTCAATACGGGCCTGTGAGTACCCGCCTGCCCCGGCGGTTGTGCTGGGCGACATCGCCGGAGGTCCGGGTTACCATGAGGTGATGGACGATCCAGTGGTCATTTTCACGGCACAGGGAGAAATCGAGGAGGCCCAGGTGCGGTCCTTCCTCGCGGCGCACGACATCCCGACCTTCGTGCGGGGCGAAGCGCTCCGCAAGACCCACGGTCTGACCCTCAACGGGCTCGGGGCGGTGGAGATCCTGGTGGCTGCCGACGACGCAGGGCAGGCGAAGGAGCTTCTCGCTCAAGCCGAGCGCGGCGAGCTCACCCTCGACGACACCACCGAGAGCTGACCCGCACATCTCATTCCTTTCGATCAGGGCGAAGACCGAGGTCGGCGAGTTGTCGCTCGTCCACCTTGGACGGAGCGCTCGTCATCAGACAGCTGGCCGAGGTGGTCTTGGGGAAGGCGATGACGTCGCGGATCGAGTCGCGGCCGGCCATCAGCATGACCATGCGGTCGAGCCCGAGCGCGATCCCTCCGTGTGGTGGCACGCCGTAGCGGAAGGCCTCGAGCAGAAAGCCGAAGCGTTCCCGGGCCTCGGCCTCGTCGATCCCGAGGGTTGCGAAGAGGCGCCGCTGGAGGTCCGGATCGTGGATCCGGATCGACCCTCCTCCAAGCTCCATCCCGTCCATGACCACATCGTAGGCCCGCGCCCTGGCGGCCCCGGGGTCGCTCGCGACAAGCGCCGCGTCTTCTACCCGCGGCGCCGTGAAGGGGTGGTGCATGGCGTAGAAGCGCTGGTCGTCGGCGTTCCACTCGAGAAGCGGGAAATCCGTCACCCACAGGAAATCGTGGCGGCCCTCCGGAATGAGATGGTGCTCGTGCGCGAGGTGCAGCCGCAACGCACCGAGCGAGGCGAACACCACGCTCGGCGAACCGCCGACGACCAGCAAGAGATCCTCGACGCCTGCGCCCGCGGCGTCGAGGAAACCCACGACGCCCTCGTCGCCGAGGGCCTTTTTGGCCGGTGAGGCGACCCCGTCCGCGGTTCGCTTGAACCACAACACCCCCGCCGCCCCGTAGGGCTTGACGAATTCCGACAGCGCGTCGAGCTGTTTCCTGGAGAAGGCAGCGCCGCCCGGAACCACCAGCCCCTTGACCCGTCCCTGCGCGGCCGCCTCTTCGAGGACTCTGAAGCCGCAGCCTTGGCACAGGGCGCCAAGCTCGACCAGCTCGAGACCGAAGCGGGTGTCGGGGCGATCGGAGCCGAATCGCTCCATCGCCTCGGCGTAGCCAAGCCGGGGAAAGACCGCCGGCGGCTCGATCCCCACCAGGGGGAAAATCTCGTGGAAGAGCCCCTCGATCAGGGAGTAGATGTCCTCCTCCGAAATGAACGACGCCTCGACGTCGACCTGAGTGAACTCGGGTTGGCGGTCGGCGCGGAGGTCTTCGTCGCGGAAGCACCGCGTGATCTGGACGTAGCGCCCGAGACCGGCGACCTGCAGCAGCTGTTTGAAAAGCTGAGGCGACTGCGGCAGGGCATAGAACGACTCCTTGTGGACCCGAGACGGCACCAGAAAGTCCCGCGCCCCTTCCGGAGTCGATCGGGTCAGGATCGGGGTCTCCACCTCGATGAAGTCCATCTCATCGAAGTACCGCCGGATGGCGGCAACCACCTTGTGGCGCAAGACCAGGTTGGCGGTCATTTCCGGCCGTCGCAGATCGAGGTAGCGGTGGGTGAGTCGGAGCTCCTCCGAGGCATTGGCGCGGTCCTCGATCACGAAGGGCGGCGTCTCGGAGGTGTTGAGGACCTCGAGTTCCTCGACCAGCAGTTCGACCTCGCCGCTCGCGAGCTCGGCATTCGCCTGGCCTTCGGCGCGCTGGCGCACGGCGCCCCGAACCTTCACCACGTCTTCACCAGAGAGCCTCTCGCCCTGACTCACCATGGCCTCTTCGAACACCAGCTGCAGGAGCCCGCTGCGGTCTCTGAGATCGACAAAGACCAGTCCGCCGAGGTCGCGGCGGCGCCGCACCCAGCCCACCACTTCGACCTGCTCGCCGATCCGGTCGCGGCCGAGGCTTGCGCACCACGGTCTCTCCCACGCGCTGTTCACCATGTCATGACTCCGATTCCTCGTGCGCCTCGCCGGCGGCAGCCTCTACCAGCCGCCGTAAGTGTTTCGTCACGTCGTCCAACGCCACCACATTCTGCTCACCCTTGGCGAGATCGCGCACGATGGCCGTGCCATCGGCGATTTCGCTCTCCCCCAGGATCACCACCGCGCGCGCGCCGATCTTCCCGGCCCACTTGAGACCCGCCTTGAGGGAGCGGCCGGTGACCTCCGCCGGCGCCGTCAGACCGGCGAGCGCGAGTCTCCGGCTGAGCGCCAGACCCGCAGTTGCGGCTTCGCCTCCGATGGGGAGGACGGCAACGACCGGACGATCCAGAACCGCCCCCTTGAAGCCCTCGGGCAGAACCTCCACCAACCGATCCTCACCGATGGCAAAGCCGATCCCGGGCACCGGGGCCCCGCCGAGATCGGAGATCAGGCGGTCGTAGCGGCCGCCGCCGCAGATCACCGTGTCCTCCCCGAGCTCGGGCGACACGACCTCGAAGACGGTGCGGAGGTAGTAGTCGAGCCCGCGCACCAGCCGCGGCGCCCTGCGCACGGTGATTCCGAGGCCTTCGAGCCCCCGCTCGACCGCTTCGACGTGGGCCCGCGCCTCGTCATTTGCCACGTCCGCCACCGGCGTCGTGTCGGCAACGAGCTCCCGGCACCGGGGCACCTTGCAGTCGAGGAGGCGCAGCGGATTGGCGTCCCACCGGCGCTGGCAATCCGCACACAGCTCGGCCCGTCGCGGCGCCAGCTCGGATTTCAGCCGGGCGATGAACAGCGGCCGGTCTTCCGGATCGCCGAGGTTGTTGAGAACGATCACGAGGTCGTCGAAGCCGAGCTCGGCGAGAAAGGTGTGGAGAACGAGCAGGACCTCGACATCGGCGGTCGGGGTCGCCGCACCGAGCAACTCGATCCCGATCTGGGCGAACTGCCGGTAGCGGCCGCGCTGCATCTTCTCGTAGCGGAACATCGGCCCGATGTAACTCAGCCGAAGCGGCTGCGGTCTTTGCCCGAGCCCGTTCTCGATGAAGGACCGGGCGACGCCCGCGGTGCCTTCAGGCCGCAAGGTGAGTGAACGGCCCTTGCGGTCGGCAAAGGTGTACATCTCCTTGGCGACGATGTCGGTGTCCTCGCCGACGGACCGCACGTAGAGCTCGGTCGGTTCCATCACCGGCAGCCTGATCTCGTCATACCCGAAACCGTCGAACACCCGATGCGCGGTGTTCTCGACCCCGACCCACAACCGGGTGTCGGGCGGCAACACGTCACGGGTTCCCTTGACCTTGCGAATCATCCAACAGCTCCCCACCTGGCCGCTCGTCCCGGACGGATCGCGAACTCCGGCACAGCCGCCTCGTCGACGCCCCGGTCGGCCGCCTTCCCGCAGCACCCGTCCGGGATGTCCGACCCACCCTCGATCGAGGGGAATTGAACGCTACCACAGGCCCTCTCGGGGCAGCAACCGGCGACCCCCCGACAACGCCCGCAAACTCTCGAAAATCAGGGGGTTGTGGACCTTTGTTCGAGATCACCATGAGGCAACGGCTTCAGATTGAACAAGATAGACGCAAACAATTGAAAACAAACAACTTGAAGATTTTCATCGACGGCCCGGGGAATCACCCGAAATATCTGTGTTTACATTGCCTTAACGAGTTTTCCGCAGCTTTTTCCACAACCGGACTCGTGGGCTGTGGATGGATCCGGGTCGGTGTCGGCGGCGCTCCCTCAGCACTCCGGATACGAGTCCTCCCAGGAGATCCGGCCGGGCCTCACCAATCGCGGGGAATCACCCGTCAGATCCACCAGGGTGCTGGGTTCGCCACCCGGAGTCTGTCCTCCATCGAGCGCGAGATCGGGGTCGGACGTCAGGGAAGTCAGAGCCTCGTCGATTGTCACGCACGGCGGCTTGCCGTGGCCGTTTGCCGACGTGGCGGTCAGCGGACCGCTGCGGTACAGGAGCGACCGCAGGCCTGAGTGGTCGGGAATTCGAACGGCCAGGGTGAGCTCCACCGCGGCCGGGATCGCTTCCCGGACCGGGAGGATGACGGTCAAGGCGGCCGGCCAGATCCGCGACAGTTTGGCGCGGAATCTCTCCGGGACCACGACCAGTCCCTCGACCTGTTGCCAATCGGCACACACGACCGGCAGACCGAGATCGGCGGGCCGGCCCTTGAGCGTGTGGATCGCCCGCACGGACCTTTCCAGTCGGGGGTCGGCAGCGAGACCGTAAAAGCTCTCGGTCGGCACCACCGCGACACCACCGTCGCCGAGGACCTTCACAGCGAGGTTCAAGGCGGCCAGAATCTCGTGGTTCTCGTTGAATGGGAGCCGTCTCACCGCTTCCCCAGCAGGACCCGGGCGTGTTCGCGCGCCGAATCCGTCACCTCGTCACCGGCCAGCATTCGCGCCACCTCGGTCTCCCGTTCGCCGGCCTCCAGAGCCACGACCCGGGTCGTGGCGCGGCCGCGATCGACCACCTTTTCGACCCTGAAGTGGCCGTCGGCTCTGGCCGCCACCTGCGGCAGGTGGGTGACGACGAGCACCTGATCGACGGCCGCGAGTTGGGCCAACAACTCGGCCAGGGCGGCTGCGGTGGCCCCTCCGAGCCCGCTGTCGACCTCGTCAAAGAGGAGGGTGAGCCCGGTTTCCGCCCGCCGCTTGCGCAGCACCGTCCGCATCGCCAGATGAACCCTGGAAAGCTCGCCACCGGACGCGATCCGGGCCATCGGCCTGGGCTCCTCTCCGGGGTTCGCGGCGATCAGCAGAACGCACTCCTCGACCCCGTCTGGGCCGAAGACCGCGCCGTTGCCATCACGCAACAACGGTGACGCCGCATCGACCCGCGGCTGCCACCGGAACTCGAGGCGGGTCCCACCCATCGCCAACTGACCCAGGACCTTGCTGACGGCCTTGGCGAATTCCGCCCCCGCCTCGCGGCGCGCTTCATCGAGCGCCCGGGCGGCGCGATCGTAGGCGTCCAGGGCCCGGCCGGCGGCCGCGGCAGCTTCCTCGACCCGCTCCTCGACAGCCAGCAACTCGGCGCGTTCCGCATCCAGAGCGTCGCGGTGGACCAGAACCTCTGCAAGAGACGAGCCGTACTTCAGCATCAGCTTCTCGAGGAGGTGGAGCCGCGATTCGACCCCCTCCAGTTCGTCCGGGTCGCGGTCGGCATCGTCCGACAACCCCTGGACCTCACGCACGACCTCTTCAACCTGGAGGCGCGCCTCGGTCAAACGGGTGGCGGAATCTTCCAGCGGCAGCCCACACTCGATCACCTCGTCGATCTCGCGGCTTCCTCTGGCAAGTTCGTCAAGGACCGAGGTCTCGGCATCACTCAAGCGTTCCAGCAGCGAACCACACAACTCCGCGATGCGGACCGAGTGGCGCAGGACCAGCCGCCGTCGACGGAGTTCGTCATCCTCACCCTCGCCGGGATTGGCGGCCGCGATCTCCTGCACCTGGAACGCGATCGCATCGAGACGGTCACGTCGGGTGGACTGCGCCCGATGCAACCGGTCGAGTTCGTCCGCCGCTGCCCGCCAGATGGTAAAGGCCGATGCCGTTCGTTCTTGGAGCTCGTCGTGACCACCGAAGTCGTCCACGAACTGGCGCTGGACATCCCCGTCGGCGAGACCGTACTGCTCGTGCTGGCCGTGAATCGCGAGCAGGTGCGGAGCAGCGCGCTGCAGCGCGGCGGCGGTGACCGTGACATCGTTGATCCAACACCGGCTGCGGCCGGCGGCGCTCACTTCCCGGCGCAGAACCAGGACATCGTCGGCCGCGATGCCGAGCTCGTCGAGCAGCCCGGCCAGAGCAGCGCCGGGCTGGTCGGCAAACACCCCCTCCACCACGAGACGGTCGTCTCCGGTACGCACCAAGTCGGTCTGCGCGCGTTGCCCACCGAGCAGTTTGAGGGACTCGACCAACAGCGACTTCCCGGCCCCGGTCTCGCCGGTGAGCACGCCGAAGCCCCCCGAAAAATCGAGTTCCACCTGCGTCGATGATCCCGAGCCCGCGAACCGACAGTCTTTCGAGCATTGCGGCTCATCCTAAACTGAACGGCACACCAGGTCCACAGTCTTCCAGCCCCAACCCGCGATCAGATCGGCGCCCGCCGCGCTACAATTGCCGCAACAATCCATAAGGACGGGAGGACCGCACATGAGTCACGCCCCCATCGCAGTCGTTCGCGCCCGAAACTCGGTCGCACCGCAACCGGTTCCCCGCTGTCGTGGAACCTCGATCCAGGTCCTGCTGGGGCCGGAAAGCGGAGTTCCCAACTTCATCACCCGCCAGTTCACGATTGCGCCCGGCGGGAGGATTCCCTGCCACCGCCACGACACCATCGAACACGAACAGGTGATTCTCGACGGCGCCATGGTCATCGCTCTCGATGGCCGCGAGACCGAGGTCGCCGCGGGAGACAGCATCTTCATCCCGGCGGGGGTCAGCCACTGGTACGAAAACCGCGGTTCGACGCCGGTGCGTTTTCTCTGTGTCGTGCCCCACACCGACGATTATCAGACGGAGTGGCTCGAAGGGCCGGCGGAGTGAATTCGGAATTCGGAATTCGGAATTCGGAATTGCCGCCACCCCAACCGGCAGGACCCTCGGGGCAGGGACCGTGTGTGGTGGGTCTGACGGGCGGGCTTGCGAGCGGAAAATCCACCGTCGCGGGCATCCTGGTCGACCGCGATGTCCCGGTGCTCGACGCGGATTCGGTCGTTCACGATCTCTACCGACCGGGGGGCGAAGGAACCGCCGCCGTGACCCGGATTTTCGGCGCGGCGGTCCTCGATGCGACCGGCAGCGTGGATCGCGGAATTCTCGGCGGACGGGTGCTCCGAGATCGTGATCTGCGCCTCGCGCTGGAGCGCGCCATCCACCCCCTGGTACGGCAGCAGATCGGCCGCTGGATCGACGGGCTCGGTCCCGTCCCCGTGGCGGTGGTGGAAGCCGCACTGTTGGTCGAGACGGGGTCGTATCGAGCCTACGACGTGCTGGTGGTCGCATATTGCGCCGGCGACCAACAGCTCGAACGCGCCCTCGCGAGAGGCATTCCCGAGGAGCGCGCCCGCGCTCTCATGAAGGCGCAGCGACCCCTCGACGCAAAACGCGACCTGGCGGACGTGGTGATCGACAACAGCGGTCCCCGGGACAAGCTCGATGACGAGGTCGACCGCGCCTGGTCAGAGGTCCTCCGACTCTGCCAAGAAAAACGCACCACGACTACGCAAGAAGATCCGTAATTCCGAATTCCGAATTCCGAATTCCGAATTCCGAATTCCGAATTCCGACGAAGTCGGTCTACAGCCCCCGCCGCGCCGTTGCCGCCTTGACTGTATTCGCCATCAACATGGCGATGGTGAGCGGTCCCACACCTCCGGGAACCGGAGTGATGCGCCCCGCCTTGGGCGCCACCGCGGTGAAATCCACATCGCCCGCCAGAACAGCGCCCCGCTTGTCGAACGCAGCCAGTTTTTTCGGGTTGTCGGGATACAGTTTTTCGACCGTTTCCCGATCAGTCACCCTGTGCATGCCGACATCGACCACCACGGCTCCGTCCGCCACATGATCCGGACCGATCAGCGACCGCACCCCGACTGCGGCAATCAGAATCTCGGCCTCGCGGGTCACCGACGCCAGATCGCGGGTCCGCGAGTGGCACACCGTCACTGTCGCGTTGGCGTGGAGCAGCATCATGGCCATCGGTTTGCCGACGATGTCCGACCGACCGACGACCACGGCACGCCGGCCCTCGATTGCGATGCCTGCACGGCGCAACATCTCCATGATCCCGGCCGGAGTGCAGGGCTGCAGCGCAGGCCGTCCCTGCTGCAGGAGACCGACGTTTTCGGGGTGAAATCCGTCCACGTCCTTGGCCGGGTCGAGCCGGCGCAGAATGGCGGACGGGTCCACCTCCCGGGGCAGGGGAAGCTGGATGAGGATCCCATCCACGCCCGGATCGTCATTGAGGCCGTCGATCAACTCTTCGAGTTCGCCCTGGGTCGCGGTCGCGGCGAGTTGGTGGGTCTCGGAGATCATGCCCAGGCCGGCCAGCGTTTTCGCCTTGGATGCCACGTAGACCTGTGAGGCCGGGTCCTCGCCCACCAGAACCGCATCGAGACGAGGCACGATCCCCCGCTTCGCGAGCACCGCCACGTCAGCGGCTACCTCGTCACGGATCTCCGCCGCATACTTCGATCCGTCGAGAATGTGACCGTCCGCGCTCATCGTGCTCCCTCCACAGGTCGAGTGCCTTCGTACAATGACGCGACGCCCCCCGTCAAAGGACGCACGGTGACGTCTTCCAGACCTGCGCTCTCGAGCCCCCGGCACATGGTGGGGCCCTCGGGGAAGGTGCTCACCGACGCCGGCAGATAGTCGTAAGCTTCGGCGTCTCCCGACAACCACCGACCGACCCGGGGCGGCACGTTGCGGACCCACCACCCGAGCAGCGGCGCCATCGCTCCGCGCGGGCGCGAGAACTCGAGCACCAGCAGCACCCCTCCCGGTCGCAGGACTCTCACGAGTTCACCGAGCCCGACCTCGAGGTCGGCGAAATTGCGGATACCGAAGGCGACCATCACGACATCGAAGGTGGCCTTTGCAAAAGGCAGCCGCAGGGCATCTGCGGCGCACAGAGGCAGAGGTTGCCTCACCCGCAGCGCCTTGAGCCGCGCCCGTTCCAACATGGGCAGACAGAAGTCAGCGCCGACCACCCCACCACCGACGGTCAGCGCCAGGTCGCCGGTTCCGGTGCACACATCGAGAACCCGAGGGTGTTCGATCGCTGCCACCCTCCTCGCCACCGCGCGCCTCCAGCTCACATCCTGCCCGAGCGACAGGGTCCGGTTGAGCACATCGTAGCGGTGGGCGATCCGTCCGAACATGCCCTGGATCTCGGACGACTGTTTGGCAAGCAGCTCCCGGCGCATGGCGCGAAGGGTAACACGAGGCAGTGAGGCGGTGAGGCAGTGCGGCAGTGAGGCAGTGAGGCAATGAGGCAATGAGGCAGTGAGGCGATGCGGGAGGTTCGAACAGGCCCACTGCCCCATTGCCTCGAGGCCTCATTGCCAAGCCGCGGGGCGGCCGGCCACAGCCCCACTGCCCCATTGCCAGGTCGCGGAGCGACCGACCATTGCCTCACTGCCCCATTGCCAGGCCGCGATGCGGCCGGCCACTGCCCTCATGGCCTCATTGCCACACCGCCAGCCGACGCAGTCGGCGATCATGGCCACAGGTGCAACACAATCGGTGGGCGGTCAGTCCGCCGCGAGGGCTTTGCGGAGAGCTTCAAATGCTCGTCGCCGGTGGGAGATGCCGTTTTTCTCGTGGTCCGACATCTCACCGTAGGTCCGTCCACCGGGTTCATCGGGTATGAACACGCTGTCCCACCCGAACCCCCCGGGACCTCGCGGCGAGGCCGCGATCGAGCCCTCGACCACACCCTCGCCGAGGATCTCGATCGCGCCGTCGGTGGCGCATAGGAGGCAGCGCGCAGTGGCGCGCGGATCATCGAAACTGTGCGCGATCCGGCCGATACCGCCGGCGCCGACGCTGGTCAGAAGCCAGCGCACCAGCGGCCCCGGAAACCCGCCGAGGCCGGCGAGTTCGAGACCGGTATCCTCCACCAGGACCGGCCGCCCGATCTCTCGCCACGCCGCGGCCGCCTTGCTGCGAACCACCTCGGCGAGGTCCAGACTCTGGATCTCGGGAAGATCGAGGGGAAGGTGATCGAGAGCCCTGCCGAGAACTGCTTCCGCCTCACGCACCTTGTTGATATTCGAGGTGACAAAGACCAGGTCGTCGAGACGCATTACTTCTCAGCGTCCTTTGTTTTCGCACTCTCGGTCGTCAACTGGAAAATCTGGAGGTTCCGGCTCAGACCCTTGAGCTGCACCGAACCCAGCGATTCGGTTTGGAAGAGATGGGAAACCGCCGCCTGGGTGGTTTCCCCGAGCACGATCGTCCCCGGCTTGGCTACGTGTTCCTCGAGGCGGGCGGTGACGTTGACGGTGTTGCCGAGAACCGTGTAATCGACACGGGTCGCCGACCCGATGTCGCCCACCACGACCGGCCCCGAGTTCACCGCCACCCGGACTTCGACGCGATCGAGACCCTCGGCTTCGCGCTCGCCGTTCCAGACATCGAGGGCGCTCAGCAGTTCGACGGCCGACCGCACGGCCCGCTCGGCGTGGTCCGCCTGGGGCAGCGGCGCGCCGAAGAACGCCATGACGGCATCGCCGATGAACTTGTCGAGGGTGCCGCCGTGTTCGAAAATGACATCCGCAGCGATCGAGAAGAACTGGTTGAGAAACGCCGCCACGTCCTCGGGCGGCAGGCTCTCGCAGCGGGCGGTGAAGCCGACGATGTCGGCAAAGAGGATCGAGGTCTCGGTCAGAGTCACCGACGTGCGATCGGCCCCGGAGTCCGACAACACGGCTTCGATCACCGCCGGAGAGTGATAGCGCTCGAGACGGTCCCTGGCCTGTCGTTCCTTTCGGATCCGATCATTCAGACGAGCTCGTTCGATGGCCACAGCGGCGTAGTTGGCCAGCGCCGTCAGCAGGTCGAGGTCGGTGGCGGAAAACGAACCGACGTGCATCGGCGAGTCCACATAGATGACGCCGATCACCCGTTCACGGTGCCACAGGGGCGCGCACATGGCGGAACGGATCTGGTGGATGCGAACGCTGCGCCCGGCCTCGAACCGTTGATCTGCCTGGGCGTCGTGGGTCAGGATGGCCACCTGCTGTTGCGACACCATGTCGAGAATGGTGCGCGAGATCGGCACCTTGTCCTCGCCGTCCGCCTGCGATTCGCGCGCCCGATTGAGCTCGAGTTTCGGTTCGCCACTGTCGTCAAACAAAACGATGAACCCGCGATCGACCATGAGATGGTCGAAAACCAGATCCATGACTTTCTCGAGCACCGGCTCCAGTTCCTCGACCTGGATCAGGACCTTGGCCACCTGGGCGAGGATCTCGAACACGCGTTCGCGCGCTCCCACCTCCTTGGAGATTTCCTGAGGTTGCCCTTCGAGCCCGTAGTCCTGGTTGAATTCCGACAGCGGGCGCATATAGGTGGCCGAGGCCAGCCCCGAGACGTCAGCGGCTCCGGCATCCTCCACCTGGAGGTCGAAGTTGCCGATGCCGAGGGTGTCACCCACCGCAAATTCGCCTTCGGTCACGAAGTTCTCGTTGATCCTGATGCCATTGGTCGACTCGAGGTCGACGATTCGGAAACCGCCGTCGACGGTGTCAACCCGGGCGTGGTGGCGGGAAACCGAAAAATCCCGCAAAACCACATCGTTGTCGCTCGATCGGCCGAGGGTCAGGCTCCCCCGCACCGGAATCCGGTGGGTCGTGCCGCCGTCTTCGAAAACCAACTCCACCATTTTCAATCATTGTACCGCCGACCGTCGGTCACCGCCGCACCGTTCGGCCCTGCGCCCCCGGCATGAGCGGCCGGTACCACTGGAGGAGCATCTTCCGCCGTTCGGGCCCGGGTTCCCCTTCAGGGGAAAGGGCGGACATCTCGACCCACGGCCCGCCACATGCATACAACTGACGCGAGGCCAACATCCACCACTGCGGGAGACCCCGGTCGAGGATGCCCAGCCATACGCCGCAGCCGTCGGCGGACAACGGGTCGAGTTCGGACACCCCCATCGCCCGGAGATTCTGGGCAAGCACCGCCTCGCCGTTGACTGTGCACCCGTCACGGGGCCACCCGCGACGGGCCCCCTCCAGAGCGTCCATCGCGGTCGTGAAAACGTGACGGCCCCACCCCGCCTTCTCGTCGGTCGGCATCATGATGAACCTGCTCAAGGTGACGGCCTCGACCAGCTTGAGGAGGCTGATGCGAGTGCTGAAATCCCGGGTCATGTCATAGGCCTCGAGGAGGAGCGGGAGATCTTCAACCCCGACGAGCCGGTCCAGGGCCCGAAAGCAGACACCCGGCGCCCGCCGCAGGGTCACCCCGTGCCACCCGGGCAGACCGGAATCTTCGTGAACCAGAAGTGCCTGCATCCACATTTCAACCAGAGACCGTTCGGCGAGCGTCCGCATCACCCAGTCCATCTCGTCGCCCAGGAGCTTGCCGTGCTCCTCGCTGACGCCCGGGCTGACGAGCGGCAGACTGTCGCCGAGGAGATCCCTGTAGCCGTAGACCGCTGCCTGCCGCACACGTTGCGATGGCGAAAGCACAGCTTCGCGATAGGCGGGAAGAAGCACCGGATCGTGAAAGGCTGCGCCGCCGAGCAACAGGCTGACCCGGTCGGGCTCTTCGAGATCTCCGTCGTTCCACAGCCGCAGAAGTTGGCTCGGACCGGGCCAGCTTTCCATGACCTCGCGTTGAAAACCGGCCTCGACCCGGGAGTGGTAGAAATTTCCCGGAAACCACCGGGTGGCCTCCGACGAAACCGCCGACGCCCCCATCATCGACACCAACAGCAGTGTTGTCATAGACATCGCGGCCTCCCCGATCTGTGCGAGGATACCCGGGATGGCCTTGCGAATGAAAATCGTCGTCGCCTATCTCGGGGCCCCCTTCCACGGGTGGCAACGCCAACGCGGTCAACGAACGGTCCAGGGCGAGCTCGAGCGTGCGCTTGCCAGGTGTGTCGGCGGCACCAGAATCACGATCATGGGCGCCGGCCGGACCGACGCCGGCGTGCACGCCGCCGGGCAGACTGCGCACTGCGATCTCCCGGGACGCATCCCTCCCGAAAAGCTGGTGTCGAGCCTCAACGCCATCCTGCCGCCGGAGATCCGCGTCCGCTCGGCGCGCCCGGTGGGCCCCGGTTTTCACGCTCAAAAGAGCGCCCTGGGCAAGCTCTACACCTACCGCATCCGGTGGCGCGAGCGCGATCTGCCGTGGCTCGATCTTCGTTCGGCCGTCATCAAACCGGTGGCCGACATGGATGCCGTGGCGACCGCTCTCACCCTCCTCCCCGGATGCCGTGACTGGGCGTCGTTCACCGTCACCAGCCCGACTCCGGCATCAACCGTCCGCACGCTGTACGCGGCGCACATGAAACCGCGCCCATCCGGTCTGGATCTCGAGTTCGTGGGCGAGGGCTTTCTTCGTTACCAGGTCCGCCGCATGGTCGGCGTCCTGCTCGAGGTCGGTCGCGGCAGAAAAACACTCGATGATGTCCGCCGCCTGCTCGACCACCCGACGCCGGGCGCATCGATCCAGACCGCGCCAGCGGCGGGCCTCTGCCTGGAAAAGGTGTACTACGGCCGGGCGCCGTTGGTGTCCCGCCGGTCCCCGGGTCCGCGGTCGGTAAACCGTTGAGACGAAGGCGGCCCGCGGCTGCGACCGGACGGCCTCGCGGCCTCGAAACACCGCAGGGAGAACGACCTCCCGGCACCGGATCGCTGTGGTAGACTCCGCAATCCAGGTGTTCTGAGTGATGCTGCCTTACGATGAAATGGCTCCGCCTGGCTCCCTCGAACGGGAGTTGCTGGAGCGTCTCGACACCGACCGCCTGCCGCACCATGTTGCCGTCATCATGGACGGGAACGGTCGGTGGGCGCAGGCTCGCAACCTGCCACGCGTCGAAGGCCACCGCGCCGGGATCCGTGCGGTCCGTGAAACAGTCGAGACCTCCGCCCGGCTGGGGTTCGATGTCATCACTCTGTATGCCTTTTCGACCGAGAACTGGAAACGACCGCGGCACGAAGTGCTCACTCTCATGACGCTGCTCAAGGAATTCATCAATCGTGAACTCGATACCCTGATCGAGAACAACCTCCGTTTCCGACCCATCGGACGCATCGAGCAACTCGACCCATCCGTACGCAAGGAGCTGCAGCGCGCTGTCGAGGCCACCGCTCACTGCACCGGCACGCTCATCCAGATCGCCCTCAACTACTCCGGCCGCCAGGAACTGACCGACCTCGTGCGCGGGGCAGTGGCCGAGGCCAACGCCGGCGGGCTGGCAGCCGAGGCGATCGACGAGGATTGGGTCGAAGACCACCTCACGACCCGCGGCACGCCTCCCCTCGACCTGTTGATCCGCACTTCGGGCGAACAGCGGGTCTCCAACTTCCTGCTCTGGCAGATCGCCTATTCGGAGATCTACTTCTGCCCGACCCTGTGGCCGGACTTTTCACAGACCGACCTGTTCGAAGCGCTGCTCGCCTACCAACAACGCGAGCGGCGGTTTGGCGGTCTCGCGCCCGAAGGCGGAGGAGTCTTCTCGCCGCCTGGAACGACGCGGGCCTGATCGATGGCGCGCGGTCAACGCGAACTCGTTGCGGTCGCGGCCATTCCCGTGCTCGCGGGCACCATCATCTGGCTCCCGGCGTGGGTATTCCTGGGGGTGCTCGGCGTTGCGGTCGCCGTTGCCTGCGATGAACTCCTGAGCATGGCGCGAGGGGCCGGTTTTGCGGTCGGGCGCCGGCTTCCCATTGCGCTGGTCGTGGGCGTCATGACGGCCTCGTGGGTGTACGGAGTCACCGGTCTGGCCGTCGCGGTCATCGCGGTCCTCGTGATGCTGCCGACCGCCCGGCTGGCCGATCGACAGGCCCCCACCGGCAGTTTCGGCGGGATCGCGGCGGAGTCGTTCACCGTCCTTTATCTGGGAGCCACGACGGCCTGTTTCGGGTGGCTGAGATTGTGGCCGGGAGAACCCACCGGTATCAAACTGTTGCTTCTCTATCTGGCGTGCATCTGGATCGGGGACTCGGGCGCGTACTACGTCGGCAAGAACCTGGGTCGCCACAAGATGTCGCCCCGGATCAGCCCCAACAAGACCCTGGAGGGCCTCGCCGGCGGGGTGGTGACGACTTTCATCGCAGCCGCAGGAATGGCGTGGGCCCTCAAGCTCGACATCGCGCCGGTTCACGTTGCCGCCCTGGCGGCGATCCTCGCGGTGACGGCGCCTCTCGGCGACCTCGTCGAATCACTGTTCAAACGCGACACCGGCGTCAAGGACTCTTCGACGCTGCTCCCGGGCCACGGCGGCTTCCTGGACCGCACCGACAGCCTGATCTACCCCGCACCCTTCGTCATTGCCTATCTGGTGGTGGTCGGCCTGGCGTGATGAAACGCATCGCGGTTCTCGGTTCCACGGGGTCCATCGGCACCTCGACGCTGGCCGTCGTCGAAGCATTTCCCGAGAACTTCGAAATTGTCGCGATCGCTGCCGGCGGCAATCTCGACCGCCTCCGCGGCCAACTCGAGCGCCATCGCCCGGCGGTCGTGAGCGTGGCCCGCGCCGAGGATGCCGAAACGCTGGCAGCGGAATTTTCTGACCTGGAGATCCTGTGGGGCGCAGAGGGCCTCGAACAGATCGCGCGCCACGCCGATGCGGATCTGGTCGTGGTGGCGGTGGTCGGCGCCATCGGGCTCAACCCCACCCTGGCGGCCCTCGGCGCCGGCAAGAACGTGGCCCTGGCCAACAAGGAGGCCCTGGTTTCAGCCGGAGAACTGGTCATGGACGCCGCCCGTCGCGCCGGGGTCCACCTGCTGCCGGTGGACAGCGAACACAGCGCCATTCACCGGACTCTGCAGGGAGGCGCCGCGGAGGGCGTGGCGCGCCTGATCCTGACCGCGTCAGGCGGGCCCTTCCGGACGTGGTCCCTCGAGGCCATCAACTCCGCGACCCGAAACGACGCTCTGCAGCACCCGACGTGGCGGATGGGGGCCAAGATCACCATCGACTGCGCCACCATGATGAACAAGGGCCTCGAGGTCATCGAGGCCCACCATTTCTTCGGGCTTCCGGAGCCCTCGATCGATGTTGTCATCCACCCCCAGAGCCTGATCCACGCCATGGTGGAGTGGGCCGATGGCGCGGTCACGGCGCAGCTCTCGGCCAACGACATGCGGCTCCCGATCGCCCACGCCCTGGCGTGGCCGGGTCGTCTGGTCGAGGTCTCGCCGCCTCTCGACTTCACCACATTACCCGCGCTGACGTTCGAGGCCCCCGATCGGGATCGCTTCCCCGCTCTCGAACTCGCTCGCGCCGCTTTGCGTGCCGGAGGCGAGATGCCCGCAGTCCTTTCGGCCGCCAACGAAGTGGCGGTCGCGGCCTTTCTTGACGGGAAATGCTCTTTTCCGGCGGTGGCCGCAACGGTCGCCGCGACCCTCGATGGCTGGAGCGCCCGCAACCGACCTTTGACGGATATCGGCCAGGTCCTGGCCGCCGATGGAGAGGCTCGATTGCTGGCTGCGGATACAATCATGAAATACGGAGCGTCCGTTCGCGGTTCGGAGATACGATGTTGACCAGTATTCTTGCATTCGTTTTCGTCATCGGTGTCTTGATCACCATTCACGAGTTCGGCCACTTCGCCGTGGCCCGCCTTCTCGGCGCCCCTGTCGAGGTCTTTTCAATCGGATTCGGAAAGCGGCTGTGGGGCATCGAGCGCGGCGGCACCGATTATCGGTTGTCGCTGGTCCCCCTCGGCGGTTATGTGCGGATCATCGGGCTGGGGCCGGATGAATCCGACGTCGTCAGCGGCGACACGCCGGCCGCAGAGCTGCTGCCGCGGTGGAAACGGGCCCTCATCCTGCTTGCCGGTCCGGTCACCAATATCCTGGCCGCGATCGTTTTCGTCGCCCTCGCCCTGACGATGGGAGTGGAAACACCCGTTTATCTCGAAGCGCCTCCGGTGGTCGGATGGATCGGTCCGGACTCCCCGGCTGCAGCCGCGGATGTCCGGCCCGGCGACGTCGTCCTCCAGGTCAACGGAGATCCGGTGGAGATGTGGCGTGATCTCGAGGTCGCATTGCTCACCGCCGGCAGGGGGAGAGTCGAGTTGACCGTGGAGCGCGAAGGAAGGGTGGTTTCGGTTCCGGTCGACCTGGATGCCGAGAGCCTCTACGGTTTCGGGGTTTCGGGGATCGAACCCAGGCTCGAGGCCGTGGTCCAGCCCGCTCCGGGCGCGTCTCCGGCTGCCGAAGCCGGAATCGAGGCCGGGGACCTCATCGTCGCCGTCAACGGCCAGACCGTGGATCAGTACTACGACCTGCCGCGGTTGATCGTGCCCCTTCCTGCAACCGAAATCACGATCGACGTTGTCCGCGACGGCCGGCGGCTGCAGTTCACCATGAAGACCCGCGACGAGGGGGGCCAGGGGAAGATCGGCGTCGGTCCGGTCGTGCCGACGGCGATCCAGAGACTCGCCCTGCTGCCCGCCTTCGCAACGGCCGCCGAAGAGTGCGAGCGCATGACCTATCAGACCTTCCGGGTCATCGGACGCCTGTTCACGGGAAAGGAATCTTTGCGGCAGGTTTCAGGCCCGGTCGGCATCGCCCAGATCTCCGGTCAGGCGGCGCGCAGCGGCGTCCAGTCCCTGATCATGCTGCTCGGCATCATTTCGCTCCAACTCGGGATCTTCAACCTGTTGCCGATCCCGATCCTGGACGGTGGACACCTCACCATCATCGCCTTCGAGAGCATCGCTCGCCGGGACCTCCCGATGAAGGTGAAGGAGCGGGTGCTCGAGGTCGGCTTCTACCTCCTGATACTGCTCATGGTGGTCGTGCTCTTCAACGACATCCTTCGTCTCTTGCCCGAAAGCGTTCGCCAGTTCTTTTTCCGGGGCTGAGCCCCGTCTATTCGTGCTAAGGTTTGCGCCGATGGCTCGTCGTCTGTTGGCCGCTGCAGTATTCGCGCTCTGCGCCGGAGTGGTGTTCTGGTTCGCGCTGGTTCATACCGTCCACCGGGGCACGCTTGCGGTGCCCGACCTCGGGACCAGGAGCCTCGAAGGGGCCCGACAGCAGGCGCACGACCTCGGTCTCGAACTGCTCGTCGAGGAACCCGGCGTGTTCTCGGTTTCGGTGGAGGCCGGCGCCGTCGCCCACCAGGAACCGCCGCCGGGGTTTCACGTCAAGGCCGGATCCAAGGTGACCGTGCGGGTCAGCCTGGGCGGCGAACAGGTGAAGGTCCCGGATGTCAGGGAGTCGTCGTTGAGCACCGCCGAGAGAGAGATCGAACAGTCCGGTCTTGAAACCGGCGTTCGCGCCAGGGTCGAACAGCAGGCGGCCGCCGACCGCGTCATCGCCTCGGGCCCACCGGTGGGCCAACCGATTCCTCCCGGGGCAAAGGTCGACCTGTTGGTCAACACCGCCCCGGCGAGCCGCCGGTGGGTGATGCCACCACTGGTGTCGCAGACGCTGGCCGAGGTTCAGCGATTCTGCCGCGCCAACCGGTTGCGTCTCGGCCAGGCGCGCGAGGTGACCTACCCCGGCTTGCCCGCCGGCATCGTTCTCCGGCAACACCCACCGGCGGGATCGCCGGTCACTCTGTCGGACGTCGTGACCGTGTGGGTCAGCCGATGAGCGTCCGACTCGCACCGTCGTTGCTGTCGGCGGATTTCTCGCGCCTCGCCGACGAAATCAGAGACGTCGTCGATGGGGGCGCCGATCTGCTGCATCTCGACATCATGGACGGCCATTTCGTCCCCAATCTCACCTTCGGGCCGCCGGTTGTCAGCTCACTTACGGAGCACTGCTCGATTCCTCTCGACGCCCACCTGATGGTGACCGACCCGGACCCCTTGATCGCCGACCTGGCCGCCGCCCGGGTGGCACGGATCGCGGTCCACGTCGAAGCGTGCACCCACCTCCAGCGGACCCTGCAGGGCATCCGTGATGTTGGCCTCCAGGCCGGGGTGGCGATCAATCCGGCGTCCTCCCTCGCCCTCATCGAGGAGGTGTTCGACTGGGTGGATTTCGTGCTCATCATGTCCGTCAATCCCGGGTTCGGGGGCCAGGCTTTCCTCGTCCAGAGCCTCGACAAGATCCGCCGCCTGCGGGCACAGGCGGGCACACGCAAACTGGATATATCGGTCGACGGAGGCGTCGACCATACCAATGCCGGATTGCTCGCTGCCGCCGGGGCAACGACCCTGATCGCGGGCTCGGCGGTGTTCGGATGCGAAGACCGTGGGGCGGCACTTGCCCGTCTACGCGCCGCTGCGTCCGATGGAGACACTCGATGAACTACAGGAAACGGATTGCACTGTTGTTGTTGCCGCTGGCACTGCTGGCCGTCGGCTGCAAGAGTTCCAAAAAGGAGAGCGACCTCCTCGACAGCCTCGCCAACCTGGACAAGGAGACGATCTACGAACAGGCCGAACAGCTGTACTCGGAAAAGGAGTATCAAAAGGCCAGGGATCTCTTCAGCTTTGTCTACGACACCTTTCCCAATGATCCGTTGGGACACAAGGCCGCGTTGCGAGTCGCCGATACCTACGCCGTAAAGACCGATGTGACCAGCCTCACAGAGGCCCGTCTGCGGTATCGCGATTTTGCCAATCGCTACCCCAACGATCCGGACCGGGATTACGCTCTGTTGATGGTGGGGCAAACCTTCTCGGCGCGCAAGCTCCGACCGGACCGTGATTTGAGCGATATTCAAGAGGCACTTGCCGCCTATCAGCAGCTCATCAACCTCTATCCGAACTCCCAGTACCTTGGCGAGGCCGACGAAAGGGTCCGCGAATTGAGGGAGTTACTGGCTGAGCACGAGTGGCTCGTCGCCGAATATTATCGCAAGAATAAATACCTGCAAGGTGCGCTATGGCGCCTCGAATATATTCAAGAAAACTATCCGAATTACTCGCAGATCGCCCTTGTGAACGAACAAATTGGCGAACTCAAAACCGTTATCGATGAACGCGAAGCTGCGTGGAAAAAACAGCTGGAAGCACTGAAAAAAGAGTCCGAGGATTGACGGATCGCCAGCCCCTGGGTTAACCTCGAGTTGAGGTTTATTCACCGGGGAGAGGGCTTATGAGCGTCAAAATTCGGATCGCCATCATCGCCGTTTTCCTTCCCATGGCGATCGCGGCACAGACGGTGGCACCACCGCCGCAGCCGCTCCATCTCGTGAATGATCACTGGACTCCGTACGACCCGCCCACCGATATCCCCGACGACGCGATGGTGCATGTCATCGTCAAGGGAGACACCCTCTGGGACCTGGCGGCGCACTACCTCGGAGACCCGTTTTTGTGGCCGCAGATCTGGGAGCGCAATCCGTACATCAGGGACTCGCACTGGATCTACCCCGGCGATCCACTGATCATCGATCTCGCAGTCCAGGAGGCCGAGGTCGAGGAGTTCGAGATCCCGGTCGATGAATCCGTCACCTCAGACCATCTCGAGGAAAGTCCCGGGGTCGAGGAAAAGCTGCCCTACCCCCTGGGCAGGTCGGCCGATGTCTATTGCTTTGCCGAACTCATCGAGGACGAGAGCGTCTTCCCGTTTGCGATCGCCTCGGCGGAACAGATCCAGTTCCAGACCCAATTCAGCGAGGGCAACATCGTCTATATCGACGGCGGTGTCGAGCAGGGTGTCCAGGCCGGAGATCGGTTCTTCATCCTCCACCGCCTGCGCCCGCTCAAACACCCGATCTCGGACTCCACCCTGGGAGTGGTCTACCAACAGGTCGGCCAGCTCAAGGTCCTGTGCGCACAGGAGAACACGTCGATCGCCGAGATCTACTATGCCTGCGACCCGATCGTCATCGGTGACGTCCTGCGGCCGTTCAAACCGATCCCGGTGCCGCTGGTGATCGGCACCGACCCCACCGATCGCTGCGAGGTGCCCAACGGTAAGCCTCTGGGCTACATCACGTACGACCGCGACGACCAGGTCGATATCGGCACCGACTGGTTGGTGTTTCTCGACCTCGGCGCGGCCGACGGCATCTACCCGGGAACCTTCGCGACCGTGTTTCGCGACAACCCGGTAACGGGCATGCCACGCCTGGTGATGGGCGAGGTGGGCGTGCTTCGGGTCGACGAACGCTACTCCACGGCCATCGTCACCCGCGGGTGGGCGCCTCTGGCGGTAGGGGACCGGATCGAGGTCAAATAGCACGCTTCCGAATAATACGAATGTGAGGGGCCCCGTGATCGGGGCCCTTTGTTATGCTCCTCCCATGCTCCCCGACTGGGTATTCGACGACCGGGACCGCGCCTTCATGAAGGAGGCGCTCACCGAGGCCGAGGCTGCCGGGCGCCGCGGAGAGATCCCGGTCGGTGCCGTGGTGACCCGTGGCGGCGAAGTCGTCGCTCGGGCCGGCAACCGCCGCATGGAGCTCCACGACCCCGCCGCCCACGCCGAGTTGCTGGCCTTGCGCGAGGCCGGCCGGGTGTTCGGCGACTGGCGTCTCGAAAACTGCACCCTTTTCGTCACGCTCGAGCCCTGCCCGATGTGCGCGGCCGCCTGCCGGCAGGCCCGGATCGCACTGGTTGTGTGGGGAGCTTCCGACCCGCAGGCGGGCGCCTGTGGGTCGGTGATCGATCTCGCCGACGATCCCCGCCTCGGTCCACCGCTTGTCCAGCGCGGAGGCCTCGACGCCGATGCGTCCTCGGCCCTCCTCCGCGCCTTCTTTGCCAAACAGCGCCAATCATCGTAGAATGCGACGCCCGATTGCGGAGAGGTGCCGGAGTGGTCGATCGGGGCGGTCTCGAAAACCGTTGACCTTTTACGAGGTCCAAGGGTTCGAATCCCTTCCTCTCCGCCAGCTGATTGACAGTTCAAACGGAGAGGTGTCCGAGTGGCCGAAGGAGCACGCTTGGAAAGCGTGTGTGGGGGTAACTCCACCGCGGGTTCGAATCCCGCCCTCTCCGCCATGAGACGCCGACCGAGCCCGGCATGGAGTCCGGGCCCTGTGCATCGCCGTCCTCCGAACCGTGTCAGGCCCGGAAGGGAGCAGCACTCAGGGGGAACACGGCGAGTGCCGCAGGTTGCCTGGGCTCCATGACGGGCTCGGATTTTCATGTCGCCGTCCGCGTCCGTCCCGCCCCTCAAGAGAGCACATCAGAGAAACGATCCAGGATGCCGGCAGCCGATTCGACTGCTCCATTTCCTCCAGCCGGCGCTTTTCGTGGCGCGGCAAGAGCCTCGTGTACGCCGGGCAGCCACTCGCAGGTCGCGAATGCCTCCGGTTCGAGCCTGACCGAAGTGAGCTCGCGAACAACGAATCGCGCCAACACCGGCGACTCCGGGAATCGCGGCCGCTCCACATAAGCAAGCGCCGTTCCCGCGTGGTAGACCTCGGCGACCGTGCTGTAACCGAGCTTGCCGACCACGACATCTGCGGCATGCACCAGATCGGGATGAAAAAACGTGCTGTGAAAGGGAAGCTCCAGCAACCGGCCGCGCCGCCTCTCACTTTCGGCACCTCCCGGCACCACCACCCAGGGGCCGTCAGCACCCGTCATCCCATCGAGCGGACCGTAGTCCCAACCCACCCCACCCATGCTCGCCAGTACCATCTGGTCGGCTTCGGGTATGCAGAGGCGCCTGCGGGTTTCGGCGCGCGTTTCCCGCGGTGCTCTGGCCACCGGCCCGACCTCGATCGCACCCGCAACCGACCGACACACCGGAGTGGTCTGAATCCGGAGATCAGCACCCGCAAAATCCGCAGCCAACTCATCGCCGTGTGCCGCGAGTGCATCCGGCCCGTCGATGTTGTGATAGATCCAGTCCCACGTGAAGTTCTCCACCAGCACCGAGGGCAGCCCGGCACGTCGGGCGATGCGAAGACCGAGCGGGGAGATGTCGGCGATCACCAGGGCGCAACCGAGTCGCCCGATGGTGCGTGCCAACGCCTCGACAAGGCTTGAATCACACCACGGAGCACGATCGAGTGCTTCTACTGTGGCCGCGAGATCCTCCTCCAGCGGCGAGATCTGGACCAGCCCGACATCGGTGCAGCAGTGGTGATACTCGAAACAATCGGACAGGGACTCGACAAAGAACCAGCGCGGAACGGTCGTGAAGATGTGACATCGCAGCGCGGGTCGCGCCCCATGCAGAGCGTTCAACACGGCACACGCGCGCGCAGCGTGTCCGAAGCCGTGCGGGCTGACGAAACAGGCGATCGACTTCATGGGCTCCGAGTTTACCCGGTGGGGGGTTTCTCCACCCCTCGCCGCGCCCGATTCCGCCGCCGTCCCTGTGATAGGATGCACGCGTGAAACGCATCGTTGCAGCCTGGATGTCCTTCATGTTCGTGGCGGCCGGCGCCGCCGCCCAGAGCGCCTCGAGCCGGGCGTGGCAGCAGCGGTTGCAGGTTGCCGTTCCCCTCCCGGTGCCGATGGTGGCGCTCGAGCCCATCAACCCATTTGCGGTCGCGGTCGACCGGGTTGCGGAGGTGCTGCAGGCGACCCCGCCGCGCAAGCTCGACGTCCGCGGCACGGCAAGGGTCGCGGCCTTTGTCGACAACAAGGGGGAGTGCCTCGGCGCCGTGCCGTTGGAGCTCCCGTTCCCCGGGCTCACCTCGTCCTTGAACCTCGATCTCACCGGTTCCCGATTCGACCCTGCAATGGCGGGATCGGCGCCTCAGACATCGTGGGCGGTTCTCGAGATCGTGATGGAGGGCCGGGTCAAAGAGGCCGAAATCGTCGACCAGACCCTCGAAACGCCCGACCCGGCCTCGCCACCGGTACCGAGCGTGCAGGCGGAGATGGTCCCGCCGGGCAATCTGCGGACGCTCAAGGCCACTCCGCAGGCGCAGCTCAGCCAACTGGCGGCGCCGAAGCGGATCAAGGTGGGTGCCCCGGCACGGGACGATGAAGTCCAGATCCGCGCGCTCGTCCATATCGACGAAAGCGGCCGGTGCGACCGCTATGTTCCCCTCGAACTGTACGACGGCCTCAACCCGTGGCTGTCGGCCTACCTCGCAACGTGGAAGGCCCAGCCTGGTTCCAAGGGCGGTGAGCCGGTGGCATCGTGGGTCGTGTACTCGGCCAGGGTTCGCATCAAGTTGTCCGGGCTGGACTCCACCAATGCGAGAGTCGTCCGCGACAACGAGTACAACCCGCCCCAGTAGGAGATCGCATCCGGTCAGCCGCGGCGCAGGACCTTGCGGCGGTTGCCCTGGCGCACGGTCACGCGCTCGGAATCCAACCATTCGAGCGTCGGAATGGCGAGTTTGCGGGTGAGACCGAAGCGATCCTTGAAATCGCCGACCGCAAAATCGTCAACGCCCCACTCCCGCACCCCTCGCGCAACGTTGTCCAGGACGGCACGGTGGATCAGGTACTTTCCTTCCAGCCGCACCAGGCGACGGCGCTGAAGCAGGTATTTGCAGGTCCCTTCCACTGACGCCGGCCTCGCCTGAAGGCGCTCCGCCGCCTCCTGGGGTGAGGGCGCGTCGAAGCCGGTCTCGCGGTACAGCGCCTCGACCCGGCGGGAAAGCTCCTCACCGGCGGCGGTCATGTGGCTGTCGGCGCCCGGCGGCACCACCCGTCCCTCAGCCAGCTCGATCGCTCCACGGCCCCGCAGCTCCTCGAGGTAGATATCGGCCAGAACCAGGGCCCGCCGGGGCAACAGGCCGCCGACGAAATCGCGCGCCGGAATGCCTGCGGAAACCTCTTCGTCGGCGAGCCGCTTCTTGAGGGCGGCCGCCGCGTCACCTGCCAGAGCCTCGAGCCGAGCAGTCGTCACAAATCGGGGGGGTTGCGACGGCAGCCCGCGGATCGACCCCTCGGCGAGCAACTTGCCGAGCGGCGCCTCGACAGCGCCTTCGAGAACACCGAGGCGGCCGGCGATCGCCGGCAACGGCATTCCGACCAGACCCGCGGCGTCGATCCAGCTCAGGAGGAGCTGCGGCCACTCGCTGCGCTGGACACCGGGCAACTCATCGAGTGCGGCCGAATCCCGGCGGCGCCATCGTCGGAGGTGGGCATCGAGGACCTGGCCGCCGGCAAACGTGTTGACCGGTGACGGTCGGCGGAGAACCACCCGGTCACCGGGAAAGAGCAGCATCGGCTGGCGCAGCAAAAGCTGCGCCGTTGCGCGGCTCCCCGGTTCGAGCGGTCGCCGGGCGAGCCGGTCGACCCGCCCCGAGACCCGGGACGCAAGGGCGTGGACCTCGACCTCATCACCCTCGTCGAGCGGACCCGGCGCGGTTGCGAGGAGCTCGAGCTGGATGGTCACGAGCCGGGTTTCGACCCACGGCCCCGGGGACAGGATCTGTTGTCCACGTTCGAGGCCGCCCTTGGCGATGCCGGCGAGGTTGATCGCCACCCGCTCTCCGGCCTCGACTTGCCCTCGTTCCTCGCCGTGAACGTGCAGGCGCCGCACCCGAGCGGTCACACCGGCGGGAAGAATCGAGACTTCGCCGCCGACCTCGAGGGCCCCCCACAGCGAGGTCCCGGTGATGACGGTGCCGGCTCCGGTGAGGCTGAAGACGCGATCGATCGGTTGGCGAAACGGCCGGCCCTCGATCTGGTGCGGGCGCACCGTGCGGGCCTGCTCCACCAGCACCCGCCGCAGCTCATCGAGCCCGGCGCTCGTCTGGGCCGAGACCCCCACGATCGGCACGTCGGCAAACGCGGTCGGCTCGAGCAGCTCCCTGATTTCCTCGATCACCAGTTCGACCAGCTCCGGATCGACAAGATCGATCTTGGACATCGCCACCGCCCCGCCCGGGACGCCCATCAGCCTGAGAACCTCGAGATGCTCTCGCGTCTGCGGCATCACACCCTCGTCGGCTGCGATCACGAGCAGTGCAAGGTCGATCCCGGCCGCTCCCGCGATCATGGTGTGGACCAGTCTTTCGTGGCCGGGAACGTCGACGAAATGCAGCCGCATGTCCTGGTCGGTGAGTTGGGCAAAACCGAGCTCGATCGTGATGCCGCGCTCCCGTTCTTCGGGCAGGCGGTCGCAATCCGTGCCCGTCAACGCCTTCACCAGGGTCGTCTTGCCGTGGTCGATATGTCCCGCAGTTCCCCATACGACGTGTCGCATGGGTTCATGGTACACGTTTGGTCAAATGACGAGGGGCACGGTTTTCGCGGCGGGTTGGACCGCGCCGCGGGACTCTGTATCCTCGACGGGTGAACGACACCGGGGTGGAGACCGAGCTCAAGATTCCAGTGCCTGATCTGGCGCCGGTTCGAACGAGTCTCGCCGCACTCGAAGCCCGTTTGATCTCGGATTCGACGCGGGAGGAAAACGTGCTGCTCGACACGGTCGACCGCGAGCTTTCCGGCCGCGGCTGTGTGCTCCGCCTGCGGCGGCATGGCGCCCGGCGTCTTCTCACCTTCAAGGGGCCGGCCTCCTACGACGGTCCGATCAAGGTCCGGCCCGAACATGAACTCGAGATCGAGGACCTGGAAACCATGCTCACGGTGTTCGAGGCACTCGGCTTTTCCGGCGTCGTGCGCTACGAGAAGGACCGCGAGACGTGGCGGTTGAACGACGTCGAGGTCGTCCTCGACCACACCCCGATGGGCGACTTTGTCGAGGTGGAAGGTCCGGCCGATGTGATCTCCTCGGTTGCGCTTTCGCTGGGGCTCGATCCCTCCGACGCGGTTCGCGGCTCCTATGTCAGCCTGTGGTCGGACTTTCGCTCGCGTCATCCCGAATTGAACCTCCCTCCGGACATGGTGTTCGAGTCGTGACGAGGGTCGCCGCGGCGATGGTGCTGGCGGCGGGCCGCGGCGAGCGGATGCGCCCTCTTTCCGACGTCCTCCCTAAACCTGCTCTGCCGCTGTCGGACGGCCCGGTCGTCGCATCGGCCTTGCAGCTCGCGGTCGACGCCGGAGTTGAGCGGATCGTGGTCAACACCTGGCACCTCGGGAGTTTGATGGAGACGGCGGTCACCGCCGCCACCAGGCCCGACATGAAGGTCGCTATTTCTCACGAGAACTCGCTGATGGGAACCGCGGGCGGTCTCGCCCTCGCCCGCGAACGTGGGCTCTTGGGGACGACGGGCCCGGTCGTGGTGGTCAACGGGGACGGCAGGTTGCGGCTCGACCTCGGGCCCCTCTTCGAACGCCACCGCGCCCGGCGCGACGCTGTCACCCTCGGTCTCCTTCCGCACCCCGACCCGACCCGATGGTCGCGGGTGGTGGTTGACCCCACCGGCACTGTCACCGCGATTCGTCCACCGGGAGCGCTCGCTCCGGGAGAGCTTCCCTTTGTCTACCCCGGCGTGATGGTGGTGTCGCGCGAGACCCTTGACGGACTGCCGGTATCCCCCGGAGAGATCCCCGCCCGTCTGTGGTTTCCTGCCCTCGCAGTCGCCAAACTGGGCGGGGCGCTGATCTCCGGTGAGTGGCGGGAGGTCGGCACGGCTGCCGACTACCTCGCGGTCGTGCATGAACAACTGGGCGGAGAGAGCATCATTCACGCCACCGCCACCGTCGCGCCGACCGCGGTCATCGGCGCATCATTGATCGGTCGCGACGTCATCATCGGGGACCGCGCCGTGATCCACGGCTCGGTGGTCGCGGAAGGGGCGAACGTCGCCGACGGCAGCGTTGTGACGTCGTCCGTGTTCCTGGGATCGAGCCGGACCATTGCCGGCGAAAGAGTCGCCGAAGAGTTCAGGGTCGGTCCGATCGCGACTCTCTGAAATACCCCGACCTCACAACGCGGTTCGCCGCCACCCCGACCAGCCCGACCTCCACACCAGCGAGTTCACCCGGCCGGTCCCCCCATACACCCGCAGCACGCGCATCCGAGCGCGGTGATCGGTGAGATACACCGAACACGGTGTCGCGTGTCCCTGCGGCGTGAATGTGATGATGTCACCCCGGCCCGCGCGCACCGGATCGGAAAGATCGCCTCTGAGCCGCCCGCGTCCCGACGGGTCGGGCACGAACTCTCCCTGAAGGATGCCGAGACCGGCCGCTTGCGGCGCGAACTCGAGGATCTCGGAAATCACCGGGTCGGTCAGACTTTCGATGTCGCGCCTTGAAATCCCGTCACCATCACCATCGGCGGCGATGTAGCACCGCCAGGACCCGTCGGGGCGACGTTCGAAAACCAGACCCGTGGAGCGCTGATTCATGATCGCGTCGGCCCGGCATCGGAACATGAGCCCCCGCAACCGCCCCGCGGCCCCGAGCAAGGCGGCGGCCCCGTTCGCCTCACGCAGGTTCGGTACGGCCACCGCCAGGATGATCGCCACCACCATCACCAGCGCCGCCATCTCCAACAACGAGAAACCACGCGAACCCCGGCCACGTTGCTCTCTGGACCTCACGACAACTCCTTTCGAGAAAACGCGGCCCCGAAGGGCCGCATCCCGTCCACGCTGTATTGGGTCACCAGCGCCGGGCCGAGCCCATCCCAGCCCCTCACCGGTGACGGTTGTCGATCAGCTCCCGGTCGCGTCGCCGGTCTTCTTCGCGCGCGGCACGCGGACCTTTTCGGACAAGGTCGTGGCCCCGCTGGTCGCCAGATAGGGCTCCAGCTTTTTCAGTGCGCCGTCCCCGATCCCCTTGACGGCGACGATTTCCTCGACCGTCTTGAAGGGGCCGTTGGCCTCGCGGTAGTCGATGATCCGACCCGCGAGGGCCGGCCCGACCTGCGGCAGAAGCTGCAGCTGGTCGGCGTCCGCGGTGTTGATATTGACGACCCCGGCCTTGGGACCGGTTTCGGCGGCCGCGGCCAGGGACGCCGCGACACAAAGAGCGCAGAACAGCACCAGAACGGATCCTTGCTTCATGTGAGACTCCTCTTTTCGTCGGTTGATGTTCGGGGTTGACGCCGGGCTTCAGGCTTCATCCATGGGTTGCTCCTTTCGTCCACCGGGCCTAGGAGCAGCCTTCGTGCCACCTGGTCTGATTTTTCTAAATGTTGAAATGAAATGACTTGAAACTCGCGCCTCGGGTCAGCTTCGAGTCGTGGCTGACAAATAAATCTGTCAGTCACCCCGAAGGCTGAGCCCTCACGGGTGTAAGAAATTTTTGTCAGTGACCGCCTGCTATACTCCCCCGATGATTTTCGAGCGACACGACCGCCTCTGGATCGTCAGAGCGCGCCGGGTGGCCCGCTGTGGCACGTGAACTTGCGCTGGTCGTGTCGGGGGCGTCGGGTTCGATCCTGGCGGCCCGGTTTGCCGCCGCGGCACTGTCCTCCGGTGCTGTCGACACCCTGCACCTGGTGGTGACCGCTGCGGCAGGCAAGGTCCTCCACCACGAAATGGGCGCGCCCTGGGCCTCCGCCCGTGGGTTTTCCGAGCAGTTGCCGGTGACAGATGACGTCCGCGGCCGCATCCGAACCTACGCCGACAACGAATTGACCGCGCCGATAGCATCGGGTTCGCACCCGCTCGCGGGGGTGGTGGTTCTGCCCTGCTCGGCGGGGATGGCCGGAGCGCTTGCCAACGGCATTTCGCGGGGGCTCGCGCAACGGGTCGCGGACGTCGCCATCAAGCAGCGGTGGCCCCTGCTTCTCGGTATTCGCGAGACCCCGATGTCACCGATCCTGCTCGAAAACCTTCTGCGTCTGGCGCGGGTTGGCGCACATATCGTGCCGCCGCTCCCCGCCTTTTACCTCGTCCCGGATGAGGCCTCTGCGATGGCGACCTTTATCGACCACTTCTGCCTCCGCCTCCTGGACCTGCTCGGTATTCCGACCGAGGGCTCGGGGCTGCGATGGAAGGGGTGAGCAGCCCGGTGGTCCGGGTCACGCGCGACCTCCGGGAGACCGCAGAGATGGTCGCGTTCAAACACTCGGTCTTCGCTCTCCCCTTCGCTGTGATTTCTCTGATCACCGCGGCGGCGCCCTCCTGGCCTTCGCTCGGAACCTGGCTGTGGGTCACGGTGGCCATGGTTTCGGCACGCACCGCGGCGATGGCCTTCAACCGCCTCACGGATCATGAAATCGACGCAATGAACCCGCGAACCTCGAACCGCGCGCTGCCGTCGGGCCGGCTCGATCGACGCTTTGCGTGGTTCGTGACCGGACTGTCGGCGCTGGTGTTCGTGGCCGCGGCGGCTGCCCTCAACCCCCTCTGCCTCGCCCTCGCGCCGCTCACACTTGCGGTGCTCCTCGGCTACTCCTTTGCCAAGAGGTTCACCGCCGCGTCACACGTCTGGCTCGGTTCTGCCCTGGGGTTGGCGCCGATCGGCGCCTGGATCGCCGTCGCCGGCCGCATCGACTGGCCGCCGGTTGTTCTCGCCGCCTCGGTGTGTCTGTGGGTGACGGGGTTCGACATCATCTACTCACTCCAGGATGAGGCGTTTGACCGCGAGCACGGTCTGCACTCCCTTCCCGCCGCCGTCGGCGGACGTTCAGCTCTGTTGGCGGCACGGACCGCCCACGTCCTGGCCTTTGCCGGTTTTGCGATCTTTGCGGTCGCCGCCGGCGGCGGTCTGCTGCGGTTCGCCGCGGTCGGCATCGCCGGTGTTCTGTTGGCCTGGCAACACCGTTTGATCTCCGCCGACAACCTGACGGCAGTCAATGCCGCGTTCTTCTCGGCCAACGGGACGCTGGCAGTCTTGATGGGCGCCCTTTTCGTCACCGCCAGAATCGTCGGCCAATGACGACCGGGGTGACGTGGGCGTCGGCTCAGGCTACTATCTCGAGAACGTGATGAGTGGACCAAAGATACCCTTCCGACACATCGCCGTAGAAGGCCCGATCGGGGTCGGCAAGACGTCCCTCGTGCAGCTGCTGGCCGACCGCTTCGAAGGCGTGATGGTGCTCGAGGACATCACCAACCCGTTTCTGCCGTCGTTCTATGAGGGTCGCGAGGGCGCAGCCTTCCAGGTCCAGATTTACTTCCTGCTGTCCCGCTTTCAACAGCAGCGCGAGATCGCGCAGATGAATCTGTTCCAGCGGTTGGTCCTCGCCGATTACACCTTTCCCAAGGACCGGATCTTCGCCTACCTCAACCTCGACGACACCGATCTCCGGGTGTATGAAAAGCTCTACCCCGTGCTCGAACACGAGGTCCCGAAACCGGATCTCGTGATCTACATGCAGGCCTCCGTCGAGGTGCTGCTCGAGCGCATCAAAAAACGGGCGCGGGACTTCGAGAGCAACATCGATCCGGACTATCTGGTACGGCTCAGCGAAGCCTACTCCTACTACTTCTTCCACTACCGGGAAACACCTCTGCTGGTGGTCAACACCGACGATATCGACTTCGTCAACCGACCCGGAGATTTCAACGCCTTTGTCGAGCAGATCATGCGCAGCCGACGCGGCACCCAGGTCTACGTTCCGGTCAGCAAGTGACCCTCATTTCTCCGCCTCCTCGGTGAGGTGTAACTGCTATAGTCCCCGCCGGAGGATCAACCATGCTCGCCCGCGAAGTTTTTCGCCTGCAACCCGAGCTCGTCCGCGAGATGCTCGCCGCCCGCCGCACCGAGGCGCCCCTCGACCGGTTGATGGAAGTCGACACTGCGTGGAGAGGGATCCTCACCGAGGTGGAGGAACTCAAGGCGCGCCGCAATGCAGGGTCCAAGGAGATCGGCGACCTCTACCGGCAGGGAAAAAAGGAGGACGCCGAGAAGGGCAAGGCCGAGATGGCCGCCCTCGGCGAGGAGATCAAGGGCCTCGAGGCGAAGGCCAGAGAACTCGAGGAGGAGCTTTCCGCCCTCGAGCTCACCATCCCGAATCTCTTCGACGACGATGTTCCCATCGGCGCCGACGAGTCCGCCAACCGCGAACTCCGCACCTGGGGCGAACGCCCGGTCTTCCCGTTCGAACCCAAGGCTCACTGGGACCTCGGGCCCGATCTCGGGATCATCGATTTCGAACGCGCCGTGAAGGTGGCGTCGAGCCGGTTTGCGGTGCTGCGCGGTCACGGCGCTCTGCTGGAACGGGCCCTGATCGCCTTCATGCTCGATCTCCACACTCGCCGCCACGGCTACACCGAGGTCATCCCTCCCTACCTCGTCAACTCTGCCTCCCTGTTGGGAACAGGCCAACTTCCAAAATTTGCCGACGACCTCTTCCAAGTCGAGGGGTTTGACCTCTTCATGGCGCCGACCGCCGAGGTCCCCGTCACCAATCTCCACCGCGATGAAACCCTGGACGAGGACGTCCTTCCGCTCCGCTACTGCGCGTTCACCCCCTGTTTTCGAGCCGAGGCCGGGTCGCACGGACGGGATGTGCGAGGACTGATCCGCCAACATCAGTTCCACAAGGTGGAGCTGGTCCAGCTGGTCCACCCCGATCGCTCTCGCGAGCAGTTGGAGGAGTTGACTTCGCACGCCGAGGCGGTCCTTCAAGAACTCGGTCTCCACTACCGGGTGGTCAGCCTGGCGAGCGGAGACCTCGGTTTCTCGGCGGCAACGACCTTCGACATCGAGGTCTGGCTCCCGGCCATGGAGTGTTACCGGGAGATCTCGTCGTGCAGCAGCTTCACCAACTTCCAGGCGCGCCGGGCCCGGCTTCGCTACCGCCCCGCAGCCGGTGGCAAGGCGCAGCTGCTCCACACCATCAACGGGTCGGCACTGGCCATCGGCCGCACCATGGTCGCAGTGCTCGAGAACTACCAGCAAAGCGACGGTTCAGTCCTCGTCCCCGAGGTGCTCAGACCCTACATGCATGGCCTGGAAGTCATCGAACCGGCAACAGAGAAGTTTTGAGTTTTAAGTTCTAAGTTTTGAGTTATCCGCCACACGCACCTTGAGACCGTGGGTGGTTGGGAACTCAAAACTAAAAACTGAGAACTGAGAACTCACCCGGAGGGTGGCAGCTCCAGCTGATCCGCGATGGTCGCCATTGCGTCGCGGACAAAGGCGATGTGATCGTCGAAATCGACGCCCAGCTCCTCGACCCCATTGCGGACATCATCACGGTTGACGCCGCGCGCAAAGGCCTTGTCCTTGAGCTTTTTCTTGACCGATGAGACCTTGACCGCGGCCACCGCCTTGTCGGGTCGGACGAGGGCACAGGCGGTGAGGAAGCCGGAGAGTTCGTCGACGGCAAAGAGAGTCTTTTTGACCCGGGTGTCGCGCGGCAGACCCATATAGTCGGCATGTGAAGCAGCGATCTCGATCCACTCTTCGGGCCACCCCCGTTCGCGGAGGATCCTGGTGCCGACGTGGAGGTGGGTGTCCTCGGTGGGGTTCTGCTGGTAGTCGAAATCATGGATGAGACCGATGATTCCCCAGGTCTCTTCGTCCTCGCCGAATTTCTGCGCGTAGGCGCGCATGGCGGCTTCGACCCCCAGTGCGTGCTTGATGAGGCTCGGGTTGTCGGTGAATTCGGTGAGCAGCGCCCAGGCGTCCTCGCGGGTCGGTGTTTCGCTCATGTCCCCTCCACCGCGCAGTATACCCACAGCATCAAGGTCCCTGAGCCCGCTCTGTTGACGGCTGGTTGACCGCCACCATCGTGGAAACACCGGTTTCTGAGAATTTCTTGCGTTTTGTTTAAGAAAACGTGTTCATTTTGCAGAAATCAACTTGACTTTCACGTTTTCTGGAATCATTATCCGCAGAACGAATCACCTGGAGGCCACACCGTGCCGAAAGCAGCCAACGAGATCCTCGCCCTTTCCAAGCAAGAGAACGTCCACTTTCTGCGGCTTCAGTTCACCGACATCGACGGCATCATCAAAAACGTCGAGGTCCCCGCCAGCCAGTTCGAGAAGGCCCTCGACGGCCAGATCATGTTCGACGGGTCGTCGATCGAGGGCTTCACCCGGATCGAGGAATCGGACATGTTGCTGGTTCCCGATCTCGACACCTTCCAGGTGTTCCCCTGGGAGGCCAACGGCGGCAAGGTGGCGCGATTGATCTGCGACATCGCGAACCCCGACGGCACGATCTTCGCCGGCTGCCCCCGCAGCGCCCTCAAGCGCGTGGTCGCCAAGGCCAAGGCCATGGGCTACGAGATGATGGCCGGACCGGAGGCCGAGTTCTTCCTCTTCCAACGCGACCGCAACGGGCTGCCGATCCCGGCCACCCACGACACCGGCGGCTATTTCGACCTCAGTCCGATCGACCTCGGCGAAGAGGCCCGCCGCGACATCACCCTCGTTCTCGAGGCGATGGGGCTCGAGGTCGAGGCGGCCCACCACGAGGTGGCGCCGGGGCAGCACGAGATCGACTTCAAGTACGGCGAGGCTGTCGCCACCGCCGACGCGGTCGTCACCTTCCGTTTCGTGGTCAAAAAGGTCGCCCTGATGCACGGCCTCCACGCCACCTTCATGCCGAAGCCGTTGGCCGGCGTCAACGGTTCGGGGATGCACGTCCACCAGTCGTTGTTTACCGCCGACGGCAACAACGCCTTCTTCGACGCTGACGGACCGTGGCAGTTGTCAGTGGTCGGACGCAACTACATCGGCGGTCTGCTCGAGCATGCCCGCGCCTTCATCGCCCTCACCAACCCGCTGGTCAACTCGTACAAACGCCTGGTCCCCGGTTACGAAGCGCCGATCAACGTCGCCTGGTCGGAAAAGAACCGTTCGCCGATGATCCGCGTGCCGGCCCGACGCGGCATCGGCACGCGCTGTGAAGTGCGCGTGCCCGACCCGTCGTGCAATCCCTATCTCGCCTTCACCGCCATGATGGCGGCGGGGCTCGACGGCATCGAACGCGGGGTCGACTGCGGCGAACCGGTCAACCGCAACATCTGGGAGATGAGCCAGCGCGAAAAGAAGCGCCTCAAGATCCATGCGCTTCCGGCCAGCCTCGATGAGGCCCTCGACTACCTCGAAAAGAACGAGCTGATGCGGTCGGCTCTCGGCGACCACATCTTCGACCACTTCATCTTCAACAAGCGGACCGAGTGGGCCGATTACATCAAAGAGATCCACCACTGGGAGCTCGAACGCTACCTCGACAGGTACTGAAAAGGAACGGTTCGGTACGACGCCCCGCCCTTGTGGCGGGGCGTTTCCCGCACTGTATGCACAGTGTCCTTCGGCAATGCGATAAGCTGAGGCCGTGAACAGACTGCTCGTCATTTCCGACGACCCGACGCAATTGCAGGGCATCGAGGCCCTGCTGCTCAACCACGACCTTCGGGTGACGGGAACAACGTCGCTCGAACGAGGACTCGCCCTCGTCTCATCCCGCGACCTGGACCTGGTGATCGTGGTGATGCCCCTGGCCCGGGAGTCGGCACTTGGGGCGCTGACCTCGATCTTCGAGCTGGAATCGAAGATCCCGGTCATCGTCTTGACCTCCGCCGGCAGCACTGAAGAGGCCATTCGCGCCACCACGGCCGGTGCATTCGACTATTTCCTCGACCCCTACGACGAGCGCGAGCTGCTGCGTTCGATCTCGCAGGGGCTCGAGGCGGGGAGGCTCATGCGCTCGCCGGTGGCGCTGGACCAGGACGGGGGCACGGTCTCGGGTGACGCCCTGATCGGCCGCTCCAAACCGATGCAGGAGATCTACAAGAGCATCGGTCGGGTGGCCCCTACCGACTCGACGGTCCTGATCCGAGGCGAGAGCGGCACCGGCAAGGAGTTGGTGGCCCGAGCGATCTACCAGCACTCCAAGCGGAACGGCCGGCCCTTCGTGGTCGTCAACAGCGTCGCGATCCCGGAGACCCTTCTCGAAAGCGAGATCTTCGGTCACGAAAAGGGCGCGTTCACCGGAGCGGTCGGCGCCCGGATCGGCAAGGTCAAACAGGCGGACGGCGGCACCCTGTTCCTCGATGAGATCGGCGACATTCCGTCTTCGATTCAGGCCAAGCTCCTGCGCCTGCTCGAAGACCGCAGCATCGAACCGATCGGCGGGCGGCGGCCGATCTCCGTCGACGTCCGCATCATCGCCGCGACCAACCGCGATCTGGAGACGGCCATCGATGAAGGTCGTTTCCGGGAGGACCTCTACTACCGGCTCAACGTGGTGCCGATTCTGCTGCCGCCGCTGCGGACCCGGCTCGACGACGTCCCCCTCCTGTGCGACTACTTTCTGCGAAAATTCACCACCGAGCTCGGGATCCGGAATTTCGGCATGACACCCGAAGCCCTCCATCTGCTCTCGGGACACCAGTGGCCGGGCAACGTCCGTGAATTGGCCAACACGATCGAACAGGGCCTGATTTTCAGCCGCGGGCGACCGATCGACGATGAGGACGTTGCCAGCCTGGTTCCGTCGCCGGGCGGCGGAACCAACACCGCTTTAGCCGCCGGCAACGAGGTCCTTCGCGCCTGGGTCCACCAGTCGGTGGCCTTCGGAAAAGACGGCCTGTTGGCGACGGTGGTCGACCACATCTCGGGTCGGGTCATTCAGGAGGTCCTCGAAATCACCCGCGGCAACCGGGTCCGCGCAGCCCGCATTCTCGGCATTTCGCGGCCGACCCTGCTCGCCAAACTCAAGAAGTACGGGCTCAATTAATCTACCGCAAGGGTGCTGTCTCAGCACCGGCGTCGATATTGTGGAAAAATTCACGAGAGGTTAGAGTAGAGGACACTCGCGCCGGCGGAGGCCGTCGCTCGCCGGCGCCCGGGGGTTTGGCCATGCCGATCATTTCCGTTTCCCAGGGCAGCTACAGCGGCTCCCAGGAGTTGGCGGAGGCCCTGAACAAGAGAATTGGATACCGGGTGGTCCGGCTCCTCGACGCTCTGGACGGCGCCAAACGCTACGGGATCTCCGAAGAGGACATGTATCGCGGCCTCGACATGCCCGCCAACTTCTTCGAGAGGTTCAGCCGGCGCAAGGAACGCTACGTCCTCGCCATGCAGGCGACCCTCGGCGAGTTGATGGCGGACGGCGACGGCATCTACTGCGGTCTCGCCGGACAGTTCATCTTCCAGGGCCTGTGCGGAGTGTTCAAGGTTCGCCTGGTGGCCCCCATGGACTACCGCATCACGGCCACGATGACGAACATGCGGGTGTCGCACGAAGAGGCGGTCCGCTACATCCGCGATGCCGACGAGCGACGATCCAAGTGGGGCCGCCAGATGTTCGGCGTCGACCTCAACAGCCCCGATCTCTACGATCTCGTGGTCAACCTCGAACACATGAGCCTCGACACCGCCGCCGACATGATCACCGGGATCATCAAGCGCACCGAGTTCCCCGAAGACTGCAAGCGCCAGTTCCAGGATTTCGCGCTCCAAAAGAGGGTGCGCGCCGCCCTCCGGTTCAACTCGCCCTTCATCTCCGAGGGCATCGATATCGCCACCAAGGACGGCGTTGTCTCCCTCTCGGGCGGGCGGTCCTTCGAGGATGCCAGAGTCGATGTCGTCGACTTCGTGAGCCGGATCAAGGGGGTGGCGAAAGTCATTACTTCGTCCGGAGAGGTGGTCTCCGTCGATTCAACCCTGGATTCTGACATCGGGGTGTCGACCCGGGACACCACCGCGCGCGATGTCATGCTGCCGCCCGACAGTTATCCCCACTGCCGTCTTTCGTGCACCATCCGGGAAGCAGTGGTCGCCGTCAGCGCGTCGGCGGTCAAGCTCGCGGACGGCTATATGATGCTGCCGCGCTACGTCCTCGTGCTCGACGACGACGGCGACGAACTGCGGGGCATCGTCAGCCGCCGCGAACTCCTCAAGGGGCTCATCCCACACTTTCAGGAGGACAAGAAAACCGCGGATCACATCCGGAAGCTGGTCCCGTTCGGCGGACAGACCCCGAGCGACCTCCTGATCCGCTGGACGTCTCTCTTTACGCCGGCCGCCCTCGAGGCGTCGACCCGCAGCATTGCCTCCATCATGGTACCGATCCGGGGCACGGTCCAGGTCCACGACTCGCTGTCGACCGTGATCTCGACGATGCTCCACAACGGAGTCGACCTGGTGCCGGTTCTCGACGGGCAGAAGGTCGCCGGCGTCGTCTTGATGACAAACATCTTCGACATCGTGGCGCAGTTCATCATGGAACACGGAGGCGCCGACCGAAGGAAGCCCCGCTGATGGCCACCCTCGAAAACAACTCCACGAAGCGTCGCTATTTCATCCTGCGGCGGGAAAAGCGTTTTGACATCGACTGGAAGCGGGTGTTCTTCCTGTCCCTCGGCGTGGCTCTCTTCTTCATCGTCTACCTGTCACCGCCGTGGCCCGCCGCGATCGACCCGATGGGGGATGCCTTCGAGCTTTCCAACCAGGGCAAGGCGGCGTTGGGGCTGTTTCTGCTTGCCGCCGTATGGTGGGTTTTCGAGGTGGTGCCGATCGGCGTCACCTCCATCACCATCGCGGTGGTTCAGGCGCTGTTCCTGATCCGACCCGACATCATGCTGGCCGGAAGCGAGACCACCGTCGGCGGAGCGGAACTGGCGTTCAAGGAGTTCATGCACCCGTCGGTGTGGTTCATTTTCGGGTCGATCGTCATCGGCATGGTCTTCACCAAGACCGGTCTGACCAAGAGGCTGGCCTACAAGATGCTGGTGTTGGTCGGGGAGAAAACCAGCCGCATCTATCTCGGGTGTTTCATCATGACCGCCGCCCTGACCCTGGTCATGGCCCACACCGCGGTCGCGGCAACGGTGTTTCCGCTCCTCGTCGCCATCTACCGTCTCTACGACGAGGGCGATGAACCGACCCGTTTCGGCAAGGGTCTGTTCATCGGCATGGCCTACGTGGCCGGCGCGGGCAGCATCATCACCCTGCTCGGCGCCGCACGTGGGGCGGTGGCCCTCGGGTTCTACAAGGAAATCACGGGCACCGACATCACCTTCTTCGGCCTCACCTGGTACATGTTTCCCGTCGGGTGGACGATGGTCTTCGCGCTGTGGGCCTTTTTCATGGTCTACTACAAACCCGAGCGCTCGACGATCCCGGGGCTGAGGCAACGGGCGAAAGACCTCTACACCCACCTGGGACCGATCACCGCCAAGGAGCTTCAGGCCGCGGTCATCGTCATCGCAGCAGTTTCGATCATGAGCTTGCGGTCGTTCATCCCGGCGCTGAAGACAATCGACAAGAGCGGCATTATCCTGCTCGCCACGGTGCTTTTTTTCGCCCTCAAGATCCTCGATATCGGCGATCTCGAGGATGTGCCGTGGAACATCATCCTGCTCTTCGGTGGCGCCATGAGCCTCGGCTACTGTCTGGTCCTGACCGGTGCCGCCGACTGGCTCGCCATCAACACGGTCTCGGGCCTCAAGACCGCCCCGGCTATGGTCTTCATCCTCGGCATGGCGTTCTTCGTCATGATCATGACCAACCTGATCATGAACGTCGCCGCCATCGCCATCTGTCTGCCGGTCGCCCTCAAGGTGGCGCCGTATCTCGGGGTCGGCGGTGAGGTCATCCTTTTCAGCGCGTTGGTGGTCGCCGGCATGCCCTTCCTGTTGCTGGTCGGGGCCGCTCCCAACGCCATCGCGTACGAGAGCCGGCAGTTCACTTCCGGCGAGTTCTTCAAGGCCGGGATCCCCGCCAGCCTGCTGCTGATGGCGGTGGTCGCGCTCTTCGTCATCGTCATCTGGCCGATCATGGGGATGGAAGTGACCATCCCGGCGCCGTGATGCCGCGAAATTTCTGCGAACTGGAGAGGGGAGTCCGATGCCGACCGAAAAACTGATCTCCGGCCACCAGAGATTCCGAGAGAAGTTCGAATCGGAGCACGAGGTCTTCGAACGGCTGGCCGAGGAGGGTCAGAACCCGAAGGTGCTGTGGATCGGGTGCTCGGATTCCCGGGTCGTGCCGGAGCTTATCACCGGCGCCGACCCTGGTGAGCTCTTCGACGTCCGCAACATCGCCAATATCGTGCCGCCTTCACCCACCATCGCCTGCGCCACCGGTGCCGCCGTCGAGTATGCCGTGCTCCACCTCGAGGTCAGCCACATCGTGGTCTGCGGCCACACCGACTGCGGTGGCATCAAGGCCCTCGAGGCGCCGCCTTCTGCTCAAACCGAGCCCCACATCGCCTCCTGGCTCGAGCTCGCCAGTCCCGCACGAGAGCAGGTCCTCGCCCTGGGCCTGCCGTCTGATGAAATCTACCTCGAGACCATCAAGGCCAACATCCTCCTGCAGAGCGAAAACCTCCGGACCTATCCGTGTGTCGTCGAATGCGAGCGACGGGGCGCTCTCTCGATCCACTCGTGGTTGTACGATTTGCACACCGGTGAGATATCCGAGTTCGACGGATCCGCCGGGACCTGGGGGAGTGTCGCGACGTCGAGTTGAAAGCCGATTTTCGACCTGCTTCCGCCGCCATCGCCCCCGCGTCCCGACTGTCAAATGGGCGATCATAACTGTAAAGATCTTTGACACCCACCTGCGTCTCACTTCGCGAGCCCGGACGGCCCGGGCTTCAAGAACAACCGCGCGGCTTGCACCTTCCCAGGCCCCGCCTGAACTCTGCGGAGATCCACGCCGTGGCACGACTCTTGCTGAGTTGCCCGGCGGGCGACTCCCTTCGGAGGAGCAGAACCGGCAATGTTGATCTCGAAAGACACATCGATCCCACTTTCGCGGCGCTTGCGGCTCCCGGCCGTCGTGGCGGCGCTCGCCGTCATCTCGGTGGCGCCGATGATGATCACCGGTGTGATCAACCTGCACCAGTTTCGCTCCGCCTACCACCTCAAGGTCCACGACCACCTCAGCGCTATCGTGCAGCGCCACGCCGAGACCATCGACGCCTTCGTCGAAGATCGGCTGTCGGATATCCGCGTCGTCGCCCGCGAACACCCGCGCGCCCGACTCGAAGACTCGGACTTCCTGCGCCAACTGCTCAATGTCCTGCGCGAGGAGTACCACGGCGCCTTCGTCGACCTCGGTCTGGTGAACAGCGAGGGCGTCCAGGTCGCCTATGCCGGCCCCTTCAACCTCGCCATGGCCGACTATGCGACCGCCGAGTGGTTCGATACGGCACGGCAGCGCGAACACTACGTCAGCGACGTGTTCGCCGGGCTTCGCGGCACCCCTCACTTCATCGTCGTCGCAGCGCGATCGCAGGGCGACCAGCGGTACTTCGTCAAGGCGACCATCGACTTCGAGGCCTTCAACGAATTGGTCGGCAACATCCGCATCGGCGCCACCGGCTTCGCATTCATCTTCAACCGCGACGGCCAGTTTCAGACCAAGCCGAGGTTCCAGGTCGCCCTCGACCGTCCACCCTACTCCGATCTCCTCGTTGGAGATCTCCCGCGCGACCGGGTTTCCATCGTCGAGGGAAAGGACCTCCTGGACCGCCGCGCGGTGATCGCGATAGCACCGCTTCGCCAGGGAAGGTGGTTCCTCGGCTACCAGCAGGAGATGGCGGACGCCTTCGCCGACCAACGGCGCCTCGAGGTGCTCGCCCTCATCGTGTTTCTCGTCGCCGCGATCGCCGCAATTTCAATCGGCTATCTGCTCGCCAAACAGATGGCGTCCCAGGTCGCCGAGGCGGAGCGCAAGGAAACGATCATGAGCGACAAGGTCATCGAGACCGGCAAGCTGGCGTCGATCGGTGAACTGGCAGCCGGCATCGCGCACGAGATCAACAATCCGGTGGCGATCATGGTCGAGGAGGCAGGTTGGATCGAAGACCTGCTCGGCGAGGGCCCTTCCGCATCGGCCGACAGCGCGGCCGAAATCCAACGTGCGGTGCACCAGATCCGCACCCAGGGCGAGCGCTGCAAGAACATCACCCACAAGCTGCTCAGTTTTGCACGCAAGACCGACCCCACGGTCCGATCGCTCGACCTCAACGACCTGATCGAGGACGTCCTCGGCCTGATGGGCCAGAAGGCCCGATACGCCAATATCAAGCTCGAAAAACACCTGGGCCCGAACCTCGGTCCTATCGATGCCTCACCGTCCGAACTCCAGCAAGTCCTGCTCAACTTGATCAACAACGCCGTCGATGCGATCGGTGCGGACGGAGGCGCCGTGACCGTGACGACATTCGCTCACGGGAACGAGATCGCCGTGCGCATCAGCGACACCGGCGAGGGGATTCCGGAGGCCAATCTGGAGAGGATCTTCGATCCCTTCTTCACCACCAAGGCCGTCGGCCACGGCACCGGGCTCGGTCTTTCCATCTGCTACGGCATCGTCGACAAGCTCGGCGGAAGAATCGGTGTCGAGAGCGAGGTCGGCGTCGGCACGAGCTTCACGGTCTTTTTCAAAGCGGGAACGAAGGCCGCGGCGCCCCAGAAGGGAACCCAGAAACCGCGAGGAGCGACATCATGATGGAGTTATCTGTGCTCTTGGTCGACGACGAGGAAGGCTTCATCGAGGCTCTGGCCCGCCGCCTCGGCAAGCGCGGCTTTCGCATCGCCACCGCCACCAGCGGCGCCATGGCCCTCGAGGCCCTCGAAAAGGACGGCGCCACCAAGACCGACGTGGTGGTCCTCGACGTCAAGATGCCCGGCATGGACGGGCTCGCGACCCTGGCGGCCATCAAGGACCGCCACCCCCTGGTCGAGGTCATCATGTTGACCGGCCACGCCACTGTCGAGTCGGCCATCGAGGGCATGAAGCGCGGCGCCTTCGACTATCTGATGAAGCCGTGCGACATGGACGTGCTGATCATCAAGCTCGACCTCGCCGGACGAAAAAAGCGCGATCACGAGTCCAAGATCCTCGAAGCGCGGGCGACCCTCATCGCGCTGCGCCGTGGGGATTGACCGATGAGCGCCCGTTCGACGCCGGTCCGGCTCCTTTTGGTCGACGACGAGGTCGGCTACCTCGAGGTGCTCTGCAAACGCCTCAAGAAACGCGACTTCGACGTTACAACGGCATACTCGGGTGCAGAGGCGATTCGTGCGGTGCGCGACCGCGACTTCGATGTCGCCGTCGTCGATTTGAAAATGGAAGACATGGACGGTATCGAGCTTCTGAAGATCCTCAGACAGATGCTCCCCACCCTGCAGGTCATCATGCTCACCGGCCACGGATCGGAACGGGCTGCGCGCAACGGCATCTCCCTCGGCGCGTTCGACTATCTCCTCAAACCGATCGATCTCAACGCCCTGCTCGAACGGGTGCTGGCAGCGGCCGGCACAAACGGGGTTGACGGCGATGACAACGGCAAAGCGTGAATCCTTGAACTACGGGTGCAGCGTCGGGGGCAACGGCCCGTCGCCACCCTCATTATCGGAGGGGTACTGATGAGTTTCTTCAAGCAATTGGGTGCGTTCATGATGGCGGCGACCCGGGCCCACGCGGAGTGGGAACTGGAGACGTCGGACCGAATCCTCGGTGACCCGAAACGGATCGCCATCCTCGCTCTCTTCCTGATTCCGATCTTCATCTTCGGTCCCGGGGTCGCGGCCCAGGTCATGGATCAGGCTGCTGCCGCCGGAGACACCCTGCCCGACATACTCGGAGGAAAGAAGGCCTACAGCCCGGCCTTCTACTCGACCGGGATCTTCGTCGCGTCGATCCTGATCGGGCTGTGCGCCGGGCTCATCACCGGTTGCATCGGCGCGGGTGGCGGCTTCATCATCGCTCCGGCCCTGATGTCGGCGGGAATCAAGGGCATCCTCGCCGTCGGCACGGACCTCTTCCACATCTTCGCCAAGGCGATCATGGGCAGCGTGATCCACCGCAAGCTCGGCAACGTGTCGGTGCCCCTCGCCCTCACCTTCCTGATCGGCGCGATCGGCGGCGCCACCCTCGGCGGGGTCATCAACCGGGTGCTCTACGAGATCAACCCGGTACTGTCGGACGCCTTCATCACCACCATCTACTCGGTCATGCTCGGCGGCCTCGGCGCCTACGCCATGACCGACTACCTCAAGGCGCGCAAGACCTCGCGGTCGACGACGACGCCCACGGCGGCCGATCCGAGGGCGCCCAACTCGGCAATCTGCCCAAGAAGCTGCAGGCCATCAACGCGCCGCCGATGATCACCTTCGATGAGAACCTGGTGCCCGGCGGCCGCCGCATCTCGGCCTGGTTCCTGATCGCGAGCGGTTTCCTGGTCGGCTTCGCAGCCGCCATCATGGGCGTCGGCGGCGGCTTCCTGACCTTCCCGATCTTCGTCTACACCCTCGGCGTGTCGTCGATGACGACGGTCGGCACCGACATCTTCCAGATCGTGTTCACCGCCGGGCTATGCCGCCATCACCCAGTACGCCATCTACGGCTTCATCTTCTACACGCTGGCCATGGGCATGCTGATCGGGTCGCTCTTCGGGGTCCAGGTCGGCGCCATGGTGACCAAGGTCGTCAAGGGCATCACCATCCGCGGATTCTACGCGATGGCGGTGCTCGCCGGTTTCATCAACCGCATCTTCGCCCTCCCCGGCAAGCTCTCCGATCTCGAGGTGTTCACCTTGTCCCCCGGGACCATCCAGATCCTCGACGGCATCGGCATCTGGGCCTTCTTCCTGGTCATCGGGGGCTTTGCCGTCTGGGTCTTCTACACATTCTTTTCAAACCTCGGCAAGCTGCGCGGGACGGAGGTGTCGTCATGAGCAAGATTCATAAAAAACAGCTCGGCATCGGCATCTTTCTGATGGTGACCTTTATCGCCGTGATGGTCGTCATCTTCATGCCGATCTTCGGCGGCGGCAACGCCCTCAACTATCTGGACAATCTCTACAACTCGATCTCCAAGGGCTCGGCCTACTACATCCCGAAGGTCGAGCACCAGGTCGAGGAGCACGGCAGCCAACAGGTCACGCTCAACCTCAAGATGACGGATTCGAGCGCCGCCCAGTCCGCCGAGCCGCTCTTTGCCCGCGTCGGCGCCACGACCGCGGTCCAGGGCAACACTCTGATGGTCAACGGCGATCTCGAGGCCATTTTCTCAGGCTGTCTCGAGGACGCGGAGTCCGCCTACCGGAACCGCGGCGACGAGCTGACGGCACGCTACGGCAGAGGACGCCCGGACCACCCTCCACACCTGGTGGCTGGCCCTCGGCGCGATGGAGAAGGACCTCAACCGGCAGAAGCTCTTCCCCGCCGCGCAGCTGACCCACACGGTGCAGGCCAAGACCGTCGAGTGCGCCTACAACTACTACGGCATCGAGGCGCAGGCGATCAAGGACCGCTGGGGCACGGTGCTGTTCTCGCTCCTGTTCTACGTGCTCTACACCGTCTGGTACGGCTACGGATCATGTACACCTTCGAAGGGCTGGGGTTCTCGCTGACGGCACACTGATTGCGATAGGCGGTCGATACAGGGGCGGTCTGTTCTCGTCGTGCAAGGGGCGAAGGAGGCCCCGGTCATGGTCCTCCGCAACAAGTACTTCCAGATCGGTCTCGCGATCGCTCTCGGCATCATCGTCAATTTCCTGCCGCGCCCGGAGGGCACTGTCTTCACGGTCTCCGGCGATCCCGACCGCCTCCTCGCGAAGCAGGTCGCGGGCCGTTACGAAAGCTGTCGACTGGGAAGGCGCCGACGGCGCCTACCGCCTGACGGCGACCGGCGACGCGGCCGAGCCCGGAGTCGCGCTCACCGCCGAGGCGGCCGCTCTCGGTCTCGACGGGGTCGAGATCGGTTACGTCAACGGCCTCTCGCCGAAGGCCTTCCGCTTTCTGGCCGTGCTGGCGGCTCTGATCTTCCTGTTCGTCGTCGAACCGATCCCGCTCGAGATCACCGCGGTCATGATCGGCGTCTGCCTCGTGTTCTTCCGCATCGTCGACGTCACCGACGCCTGGGCCACCTACATGCACCCGGTGGTGGTCTTCATCATGTGCTGTCTGATCCTCGCCATCGCGCTCGAGAAGGCCGAGCTCACCGAACGGCTCAGCCACGCCATCGCCAAGAAGGCCGGCACCAGCGTCGTCCGCTTCACCTTCATCCTCTCGATCGGGCTCGGCATCGGTTCGACGGTCATGCACGACGCCGCGGCCACCGCCATCGGCATCGCCACCATGATCCCTCTGATGCGCGCGGCCGGCATCCAGCCCAACACCAACACCGCCCGGTTCATGCTGCTCTCGGTCGCCTTCGCCTGCTCGTGCGGCGGCATGGGCACCCTGGTCGGCGGCGGCCGCTGCATGGTCGCCGCGGCCTTCCTGAAGGAGTTGACCGGGATCGAGATCAGCTTCTTCGACTGGATCGTGTACGCCTTTCCGCTGGCCATGGTGACGGTGCCGACGGCGGTGCTCGTGGTCTACTTCGTCTACCGGCCCGACCCGAAGTTCCAGCTGCCGACCTACGATGAGGAACTCGGGCCCTGGACACGCCTGCAGAAGCAGACCATTCTGATCCTCGGGGCGGTCTTCGCGGCGTGGTTGACCAAGGGGCTGCACGGCATCGACTACTCGGTGACCGGCATGATCGGGGTCGCGGCCCTGGTCGCCATCGGCGTCCTGCGCTGGCGCGACATCCACGAAAACCTCGAGTGGGGCACCGCCCTCTTCATCTTCGGCGGCGGCATCTGTCTCGGCCTCGCCATGGCCTCCTCGGGCGCCGCCTCGTTCTTCGCCCACCTGTTCTTCCCGCTGGTCGAGGGCAAGGGGTGGCTGGTGCTGCTCGGCGGCGTCTGCGTCTTCGGCGCCCTGGTCACCAACGCGATGGCCAACGTGGCCGCTGCGGCACTGATCCTGCCCATCGTGATTCCGCTGGCCCAACTCGAAGGGGTCGACCCGCGGGTCCTCGCCCTCGGCCTCGCGTGCGCCACCTCCTTCGCGATGATTCTCGTCATCGGCTGTCCGCCCAACGCCATCGCTTACTCGTACCGCCAGTTCAGCTCGTTCGACCTCACGCGGGCGGGACTGGTGGCAACCCCGGTGCTGCTCACCCTGCTGCTGGTCGCGGCCGGCATCTGGTGGAGCATCCTCGGTCTGCTGTAGGAGCCAACCATGCTCAAAATACCCATCGACATTCTCATCGTCGACGACGAAAAGGACTTCGTGGAAATGCTCTCGCTGCGCCTGGCGGACGAAGGCCACCGGGTGCGCGCGGCCTTCAGCGGCGAGGAAGGCCTGGCCGCTCTCGACGAGGCCGAGTGCGATGTCGTGATCCTCGACATCCGGATGCCGGGCACCGACGGCATCACGACGCTCAAGCGGATCCGGGCGAAGCACCCGGTGGTCGAGGTCATCCTGCTCACCGGCCACGGCACCATCGACACCGCGGTCGAAGGGCTCAAGGCGGGGGCCTTCGACTACGTCCAGAAACCCGCCCGCTTCGAGGAGCTGCTCGACAAGCTCGAGGCCGCCCGCCACCGCAAGGCCGAACACGAGGAGCGCATCCGCCGCGCCGAGGCCCGAATCCTGATGCGCCACAGCGGCGACGTCTGAAGGGAGACTGGGATGACGGTTCTGCGCAACAAGTGGTTCCAAATCGCTGTCGCGATCCTGCTCGGGGTGATGGTGTACGCCCTGCCGCGCCCTGAAGGCAACCTCTTTACGGTCGCCGGCGATCCCGACCGCCTGCTCGCAGCGCAGGTCGAGGGCCGCTATGCGCTTGTCGACTGGGAAGGCGCGAACGGCGCCTACCGTCTGGCGGCGGCGGGCGACGCGGTCGAGCCCGGAGTCGCACTCTCCGCCGAAGCGGCAACTCTCGGTCTCGACGGGATCGAGATCGGTTACGTCAACGGCCTCTCACCGAGAGCTTTCCGATTTCTGGCCGTGCTGGCGGCGTTGATCTTCTTGTTCGTGGTCGAGCCGATCCCGCTCGAGATCACCGCAATCATGATCGGCGTCTGCCTCGTTTTCTTCCGCATCGTCGACGTCACCGACGCCTGGGCCACCTACATGCACCCGGTGGTGGTCTTCATCATGTGCTGCCTGATCCTCGCCATCGCTCTGGAGAAGGCCGAGCTCACCGAACGCCTCAGCCACGCCATCGCCAAGAAGGCGGGCACCAGCGTCATCCGCTTCACCTTCATCCTCTCGATCGGCCTCGGCATCGGTTCGGGAGTCATGCACGACGCCGCGGCCACCGCGATCGGCATCGCCACCATGATCCCCCTGATGCGAGCGGCCGGCATCCAGCCGAACACCGACACCGCCCGGTTCATGCTGCTGTCGCTCGCCTTCGCATGCTCCTGCGGCGGCATGGGCACCCTGGTCGGCGGCGGTCGCAACATGGTGGCGGCGGCCTTCCTCAAGGAACTCACCGGAGTCGAGATCAGCTTCTTCGACTGGATCAAATATGCCTTCCCGCTCGCCCTGGTCACGGTGCCGGCGGCGGTGCTGGTGGTCTACTTCGTCTACCGGCCCGACCCGAAGTTCCAGCTGCCGACCTACGACGAGGACCCCGGGCCCTGGACACCGCTGCAGAAACGCACCACCTTGATTCTGGTGGCGGTATTCACGGCATGGTTGACCAAGGGCCTGCACGGCATCGACTACTCGATCACCGGCATGATCGGGGTCGCGGCCCTGGTCGCCGTCGGCGCCCTGCGCTGGCGCGACATCCACGAAAACCTCGAGTGGGGCACCGCCCTCTTCATCTTCGGCGGCGGCATCTGCCTCGGCCTCGCCATGGCCTCCTCGGGCGCCGCTTCGTACTTCGCGCACCTGTTCTTCCCGCTGGTCGAGGGCAAAGGTTGGGTGGTGCTGCTCGGCGGCGTCTGCGTCTTCGGCGCCCTGGTCACCAACGCGATGGCCAACGTCGCCGCGGCCGCCCTGATCCTGCCCATCGTGATTCCGCTGGCCCAGCTCGAAGGGGTCGACCCGCGGGTCCTCGCCCTCGGCCTCGCTTGCGCCACCTCCTTCGCGATGTTGCTGGTCATCGGCTGTCCGCCCAACGCGATCGCGTACTCGTACCGCCAGTTCAGTTCGTTCGACCTCACCCGGGTGGGACTGGTGGCAACCCCGGTGCTGCTCACCCTCATGTTGGTCGCCGCCGGCATCTGGTGGAAGATCCTCGGACTGTTGTAGGAGCTGCAGCATGCTCAAAATACCTACCGACATTCTCATCGTCGACGACGAAAAGGATTTCGTGGAGATGCTCTCGCTGCGCCTCACGGACGACGGTCACCGGGTGCGCGCGGCCTTCAGCGGCGAGGAGGGTCTGGCCGCCCTCGACGAGGCCGAGTGCGACGTCGTGATCCTCGATATTCGGATGCCCGGGAAGGACGGCATCTCGGTGCTCAAGACCATCAAGAGCAGCCACCCCGTGGTCGAGGTCATCCTGCTCACCGGCCACGGCACCATCGACACCGCGGTCGAGGGGCTCAAGTCCGGCGCCTTCGACTACCTCCAGAAACCGGCCGTGTTACGAAGAACTCATCGACACAATCGAGGCGGCGGGTCACCGAAAGGCCGAACACGAGGAGCGCATCCGGCGCGCTGAGGCGCGCATTCTGATGCGTCATACCGGCGACGTCTGAGGAGAAAACCGTGGAACCACGGTACCAACAGTTGTTCCGACGAATGGCTCTGACCGGACTCGCGGTGGCCTTGATTCCGCTGTATCTGGTCGGGGCGGCGATCTACGTCTATTTCGCCTCCTCGCTGGAGCAGAACCAGCGTGCACAGCTGCAGAACCTCGCGGTCAACCGGTCCAACGCGGTCCAGCTCTTCCTCGCCGAACGCACCGTGATGCTCGAGGCCCTGGCTCACTCCGCATCTCTCGACGGACTCACACGGTCGGGCGAGCTGCACAACGTCCTGACCATCCTCAACAAGCGGCAACAGAGCTTCGTCGACCTCGGCATCATCGACGCCGAGGGCCGACATCTCGCCTACGAAGGACCATTCCTCCTCGAGGACCGCAATTACGGCGGCGAACCCTGGTTCGAGGAAACGATGCTGCGCGGGGTC
>CAVQQC010000012.1:0-6823 GCA_963714895.1 Candidatus Sulfomarinibacteraceae bacterium
CGGTGCTCGATCGGGTCTCGGCGTTGCTCGAGCGCCAGCCGGTCGGACGACCCGGTCTCTACCGCAAAGTGAGGGAGGAGTACTTTCGGCGCATCGAGGCCATCGAGTACGCGGTCCGCCACGACGACGGACGCTATTACAACGAGTTGAAAGGGGCCGAGATCATTCTGATCGGCGTCTCCAGGGCCGGCAAGACGCCGTTGAGCATGTACCTGGCCATGCGCGGTTTCAAGACCGCCAACGTCCCGTTGGTCAAGGACATCGAGCCGCCGCAGGAGCTCTTCGAGGTGCCGCGCAGCCGGGTCGTAGGTCTGACGCTCGATCCCGACCGCCTGGTGAGCTACCGGCGCCAGCGCCAGGGTGGACTGGGAGAAGGGGCGCCGGTGGTCTACTCCGACCCGAGCCACGTTTTCCAGGATCTCGAGCACGCACGGGCGGTTTTCCGCAAGGGGCGGTTCGCGACGGTGGACGTCACTTCGAAACCCATCGAAGAGAGCGCGAACGAAGTCGTGGCAGCGGTGTCGCGCGAGAGCGGTCTGGACCTTGTATCGCGGACGACCTTCTGATCCGAGGGGAGAAAGACACATGAAATCTCAGGGAAAAGGCATCGATCGTCGCAGGTTTCTGAAACTCGGGGCATTGACCTCAGGATTGGCGGTCGGCGGCTGTTCGCGGACCGAGGGCTCGCCCGGCGAACCGGCGCCCGTCGAGATGCGGTTTCGTGAACTCGGGGCGACCGGTCTCAAGGTCTCGGAGATCTCCTTCGGCAGCTACGGGTTCGACAATCCGGCGCTGTTGACGGCCGCTCTCGACCAGGGAATCACCACCATCTGCACCAGCGCCAACTACCAGAACGGGCGCGCCGAGACCTCGATCGGAAAGGCCATCGCGAACCTCGGCAGCCGCCGCGACGAACTGGTGCTGTTCACCGGCGATATGTTCAAAGCGAACGCGACCAAGGGCGACGTGCTGGATGCCATCGATGCCAGCCTGCAGCGCCTGCAGACCGATCACGTGGAGATCTACCGCATCACCAACGTCACTTCGCTCGATGAGCTCCGGATCGACGCTCTGTACGAGGCTTTCGCCGAAGCGAAACAAGCCGGCAAGGTGTCTCACCTCGGCCTGTCGGGCCATCACGGCGGGATGCAGGAGGTCCTCGAGGCCGCTGTTGCCGATGGGCGCTACGAGGTGTTGTTCACGAAGTACGACTTCGCCTCCTACCCGGATCAGGACAGCATTCTGGAAGCAGCAGCCAAAAAGGGCGTCGGGACCATGGTCTTCAAGACCAACGCGGGCAACCGCAAGAACGAGATCAAGGACCTCGAGGCGGGCGGACTGTCCTTCCGCCAGGCGACGATCAAGTGGGCGCTGAGCCACCCCTATGTGGCGAGCGTATGTGTCGGCATCACCAACTTCGACGAGATCAAAGAGTATGCATCCGCGGTCGGCAAACCGCTGGACGAGGCCGAGGTGGCGATGCTGAGACGGTACGCGGATGAGATGTTCGACCGCTACTGCCGATTCTGCGGTGAGTGCGAGAAGAGCTGCCCGCACGGCGTCGCGATCGCCGACGTCAATCGCTACGCCATGTACTTCAAGTACTACGGCCGCGAGAAGGACTCGATGCAGCTCTACGAGTCACTCGGGCGGAGTCGGGCCGCAGCGGACTGCGCGAATTGCGACGGCCAATGCGACAGCGGCTGTCCCTTTCGACGAACGGTGAGGCGAGAGCTGGTGGACGCCCATCGCCTCCTCAGCTTCAGGGGAGACGAGGCGTGAAGAACGCTGCCGGACTCGTGTTGGTGGTCTCGGTCCTTGTCACGGCGGGGTGTGGCGGGGCAGGGGGTGGCTCAGCGCACCCCGAGGGTCGTGCCGGTCTCCCATCACCATCGGCTCCGCCGGGGTGGACGATCTCCGAGGGCCCGACCTCATACGACGGGGAGAGTCTCTTCGAATATCTCAACGGGGGCGCACCGTTGTACCTGGAGTACGGTTTCCAGAGCCTCACCCAGACCCGCTACCAGTTGGGCGACGATCCATTTGCCAGCGTCACGCTCGATGTCTTCGACATGGGCTCGGAGCTCGGCGCCTTCGGGCTCTACCGAAGCATTCTGCCGCCCGACCCGGACCTCATGAACTGGGGCGCGGAGGGCTACCGGTCGGGGACGATCGCCGCCGCCTGGAAGGGATCGGTGTATGTCCACGCCGAAGCCGACGATGATCGACCGCAGCTCGTCGCAGGCCTCGACCACGTGGTGGGTCTGGCGGTGGCGGGGATCGAGGGTTCCGTGGCTCTGCCGCCGATTCTCGAAGTTCTCCCGCGGGGTGGTCTGCGAGCGGGGAGCGAGCGGTATATCGCTGCGGACCTTTTCGGGCACGCCTTCCTTCCCGGTGGTTTCGTCGCCGACTATGAGGTCGACGGCGGTGAGGTCGAGCTCTTTTTCAGCCAGATGGGAGGCGCTGCCGAGGCGGAAGAGGCGCTCGGGCTTCTGCGCGCCCACTTCGCACAGTGGGGCGATGTCGGTGGCGATATCGCCGATCTCGGTGACGGCGGGTTCCGTTTCACGGACCCCGGGCTCGGACAGGGTCTGGTCGCGCGAGACGGGGGTTCTATCGCCGGGGTTCACGGTGACGGCGGTGGTGACGATTTGTTGCGTGAGCTCCTGACCAGGCTGCCACTCGGAGACGAACCTGAATGACCATATGCACGTCGGCAGCTCTGAAGGTGGGCTGAAGCCCACCCTACCTGTGCGCTGGTCCGTGGGTCGAGTAGGGTGGGCCTCGGCCCACTTTCAGTGCCGATGTATTGCGTGCCAACGAATTTGCCGGTAGGGTGCGCGTACTGAACCACCCGACGCCGGGAAGTCGAAACCGTCGCGATGGTACGGAGAGGCCGATGGCAAACGACAACAAGCTGGGGACGTTCATCGGCGTGTTCACGCCGACGATTCTCACGATCCTCGGCGTCATCATGTACCTGCGTTTCGGGTGGCTGGTCGGACACCTCGGTCTGATCCGGATCGTGTTCGTCGTCGTCCTGGCCAACGCCATCACCTTCATCACCACGCTCTGCCTTCTCGGCGGTGGCGACCAACGCCAGGGTCGGGGTCGGTGGCGCCTATTTCATCATCTCCCGCAGCCTGGGGCTCGAACTCGGCGGCGCCATCGGCGTACCGCTGTTTCTCTCGCAGACCTTTTCCGTGACCCTCTACTCCTACGGCCTCGCCGAGTCGTTCCGGATCGTGTGGCCGAACCTGCCGCTGATGCCGGTGACGCTGGTGGTCGTGATCGCGGTCGGGGTGCTGGCCGTCACCGGGGCCGAGCGCGCCCTCAAGGCCCAGGTCGTTCTGATGGGCTTTGTGGTGCTGTCGCTGATTGCGCTCGCCATCGGGGCCTTTGTCAGATCCTCGGGTGCGGACGTCGTTCTCCATCCGCCGACCGGAGAGATCGGCTTCTGGGTCGGTTTCGCGGTCTTCTTTCCGGCTGTCACCGGCGTGATGGCGGGGCTCGGGCTTGTCAGGGGACCTCCGCGACCCGGGCAAGTCGATTCCCCTCGGTTCCATCACCGCGGTCGCGACGGGTTTCCTCGTGTACCTGCTGATTCCGATCCTGCTCTCGCTGGGGGCAGATCCCTCGGATCTTCGCGACGACCCGATGGTGTGGTCGAGGATCGCGGTCCTCGGTCCGTGGCTGGTGCTGCCCGGTCTGTGGTCGGCGATTTTTTCGTCCGCGGTGGGGTCGATCCTGGCCGCCCCGCGGACTCTGCAGGCGCTGGCGCGCGACGGGATCGCCCCGACGTTTTCTGTGCCGGCCGACCGGCGACACACCGCGAGCTCCTGCCGGGGATGATGGTCGCCCTGGCGATCGCCGTGGACCGCGGTCTTTCTCGGCAACCTCAACGCGGTGGCGATGGTCGTCTCGATGTTCTTCCTCACGGTCTACGGCACCGTCAACATCGTCGCCACCTTCGAGGTCCTGAGCGGCGACCCGTCGTGGCGGCCGAAAATCAAGGTGCCGTGGCCGATCACCCTGGTCGGCGGCTTCGCGTGCGTCGTGGTGATGGTCCTCATCAGCCCGATCGCCGGTCTGATCGCGTTGGTGGCGGAGTTCTCTCTCTGGTTGTATCTGTCACGCCGGGCACAGAAGGCGCGTTGCGGCGATGCCCGGAGGGGGCTTTACGAGGCCCTCATACGATGGGCTCTGATCCGGCTCAACGAGCGGCCGATGAGCGCCCGCAATTGGCGGCCTCACCTTCTGACGTTTGTCGATGACCCCCTGAAGGAGCTCGATCTGATCCGCTTCGGCGACTGGTTCAGCCAGGGCCGGGGCGTGGTGACGGTGTGCAATCTGGTGGTCGGCGACCTGATGAGCGACGACCTCGACATCGACGGCCGCAGGAGCCGCATCCAGTCGGTGATCGACGCCGAGGACATCGTGGTCTTCCCGGAGGTCGACGCGGTCAACGATATCGTCGAGGGTATGGTCAACGTCAGCCAGGCCAACGGCATGGCGGGGATGTCGAGCAATACGGTGCTTCTCGGTTGGCCCGACTCGGTCGCCCTGCGCGCCGAGTTCCTGCGCGTCATGCGCCGGCTCGAGCGCCTCAACAAGTCGTTCGTGCTCGCCAGGATCCGGCCCAAGTACATGTTCCGGCGGGAGAGCCCGATCATCCACGTCTGGTGGGGCGGTCTGGAGCGCAACGGCGACCTCATGTTGCTGCTCGCCCACCTGCTGCACTCGAATGCCGAATGGAGCGGCGCGAGGGTCTCGGTCATGAGCCTCGCGTCCTCGGAGCTGATGAGGAGCCGAACTGAAGACCACCTCAAAAAACTGTTACCGGAGATCCGCATCGATGCCGAGGTGCGGGTCGTGCTGAAACCGAAGGACGAAACCGTGACAGAGGTGATTCACCGGGAGAGCGCCGAGGCGGCCGCAGTCTTTCTCGGGCTCGAGGTGCCCGAGACCGGCGACGAAGAGGCCTATGCCGAGCGGATGGACCGACTCGCCGGCGACCTGCCGGTGGTCTTCTTCGTCAAGAACTCGAGCCTCTTCGTCGGCGACCTGCTGGAAACGACCGAGCCCGCCGTCGAGGCCGATGGGGAGGAGGGGGAGAGGACGACGACCGTCCCTCCCGCGACACCCGTCCGTTACCGGAGTAACGCGCTCCAAGGATGCAGGATACAGGCTGCAGAATCACTCTTGTCCAAGAAGACATCTTGGAGGGCTCGAGTTCAAATTCAGGCTCCACCCGACCTCGGCGGGTCTGAAGGTGGGCCAAGGCCCACCCTACTTCGGACCCAGGTGTCGAGCGGACTCGTAGGGTGGGCCTTGGCCCACCTTCAGAGCCGTGTCCCGCATTTGTATTTCCCAGCAGGGTTCGACCGGTTGGGTCAGAACCCCCACTGGGTCCAGATCCAGACCTTGTCGGTGTCGGTCGTCCAGTCGTCGGCGTCGTAGAAAGCGGCCTCGATCGCGAATTTCTGTTTCCAGGGCGCCGTGTAGACCACGCTGGCATCGAACTCGCTGCCCCATGAAGCGCCACCGGTGTCGGCCCCGAAGTCGTGGTACACACCCAACAGGGCGAATCGCCCGACGTTCGCCCCGAGGCTGACAAAGAAGTCGGTCAGGCCGTCCGCCGGTGTGGTCAGGAACTTGTCGGCCCAGCCGTTGAACTTGTGCAGGGTCGCGAGCGGCGTATTGAAGGCGCCCTCGCCCTCGGCACCGCCAAGCACTTCGTACCCGGCGGCCGCGGTCACCTTGCCGAACGCGAACCCGAGGTCCGCTCGGAGGTAGTCGGCTTCGACCGAATCGGGATTGTCGCCGGTGTCCTGTTGGGTTGCGAGCTCCAGACGGTAGGTCAGACCGAGCGTCTTTGAAAGATCGGTCTTCCCGGAGAAGAAGGCGCCGTAGGTCGTGGTCGACTGGCGCCACAGGTCCTCCTGGTCGAAGTCGATGGACAACAGATAGCCGTGCAGCGAACCGATGCCGGAAAAGGTGTAGGCGCTCTCGAGGTGTGAGGTGGACATCGGCCGTGAGGCGCCGGTGACGGTTCGCTGGCGGGCGATATAGGCGTAGCCGAGATCGAGGTTCTTGACGCCGGTGAAGTGTGCGGTCGCGCCGTCAAAGGTCTGGTGGTTCTGGCGCCATCCGACATTGCCGATGAATCGGGAGTTGTCGATGATGATCTCCTGGCGTCCCCCGCGCAACGGCAGGCTGTCGAGCGGTTTCCAGTCGAGGTAGACCTGGTTGATCTCGGTGATCGGCGGGTCGGGGATGGCCGGGCGGTCGGTGACCCCGTTCGACAACGATCCGGAACCGCCGTTGTTGTGGTCGTTGGAGAAGCCGACGTTGACGACGTTTTCGAACTCGAGCATCGCCGACAGCCGATTCCACCACAAGGTCCGATAGCCGAGGGTCGTGCGGAGGGTCGAGGCCTTGCCCGGCTCGTCGAAACCCGTCTGGTCAACGTCCTCGTAGCGGTAGCGCAGGTTGAGCGAGATCTTGCCCTTGGTCACCGCCTCGCCGAGCGATGGCGGTTCTTCGGCAAAGACCGGTGAAATCACCGCGGCTGCCGCGAGCGTGACCAACAGCTGTGTCCATCGAAGATTCCGGGTTTGGGCCATTTCGCTCTCCCTGGCCGTCGCGGCGACGGCGAAAATCAGTCGCTCGTGGACGCGAGGAACTCGTCCCTCAGGTATTCATGCATCGCCCGGTTCCTGGCCTTCTCGGGTGTCGGCTCCAGGTAGGCGAAGGCTTTGTCCTCGCCGTAGGCGAGGATCGAATGGCAGAGTGTGCAGTCATCCGGAATCCAGTTGCCCGC
>CAVQQC010000013.1:0-12338 GCA_963714895.1 Candidatus Sulfomarinibacteraceae bacterium
GGGCCCATGGAGTCGATTTCCACGACGCCGAGCCCGGCAGCCGCCAGTTTCAAGATCTCGCGGAGGTCGGGATCCACCAGCGTATGGATGATCAGGGCGTTCGCGTGCGCCGCCCGCTGCACGGCGTCGTGGACTTCGGCCGGGGTCCGGACCCCCGGTACGACCGCGATCGACACTCCGGAGCCCTCGAACTGCGCCAGCGCGGTCCGGGCCAACTGCTCGCCCGTCGTGCCCATGCCTCCGGAAACCACAAAGATCCGCGGCTCCGACATCTCCTTCTCCTCTATGGACGGTTCGAGGCTTCCCCCTCCGTCCAAACACTCACAGGCGGCCGACGTCCGCCGCAATTCCGGCGGCGATCTCCTCCGCACAGACCGAGAGTGCCTCCACGATCGCGCCCGCGGTGCTGCTCGCCGACGGCCGCGAGGCCACGTAGGTCTTCTCGAGCAGGGGCTTGCGGTAACGCTTCTCATCCGGATCGCGCACCGTCACTTGCAGCTGCATCCGCGCCTCGGCACCACCTGCACCGTCGACCTGTTCGCAGGACAGCACCGTGACCGACAACGCCAGTGTCCGTCGACCTTCGACCGTCGGTCCGAACTCGGCGCTGAGTTTCTGGCGGACGAGATCAGCGAGGTTTCCGGCCCACTGGTCGGTGGCGTAATACTCGATTCGAATCGGCGACGCCAGGACCATGATCTGGTTGCGGCTCAGCGCATCAGTGGTTCGCACCTGCTCCACCACGAGGTTGGCCGACGGTTGCGCCGATCCCGAGGGCTCCATGGCCAGGGTGTAGTAGTTGATCTTGGGAGCCGAGGCGCACGCCGGCAGCCAGCACATCGCCGCGATCAGCAAAAATTTCACTCTCATGGTGTCGTGCCGTCCTTCCGCCCCTGGGTCTTGGCACCGCGAACCAGCGCACTCGGTTGGTCGGCCAGCGTCTCCGAAAGCCTGCGCATATTGCGGGTCGTTTCCTCGAGATTCAGGAGGATTCCCTCGATGGCGGGTCGTTGTTCGTCCAGCAGATCGCTGGCGTTGCCGCCGACGTCTTCGAAATGCTGCAGGGTGACTTTGAGCGACGTCATCAGTTCTTCAAGCCGAACGCTCGCCTCCCCGGTCAACCGTTGCAGGTTGATCATGGTTTCGTTCAGCGGCACCCGATTGTCGGAGACCACGGCGTTGATCTGGGTCATCAACAACGTGGCCGTCTCTTCCAACGTCGCCAGCCTGCCGATGACCTCTGCGAGGCCTTCCCGGTTGTCGGCGATCACCCCTCTGAACTCACGAACCGTTTCGGTGCTCTCCTCGAAAGTCGCCTCCAAAGCGGCCGTCACCTCGGCCAGGTCAACGATTTCCCGGTCGCTGCCGCCGACCGGCGTACCCCCCATCAACTGGGTCACGCTGTCGAGCAGCACCTCCATGCGGGTGGTCAGGCCCTCGAGGTCGGGAATGTCGATAAAGCCGCCGCTGCTCGTACGAGCGACGAGCGCATCGCCGCTTCGGAGCAGTTCGGCGGCAGCATCGCCGGTTGATATCTCCAGATGTTTCTCGGCCGTCAGTGTGATCTGGGCGACGGTCGCGACACTGCCCCGGTTGACCGGCACGTCTCCGTCCACCTCGGCCGTGACCCTGATCATCGACCGGTCGTCGGGATCAGGCTCGATGGCGGTGACCCGCCCCACCTTGACGCCACCGAACCGGACGTCAGCACGTTGGTTGAGACCGCCGATATCCGTGAAGGACGCGGTGTAGATTCCGGCCGAGTCGGTGTGCGGCCGGCACCCCCTGATCGCGGCCACCAGGACCACGAGCACCACGATGCTGGCCAGCACGAAGACCCCGGCCTTGATCTCGGTTGCCGTGAAATTGTCATTTTTGGCTGTCATGCTCCCTCTCGTTGTAGCGATTCACTCGAGTCCGGTCAAATACCGGGCGTAATCGGTCTCGCCCGCGCCCTCGGCGTCGGGGCGCCTTTCGAAGAACTGTTGAATGTAAGGGTGTTCCACGCGGCGGACCTCCTGCAACGAACCGAGGCCCACCACCCGCCCCTGTTGCAGCACACAGACCGTGTCGGCGATCAGCTTGACGCTTTCCATCTCGTGGGTCACGACGACGCTGGTGAGATCATACGTCGACTGCAGCTCGCGGATGAGCGCGTCGATCCCGGCAGCCACGATCGGGTCGAGTCCCGCCGATGGTTCGTCGTAGAAGATGATTTCGGGATCCATCGCCATCGCCCGCGCGATCCCGGCGCGCTTTTTCATGCCGCCGCTGAGTTCCGACGGCATGTAATCTTCAAAGCCGGCGAGACCGACAAGTTCGAGCTTGATCTTGGTCATGATGTCGATGGTCGAGGGCTCCAGATTCGTGTGTTCGGTGAGCGGCAGCGCCACGTTTTGACCGACCGTCATCGAGTTGAAAAGGGCGGAGCCCTGAAAACACATCCCGATCTTCTTCCGCAGCTCGATGCGTTCGTCGTCCGTCATCGCGGTGAAGTCCTCGCCCTTGACGCGGATGCAACCCGAATAGGGCCGCATCAAACCGACCAGGTTGCGGATGAGCGTCGTCTTGCCGGAACCCGAACCACCGAGGATGACAAAGACCTCGCCGCGCCGCACCGTGAAGCTCACACCACCGAGTACCGTCCGGTCGCCGTACTTGACGACCAGGTCCTCGACTTCGATGATCGGGTCGTAACGGTTCGCCATCATCAGATGAAGTAGAAGAGGATGGTGAACACGAGGTCCACGATGATGATGAGGAAGATCGAGGTCACCACCGACGAGGTGGTCTTGCGGCCCACCCCCTCGGCGCCGCCCTCGACCTGGAAACCGCGATAAATGCCGACCCAACAGATGGTGACACCGAAGAAAAAGCTCTTGGTCAGCCCGATCACCAGGTCTTTCTCCGCCAGGGAGTTGACGGTCATCTCGATGTAGGTGGCGGGGTCGACACCGACGATGACGACACCCGCCGCGAAGCCGCCGAAGATCATGATAAACATGGCGATCACGGTCACGCAGGGAACGGCGGTGATCATGGCGAGGAACTTCGGCACCACCAGAAACTTGACCGGATTGAGCCCCATCACCTCCAGGGCGTCGATCTCCTCGCCGACCTTCATGGTGCCGATCTCGGCCGTGATCGCGGACCCGCTGCGGCCGGTGATCAGGACGGCTGTCATGAGCGGCGCCAGTTCGCGGATGGCGGAGACCGCCACCAGCACCGCGATGAACCGGTTGGCGCCCCACTTGTCGAGGGTGTAGGAGGACTGCAGAGCGAGGATCACCCCGATCAGAAAACAGATCAGACCGACGATCGGGAGGGACCGCACCCCGAACTCGACGAATTGCTCTACGGTGCTGCGAACGCGAAGACCCTTGCCGCGCAACGGCGCCACGATGAGCCAGGTCAAGGTCTCGACGATCAGAACGGACACCCGCGCCCCTGTCGCGATTTGTGTCAGCGTCCACCGCCCGACCGACCCGACGAGGTTGGTCACGGCGCCCGATCGATTTCGAACACCGAGTCGAGCCTCGCCAACTCGAGCACCTTCATGACCGATGGCGACGGCGTCACCAACACGAAGGTCTTGGAGTTCTCACGGGCGCTCTTGAACCCCTCGACCAAAGTCGCGACCCCCGAAGAGTCCATGTAGTCGACGCCGCTGAGGTCGACCTCGACCCCGGTGGAAGCTGCGGGGACGGCCTTCATCACAACCGCCCGAAGGTCGGGCGAGGTGTAGAGGTCGACCTCCCCGCGGACCGCGATCCGGATCTTCGCCTCGTGCTCGGTCTGGTCAATCGTCAACCCCATATCCCGCCCCTCAGTCTTTTCGCCTGCGCCGCATGATGACGCAGTTTCCCGTCGTTCTGTCGGGACAGAACTCGACCTCGTCGAACGCCCGGTGCATCAGTTGTACGCCGAGCCCGCCGGGTTCGAGCCGGTCCGGGTCGGGCGCTTCCAACACCCGCCGCTGCCGGTGTTCCGGCGGGCACGGTTCGCCCTGGTCGCAGAGGCGAACTTCGACCCCGCCCTCGTCCGACCGCAGCGTCAATTCCACGAAGCGATCGCATTGACCGCCATAGGAGTGGCGGATTGCGTTGGCGCACGCCTCATCGATCGCCAGGACCATCTCGTCGGTAGCCTCCCGTTCCAACTCGCAGGCCTCCAGCCACCCGCGCACGAGGTTGCGAATACACCTCAGCAACCGCGGGTCCGAACGAATCTCCAACCGGAAATCGTCAGCCATCGCCGTTGTACCTCAAAGCGATCAGCGTGCAGTCGTCGTGCGCCGCGACCGGTGAACAGAAGCGATCGACGTCGTGGATGACGGCCTCGATGAGTCGTTGCGGACCACCCGCCGCTGCGGCGCGTGCGACCTCCACCAGGTTGTCGACGCCGTATTCGACCAGCTCACTCCGGCCGGAGCTCATGGTCACGCCGGCTCTCGCCTCGACGATCCCGTCGGTGTAGAACACCATGGTGTCGCCCGGCGCGACCGCCGCCCGTTCGTCGGTCCAGGACGCGCCCGAGAGGATCCCGATGGGTGGGCCGGATGCGCCCAACAGCGTCATCGACCGGTCCTCGGAAACCACGACCAGTGGGTGGTGACCGGCGTTGGCGCCGAGAATGTTGCCGTTTTCGAGATTGATGGCGACCGCCGCGATGGTGCAGAAGAGGCCGCGTTGGCTGCGCACCACCAAACGCTCGTTGAGTTGCCGCAAGACCTCGGCGGGAGAGTCCGAGCCCGGCGCGCAGAGCCGGAACTCCGCCAGGATCTGGGCCATGGTGAGGGCCGCCGGCATGCCCTTGCCGCTGACATCGCCGATCAACATGCCGACCCGGTCGCCGTCGATGCGGACGAAATCATAGAAGTCGCCGCCGACGATCCGCGCCGGCCGGGTGCGGCCGTAGATGTCAAATCGCGGGTCGTTTGTCGACCAGTCGCTGACCAGGAAGCCCTCCTGAATGTTCCACGCTGCCTCGACATCCTGTTCGATTCGCTGCTTCTGGAGGAGAGCCTGGTGGTTATGGGCGTTCTGCAACGCAAGCCCCGCGCTGTTACCGGCCGCGGCGGCCAGCAGAAGATCGTCCTGGGTATAGGCGTGGTTGGCGATATTGGTGTCGATGTACAAGATCCCCGAGATGCTCTCCTGGGTCCGGATGGGAACGCACAGGATCGAGGTCAGATTGAGGGCGGCCATGCTGACGCTGGGGTCGAAGGTGCTTTCGCTCAACCCCGATTGGAACAGGACGTTTGCGCCGTCGCGGAGCACCTGCCGGGCGACGGTCCCGCTGATCTCGATTTCCTCCACGGTCGCCGGCAGCGCCTCGCCGTCGAGCATCGTGTGGACCCTGCCGCACACCGCGCAGGGCAGGAGTTGGTCGTCGGGACCGGCAAACAACACCGCACCCCGGTGGGCACGAATGGCGTCCATGGTGGTCCTGAGAATCGTGTCGACGAGCTCGCACGGGTTGAAATTCGAGGCCATGGCGTTCATCAGGGTGTAGGCGGCCTCGAGAAAGTCCTTTGAAAGCGACGATGGCGGCAACTTCTGTTCGCGCCCGGACGGGTCCAACACCGTCTGCAGAAACACCGTCTTCTCCGGGGCGCCCACCACCTTCGCCTCGCCGAGTACGAATGTGAGGACGGTCTCCCCGACGTGAATCTCGTCTCCGTCGTTCAACTCGCAGGTCGTGATCTTGGCGCCGTTGACCAGCGTCCCGTTCCGGCTGCCGAGATCGCGGCAGGCGTAACCCGAACCGGTGCCCTTGATCTCGAGGTGCTGACGGGAGGCCGCCGAATCGCGGATGACCAGCGAACAGTCGCCGCCGCGTCCGATCGTCAGACCCTCCCCCACCGCCACTTGACGCCGCTCCCTGTCATTCTCCGCAACGATGAATGCCTGCTGGACCACTGTGCTCCTTGACCGGTCGGCTCCTAAGACGCTAGCTCGACTCTTCGACGGTTGCAAGGGCGGCCCATCGATTGCCGGTCCGGAACCAGCGCGCGACTTTTTCGTATCGTCACCATCAGGCGAGCCTCCGGGTCCGACGGAGGCGACGGGAGGATGGAGCATGACCCGATACCGAGGGTTGTTGTTTTCCCTGGTGGCTTTGATGTGGTGCTCGTCGCTACCGGCGTCAGCGGACTACTCGGTCACCGACCTCGTCGGCGCCGCCAAGCGGGGCGACGGACACGCCGTCCACCGGCTGATCGCCGACGGGGCCGATCTCGACGCCCGCGGTCCGATGGGCTACACCGCGCTGCACTGGGCCGCCATTCGGGGGCACTGGGCGATCTTCTCTGAACTGGTGGAGGCCGGTGCGCCGGTCAACGCCATCGGCAGCGACGGCGGCACCCCGCTCCACTGGGCCTGCCATCACGACCGTCCCGAGATGATCGCCCTGCTGCTCGATGCGGGCGCCGAGGTCAATATTTCGAACCGCTGGGGGCGGACGCCGCTCCACGTCGCGGCGCGTCGCGGGTGCGTCGGCGCCGCCGGGGTTCTTCTCGAGAACGGCGCCGACATCAACGCCGCCACCGGCGAAGGGTGGACGCCGCTGCACGTGGCCTACCGAAGCGATCATCCTCCGATGGTGCAGCTGCTCCTGGCCGGCGGAGCCGATCCCTCTCGAGTGGACGGCGAAGGGCTCGCCGCGGCCGGTTCGCACCGTCCGCGTCCGGTTCCCGTCGCCATCGAACCATCGCTCCTCAACGACTACGAAGGCCTCTACGACCTTGGCGACGGTTTCACGGCCAAGGTGTGGCGCGAGGGAATCGGGCTTCGCTTTCGGGAGTTCGCGCCGGACGACCTCGAGCCGATCGGCGCCGACGCCTTCTTCTGCCGGCAGGAACCGTGGCAGGTCCGATTCAACCGGGGCGAGGACGGCACCGTCGACGGCGTGGAGGTCGCCTTTCTTCGGCGCACGGTTCACGGCGCCAGGACCCCGTCTCCCCGCTATGTCGGATCGCGGGCCTGTATGGCGTGTCACCAGACCCAACACGTGACCTGGTTGCAGAGCCGTCACGCGCACGCCTACTGGAGGCTCGGCGCCGACTGGGCGCTGTTCCTGGGTCGGATGAGGCCCCACTACCAGGACCTCGAGGACCCGATGAACGACCAGCGCTGCACCCTCTGTCACGTGACCGGCGCCCAGAACGACGACGCACTGTACGCCGCCACCTTCCGACCGGAGGAAGGCGTGAGTTGCGAGAGCTGCCACGGCCCGGGCTCGAACTACGCCGAGGCCGCGATCATGGCCGACCGCGAAGCGTTTCTCGCCAACGGGGGACGGGTGCCCGACGAAACGACCTGCCGTTCGTGTCACCGCAGAAGCGAAAATTTCGACTGGGCGACATGGTCGCCGAAGATCGCGCACCCGGTTCCTCAACCGGCGCACAGCACGGGATCGAATTCCATGTGAGATCCCTCTCTCGAGCGGATAGGTGGCCGGCCTCAACCAGACGGGAGGGGATCCGGCTTCGCCCTCGGCTACGACTTGACAGTTGAACCCGTCCCCTAGGACTTTCAGAATCACCGTTCCTCCGTGGGGCGTCCCGTTCCTGAGCAACGTAGGGGCGGGGTTTATCCGCTTCAGCTTTATGGCTCAAGCTGTAAGGGTTCGAGCAATCGCGCTCCGGATTCGGCACGGACCGCAAACACCGCACTCTGCAGATCGGTGTGCGCCTGGTAGCCCGCACGGACCGTGTTCATGAAGTCCTCGGCCTCCCCGGCCTTAACCAGGGCGATGGCGCAGCCCCCGAAACCCGCACCGGTGAGCCGCGCCCCGTAGCACGCGGGATGGCTTCGGGCGAGATCGGTGAACAGGTCGAGTTCGAAGCTCGACACCTCGTACAGGTCACGCAGACTCGCGTGCGACTCATTCATCAGGCGGCCGGCCTCTTCGCGATCTGAACACGCCAGTGCTTTCGCCATCAGTAAGGGGCGCCGAATCTCCCCCACCACGTGGCACGCCCTCCGGTAGACCGTGCTGTCAAGCTTGTCTCGCGCCATTTCCAGAAGATCGAGATCGATGTCGCGAAGAGCTCTGATCGTTGGGTCGAGGGTCTGAAGCACAGCCACGGCTTGCCGGCAGCTGGCGCTGCGCTCGTTATAGGCGCTGCCGGCGAGCGATCGTGATGCACCGGTGTCCAGCACCACCACGACCACGTCGTCCGGGAAAGACACCGGGCTCGTCTCGAGCGTTCGGCAATCGAGCAACATGGCGTGTCCCTCTCGTGCCATCGTGGCGGTGAACTGGTCCATGACACCGCCCTTGACGCCGATGAACTCCCATTCGGTTTTCTGCCCCAGGAGAGCCATGGCCACGGGGTCCCACTCGATGTCCGAGATCGCGCACAGAGCACGGGCGGTTGCCATCTCCACCGCGGCCGACGACGAGAGGCCGGAGCCCAACGGAACATCCCCGTCCACCACAAGATCCGCCCCCGTCAGAGAGTGGCCGGCGGACATCAGGGACCACGCAGTGCCGGCGACGTAATCGACCCACTCTACTCGGACCGGTGGGGCCAATTCCTCGAGTCGGATTTCCCGGGTCTCATCGAAGACCACGGAGTAGGCGCGCAACACGCCGTCGTCGCGGGGAAAGGCCGCTACACCGACCGTGCGGTTGATGGCCATGGGCAGGACCCAGCCGTCGTTGTAGTCCGTGTGCTCACCAATCAGATTCACCCTGCCCGGGGCCACTGCAATGCGAGGGTCTCCAGGTCTGCAGAATGCGTCCCGTGCTCGCGCGCCGAGCCGGGAGACCCAACCGGAGCGGTCGGTCACAGGTCGCCGCCTCCAAGGACCTGAAGACGCCTTTCGCGGCGCCAGCCGCCGCGGGTGAAATCCGGGAACCTCAAAGGCTCGCTCCCTCTCGCAATCGACCGGCCGCTGAGTTCGATGACCGCGCTCAACATGGCCGCGTCATACACGTCCGCATCCGTGGGCCGCCCCAACCTCAAGGCCTCGACCAGCCGGTAATCCTCGATGAAGTCCATCCCGCCGTGGCCGGCGCCTTCGCTCGCGGCCTCGAGTTGCCGCCACAGCGGGTGATCGAATTCCTCGAGATATTCGTCCAGGGTCTGCCAACGGTGGGCCTCGCTGCGGTCTTCGATATGCATCCCGGGTTGCGGGTATTTGCAGGCGATTCCGCGCGTTCCCTGGATGAGGTAGTCGCGACTGTAGGGGCGAGGAGAACTCGTGTCGTGGGTGACGACAACGGTCTCCCCACGCGCCGTGCGCAAGAGAGTCGTGACCACGTCCGAGAGCACGAATACTTCCGCTGCCTGCGCACTGTCCGGCCCAAAACGCTCCTCGGCATAACGGTGGAGCCCGCGGGTCTTCGAACCCATGGAGACCAGGGTTTCGAAGGTGTTGCCGCGATTGATGTCGAAACACTGCGCCACCGGGCCCAGACCGTGCGTTGGGTAGAGATCGCCGTTGGTCGTCATCGAGTGCGCCCGACGCCACACGCCCTCCCCTTCCATGTCGTGCTTTACCGCACGCAGGTCATGCAGGTAGCCGCACTCGGCATGCAGCAGTTCGCCCAGCGCCTCCTGGTTGACCATGTTGAGGGTCATCATTTCAAAGCGGTCGTAGTTGCAGTTCTCCATCATCACGCAGTGTCTGCGGGTCCTCTCGGACGTCTCCACCAGCAGCCAGCAGTCGTCGACCGTCAACGCCGCCGGCACCTCCGTTGCAGCGTGCTTGCCGGCATTCATGGCAGCGACGCACACCGGTACGTGCCACTCCCACGGAGTCGCGGTGAACACCAGATCCAGGTCGGCGCGATCGCACAGACGCTCGAAATCCTCCGGTCCACCGCTGAAACCCTCTGGCAGAGGTTGGCCGGCATCGACCACCATCTTCTGCGCGCGAACGACCTTGTCTGCCACGATGTCACAGACCGCAACGATGTCGGCACCCTCGATTTTGAGGAGGTTTTCGACGTGTGCCGTTCCCATCAAACCGACACCGACGAAACCGATTCGCACTCGGTCGAGAGGCGGAGCGGCAAAGTCCATCATCGTCGCGCCGCTGCTGACCGCCCGTGCCACCGGCGCTGCCATCGAGTGGATCGCGAGCCCTCCGGCGCCCATCGCACCCAGTTTCAACAGATCACGGCGGTTGAGTGGGATTGAGGGTTTCCTTTGCATGGTGCCTCCGCTGGGTTGTCGGGGTCGCTTCCGCTGCGACTCGAGCACGGTAGCAGCACTACCCCGTCAGGGTTGATACGACTGGATTCTCGACTCCGGCACGCGCCTGGCGAGCCGCTCGATGTTCTCGCCGACCCGGGCGATGATCTCGGCCTTGTCGAGCGTCAACAACCGGCGATCGCGCATCAGCACCCTGCCGTCACAGATCACCGTCCGCACGTCCGAGGCCCTGACCGAGTAGACCAGATTGGCGGCCGGATCGTGGACGGGCTGGTTGTGGGGACCGCTCAGATCGACCAGGATCACGTCCGCCAGAAAGCCCGGCGCCACCCGGCCGAGGTCGTCGGGCAGACCGAAGACCCGCGCGCTTTCCTGCGTGGCGATTGTCAAGGCCTCTATGACGGAAAGATCGCGCGGGTCAGCGCTCTCATGTTTGGCCACCAGCGCCATCAGCCGTAGGGACTCCAGGATGTCGAGGGTGTTGTTGGAGACCGGGCCGTCGGTCGCCAGCCCCACCGGGACCCCGGCCTCGCGCAGCGAGGCGACCGGCGCTGCGCCCATCCCCAGTTTGAGGTATGTCTTCGGCGCGTGGGCGACACCGCAGCGTTTGCGCGCCATCACCTCGATATCGTCGCCGGTGACACCGCAGCAGTGGGCGAGAATCGTCGGTCGGTCGAGGACGCCGGCGGCAGCAAGGACGCCGATCGGCGTTCTCCCGTGAGCGGCGAGGCTCGCCTCGGTCTGCCCGGCGGTCTCGGCGGCGTGGATGTGGATGCCGAGATCGAGACGCTCGGCTTCGGCGGCCACGGCCGCCAGAAAGGCGTCGTCACAGGTGTAGGGCGCGTGCGGCGCCAACCAGGTCGTGATCCTCCCATCGGCGGCGCCCGCGAAATCGCGGGCAAACGACGCCGTTCGCTCGACGCCGGCCTCGCCCTGACTGCCGAACACCGCCCACCCGAGAGCCGCGCGGGTTCCTGCCCGTTCCACCGCCGCCACCTCCCGCTCCATGTGGAAGTAGTGGTCCGCGACGGACGTCACGCCGGCCTCGATCATTTCCGCCAGCCCGAGCTGCATGCCCCAGAACACATCCTCTTCGGTGAGGTTGCTCTCCAGCGGCCAGATGTAGTCGTTGAACCAGGTCTCGATGTCGACGTCCTCCGCGAGCCCCCTGAAGAGACACATCGGGGTGTGGGCGTGGGTGTTGATCAGACCCGGCATCGCGAGAAGCCCCTCCCCCGGCACGATCTCGCTCGCGCCGTCCGGGGGGATCTCGCCTGACGGTCGGACCGCCGCAATCCGATTGCCGGCGATCTCGATGTCGTGGTCCTCGAGGACCTCACATCGGCCATCACTGCACTGCAGGACGTCAACGTTGTGGATCAGCACTGTGCTCATGGTCAGACATTGTCTGCCACCGTGGCCGGCCATGCAAATGGTTGGCAACGATCCAGTCGCCGCCTTGAGCAGTCAGTCCACGTGCCCCTGGCTTATCTCCTCGGAGGTGGCTTCGCGGAGCGCCGCCACCTACACCTCGAATCGCAGGATCTCGCCGGCCAACGGGTGGTTGCCGTCGAGGGTGACGGTGTCGCCATCCACCTTGGCAACCACATCAACCGCCATGACCCGTTTCCCTATTCGCCGCCGGCCGCAGCCGGAGCGGCAGCTCCCTGGTTCACCTGGGTGATCGTCGCTGATTCGGCGAGTCTTTCGAGCACCTTGGTGGTCTCTGCGCCGCCCTGGTTCTGCCGCATCATGCCGGTGAGCGGTTCGCGCACCTCGTCGAGTGACATGGTCTTGGCGGGACGTTTCTCTTCAACTTTGATGACGTGATAACCGAATTGGGTTTCGACAACCTCGGAGATCCCGCCGACCTCGAGTGCAAAGGCGGCATTGGCGAACGGAGCGACCATCTGCTCGCGGGCGAAGAAACCGAGATCGCCTCCCTGCGGAGCGCTCGGGCCCTCGGACACCTCGATGGCCAGCGTCGCGAAGTCCTCACCGGCCAACGCGCGCTTCCGCGCGGCCACGGCCTTCGCCTGAGCTGCAGCCTTGGTCGCCTCGGTCGCATCTGCGCCGGTCGTCATCAGGATGTGGCGCGCGTGAACCTGCTCCGGTTGCTGGAACATCTCCGGGTGCTCGTTGTAATAGGCCGCGACCTCCTCGGGGCTGA
>CAVQQC010000014.1:0-21395 GCA_963714895.1 Candidatus Sulfomarinibacteraceae bacterium
CCACCGCCGGATGCGGTGCATCACAAACCGCAACCGGCGGCCAATCCCATCTCAACCTCTCGCAAAACTCAACATCGTGAGGGCGGGGATAAACCCCACCCCTACGGTGCTCAGCAACGACACGGGTTGTGTCGAAGAACCGCAGGGGAGGGGGTTTATCCCCTCCCTTTCGGGTCTCTCTGTGCCGCGAATCTGTTTCCATACGGGTATTTTCGGAAGAGGCTGATCTGTGACCTCACCCTCCCGAGGTGACCCAGCGTGTGTTGTAGCGCGCATGCAGCCGGACGCGGGTGGCTGGTTCAGCGCCGCGCGCCGGCACCGGCTCGATCGTCCGGCCGTCCCGGGTGAAGAAGTCCATGTCCTTGCACCAGCCCTCGGTCTCGAGCACGTAGACCCGGGTCCAACCGGGAGGCGGCTCATCCGCCGCCGCTTCGAACTCGAGGTGGACGGCCTCACCGGGGCCGAAGATCGCCACCGCGTCGTCGGCCGCAGTCACCAGTTCGAGGGCATCGCCAAAGGCGGTGTAGTAGCCGATCTGGAAGCGGGTGTCCCACAGTGGAGCGCGGTGCGCCCAGTCGTAGTGCGGCAACCGCTGCGGCCCGGTGGAGCGACGGGCAAAGCCCGGGCTCTCGACCCGTGCGGCGACCAGCGGGAGCCGTCGCACCTCGACCTCCGGCGCGTCCTCGGCCACCGCAACCAGCAACCGGTCCCAGTAGATCTCCTGGTTGGTGGAAAGGCGCAGTTCGCGGGTGCCGGGTGGGAGCTTCGGCAGCGGCACCGACATCTGCCGCGGCATCCCCGCGGGGTAGCCGAACTCTACCAGGATCTCCGTCCACGTGCCGTCAGCACCTCGCGCGGAGAGGGTCGGCGCGTGCAAGTCGGCGCCCGCCTGCCAGGCGGCGAACATGGTCGACGAGTACGGGTACTCCACCCAGCCGTCGGCGATAAGCACCAACTCATCGCCAAGTACCTCGAGGGGTCCGGCGAAAGTCAGGGTCACGACGTGATTTTCCGCCAAGCGGCCGATGAACCGGTGGTCGAGAAGGCCGACCGGAGCCGCGCGCAGATCGGCGGCGACGATGGTGTCGGTGACGTCCTCGCCGCGTTCGTTGATCGCCCGCACCGGTGCCGCGGCACGACGGGAGAAGACCGGTCGCCCGGTCGGTTCGGGGCCGAGAATTCCCATGCGCTCGTCGAGGGTCATCGACCAACCCGGTGGCAGGTCGTAGGCCACCAGTCGGGCCGCGTCGAGATAGGCGGCCTCTTCCATGGGCTCGCCGATCTTGAACAGCAGGCGGCCGTCGCGGGGGGCGACCCCGGGCGGCAGCATGACGTTCTCCCACGGCCGCGGCGTGGTGTATTCGCCCGGACCGACCGAGTAGCCGACGCCACCGACTCCCAGGATATCGGTGACGAAGGCGTAGCCGGTCCCGTCCCAGGCGAAGAGCACCGGACAGCTCGAGAGCTGGCGCTGGGTCTCGGCGATGGCGTGAACCGGTCCCGGTTCGAGGTCGATTTCGGTCTGGAGCACGCCGTCCGACCAGTCGATGGTCACGAAATCGATCAGCGACGCGTCGCCGAGACCGAACAGCAGCGGCTGCAGGCTCTGTCCGGGCCCGGAATCGGAACGAAACGTGTCGACCACGGTCCAGCGGCTGCCGACCCGCGAGGCGACCCGAGCACCGATGCCCGAGGCGTTGGACCGGATCGAATTGGCGTCGTCCTCGCGCCCGCTCAGTGTCAACGCGACAAAGGGCCAGCGGCCCGGCCCGGGCGGCCACACCACGGGCCCGGCGCCGGGCTCGAAGGCGACCAGCGATGCCCCGCGTTCGGGCTCGAGGGCGGCGAGCGTCCATGACGCGGCCGGGGTCGCGGCGGCAAAGAGCTCGGCGCCGTCAGTTGGCGAGACGACCCGCCACCCTTCACCCGACGAGCTCACCAGATCGAGAACGCCGTCGCCGTCGATGTCGGCGAGGGCGAGACGGGGGCCGGCGACCGGGTCCCCGGTTCCCGAGACGAGTTGGGTCGGTGTCCACTCTCCATCCGCTTCCGGCTGCCAGCGGCTGAGCGCGCCGAACCGATCCACGGTGTACAGCTCAACACGGCCGTCGGCGTCGGTGTCACCGGCCACTGCCGCCGCCACGTCGGCGGTGGTGAAGGCGTCCCAGCCGGCGGCCGGTTGGTACGACCACAAGAGATCGTTTGCGAAGACCTCGTGCGGCGGCTCGGCATGGATGACGATGAGGTCGGCGTCGAGATCGGCGTCGAGATCGGCGACCACCAGCGAGCGCGAGGGCCGGCCGCCGCCGGTCAGACCGGCGTCCGCGGCCAGGGCTCGGAAGGACCCGTCTCGGTTGTTGTTGAGCAACTCGTTGGCGCCGTCGGAGTTGACCAGAAAGATGTCGAGGTCGCCATCGTGGTCGGCGTCGAAGAGCGCGCCGTCGATGGTGTCGGAACCGTCGCCGGCGGTCCCGGACTCCGCGGTGACGTCCTGCCACCGGCCGGTCTCGACCTGGCGCCACAGCTCATTCGGCCCGCGCCGGCAGAGGTAGACGTCGGTCAGACCGTCGTCGTCGATATCGCCCCAGAGGGCGGCGTTGACATCTGCGACACCTGCCAACGGGTGGTCCGCGACGAGCTCGAAAGCTCCGTTACGGGAGACCAGCACCGCATTGTGGACGCCCTCGAGGCCGCCGGCACCTGCGATGAAGAGATCGACCGCGTTGTCCTGGTCGAAGTCGCAGACCGTGAGACTCGGGGTCGGCATCAAGGGGCCCGCGCCCGGCCAGGCGACGACCGGAGCGGCAGGCCCCGGTTCGCCGAAGAGCGCGCCGACCGGCGGCGAGGCCGCCCGGAGAGGCGGCGCATCGAGCGCCGCCACCTCGCTCAGGGCGCCCATCCTGGTGTACTTGAACTCCACCAGATGCGCGCGCGGGTTGCCCTCGAGCCCCTGAAAGCCCGCCATGAAGGCCTCCGCCTCGTCGCGCAGCTTGAGCCGTTGGGCGGCCTGGAATGCGCGGTAGGAGGCGCTGCGCAGCGAGGGGTCGAGAGCGAGCGCCCGTTCGAACCAGCTCAGGGCCTCTTCGAAGTTCTCCAGTTGCATCAGACACTGTCCGACGTGGTACGCGGCCTCGGCGTCGGTCGGCTCCGCTTCGGCCACCTTCAGAAAGTGGGGCAGAGCGGCTTCGGCGTTGCCCTGGTGGAGGTCGACGAGGCCGCTGTTGTAGAGCGCGCGAACGTGGGACGGGTGGCTCTCGAGAACCCCGTCGAAGATCGCCTTGGCGGCGGCCTCGTCGCCTTCGAGCTGGCGGTTCATGATCGCGATGCCGAGGTTGACCTGCAGATCGGCGTTGTCGGGATAGGTCTCGGCGAGTCCTTCGAAGACCTCACGGGCCGCGTCGAAATCGAACCGGCCCATCAAGGCCACGCCGCGATTCGCCGCGGCGAGGTCCTTCTGGTCGATCCCCGGCGCCGGCGCGCACCCCGCCCAAACGATGGTCACGCACAACAGCGTTCCCGTCGCCAACCACCTCCGCGGACTGCGCTCGCTCGGAGTCTTCATGGCCCACCCTCCTGACTCGTCGGGTCAGCATAACTCGTACCGCCGCGGCCCGCGCCCTGCCGGATCGTGTGTACGCGATCGATCGCGAGACCGGTCGCGACCTGGATCGAGCCGTCGGGCCACTGGATTTCAAGAGCCGCGGGTCCGTTCGCGGCGCCGAGACCGAAAGTGAGGGTCGGCTCGACCTGCGACAGATAGCTGCGGGTCGGCATCACCTGCCGTCGCTGCCGTCTGCCGTCCGACTCCAGCGTGACCCAGGCGCCGATGGCGTCGCGGTTGGACTGCGCGCCCTCGAGCTCGACCCGCAGCCAGTGGTTGCCCGTGGCCTGGTCATTGCGGAGCAACCGGGCGGGGCCGCCGTTGGCGGTCAAGACGACATCGAGATCGCCGTCGCCGTCGATGTCGGCGTAGGCCGCACCTCGTCCGACCATCGGTCGCGGCAGATCGCCGAGTAGTGCGTCCGAAACCGTCGCGAACGTCGGTCCGTCGCCGCCGCCGGTGTTCCAGAAGAGCTGCGCCGGCTGGCGGTGGCTCTGGCTGTTCTGGACCTGGGCGATGGCGTCCTCGATGTGGCCGTTGGCGAACAGGAGATCGAGGCGGCCGTCGAGATCGGCGTCGAAGAAGAACGCGCCGAAACCGAGGCGCAGCCGGGTCGGCGATCCGATGCCCTCGATCATCGCCTCGTCGGCGAACTGGACGGGCTCGTTCTGGGCGACGAAGAACGACGCCATCTCGTTGGCGAAGTTGCCGACCGCAAACGCCAGGTGGCCGTCGTCGCGGGCGTCGGCGACGTCCACACCCATCGCGCCGGTCGCGTTGCCGGCGGCGTCGTAGGCGATGCCGGCCTCGGCGCCGACCTCCTCGAAGGTCCAGTCGCCGCGGTTCAAGAACAGGAGGTTACGGACCGTGTCGTTGGCGAGGAGGATGTCGACGCGGCCGTCGCCGTCGATGTCGGCAAGTGCGAGGCCGAGGCTCTTGGCCACCGGCTCGCCGGTGTCGGGGTTGACGATGTGGAGACCGGCCTCTGCCGCGACCTCGGTGAAACGCCCGTCGCCGTCGTTGCGGTAGAGGGAGGGCGCGGTGCCGGCGAAGGACGTCGGCGGTCCATAGGCGCGGTCGACGCCGTTGAGGGTGAAGCCGACCTCGAAATCGGTGGCCCGCGACCACTCCACGTAGTGGCCTACGACGAGGTCGAGGTTGCCGTCGCCATCGGCGTCGAAAAAGCCGGCGCAGGTGCTCCAGGCGTCGTCGCTCCCGGCCACGCCGGCCGCGTCGGTGATATCGACGAAGCGTCCACCGTCGTTGCGCAGCATGCGGTTCGAACCCACCGCGGTGATGAAGAGATCGGGGTCGCCGTCGTTGTCGAGGTCGCCGACCGCGGCGCCCATCCCGAAGATCGGGCGATCGAGCCCCGCCTGCGCGGTGACATCACGAAACCCGCCACGGCCGTCGTTGGCGAAGAGCGCCATGGTCGGCCGTTTCGCGGGCGCCGGGTCCCACGGCCACGCGTCCGAATTGACGAACAGCAGATCGGGGTCGCCGTCACTGTCGAAATCGAGCACCGCGACCCCGGATCCCATGGTCTCCGGCAACAGCTTGTCGCCGACACCGCCGGTCGAGTGGACAAAGTCGATGCCGGAGTCTGCGGTGATGTCGGTGAAGGGCATTGCTGCGGTCGGCACCACGCCGTCTTCGATCGCCGCCGGCATCTCGACGTTCTTTGCCCGCACCGTCTCGCCCGGCCGCAGTGCGAGAACGGCCGCCACCACCGCCAGCGCGACGACGACGGCTACGGCCGCCGCGGCAAGCGAGCGCCGGAAGACGACGCCGATCACGGCGTCGCGGTCGCCTCGTGGGTCTTCGCGAGGGCTCATGTCCGCCTCATCGAAGCTCGTGGATCACGACCGGGTCCGCTGCCAGGTCCGCGGCAGGGTCGCGGCGGCGCGCCGCAGTGGTCGCCCGGTCGCGGGCGTTGTCGTCGGGCTTGTAGCGGGCGTGGGCGGCCGCGTGCCGTGCGGCAGCATCGTGATCGCCGAGATCGTCGAAGACCTGTTTGAGGCCCCAGTGCGCGGCGAGGTTCTCGGGCTCGACTTCGAGCACTTCTTCGAACCGTGAAGCCGCGGCCTCGAGCAGGGTCTCGCGCCGCAACCGGTTCTCGTCACCGCGTTCGCGCAGTGCCTTCAGGTGGAGGGCGCGTCCGAGCTCGAGGAGCACGCGGTAGTCGCGCGAAAAGTCGAAACCGCGACCGACGGCATCGGCGAAGCCGCCCTCGAGGATCTGCTCGAAGTTGCCGATCGCCCGGTCGAGATTGCCGTTCTGAACATCCACCAGCCCGCCGAACCACAGCAGCGACCAGGCGGGAGCGGGCGGGTCGAACGCGGCCGCCCGCTCCAGGGCCTCCGGCGCGTCCCGGGTCACGCGGCCTTCGCGGAGATAGACCCGCGCCAGGTTGAGTGGACCGTCGGCGCGGCCGAGCGCCTCGACCTGGCGGAACGCGTCCTCCGCCTGACGAAGCTCGCCACGACCGCCCCGGAGCAGGAGGCCGATGCCGTAGTCGTTCCACCGCTCCCACGCCGGCGCCGGCGGGACTCCATCCGTTCGGTCAACTGCGCCCGGTGCGAGCGGGAACCGCACCGCGTCCTCGGCCATCGTCACCACCGGCAGGTCGTTGATGACCGGTTCGCCGGCAATCAACTGCAGGTAGGTGGAGTCGAATTTCCGGTACCTGAGGGCGGCACGCAGTTCGAGCGCACCTGTCAACCCCTCCGGCAGGTCGAGCAGGTAGTGGACGACGGCGGCCGCGCCGGGCGGGATCTGGTTGTCGTAGAGCGCGACGAAGATGTCCTCCACGTTGCGGCGGTCGATGCGGTGGCCATCCCGGTCGATGACGTAGGCGTTGACGAAGTGGGCGCCGGGGTCGACTCTCCCGTCATCGTCGATGGCGCCGCTGCTGCCGATGAGGCCGTTGTCGTCGGCGGCCGTGACCTCGAGCCAGAGCTGGTTGGAGTCGGCGGTCCCCTGGGTGAGGTGGTGGCCGACGCCGAGAGTCCGGATGACGACTTCGACCAGATAGCTACGGCCCGGTGTGAGGGTCGGCACAACCGGCCGCAATGGAGCGATCAGCGGCGCAACGATGGTGCCGCCGTCGCGCAGGCCGAAGATGTCGACGCGGGCCGCGGTGCGCAGAAAGTCGCGATGGGCAGCGACGATCTCGTCCGCGTTCTGAAGCCCCACCATCACCGGCAGGGCCGTATTGGCGGCGGGAAAGAGGTGATCGTGAACGGTCAGCAGGCCCGAGCCGTCGTTGTCGGCGGCGCCGAACTCCGCCGCTTCGCGCAGCGGCATGTGGCACCCGGCGCAGTTGGCGACCGCACGATCGGGAAAATAGAAGGCGGCCACGCCGTGCCCCGAAACACCGCTGAGCAGAAAGGAGTCGTAGTGGTTCTGGCCGCGCAACCATTTGTAGGCGTTGAGCTCCTCCGGGATGTGGACCTTGTGGCAGGTCCCGCAGAACTCCGGCGTGCGGTGGAGGGGCTTGAGAAAGGTGGCCTTGTGCAGCTCGGGCTTGCCCTTGACGAGTTGGCGGTTGAGCCACTGCAGCACGGGGTGGGTGGAAAAGGTGAAGGGGTAATGTTGCGGCCGTTCGATCACGTAGTCGGCGTTCCCGCGCGGGCTCGAGATCTCGGTGATGGCGTGGCAACTGCTGCAGGTGATGCCGGCGCCCGCTGTGGGGTCGGTCGCCTCGTCGAAGAGCGGGTCGTCGAAGCGGCCCGAAAACAGGGGCACCGGGTCGTGGCACCCGGCACAGAACCTCGACGCGACGACGTTCCCGTCGCGCTCGAACAGAACGCGGCGGGTCTCGAGAACGCTGAAGCGGTAGGCCGGGTTGTTGAACGAAGACAGGCGGTGGGCGCTTGCCGACCACCGTTGGTGAACGTCTTCGTGGCACTGGCGGCAGTAGTCGTTGTTGTCGAGGTCGCGCGCTGCGATCGGCCGCCCACCGGCCGTCCGCGCCAGGGACGGCGCGAACTGCATTTCGTCGACCGGGGTGGGCGCCCGCGCATCGAGCCACCGGGGCGCGATCTGCAGAACAACGAGCGCGACGACGCAGCCCACCGTGGCCGCCGCCAGCCGTGCGCCGTTGCGCCACCTGATCTGCGGTCCCGCCAGGCGGTGGAGCACGAACAACCAACCCGCAACGAGGGGAATCAGCACGTGCGTCCAGTAGGCGGCCGAGCGCACACGGGGGTCGGCGATGTCGAGGATTCCCTCGAGGCGGGTGAGCACGACGCCGCTGGCCATCAGCACGATCAACGCCGCAAACAGCGCCAGTCCGGCACGGACGGCGCGGCGGTTGGGGTTGTTGATGCCGCGCCTCAGGTGGGCGATGGCGAAGGCAAGAGTCGGGACGATGAAGAGCAGACCCAGCGCCAGGTGCGCGAGAAACACCGCCAACGAAAAACCGGTCTCGAACGTCCGGCCGGCGAACCAGGCCAGAATGCGAATGACGGCGAGGTAGAGGCCGCTTGCGGCGAGCGCCGTCCCGAACCCGGCAGCCACCGCCAGCAGCCGGCGGAGCGCGCGGCTCATGACAGGGGTGGCGCCCTCGGACGTGCGACTGGGACTCGTCATCGCCTGCGAGGATACAACGGCGGTGCCGCTCGCAACCGGTCGGCCATGTCGGCATCCGCAAAAGAAGCCATATGATCGGCTTTCCAGGCGAGTGCACCTGCGGTTTGAGCCTATTGCGAAATCCGAAATCAAGCGGGCGAGTTCTTCTCTGACAGGCGTAGGCGGGTCGTTTACGGCCCGCCCGAGGGAGGCCACAATGAGCGATGGTGGTGGCGGACCCTGAAGGGCCCGCCTACATCTTTGAGAAGAGTCGGGCTAATATTTCCCGCGCCTTCAACCCCCGGGGCGATTCCCTGGAAGGGACGACATCTAGACACCCGCGGTGACCGTTCACTAGTTCTTGTAAGGGACGCGGATGTACTCTAGGGATCACTGATCGGGAGGAAAAGCTATGAAACCGACCGAAGTCAACCGCGTATTGTGTGGACTCGCCGTCTTGCTGACCCTTCTCGCCCTTGCCACCGTGGCCGCGGCTCAAAGCCCCGAGGCGGCGATGCCCGACTCTCCGCCGGCGGTCTCGTACCCGGGTCTGCCGAGCGAGACTCCGGCCACCCTCACACCCACGTTTGAAGGATTCAATTTCGTCCGGCGGGACGTGATGATCCCGATGCGCGACGGCGTCAAGCTCCACACCGTGATCCTGGTGCCGAAGGGCGCCGAGAACGCGCCGATCCTGCTGACCCGCACCCCATACGACGCCACCGGTCTCACGACCCACGCCGAGAGCTCGAACCTCGGACGGGCCCTCGACGGCTATGACAACGCGGTTGATGTGATCGTCGACGGCGGCTATATCCGCGTTGTTCAGGACGTGCGCGGCAAGTACGGCTCCGAGGGCGATTACGTGATGAACCGCCCGCCGCGCGGGCCGCAGAATCCGACCCCGGTCGACCACGCCACCGACACCTGGGACACCATCGACTGGCTGGTCAAAAACATCCCCGAGACCAACGGCAAGGTCGGCATCCTCGGCATCTCCTACGACGGGTTTCTCGCGCTGATGCCCCTTTTCGACCCGCACCCGGCACTCAAGGTGGCGGTTCCCATGAACCCGATGGTCGATGGCTGGATGGGCGACGACTGGTTCCACTACGGCGCCTTCCGCCAGCAGAACATGCCGTACATGTATGAGCAGGAGGCCTCAAGGAAGTCGGACATCAAGTGGTGGACGAGTTTTTTCGATGACTACGACACCTACATGGCGGCGGGCTCCGCCGGCGAACTCGGGCGGCAACGCGGGCTCGAGCAGGTCGGTTTCTGGCAAAAGATCCTCGCCCACCCGGCGTACGACGCCTTCTGGCAGGAGCAGGCGGTGGACGAGCTGCTGGCGGCGCAGCCCTTGACCATACCGGTGATGCTGGTGCACGGCATGTGGGACCAGGAGGACATCTACGGCGACATCGCGGTGTACGAGGCGATCGAACCCAAAGACACCGGCAACGACATGGTGTTCCTCGTTCTCGGCCCGTGGAATCACGGCCAGCAGATCGAGGACGGCAGCTCTCTCGGCGCGCTGCGTTTCGGCACCGACACCGCCTTGACCTTCCGGCGCGAGGTCCTGGCCCCGTTCCTCGCCCACTACCTCCAGAACGACGCGCCGCCAGCGAACGTGGCGCCGGTGGTGGCCTACGAGACCGGAACCAACACCTGGCGGCTGTTGCAAGCCTGGCCGTCCGGGTGCGTGGAGGGTTGCACGGTTGAGGCGACGCCGTTATACCTGGGAGCCGGTCTCGGGCTCGGGTTCGACGCTCCCCGAGCGGACGACGCAGCCTTCGAGGAGTACGTCTCCGACCCCGCCAAACCGGTGCCCTTCCGCGCCCGCCCGATCCAACCGGTGGGTTACGAGGACGAGGGCCGGAGCTGGCCGGAGTGGCTGGTCGACGACCAGCGCGAGGCCTCCGGACGCCCCGACGTCCTGGTGTTCACTACGGACGTGCTCACGGAGCCGGTCAAGATCAGCGGCCAGCCGGTCGCCAATCTCGTCGCCTCGACCAGCGGCACCGACTCGGACTGGGTGGTCAAACTGATCGACGTTTACCCGGATCAGGTCGCGGGCCAACCGAAGATGGGCGGCTACCAGCTGATGGTCTCGGCCGACATCATTCGCGGCCGCTACCGCGAGAGCTTCGAGGTGGCCGCACCCATCGCGGCCAACGAGCCCCTGCTCTACCGCTTCAATCTGCCGACGGCCAATCACGTGTTTCTCCCCGGCCACCGCATCATGGTCCAGATCCACTCGAGCTGGTTCCCCCTCTACGACCGCAACCCGCAGACCTTCGTCACCAGCATCTTCTGGGCGCAGCCCGAGGACTATCAGAAGGCCACACAGCGCATCTGGCACGCTCCCGGCACAGGAGAGCTTCATCGAGCTGCCGCTGGTGCAGCAGGAGTGAAGGTGGGCCGAGGCCCGACTCTGAAGAATTTTGAATTTTGAATTCTCAATTCTGAATTCCCGCCCACCCTCCCCCGTCACGCGGGGCCGGGTGGGTTTCGGAGGAAACTGAAGGTGGGCCAAGGCCTCCCACCTCTCAACTGATCCGTAGGGTGGGCTTCAGCCCACCATCAGAGTCGTTCACTTACGGGGCGAACTCGAGGGGCCTGTAGCGATCCTGAAGGTGGGCCAAGGCCCACCCTACTTCGGATCCGCGAAACGCATCTCCTGGTTTGTCGTCCCGAGCGAGGGAGCGGAGGGATCCCTCCGCTCTGTCGCTCCGCTCCCTCGGTCGGGATGACAGAGGAGGAGAGGCGCTCCGTTTCCTCGAACGGGATGACAGGCGTGGAGCAGTTCGGTCCGACTCTTCTCAAAGGCGTAGGCGGGTCCTTCAGGGCCCGCCACCACCGACGTCCAATTCATCTTCACGCTGGCGGGCCGAAAACGACCCGCCTATAACGTTGATGGGCTTTCCTCAGAACCCGCCACAACTCACGTTCCTAGAAATCCACGGGCGGGCCCTGAAGGACCCGCCTTCGCTCTATTGACCTCCGCATCGGTGGATTTACAAAGTCAGCAAAGTTCACAGGTGTTCCCTAGTGCTGCATTGTGCGTCCCCCGGGTAGCGCACAACAAGGCAAGAATGAGGAATGCGAACTGTGGCACCATTGATTGCGCGGTACAATGGCGGCATGAGGTCAGGAACGGAGAGTTGCGACGCCCCCGAGCCGGAGACGGTTGAGATGCTCCGATTGAAAACGGCCGCCGAACGTCTGAGCATCGCCTGTGGGATGTGGCGCGCAGCTCGTTCGATCCTGATGAATGTACTCCGTGAGGATCACCCGGACTGGGACCAACATCGGATCGACCGAGAGGTCGCCAGCAGGCTCTCTCATGGATCCATCTGAGCTCCTCGAACGGCTCGCACAAACTCTCGAGGCATCCGTGCCGGGTCAGACGATTCAGACGATCCTCCGTCGAACCCGCGAAGCTGGCGGACCCGCAGGGTGGGCTTCAGCCCACCCTCAGAGTCGTTCACCTACGTGGCGAGGCCTACAGGGCCCGCGGCGATCCTGAAGGTGGGCCGAGGCCCACCCTACTTCGGATCCGCCAACCGAATTATTCGAGTTGTGACCGCGGACGAGGGATTCGCGACACACTCCTTCCTGTCATCCCGACCGGAGGCCCGAAGGGCCGGAGCGGAGGGATCTCGGAGGTGGGTCCCGGAAGTCCATCAGGCGAAATCTCCGCTCAGATCCCTCCGCTCGGTCGCTTCGCTCCCTCGGTCGGATGACAGAGCGTGGGGAGGTCGAGGAGAATTCAACGCAAAGGCGCGAGGCCCCGCTACCGTCCCCCCAGTTCCAAGAGTCAGAAACGAGCCACGCACTATATTGTGGCGAGGGTGGTCTGCGGAACCTATGGAACCGAGCTGGACCAGGCTTCTGCATCGCCTGACTCGAAGTCATCAGAGAAAATCCGTCGTGCAGCCGGATCAACCAACATCGCGGCAGTCTCTTCACAGGGACCGGTACTGGTGACCGTGACCCAGTACCACTGCTCGAACGGGGGATCGACGTCGATGGTTGGGGTGGTCTCACCCGTGCTCCAAAGGTAGCTGTCGTAACTCCCAGGGACGGAAAGAGTGATCGGGTCCCCCCACGCAATCTCGATGCTCGGCTTCGCACAACCCACGGAGGCCGTGGTCGCCATCACCTCAGGGCTGAGGTCGCTGTTTACCACGTTCAAATTGTCGGCATGGGGATCGGTGTAGGTCACGACCGCGAAGTCATATGGCGTTGCCGGATCGAGGCCGGTTACCGGGAACGCGGTATCAGTCTTGGCATCCGTCCAACCGCTGGATGCCCAGGAGCCAGATCCCGTGGGCGCAGAAAACACCTCGTAACCGCCCGGGTCGACCTGGTAGCTCACGGCATCCCAGCTCAGCCACACTGTCACATCACCCACCGAATCAACGGACAGGTTTTCAGGGGCGATTGTCTGCGTGCTCTGCCAATTGCCGCCCGTCTGTTTGCTGTCGAGGAATGCGATCAGTGCAGCGTCATCGGAGTGGAGGGCGTTCCAGCGAAGATCCAAACCCGATTCAGGTGCAGACCGTAAGGCAGACAAATTACCAAGCTCCGGTGGGATGCTTCCGCTCAACTGGTTGGAATCCAAGGACAACCATTCCAACCGCGACAGATTCCCAAGCTCCGGCGGAATGTTCCCGCTCAGTTGATTGGAATTGAGGTGCAGACCATACAGATTTTGCAGATTCCCTAGCTCCGGCGGGATGCTCCCGCTCAGCCGATTGGAGTACAGGAACAGACCCCCCAGGGTCGAAAGATTCGCCAGCTCCGGTGGGATACTTCCGCTCAATTGGTTGTATGACAGAAACAGATTGTATACGGCTGGCAGATTCCCCAGCTCCGGTGGGATGCTCCCGCTCAGCTGGTTGCGGTCTAGGAACAGATTCTCCAAGCTCGACAGGTTTCCCAATTCCGGCGGGATGCCCCCTCTCAGCTGGTTGGACCCCAGGTCCAACCACTGCAAGCTTGACAGATTTCCAAGCTCGGCTGGGATGCTCCCGCTCAGCTGGTTGGAGTGCAGGTACAAGCTCTCGAGGGCTGACAGATTCCCCAGCTCTGGCGGGATGCTCCCGCTCAGCTGGTTGGAGAACAGGTGCAGACCCCTCAAGACTCGACAGATTCCCCAGCTCCGCCGGGATGCTCCCGCTCAGCTGGTTGGAGTGCAGGTGCAGACTCTCGAGGGCTGACAGATTCCCAAGCTCAGACGGGATGCTCCCGCTCAGCTGATTGGAGTACAAGATCAGATACTGCAAGCTCGACAGATTCCCAAGTTCCGGCGGGATGCTCCCGCTCAGCTGGTTAGATCTCAGGTACAGATCCTGGAGGGCTGGCAGATTTCCAAGCTCCGGCGGAATGCTCCCGCTCAGCTGGTTGATGTGTAGGTGCAGCTTCTGCAGGCTGGACAGATTCCCAAGCTCCGGCGGGATGCTCCCACTCAGCTGATTGTGCGTACAGGAGCAGATAGAGCAAGCTCGACAGATTCCCAAGCTCCGGCGGGATGCTCCCGCTCAGCTGGTTGTCGTACAGGTACAGATACCTGCAGAGCTCGACAGATTCCCCAGCTCGGCCGGGATGCTCCCATTCAGCTGATTGGAAGTACAGGGTGCAACTGCGGAACGTGCCCATCGAGCACGTCACCCCATACCATGTGCACTCGGTCCCCACCGCCCCAACCAATTGGTGTTGTTCGTCCAGTTCGCGCCGTCGGTGCTGTTGTACAGTGCGATCAGCGCGTCCCGTTCAACGGTCGGAATCTGGGCATTGGCGAAGCCTGTCGTGAAAAGCACGAGAACGGCGACCAACCCGAGCTTGCGCATGATCCGCCTCCAGATTCTTATGTTCTACCGTTATCCTGTAGGCGCATTCTCCATTCGGTGGGGTTTATTGTCAACTCGCCGCCGGCCACAGTTCGTCCATCGAAAAGTGTACTGAGCACCGCGTTACAGGCTCTGGGGATGTGGCTCCACGCGGGTGGCAACATCGACTGAAGGTGGGCCAAGGCCTCCCACCTCTCAACTGATCCGTAGGGTGGGCTTCAGCCCACCATCAGAGTCGTTCACTTGCGGGGCGAATCCACGGGAGCCGCGGCGATCCTGAAGGTGGGCCGAGGCCCAGCCTACCTCTGAACGGATCCGTAGGGTGGGCTTCAGCCCACCATCAGAGTCGTTCACTTACGGGGCGAACTCGAGGGGCCTGTAGCGACCCTGAAGGTGGGCCGAGGCCCACCCTACCTCTGAACGGATCCGTAGGGTGGGCTTTAGCCCACCATCAGAGTCGTTCACTTACGGGGCGAACTCGAGGGGCCTGTAACGATCCTGAAGGTGGGCCGAGGCCCACCCTACTTCGGGCTCGAAAACCGCAAGAGCTATAAGCTCACCTCTTCGGTCAGCGAGAAGCCGCGCCTCTTGAGTTCGTCGACGAAGAGCTGCGGCGGGACGGCGATCTCGACCGGTTTGACGCCGCGCGGGGTCTGGCCTTTGGCGTTCATGATGGCGACGATGGCGCCGTCCCAGCCGGTGGTGCGTTGCATGGCGGTGAAGCCGGTCGCCTCGTCGTAGGAGTCGATCAATTCGACCAGCGCCTCGGCCGGTTTGCCGTTCTTTTCACCGACGGCCTTGACCCGCACGATGACGAAGTCCCGCTCGTCGTCGGCGGCCCTGATCTTCGGTTCCATGCAGGCGTGGAGGACGTCCCGCGGCACCACCTCGACGCCGTTGATGTGACCGGATCGAGGTCCATCAGCCCCATGTCGATGACCGCCTTCCACTGCTCGAAATGCCCTTTCCAGCGCAGCGTCTTGTTCTGGAAGGTCTGCACCTTGCCCTCGAAGGTCCAGGGCGCGGTCGAGGTGCCGCCACCGGCGACGAAGGCCTCCATCGTGCCGATCGGAGCCGGGAACTCGATTTCCTCGTAGTCTTCCCTCTGGAAGGTCGGCACCATCGTGACCTTGCCGTTTCTGAGGAAAACGGCGTCTTCGTAATACTCGTTGGTGAGCCCGGCGATGTTGAAGGTGCAGCGGTAGTTGAAGGGCGGCTCGGGGTGCTGGACGTTGCCGCCGTCCCACATGAAGACGTGGTCCGCCCGGTCGAGCAGCGACATGGCGTGGACCATGAGCGAGGTGCCCATCCCCGGGACCTGGCCGCAGTCGGGGACGACCGCGACCCCGGCTTTCTCGGCAGCATCGTCGAGCTTCATCTGCTCCCGGACCAGGTCGGTCTTGCCGCCGAGGTCGCACATCGAGGCACGGGCCCGGATGGCCGCCTCGGTGATCGCGGGGTTGAGCCAGTAGGGCACGGCGGAGAGGAACGAGTCGATCGGACCGAGAAAGGCCTCCAGCTCCGATCGGTTGGTCACGTCCAGGGCCACCCCCTCGGCGATGTCACTGCCGAGCAGCTTGTTGACCCGTTCCGCCGACGCCCTGGCCGCGTCCCCGTCGATGTCCGCAATCACGACCTTGTCGGCGTCGCCGAACTTCGCCATGTCATAGGCTGCTGCCGTGCCCTGCCGGCCGCCGCCGAGAACTCCGTAGATGTGGCCCATGTCGTGACTCCTTGTTCGTGTCTCTTGCTGGTTGATGATGCGATCGAGCCCGGGCTTGTCCCGGGCGGTTCGTTCTGCGAACATGCGTTCGCAATCCGCGCATGAATGCGTCTGACCGGGAGGTGATGGTGTCGACGAAGAAGCGAGCCTCGCAGGGGAGTGCACCGGATGCGGTCCGCGATGCCGCCGGCGGCGGCCGCCCGCGCGAGTTCGTCCAGGGGCTCGAGCGCGGCCTTGCCGTCATCCGGTCGTTCTCCGCGCAGACGCCGAGCCTCACCATCGCCCTCGTCGCCGAACGGACCGGTCTCACCAGGGCGGCGGCCCGGCGCTATCTGAAGACGCTCGCGGCCCTCGGCTACGTCGTCCAGGACGGCGATCGATTCAGCCTCACGCCTCGCCTGCTCGATCTCGGTTTCACCTACCTCTCGACCCTCGATGTCACGAGCGTGGTCCACCCGTTCATGGAGACCGTGACCACCACCCTCCACGAGTCGTGCTCGGTCTCCGTGCTCGACAACCACGACATCGTCTACATCGCCTCGGCTACGTCGTCCAGGACGGCGATCGATTCAGCCTCACGCCTCGCCTGCTCGATCTCGGTTTCACCTACCTCTCGACCCTCGATGTCACGAGCGTGGTCCACCCGTACATGGAGACCGTGACCACCACCCTCCACGAGTCGTGCTCGGTCTCCGTGCTCGACAACCACGACATCGTCTACATCGCGCGCCGCGCCGCCAACCGGATCATGAGCGTCAATCTCGCGGTCGGGTCGCGGCTGCCGGCCCACGCCACCTCGATGGGCAAGGTGCTGCTTGCGAACCTCTCTCCGGGTGAGCTCGACCACTATTTCGAATCGGTCGCCCGCGAGCCCTTGACGGCTCACACCATCGTCGACGAGCGGGCGCTGCGCGCGGCCCTCGGCCGGGTACGCGAGGATGGCTGGGCCATCGCCGACCAGGAATCGGAACTCGGTGTGCGCTCGGTCGCCGCCCCGATCTTCGGCCGCGACGGCGAAGTCCACGCCGCGATCAACGTCTCCGCTCATGCCACCAGGGTGTCTCTCGAACAGCTGCAAAAGGACTACCTCCCGGTCCTCCTCGAAGCGGCGCGCGGGACCTCGAAGGCGCTCGGCGCCTAACCGAGCGCCTCGCCGAGGCTCGCCTCCAGAATCGTCATCGCCTCGTCGACGTCGCCTCTCGTGACCGTCAGCGGCGGGATGAAGCGCACGGTGCTGGTGCCGCAGGAGAGCAGGATCAACCCGTTGTGAAAGGCGCGGTGGAGGACGGCGCCGCACAGCTTCTTCGCCGGAGTGCGTGACATCCGGTCTGCGACCAACTCCATCCCGATCATCAGGCCCTTGCCGCGCACCTCGCCGATGACGTCGTACCGGGTCTGCAGCTCCCGCAGCCGGTCCATGAAGTACCCGCTCCGACCTCTGCGGCGTTGGCGGCGTATTCGCGCTCTACCAGGTCGAGCGTGGCGAGGGCCGCGGCGCAGCACAGCGGGTTGCCGCCATAGGTGTTGCCGTGGGAGCCGTGGGGCCACTGCTCCATGATCCGCCGCTTGGCGACCACCAGGCCGATCGGCAGACCGGAGCCCACCCCTTTGGCCAGGGTCATGATGTCCGGCACCACACCCCAGTGTTGGGCGGCGAACATCCTCCCGGTGCGGCCGACGCCGCACTGCACCTCGTCGAAGATGAGGAGGATCCCGTGGCGATCGCAGAGCGCGCGCAGCCCCGCCAGGAATCCGTCGGGGGGAACGATGTAGCCGCCCTCGCCGAGGATCGGTTCGATCAGGATGCCCGCGACCTCCTGCGGCGGCACGTTGGCCTTGAACAGCACGTTTTCGATGTAGTCGAGGACCGCCTGCCCCTGGTCGTCGCCGGCAAGCAGGGGGCGATAGGTGTTGGGATAGGGGACGTGGGTGACGCCGGGCATGGTCGGGAAGAAGCCGCTCTGCTGGGTGACCTTGCTCGAGGTGAAGGCGAGCGATCCCATCGTACGTCCGTGGAAGCCTCCGAGAAAGCCGATGAAGCGGGGCCGTCCCGTGATATCGCGGGCGAGCTTGAGGGCGCCTTCCACGCTCTCGCTGCCGGACTGGGCGAAGAACGTCATCACCGGCTCGCGCAAGGGATCGAGCTCCGCGATCTTCTCACCGAGACGGATCTGGCCCTCGTGCCAGTAGTCCGAGCTGATGTGGAGGAAGCGGTCCGCCGCGTCCTTGATGGCCTGCACCACCTGCGGGTGGGAGTGGCCGGTCGCGCAGACGGCGATGCCGGCCGCGAAGTCGAGAAAGCGGTTGCCGTCGACGTCCCACACCTCGCAACCCCGGCCGTGCGACATCACAAAGGGGTAGTCGCGCGGATAGGACGGCGAAACGACCTTTGCATCCCGCGCCAGCAGAGCCTGCGCCTTGGGTCCCGGCAGCTCGGTCGTGATGTGCTGTGTTTTCATGGACGGGCCCTCACTCGACCACGGTGTGCGACTGCTCGCGGAGATAGAGCGGCAGGTAGTAGGCGGAGCCGATGGCCTTGCCCGTCGAGCCCGAGCCCTTCCACCCGCCGAAAGCCTGGTAGCCCGGCCACGCGCCGGTGGTGGCCCCCTGGGGACGGTTGACGTAGAGAACCCCCGCTTCGATGTGATCGAGGAAGTACTTGACCTCCTCGTCGTCGCCGTAGCACCCCGCAGTCAGCCCGAGGGGACTCGCGTTGGCGAGATCGATGCCTTCGCGCAGGTCCTTGACCCGGGCCACCATCAGGATCGGCACGAACATCTCTTCGCCGAAGAGCTGGTGATCCGCCGGCGCCTCGGCCACGGTGCAGGGCACGAAGTGGCCGTGGACGTAGTCGCCCTCGCTCAGACATTCGCCGCCGATGAGGATGCGGCCGTCGCCGTTTTCGAGCCGGTCGCAGAAGCCCGCGAAGTTGCGGGCCGCGCGGTCGTTGACAACCGGCCCCATCGAGACGCCGCGCTCGGTCGGGTCGCCTACGACGACGGCCCGCGTCGCCTCGACCACTTTCTCGAGGAGTTCGTCAGCGATGCTCTCTTCGACATAGACCCTGGAGAGGGCCGAGCACTTCTGGCCGGACAATCCGAAGGCCGAACGAACGATCCCGGCGACCGCCCGTTCCATATCACCGCGCGCAGTGACGATGCAGGCGTTCTTGCCGCCCATCTCGGTGATGCAGGGGCGGGGGTAGGCGCCGCCGGCCATGCTCCGGTACAGATTCATGCCGACCTCATACGAACCGGTGAAGGTGATGCCCGCGAGATCGGGGTGCGGGACCAGGGTCGTGCCGACGACGCTGCCGGGAACCGTGAGGTAGTTGAAGACGCCGGGCGGGAAACCGGCGTCGCGGATGCAGTCCGCCAGCAGGCGGCCGGCCCACGGGGTATCGGTCGCGCCCTTGAGGACGACGGTGTTGCCGGTGATGAGGGCGGCGGACGCCGGTCCCCCGCCGAGAGCGAGGGGGAAGTTGAAGGGCACGATCACCCCCCACACGCCGTGGGGCTTGAGGATGCTGCGATTGTGCGAACGGTAGTCTGGCAGCGGGTCGTCGGGCATGGCCACGTCGTAGCCCCCGTTGCGTTCGAACTCCGCCGCATAGCCGGTGAAGAAGTCCGCGGTCTCCTGGGTCTCGCCCAGGGACTCCATGCGGTTCTTCCCCACCTCGAGGGCGAGCGCCGCACCGATGTGGTAGACCCGCTCCTCCATCAACGCCGCCGCCCGCCGGACGAGACGGAGCCGCTCTTCGGGCGGAGTCGCGCGCCACAGCGGGAACGCTTTCTTCGCCGCCGCCATCGCGCGGTTGACGTCGCCGGCGTCGCCGACCGGAAAGCGCCCGAGCACCACACGCTGATCCACCGGGCTCAGGTTTTCGGACATCTCCCGGCCCGCGACGTCCTTGCCGTCGATGTGCATCGCGTGGTCGGCGCCCAGCCCGGCCCGCACCTCGGCGAGGGCGGCCTCGAAGCGGGCGTGCATCTCCTCCGGGGGGTTGAACATCGTGGAATAGGTGAGTTTGAAGGTCATGACCACTCCAATTCTGTGAGCAGGCGCTCCATTAATCCGAGGGCGTCCGAGAGATCTTTCTCCTCGATCACCAGCGGCGGCGCGAGGATGACGAGGTTGCCGCGGGTGGCGAAGGAGACCCCCTCTTGCCGCGCCCGTTCGACAAAGACCTTGAGGGAAGGGTGGCTCTCGGGCCACGGCGAGACCGGTTCCTTGGTGGCGCGGTCCCGGACCAGCTCAACCACCGCGAAGAGCCCGTGCCCCCCGCGGACGTCGCCGATGACCGGGACGCGGTCCTGCATCGCGCACAGTTCCGCAAACAGCTTCGCCCCCAGGGCACGGGAACGTTCGATGAGTTTTTCATCCTCGTAGGCCTCGAGTGCCGCCACGCCGACCGCGCACGACAGCGGGTGGCCGCAGTAGGTGAGACCCGTCATGAGCATCTCGTGTTCGAGCCGGGCTGCAATCTCTGCGCGACATGACGACCGCGCCGAGCGGCAGGTGCGCACCGGTGAGCCCCTTGGCCAGCGTCATCAGATCGGGGCGGCCGGCGTCGCCGGAGCGCTGCCAGGCAAACCACTCACCGCAGCGCCCGAACCCGCTCATGACCTCGTCGGCAATCAGGGCCACTCCGCGGCGGTGCGTCTCCTCGCGCAGGAGGGGCCAGTAGCTGTCGGGGGCAACGATGCCGTTGGTGCCGGCGTTGGCTTCCATGAGCACCGCGGCCACCTCTCCCGCACCGTACTCGTCGATGACGTGTCCGACCTGGCGGGCGCTCCGCTCGCCGCACTCCGCATCGGACACGGCGGCGAAGGGGCAGCGATACGCGTATGGCGGCGGAACGTGGACGACCCGCAGATCGCGCGGGATCGATGGTGGAGCGGGTGCGGGTGTCCCCGGACAGCGCCATCGCCCCGTAGCTGGCGCCGTGGTAGGAGCGGTCGCGGGTGATGATCCAGCCCCTCGGTTTGCCGGCGGCCTGGCGGGCGAACTTGACGGCGTGTTCGTTGGCGTCGGCGCCCCCGAGAGTGAAGTAGACCCGCCCGCCCTCGAAGCCGGATTTTTCCAGCAGCAGTTCGGCGAGGCGGGCCCGCGGTTCGGCGCCCCAGGCCGCCGACGCGTAGCAGAGCTTCTCGGCCTGTTCGCGGATCGCCCGGATCAGGGCCGGGTGCTGGTGGCCGAGGGTCATGCACTCGGACAGGCTGCTCATGTCGAGATAGCGGCGCCCGGCCTCGTCCCAGAACCAGGCCCCCTGGCCGCCGGCGATCGTGGGCGCGTCCCAGTCGGCCTGAACACACCAGCTGTGCAAGACGCTCGAGCGTTCCGGTGTCACTTTACCGACCCTCCCCCGCCCGGGCGTCGGCGACGCGCTCGATGATCATGGCGATGCCCTGCCCGACCCCGATACACATCGAGCACAGGGCGAAGCGCCCATCGGTTCGCAGCAACTGGTAGAGAGCGGTGGTCACCAGCCGTGCGCCGCTCATCCCGAGCGGGTGGCCGAGAGCGATGGCGCCGCCGTTGGGGTTGATGCGCGGGTCGTCGTCGGCGAGACCGAGGTCCCTGGTGACAGCGAGCGCCTGCGCGGCGAAGGCCTCGTTGAGCTCGATCACATCCATCCGGTCGA
>CAVQQC010000015.1:0-75675 GCA_963714895.1 Candidatus Sulfomarinibacteraceae bacterium
GGGTGCGTGGTACCTCGTCGAGTTGATCGGATGCGTGGTCGTACCTTGCATCCTGTTCGCCGTCGCCCACCGCGAGCGGCGGCTCGGGTTGGCACGGGCAGCGGCGGCACTGACGGTCGTGGGCGTCGTCCTCAACCGGTTCAACGCCACCTTCATTGCGTTCAACTGGCAGGTGCCGCACGAGTTGCGGTACGCGCCGGCGTGGACCGAAGTCTGGGTGACGGTGTCGCTGATCACCCTAGCCGTGGTGGTCTTCCGATGGATGGCACATCGCATGCCGATCATGTACGACCATCCGGATTACCCGGCGTTGCACTGAGGAGGGGATGATGTATCACACCCTGTTCGACTTTCTGACCCACACCGAGGGCACGACCTACATTTTGATCGGAGTGCTGTTGATCAGCTTTATTCCGTTCTGGCGGTTCCTGACCGAACGTGAAAGCGAGGATTAGCCCGATGATAACCCCAATTTGTGAACGGAGGTCGTCATGAGTCATAAGGTTCTCGTGGTTGACGACGAGGCCGATGTCAGGAAATTCATCTCGGCGGTACTCAACAAGCGTGGCTACGAAACGGTGACGGCGGCCGACGGCAGGGAAGCACTTGCGGTCGTCGAGCGCGAACGGCCGGATCTGATCATCCTCGATCTGCAGATGCCCAACCAGACCGGGACCGATTTTTTCCGGCGCCTCTCCAAGGACAACGATCTGTCGGCCATTCCGGTGATCGTTGTCAGCGGTCTGGCCGGCCGCCACCTGGCGGTCCGGGAGCCGTTTGCGGTGTTCGACAAGCCGATCGACCCGGATGAATTCGGTGAGACGGTCGACCGCGCGCTGGGCGTGGTCGACGAGTGAGGATGTCGTGAGTCAATTTTGGACACTGCCGCACGAAATCAAGGAGTCGCCGATCGGCGGTGGGGTCCGAACCCTCGAGAAAGGAGGACGACGATGAGCGTCCTGGAAAAGAGCAAGAAAACGAGTCCTGCGGGGGAAGAAGAAGGGCCACACGAGTTCCAACCCTCGCGTGAGGCTGGCAGCCGTTGAAAAGCTCGACGACCCTGAAGAGCTGGTCGAGGTGGCCTGCACCGACGAGTCTCCTCGAGTACGGCTGACCGCAGTGTCCCGGCTTACGGCCGACTCCCTCCTCGAACGGGTCGCGCGCCAGGCCGAGTCGCTCGATGCACGGCTGGTGGCGGTGGAAAGGCTGTTTTCGCAACGGGTGGTGGCTGACCTCCTGAAAGAACCGAACAACGTCGAACTCATCAGCATGTGCTTTTCGAAGATCTCGGACCGGCGGATCATCGAATCGATAGCCCAGGATCCTGTCTACAGCGCGACCGTGCGCCGTATGGCGGTCGAGTATTTCGCCGACGAGTCCTATCTGTCGGAGGTTGCCCAAACCGCCGAGCCTGAACGCAAGAGTGACGAGGCGGTGCAAGCTTTTGTCGACGCCTACGGCGGTGGTCTTCGCGGCGTACGGGCGATCGGTCGCTTCAAACGCAGTGAGAAGGCGCTCAAAGCGCTCGGCACCGTCGCCCGCCAGGGAGGTGAGACCGGCGGTCTCGCGGTAGAATACCTGTGCTCGGCTCTCGGCAGTGGGAACCCGAAACTGGTCGAGTGCGCTGCTGAAGAGCTCGCGCACCTCAAGGATTCGGACCTCGTCGACTGTGTCATCCGAGCGTTGGACAATCCCAGCCTTAGGGAGCCGATTCGCGAGGTTCTTGAGCGCATCGACACGCCCGAGGCGCGGGCTGCCCTCGGTATCACGGGCCCGGCCAACTAGAATTCGAGGATCAGGGGGACACCATGGCGAAGAAAGTACTGATTATCGATGACGAGCAGGACATGCGCGTGTATCTCGAAGCGCTGTTCCGGAAGGCCGGTTACCAGACGGAAACCGCGTCCGACGGCGAGGAGGGTGTGTGGTTGGCCGAGGCACACCGACCGGATCTCATCACCCTCGATGTGCTGATGCCCCGCAAATCGGGGGTCAAGGCCTACCGCAGCCTCCGAAACTCCGAAAAAACCACGTCGATCCCGATTGTGGTGCTGACCGGTCTGACCCGGCTCGACGACTTTTTCGGCGATCTCGACAACCTGCCGAAGCCCGATGCGCTGATCGAGAAACCGATCGATCGTGAGGTCTTCCTGGAGCGTGTGGAGGCGCTGATCGGCGCTGCCTGAGGGCTGAAGCCTGTCGTCAGGACACCTGCGCATCTTTTCGGTCAGCGATCGAAGCACCGTTCACGGTTTCGATCTGGGCGTTCGGGATGACGACTGTGAAGACCGTGCCGTGGCCGGGGCGCGACTCGAAGGTGACTCTGCCACCGTGCTCCTCTGCCACCTTCTGCACCACCAGCAGACCGATGCCCGTTCCCTCGCTCCCTTTGGACGAGAAGAACTCCTGAAATACCCGGTGGCTCAGGTCCTCCGGGATGCCGGCGCCGTCATCCTCGACTTCGAAAACGGTCGCCCCGTCGCCGTTGGCGAGGCACCGGATGACCACTGTGTGATTCGGTTTGTCCGGGCAGGGATCAAAGCGGCAGGCATCGATGGCGTTGGCCACCAGGTTGCAGAGCAGATTGTGAATGGCGTCGGGGTCGAAGGTGCCGCGGTGGGGCGGCTCACTGAGTTCGGTTTGGATCTCGACGTCTTCGTCCGACATCCGCGCGGCGTAGAGGTCGCGGACCTCTCTCACGATGTCGTGCGGGCAGACTCCGGTTTCGAAGGAGGGCTCGCGGTCTTTCGAGCAGAACAGGAGATCCTTGACGATGCCGGTTACCAGACCTACGTTGCGCTCCACCATTTCCCAGCCCTGGTCGATGGCGGGGCGGTCATTGCTCTCGAGGGCGTCGTTGACGATGAAGATGCCGCCCTCGAGCCCCATGAGGATGTTCTTGACCCGGTGCGCCATGCCTGCCACTGCGCGGCCGGTCAGTGCGAGCTGCCGCTGCAGCCGTTTGACCTCGGTGACGTCGGTGAAGACCTCCATTACGGACGCAATCTCGCCGTCGTCGTTGAAAACCGGTCGCGTGTGCACGACGACGTTGATGCGGCGTCCATCGTGGGTGATCAGGGTCTCCTCGCTGGAGTGAATCTGCCCGTCCTCATAGGTCTGATCCACTATGCAGTTCACGCACTTCGCGGTGCGCATCTTGCAGATTTCGTAGCACAGCCGGCGGTCGCTGACATCGAACGATTCACGATAGAGAGCATTGGCCTCGATCACATGGTGGTCGCGGTTGAGCACGCAGATGAAGCACGGGACTGCTGCGAACAGTTGCCCGTAATCCCGCCGTGTCTGATCGAGTTCTCGACGCAGGGCGGCGACCGGATGCTGCGAACGGCGATGGTTGCGTCGCACGACAACCGCCAGGCCCAGAACTGCCGACAGGAATAACACGGCGGCGCCGGCTGCCAGCGGAGACCCGAGCGAGGCAGCCCCGGTGGCGGCTACGGCCAACAGGACCGATGCCGATACGGCCTCGGCGATGGTTCGCCGACCGTTGTTGGGCTGTTTGACTGCAGTTCCGTTATCGGCCCCCGGGATTTCATCTCGTTCCGGCGTCTCTCTGACCCGGTCCGTCCGATTGGGGGCGCTTCGAACGACCGCTGATTCGCTGGCAGGTGTGATGGTTTCTCTTGACACGTCTCCACCAAGCCGCCGCTCCGGCACGGCGCTCAGTATGTCATATTCGGACGGGCGTCGCCGCCGCGCTTGACATTGGGTGGCGGGGCAGTACTTTCGAGACGAGGAGTGATGCGGTGAAATCCGGCGAACCGGGCATCAGTCAGACGATTCTCGACAGCGTCGCTGATGGTGTGTTCACCGTTGACCACGAGTGGCGCATCTCCTACTTCAACAGTTCTGCGGAGCGCATTACGGGCGTTCCCCGCCAGCAGGCGATCGGCCGGCGCTGCTGCGATGTGTTCCACGCGAGCATCTGCGAGGGCGGCTGCGCGCTCCGCCACACCCTCGAAACCGGCGAACCGGTGTTCAACCGCGGGGCCTTTATCATCGACGACAAGGGCCGCAAGGTTCCAATCAGAATCTCGACGACGGTCCTGCGTGACGACGCCGGGCAGTTCATCGGCGGGGTCGAGACCTTCCGCGATCTCAGTCAGGTGGAGGAGCTTCGCCGGGAGCTCGAAGGACGTTTCTCACTCCGCGACATCATCGGTCGCAGCCGGGCGATGCGAGATCTGTTCGGCATCCTGCCGGCGATTGCCGCCAGCGACAGCACCGTTGTGATCCACGGCGCGAGCGGAACCGGAAAAGAACTTTTTGCGAGGGCCATCCACGATCTCTCACCGCGCAGCGGCGAACGGTTCGTGGCCATCAACTGCGGCGCCTTGCCCGATACCCTGCTCGAGTCCGAGCTCTTCGGCCACAAGGCCGGCGCTTTCACCGACGCGCGGACAGACAAGGTCGGGCGGTTCGCCCATGCGGAGGGAGGGACCCTCTTTCTCGACGAGATCGGCGACATCTCTCCGGCCATGCAGATGCGTCTGCTGCGGGTTCTCCAGGAACACCAGTACGAACCGCTCGGCTCGGTCGAACCTCTCTCCACAGATGTCCGTATCGTGGCAGCGACCCATCGCGATCTTGCGAAGCTGGTCGAGCAAGGGTCATTTCGGGAAGACCTCTTCTATCGAATCAACGTGATTCGCCTCAAGCTGCCGCTACCCTGGTCGAGCGGCGCGATGACATCCCGTTGTTGATCGAACATTTCATCGGCAGATTCAACCGTCTGCAGGGCAAGGACGTGGTCGGCGTTTCCGACGAGGTGATGGCCCTGCTCATGGGCCACGACTATCCCGGCAACGCGCGCGAGTTGGAGAACATCATCGAGCACGCATTCGTCCTGTGCAGGTCCAGCGTCATCGAGCTCCAGCATCTGCCGCCGGAGCTGGTCCGCGGGTTGGGTGCGGCCGATCTGGCATCGGCTGCGGGGATGACGCTCCAAGCAATGGAACGCCTCCATATCGAGGATGCCCTGCGGCGCCATCTCGGCAATCGCAAGGCTGCGGCCAAGGAACTCGGCATCCATCCCAGCACGCTGTACCGGAAGATGCGGGACCTCGGCATTGACGCTCCGGAAACGGATGGTCGAAGCCGCCTGCCGTGACCCCCGAGAGCTGTGAAGTGGACCGGCCGGCAGCTCCCGGTAGGGAACGAGCGCGAACGCAACCACACGCTTCTGTTACGCATCGGTAACGTCGGGAGCGCCGCGACACCCGAAAATTCCTGTCTGGAGTGAAAAAGTCGCATCCCGTCAGTGGTTTGTGGAATTTTTCACGAGACGTCTCTCTGGCACACGGGTTGCACTGTGAGCAACCGGTTCAGTGTCTGTTGAGGGGGAGGCGCGGCGTTGCGGAACGAATTCCAAAATCTCTGGAAAACCGAGCAGCTCCGGACAATGTGGCTCGGTCTCTCCACGCGATATACCGGTCTCTTGACCCTGGTTTCAAACCGTTCTGGGCGTTCTCCGTCGGCGTGGCGGTGAACGTGCCGGTCGGGTTTTTCTTGTCGACGGTGGTGTTCTCCAGGTTCTGGTCGAACATCAGATCGCTGATGGAGGGACGGACGATGAGGGCACCAGTCGTCGCGCCGAACTCAGCATTGCAAACAATTTAGAAAGGAGTGGCCATGACAGCAGAGAAGAAGTCATCGACGCCGCTAATTGACGAACTCGAAACAGGTCCCTGGCCGAGTTTCGTCAAGGAGTTCAAGAAGGAGGCCCATAAACCGATGGTCAAGGACGCCATGAGCCAGCTGGAGCGCTCTTATGAAGAGCACATCAGCCACTGGAAGCATGGCGGACTGGTCGGGGTGATGGGGTATGGCGGAGGCGTGATCGGGCGCTACTCGGACCTCGCCGACGAGTTTCCGAACGTGGCCGAGTTCCACACCCACCGGGTGAACCAGCCGTCAGGGTGGTTTTACACGACCGATGCCCTGCGCACCCTGTGCGACATCTGGGACAAGCACGGATCGGGTCTGACCAACATGCACGGCTCCACCGGCGACATCGTGTTCCTCGGCTCGACCACCGAAGCTATCGAGCCTCTGTTCGCCGACCTCACCAAGGCCGGTTGGGACCTCGGCGGTTCGGGCTCCAACATGCGGACGCCGAGTTGCTGCTGCGGACCCGCCCGCTGCGAGTGGGCCTGCTACGACACCCTCGACGCCTGCTACAACATCACCCAGAACTGGCAGGACGAGCTCCACCGCCCGTTCTTCCCCTACAAGTACAAATTCAAGTTCGCCGGCTGCCCGAATGACTGTGTGGCCTCGATCGCACGTTCCGACTGCTCCGTGATCGGGACCTGGCGCGACGACATCCAGGTCAATCAGGCCAAGGTTGCGGAGTACGCCAAGAACGGCGTCGACGTCCAGTCGGAGATCTGCGACCTCTGCCCCACCAAGTGTGTGGAGTGGGACGGCAAGAGCCTCGACATCGACAACGCCAACTGCGTCCGCTGCATGCACTGCATCAACGTCATGCCGAAGGCGCTCAAACCCGGCAAGGACCGCGGCGCGACCATCCTCATCGGCGGCAAGGCCCCGATCGTCGGCGGCGCCCTCTTGTGTTCGGTCTTCGTTCCCTTCCTCGAGATGGATCCGAAGGACGACTATGAGGACCTCAAAGAGCTCACCGAGGCCATCTGGGACCTCTGGGGCGAGCACGGCAAAGCCCGCGAGCGTACGGGCGAGTTCATCCAGCGCGTCGGTCTGTCCAACTTCCTCGAGGAGATCGGGCTCGACCCGGTCCCCGAGATGGTGATGGCGCCGCGCTCCAACCCGTACATCTTCTTCGGCGACGAAATCTTCGAAGACGCGGAATAGGAAGGGAGGAAGAAATGGCTGAAGAACGCATCACTGACATTGGACCCCCACATTACGAACAGTTCCTCCCGCCGGTCATCAAGGCCAACTACGGCAAATGGGACTACCACGAGATCCTGCGCCCCGGCGTGATGGTGCACGTGGGCGAGAGCGGCGACAAGCTGTTCACCGTTCGCGCCGCCTCGCCGAGACTGCTCGCGATCACCTCGATTCGTGAGTTCTGCGACATCGCCGACAAGTACTGCGGCGGCTACCTGCGGTTTACCAGCCGCAACAACGTTGAGTTCCTGATCAGCGAAGAGGCCAATGTCGATCCGTTGGTCAAGGAAGTCGAAGCTCTCGGCTACCCGATCGGTGGGATGGGCAACGCCATCTCGAACCCGGTCCACACCCAGGGCTGGGTCCACTGCCACTCGTCGGCGTCGGATGCTTCCGGCGTGGTCAAGTCGCTGATGGACGAACTCATGCCGCGCTTCAACAACATGGACCTGCCGGGCAAGCTGCGGCTGGCCTACGCCTGCTGCCTCAACATGTGCGGCGCCGTTCACTGCTCCGACATCGCGGTCCTCGGCGTCCACACCCGGGCGCCGGTGATCGACCACAAAGACCTGCCCAAGATGTGCGAGATCCCGACCCTCGTGGCCTCCTGCCCGACCGGCGCCATCCGACCGGCGACCGTCGACGGCGTGCAGTCCATCGAGATCGTCGAGGAGCAGTGCATGTACTGCGGCAACTGCTACACGGTGTGCCCGGCGGTGAAGATCAACAACGCCAAGACCGACGGTATCTCGATCTGGGTCGGCGGCAAGGTCTCCAACGCGCGTTCGACCCCGAAGTTCTCGAAACTGGCGATTCCCTTCATCCCCAACAACCCGCCGCGCTGGCCGGAAGTGGTCGACGCAGTTACCAAGATCGTGAATGTCTACGCCGAAAATGCGCGCAAGCACGAGCGCATGGGCGAGTGGATCGAGCGGATCGGGTGGCCGAAGTGGTTCGAACTCAACGAACTCGAGTTCACCAAGTACCACATCGACGACTTCAAACACGCCGGCGAGACCTTCACCAGGACGGCGCAACTGCGCCACTAGGAGGAGATCATGGCTGAGGTCACGATCGAACAGATCGCAGATGCCATGTACGACCTGGTCAAGTCGACCTATGGCAAGAAGAACCTGAAACCCATGGACGTCACCAAGGCGATGATCGACGACTTCGGTGAGGATGCGGTGGACAAGAAGATGTGCAAACTGGCTCTGCGCCAGCTCATCGACTCCGGCCGCTGCACCTACAAGTACGCCGGCGGCAGCTACGTGACGCTTCCAGAAGACTGAGCGCTGATCGCCTCCCGGGGCATCGCCCCGGGAGGCGTTTTTCAGGCGCTACCCGACACGGAGGACATCAATGGCCAAGAAGAAGCCCTCGGGCCCTGAGCGGCAGAAATTCACGATCGACGTCTTGCGCCAGTGGCAGGGCATCGAGCGTGACGCGATCGAAACCACAGCCCAGATCATGGAAAAGACCGACAATCTCCTGATCCGCCAGATCATGGAGATCATTCGCAACGACTCGGTCCAGCACCACCGGGTGCAGCAGTTCCTGATCGACAGCCTCACCAAGACTCCCATCTCGTTGTCTCCTGACGAGTTGGCCGAGGTGTGGGGCCAGATCGAGGCCCACGACGAGCTCGAACGTCAGACCATCAAACTCGCCAAAGAGCTCATGGAGCAGACGACCGAGCCGATGCACAGGATCCTGCTTGGTTATCTCCTCACCGACGAGGAGAAGCACGACGGGATTCTCGGCGAACTGGAAGATTTCAAAAAGCACATGGCGAAGCTCTCCTGAGCGCGGACCACGGCGGTATTGAGGAGGCGATAAATGGGTCTGCTGAAGAAGAAGGACAAGGACCAATCGAGCAAGATGAAGTCGCGGATGAGCGGCGCCAGCGGTGGCGGCGGCTCGAGCATCTCGTCACTGAGGCCGGTCTACGTCGAGAGCCTGCCACCGTGCACGGGCAACTGCCCGAGCGGTAACGACATCCGCGGTTGGCTCACCGTCATCAGCCTGCGCGAGAAGCTGGGCCTGAGCCTCGACGAGGCCTGTGAACAGGCGTGGCGCATCGAGATGGAGACCAACCCCTTCCCATCGGTGATGGGCCGCGTGTGCCCCCACCCATGTGAAACGGGTTGCAACCGTGGCCAGAAGGACGGTCCGGTGGGCATCAACTCGATCGAGCGCTTCATCGGCGACTATGCCATCGACCACGGCCTCAAGGCGGAGCCCATTGCGGGTGAAACTGCCAAGGACCAGAAGGTCGCCGTCATCGGTGGCGGGCCCTCCGGTCTGTCCTGCGCATATCAGCTCGCCCGGCGGGGATACAAAGTGACCGTTTTCGAAGGCCTCCCGAAGGCCGGCGGCATGCTGCGCTACGGAATCCCCGTCTACCGGTTGCCGCGCGAGATCATCGACGCCGAGATTCAGCGCATCGTCGACCTCGGGGTGGAGCTCAAATGCGACACCAAGATCGGCAAAGACATCACCTTTGACGAGATCCGCTCCGGGTACGATGCGGTCTACATCGCCATCGGCGCGCACCAGGGGAAAAACCTGGGGATCCCGGGCGAAGACGGCCCTGGTATCTGGACCGGCACCGAGTTCCTCAACCACGCCAACTCGGGCAAGAAGGTCGAGCTCGGGGGTAAGGTGGTCGTCATCGGCGGCGGCGACACCGCCATCGATGCGGCTCGCGTTTCGAAACGTCTCGGCGCGGATGCCGCTTCGATGGCTTCCAAAATGGGCGCCGAGGTCACCATCCTCTACCGCCGCACCCGGACCGAGATGCCGGCCATCGAGCGCGAGATCGAAGAGGCGCTCGAGGAGGACATCACGATCGAGTTTCTCGCGGCACCCCTCGAGGTCCTGCGCGACGACGAAGGCAAGGTGCGCGGCATGGTGGTGCAGCGGATGGAACTCGGTGAGCCCGATGCTTCGGGGCGGCGGCGCCCGGTGCCCATCGAGGGCGACACCTACGAGATCGAGGTGGCGACCGTCATCACCGCAGTCAGCCAGAAGCCCGATGTCGCTGCGATGAAGTCAGCAGAGCTCGGCGACGGCTGGCTCAACGGCGACGACTGGGGATTCACCGGAATCGACGGCGTGTGGACCGGCGGCGACAACATCAACCTCGGGATCGCCACGACCTCGATCGGTCAGGCCCGCACGGCGGCTCTGGCGATTCACGCCCACCTTCAGGGCGCCACGCCGAAGGCCGAAAAAAAGGGCGAAATGATCCGTGCAGACAAGCTCAAACTGGACTGGTACCCGCCGGTCGATCGTACGCAACGCCAGGTCAAGGAACCCGCGGACAGGCTCGCAAACCCCTTCGACGAAGTGGATCTCGGTCTGTTGGCCGAAGACGCTCTGACGGAGATCGATCGTTGCCTGAGCTGCGGCAAGTGCTTCGGTTGTGAAAACTGTTGGATGTACTGTCAAAACAGCGTCTTTGGCAAGGTCAAAGAGCCGTCGCTCGGACATTTCTTCGAAATCAAGAAGATGGAGATGTGCGACGGGTGCAAGAAGTGCTGGGAAGAGTGTCCCTGCGGCTTCATCATCGGGCAGTGAGAGCGGGGTCGGTAGTTCCTGATGCGTGTCAAGGTCCCACGGCTCGTGATCGCCGGTCTCGCCGGCGACAGCGGCAAGACCCTGGTCAGTCTGGGTCTTGCCCGGGCCCTGGCGGACCGCGGACTCAAGGTCCACCCATTCAAGAAGGGGCCCGACTATATCGACGCCGCCTGGCTGGGCCTGGCGGCTCGCAACACCTGCCGGAACCTCGACACCTTCCTGATGTCGGACGAGGCGATGGCGGGGGCGTTGGTGGCCGCGGCTTCTGACGCCGACATCATTCTGGTCGAAGGCAACCGGGGTCTGTTCGACGGAGTTGACGTGGAGGGCAGCCACTCTACGGCGATGCTCGCCCGGCGTCTTGCGGCGCCGGTCGTGCTGGTCCTCGATTGCACCAAGATGACCCGGACTGCCGCTGCCCTGGTCCTCGGTTGCAGGGCCCTGGATCCGGAAGTCGACCTCGCGGGCGTGATCCTCAACCGGGTCGGCTGCGGCCGGCACGAGAACATCGTTCGCGAGGCGGTGGCAGGCAAGGCCGGGACTCCGGTGCTCGGCGCGATTCGCCGCCTCAAGGGTGACGACCCGTTGCCGGGGCGTCATCTCGGTCTGGTGACCACCGCCGAACATCCCGACCCCGACGCGACCGTGGAGAGGGCGGCCAAAGCGGTGGTCGAGGGCGTGGATATCGACAGGCTGCTGGCGGCGGCACAATGGGCGCCGGAGCTCGATCTGCAACCGGCGCACACCACGGCGCACCAGTTCCCGGTCACCATCGCCTATCTCGAAGGCGAGGCCTTCAGCTTTTATTACCCTGAGAACCTGGAGCTCCTGAGGGCCGCCGGGGTCTCTCTCATTCCGGTAGATCCCGCTGTGGCGACGGAGCTTCCGGCGGTGGATGGTCTCTATATCGGCGGCGGCTTTCCCGAGGTGCACGCGGCGCGGTTGGGCGCCAACACCACCTTCGTCGCCAGTATTCGCGATCGGGTGGAATCCGGCATGCCGGTCTTCGCCGAGTGTGCCGGGCTGATGTACCTGGCGCGGGAATTGGTGGTCAACGGGGTCGCACACCCCATGGCAGGCGTTCTCGATCTCGTGGTGGAGCAGCGGCGCACGCCGCAGGGACACGGCTACGAGGTGGCTGTGGCCGATCGCGACAACCCGTTCTTTCCCGCCGGCACCCGTCTGGTGGGCCACGAGTTTCACTACTCGAAGGTGATCGCAGGCAGTGACCTCGAACGCGGCGTGCTGCGCGTCGAGCGGGGCACCGGCATCGGTCGTGAGCGCGACGGAATCACTCGCGGGAGGGTCTTTGCCTCCTACCTTCATCTCCACGCGGGGGCGACCCCGAACTGGGCGGACGGCTTTCTCTCGCTCGCGGCGCAGTACGCCGACGAGCGCGGTAGGTCGACTGCGGCATGCGGCTGAAGAAGATGGTGACGGAGATGCTCCACCGTGGTGACTCTGCGGGGCTCGAACAGCTGGTTCTCGAGCAACCGAGTGCCATCCGCTATCTGCAGGGTCGACTCTGGGATGCCGAACAACGGGTCCGCGAGTCTGCCGCCGAGGCGCTTGGCTCTGCAGCCGCGACCCGTCCGGAGCTTGGGAGAGAAATCCTGCGCCGGGCGCTGTGGGCGCTCAACGACGAGTCGGCCATGAACGGCGCCCCCATGCTGCCGGTGATCGGCGAAATCGGCTTCCGGAGCCCTGAAGTGGTGGCCCCGTTTGTCGGGCCCATGACCTCCTACCTGTGGGACGACGGCCTGCGGCCCGGCATTCTGAGAGCCTTGTGCCGGATCGCCGAAAGCGCGCCCCAACTGGTCGCGGAGGTTCGCGAACAGCTCTTGCAGATCGAACACACGGAAGACGCCGGAGAGCAGGCGTGTCTCGACCTTCTGCTTGCCGTGAACGGGGAGGGTGCGAATGGAGTATGAAAGCCAGCGCCACCGGATGGAGCGCTGTTTAGCCGATGTCGAGGAACACCCGGAAAAGGCAACGGCCCACTTCAACCTGGCTCTCGCCTACACGGTGTCAGGGCGTGTGAAGCAGGCCGAAGAGTCCTATTTGAAGGCCCTCGAGCTGGATCCTTCGATGGTGCAGGCGTGGATCAACCTCGGTGGGGTCCGGCTCATGCGGTGGGAGTTCCAGGGGTGTCTCGAAGCCACCCAGGAAGCTGCCCGGCTGCAGGACGACCTCCCGATCATTCACTACAACATGGGGCAGGCCTACCTGTATCTCAACGACCCGGAAAACCTCGTGCGCTGCAACGAGCGGGTGCTCGAACTCGAACGCGATCACGCCGAGGCCCACTACTACACGGCCGTGGGCTATCTGGCGCAGGACAATCTCGGCGCCGCCGAGCGCCACTTCGGCCGCGCCCTCGAGCTCGGTCACCGGCCGCCCCCGGACTTCGTCAAGGCCATGGAAAAGGCCCACCTCAAACAGTCAAAAGAGCAGAACGTCACTTTGATCGAGATCAGCGGGGCCCAGGCCCCGGACAAACCAAAGGAGGACTGAGATGGCTACATTCGCAATGGGAAATATCTCCGTGGAAGTCGACGAAGACGGTTTCATGCAGGAACCGGAGGCGTGGAACGAGGAGGTCGCGGCGGCACTCGGCACCACCGAGGGCGTAAATGACCTCACCGAGAACCACTGGAAAGTCGTCAACTACCTGCGCGAATATTACCTGCAGTTCGGTGTCGCGCCGATGATTCGCAAGCTCTGCAAGCAGACCGGCTTCCAGCTCAAGGAGATCTACGAGCTCTTCCCGTCGGGACCTGCCAAGGGCGCCTGCAAGGTTGCAGGACTCCCGAAACCGACCGGCTGCGTCTGATCCGATCGACCGCTGCCGCCCCCGTCTTTGACGGGGGCGGTATTGCAGCCTCGAGAGGCACAGGGGGCTTGGCATGTTTGTCGAAGAGCTGGGAAAACGCCGGCAGGCGGTGCTCGATCGTTGGATCGAGTCGGTGATCAACGCCTACCCGGACCAGACCGCCGCATTCCTCAAAGAGCAACCGAACAGGTTCGCAAACCCGGTCGGTGCGAGTCTCAGAGAGGGTCTGGCGGACATCGTCGACGGAGTCGTCGCCGGCGCCGATCCCGACGATCTTCGGCAGGCTCTGGATCTCGTGATCCGGGTGCGTGCGGTGCAGGAATTCACCCCCGCCGCCGCCGTCGGTTTCATTTTCGACCTCAAGACGATCGTTCGCGACCTGGTTGCGAACGGATCCGGGGTCCCGGAGGAGTTCGACCGCACCATCGACCGCCTCGCCTTGGTTGCCTTCGAGATCTACATGAGTTGTCGCGAACAACTGTGGTCAATCCGCGCCGAGGAGATCCGCAACCAGTCATTGGGGATTCTCGAAAGAATGCAGGCGTGGCGCGAACAGCGGGCTCGAGAATCGGAGATCGCATCCGAATGAGGTGGGTCTCCCGGCCCCGCTGAGCGAGAGAAAGGAGGGATTGGACGCATGGGAGCGTTGATATCACTCATCGCGGTAGCCGTTCTGGCACTGCTGGCTGCGGCCGGAGCGGGTGGCGGGGAGAGCCTTCGTATCGGGCTCGGCGTCATCCTCCCGGGGATCGCATTCGCCGTGTTTCTCGGTGGAATCATCTACCGGGTCATCCGGTGGGCGCAGTCGCCCGTGGCGTTCCGGATCCCGACGACCTGCGGTCAGGCCAAGTCCCTGCCGTGGATCCGCAACAACGAACTCGAATCACCGAGCGGTCTGCCCGGTGTCCTCGGGCGCATGGCGCTCGAGGTCCTGTTCTTCCGTTCGTTGTTCCGCAACCACCGGGTCGAGTTGCTGGCGGACAAGGAGAAGGTGAACTACATCGCCGACAAGACCCTGTGGGCCGCCGCCATGGCGTTCCACTGGGCGATGCTGATCGTCGTTCTCCGCCACTTTCGTTTCTTTATCGAACCGGTGCCGGTGTGGGTCGAATACCTGCAGGACTTTGACGGTTTCTTCCAGGTCGGTCTGCCGGTCTTCTACATCTCGACCTTCGTCATGGCGGCGGGGCTCGTGTACCTGCTGCTGCGGCGGCTCTTCGACGGCAAGGTGCGCTACATCTCACTGCCCTCGGACTTCTTCGCTCTGTACCTGCTGCTCGGTATCGGGATCAGCGGATTCCTGATGCGGCACGTTGAAAAGGTCGACGTGGCGCAGGTCAAAGCGGCGATCGCCGGGTGGGCGTCGTTCCAGATGGTGCCGCCCGTCGGGGTGGGCATGTGGTACTTCGTCCACGTCTTTCTGGTCAGCGCCCTGTTGATCTACTTCCCGTTCTCCAAGCTCCTGCACGCACCGGGCGTTTTCTTGAGCCCGACGCGAAACCTCGCCAACAACAACCGCGCCCGGCGCCACGTCAACCCGTGGAATCCGGATATTCAGGGGCACTCCTACGCGGCGTGGGAAGACGAGTTCCGCGACAAGATGAAGGCGTCCGGCTACGCCTTGGAGAAGGAGTGAGCCATGGCGGAAAAGACGCCCCAAGAACTGATTCAAATCGACCTCGCTCCACCGCGTAGAAACTGGATGAACCCCGATGTCGACTTCGAGGCGCGGCGCGGGACCTGGTCCTACCCTGCGGCCGAGAAGAACTTGAAATACATGGGAATGCCGAACCCTCGGGAGTGGTCGCCGACCGACGCCGACTGGAAGCTCCCCGAGAACTGGAAGCAGATCATCCACGAGGGGTTCTCCGAACTTCTCAAGAAGTACCGGTCATTGAAGGTCTTCATGGACATCTGCGTGCGCTGCGGAGCGTGCGCGGACAAGTGCCATTTCTTCATCGGATCCGGCGACCCCAAAAACATGCCGGTCCTGCGCGCCGAGCTGATGCGCTCCATCTACCGGCAGGACTTCACCGCGGTCGGCAGGATCCTCGGCGCCATCGCGGGAGGCCGCGAGCTCAACGAGCAGGTGCTCAAGGAGTGGTACTACTACTTCTACCAGTGCACCGAGTGCCGCAGGTGCAGCGTTTACTGCCCCTACGGCATCGATACGGCAGAAATCACGATGGCGGCCCGCGAGTTGATGAACCTGATCGGGCTCAATATCAACTGGATCATGGAGCCGGTGGCCAACTGCAGCCGCACCGGCAACCACCTCGGTATCCAGCCCCATACCTACAAGGACAACGTGGAGTTTCTGTGCGACGAGCTCGAGGACGTCACGGGGCTCCACATCGAACCGCCGATCAACCGCAAGGGGGCGGAGGTCCTGTTCGTGATTCCGTCGGCGGACTACTTCGCCGACCCCGGCACCTACACCTTTGTCGGCTACCTCATGCTCTTTGAGCACATCGGTCTCGACTACACCCTGAGCTCCTACGCCTCCGACGGCGGCAATTTCGGCCTCTTCAGCGGCGCCGACAACATGAAGAAGCTCAACTGGAAGATCTACCACGAGGCCAAGCGTCTGGGGGTCAAGTGGATCCTCGGCGGCGAGTGCGGCCACATGTGGAGGGTCATGCACCAGTACATGGACACCATGAACGGTCCGGCGGACTTCCTCGAGGTTCCCAAGTCGCCGTTTACCGGGACGGTCTTCAATAACGCGGCTTCCACCAAGATGGTCCACATCTGCGAGTTCACGTCGGACCTGATCCGGAACAACAAGCTCAAGTTGGACAAGAGCCGCAACGACCGCTTCCGGGTGACCTTCCACGACTCGTGCAACCCTGCCCGCGCCGTGGGTCTGCTCGACGAACCGCGCTACGTGCTCAACGCCGTGTGCAACAACTTCATCGACATGCCGGAGAACACGATTCGCGAGAACACCTTCTGCTGCGCCGGCGGCGCCGGTCTCGGCAACGACGAGAACATGGAAATGCGCCTGCGGGGCGGCCTGCCGCGAGGCAACGCCGTCAAGTGGGTGCGCGATCACAACGACGTCAACCGGTTGTCCTGCATCTGCGCCATCGACCGCGCGACCCTGCCGCCCCTGGTCGAGTACTGGGCCCCCGGGGTTGATGTCAGCGGGATTCACGAACTGGTGGGCAACGCGCTGATCATGGAAGGCGAGAACGACCGCACCACCGATCTCCGCGGCGAACCCCTAGTGCCGGAAAAGGAGGAGCATGAAGATGTATGACGCCAGCAAGATCGTCGCCGGCCTCGCCGTCTTTGCGGTCCTCGCGACGTCGCCCCTGTGGTACAACCAGATCAGCGCTGCGCCGGCCGATGAGCCGGAACTGCAAATGCCGCCGAACGGCGCCACGCAGTGCGTCGAGGCCACCGACTACATGCGCGCCAACCACATGGACCTTCTCAACCAGTGGCGCGATTCAGTGGTTCGTGACGACCAACGCATCTACCTCAGCCAGCTCACCGGCAAAGAATACGAGATGAGCCTGCAGAACACGTGCCTCGATTGTCACTCCAACAAGAGCCGGTTCTGCGATTCCTGCCACACCTATACGGCGGTCCAACCCTATTGTTGGTCCTGCCACCTGGTACCCGAGGAGGCCCAGTGATGAAGAGCAGCAGACGAGGATTCCTCAAGTTTGCGGGCCTCTCCGCGGTGGGCGTGGCGGGTTCCGCGGCGGTGACCACAACCGCATCTCCGACCGGAGAGCATGAGCCCCCGGCGACCGAAGGCAAGCGCCTGGGGATGGTTGTGGATCTCCGTAAGTTCTCGAAAGACGACGAACTCCTGCAAAAGTGCGTCGATGCGTGTCACTCGGCGCACAGCGTCCCCGATTTCGGTGACGACCCCAAAAACGAGGTCAAGTGGATCTGGACGGAGGACTTCGAAACCGCCTTCCACTCACAGGAGTTCCACTACGTCCGTTCTGATCTCAAGGGCAAACCGACCCTTTTGATGTGCAACCACTGCGACAACCCGCCATGCACGCGCGTGTGTCCAACACAGGCGACGTGGAAACGCGCCACCGACGGTGTCGTGATGATGGACTGGCACCGTTGCATCGGATGTCGCTACTGCGTCGTCGCCTGCCCGTATGGATCGCGCAGTTTCAACTGGAAGGACCCCCGGAGCGCTCCCAATCTGGCGGGCCTCGGACCGGAGGCCTATCCGACCCGGATGCGCGGCGTGGTCGAAAAGTGCACCTTCTGCGATGAGCGCCTGGCGCGCGGCGAGCAACCGGCCTGCGTCGAAGTGTGCGAGAACAAAGAGATCGTGTTCGGCGACCTCAACGACCCCGAGTCGGAGGTTCGCCAGTTGCTCGCGGAGCATCTCGCCATCCGGCGCAAGGCGGGTCTGGGGACCCAGCCGGAGGTGTATTACATCGTCGAAGACCCGCGAACGCTGATGGAGATCGCTCCGGCGGCCGTGGTCTTTGAGGGAGAGGAGGGTGGCCATGCTTGAGAAGGCACTCTCAGGCGGCAGAACGTACTGGTCGTGGATCTTCGGTCTCCTGGTGGTGATCGGCGGCGGCGTCGCCTGCTGGTTCTGGCAGTTCTCCGAAGGTCTGACCATCACGGGTCTGAGCCGCGACGTTGTCTGGGGCTTCTATATCGCGCAGTTCACCTTCTTGGTCGGTGTCGCGGCATCGGCGGTGATGGTCGTCCTGCCCTACTACCTCCACAACTACAAGGCGTTCGGCAAGATGACCATCCTCGGCGAGTTTCTCGCCATTCCGGCGGTCATCATGTGCATGCTCTTCATCTTTGTCGACATGGGCATGCCGAATCGGATCCTCAACGTCTTTCTCCACCCGTCGCCGCGCTCGATGATGTTCTGGGACACCGTCGCACTCAGCGGCTATCTGCTCTTGAACGTCGTCATCAGCACCTTCACCCTGTCGGCGGAACGGCGCGAGGAGCCGCCGCCGAAGTGGCTCAAACCGATCATCCTTCTTTCGATCCCGTGGGCGGTCTCCATCCACACGGTCACCGCCTTCCTGTACTCCGGGCTTGCGGCCCGGCCCTTCTGGTTGACCGCGATTCTCGCGCCGCGCTTCCTCGCGTCGGCCTTTGCGGCCGGTCCGGCGATCCTCATCCTTCTCGCATTCTTCGTCCGCAAAGTCTCGACCTTCGATGCAGGCCGGCAGGCCATCGACACCCTGGCGAAGATCGTGACCTACGCGATGGCGATCAACGTCTTTTTCGTGCTCATGGAGGTCTTTACCGCCCTCTACAGCAACATCCCGGAACACGTCAGCCATTTTCAGTTCCTCTTCATGGGTCTCGAGGGTGAGAACACTCTCGCCCCGTGGATGTGGCTTTCCTCAATTCTCGCCGTCATCGCGCTGATCGTGCTCATCAACCCGAAGACGCGGAACAACCACAGTTGGCTGCTCTTCGGCTGCGTGGCGGTGGTCTTCTCGTTGTGGATCGACAAGGGCCTCGGCATGGTGATCGCGGGCTTCGTGCCCAACCCGCTCGGCCAGGTGGTCCATTACGCACCGACCGCGCCGGAGCTCATGATCAGCTTTGCGATCTACGCCGTAGGCCTGCTGGTACTGACCGCCCTCTACAAGATTGCTCTCGAGGTGAGGGGGCAGCTCAAGAAGGCTTAGTTTTGAGTTTTTAGTTTTGAATTTTGAATGACATCACAGAACATGCCCCCGCCTCCCGGCACGCACCGGGGGCGGGGGTCTCTTTTTGAGGGGTGGCGCGTCATGAGTGGGGAAGCCAAGAGAATTGTCATTGTGGGGGCTTCGGCGGCGGGGTTGCGGTGTGCGTGCCGGTTGCGGCGGTTGCAGCCGGAATGGTCGATCACTGTGGTGGAGGCCAACGAGGTCTTCTCCTATGGGGCCTGTGGTCTTCCGTATGTGCTTTCCGGCGACATCGAAGAACTGGGTGTGCTGCGCCGCACTCCCTATGGCGCCGACCGTGACGAGGGCTATTTCGAGGCGGTGAAGGGGATCGAGGTGCTCGCGCCGTGGCGGGCCGCCGCGGTTGACGTCGAGGCCCGGACTCTGAGGATCGAAGGGCCGGATGGACGCCGGGAACTGCCGTGGGAGGAGCTGGTGATCGCCACCGGCGCCGCGCCGAGAAGGCTCCCCAACCAGCCCCAACACCCGCGCGTCCACGCCTTTCACGTCTGGGACGACGTCAAGCCCCTCAAGGTGGGGCTCATGCGGGGGGAGATCGACCATGTCGCGGTGGTCGGCGCCGGGCTGGTGGGCTGCGAGCTCGCGGAAGCATTCCACAGCCTGTGGGGCGCCGATGTGACCCTGATCGAGGCTGCTGCCCACCCGCTCCCGGAGATCCTCGACCCGGAGCTCGGCGTGGTGGTGGCGCGCCACCTCGAAAAGAATGGGGTGAGCGTCCGTTGCGGCGCGGCGGTGGAGGAGATCTCCGCGACCGACGAAGGGGTTTCGATTCGTGTCGGGGGCGGCACGGTGGAGGCGGATGCGGTCGTGGTCGCGGTGGGCGTCGTGCCGCGGGTCGAGCTGGCGACCGCCGCCGGTGTTGCCCTGGGCCCGAGCCGCGCGATCCGGGTCGACGAAAGACTCGCGACCTCGGTGCCCCACGTGTGGGCGGCCGGTGACTGCGTCGAGTGCCGGCACGCGGCCTCCGGTGGTCCGGCATTTCTCCCACTGGGCTCGCTCGCCAACCGCCAGGGTCGGGTCCTGGCCAACATTCTGGCCGGTCGCGAAGACACCTTCGGTCCGGTGGCGGCGGCCACCGCGGTCAAGGTCTTCGATCTCAACGTCGCCGCCGTCGGTTGCACCGCGGCTCGTCTCGGAGGCGATGGTCTCGGCGTTCGCAGCGTGTGGATCAGCGCCGAGGACCGGGCCCACTACTGGCCCGAGGCCAAGCTCATTCTCCTCGACTCTGGTCTACGATCCGGCGTCGCGGACGGGTGCTCGGTGTCCAGGGCGTGAGCGAGGAGGGCGAGGTCGCCAAGAGGATCGACGTTGCGGCCCAGCTCATTCTGCGGGGTGCGACGGTCGACGAACTGGCGGCGGTCGAGCACGCTTACGCGCCGCCCTACGCGCCGGCGCTCGATCCTTTGGCAGTGCTGGCGATGGCGGCCCAGAACCAGATCGACGGCATCGAGACCGTGTCTCCTTTGACCGATCTACGGACAATGACCGTGCTCGATGTGCGCGTCGAGGAGGAGCGCGAGGAACGTCCGCTGGCCGCCAAGGATCTGATCGAGATCGAGGTCTCCGATCTCCGCAGCCGGTTTGCCGATCTCCCCGAGCGGCCTTTGCTTGTGGTCTGCGCCCACGGAACGCGTTCGGCGGAGGTGGTCCGCTGGCTCGACCACCAGGGACGCACCGCGCGTTTCCTCGGCGGTGGCGTGTCCTGGCGCGTGCGCGCCCTCGATACCTGAGTCTCGCTTTTCAGATCACGTTCGGGAACAGCACCGAAAACGCCAGCCAGGCCATCGCAAGGGTGAGGATCAGGTTGAAGGACTGCCCGACGATATAAAGAACAAGCGTCTTGCCGCCCTCCAACTGTTTTGCCATGTCCGCGAAATTCGACTCCAACCCGATCGAAACGAAAGCGAGACAGAAGAACCAGCCCCGGAGGGGGTCGGTTATCGCATCGAGCACACTCGATTCCACGAGCTTGATACCGTCGCCGTGAAAGAGCGAGCCGAACAGAGGCGCCAGCACAAAGGAGAAAAACAGCGACGCGGCGACGAAGCCGACGATGAACTTCGGAAACCGGACCCAGATCTGTATGAGACCGGGGCGCGGAGCATCAGGGTCGCGTTCGACCGAGGTGATCCAGAACAGGGCGACGAAGAAACCGACGGCGCCGATCAGAATGTTCTGGATCATCTTGACCACCGCTGCGACGGCCTCGGCTCGTGGACCGAGGAAAGCCCCGGCCGCCACGACGGCTCCGGTGGAGTCGATGGTGCCGCCCATCCACGCGCCGCCCAGGACCGGGTCCATATCGATCCAGGCGATGAACATGGGCATCAAGATCATCATGAGCACCGTGAAGATGAGCGTCATCCCGACCGCGAGGGTCAGCTCCTCTTTCTTGGCGCGGGAGGCGGCGGCAACCGCGATGGCGGCCGAGACCCCGCAGACCGAGGTTGCGGCCGCAATGATGATCACCAATGGTTTGCTGGTGATCTTGAGGACTCTGGTTCCATACAGCCACATGAAGATGATCACGGTCGGCGTGACCAGCCAGGCCACCATGAGTCCGGGGACGCCGATGCTGAGAATCTTGCCGAACAGTATCTCGGCGCCGAGCAGGACCAGACCCGCCTTGATGTACATTTCGGTCCTGACCGCCGGTTTGAGCCATGCGGGGGTGCCGACGGTGTTGGAGACCAGGAGGCCGAGAAGCAGCGCCCAGGCGGCGTAGCTCAGGCCGTAGGCGTTGATCGTTTTCTGGTTGGCGACGACGAAGGAGAGGATTGCCAGGACGAAGACCGCCACAAAGGCCAGAGCGTAGCCGGTGGCATTCTGACCCATGACCCGGACCCCGACAACGGTCAGGAGTATGAGGAAGATCATGGTGCCGATGAGCGGAAGTACGATCGACCGTGCTGGTTGAGCCGTCACGGTCAGCTTGCCTGCTCCGATTGCGACATTCGCTGAAGGGAGAACCTGGGTTATGGAGGCCTCGGTTCCGAGACCACCGCTCTCGGGACCGACCCGGTCGAAATGCAGTTCCACCGAGCCCCCGGCGAGCTGTGCGGCGACGTTGATCGTCCGGCCGTCGCCGGACTTCGAGTTCGCGACCCGCAACCGGGCCCCGCCGCCATCGGCAACGATTTCGGCGATCGCCTCAGCCTGGGCCGAATTGATGGCATCGGCCAACCCGGCGAGAGTGGTGCCATCCTCGACGTCGATCGAGGTCTTTTTGGCGATGGAGAAGGCGTCCATGGGGTTGGATGCCCATTTCCCGATCTTCGGCACCTCTGTGGCCGAGATGCTGCCGGAAAGCGCCAGTGCTCCGAGGACCGTGGCAACGAGCAGTATCGCCATGCCGAACCAGACCGTCCACCAATCTTCCTCTGCCAGAAGCGGGTTGCGCATTGAACCACCTGTCATGAGAATCGTCCTCTCATTCCTTCTTTCGGAACTGGAATTTCGTCGACGGTCGGTCGGTCGACGGGTGTCCACGATCCACTGTTCGACTGATGAATGACGGACAGTCGCGTGCCAACACGGGGTCCATGAAACGGTCGAATTCCCGGCATATTCCGGCGTGCCCGCGTGCCGAAGAATAGGCGGAACCAAAGGACGTCAGGCCGGGGATCTCACTTTCGATCACGGCGGGGTCGTCGGCAAAACGAGCGCAGTGTTGGCAGGTTTGTTCGCTCATGCTCTCGATTCCAAATACTGTTGGACCGTCCTTTCGATCCCTGGTGTCAAGGTACCATGATTTGAGACAAGCGCTGTGGGACGCTGCGATCGAGAGAAGCGGAGAAGGGAAGAAACGGGGCAGGGGAGAAAGGGAGAAGGGGAGCCATCGCGATTTCGGATTTCGAATTTCAAATTTGGGATTACGAAATGATGAGGACCGGGTCTCCCCACGTGCCCCTTTTGCCCGGTGGGCCCGTTTCATCATTCTCTGTTTCTTCGACGTAACGCTGGAGTCGGGACGACCGGCGGTGTTACACTCCTGGAACTGCGGCGTGAATGCCGTGGCCATTGAATTTTCGGGGCTTTTTATGTATCCCGTCACGCTCGAAATCAAAGATCGTCGGGTTCTGGTCGTCGGTGGGGGTGGCGTGGCCCTGCGCAAGGTCCAGGGTCTGGTCGAAGAAGGCGCGCGGGTCGTCGTCATATCTCCCGAGGTCGTGGAACCGTTGCAGGTGATGGCCTCGAGAGGGGATGTCGATCTCGAGCTTCGACCCTATTCTGGAGAGGCGGTCGGGGACTGGGCGCTGGTCTTTGCGGCAACCGACGATCGCGAGGTCAATGCCCGGGTCTTTCGTGACGCCGACGAGGTGGGTCTGTGGTGCAACGTCGCTGATGACCCGGAGTACTGCTCGTTCCACCTCCCGGCGCGCGTTCGGCGGGGGCCCCTGCAGCTGACCATCGCTACGGCCGGCGAGGCGCCGTTTGCAACCTCCCGTCTTCGGCGTCTGTTCGAAAAACGGCTCGGGGAGGAGTGGGCCGAATGGATGGCGGCCGCCTCGCGGTTTCGGTCGGCGGTGCGGAATCTCGAAGTCGGCCCGTCCGACGCCAACGCCATCTTCGACCGCTTTTTCGAGGCCACGGTCGATGCCGAGCGGTTGGCCGCGCGGGTCCCGACCGAGGCCGAGGAGCGCCGATGGCTGCATGCACCGGTCGACCATCGGGCAGCCCACCGGCCTGCGTCGTCCCCGCGACCGGGTGCATGTCGGGAGGCGGGCTCGGGCCGTGTTTCGCTGGTCGGTGCCGGGCCCGGTTGCCCGGGACTGTTGACCGTTCGTGCGCGGCAACGTCTGGGTGAAGCTGATGCGGTCGTCTACGACCGGCTTGCCGCGCCCGCCCTCCCCTGTGACCTCGGTGCTGATGTCGAACTCCACGCGGTCGGCAAGGTCGCCGGAAACCACCCGATGCCGCAGGAGGAGATCAACGCCCTCCTCACTCGCCTGGCCAGAGAAGGAAAACGGGTCGTGCGTTTGAAGGGCGGAGATCCCTATGTCTTCGGCCGCGGAAGCGAGGAGGCCGAGGTACTCGAGGCGGAAGGCATTCCGTTCGAGGTCGTCTCCGGGGTGACCTCCGGAGTTGCGGCGCTGGCCTGGGCCGGCATCCCGGCCACCCATCGCAATGAGTCGGTCCGGTTGACGCTGCTCACTGCCCACGAAGCCGTCAAAAACGACGGTCCCCAGGTGCGCTGGGATCTGTTGGCGAAGGACCGACATGCCACCCTGGTCGGCTACATGGGGGTGACGGCCTTGCCCCAGGTGGTGCGGCGATTGCTCGAGGCGGGGATGGACCCGACCACCCCCGCGGCGATGGTGGAGCAGGGGACGACCGCCGCCCAACGCCGTGTGATCTCCACCGTGGAGCATCTCCAGCGCGACATCGAGCTGGCGGGTCTCCAACCACCGGCCCTGTTCGCCATCGGGCCCACCGTTCGCCACGCTGATCGCCTCGATTGGTTTGGCGCCTTGCCGCTCGCCGGGCTCAGGATCGTGATGGCCGCGTCGAGTTCGAAACTCGCCGCGGTCCTCGAGGACCGCGGCGCGGAAACGGTGGTTCTTCCGATGCCGGTGACCCCGGCGTCTCGAGTGGTGATGGCGGCCCTCCCCCTGTCCGGTTGCCTGGTCAGCGATCGATCTGAAGTCGATTGGCTCGACGAGGAACGGAGCAACGGGGGGTGGCAGCCCGCGTCGATGAGCTGGTGCATCGGCGCCGAGACGGCGGAGCGCGCCCGCGACCGCGGGTGGCAGCACGTCGTCGAGCTCGATGACGGGTTGGACTGTGACGAACTCGCCGAGAACATCTCGGCTACCTTGCCTGCGCGATGATCAAGCTCGGTCTTCGCGTCCGTTTCTTTCTCTACTCCAACACCCTGATCGCGGTGACCATGACCCTGGTGGCGGTGCTGGGCACGATCCACGAGCGGCGGACCCTGTACGAGGCGATCGTCAGCCGCGGCCGGAGCCTCGCCGAGGCGATGGCGATCACGATTTCGGACCTCGATCGTGAGCATGGCCAGCTCGAGAGAGGGTCGAGTGAACTCATCGATGGCTTCGTTTCGGACATCATGACCCGCAACCGGGACGTCATGCGCTACGTCGTCGTGACCGACGGACGCGGCATCGCGACCCACGCCGCCGGCAGGCAACTGGTCGGCCGGCACTTCGACCGGGCGTTGACTCCCGATCGCCCGCAGACGCCGCCGCTGGAGTTCGCAGACCTCGAAGTGGATGGTGAAGATGTGCTCGAGGTGCGGACCCTGTTGAACGTGGATGACGCCTCTGCGGGGGCCCTGGCGGTCGGGTTTTCACTCGTTCCCATCGAACGCAAGGTCCGCGATGTGGCGGGCCAGACGGCGTTGATCGCTCTGATCCTGATGCTCGGCAACTCGATCATGACCGCTCTCTACGTGGAGACCCTGATCCGGCCGATCCTCAACCTCAACCAGATGATGAAACGCGCGGGTGAGGGCAACCTGGCGGTGCGCGCGCCGACCCGGCGCGGCGACGAGGTGGCCGAGCTGGCCGAGGTCTTCAATCGCATGATGGACGAGCTCGAGGCCTCGCGCGAGCGCGAAGAGCTGCAGCGGGTCCAGCTCGCCCACACCGAGAAGATGGCCGCCGTCGGCACGCTCGCCGCTGGGGTCGCCCACGAGGTCAACAACCCTCTCGCCGGGGTTTTGGCAAGCATCGAGAACATGGTGGACAACCCCGATGACCGCGAGATGCGGGACCGCTACCTCCGGCTCATCGCCGACGGTCTCAAGCGCATCGAACGCACCGTGGCCAACCTCCTCAATTTCGCCCGGCCGCGCGAGATCCTCCTCGAACCCACATCCATCAATCACAACCTGCGCCACGTGGTGGAGCTGGTGAGCTATCAACTGCGCGCCCACGGCGTCGAGGTCAAACTGGACTTCGATTCGAACCCCGCCGTGGTCGAGGCCGATCACTTCCAGATGGAGCAGCTCTTTCTCAACCTGGTCCTCAACGCCCTTGACGCCATGCGCGACGGCGGCACCTTGTATCTGAGGACCCGCGTGCGGGGCGGCAAGGTGATGGCGGAGGTGAGGGACACCGGACACGGCATTCCCGCCGAGATCCGCGACCGTGTCTTCGACCCGTTCTTCACCACCCGTGAGGTTGGCGAGGGCACGGGGTTGGGTCTTGCGGTCAGCGGCAGCATCGTCGCGGCCCACGGCGGCAAGATCGAGCTCGAATCGACGGTCGGCCGCGGCACGACGTTCCGTGTCATCATGGCTGCAATGCCCGGCGAATGGGACGAGGAACAGACGTGATGAAGATCTGCGGACACCGCCTGCTGATTGTCGAGGACGAGCCGTTGCTGCGGATCACCATGGCCGACGCCCTGCGCAAAGAGGGGTGGGCTGTTGATGTGGCCGAGGACGGGGTCAAGGGCGCGGCCCTCTTCGAACAGCACCAGCACGATCTCGTGCTCTCCGATCTCGTGATGCCGCGGCTCGGGGGCATCGAACTTCTCAAACGCATCAAGGCGTTGAGCCCCGACACCACGGTCATCATCATCACCGCCCACGGGACGGTCGACCGGGCGGTGGAGGCGATGCGCGAGGGGGCGACCGATTTCATCGCCAAACCGTTTTCGATGGCGCAGCTGGTCGTCCGTCTCAGCAACGTGTGTTCGGTGCGGATCCTGCGCGAACAAAACGTCCGCCTCCAGGCGCAGCTCGAACAGCGGTATTCGTTCTCCAACATCATCGGCAAATCGAAGCCCATGCGGGAGGTCTTCGAACTCATTCGCCTGGTGGCCGACTCCGACGCCTCGGTGATCGTCAGTGGTGAGAGCGGGACCGGCAAGGAAATGGTGGCGTCGGCGATCCACTTCAACTCGCCGCGGCGAACCAAACCGTATGTGCGGGTGAGTTGCGCATCGCTGCCGGAATCGCTGATCGAATCGGAGCTCTTCGGGTATGAGAAAGGGGCCTTCACGGGCGCCAGTGAGCGCCGGATCGGGCGCTTCGAAGCGGCGAGCGGCGGCACTCTTTTTCTGGACGAGATCGGCGAACTGCCCCTGACCTTCCAGGTCAAGCTGCTGCGGGTTCTGCAGGAACGCCAGATCGAACGGCTCGGCTCCAACCGTCCCATCGATGTCGACGTCCGGATCGTGTCGGCGTCGGTACGTTCGCTCGAAGAGGAGATCCGCCGCGGCCGCTTCCGCGAGGACCTCTACTTCCGGGTCAACACCGTGGCGATCGATCTGCCGCCCCTCCGTGAACGTTACGAGGACATACCGCTTCTGGCGGAGGCGTTTCTCCAGGAGTTCGCCGCCGACCGGCGGCGCGAGATCGACGGTTTCACCGACGACGTGATCGAAAAGCTCGAAACCCACACCTGGCCCGGCAACGTCCGTGAACTCCGCAACGTTATCGAGCGGGCCGTGCTCTTCTGCCGCGGTCCGATGGTGACCGTCGACGAGCTGCCGCCGAACATCCGCGGCCCAGTGGCGGGTCTGGCCGCCGACGGCCCCACGCCGGTGGTGTCCATGCAGGCCGCCGTCGAGCGTGCGGAGGTGGAGGCCATTTGCAGCGCCCTGGCGGCCACCCAGGGCCGGCGCGCCGACGCCGCGGAGCTGCTCGGGATCAGCCGCAAGACCCTGTGGGAGAAGATCAAGCACCTGGAGATCGCGGTCGATTGACCGGGCTACCGCCACGGAATGCCCGCTCCAGACCTTGTGAAATTTTCCACAAATGTGATTTATACTTCGCGCGTGCAGGCTGTGGGGGTACCCATGAGCAAATTGAAGACGTTGCTGGTGGCGATCGCGGTGGTGGCCGTTGCTTCGATGGCGAAGGCGGACGACGGCGAGAAGCCGAATAACACGCTGCGGGTGTTCTACGATCAGGGTTTCCGTCTCGAGTCCACCGACGGACGGTTCTCCCTGCGGCTCAACGGGCTCTTGCAGACACGATACACCTATGTCGACTACGACCCGGCGATCCGCTTCAACCAGGAGGACTACTCCAATTTCTACGTCCGGCGCGCTCGCCTTTTTTTCGCCGGGTTCGCTGGCAGCCCCCGCTTCACCTATCTGATCCAGGTGCAGTTGGAGGCGAGCCAGGGGATCAACGCCAATGATCTCTGGGTCGAGTACGAGTTCTCGGACCTCCTGCGTCTCGGCGCCGGCCGCAACAAGATTTCCTACGGCCTCGAGTTCATGAACTCGGGTTCGGCCTTGGGGATGGTCGAGCGTTCGCTGTTTTCCGGCGAGACCGACATCGACCTCGGCGACCCGAGCTTGCCGGGACCGCGCTACCCGGGCGGCGGGACCTATCGATTCGGTCTGAGCTGGTTCGCCCCCACCGGTTTCGCGACCGGTGGGCTGAATCTCTTCCGTTCGCAAGGCATCCAGCTTCGCGGGCAGCGCGGTAGCGCCTCGACCCCGACCTTCGAGTACCAGGTCGGTATCTGGCAGGGGCGCGGGTCCACCAGCTTTTCCAACAGCGGCAACCAGCACCTCGTGGCGCTCCGGGTCGGGTATCACCCGTGGGGCTTTGTCGACTGGAAGGTGGTCGGGGATATCGAAGACAGCCAGCGGTTCAAGTTCGGGGTCCTCGGATCGGTCTATTACAACTCAGAAGAGAGCCCGTACACGTTCGACGAGAGCGGCTACAACCTGGCGGCGCTCGCGCGCTATCGCGGCTGGTCGGTGGACGTGGAGTGGGGCACCGAGTCTTACGCCTACGAGATATTTGCCGAAGACTTCGACCGCGATGGCTATCGGGCGGCGGTCGGCTGGTTTATCGTGCCGAAACAGCTCGAGGTGCGCACCCGCTATGCAGAGATCACCCGGATGGTCGACCCGACCTATCAGAAGGCGGTCGACTCCGGTCTCGGAGTGCCCGAAGTGTGGAATGGCGAGGACTGGACGCCGGCGCTCGAGAGCTCGATCTCGGAGTTCTCGGCGGGGGTGAGCTATATCCTTCCGGGCTGGCGCAACAAGGTCGCGGTCGATGTGTCGCGGCTCGAGCGGCAGTTCGCAGCCGACCCGGACGCCGTGATCGGCGGCCAATCGGCGCCGATCGCCAAGGCGCCCGATCAGCTCGATTACCGCGTCAGGTTGATGGTGCAGCTCGTATTTTAGTTTTGAGTTCTTAGTTTTGAGTTTTGAGTGCCCGCTCACGTCTATCGCTGACGAAAGGGAAGCCCGTCAACTCAAAACTCAAAACTAAGAACTCAAAACTCTAGGTCTTCAGACCGAGCCGTGAGCCGTCGTAGGTGTCCGCCATGACGGCTTCGCACCAGGCGGCGTTGTCGAGGTACCACTCGACGGTGGCACGCAGACCGGTGGTGAAATCGTACGACGCCTTCCACCCGAGTTCCGAGCGGATGCGGGAGGCGTCGATCGCGTAGCGGAGGTCGTGGCCCGGGCGGTCGGCGACGAAGCGGATGAGTTCGCGGCGGCTGCCTGCGGCGGGGAGGGGGCGCAGCTCGTCCACGAGATCGCAGATGGCGTGGACGACCTCGAGGTTGGTGCGTTCGTTGCTGCCGCCGATGTTGTAGGTCCTTCCGGGGGCGCCGTTGCGCACCACCAGTTCCAGGGCACGGCAGTGGTCCTCCACGTGCAGCCAGTCGCGAACGTTGGCGCCGGCGCCGTAGACCGGCAACTCCCGGCCGGCGACCGCGTTCGAGATGATCAGGGGGATGAGTTTCTCCGGAAACTGGTAGGGCCCGTAGTTGTTGGAGCAGTTGGACAGGGTCACCGGCAGGCCGTAGGTCCGGTGCCAGGCGCGGACCAGGTGGTCGGCGGCGGCCTTGGATGCGGAGTAGGGGCTCGACGGGTCGTAGGGGGTCGATTCCTCGAACAGGCCGTCGCTGTCCAATGATCCGAAGACCTCGTCGGTGCTGACGTGGTGAAACCGCACATCCTTGCGGTCCCGCCACGCCGTTCGCGCCGCCTCGAGGAGGACGGCGGTGCCGCGGATGTTGGTGTCGATGAAGTCGAGCGGGCCGTCGATCGAGCGGTCGACGTGGCTCTCGGCCGCGAGGTGGACCACTGTGTCGATCGAGTTCTCGGCGAAAATCTTCCGCACTGCGTCGGCGTCCCGGATGTCGGCGTGGACGAAGAGATACCGCTCCGGGTCGTGGTCGCTCACACCGTCGAGGCTCGCCAGGTGGCCGGCGTAGGTCAGCGCGTCGAGGTTGACCACCCGCACATCACCGTCGGCCGCGAGGGCATGACGAACGAAGTTCGAACCGATGAAACCAGCGCCGCCGGTGACCAGGATCGATCGCGGTCGGTGGGTTGCCGGGGTCACGGCGCGAACTCCGGGAGGTCCGACTCGGGGACTGCGGACAGCGGCGCCCACGTGCGATCGCGTTCGGAGAGATTCGGTTCGAGACCTGAGAGCGGCCATGTGATGGCGATCCCGGGGTCGTCCCACGGCAGGCCGCGTTCATCCTCGGCGCTGTAGAAGTCCGAACACTTGTACTGGAACTCGGCGTTCTCGGACAACACCAGGAAGCCGTGGGCGAAACCGACCGGGGCGTAGAACTGAAGGTGGTTTTCTTCGGTCAGCTCGGCGCCGGCCCAGCGCCCGAAGGTTGGGCTGCCGCGTCGGATGTCCACCACGACATCGAACACCCGGCCGCGCGTCGCCCGTACCAACTTCGCCTGCGGCCGTCCGAGCTGGTAGTGGAGACCGCGCAGGACGCCGCAGGCGGAGCGCGAGTGATTGTCCTGGACGAAGTCGTCGGTGATGCCGATTTCAGCGAACCGGAGCCGGTTGTAGGACTCCATGAAGAAGCCGCGGTGGTCCTCGTGGACTGCCGGGGCGATCAGCTTGACTCCGGGCAGCGGCTCGTCAATCACGCGCACGAACGGCCTCCGCGGCTTCGAGCACCGCGCGCAGGTAGTCGCCATAGCTCGAGGCGCCGGCGTCCTCGGCCTCACGCCGGAACTCGTCGGTCGTGATCCAGCCCTGGTTCCAGGCGATCTCCTCCAGACAACCGACCTTGAGCCCCTGCCGTTCCTCGATCGCCTCGATGAAGTTGGAGGCGTCGCTGAGGCTGCGGTGGGTGCCGGCGTCGAGCCACGCGAAACCGCGGTCGAGCACCGTCACCCGGAGCCGGCCCTGCTCGAGGTAGCGCCGATTGAGATCCGTGATCTCGAGCTCGCCGCGGGGGCTGGGCTCGAGGTCCGCCGCCAGGTCACACACATCGGGCCCGTAAAAATAAAGACCGGGCACCGCGAACGAGCTTCTTGGCTTTTGCGGTTTCTCTTCGATAGAAAGCGCGCGGCCGTCGCTGTCGAACTCGACCACGCCGTAGCGCTCGGGATCGCGCACCCGGTAGCCGAAGATGTGGGCGCCCTCGGTCAGACCGGCGCACTCCTGCAGCATCGCGGTGAGGCCGTGGCCGTGGAGGATGTTGTCGCCGAGGACGAGACAGGAGGGCGAGCCGGCAAGAAAGTCGCGGCCGAGGAGGAAGGCCTGAGCGAGGCCTTCGGGCGCGGGCTGGACGCAGTAGTCAAAACGCATCCCGAGGCGCCGGCCGTCGCCGAAGAGCTCGCGGTAGGCGGGGAGATCCCGGGGGGTGGAAATGACCAGCACCTCACGGATCCCGGCCAGCATGAGCAGGCTCAAGGGGTAGTAGACCATGGGTTTGTCGTAGACCGGCAGCAGCTGTTTGCTGATGACCCTGGTGACCGGGTGGAGGCGGGTCCCGGACCCGCCCGCGAGGACGATGCCTTTCATATGGCTCCCCATAGGCGCAACGATAACACGGAGGTGGAATTGAAATTTCGGATTTCGGAATTCGGAATTCGGAATTTCCAACCCCTCCCCCCACCGACCTGAGCACCCGGGTGATCGGGACGGGCGTGCGGAAACGAGCCGTGTGCGGCGGAGGTGCCTGGCTCCCGGCCCGTCCGACGGGCAGGCGTGCCTGGCTCCTCCCGGGAAGCGCGTGCGGATACGGCCCACGTGCGGCGGAGGTGCCATCTTCAATATTGTTGGACGCGCGATCATCCACGTCGGCATGGAGCTTCGGGCCAACAATGTTGAAGGTGGCTCCTCTCGGGAATGCCGTTCAGAACGGCGTGGCCTTTGGCTATTCCTGAAAGCCGGAGGCGGGTCGTTCCCGGCCCGCCTCCACAACTCTCGGTTGTATTTGGGGTAAGGGCGGCATATACGCCGCCCGCGGCGACCGCGGCACTTGGTCAACCCAAGCGGCTCAACCCAAAGCCCTCGGCCCACAGCCCACAGCCCATAGCCCAGACCTCAATCCTCAAGCCACAAGCCTCGGGCCTTCTCGGGAACAACCCTCCCCCGTCCTGCGTATTCATGGGTGGAGGAAGAGATGTGGACCTTCATCCTGTGGTTGATCCTGCTGGTGGTGTGCTGGCCGCTGGCGCTGCTGGCGCTTCTTCTCTACCCGATCGTGTGGCTGCTGTTGCTGCCGCTGCGGCTGATCGGCATCACCGTCGACGCGGTTTTCAAGTTCTTGCACTCGATTCTCTTGCTGCCGGCTCGAGTGTTGCGTGGACCGTCGAGGGCGCGCGCCTGATCAGCTGTTGAGAATGTACTCTGCGAGCTTGCGAAGATCCTCTTCGCTGGTGGTGGCGTAGGCCGGCATCGCGATCGGGTACTGTTCGTCGAGGTACGAGAGCCTCGGGTTGGCCTCGACAAAGGTCCTCGGGCTCTTCAGGTACTCGAGGAGTTCGCTCTCGTCCCAGTGATCGACGATCTTGACCAGCGGCGGTCCGGAGCGTTGGCCCTCTCGGTTGTCGCCGTGGCATTTGGCGCAGCCGAGATCGATATAGAGGGCCTCCGGGGAGCCCGGCGACGGTCCCGAGGGGCCGCACGCTGCAAAGGTGAGTACAGCCACTGCCGCGACGGCGATCGACGCGTACACACAATGGGTCGCGTTCATTGTTCCTCCTCCACGGGTGGGGATCGAGGAGTGTGCAGTGCATAGAATTGGCGGCGCCTTTCGGGTGTCGTTTGGCCCATTTTCTGGCGACTTCTTGGCCCGTACTACCGGTATGAACCTGCGAAGTCGCCAAAAAATGGCCTCAAACGCCTCTCCGAAATTCATCCACCATCTATGCACTGCAAACTCCTAGTCACCCACCAGATGATCGACCTTTGCCGAACAGATGAAGTCGTTGTCGGAGATCCCACCCACGGTGTGGGTGCTGTAGCGCAGGCTGCAGGTGTTGTAGCCCACGACCATCGACGGGTGGTGGTCCTCGCGGTGGGAGATCCAGGCCACGGCGTTGACGAAGGCCATGGTCTGGTAGTGGTCCTCGAACTGGAAGGTCTTCGCGAGTTCGCCGTTGTCGATCTCCCAACCTTCAGCGTGGCTCAGCTTGTGTTCGAGATCGTGGCCTGAAAGCGGCGGTGTTCCGGCCGCGATGGGCCGGCAGCTCATCATCAACAACTCGTTGTCACACATGGCGTTCCTCCGGCGATATCATAGCCGATCCGAAGACCGTCATCGCTTGCTCTCCGAACATTATTAGGCTACCCTAAATTCGAAATGGGCAATCTCGAATCGATCCGTGGAGAAGCCGATCGGCCGGCCCTGACCGAAAACCAGGAGGACTATCTCAAACAGATCCTCCTGCTCCAGGAGCGGCACGGCAAGGCGGGCACGAAGGAGCTCGCAAACCGGCTGCGGGTGCGGCCGGCCTCGGTCACTGAAATGTTGGGACGGCTCGGCCAACTCGGCCTGGTCGAGCACATCCGATACCAGGGCGTCACCCTGACCCCGTCCGGCAGGAGGGTGGCGCTCGAAATGCTCCGCCACCACCGTCTGCTCGAGACCTTCCTGGTGCGGGAACTCGGCTACTCGTGGGACCAGGTGCACGAGGAGGCGGAACGGCTCGAACACGTGATCTCCGAGCGCTTCGAGGACCGGATCGCTGAGGCCATGGGCCACCCGACCCACGACCCGCATGGCGACCCGATCCCCGGTGTGGACCTGCAGATGCCTTCCAACGAGAGGTGGGTGCGTCTGGATGAGCTGGCTTCCGGTGATCGTGGCGAGGTGGTGCGGGCGGGCGCTCAGGACCCCGAAAGCCTCAAAGCGCTGCAACGTCTGGGTGTGGCCCTCGGCCGCCAGGTGGAGGTCATTGCAACCGACGCGACCTCGGTGAGTGTGAGGGTGGGGCGGGACCGTCAGGTCCTTCCCGCCTCGCTCGCCAGGCGGCTGTGGGTGGAAAGGAAGAACTCGTGAAATCTGCAAGGTTGGTTGTCATGCTCCTGATCGCGACAGTCGCCGTTGCGTGCGGGCCGGGCGAGAACGTCAGGACAGAGGGCCAGCCACTCCAGGTGGTGGCCACAACCACGATCGTCGGCGATCTCGTGCGGTCCATCGGCGGTGAGGACATCCAGGTCGAGGCCCTGATGGGACCGGGGGTGGACCCCCACCTCTACAAGGCCTCGGCCGGCGACGTACGCCGGATGAGCTCGGCCGATGTGATCTTCTACAGTGGTCTCCACCTCGAGGGCAAGATGACCGACGTCCTCGCGGGGATGAACCAGCGCGGGGTGAGGACGGTGGCGGTTGCCGAGTGCATTCCCGAGGACCGGCTGATCCCTCTCCAGGGTTTTGAGGGCCTCCACGATCCGCACGTCTGGTTCGACGTCAACCTGTGGTCTGAAACCGTCGAGTGCGTCACCCGGACCCTCACCGAGTTGAACCCCGCCGGGGCGGATGCCTACGCCGCGAATGCGAGGGAGTATCTCAACGAGCTCGCCGCACTCGATCTCTGGGTTCGGGAAGGCGCCGCCGAACTCGCGCCGGAAAGGCGGGTGTTGGTGACCGCACACGACGCCTTCGCCTACTTCGGCCGCGCCTATGGATTCGAGGTGCACGGGCTGCTGGGGGTGAGCACGGCGTCGGAGACCGGGACCGCTGACGTCCAGCGACTGGCCGAGTTCATCGTCGAGCGCAGGATTCCAGCAGTCTTCGTCGAGACCTCGGTGCCGCCGCGTTACGTCGAGGCTTTGCAGGAGGCCGTCGGCGCTCGAGGCTTTGTGGTCGAGATCGGCGGCAGCCTGTACTCCGACTCGCTCGGCGACCCGGGGACGCCGGCGGGCAATTATGCGGGGACGGTCCGCGCCAACGTCGAGACCATCGTCGGGGCATTGCAAGGGGCGGAGGGTGCAGATTGAGGAGCAACGGGTTGCGATCGGGAGAAAGAACATGAGCGAACCACTCTCGCCGTGGGCCCTCGAGGTCGAAGACCTGACGGTGGCCTATGACGATCAACCGGTGTTGTGGGACGTTGATCTGCAGGTGCCGACGGGGGTCAAGATGGCCATCGTCGGCCCCAATGGAGCCGGCAAGAGCACCCTGGTCAAGGCGGCCATGGGTCTGATCCCGACGGTGGCCGGCGAGGTCCGTGTCTTCGGCCGGCCGCGGTCCGAGACCAACGGCAAGATCGCCTACGTGCCGCAGCGAGCCACCCTGTCCTGGGATTTCCCGACCGATGTCTTGGATGTGGTGACGATGGGCACCTACGGCCGGTTGGGGTGGGTGCGGCGGAGCGGGGCGAACGAACGCCGCCAGGCCGTCGCGGCTCTCGATCAGGTCGGGATGACCGCCTTTTCACGACGTCCGATTGCCGAACTCTCGGGCGGACAGCAGCAGCGGGTCCTGCTCGCCAGGGCGCTGGTACAGGACGCCCCGATCATCATCCTCGACGAACCGTTCCAGGGGGTCGACGCGCCCACCGAAAGAGCGATCATCGAGGTGATCAACGGTCTCGCCGCGACGGGCAAGACCATCATCGTCGTCCACCACGATCTGCAGACGGTGCCCGAGTACTTCGACTCGGTGCTGCTCTTGAACGTCCGCGCCCTCGCCTCCGGTCCGGTGAGCGAGGTCTTCACCGAAGACAACCTCCGTCTGACGTTCGGGGGTCGGGTCGGGGTGTTGGCGGCGAGGGCCGCCGGTGGGGCGTGATGGACCTTCTGGGTGATTACACCCTGCGTTTGGTGGCGGCCGGCTCGGCGGTGCTCGGCGCAACCAGCGGTGTGCTCGGGTCGTTCGCCTACCTGCGCCGGCAGAGTCTGATCGGGGACGCCGTCAGCCACGCGGCGCTTCCGGGAATCGCGCTCGCATTTCTGCTCACCGGGAGCAAGGTCCCGATCGTGATCATGATCGGTGCGGCCCTTGCGGGTTGGGCCGCCACCCTCATGATGACCTTTGTCGTGCGCCGTTCGAGAGTCCCTTTCGACAGCGCCCTCGGGATGGGTCTGGCGGTCTTCTTCGGTCTTGGTCTGGTCCTCTTGACCTCTATCCAGAAACAGCCGAACGCCGCCCAGGCCGGGCTCGAGTCGTACCTCTTCGGTCAGGCGGCCTCCCTCCTCAGGCGTGACGTCTTCACCATGGCGGTGCTGGCGGCGGTGGCTCTCCTTGTACTGGGGACCCTGTGGAAGGAGTTCAAGCTCCTCACCTTCGATCCCGAGTTCGCGGCCAGCCTCGGGCTGCCGGTGCGCCGCCTTGACGGTCTCCTGACCCTGCTTCTCGTGGTCGCCATTGTCATCGGTTTACAGACCGTCGGTGTGGTCCTGATGAGCGCGATGATCGTTGCACCGGCGGCGGCGGCCAGGCAATGGAGCCGCCGGCTCGCGCCGATGGTCGTGATCGCCGCCGCGGTCGGAGTGTTCTCCGGCGTCGCGGGTTCGGTGGCCAGTTCGCTGGTGCCGCACCTGCCCACCGGGCCGACCATCGTCCTGGTCCTGAGTTGCGTGGTTGCGGTCTCTATGCTGTTGGCACCGGGGCGCGGTCTGGTGTGGCGCGCCGTCAGGCTCGGCCGCCTGCGGCGCGCGCCCACCCAGGAGCCGGTGCTCATCCACCTCTTCGCCCTGTCGCTGCAACACGAGGACGATCCCCGGCACGGTCACAGCGTGGCCGTCCTGCGGACCATGAGCCAACGGGACGTTGATGTTGCAGGCGCTCTCGACCGGCTGGCCACGCGTGGTCTCGCGCGGCGCACCGAGGCGGGCCTGTGGGCGCCCACCGAGATCGGCCGCCGCGAGGCGCGCAAGATCCTCGACCGGGAGTCGGAGGACGGACGATGAGCGCGGAAGCGGAGATCGTCCTGATCGCCGTCGTGACGGCGGTCGCGGCGTCGATCCCGGGCACCTATCTCGTGTTGCGGCGGACCGCCATGGTGTCGGACGCCATTTCGCACGCCATCCTGCCGGGCATCGTGATCGCCTTCTTCATCACCCACGATCTCAACTCGCCCCTGTTGCTGGCGGCGGCGGCGGTCACCGGGGTCCTGACGGTGGTTCTGATCGAAGCCTTGCGCCGATCCCGCCTGGTGCCCGAGGATGCCTCGATCGGTCTGGTGTTTCCGGCGTTGTTTTCGATCGGTGTGATCCTGATCTCGCGCTACGCCGGCGACGTCCATCTCGACACCGATTCGGTGCTGCTCGGCGAGCTCGCCTTCGCCCCCTTCGATCGCATGATGGTCGGCGGCATCGACCTCGGGCCACGCGCCCTGTGGACCATGGGGTCGATCCTCGTCCTCAACCTGGCGGCGGTCACGCTGGTGTGGAAGGAACTCAAGCTGGCCACGGTCGATCCGAGCCTGGCGGCGCTGTTGGGCTTTTCTCCGGGCGCCATCAACTACGCGCTGATGGCCCTGGTCTCGGTCACCGCGGTCGGCGCGTTTGATGCTGTGGGGTCGATTCTGGTGGTGGCGCTGATGATCGCTCCACCCGCCACGGCCTACCTGCTCGTGGATCGCTTCGCGCCCATGTTGTGGGTGTCCGCAGCGGCGGCCGCCGCCGGCGCCGTGCTGGGGTACGCGGCGGCTCACGTCCTCGACGTGTCCATCGCCGGCTCGATGGCGGTGGCGTGCGGCGTGCTGTTCGGTCTGGCGTTCATTCTTGCGCCCCGGCGGGGGCTGGCGGCGCAGGCCAGGCGCCGAACCGCGCAACGGCTCGATCTCGCAGTCCGCATGCTCGTGGTGCACCTCCTGCACCACCAGGAAACCGAGCGCGAACGCGAGGAGTGCCGGTTGCAGGGCCTCCACGAGCACCTGCGGTGGAGCGAGACCCGGACGCGACAGGTCGTCCGGGAGGCGGAACATCGCGATCTGGTGGCACGGGCGGACGAACTGGTTCTCGCCACCCCTGCCGGCCGCCGCCTGGCCGAGGCGGCGATCCTCACCGGGGTTTGATGCGGACCCGTCGGGCAGAGCGCGTTTTGGACTCGTCGGTGGTGGGCGCAAGACCCGTCATTGCGGTACAATGCAGGCTTTGGAGGGATGATGAAGGTCATTGAAGGACACCTCGACGCACAGGGCCTTCGGTTTGCCGTGGTGGTGAGCCGTTTCAACGAGGCGTTGACCGCCAGGCTCGAGGCCGGAGCGATCGACTGCCTCGTCCGCCACGGTGCCGACGAAGAGCAGATCTCGATCGTCCGCGTGCCGGGCGCGTGGGAGATCCCCATGGTTGCCGCCAAACTGGCCGCGAGTGGCGGTTTCGACGCGGTGATCAGCGTCGGCGCGTTGGTTCGCGGCGGCACCGCCCACTTCGACCTGATCGCGGCCGAGGTCGCCAAAGGGGTGGCCCAGGCGTCCATCAGCACCGGTGTTCCCATCACCTTCGGCGTGATCACGACCGAGACCCTCGAACAGGCGGTTGAACGGGCCGGCTCCAAAATGGGCAACAAGGGCTGGGAAGCCGCCCTGGCGGCCATCGAGATGGCCCGGCTCAGCGAAAGGCTCGATCGGAGTCGTTAGTGTCTGTGGCTATTCAACCGGGTTGTCGAAAAGGAAGGGTCGGATAGTGGGCACACGCCGTCGCGCACGCGAGCTCGCCCTTCAATTGTTGTATCAGAACGAGTTGACAGACATCGCGCCGGAAGAGATGCAGCTCGGGTTCGACGAGTGGCAGAGTGCCGGCGAGGGCATCCGAGAGTTTGCGGACCGACTGCTTCGGGGAACGCTCGCGAAGATCTCGGAGATCGATGCAGAGTTGGTGCAGCAGACCGCACACTGGCGGCTTGAACGACTGGCGGCTGTCGATCGCAACGTCTTGCGGCTCGCCATGTACGAGCTCATCTACGAATCGGACACCCCGCACGCGGTGATCATCGACGAGGCGATCGAAATTGCGAAGAAGTTCGGCGCCAAGGACTCCGGCCGTTTCGTCAACGGCGTCCTCGATGGCTTCGTCAAGCGGAGAGCCGGGGCGGGATGAGAGCCGTCGTTGTCAGCCTCTGGCTGCTGCTGGTGCTCCCCGCTCAGGGCGAAGAGGCTCGTTTTTCGGTGATCGGCGCCGAGCCTGTGGCCGCCGCCGCCAACGGCTACCACCAGGAAGTGCAACCGGGTTCGGACGGCGCATTCGAGGTCCACGTCGTGACCTCGCTGACGCCGATCGAGTCCGTGGGGTCGTACGCGGGCATCTTGGCCGGTGCGGGCCCCGAAGTTCCGCGGGAATTCACACTGCCGAAGCGGCTCTCCGGGCAGCTCACCCCCGACCTCCAGGCCTGGGACGCAGCGACCCTGATTCTCGAGTGGGTGGCGTCCCACCTCGCCGTCGACACCGGCGATGACGGTCCTCAGGACGCGATGTCGGTGCTGGCTCGCGGCCGGGGTCGTTGTTCGGGTCTGGCGAACGCCGCCGTGGCGATGCTGCGCGCCGCGGGTTTCGAGGCCAGGACGGTGAGCGGTCTGTTGGTGGGTGATGACGAAGTCGTCCCCCACCGGTGGATCGAATGCCGTCTCCCGGCGGCGGGATGGGTCCCCAGCGACCCGACGCTCGGGCTGTGGACGGTGACGCCGCGACACCTGGTGTTCGCCGATATCGTCACGACGCAGCCGGTGGTGGAGGTCCTCGAGGCGGGAAGTGACGGTCTGATGCGGTTGCCGCGCCGGGGCGGGCGGCTGTTGCGGCCCAATCTCGGCGCCGACCTGGTGTGTCGTCTCGATTCGCCGGCGCCGGAGCCGGCGCCTTTGGCGGTGCTGCGCAGCAGCGGCGGCGAGGAAAGGCGTGCCCGTTTCGATCCCGAGGCCAGTTTTTCGGGTCTCCTGCCGGGTCGCTGGGTGCTCGAGGTTGAGGCCGGCGGTGAGATCGTCAAACGACAGGCCTTTGATCTGCGCTCCGGCGGCTACAACACTTACACTGTGACGACACGTGAGTTCCACCCCCAAGGGAGGCCCGGGTCGTGAGTCGGATCCTGTCTGGAAGTCTCGAGCACCTCGGTCCTCCGGCCCTCTTGCGCCTCGTGTCGGCGACCTCGCCGAGCGGGATCCTGGTACTGGAGACCGCCGAGGGAGAGCTTCAGTTCGAGGTCGACCGGGGGCGGGTGCGCGAACCCTCCGAGGATGAGTTGCGGTTGGCCCGCAAGGTCCTGGCTTGCAGTGCCGGCAGCTTCACCTTCCAGCCGCAGCCCGTGCGGCCCATCGGGGGCAGGGTCCTGAGCCTTTCCGCCCTGGCCGAGGCCGCCGAAGCGATCGACACGGACACCGAAATCGAGAGCCTGATGACGGACGAGATCTTCGATTTCCAGATCTCGTCGGACGCGGTCAAGATCCATGTGCTGCCCTCCCAGCCGCCCCATAATCCACTCGACGAGATGCTGACGGATCTCGAGGCGATCGCGCCCGGAGAGTTGTTGTTTGCCGATATCGGGGTGGCGGCTCAGGATCCCAGGTTCTGGCGCGGCTCCATAGAACGACAGTGGCGGCAGCTCGGCTGGCGTCTCCGTTTGATGCCGTTGTCGGAGGAAATCGACGCCGACAGCTTCGATGTCGTCGTCGTCCACTACCAACACGCGACGGCGCGGGCCGGGCGCGAACGCGAATGGCTCGAGGCGATTCGCAAGGGGTGCGCGGCGGAACCGACCGTGCCGGTTGTGTGGGTGGCGCCGCTCGGTGATCCGGAGTGGGTCCACCGTTTGATCGACGCCGGCGTGGCCTTTCTCATGCCGCCGCCGGCGGGTGACTCGGGCGAGGCGGCGAGCCGGTTCGCCGCCGATCTGACCAGCGTCGTCGACCGCCAGTTGCGGAATCGGCTGGAGCGGGGCGACAAGGGGCTGTCGGCATCCGTGTCCGATCTCGTCGGTGCGATCCTGTCCGAGAGCGACCCCGATCGCGGCGTGAGGTCTCTGCTGCAGCTCGCATCGGAGAGCTTCATGCGGGGAGCGGTGTTCACGGTCGACGACGCGGCGATCCGTTGCCGCGCCGGTTTCGGCTATCCCCTCGCCCGCAACGCGACCGTCCTGCCGCGCGGGCTCGGGCTGCTCGAGGAAATCGTTCAATCGGGCACGGCGGTGATGGAAATCGAGCCAGCCTCCACGGGTGCGCTCCGGGTGGCCGAAGTCTGCGGAATCGATGAGTTGCCGGCGCAGACGGCCCTGATACCCCTCGGACGATTCGGCAGCGTGAGCGGTGTGCTGGTGGCGGACCGCGGGGGCGACGGTCTCCCCGATCTCGAGGAACTGGTCGTTCTTGCCGGGCGCCTCGGCGGCGCCGTGGTGGCCTGAAGCCCCGATACCGCTGAAAAATGTGGTGTATCTCACACAGATGGCCGGTTTCCGGCCATCAGCGAACTGTCTTTGCGATTGACACTCTACAGGCCGCGACGTAAGCTTTTGCCGCAACTTGAGCGCGCCGAAAGGGTTGGTGGGCACCGCGATGGGCCGAGTGCGTCGTCGGATCCCGGTTCGACCCGGAAACACGGAGGGCGTGTGGCGACGCTGATCATCGACACGGGAGGCGGGTCCGAACTCGCGTTCCCCATTCGCAAGGAATCGATCTCGATCGGAGCATCGGCCGCCAATGATGTGGTGTTGCGGGTGCCGGGGGTCGCGCCGAGCCACCTCGTGATCCGCCGCAGCGGCAACCGCTTCACCTTTCTCGGGCAGCAGCGACAGGTCGTTCTGGTCAACGGCAAGCGCCGCGCCCGTGGCGTGATCGACGAAGGTGACAAGATCCGGATCGGAACGGCGACGTTGGTGGTGCGCGATGTGGAGTCTGAAGCTGTGCTGCCGGATGGCGCGCAGCAACCGGTGGAGCTCGAGGTTTCTCCGGATCCGCCGCCGCAAGCGCCGATCGAAGAGACGCCGCGCCAGCGGGCTGAAGTCGTCCTGTTCAACGAACCGACGCGGCTCGCCGCGGGACGCCGACAGCTGCTCGAGATCTTTCGCAACGGCCCCCAGGCCGACATGGCGACAACCCTCGAGGGCTTCTTCGAGGCGTCCTACCCGGCCCGCCGGGCGATGATCGCCTGGCTCGATCAGCAGGGACTGTTGCAGCCCATCGTAGCTCGCTGGTCGGGGACGATTCCGCAGCTTCCGACGCGCACATTCGCTGAGCTCGACCGGGGGGATCGGGTGGCCGTTCTGCGCAGCGCCGGTCCCGACCTTCTGATCTATCCGGTGCCGGCGGGGAGCGCCGACAGCCGGGTCTATCTGTTGGCGGAGACCCACGAGGATGACATCGACGACGATCGCATCCTCCTCGCCGAGCTGGCAGCGATGCTGGCCTCTCACTGGGAGGACTTTGCGGGCTCGAGCGTCCTTCTCGGCAGGTGGGAGACCGAGGCCAGGGCCAGGGTCGAGGAACGGATGCCGGGAACCTCGCCGGTCATTCGGGCTCTTCGCGATGAGATCGTGGCCGCCGCGCACTCGGCGGACCCGGTCCTTCTCTACGGTAAAGCGGGGTCGGGACGCGCGTATCTCGGTTCGCTGATCGCTTCTCTCCGCCCGACCGGTCGACCGTGGATCCGTGTGGTCCAGGTCCGGGGCGGCGACGATCACGTCGTGGCAAGCGAGCTTTTCGGGTCGGCCACGGCCGTCGGCGCGCGGGGACTTGCCGACCACGCCGGAGGCGGCGTGGTTGTGGTGCGGGGCATCCACAGGATGTCCGCCGAGTTGCAGAGGGAAACCGCCGCCGCCATCACCCACGACCTCGGTTCGGGCTACGGTTCAAAGGTCCGCTGGATTCTCACCGCCGACGAGGCCTGTTTTTCAGGTTCGGCGGAAACGGCGCTCGACGACGACCTGCTCGGACTCGTACGGCACCACTTGATCCGTGTGCCGCCCCTGGAGGAACGCCGCGAGGACCTGCCGTTGCTCATCGTGCGGATGCTCGAAGCGGTCGGCGCCGAACAGGGCAAGGAGATCCGGGGCATCGAGCTCGATACCCTCGATTCGCTGCTCACGCACACCTTCATCGGTCAGGTGGCGGAGCTTCTCGGCGAGCTTCGCCGACTTGTTTCGGCGACCCCCGAGGGCGAGCTGATTCGCGGCACGGTCCGTGGCGCTGCGGTGGCGCCTGAGTCCGGTGCGGCTGCAGTCAGTTCCGGGGGCGTCAGCCATGAGGCCGCCGAAGTGCTCCACGAGAACGACCTCAAGGTCGTGATCCCGGCGGTCGAGCGGCTGTTGATCGACCGCGTGCTGCGGCGCGCCAAGGGCAACCAGAGCCGCGCGGCGCGGGAACTCAACTTGTCGCGGGGCGCGTTGATTGCGAAGGTCAAGGACTACGACATCCCCGACTATCGTTCCCTCCGGCGTGCCAAGACCTGAGGTCGTCCACGCTGACGCCACTGATCTCTTTCTTGGTTCATCCGGAAAGACGTGCGGTTGGTTATTGCCAGTCGCGAGCTCCGAAGGAGCGACAGGTTCTAGCCTGGGGCGTGAGCCCCAGGAACACGGGGACGAAAAATCCTCCAAGCCGCGGAGCGGCGACAGGTGTTGAACATCGACAAAGGAAGACCCCATCGCGGCCTGGATCTGTCGCCCCTCCGCGGCTTGGGTCAATAGAGGGCCCGTGCTTCCCGGGGCTCACGCCCCGGGCTACTCTCTGTCGCCGCTCCGCGGCTCATACAGAACCTGATGGTCGTGTTCGTTCTCGATCGACGCCGTCGATTTTTCTTCACCCCACGGAATTCTGTGTGAACCTATTTCTTGCGCCGCTTCGGGTGCCCATCCTCCTCCGCGGTCGGGGTGCCGAGCAGCTGCATCACGACATCCCAGTTGAAACCCAACCAGATCAGAAAGGGAAAGGAGAAACGGCCCGGGAGATCGGTGAAGTAACGCAGGAACCCGAACACGTTGCGCGCCAGTTCGGAGTAGTGCTGCTGGCTCCACTCGCCGAGTCCCAGGGCGTACAGGGTCTTGACGTGAAAGACGAGGTTGAGCGCCTGGGTCAGATAGAGCACGCAGGCTCCCATGAAGAGGCGCTCGAGTTGGCGGCGCGAGAACGGTCTGGGCAGGGCGAGATACAGGGCGAGGAGAACGATGGTGTTGAAGGTGATGTCGGTCAGGGCCACCGTGGGGATCCCTGAACCGGTGCGGAAGTCCGACCGCCGCACCTCGGCCCGGTGGTCCTCGACGACGAGACGGGTCACCCGAGGGTACTCGAAGGAGCGGATCAAGGTCTCGGCGAGACCTGCGACGGCGCTGTCGATGACCGGCCGGAGTGCGAGCCACAGGGCCAACGCCACCAGCAGCGCCACCGGCAGCCGCAGGAGAAAACGATTGTGGGGCGCCGGTTCGGCGGGAGTCACGAAGGCCGCCGCACGGGCCCGGCAAAGAAATGGGCCCACCCGATCCACAGACCGACACCGGCGAGAATCACCACCGACTGCCAGATCGAGGTGTGGGCGTCGTTGAAGAGGGTGGGGAAGAAGATCCCGATGTAGAAGAGCGACACGATCCGCACCATGTTGATGACCTGGATGGCGAACAACCCGCCGGCGACCCCGATCAGCTTGGCGGGCCATCGGGCCGGGAAGGCGAGCACCCCCGAGATGAAGATCAGGCTGGTGATCAAGCCGTTGCAGCCGTTGAAGATGGTCACCGCAAAGCGGGGCGAGCTGACGACGCACCCGGAGACCGTGGCCGATTCGCCGAAGACGCGGAGGACCACCCCGGACACGCGGGCGATCCAGGCGGTGTAAGGGACGACGATGGCGTCGTTCACCGGGCGCAGGGCGATCACCGTGAAGCTGATTCCGAGGATCGTCAGAAAGAGAATGAGAAACCGGGTATCGGGCCGTTTCCACAGGTTGCGGAGGGTCATCGGCGACACCGGGGCGAGGTGGAGTCGATCATGGGACCAGCGATCTCAGCGCCTCGCACAGCTGACGGGCGTCCCGGAATCGCTGCAGGGGGTCTTTCTCCATACAGGTCAGGATCACACGTGCGAGGTCCGGGTCGAGATCCGGCGCCAGATCCATCGGATTCGGCGGCGGAGTGTTGAGGTGGGCATCGATGACGTCGCCCTTGTGAAATGGGGGACGGCCGGTCGCCAGGTGGAAAGCGGTGGCGCCGAACGCGTAGACGTCGGTGGCGGGCGTCGGGGCCTCGCCGCGGATCTGCTCGGGCGCCATGTAAAAGGGCGTTCCGCACACTGTCGCGATGTTGCCGTCGCCGCTTTCGAGGCGGGCGGCGATACCGAAATCCAGGATCTTCACATCATTGTCGGGGGTGAGCAGGATGTTCCCGGGTTTGAGGTCGCGGTGGATCACATGGTGATCGTGGGCGTAGGCCACAGCGTCGGCGACCTGCTGCAGGATCCGCAGCAAGAGGTTGTAGATCCTCACCGGATCGGTCTTGAGGGTCCGGTCGAGGGGCTCGCCGGGCACGTACTCCATGGCAATGAAGTGGCCGTCGAATCCGGCCTCGAAGTCGTGGATGGTGACGATACCGGGATGGTTGAGGGTGGCGGCCGCCCTGGCCTCCTGGCCGAGCCTCGCCGCCTCTTCGTCCGACGTGGTGCGCAGTACCTTGATGGCGACATCGCGCTCCAGACGCGTGTCGCGGGCCTTGTAGACGACGCCCATCCCGCCGCGGCCGAGTTCCGTCTGAATCTCGAAGCGTTGTTGTGCGATCCGCGCCGACCCGCCTGTCTTGCCGTTGCCCAGGGTCCCGGCCAGCTGCGCCGCCCGGTCGCCCCGGTTGGCGTTGATTCGGCTGCGCAGGTGCCGCGCCGCCTCGCACGAGAAGTCGAAAGTGAGAATCCTCTCGACCTGGGCGAGGGCGGCGTCGTGCTCGCCCGCGGCATCCATCTCGGTCGCGAGAGCAACTGCGGGGCCGAGGCGGCTCGGCTGCAGCGCGACCCCCACGACCGCTCTCTGGAGAACTGCGATGGCGGCTTCGTGTGATCGGTTCTCCTTGACCCACCCGGCGAGGTCGAGAATGACCTGCGGAACATCGGGAACCGGACCGGGGTGGTTCTGCAGGACCTCCAGCGCGTCGTTGAAGAGACCGGCTCGGTGGAGCTCGGTCAATGCGTCCTGGAGGTAGCCGAGACGGGCCATGCAATGGGCGGTGCGGTCGACGGCGCCGAGACCACGGTAGAGCTGGAGGGCCCGTTCGTCCTCGCCGGCGCGTTCGGCGCACCGGGCGGCTCCCTCGACGTCGGCGGCAAGCTCGTACATATCGCTGGCCTCTCCCCACCGGTTCAGCCGTTCGAGGATCGGAGCCGCCGCGTGCCACAGCCGGGCGTTGATGGCGAGGTCCGCCGCTTCGGCCTCTTCGTTCCGCGCGACGAGCTTTTTGACCGCCTCCTCGGCCTGACCGGAGGCGCCGATGACCTCGACCATCTCCTGCCGCATTCCGAGTTCGGCCAGGTGCGGCACCAGCGCCTCCTCCTCGTGTTCAATCTTCGCCCTCAGGCGCTCGACCTCCTCCCTGCGACTGCCTCGAGTCTGCGCCAGCGCCAGCCCTTCCCTGAGTTTTTCGAGTTGCCGTATCCGCAATCTGGCCGCTTCTTTGTGGTGGCCCGCGTCGGACTCCGCGATCACCGCATCGTGCATCATGCCGGCCTTGCGGAAGATCTCGGCGGCCCGCGCGTGCTCTCCCGCCGCCCGCCAGGCGTGGGCGGCCGCGTGCCAGTTGCCCTCCAGTTCGTGCAGGCGGGCCAGCGCCTTGTGGTCGCCTCTCTGTTCGACGGCGCGTCGCGCCGCAGGCAGTGCGGGGTGGGACGAGGAGAATCGTCCTTCGTCGAGAGCGATGACCGCCGCGCCGGCCGCCCGTTTGGGGTCTCCCGCCCGCATCCAGGCCTCGACTGCCTCTTCGAAACGACCGCGGCTTGTGAGCCACTCGGCGAAGTCGCGGTCGCACCTCTGCGCCGATGCGACGTTGCCGCTGCGTCGGAAAATGCGCGACGCCTCGCCGAGATGATGGCCGCCGGCCCGCCGCAGAAGCTCGGCGGCCTCTTCGTCGCGTCCGAGCTGCATGGCGACTCCGGCCGCTTCTTTCCAGGCCCGCACTTTTTGGAAGAGGGTGTAGGCGCCCTTGAGGTCTCCCTCCTTGAGGCGCATCTCGGCGGCGCCCCGGAGGTCGCCGCGGGCGATCAGGGTTCTCACCAGCCGCTGTTGCGGCGTCGCGGTCAAGAACAGCTGCACCAGACCCAGAATGATCAACCCGCCTGCCACGGCGTTGGCCACCACCAGGATCGTCGCGTTCGAAAACAGGTGCATCAGTGGACTGATGGGGAGGGCTTCGAAATGGAAGCGGTCGGCAACCCACGAGAAATTGAAGACGGCGGCGATGGCGAGACCCGCCGCGAACAAGCCCAGCGACCGCATCGTGCGCGTCGGCACGGCGATGAGAAGGAGCGGGAGACCGAAAACCGGGTCCATGCCCCCCATTTTATCCCGGATACGGGAGGCGGGCCGGCCGGCCGGATGCCCCGTGGTTGATATTTTATGAGAACTCGCTCATATTTTGGGGAAGCCGAGCGCCCGCGATGGGTGGCGCCGTTGTTGGAGGCGAAGTGGCGGTCGATTATTACAGGGTTCTCGGGGTCGAGCGGTCGGCGGATGCCGCCGAGATCAAAAAGGCGTATCGCAAACTCGCGCGCAAGTTTCACCCCGATGTCAACCCGGACAATCCGGATGCGGAGAAGAAATTCAAGGAGATCCAGGAGGCGTACTCGATCCTTTCGGACGCCGACAAACGAAAACAGTTCGACACCTTTGGCCATGTCGATGGCGGTGGTGGTGACCCCGGGTTCGATCCATTCCGCCGCGCCCGCCCGTCCTGGCAGGACGCGGGTGGTTTTCGTGTTGATTTCGGCCAGGGAGGATCGGCGCCCGGCGGGTTTCAGGATCTGGGAGATCTCTTTGGCGATCTCTTCGGGGGCCGTCGATCAGCGCGGACCGGGCGGCGGCCGCAGAAGGGCGCCGATCAGGAGCTCGAGGTCGAGATCGCGTTCGCCGATGCCATCCGCGGGACCAGCGTGACGATACCCGTCCAGCGACAGATCCGGTGCAACAATTGCGGCGGCCAGGGAAACACCGGGGGGCGGGTGTGCCCGAGCTGTCACGGGTCGGGGGTTCTCGTGTCGACCGAGCGGTTGCGGGTCAAGATCCCGGAGGGCGTGGCGGACGGACAGCGTGTCAGGGTGTCCGGCAAGGGGGCGGAGGGCCGGGAAGGCGGCGAGCCCGGCGACCTCTACGTCCGTGCAAAGGTCCGCGCCGACCGGTTTTTCAAGAGGGAGGGCGACGACATCGTCACCACCATTCCCGTGACCTTTACCGAGGCCTACCGCGGCGCCGAGATCGAGGTCGGGACGGTCCACGGACCGGTGCGCGCCAAGGTCCCTCCCGGAACCAACTCGGGAAAGACCTTCCGCCTCCGCGGCAAGGGGGTTCGCAACACCAAGACCCGCGCCTTCGGCGACCACCTCTACACCATTCAGATCGTGGTCCCCAAGGTGATGTCGCCGGCCGGCGAGAAAACCGCCCGCGCGGTGGCCGACCTCTATCAGAACAACCCGCGCGAGGAACTGCCCATCGGCCTGTAAGGCAGCTATTAGCTGTCAGCAGTTAGCTATTAGCTCATCGCAGGTTTCCGGTGATGAGGGAGAGTCCCCGCGCGTTGGTGGCGGACCTGACAGCTAACCGCTAATAGCTAACCGCTAACAGCTGGCCCTGCTATGCAGGGCCCTGCCAGATGCCGAGCTTTCGCATCTTTTCGACCCGCCGCATGAAGAGCCTTCGCTTCATGCCACGCAGGTGGTGCGTCAGCAGTACGCCGTCGAGGTGGTCGACCTCGTGACAGACCGCCTGGGCAAACAGCCCGTCGGCCTCGATCTCCCGCCACGCTCCCTGCTCGTTCTGGGCGCGGACGGTGATCGCGGTCGGCCGTTCGATGGTCGTGAAGAGACCCGGAAAGGAAAGGCACCCCTCCTCCAGGCTGGCGCGGCCCCGCCGGTTCATGATCTCGGGGTTGGCGAGGACGACCCGGGCCTCCGGGTCGCGGCCCACCGAAAGATCGACAGTCGCCAGGCGGAGCTTGACGCCGATCTGCGGCGCCGCCACGCCGAGCCCGGGGGCCTTCCAACCGGTTTCGAAGAGATCCTCGATGATCGTCTGCAACTCGTCGCCAAAATCTTCGACGGGAAGGTTGTCGGCCTCCAGCCGGGGGTCGCCGAAGACCAGAATCGGTCGAACGGTCATGAGTTTTCCGGCCCTCCGGCGCCCGGAGCCCTGCGTCCCCTGAGACCCTGGATCACCGCCTCCACGGTCTTTTCCGCCCGCCGTTTGTAGAAGTCTTCGAGCGTGGTGCGTACCTCGGGGTGTCTGGCGGAAATGGTGTCGAAGTGGGTGCGGCTCAACTCGATGGCGGTGACATCGGTCTGAGCGGTGATGGTTGCGGTCCGCGGCTTGCCGGTCAGGAGCGAGACCTCGCCGAAGAAATCGCCGAGTCCGAGTTCCGCCAACTGGAGATTGACTCCGTCCTCGGTCCGGGTGAAGACCTTGACGACGCCGCTGACGATCAGAAAGAGGCTCGACCCGGACTCGCCCTCGGTGACGATGATGTCGCCGGCATCGTAGGACCGGAGTTCGGTCGAGGCGAGGACCTCGACCAGAGCCTCCCGTTTGAATGACGCGAACAGCGAAGAGGCCGCCAGTTCCTTGAGCTCCTGGGTGTTTTCCGACGCCTGTTCGCCGAGAGCGGCCTCCGTCTTTCGCCGCCGGTGGTCGGCGGTCTTGGACTTGCGATCGTCCTCGATCAACTGGGCCAGCTGAGAGTGCACGTCCTGGTCGGGATCGAGGCGGAGGATCTTTTTGTAGATGGCGATGGCGCGGGCGTAGAATCCGTCCTTCGCCTGACCCTCGGCGACATCGTGAAGGATGAAGATCGCGCGTTTGCGATCGCCGCTGAGATCGAGAATGTCGGCCTGACGCAGCCGCAGGTTGAGGTTGTCGGGGTTCTTTGCGAGCTCCGATTCGATCGCCCTCAGGGCCTTGCCGTAGTTCTTGGCGGCCAGGTGTTCATCGAGGTGGTCGATGGCGGCGCGTGTCGGTCCGATCTTCATGATGTCGACTCCATTCGTTGCCGGGTCGCCGCCCAGGCTTCGGCGACCCGTTGTCTGAGCTCGCCGGGGTCGCCGGTGACGAGCCGGCCGTTCACCACCACCGGCCGGCCGGCAACCACCACGTGGCGGACCATCTGTGCGCTGCCGCCGAAGACGATCCGCGACGCGGGGTCGCCGCCGGGCAGCATCGACCACTCGTCCATCTCAACCACGACGATGTCCGCCGCCTTCCCCGCCTCGAGGGTGCCGATTTCGTTCTCGAGGTGGAGGGCGGCGGCGCCTTCCCGGGTCGCCATCGCCAAAACGGTCCACGCGCCCAGTGCGGCGGGGCCTTCGCGGAGTCCAGGCAGGGTCCCCGCGAGGCTCATCTCGTGAAAGACCGACAACCGGTTGTTGCACGGCGGACCGTCGGCGCCGAGGGCGACGCGGATGCCGGCGCCGAGAAGCCCCGGAACATCGGCGATGCCCGAACCGAGCTTGAGATTGGCGCCGGGGCAGTGGCAGATGGTGGTTTGACTCTCGGCGAGAAGCCGGACCTCGTGAGGTTTCAGATGCACACCGTGGGCGAGGACCACATCGGGGCCGACCAGCCCCCGTTCGGCGAGATAATTGATGGTGTCGAGGCCGGTCGCGTGTCGCACCTCCTCGACTTCCATCCGGTTCTCACATGCGTGGGTCTGCAGCAGCCATTGGTTCTTGCGGGCGAGAGCCGCGCAGCCTTCGAGAAGTTCCGCCGAACAGGAGAGCGCGAACCGCGGCGCCACGGCGTATCGCAAGCGGCCGCCGGCGGCTCCGTGCCATTTTTCCCCCAGGGCCTCGGCGTCCGCGAGCGATCGCTCCGGGTCCTCCAACAATCCCGCCGGCACGTCGTCGCCCATGTCCATGTGGGTCTTGCCGGAGACCAGGCGGATGCCGAGGCGTCGGGCGGCCTCGAACACGCGCCCATGGTCGTGAGTGGTTCCGAAATCGAGGGCGGTCGTGGTGCCGCCGCACAGAAGCTCGGCGATGCCGAGCTCGGCCGCGGTCTCGACGCCGTCTCCGTCGAGGGCCGCCTCGTAGGGCCAGGTCCGGCGGCGTAACCAGTCGAGCAACTCGAGACCGTCCGCCTGGTGGCGCAGGAGCGACTGCACGACGTGGACGTGGCCCTGAACGAAGCCGGGGACCACCGCCGCCCCGCCGGCGTCGAGGATGAGCGCGTCGCTGCCTACCGGTTCGGACTCCCCGCCGACTGATGCGATCCGCCCGTCGCGAACTGCAATGTCACCCGCGAGCCATTCGTGGTCCCGGACCATCGGGATCACCATGCCGTTTGTGATGACGATCTCAGGGTTGGCTGTGCTGCTCATCATGGTTCGAGGGAGATTGTACCGTTGCCTGCCCGATCGCCCGCCTGCGATCGAATTCCACCTTGGTCGCGAGGATCAGATCGACGGCTTCGCCCACGGTGTCGACCAGGACCGGGAGGTCGGCGTCGGCGCGGTTGATGTAGCCCCGGCGCAGCGACTCGTCCTCGATCCAACGCACCAACCCGCGCCAGTGGTCGCCGTAGAGAATGAAGGGGGTCGGCGGCAGGTGTTTCACCTGCAGCAGCTGCCACACCATCATCGCTTCGAGCGTCGAGCCGATGCCGCCGGGGAGAACGATAAAGGCCGAGGACAGGCGGACGAAGTGGTGGAGGCGGGAAAAAAACGTGCGGTGCCTGTAGACCCTTTCGACAAAGGGTGAGTTCTCGCCGTCCGTCACCAGGCGAACGGGCAGATCGCCCTCGGCGGGGTCGGACAGTTTTCCTCGAGAAGCGCCTTGGTCGACCGCGTGCATGAGGCCGCCGCCACCACCGGTGACGATGTCGCACCCGGCCCGGGCGAGGCGTTGGCCGAGTTCGAGGGCGTCGGAAAACAGCGGGTCCGATTCGACGATGCGGCCGGATCCGAAGATCGAGACCCGGAAGCGCTCGAGGTTTCGAGGTTGCAGTCGTTCCAGGCTTTCGATGGTCTCCCACAGCTGGGCCACCGACCCGTCGATGATTTCGACCAGATCGACCGTCGTTTCGTCGATGCGGCCGTGGGTGGGTTCCGGGCGGGGATTCACGGGGTTTCGTCCTCTGAGAACAGCGGCAGGGTCGGCTCGAGCCTGGGCAGCAGGTGGTCAATGATGGCCTCGCACCAGGTTCCCCTGGCCGCGGCGGAAAGCCGCAGGGGGTTGAGGCCACGGGCGGCCACCATGCCTTCGAGGAGGGTCTCGATGGTCTCCTGAAATGCCGGGTCGACCGCGCGCACCCCGTCGTAGGAGGGGCGGTCGGAAATCGGCACGTGGACCAGGAGATCGTAGGTCGGCATCCAGTGGTCGAGGTACTGCTCCCAGGATCGGATCGCACCGGTCGCGTGCACCAGGTAGCAGTAGTTGTCGAGCACCGAGCGGTCGCAGAGCACGGTGTCCCGGCTCGCAGCGGCCTCGATCTCCCAGGCGACCTGGGTGTGGAGAATCCACTCCTGGGCGGCCACCGTCGTCTCCTGGTTGATCGGCAGGGGGCATCGCCTGGCGACTTCCCGAACCATTTCGAGGTCGATATTGCGGCGTTTGAGGGCAGCTGCCAGTTCGAAGCAGAGGGTCGTCTTGCCGACGCCGTGACTCCCGATCAGTGCGATTTTCATAGGCCGACCATTGTAGACGGAGTCGGTAGAGTTTTGAGTTTTGAGTTTTGAGTTTTTTGTTATCGGTTGAGCCGCTTGCGAAATTCGAGATAGACCGCCGAATTCGGACCCATCGCGCCTGATCGAGGTCGGGCGCCACAGGTGCCGCCCCTACCCACAAACGACATTCCCCTGTAGTGGCGGGGCCTGCCCCGCCTTTGAATGTGAATTTTGTAAGAGGCTCAACTCAAAACTAAGAACTTAAAACTAAGAACCGGCCGTCAGTGGCCTGCAGGCGCTCCCGTGGGCCTCAAGGCGCCCGGCAGTTCGCTGGCCGCCTCGAGCATGGCGGCGTGAATTGCCTGAGCGGAATCCGCTTCCGTCAGCCGCGCCAGTCGGCTCGGGCTGCGGACGATCCACGCCAGGCGCGAGAGCCAGCGCAGGTGGAGCGCGTCGTTGCGCAGGGCGAGCAGGAAGAAGATGTTGGTCTTGCCCATGTCGGGAGAACCGAAGACGACGCCCTCGGGGGAACGGCCCATCGCGATGAACTGTTTCGGGAACTTGTCGGCGGCGCGACGGCGGGCGTGGAGGAATGCGACGCCTTCAGGCACCGCGGTCGGAACCAGGCGCTCGCGCGCTGCAAGCGCCGCCTCCAACCAACCCTGGTCCTCCACCAACCCGAGCCTCGTCACGTGTTCGGACATGGCGTGGATCACCTCGGGCCGATTTCCGGCTTCGAGCTTCGGGATGATCTGCGCGACGGTGAAGATCTCCTCCATCGGGGCATCGATCACCTGGGTCGGCGCGGTACCGGAGGTCGACACCGACTCGGACGCCAGGGTGTCGAGGTACTCGTCGAGGAGCGCGCGACGAAATCGCCACTGCCCACCGATCTTGACGCCGGGGATCTTGCCCTCGTGAGCGAGGCGGACCAGCGTCCGCTCGGCCAGTTTGAGGTACTCCGCAGCTTCCTTGGCAGTGAGATACGATTCCATCGGGTTCCCCTTCCGGCGACCGAATGCGGTCGTATCTGGCTGAATACTCCTTTTAGAGTGTGATGTCAAGGAATAGTCAGGCTCTTGCGTGGTTTTCGACTGTGTGCTATCACGTACATCGTCCAAGCATGCGGTCAAAGCCGCGTCACGAGCTTGGGTGGAAGATAAGGGGCGTTCGGCCCGGCCCGTACGGCGTTTTTCTTCCGGTGCGATCGGAATAAACACCGGGCGCTGCGTGATCACCAATTCATGAGACAACGGCTCGGGACTGCAAGAAACAACTGAGGAGGGGCGAAGCATGGATGTGGAAGCCAAGGTCAAAGAGATTATCGTCCAGCAACTCGGCGTGGATGCCGACAAGGTGACGCTCGAGGCGTCGTTCGTCGACGATCTCGGCGCCGACTCGCTGGACGTGGTCGAGCTCGTCATGGCCTTTGAAGAGGAGTTCGGAGTCGAGATCCCTGACGAAGCGGCTGAGAAGATCGGCACCGTCAAGAACGCGGTCGAGTTCCTGAAGCAGAACCTGGACAGCTGATGCCCCGTCGGGTAGTGGTCACAGGGGTCGGAATGGTCTCTCCCCTGGGGATCGGGACCGAGGCGAACTGGAACGGGCTCGTCGCCGGCAGGAGTGGTGTGTCCACCATCACCCGATTCGATACCACCGACTACCCGGTGCATATCGGCGGCGAGGTCGAGGGCTTCAACCCTGAAGACTGGATCGAACCGAAAGAGGTCAAGAAGTTCGACCTCTTCGTTCATTACGCACTGGCGGCGTCGCAGATGGCCCTTGCCAACTCGGGTCTCGAGATCACCGACGCCAACGCCACCCGTGTCGGGGTCGTGATCGGATCCGGAATCGGCGGTTTCCCGTTGATCGAGCGGCAGCGCGACGTCGTTCGCGATCGCGGCCCGCGCAAGGTGTCGCCGTTTTTCATACCCGGCGCGATCATCAACATGTGTTCGGGTCTGGTGAGCATCCGTACCGGTGCCAAGGGCCCCAACACGGCGACCTGCACGGCGTGTTCGACATCGGCGCATGCCATCGGCGATGCGTTGCTCTACATTCGCCACGGCTACGCCGACGCGATCATCGCCGGTGGCTCCGAAGCGGTGATCACCCCCCTCGCGCTGGCCGGTTTCTCCTCCATGCGGGCCCTGTCGACCCGCAACGACGAACCCGAACGGGCGTCGCGGCCGTGGGACAAGGACCGCGACGGCTTTGTGATGGGTGAAGGGGCGGGGATCGTGATGCTCGAGGAACTCGAGCACGCCAAACGCCGCGGCGCCCCGATCCTCGCCGAAGTTCTCGGTTTCGGGATGACCTCTGACGCCTATCACATCTCGGCCCCTGCCGAGGACGGCGACGGCGCCAAACGGGTGATCAGATGCGCCCTCGACGATGCCGGTCTCAACCCCGAGGACGTCGACTACATCAATGCCCACGGGACCTCGACCCCGGCGGGCGATGTCGTCGAGACCCGGGCGTTGAAGGGGGTCTTCGGCGACCGCGCGAAGAAGATCATGGTGTCCTCGACCAAGAGCATGACCGGCCACCTTCTCGGTGCGGCCGGTGGTTTCGAGTTCGGGGTCATCGTCCTGTCGCTGGTCAACGGGATCGTGCCTCCCACCATCAATCTCGACGAACCGGACGCCGAAAACGATCTCGACTACGTGCCGCACACCGCGCGTGAGGCGAAGATCAACGTGGCTTTGACCAACTCGTTCGGATTCGGCGGCACCAACGCCTGCCTGGCGATCGGCCGGGTCACATGATGGTGGCTGACGCAACGCCCCGCCGATTATTGACGCGCTGAGCCCGCGATCGGGAGCCCATGTCCACCATTGTTCAGTCGTGGATTGCGAGAGCCGCTCGCTTTGCGAGCCGGGTCGATCTCTTCAATTTCGGTCGTTGGATGCTGCTCGCCCTGCTGGTGGGTGTGGTGGCGGGTCTCGGCGGGGCGGTCCTGACCTGGGGCGTCGACGGCATCAGTTCGGTGTTGCTCGGGGATGTCGTCGGTTTTCACCTGCCGGGCCACGGCGAGGCCGGCGCTCGCGATTGGAGCATGCCGAACCGGCCGTGGATGCTGTTGATCGTGTTGCCCCTCGCCGGGCTGTTGGTGGGGTGGATCGTCAACACCTTTGCTCCCGAGGCCGAGGGGCACGGTACCGACGCGGTGATCAATGCCTACCATCGCGGCCGTGCCGTCATCCGCAGACGGGTGGTGCCGGTCAAGCTCATCACTTCGATGCTGACGATCGGTTCGGGAGGCTCGGCGGGACGTGAGGGACCGGTGGCTCAGGTCGGCGCCGGCTTCGGCTCGTATCTCGCGGACGTCCTCCGGCTCGGCTATCACGATCGCCGGGTGCTGGTGATCTCGGGGGTGGCGGCCGGCGTCGGCGGCATGTTCCGCGCACCCCTCGGCGCCGCCCTTTTTGCGGTCGAGGTGCTCTACTCCGACCCGGATTTCGAGTCAGAGGCGCTGATTCCCGCCATCATCTCGTCGATCGTCTCGTACGTGGTGGTGGCCTCCCTCACCGGGTGGAACTCGATCTTTGAAACCGCGGTCATTCGCTTTGCTCGGCCCCACGAACTGCTGGCCTACCTGATCCTGGGCATGATCGTGGCGATGGTCGGCGTCATCTACGTCAAGGTCTTCTACGGAATGCGCGACAACGTCTTCCGCCGGATGCCGATCCCGGCCTGGACCAAACCCGCGGTCGGCGGTCTGTTGTTGGCCTTGCTCGCCATGGCCGTGCCGCAGGTGATGGGCGGCGGTTACGGGTGGCTGCAACTGACGCTCGATGGGGAACTGCCGCTGAAGGTCCTGTTGCTGCTGGTGCCGGCGAAGATCCTCGCCACATCGTTCACGATCTCCTCGGGCGGTTCGGGCGGCGTCTTTGCACCGTCGCTGGTGATCGGCGGCGTGACCGGGGCGGTCTTTGCCGATCTCGCCCAGCGCGTGGCGCCGCAGTTCGCGCCGCCCACGGCCGCCTGCGTCCTGGTCGGGATGGGCGGGTTCTTCGCCGGAGTGGCCAAGGTGCCCATCGCCTCCCTCATCATGGTCGCCGAGATGAGCGGCTCCTACGGTCTGCTGGTGCCGATGATGCTGGTGTCCTCGGTCGCCTACCTGCTGATGCGCGGCGTCAGCATCTACGAAGCGCAGGTCCCGGGCAGGGTCGATTCGCCCGCCCACATCGGCGAGTTCCAGATCGACGTCCTCGAGCGCCTGACGGTTCAAGATGTCATGGACCCGGATCAGAAGATCATCACGGTGCCCCCCGGCGCCTCCTTCGACACCGTCCTCGATCTTGTTGCCGACACCGATCAGTACGCTTTTCCGGTGGTCGATGCCGCGGGAGAGGTGGAAGGGATGTTCAGCATCAACGATGTGCGCCGCGTGATGGCGACACCCGAGGTGTGGCCGCTGCTCGTGGCCTCGGATCTCGGCGTCACCGCGCGCGGCATCGCTTACCTCGAGCCCGACGACGATCTCCACACCGCGGTGCAGCGCTTCACCGCCTTCCGCCGCGAGATCCTGCCGGTGCTCGAGGGCGAGCCCCCGGCCCCGGTCATCGGTCTGCTCCGTCACCACCAGGTGATGGAGGCCTACGACCGCGAGATCCACCGCCTCCGCGAAGAACCGCGGACTGACCTCCATGAGAAGCGCGATGAGGCATCGGCGACACGGTGCCACTCAGTCGTGTCGTCCGCCGCCCCAGCGCGCTGGTCAACTGAGGCGGCACCTGCACGTCGCGCCAGAAGCGCGGAAGGGTGAGCGATCTATCGCCTGTGAATACCCATTCATTTTCACAACAACTCGCTGAAGGAGGCAAGCCGTGAACTGTATCGTGTGCGTGGCCAGCGTTCCAGATACGGCGTCGGTCATCAAGCTCGGTGGCGACGGCAAGAATATCGACGGGGCGGGCATCAAGTGGATCGTCTCGCCGTACGACGAGTATGCGCTCGAAGAGGCGCTCCAGATCACCGAAGGCAAGGGCGGTGAGGTCACGGTGGTGACCTACGGTCCGGCCTCGGCCGAGGCGGCGCTCCGCGACTGTCTCGCCCGCGGCGCCCACCAGGCGGTGCATGTCCTCGGCGGTGAAAAGACCCTCGGCGACAGCTTCACCATCGCCAAGGTGCTCGCCGCAGTCATCAAGGACAAGGAGTACGGACTCATTCTGTGCGGCGTCAAGGGCGTCGGGACGGATTGCAGTCAGGTCGGTCAGATGCTGGCTCAGCTTCTCGATCTCCCGCACGTGGCCAATGTGATCGAGCTCGAGGTGGGCGACGGCTCCCTGACCGGTGGGCGTGACGTCGAGGGCTTCAGGGAAAAGGTCGAGAGCCCGCTGCCGGCGCTCGTGACCTGCCAGAAGGGGCTCAACGAGCCCCGTTACGCGGCCCTCAAGGGCATCATGGCGGCCAAGAAGAAGCCGGTCGACAAGGTCGAGGTGGCAAGTCTCGGTATCGCGGAGGGGTCCGACCCCTTCTACGTGGTGACCAGCCTCGAGCTGCCGCCGGAAAAATCGGCGGGAATCATCATCAAGGGCGAGGACGACCCGGCGGCGGCCGCGGGCGAGCTCGTGAAACTCCTTCGCGACGAAGCGAAGGCGATTTAGGGAGGCGATGATGGCTGGCATTCTCGTATTCGTGGAGCAGCGCGACGGTGAAATTCGCAAGGCCTCCCTGCAGGCCATCTCGCAGGCCAAACGCGAGGGCGGCGCCGGCGGGCCGGTGACGGCCGTCCTGCCGGGTTCGGGCATCGCAGGTGCGGCCGCCGGGCTCGGCGCCTGGGGCGCCGACAAGGTCTTCGTCGCCGACGACCCCAATCTCGCGTTGTACTCGGCTGAGGGCTACGCCGAGGTGGTGGCCAAGGCGGTCGAACAGACCCAACCGACGGCGATCTTCTTTGCCGGCACCGCCATGGGCCGTGACCTCGCGCCGCGGCTTGCGGCCCGGCTCGGTGTCGGCGCCATCCCCGACGTCGATCGCCCTGACCTCGACGGCGAGGCTTTCAGCGCCCAGCGGCCGGTGTACTCCGGCAAGGCCATCGCGACCGTCACCACCGGCGGCAAGACGCCTCAGGTGATCAGCCTGCGGCCCAACGTCTTTGCCGCCGAAGAGGCCGGCGGAGCGGGCGAGGTCGTTGCCCTCGACGGGCTCTCGCTGTCGATTCGCGCGGTGGTCAAGGAACTGGTGGCGGCCGGCGGCGGCGAACTCGACGTGGCCGAGGCCGACATCATCGTCTCCGGTGGCCGCGGCATCAAGGGCCCCGAGAACTTCGCCCTCATCAAGTCGCTGGCCGACGCCCTCGGCGGCGCGGTCGGCGCCTCGCGCGCGGCGGTGGACGCCGGGTGGATCGAGCCACTCCCACCAGGTCGGCCAGACCGGCAAGGTGGTGAGCCCATCGCTCTACATCGCGGCCGGCATCTCGGGCGCCATCCAGCACCTCGCCGGGATGAGCTCGTCGAAGATGATCGTCGCCATCAACAAGGATCCGGATGCGCCGATCTTCAAGGTCGCCGACTACGGGATCGTCGGCGACCTGTTCGACGTGATTCCGCCGATGGTCGAGGCGATCAAGGCTCTGTAGGGCGAACCCAATCTAGTTCATCCAACGGCGGGCTTCGGCCCGCCGTTTTTTCTTCGCGTCCGTTTCCGATTGACGCCCGCCCGCCGCGGGCAGGGCCCGCGGCCCCGGTCGCTTACGCCGGGTCCTCGGAATGCGAGCATTCCTCGAACCCGCCGTGAGCGACCGGGCGCGCCCCGGGGGCGCGCGGAGCGGGCTTCACCTGCGTGAGCGTCGCGCTCGGTATGTGGCCCGCCCCCACCCCCCACCCACCGGCCCTCGGAAAAACCAAGCCGGGTCGGACCCGTCTCGGTTTTCCGAGGGGTCGGAGTGTTTTTCTGACTGCCGACTGGAGGCGCCGTCCCAGCTCATAGGCTATTCGATCATCAGTGACAGGATCCGGGGTCGGAGGGCAGGAGCGGGATTCAGGGGCGGATACAGGATCGGCGGCCCGTGGCTGGATGCAGCGACTGTCGCCGGTCGCGGTCCCTGTTGACTGAGCCTGCCGCTGCTACCGCCGCTGTCGCTGTTTCCTTTTCCTGCCTCGGCTACCGGCCAATTCGATCGGCAGCGGCAGAACGACCCGGCCGTCCTGTCGGTCGCGGTCGACGACCGAGGCGTAGATGGCGAGGGGGCCGTCGATGACGACTTGGAGATCGAAGAGCTCGGGTGAACCGCAGGTGTCGCCGTCAGACGTGGGTGGCCGGATGCTGATCTGCCGCCACGAGAGTCCGTCCACGGTCACGCTGCGTGGGAAGTCCTCATTCGAGGGGTCGAAGCTGTTACCGGCGAGATCGATCACGACTCGGACCGGTACGTCGTAGGGGTTGGCAAAGCCGACATAGGTTTCGAAGGTGCGCGGACCACAACGGTCGGGGTGCCAGATGAGGGCCGGCAACAGGTGGGCGCCGGCCTGCGGCAGCTGGTCAAGGGGAATCCCCGGGACCTCGGTGCCGAACCCGCGTCAGAAACGGGCAGCACGAGGCGATGGCCTCGGGGTCGTGGTTGATCATCCGCGACGAAATAGTCATCCCTTCGCTGACTTCGAAGACGTAGGCGCCGACGGCCTCCTGCTGCCACGCACAGATCGGCACCGACCGCGTATCGCTTGCTGCTGTGTCCCTCGATGTGAGCCGTCCAGGGTCCTGTCCAGCCACAACTGTTCCAGGCGTCCGGCGGGACGGTGTATCCGGGGAGGATGTACCCCATCTGGACCGTACCTCGGCCGAGGTCGGGTTGGTGAAGTAGATCTCCGACGTCCACAGGTTGTCGCCGAACCCGGGCAGGCCGTACGCCACCGCGGGCACGACGACCAGTTCGGTGTCCTGGGTCTGAGCGGTGACAGGTGCCAGCAGGACGACGATCGAAAACAAAATGGCAGTCCGGCGCATGGTGCCTCCTTATCTTGAGACATTATTGGTCTCGACAGTCGTGGCGACAACCATGGTCCGAAACATCAGATCTTCGGGTTGATCAAGCGCCAGGTCATGGCGCGGACCTGATCAAAGGTGTCCAGCACGACATTGGCTCGGCTTTCATTGACAACCCCGGCTGAGACGAGAAGCGTCAGGTGGCAGTCGACCTCTTTGGCGGAGGCATAGGCGATTCTCCAGAAGTGCAACCGGTCTCTTCCGGTCCTGCCGTGCCCTTCAGCCAGGTTGGCCGGTACCGGAACTCGCCGACCGGATCACTTGATCGGCGATCGATTTCAGAGGGGGTGGAACTCTCATCACGAGCTTGATGGCGCCACCCGCGGCTTCGAGGGCCTTCACGTGGGCGATGAGGTTGGTGGTTGCAACGGCTTTCGACATGGTCACCTCCGGGTCGTTCATACCCCTCCCCCAAGCCGGTGGGCAGCCGATGTCAAGGGTGCGAAGCACCGGCCTCCGAGGCCGGCTTGCCCTTGACATCGGCTGCCCACCGGCTATACCCCCCAATTGAACGACCCGGAGGTGACCATGTCGCCGTCACTGCACCCGACATCCGCCGCTGTCCCCGCCGCTGTCCCCGGGCGCTGTCCCCGGCGCTGTCCCCGCGCTGTCCCCGCGCTGTCCCCGCCGCTGTCCCCGCCGCTGTCCCTGATTGCTGACGCTGACGCTGTCGCGGCCCCTGTCCCTGTCCCTGTCCCTGCCCCCGGTTGCGCTACGATGCACCCACCCGGCGCGCACCGCCGGACGAGGAGGACCTTCTCACCGTGACCGAGAGATCGATCGAGCTCGAGGCGGGAACATTCAGCGCCCGGCCGTACCGCGCCGAGGACGAGCGCGCGGTGCTGGATCTGTGGCACCTGGCTTTCGGCAAGGAGCTCGATCCCGATCTGTGGCGGTGGAAGTACGTGGACAACCCCTTCGGGATGCGGGTCCTGGTGTGCCGCGATCCGAGCGGCGAGCTCGCGGTCGTGATGTACAGCGGTGTCCCGTACCGGGCCCGGTGGAACGGGAGGCTGGTGGAGATCGTCCAGTTGATGGACATCATGAGTCACCCCGACTACCGCAAGACGGGTCTCTTCATCAAGGCGGCAGAGGCCTTTTTCGATCTCTTCGCAGGCGGCGACTCGGTGCTCTACTACGGCATCCCGGGCCGCTATCATTTCGACATCGGCGCCAAGTACCTCGACTACAGCGAGCTCGAAAGCGGGGTCGCCTACCTTCGCGGATCGACTGAGGCATTGGCCCGCCCGGGGAGCCTGTTCGGTCACTCCGTGCGGCTCATCGAACGTGCGGAGCCCGTTTTCGATGAAATCTGGTCTGGGGTCGCCGGTCACTACCCTCTGGCGGCAGTCCGTAATGCCGCCTTTGTCGATTGGCGCTTTTTCGGCAATCCCCAGCGGGACTACCGGGTGTACGTCTTTCGAGCCGGTATCACGCGGCGCCCTCGAGGTTATGCGGTGGTCGGCGTCGACGGGGACAGGGCGCGGCTGGTGGATGTCCTGCTGCCGCCTGAGCCGGCGATGATTGCCGCTCTTTCCGGCCTGGTGGCCGCGGATCTCGCGACCGAAGGCATTGGGATCATCGAGACCTGGCTCCCCGCAGGGCACTTTCTGACTGCGGGCCTGCTCGATGCGGGCTGGTCCCGCGAACCCGAGCCCTTGGGGATCGTCCCAACCGCGAGGTCGTTCGACCCCGGACTCACGATCCCGTGGGTCTCGGAGAATTTCTTCTACACCATGGCCGATTCGGATCTCCAGTGAGGCCGGCGTGATCAACGCCGAAAGGCTCACCGCCTACCACGAGGCCGGCCACGCGTTGGCGTCGGAGCTCTATGGGCAGGTCCTGACCCGGGTCGAGATCCTCGGCGACATCGAGCACAGCGGCACCACCGAGAGCCTGCGGTTTCCGGTCGACCCCGACGAGGGCGGAACCTCGCAGGCGAGCGTCGAGTCCATCGAGAACCGCCTGCGGTGCGTTCTCGCCGGAACGGTTGCCGAAATGATGGTCTCCGAGCGCGAGGGCTGGGACGAGCCGAGCGAGGACCTCGATGCGGCCGTTCGTCTGGCGATGAAGCTCGTCGACGACTGCGAGGACGTCCTGCCGCTGCTCGAGGACGTGCGCGCCGATCTCGAAAAGGTGCTGCGCGAGCACTGGAAGGCGGTCGAGAGCCTTGCCGAAGAACTCGTCCGACGCAAGTCGCTGTCCGGCGCCGAGGTGCGTCAGATCCTCGAGTCGAACATCACGGTTTGATGGTGCGGCCGGTGAAGTCGACGAACCGGCGCACGCCTTCGTCGAAGGCCGCCTCCTCGGGAAGCAGGCTGAGAACGGCAAAACCTCTCGCCGGAACGTCGTAGAAATACCCCGGGTGGATCGCGACCCCGCATTCGCTCAGCAACCGCACGAAGAACTCCTCTTCATCGCCGATCACCGGCAGACGCACGGCGGCGCTCCACCCGCCGCCGACCGGGAGGACAGACATCGAGGACTCGCTCCGGGTGAGCCTCCGCAGCGTTCCCAGGTTCGCCCGGCAGCGCTCGCTGATCTGAAGCCGGATCGGCCCCCCGGCGGCCAACAGACCGGGCGCCGCCGACGCGATCGGGGTCGAGACCGAAAGATAGGCATCGGCAACGACGTCGAGGCCTTCCAGGCTCGTGCAAACCTCGGCATCCGGGCCGCTCGCGACGATCCACGCGAGTTTGAGTTGGGGCAGGCCGATGCTCTTCGAGAGCCCGCCGAGGGTGAAGCAGAGACAGTCCTCGACCGCGGCAAAGGTCTGATCGTCGCCGGGCCCGCCGTCGAGCGGGTAGGACAGAAAGACCTCGTCGGCGATCAAGGCCCACCCGCGGTCGCGGCACAGCGCCACCAGACGATCGGCGTCCGCTGGGTGGACGAAAGAGCCGGTGGGGTTGTTGGGGTGCACAACCACGACGGCGCGCACTCGTTCGGGCGCGTCCTCCAGGTGCGAAAAATCGAAGCGCCAACCGGCGTCGGCGTCGAGGTCGTAGGTCAGCGCCTCCAAGGCGTCGAGCCGCGCCAGGTGATCGAAGAGGGGATAGGAGGGCGTCGGCACCAGGACGGCGTCACCGGGATTGCAGAGGAGTTTGAAGAGAAAGCTGTAGGCCTCGCTGGTCGAAGCGGTGAGCACGACACGGTCGGCGTCCACCTCGACGGCCCATCGACGGAATTCGGCGGCCACCGCGCATCGAGCTGAGCGGGGGCCTCTCGGTTCCGGCCGGTAGACAAACGCGGCGGGACCGCCGAGACCCTTGAGCAAACCCGGCGGGTAGGTGAAGCCGCAAATGGTCGGGTTGCTGACGGTCAGATCGCAGGGAATGTCGCCGAGCCCGGCCCGCGCGACGGCGAGGCTGTTCGGCGTGAGGTCGTCGGGGATGCGGCGCGAGCGAAATGTCATGGGTGGATGCTAGTATCTGCCGAGCAGAATCGACAAACAGAAAAGGCGGAGGTTTCGATGTCCAAGCGACTCGGTGCGGAATTCGTGGGCACCTTCTGGTTGGTGTTGGGCGGGTGCGGCAGCGCGGTGCTGGCGGCGGCCTACCCGGATCTGGGGATCGGATTCGTCGGGGTGGCCCTGGCATTCGGTCTGACACTCCTGACCATGGCGTTTGCCATCGGCCACATTTCCGGCTGCCACATCAACCCGGCGGTGTCGATCGGTCTGTGGGCCGGCGGCCGGTTCGGGACCAAGGAGCTGGGGCCCTACATCATCGCCCAGGTGCTGGGTGGGATCACCGGCGGCGGGGTGTTGTATCTGATTGCCAGCGGCAGGGCCGGCTTCAACGTAGCCTCGGGTTTTGCCTCCAACGGCTACGGCGCTCACTCGCCCGACGGCTACTCGATGGGGGCAGCCTTCTTGTGTGAGGTCGTGATGACTCTGATGTTCCTGGTGATCATCCTCGGGGCCACCGACAAGAGGGCCCCCAAGGGCTTTGCTCCGATCGCCATCGGTCTCGGTCTGACTCTGGTCCACCTGATCAGCATTCCGGTCACCAACACGTCGGTCAACCCGGCGCGCAGCACGGGCGTGGCGGTCTTTGTCGGCGGATGGGCGGTGGCGCAGTTGTGGATGTTCTGGATCGCTCCGATCCTCGGCGGCGTTCTGGGAGGTCTCGTCTACCGGTGGCTGGGCGGCGGGGACGAACCGACCGCATAGGCGCTTTTTCGGGCCCTCGGGTGGTCCCGCGGTAGAATGCCCTGGTGGCTGACCTGACCGCACCACAGATCGAGGCGCTTCAGAACTCGGGTTGCGAGGTCCGGACGGATCGGCTGACCCGGTGTCTGTACGCGGTGGACGCCTCCATCTATCGCGTCGAACCTGCCGCTGTGGCCTTCCCGCGCTCGGCCGGGGAAGCCGCGATGCTGCTCTGTGCCGCTGCCGGCAGCGGCGTCGAGGTCTCGCCGCGAGGGGCCGGTACCGGACTCGCGGGAGGCGCTCTCGGCAGCGGGTTGGTGGTCGATTTCGCGCGCCACAACTGCCGTATCTCCCATCTCGACCTCGAGGCCGGGACCGTGCGGGTCGGCGCAGGTGTGGTCCTCGATCAGCTCAACGCCTTCCTCGCCCCGCACGGCCTGTGGTTCGGACCCGACGTCGCGACCTCGTCGCGGGCGACTCTCGGCGGCATGATCGCCAACAACTCTTCGGGCGCCCACGCCCCCGTCTACGGCACCACGGCCGACCACCTCGCGGCGCTCGAGGTGGTCATGACGGACGGCACCATCGCCAGGGTGGGGGTGGGCGAAGAGGGCCTCTCCGAAATCCGCGACGCTGCCGATCGTCTGCTTGCAGCGAATGCAGAGGAGATTGCCCGCCGCCTGCCAGTCGGGCTGGTCAAGCGTTGGCCGGGCTATGGCCTCGACCGGGCTCTGCGCGCTCCCGGCGATTTGACCCAGATCGTCGCCGGCAGCGAAGGCACGCTCGCCGGTGTCGTTTCGGCGGTCGTCAGGGTGGTTCGGCGTCCGGCGCGGCGCAGCCTGGGAGTGATCTTTTTTGCATCGGTGGAAGAGGCGCTCCAGGCAACCGTCGAGATCTCCGACCTCGAGGCGGCGGCGATCGAGCATCTGGATGCTGCGGTCTTTGATCAAACCCGGGGGCAGCGGGCGTTCCGTGCGGCGCGCGACTTTCTGCGGCTCGACGAAGAGCCGTGCCAGGCGCTGCTTCTGGTCGAGTTCTTTGACGATGACGGTGACCGGTTGGCCGAACTTCTTCGCCGCAAGATCGGACTGCGATCGGCGGCGTGCACGACCGCCGCCGAAGCGGAGTTGGTGTGGGGTTTGCGGCGGGCGGGGCTGTCGCTGGTGACGAGCCGCAAGGGGCCGGCCAAACCGGTCCCCGGGATCGAGGACGTTTGTGTCTTGCCGGAACGGCTGCCGGAGTACGTGGCCGGGCTGCGCCGAATCCTGGATCCGCTGGGGCTGGAAGCCTCGTTCTATGGTCACGCCGCCTCGGGCGAGCTCCACGTGCGGCCCGTTCTCGATCTTCACCGACCGGAGGACATCACCAAGCTGCGGGAGGTGGCCGACGAGGTGTCGGAGCTGTGCCGTCTCTTCAAGGGGTCGCTCGCGGCCGAGCACGGAGTCGGCATGGCCCGCGCCGAATACCTCGAGGCGCACCTCGGCCGAGAACTGATGGCGGCAAGCCTCGAGCTCAAGGCTCTGTTCGACCCCGGCGGCATCATGAATCCGGGCAAGGTCTTCGGCGATGGAGGTTTTCGAATCGACCGCGACCTTCGCCTCGGCGCCGGGTCGGAGCTTCAGCTGCCGTTTGCCGAGGCCTTCGAGTGGGTCGGGCGCGACGATGGTTTCATCGCCAACCTCGAGCAGTGCAACGGGTGTGGCGGCTGCCGCAAGGCGCCGCCGACCATGTGTCCGACCTTCGCCGCCACCGGCGACGAGGCCCTGTCCACCCGGGGTAGGGCCAACATCATCCGCGCCGCCCTCGAAGGCAGATTCGAAGATGCCTCAACTCTCGCCAGTCTCGAGGTCGACGAGGTTTTGGACACCTGTCTCTCGTGCAAGGCGTGCGCTACGGAGTGCCCTTCGAACGTCGACATGGCGAGGCTCAAGACCGAGCTGCGCCACGCCCGGCACCGTCGACACGGTGTGCCGCTAACCGATCGGTTGATCGGATCGGCGGATCTGCTGGGCCGCGTCGGGACACTCATGCCGGGCCTCGCCAACCGGCTCCTGGACAAGCGCGTGATCCGTCGGATGCTGCAGGGGCTGTTCGGATTCGCTACCGATGCGCCTCTGCCCCCCTTCGCGCGGCGCCGTTTCGACGCCTGGTTCCGCCGCAGGGCTGAGGCAGGCAGTGGCAGTCGCGGTCGGGTGATCCTGTGGGATGACACCTGGGTGCGGTACCACGAGCCGGGGATCGGGCGCGCGGCGGTGGCGGTTCTCGAGGCCGCCGGGCACGAGGTGGCCTTGGCTACCGGACGCAAGTGCTGCGGACGGCCCGCCGCCAGCCGCGGTCTGCTCGACGTGGTGCGGCGTTCGGCGGAGCACAACGTGCGTCTTCTGGCGGGTTCCACCGAGCCCATCGTCTTTCTCGAACCATCGTGCTGGTCGATGTTTCAGGATGAGTACCTCCAGCTCGGCATCGACGGAGCTGGAGAAGTGGCCGCGCGGTGCGTGCTGTTCGAGGACTTCATGGGCGATCTCCTCGACAGCGACCCTGATGCTCTTCCACTGACGGCGGAGATCGGACCGGTAGCGGTCCACGGACACTGCCACGCCAAGGCGTTGTCGGACGCGAATCGAGTCGTCGGTCTGCTCGAGCGCCTGCCGGGCGCATCGCCGAGGTGGCTCGAGACCGGGTGTTGCGGGATGGCGGGCGCTTTCGGCATGCTCACCGATCACCGCGAGCTGTCGCACCAGGTGGCCCAACCACTGGTGAGGCTGATCGAGGACCTGCCACGTGGGACGAAGGTTGTGGCCTCCGGGACCAGCTGCCGCCACCAGATCGGCGACCTCACCGAGGCGCGTCCTTTGCACATTGCTGAGCTGCTCGCACAGAGTCTCGAAAGACCATCGCAGGCGCCCACAGATCACCCACTTTGACGTTCCTTTGACACCGATTGCGGTCGAATCGCGAACCCTGGGCTGATTGTTCGCGTTTGAAGGGTTGGAAGGCGCCGGATCGACGCCGACCAGCGAACCGGTGAATCGCCGAAATCCAGCCGCTCCGGCTACAATCGGCGGGACCACCGACGGGAGGACCGATGCAGATTGCCTATTTCGCGCCGCTCAACCTGGCATGGGAAAGGATGAAGCACATCCTGTGGCGCCCCTTCGACCTCTCCAAGTGGGTTGTCCTTGGTTTTTCGGTCTGGCTCGCGGGCCTGGCGGACGGTTCCGGCGGCGGCGGCTGGAAGTGGATCATCGACAACGGCGATTTCAACGACGGGACGATCTTCAACTCACGCGGGAATTCCTGGGAGGGCATTGGTGATGTCCTGCTGTGGTTGCCGCTGGTCTTCGTCATCGTCATGGCGGTGGCGGCGATTCTGTTGGTGATTCTGTGGGTGTCGTCGCGATCCAAGTTCATCTTCCTCGACAACGTCGTTCACAATCGGGCCGAGATCGTCGAGCCGTGGCACCGCCTGCGCGACCTCGGCAACTCCCTCTTCCTGTGGCGTCTCGGATATGTCGTCTGCTGCGGGCTGGTTGCCCTGATTCTGATCCTTTTGTTTCTGGCGCCGGCAGCCACCTTCTCCTTCTCGGATGCCCTCGCGGGGCTGTCGTACGCAGCCATGGTCCTCGGCATTCTGTTGATGATCGCCTTCGGCGTCATCGCCGCCTTCGTGGCGCTCATGCTGGAGGGTTTTGTCATCCCCATCATGTACAAGTTTGAACTCAAGTCGACCGAGGCGTGGAGCTACTTTCTGCCGTGGTTGAAAACCCGGCCGCTGCCCTTCTTCCTCTACGGGTTGTTCGTCATCGGGCTGGGGCTCTGTTTCGTGGTCTTCTTCAGTATGATCTGCGTGCTGACCTGCTGTGTGGTCGCCCTGCCCTACATCGGCACTGTGATCATGCTGCCGATCTGGGTGGCCTACCGGTTGTTCAGTGTGGAGTTCCTGGCCCAGATCGACCCCGGCTTCGATCTCTTCACTCCCGTGTTGCCTGGCGCAGAGACCGGCTGAGAGGTGCATCGGCGGCGACCAGAACGGCCAGCGCGGCCACCATCAGGAACCGCAGGAGGGGTTCGCTCACGGCGGTTATCAGGTGACCGGCAACCCTGCTGACGAAGTGGGCATCGGGGTCTCCCGCAGCTTCGACCGCTTCTCTTTGACGGTCGGACCAGGATTGAGTCGATCGCGAGAGCGTCATGCCGAAGACCTGTTCGAGAATCCGATTTTCGCGGGCCGCAACCGTCATCGACCGGCGATGCTCGCGGGTCCCCTCGGCGTGGCGGCGCGCCTCGGCCAGATTCCGGTTGCGGGCGAAGATGTGGACCCTGATCTCGTAGACGAAGGGGTCCACGGCCGGTGGTACCTCGCGGAGTGACTGGCCGTGCCGGCCCCGCGACTCTTCGACCACCGCCGCCGCCTCTCCCGACCGATCGCGGTCCTGAATGAAGAGGTCCTCACGTGACAGGCGGGAGCGGAATGCGGTGCGTGCGTCGAGAGAATGCCGGAAACCGTACTCGCACATCACATCATCGCTGACGGCGAGCGGCTCGAGGAACGGCAGGCTCTGAGCGAGGACGCCAAGCCGTTGCGGCGTCGCCGCCAGAACCAGGAGGAGGAGCGCGATCTGGCAGGCCGCCAGACGGCACAGGAAGCGCGCGGTGCGAAGCGTGATGGGTGGATCGGTCCTGCGGACCACCCTCCACAGGGCAATCTGAACCAGGACCGAAGCGCCGCCGTTGAGCACCAGATCGCGAAAGTCCCAGAAGCGGTCGGGCACCAGCCACTGGAGAATCTCGTCGACGGTGCCGACGATGGTGCCGAGCAGAGCTCCGGCGACAAAGACCCCGGGGTCGTCGATCTGGAGGCGGAGGGCGCGGTAGAGCAGGACGCCGAGCACTCCGTACTCGAGAAAGTGGATCGCCTCCTCGGGTCGTTCCATGAGCGACCTGGTCCAGACGATCAAAACCGTCGCGATGCCTGCGAGCCACGCGACGTCCGCCCACCGAATGGAATGCCGCCGGCGTTGCGACACCACCAGGGTCACCGCCGCCGCTGCCGCCACGATCGCCATCACCGCGAAGGCGAGGAACTGAACGGGCCAGCGGATGGCGAAAGCCTCGCGCAGCGTGCGCACGAAAGGAATTGCGGCGTAGATGGTGGTGATCCACACCGTGACTGCGAGCCATTCCTTCGAAAAACGTCGCCTCATGCGGGCATCCTACCCGAGTGGACATTTCTTTTCGGGGCCCACCCTTCGGGTCCGGTCGTTGAAAATGTCTCGATTCTGCGTCTCGATTCCTGGCCATTCAACGCACCGGGCCGCATCTTGGAAGACAGACAACCAAACCAACCGCTGGATGGGCTCTCGTGACGATCGTCAAGGGGAAACGCCGCCGGCACCGCAAGGGAGGAAAGATGTCGGCAACAACTCCGGTCGATCGGACCGTCATTCGAGGCATCCGCAAGAGGGTGAAACTGCGCGACGGACGCACCATCACCGTTCGGCCTATGCAGCCCGACGATGTCCAACGGTCGTACGAGTTTTTTTGTGCCCTGCCCGCTGAAGATCGCAAGTACCTCCGCGTCGACGTCACCCGCCGCGATCTGGTGGAGCGGCGGACCCTCGAAACCGACGAGCGCAGGGCGGTTCGGGTGGTGGCCGAACACGACGGCGAGATCGTCGCCGACGGCACGCTCGAACTCGAGGGCCACGGGTGGGGCGACAACGTCGCCGAGGTCCGTCTGATCGTCGCCAGACCGTGGCAGAGACTCGGTCTCGGGACGATCATGGCACGCGAGTTGTTCCACCTCGCGTCGCAGCACCGGGTCGACCGGATCGTGGCGACGGCTCATGCGGCCGCAGGTCGGCGCGCACCGCATCTTCAAACGGCTCGGGTTCCACGAGGAGTTTCTGATTCCGGAGCACGTCAGAGACCAGTCCGGCGCCTGGCAGGACCTGATCATCATGAGATGCCCTCTCGAAGACCTGTGGCAGGACCTGGAGTTCGAACTCGCAAACGGGGACTTCCAGCGGCATCGGTAGGACGAGGGGCCTGGGTCTGCTGCCGGCCCCTCGGCTTCGCCGCGGCGAGCCCGCTATTGCTTGGGCTATGGGCTCAGCCTCTTGTAAAATAGGAACTTCTCCGCCGCGAATTGATTTGGCGCGGCTGATTGAGACCAGGCGGCACAGGTGCCGCCCCTACCCGCAAAGGGCACTTCCGGTAGTGGCGGGGCCTGCCCCGCCTCCCGGCGACGGCGACTCATTCCCATGGTTTGTTATGCTTGGGGCCTCTTTCGGGGAGGCATGCATGAACGACAAGGCCGTAAAGGGCTCGGGTCTGGGGATCGTCGGTTACGACGCCTATGAGTTCGTGGTCCGCGACATCGAACGCAGCCGCAACTTCTACACCAGGATGATGGATGTCAACGAGGTGGCCCGGCTCAATGAACGGGAAGCCGCATCGCGCGGCGAGGATGCGGTGATCTTCGCTGCGGGCAAGGCGCAGTGCATCTGCATCAGCTCCCGCGAGCGCGGTTCTGCCGCCGACCGCTGGCTCAAGCGGCACCCGGACGGGGTGCGTCGGGTCGGCTTCCGGGTGCGGGATGCCAACGCCACGCGAGCCGTCCTGACCGAACGCAACGCCACCTTCTGCAGCGACCTCATCGAGGCGGCCGACGACCAGGGGCGGCCTTATCGGTTTTTCGATATCGCGACGCCGTTGGGCGACGTGCGCTTTCGTTTTGTCGAACGCGCCTCAGGCGCCCTGCCTCCGGGTTTTCAGCACCTCAACCCCGGTGCCGAGGACAATGCCAACGGCTTCCAGATCATCGACCACATCACCTCCAACTTCCTCACCCTCGAACCGCACGTCACCTGGCTGCGCGACGTGATGGGTTTCGAAGAGTACTGGCGGGTTCACTTCCACACCGCCGACGTCAGGCCCGGGACGGGCGGGTCGGGTCTCGCTTCGATCGTGATGTGGGACCCGGACTCGGGCATCAAGCTTGCGAACAACGAACCGGTCACGCCCCACTACGAGTCGAGCCAGATCTACACCTTCGTCGAAGCCAACCAGGGCCCGGGCGTGCAGCACGTGGCCTTTCACGTTCCGGCCATCTCCTCCGCGGTCGAGAACCTCCGCGGGTCGGGGATCGAGTTTCTCGACACGCCGGCCACCTATTACGACATGCTGCCGGAACGTCTGGTGCGCCAGAAGGTCACCAACTTCGACCAGCACGTCGACGAGCTCAAGCGGTTGGGGATTCTGGTGGACGGCGAGGACGACCGCTATCTCCTGCAGATCTTCATGGTCGAGGGTGGTTTGCTGTACGACGACAGCGAGGCGGGCCCGTTCTTCTACGAGGTCATCCAGCGTTTCGGCGCGCGTGGGTTCGGCGAGGGCAATTTTCGCGCCCTCTTCGAATCCATCGAGAGGGACCAACTCCAGCGCCTCGCCGCAGAACGCCAACTCAATGCGGGAGCAGGCTCATGAGAACGGAATTTCGGATTTCGGATTTCGGATTTCGAATTGCCCCACCGCCCTCCCACGATAACTGAAAGACGTTGCGATGAAAATCCGAAATCCGAAATCCGAAATCCGAAATCAGGAACGGGAGGTGCCAGGTGATTCACCGACTCACTCGCGGACAAATCCCGGCTAAGCCGCACACCGTGTTCGAGGTGGACGGCTCGTTGTGCTTCGAGCACTGCTTCACGCGGGCGGGTTTCGAGGCCGTCTACACCATCCTCTGGCACCGCAAGCCGCCGCACTGGGTCGAGAGCCAGGAGGATCTGGGACGGCACCCCGGGTGGGCCGAGGGCCGGCGCCTGGCGCCGCTGCGGAGAAGCCACTATGTGAGCAGCCAACTCGGGCGGGGCGACAGCCCCTTTTTGAGCCGTCGCCTGTTGTTCACGAATCCCGACATCGGGGTCTGGCTGGGGTGTCCTACCGAGAGCGAACCGACGCTGGTGGCCAACGCCGACGGCGACGAGTTGACCTTCGTTCACCAGGGATCCGGCCGCCTCGAGAGCCCCCTTGGCGTGCAGGCGTTCGCCGCCCGCGACTACGTGTACGTGCCGCAGGGCATGCCGCATCGTTTTGTTCTCGATGCTCCGTCGATGCTGCTGACGATGGAGGCGCGATCGCCGCTCAGGGTGCCCAAACAGTACCGCGTTCCAGAGGGACAGCTGTCGATGTATGCGCCCTACACCCATCACGATTTTGCCGCCCCCGCCTGGCCCGACGGCGGTCCCGAGAGCCTCCAGGCGCCACGCCGGCTGATCGTCCAGAACGGCGGGTTTCTGACCGCCTTCGAGATGTCGAACGACCCCTTCGACGTTGTCGGTTGGGACGGTCAGGTCTGGCCCTTCGTCTTTCCGATCCTCGCCTTCCAACCCAAGACCGGGCTGATTCATCTGCCGCCCACCATTCACACCACCTTCGCGGGCGACGGCTACGTCGTGTGCTCCTTCGTTCCGCGCGTCGTCGATTTTGCCGACGACGCCATCCCCTGCCCCTATCCCCATTCGTCGCCCGACTGCGACGAGATCCTGTTCTACGTCGAGGGCAAGTTCACCTCCCGCAAGGGCGTCGGTCCGAGCTCGATCACCCTCCACCCGCGGGGATTGCCGCACGGGCCTCACCCCGGCACCTACGAGGCCTCCATCGGCACCACCCGCACCGATGAACTGGCGGTGATGATCGACACCTTCAAACCGCTCCTGCCGACCGCCTTTGCAGACTCCCTCGAGGACCTGGGTTACAACCAGAGTTGGGTGAGGTAGGGATTCGGATTTCGGATTTCGGAATTCGGAATTCGGAATTCCATCGCAACTCCTGCCGACTGGAAACGCCTGAGTACTGAGAAGAGACCATGTGCGGCGGCGGTGCCTGGCATCCGGCCCGTCCGACGGGCCGCGTGCCTGGCTCCGCACGGGAAACACGTGCTGATACGTGCCACGTGCGGCGGAGGTGCCTGGCTTCCGGCCCGTCCGACGGGCCGCGTGCCCGGCTCCTCTCGGGTAGGGCGCGCTGAAAGTCGGGTATCCTGACAGCGATCCCAGAGGCGGAGGTGTGACCGTGACCGAGGCCGACAATTCTGCAACGCTCACGACTGAACAGATCCTCGCCATCGAGCGCCCGCACGAGAGCCTGATGACCTACTACGTCGTGTCGTCGCTGGCGGCCGGGCCGTTCTTCCCGTTCGTCCTGGTGCCCCTCTACTTCCGCTATCACACCATGCGCTACCGCTTCTCCGACGAGGGCGTGTCGATGCAGTGGGGAATTCTCTTTCGCAAGGAGATCAACCTCACCTTCGCCCGCATCCAGGACATCCACCTCACCAGCAACTTCATCGAGCGGTGGCTGGGTCTGGCGAGGATTCAGATCCAGACCGCGAGCGGCAGTTCCAAAGCCGAAATGACCATCGAGGGTGTGCGTGACTTCGGACCGCTGCGCGATTTTCTCTACTCGCGCATGCGCGGAGCCCGGGGACTTGTCCCCCCGGCATCCGCCGAAGGATCGAGCCGGTCTCCGGTTTCGGAGGCGTCGGCGAGCGGCGACCTCGGCGACGTGGCCGCGGCCTTGCGCGAGGCGGTCAGCGAACTGCGTGAGATCCGCACCGCCCTCGAACGCCGGGCCGGAGGCTCGGACAATGGCTGACACCACCCTCGAACGGCTCATCACCCGCGTGCTCAAGGTGCCGCCGCGTCCCGAGCCGCCGCTGGGAGGCGCCGGGACCCTCCGTGTATTCAACGCCGCACGCGGTTTCTACAAGTACCGTTTGTTGGGTTGGGCCGTTCGCCAGACCGGGACGGCCGTGGGCCTCATCGTCGGTCTCGTGTTCTTGAGCCAGATCGAATTCGAGACCGTGTGGTTTCCCAGCGCTCTCGCGCGAGTCCTCGAGGTGGTCGGTGTAGCCGGTTTCCTGGCCCAGTTGCCGCTGTCGTTTCTCATGGTCCGTCTCGACTACCGCTATCGCTGGTACATGGTCACCGACACGACCTTGAGGATTCGCGAGGGCCTGCTCGCGGTTCGCGAGCAGACCATGACGTTCGCCAACATCCAGAACCTGTCGATTCGCCAGGGCCCGCTGCAGCGGATCTTCGGCATCGCCGACCTGCGGGTGCGGACGGCCGGGGGCGGCGAGCATTCGAAAGGTGGCGAAGAGATCGCAGAAGCGGCCAACATGCACCTCGGGTATTTCCGCGGCGTCGACAACGCGGCCGAGATCCGGGACCTCATCGGCCACCGTATGCGCGGGCAGCGCGACGCCGGTCTCGGCGACCCGGACGAAGTGGTGGCTTCTCCCGCGGCCGCGGCGTTTGCGCAGGCCGGGGTCGGCGACCTCTTGGCCGTGGCGCGGCAGCTCCGGGATGAGGCGCGGCGGCTGGGGGCCGTCCTCGATCTCACCTGACCAAAGGAATCCGTCGAGGGGGGGCCGTGGCGAGCCTTGCGAAAGGTCGTGAATTCTGATTTTTTGCGACAATGTCGCGAACCGAATGCCCGGCGAACGCGTATGATGTTGTGATGCAGCGGTCGCAACGGCGCCTGACGTTGACGTTGGCGCCCGGGATTCTCGCGTTTCTGATTGCCGCCCTGTCGGTCGCGGACATGTTTCTGCCGCGT
>CAVQQC010000016.1:0-176701 GCA_963714895.1 Candidatus Sulfomarinibacteraceae bacterium
AAATCGAAACCGAACGCCGAGCGATTGGCCGCGTGGTCGGAAGTCCGGGGAATCGGAAGCGGAAGGCCCAACGCCGGTTGGAGCTGCTCTCGGGATCGGCGCCTGACCGTCCGACACACCCGCAACCGGCAACCACGCACAGAACTGCCCAAGATCGATCGCGATCTGACCTTTCCGCACTTATGACGCTGAAGTGAGGATTGGATTCTGCCACTTTCAGTTAGAGTTCTGAAGGTGGGCCAAGGCCCACCCTACAGGTCCGCTCGACAACCGAGTCCGAGGTAGGGTGGGCCTTGGCCCACCTTCAGGCCCGCCGCGGTTGGGTGGAGGCCGAATATGAACTCGAGCCGTCCACGATGTCCGTCCTGGACAAGAAACATCCACGCTTTCAATTGACACCCGGAGAGGCCGTTTGCGAGGATGGCCTCCGGGGGATCAGATGACTCCAGACTATCGTGCCGATGTCGTCATCGCCGGCGGCGGCCTGGCGGGGCTCGCGACCGCCTTCGAATTGCTTGAACGCGGCTTGCGGGTGCTCATCCTCGACCGCGACGCCGAGGACCTGTTCGGCGGTCTCGCAAAACGCTCCTTCGGCGGCGTGATGTTTGTCGACACCCCGCAGCAACGAAAGCTCGGCATCCGCGACACCCCCGATATCGCGTGGTCGGACTGGCAGTGGTTCGCCGATTTCGGCGACGACGACGACTGGCCGCGGCGCTGGGCCCGCACCTACGTCGAGCGTTCGACCGAGCTGATCTTCGACTGGCTCACCGGCTGCGGAGTCGAGTTCCTGCCGGTCGTCAACTGGGCCGAGCGCGGGCTCTTCCGGCCCGGCAACTCGGTGCCGCGCTGGCACATCGCCTGGGGCACAGGCCACGCGATCATCGAGGCGGTGATCGCCGCACTCGACCGCCACCCCCACCGCGACCGGCTGGAGATCCGCTGCAACCACCGCGTCGACCGGCTCCTCGTCGAGGCGGGCCGAGTGGTCGGGTGCGCGGGCTCGCGCGAGGACGACGGATCCGATTTCGAGGCGCGAGCCGACCACGTCGTGCTCGCCTCCGGCGGGATCTGCGGCGGCGATCTCAGCAAGGTCCGGGCCAACTGGTACGAGCCGTGGGGCTCTCCGCCCTCGACGCTTCTCAACGGTTCCCACCGCTTTGCCGACGGGTTGTTGCACGACGAAGCGGCGCGGCACGGCGCCGCCCTCACCCACCTCGACAAACAGTGGCACTACGCCGCCGGGGTCCACGGTAAAGACGGCGACACGCCCCTCGACGGCATCAGTCTCGTGCCGCCGCGTTCGGCCTTGTGGCTCGACGCCCGCGGACGGCGTTTCGGACCGGTGCCGCTGATGGGCTACAGCGACACCCGCTGGCTGGTCGAGCAGATCTGCCGCACCCCCGAGCAGTACTCCTGGCAGATCCTCAACTGGAAGATCGCGATCAAGGAGCTGGCGGTTTCCGGCTCCGACTACATGACCGCGTTCCGCAACAAACGAAAGCTGCAGCTCGTCCGCGAACTCATGTTCGGAAATACGGCCCTCGTCAACCGTCTGATCGCCGACAGCGAGGATTTCCTCCTCGCGGACACACTCCCGGAACTGATGGAGAAGATGGACGGGCTGTCCTTGCAGGGAGCCGCGATCGACCGCGAGGGCATGGCGGCCGACATCGCGGCCTACGACGCCCAGATCGAGCGCGGCGAGCGCTACTTCAACGACGACCAACTGCGGCGGATCGCCGCTTTCCGACAGTACAAGGGCGACCGACTGCGCACCTGCGCTTTCCAGAAGATCGACGACCCCAGGGCGCGGCCGCTGATCGCCATCCGTGAGTTCATCCTCAGCCGCAAGAGCCTGGGCGGCGTGCAGACCGATCTCGAAAGCCGCGTCCTCGACACATCGGGCGAGCCCATCCCGGGGCTGTACGCGGTCGGCGAGACCGCGGGTTTCGGCGGCGGCGGCATCCACGGCAAGGGCTCGCTCGAGGGCACCTTTCTCGGCAGCTGCGTCCTCACCGGGAGGCTGTGCGGACAAGCCATCGGCGGGGCGTAGCCGAACCGTCCGGCGCAGGTCTGGCCGTCCGAACCCGAATTCGCCTTATTCCGAAGAGTTCGACTTGCTCGACTTCACGGTCGTGGCGCGGGCGTTCGCCTCGTCGGCGGGGTCAGACAGCAGGAGGATCGCGGTCTGCGGACCGGCCGTCCCCGGCGGCAGGATCACGATCTTCTTCACCAACTGCCCGCTGATCCCGAACCGCTTGAAGTTGGCCGGAAGCCACATCTTCAGCTGCTCCTCGTTCATCGGCGCATGGGTGTCGAGGTCAGCCAGCATCGCCTGCGCCTGGGCGGTGGTGAGGATGTCAGAACTCGCCGTCAGCCGATAGATATTGCTCTTGGACAGGTTGAGGTTGCTGGTTGCAGCCCAGGATGTCACCGCTGCCGCAAGGGAGAGAACAGTCGCCACGCCGATCCGAAGTGAACGTGTCATGTGCAAATTCTCCTCTCTTGGAATCCTGAGCACATCAACACCGAACGCGACCGGGTTGTTCCCGGGGCCCGGCCGGTCGTCCTATTGCGCGTAGGGAAGTCCAGGGGCAGTGTGTCGCAGTGCTCTCAATCCTGCGCCGCAATCCACTCGGCCCTCGGCGGATCCTGATCGGCCCGCAGACCGATCGACCCCTCAACCCCCACCGGCCAGCCCGGACGCTTCAAGCGCCATCCACGTCAACGCTGCCGTCAGGGCCGATGCCGGGATCGCCAGGATCCAGACCCAGACGATGCGGTAAGGCATCCCCCAGCGAATCGCCCCGAGTCGGGTCGGGGCGCCGACGCCGATGATAGCGCCCGTCGGTTCGTCGAACATGGTGAAGAACTCCTCGTCGCGCGGAATGATCGATCGCAACATCAGCTCTCCCCTTCCCCGCTTCGACGCCGCTTCCAGGCCACCCTGATGAGCAGCAGGCAGGCGGCGATCACGCTCGCGAACATCAGCCGGGCGCCCCACAGGTAGGGCAGCCTCGCCGGGTCCTCCCCAACCATCAGCAGTTTGTCGACCGCGTCCTGGTAGGTCCACACGACCAGGATCCCGAGAAGATAGAGGGGCGTCACGTATTTGAGCACGACCTTGAGTACCCGCGGTACCTTGAGGTCGGCGCCCTTTTCGAGCTCGGCAAATCCTCGTTCGACCCCGAATACCCACGAGAACATGACGATCTCGATCACCGCAAAGACCACCAACCCGAACGTCCCGGCCCAGAAATCGAGTTCATCGAGAAAGCCGTACTTGAAGAAGGCCACCACCATCGCCATACACCCGGTGAGGGCGACGAACACCGCGTTGACGGCCTTCCGCCTCGGCCACTCGAACTCGTCCTCGAGGAACGATACGGCGGGCGAGGCCATGGCCACCGATGACGTGATTCCGGCGATGAAGAGGAGGAAGAACCACATCGCACCGAACAGCTGCCCCAGGGGCAGCTGCTGGAAGACCACCGGCATCGCCTGGAAGCCGAGGTCAAATGCGCCGCTCCGTGCGATGGCCTGGGTTTCGGCGAGTCCGAAAAACGCCACCGCCACCGGGATGGCGATGGTCCCGCCGAGCACGACCTCCGCGAATTCGTTGGTCATCGACGTCGTCAGCCCGTTGAGGGCGACATCGTCGGTCTCGCGCAGATAGGAGGCGTAGGTCGCGATGATGCCCTGGCCGAGCGACAGCGTGAAGAAGATCTGGCCCGCCGCCAGCAACCACACCGAGGCCTGGCCGAGGCGGCTGAAGTCCGGGTTCCACATGAAGGCGAGCCCGGCGCCCACGCTCCAGTCCGGGTGGCCGGGGTCGGGGGTGTCGAGGGTCAGCACCCGGAACATCAAGATCACGGCGAACAGGAACAGAAGCGGCATGCCGATCTTGGCCAGGACCTCGATGCCCTTGGCGATCCCGCGCGACAGGAAGAAATAGTTGATGGCGAGAGTCAGAACCACGAAGGTGACGACCGGCAGATGGCCCGTGAAGACCTTGCCTCGTCATCGGGCGGGCATGAAGATACACCCGAATCGGCTCCGGCAGGAAGACCCCCTGCCCATTGTTTCTCCGCAGGCGGCCGGCGTCTCGCCGACATGGAATGAGTCGCCGGTATTCTGGGGAATGCATTCCCGCCCGTGGCGACCGGGAGCTGACTCCACCTCCGTCGAACGCCATCTCGTAGAACTGGATCTCCTCATCGACCGCCCCATCTCAAGCCGATCCCACCGATCACGGCCGCAGAAGAGCCGGCTTCAAGCTCCGAGTTGAAAAACCCCGCACTTCGTCAAACGAGAGCGCTTCGGCGCCCACAGGCGAAGCCGGCAACACGCGACCGCTGGGCCGGTGGGGCGGGTGGAGACCGGACCGGGATCAGCGGCAGCAGTTCCTCGACAATGACCGTGAGAATCGCGCGCTCCTGGGTGTCGGCGGTTTCTGCGCCGACCTGCCAGGAAGCGTTCGTCGCGACCACCAGATCGAGGGTCGGAACGCAGACCACAAACTGCCCACCCCACCCGAGGGCCATATAGAGATCGTTCTCGTCGGCAGACGCGATCCACCACGAAAGACCGTAACTCACGTCGTCGACCGGGCCCCAGCTCGAGCGCCCCTGATACTGGACCGCCGTCGCCGATCGCACCCAGTCGGTCGGAACGACCTGATGGTCGCCCCACCGTCCCCGGTTGAGAAACAGAACGCCGAGCTTCGCCATGTCTTCGGTGCGAAGCTCGAGACCGTGGCCGCCGAACGGATAGCCTTGAGGATCGTCCGCCCACCGCCAGTTCGAGATCCCCAGCGGGGCGAACAGAAGAGCCTCGGCAAAATCCTCCACCCCGACCCCTGTTGCTCCTCTGACAACGGCGGACAGCACGTGGGACCCCGGCGTCGAGTAATTGAAATCGGAGCCGGGCTCCTCGACCAGGGCCCGGTTGAGGATGAAACGCACCGGGTTGTTGCTGCTCTCCCAAACCGCGAACTCGCGGTCTTCCTCCCACTGCAGACCGGAGGTGTGGGTCAATAGGTGGCGCAAGAGGATCTCGTCCTTTGCCGCGTCGGCGGGCACGAGATTGGCCGGCAGATAGTCGACCATTCGGGCGTCGATGTCGGCGATGAAACCGCGATCGATGGCGATGCCGATGAGAGTCGACGAGACCGACTTGGTGACCGACCGCACGTGGCGGAGGGTCGAGGCCGTCCCCGTCCAGTAGGCCTCCGCGACAACCTGACCGCGATGGACGACGACAACCGACTGCGCGCCCGGCACTCGATCGAGATCCTGCAGAAAGCGATCGACGGCCGCGGAATCGATGCCGAGGGCTGCGGGCGCGGTCCTCGGCAAGGGCTCGAAGGCGCCTGCCTGAAGTGCAACCAATTGCACGAGCGCAAGCCCCAGGCACAATCTCCGCCACACCCTACCCCTCCCAGCGCTGCTTGCGGCCATGTTCTTCAGACTCATGGTCCGACTATACGCGGTTCCACGATAACGGTTCTGATTCTCGACTTCCGCGAAGGATTTTGCCGCCCGGGGGATTTCGCGACTTTCTGGAATTCACGAGAACAGATTTGATACTCTCGAGATACACTCTCGGACTTGGCCGGAAACAGCCATAGATGGCGGGAAACCGTCTCGAACGACACACGACTGGAACAGAACAGGAGTTCGAGTGGTAGACACAATCCATTGGATCGAAAAGGGTGCAGGGCCGCTGGTGGCGACAGCGATTCACGACGGCCACGAGGTGCGTCCGGATGTGCTTGATCTGATGTCGATTTCCGAGGCGAATCGCCTGCGCGAGGAGGACCCCTTCACCGGTGATTGGACCGCGGTGGCGCCGACCCGGGTCGTGGGCACGCGGTCCCGTTTCGAGGTGGATCTCAATCGGCCGAGAGAGGGGGCGGTCTACCGCACGCCGGAAGACGCCTGGGGCCTCCATGTGTGGAAGAACGGGATCCCGGAAGCGGCGGTCGGACGTTCGCTCGATGAGTACGACGGTTTCTATGCTGCCCTCGAGGAACTCTACACCGACATGGCGGTTCGCCACGGCCGTTTTGTGGTCTTCGATCTCCACACCTACAACCACCGCCGGGACGGCGCCGGCGGCGCGCCTGCCGACCCGGCGCTCAATCCCCAGGTGAACGTCGGCACCGGGACCCTGGCCGACCGCGACCGGTGGGCGCCGGTGATCGATCGCTTCATCGCCGATGTCGCCGCCTTCGATTTCCCCGGCGGGCGGCTGGATGTGCGCGAGAATGTCAAATTCCGCGGCGGCCACTGCGGCCGTTGGGCCCACGCCACCTTTCCCGACTCGGTCTGCGTTCTCTCCGTCGAGGTCAAGAAATTCTTCATGGACGAATGGACAGGCACGCCCGACCTCGCCCTGCACACAGCCGTGGGGCAGGCCCTCGGGTCAGCCGTTCCCGGCGTCCTCGAGGAGTTGGAGCGGCTGTGACCAAGGCGTCGCCCGGCCGGAAACCGGCCCCTTCCCTCACCGTGATATCGGAACGGCTCATCGATGCCGTGACCGGGCGCCTCGAGGACAACAAGGCGGTCCGGAGGAGTCTGCCTGAATCGGGCCGCGTGGCGATCGACCGCCAGCTCCCGTTCCTCGTCGTCTACCGGCAACCGGTGCGAACTCCCGACAACGGCACCGAGCGGTTCGCCACCAGCGAAGCATCGTATCTGTTGGCGCCCGGCCAGAAGAAACACCAGCCCGGTGTGTCCAGGCTCGTGCGCTCGGTCGCCGAAACAATGGTCGGGAAGTTCGGCGCATTCCTCGTGCTCGAGGTCTGGTCCGGCCCACCTGTCATCACCGAAGCGGCACTCAGCACCGCGGATCTCCGACCTCGATTCCGCTTCATCGCCCAGCGCGGGGCGTCGAGAGGTTCGGTGACCGAGGCATTTGCCGGGGCCCTCGGCCGGATCCGATTCGACCGCCTCAGGTCGGAGGTCACGACCTCAACCAGCATCAGGTGTTGCCCGCCCGGCATGTCTCCGGTGCTCAGACAGGAGATCGCGACCGAAATCGGCTGCCAGGTGTACGGGCTCGAAATATCGCCGGTCTTTCGTGACCCCGAGGCCGGAGAGATCTTCCCCAGGGTTCTGCGGCTCCTTCGCCGGAGCGTGACAGTAGCGCTACGGCGGGGGTTGTACGACTTCGCGCGCAACCAGACCACTCACCGCCCGCGCCACTTCCACACCCTCGGACGGCGCACCGTCGTCAAGGCCGTGTGGGACGTCGACCGGATCCTGGCAGAAGTCTCCGAGTCCTTCGACTTCCTGCTTCAGGTCACCCCGGTCAACGGCGGTCCGGCGTGGAGCGAGTTCAAACGGAGGAAGTTCGACCGCCCCCCCACCCTTCTCTACCGCCCCACCGTGGACGAACCAGTGGTCCTCAAACGCAAGCTCTACCAGGCTCCGGTGGAACGCATCGAGGACCCGGCGCTGGCCATGATCTTCCGCGAGAAGCTCGACGAGATCGACCGCCAGATCACCATGCTCCAGGACCGCAACACCTCTCGCTTCCTACCCGGCAGCATCCAGCTCTACGGTCCGGTAGAGGACAGCCTGCAGCAACTTGCTGCGGATGTACTGCAAGTGATTCCGGCGCGCACCAGGGAAGCTTCGGATGGAGGTCCGGTCGATGCCGCCGAGTTCGCGCGGCGAGCGGAGGAAGAAATCGCGTGGTTCCGGCAGAGCCTGCCCGAAATCGGCGCCAGGGTCGAAGTGCGGAAGGATATCACTGGGCTGATGGTGTCGCGCGGGAATCTCCTCGTCGGCGCCGAATCGAGAATCCCCGCCTCACGGGTCGAGGCCCTGATCCAGCACGAGGTTGGCACCCACGTTCTCACGTACCACAACGGCAAGGCCCAGCCCCTGCGCCACCTCTACACAGGGCTCGCCGGGTACGACGCGCTCCAGGAAGGCCTGGCGGTTCTGTCCGAGTACCTCGTGGGCGGTCTCAGCCGGCCCCGGCTGCGGCTGCTCGCGGGACGGGTGGTCGCGGCCGCCCACATGATCGACGGTGCCACATTTGTCGAGACCTTTCGGGAGCTCGACCGCACCTACGGTTTCTCGCAACGCACCGCGTTCGTGATCACCATGCGGACCTACCGGGGTGGCGGATTGACCAAGGATGTGGTCTACTTACGAGGCCTGCAGCAGATTCTCGAATACCTCGGCAACGGCGGTCAGCTGCGACCGTTGTTCGTCGGCAAGATCGGTGCCCAGCACATTCCCGTCATCCGCGAGCTGCAATGGCGGGGGGTCCTCAAAGCGCCGCCGCTGATACCCAGGTACATGAATTCACCCGAAGCCCTCCAGCGCCTGGAGAGGGTTCGCGGCGGTCTTTCGGTCGCCGAGTTGTATGAAAGGAAAGAGAAATGAAGATCGGATTCCTCGTCAACGACGTCAATACTGAAAAGGTCGGTTTCACCACCACCCGCCTCGGCTGTGAGGCGCTGAACATGGGCCACGAGGTGTGCGTCTTCGGAGTGGGCGATGTCGCGTATGACGCCGACGAAAACGTGCGCGCCCGGGCCAAGGTGCTGCCCAAAAAGTCCTACGGATCGCACGAAGCATATTTCAAGGACCTCCAGGGCCCCAAGGCCATCAATGAGCGCATCACCGTGGACGACCTCGATGTCCTGATGTTGCGCAATGTGCCGTCGGACGATTTCATCGCGCGACCGTGGGCGACCTCGGTAGCGACCGAGTTCGGGCGGGTCGCGATGCGCCGCGGCGTCATCGTGCTCAACGACCCCAACGGGCTCGCCAAGGCGTCGTCGAAGATGTACCTCCAGCTCTTTCCCGAAGAGGTTCGGCCGCGCACCCTGATCACCCGCGACCACAGCGAGATCAAGGCGTTCGCCAAGGAACTCGGCACGATCGTCCTCAAACCCCTCCAGGGTTCGGGCGGGGCCAGTGTCTTCCTGGTCCGTCCCGAGGACATGCCCAACATCAACCAGATGATCGACGCCGTATCGCGCGACGGCTTCGTGATCGTTCAGGAATACCTCCCTGCCGCCCTCGAGGGCGATACGAGGCTGTTTGTCATGAACGGCCAGCCGCTCCGAGTGAAGGGGAAGTACGCTGCCTTCCGCAGGGTCCGCAAAGGCGACGACATGCGATCGAACATTCACGCCGGCGGCAAGTTGGCCGCCGCCGAGGTCACCGACCAGGCGCTGCATCTGGCCGAAATGTGCCGGCCCAAGCTGGTCCAGGACGGGATGTTCCTGGTCGGGCTCGACGTGGTCGGCGACAAGCTGATGGAGATCAACGTCTTCAGCCCCGGAGGGCTGGGCAGCGCTCAGAAACTCACGAAGGTCAACTTCTCGAAAACCGTGGTCGAAGCCATGGCCCGCAAGGTGAACTACATGAAGTACTACGGCCGCAACTTCGGCAACATCGAGATGAGCACGCTCTGATCCACCCAAGATCGCCCGATGACCGGGAATGACGGCGCCCGCCACGCGGTTGCCTGCGACAGACCGAAAAAAGGGGGCTCCATGAAGAATATTTTGGCCGTTGCGGTTTTCATGCTCGCGAGCAGTTCGGCAATCGCCCTCGAGGGCGATCCGATCCCCGGCGCGAGCGTCAAAGTCGGAAGGAAGCCGCCCGGAGGCCCCCACTCGATCGCCCAGGGCACCACCGATGCGCAGGGAAGCTACACGTTCAAGGACCTGCCGGACGGGACCTTCTACGTGCTGTTCCAGGTCGGCGACACCAGCTACGAAGTTTCCCAGAACGAAGCGGGTGACCCGGTCAGGGTCTCGGCGGCGATGATGCCCGACTCCCCTTACACCATCGGCGCACGGACATCGAGGATGGCCGCGACACCGGTCGTCACCACCAAGAGCTTCGGCGATGTCACCGCGACCATCGAGGTCCTCGGCAACACGATCAAGGCCACCATTGCCAAACAGAAAAACGCGGCCCAGACAACAAAGAGATAGCTCCCCCGAAGGGCGGATATCGAACCGTGGGACACGTCGTGACGCTCCACATTCAGGCCTTTGTCACGGTGATTTCGCTGATCAACCCGGCCGTCTGCGGGATGATCTTCGATGCTACTCCCAGCGCAAGGCGTCGATGGGGTTGAGTTTGGCCGCACGCAGGGCGGGATACAGACCCGAGCCGATTCCGACCGCCATCGAGACACCGAACGCCAGCACCACGGACCACGGAGTGACGATGGTCGACCACCCCGCAGAGGCGGCGACGACCTTCGAGATGACGACTCCCATGATGACTCCGACCAGGCCGCCAAGGACGCTGATCGAAAAACTCTCCATCAGAAAGAGCGTTCGGATATCCACCTCGCGAGCGCCCACCGCGCGCCGCACTCCGATCTCGCGGGTCCGTTCGAAGACCGTTGCCAGCATGATGTTGGCGATGCCGATGCCTCCCACCAGCAGCGAGATCCCGGCGATCGCCCCCATCACGATGTTGAAGAGCCTCTGGGTCTTGCGGCTCTGTTCCAGGAGTGCCTCCGGAACCACGAGTTCGTAGTCGTCCTCCCCTCCGTGGAGCCGGTCGAGGAGTTGATCGACCAACCGTGCCGCCTCCGTGGGTGAGGCGTCGGGGTCCAACCTGACGACGATTTCGTCGAGCGGGGCCTCGAGGGCCGGCAGGTCGAGCTTGCGGATCGCGGTCGTGACCGGGAGAAAGATGTCGGAATCCGTCGAACCCACGGCCACCCCCTGGACCGAGGACGCCCCGCCCGAGCCGCTAAGGACCCCCACCACCTCGAGCCACAATTCGTTGACCTTGAGCACCTGGCCCACGGCGTCCTCATAGCCGAAGAGATCGCGCCGGACTTTTTCACCGATCACGCAGACCTGGGCGTGCTCGGCCTCGTCCCCGGCGTCGAGAAACCTCCCCTCGGCGGTCGTCAGATGAGTGAGGATCGCGTACGCGCTGCCGACCCCGTGGGCGGTCGCCTTGGTGGTGCGGCCGTGGGCGAGGACCGAAAACGGCTCGACCGTGACCCGTGCACACGTCAACTCCACCCCGGCAACCGCGTCGGAGATGGCAGTGGCATCGCGAGGTGAGACGCCCAGCGACTTTTCGCGCACCTCCTGAAGGTCCTCATCGCGCATGTCGACGTCGCGCACGAGGATGTTGCGGACCCCCAGCCTCTCGATCATGGCGAGGGCCTCGTGTTCAGCCCCCTCGCCGATGGAAAGCATGGCGATCACGGCCCCCACTCCGAAGATCATCCCGAGCATGGTGAGCACGGAGCGCAGCTTGTGCGTCGCGAGGTTTTCGAAGGCGCTGCGAAAGGCGTCACCAAGCGTCATCGGAGACCTCCGGGCAGCTCCGGGGCGGAGGGCTTCCCACCCTCTCCCCTTTCGCCGTCGTCGGCGGCGGTCGGGTCCCTGAGCGCGATCGCATCGCCCTCTTCGAGGCCGGACTCGACAACAACGCGGCCCAGGGCGGCGGGGCCGAGCTCGACCTCGACCGGTTGGAATCCGCGGCGCTTCCACCGGTAGACCACGGTCGCTCCATCGACGTTACACACCGCCTGGCGGGGTACGGTGATGGCCTCTTCGAGGTCGGCGATGACGATCTCGGAGCGAACCCTCGAACCCGGCTTCATGGTTTCGCGGTCGGTGTGCTCGAGTTCGAGCACCGTGCGGAAATACTGCACCGGCACCTGGCGGTTGCGGCGGCCCGCCACCGGATCGACGCTCTTGACCAACGCAGCGTGTGCGACCCCGGGGCTCGCCTCGATCCAAACCGTGGCCGCCTGTCCCGCGGCAAGATCGCCGGCGTCGGCCTCGAGGGCGAAGACCTCGGCCTGCATCTCATCGAGGTCCGGGATGCTCCCGATCGGCCGCCCCGGCCAGACCGAGTCGCCGACCCGAACCGTGTTGCCTCGCCAGTCCCGCTCGAGCATGACGATCCCGCCGTGCGGCGCCGTCACCTCGAGAGCGGCGAGCCCTTCGACGGCCTGTTGGACCTTGATATCGGCCTTGCGACGGTCGATGGCGAGGAGCTCGATCTCGGTGCCGGAGAGCTCGTCCTGAATTTCCTGCGACTTCCGCGCGTGGTCCGCCCTGGTCTCGGCCAACTCGGTGTCGATCTGCGACTCGATGATCTCCATCTTCGAGTAGCCGAGGTCGTCGGTCGACTGAAACTCCAGCGCCACCTCGAGTTCCTCTTCGGCGACCTCGGCATCGCGATCGAGATTGCCGATCGTCACTTCCTGGCTGGTGCGGGCGCTCGAGATCCTGTGGTCGCTGATCCGGCGATCGGAAAGCCCGTCCTCACGGTCCTTTTCGAGCTGGCTCGCGTCGAACCGGGCAACGATGTCACCCGCTTCGACAGCGGTCCCGTCATCGACCAGCCAGGCAAGTGTGAAAGCCATGCGGGGCTTCATGGGCGCCGCCAACGGGGTGCTCCGCACCGCGGAGAGGTTGCCCTCCGCCACCACCCTGACCCTGAACGGAGCGGCAGACACCGTCATCGTCGGGACCGGGGGCACCGCCAGCCCGGAGACGGCGCGAACCGCGATCACGACCGCCGCCAGTACCGCCGCCAACGCCCCACCGACGAGGATCGGCCGTCGTTTCACGGGCGCCCTCCGGCCGCCACCACATCACCGGGATCCAGCCCTTCGAGCACTTCGACCTGTTCGCCGTTCCTCTGCCCGAGCACGATGGAGACGGGACGCCAACCTCCCAACCGGTAACGGTAGGCGACCGGCCCTCCGTCGGCGCGTGCGACCGCATCGATGGGAACCATCGTGACGTCCGCGAACCGTTCGACCTCGATCTCGCCGCGGAACCGCATCCCCGGGCGCATCCGCTCCGGGTCGGTCTCGTCGAGCGAGAGGGTCAAGCGGACCACCTTGAGTGGGTTGCGCCAGCTCTTCTCCTGGACCGCCCGCGAGATCGTACTGACGGTCCCCCGGTACTCCCGGTCCGGATAGGCGTCGAGCCGCAGGACGACCCTCTGGCCTTCGCGCACCCTCCCCGCCCGGGCCTCCTCGACTTCCCCATCGGCCTCCATCCGGCCCAGGTCCGGGATCTCGAGAACCATGTCCCGAACCGAGCACGAGTCGCCGACCTTTCTCTTGTCGTTGCGCCAGTTGGTGACGTGGATGACGATGCCGTCGCGGGGAGCGACCCGGGTCATCTTCCCGATGCCCTCCTCGATCTCACGAACCTCGGATTCCACCTGCCGCAGGATGGCCTCCAGAACCCCCAGTTCCTCGATCCCCGCCCGGTCGGTCGCTTCGATTCTTCGCAGCACCAGGTCGACCTCGAGTTCGGCAAGCTCGAGGTCGAGCAGTGCCTTTCTGACCTCGATACTCGATTGCAACTCGGTCGGTTGGGAGGCCAACAAACGGGTCTTGCGAAGCCTGGCCTCGGCGTCGGCGCGGGCCAGGATGTCGTCGGCCTTTGCAACCTCCAGGTCGACCTTCTTCTTCTCGACCTCGGTCCGGGCGGTGTCGAGGTCCGCCTGTTTGGTCTGCAGCCGCTGTTGCAGCTCCGATGTGTCGAAGGCGAGAATCGGCTGGCCGGCCGCGACCTCGGTGCCCTCGGCCGTCATCATGGCGATCTTGAACTGCCAGACATCACGGACCTGCGGCGGACCCAGGGTCGAGGACTCGACCGCGTGCAGGGTCCCGGTGACCTCGACTCCTATCACCAGGTCGCCGCGTTCCGCGCGCAGGCTTCCCGCGGGCGGCCTCACCTTCTCGATCGCAGTCCCGACCGCAACCACCGTGACGACGGCGGCGAGAGCGACCGCGATCACCCGTCGTCGGCGGCTCACGACCCCGCCCCGGTGATGGCGGCCACCTGTTCGCCCTCCTCGAGCCCGTCGAGCACGATGCAGTCCCGGGTCGAGCACGGACCGAGGCGGACATTCACCCATGCACCGCCGGCCCGCCGGGCCCGCGGCGGCGATGCGGCGAGGTCGACGGCTGCTCGCGGGACCAGCAGCCCTTCCTCGCCCGGGATCTCGGCCTCGACCCGCACCGACATTCCCGGCACCAGCAGCACGTCGGTCTGCGCCGGCTCGAGAACGATGATGACGTCAAAACCGCGGCGTTCGGACGCCCACCGTTGCTCGCGGGCGATGGGGGTGATTTCGGCGATGGTCCCCGCCAGGTGGAGGTCGGGCTCGATATCGGGAGTGCATCGGGCGGGCATGCCGACCGCCAGGCGGCCGTCGTCGACGTCGCTCAACGAGGCGCGCACGCGGAGGCTCCCGAGGTCGGGGATGCCGACGATCGTCCAACCGGTAAAGACGGTATCGCCGATCTGGAACTTGCGATCCTCCCAGGGGTGCCTCTCGACCACCGTGATCCCGTCGCGGGGCGCGGTCAGAGAGAGTTCGACGACCGCCGCTTCCGCCTCCCGCAAGGAGCGGGCAATCCTCTGGTGCTGCTCCTCGTGAACCCGGATGTCGGACTCGACCTGTTGCTCCGCCGACTGCAGCCCCGCCACGGCTTTGGCGTGATCGGCTCTCGCCCGGGCGAGGGCGAGCTGCGCATTGCGGTGGTCGTAGCGGCTTCGCACCGATTCGGGCACCGAAGCGTCGAGTTCGGCCTTGGCGAGGGTGATGCGAGCGCGCTCGACCGCGGCCTCGGCTTCTCTGAGCCGCGCGTCGCCCTGGGCCCTCAATTGGAGCCCGCTGCGCACACTGCGTTGGACGGCGGTGCGCTGTTGGTCGAGATCGGTGGTGAACGACGAGTTGTCGAACTCGAGCACCCGATCCCCGGCCGCAACAGCGGAGCCGTCGGGCGCGATCCACTGGATCTGGAGCCGGTGTTCCCGGGTCGTAGGGACGGTGATACGCGCCCCCTCGACTGCCTCGAAGGCCCCAGTCAGGAGAGCGCACCGGCTCAACGAGCCCCGGTGCACCCGGAGGTCGTCGGACCCACCGGGAGCGACCGGGCCGCGGTCACCGCAGGCGAGGCCGAGGACAACGGCCACAGCCGCCGGCCACCACCCAAATCCGTGGCGTAGTTGAGATGAGGCTTTCAAGGCTCTTCTCATTCTACGCGCCCGGCGGGGAATTTCCACCCGTCCGCACCAAACCACAAGGCGCGCCCCGCAGGGCGCGCCTCGGGCTCTCAGAGCTTTGGATCTACCAGATCTTCACCCGCTGTTCGGGCGGCAGGTACATGCCGTCGGTCTCCTGGACGTCGAACGCCGCGATGAACTCGGGCATGTTGGGCAGGGGCCCGTTGACCCGGAATTCCGGCGGCGAGTGGACGTCGGTCTGGACCCGGTTGCGCATTGCCTCGTCGGTCGCCTTGAAGCGCCACGCCTGGCCGATGCCGAGGAAGAAGCGTTGGTCGCCGGTGAAACCGTCGATGACCGGCGCCTCCTCGCCGTCGAGGGAAATCTGGTAGGCCCTGTAGGCGATCGTCAGCCCGGAGAGATCGCCGATGTTCTCGCCCAGGGTCAGCTCGCCGTTGATGTTGAGGTCGTCGAAGACCTGGAAGGCGGCGAACTGGTCGACCAGCGCACCCGTCCGCTTCTTGAACTCTTCCAGATCCTGCTCGGTCCACCAGTTGCGCAAATTGCCGTCGGCGTCATAACGGGAGCCCTGGTCGTCGAACCCGTGCCCCATCTCGTGGCCGATGACCACGCCTATCGCCCCGTAGTTGACGGCGTCGTCGGCGGCCATGTTGAAGAACGGCGGCTGCAGGATCCCAGCCGGAAAGACGATCTCGTTCTTGGTCGGAATGTAGCCGGCGTTGACCGTCTGCGGGTTGAATGGCCACTCCCACTCACGGATCGGTCCACCGAGCTTGGACCGGTCGAGCTCGAATTGAAAGCGGTTGGCGCGTTGAATGTTGCCGACCAGATCGCCGTTGACGATCTCGAGCCCCGAGTAGTCCTCCCAGCGGTCCGGGTAGCCGACCTTTGAAGTGAATTTCTCGAGCTTGACCAGCGCGGCGGCCGTGGTCTCCGGGGTCATCCACTCGAGATCGGCGATCGCCTCACCGTAGGCCGCGCGAAGGTTGTCAACCAGCGCCACCATGCGCTCCTTGGCTGCGGGCGGGAAATACCGGTCCACGTAGACCTTGCCGACGACCTCGCCCAGGCTGCCGTTCACCACATCGACGCCCCGCTTCCAGCGCGGGCGCTGCTCTGCCTGGCCTTCGAGGATCCGCAGGTAGAAGTCGAAGTTCTGGTCGTCGAGGGCCGGGTTCAGGTAGGCGGCGTAATTGTTGAGCAGGTTCCAACGCAGAAAGGTCTTCCAGTCATCGAGCGACGTCTGTTGGAAGATCCTGTTGAAGCCCTCGATATAGCTCGGCTGGTTGATGATGATGTACTGTTCGCCGTCAAGCCCCGCCGCGGTCAGAAAAGTCTGCCAGTTCAGCCCCCGGCCGAGCGTGCCGAGTTCGTCGATCGCGTATTTGTTGTATCGCGCCTCGCTGTCCCGGTTCTCGACCGTCGTCCAGTGGGAGCCGGCAAGCTCGGTCTCGAGGGCCATCAACGTGGCGGCCGAACCCGCCGGGTCACCGAACCCTGCGAGGGCGAACATCTTCTCGATGTGAGCGACATACTCCCTGCGCAGCTCCACCGACCGTTCGTCCTCCCTGAAGTAGTAGTCGCGATCCGGCAGGCCGAGCCCACCCTGCCACAGGTATGCGGCGTAGCGCGTCGAATCCTTGGCGTCGACCGTGACGTAGGGACCGAATGCCCCGCCGCCGCCGTTGATCGCGAGATCGGCGAGAAAGGCCGAGAGCTCGTCCTTGTCGGCGATGGCGTCGATCTGCGCGAGCTTGGCCGCAAGCGGCGACACTCCGAGTTCCTCGAGCCGCCCGGTGTCCATGAACGAGTTGTAGAGGTCGGCCACTTTTTGTTCGTCGGATCCGGGCTCGAGATCGGTCTTGGCGGCGACCTCCTCGATAATCGTCTTCACGTCCTCGCGCGCCTTGTCGCGGAGGTCCATGAAGACCCCGGTGGTGTTGCGGTCGGCCGGGATCTCGGTGGTCGCCAGCCAGTTTCCGTTGACGTATCTGAAAAAGTCGTCCTGCGGCCGCACCGTGGTGTCCATATTTGCGAGTTCGATGCCGCTGGTCAGAATCACCTCGTTGTCTCCGGCATGCTTTCCACAAGCGGCGATCACCAACAGACACAGCGCACCGGCAAAAATCTTCCTCATGACGATCCTCCCTCTCAACCTCAAGTGGTGTTTGTGACATCCCGGGCCCACGACCGTCGGCGGCCGTGAAGACGGGTCAGCCGGCGCCGCGAGCGACGCACGATCGATGTGTTCACAGTTGATTATTCGCAGAATCCGGCCGCGGGTTTCACTTCTGAGGCATCAGAGCCGGGCGCGCCTGCGTGGATCCGTCAGGGAACCGGGACCCCGAGGAGCCCCAACTTTTCAAACTCCCAGAGATCGCGGACCGGGATGCCCTCGTACCCCTTTTCCGGCAGGTTGGGTTTGTGTTTGCGCACGCGGTCGACCGCATTGAGGTGGACGCGAACCAGGCGATAGCCCCGTGAGAGGTACAGACCGGCCGCACGCAGGTTGTCGTTGGTCATCAACGCCCACGCGCGACCGAGGCCGCGCTTATGAAACGTGCTCTCGACCGCCTCGAGCAGGAGCCTGCCGAAACCGCGCCCACGGAGGATGGTATCCAGGGTCACGATCTGGCCCGACGGGCCATCGACGTGAAAGGTCACCAGTCCGACCAGCTCGTTCTGAAAGTCGACCAGAGCGAGGCCCTCGACATCGTCGGGGGTGTAGACCGTATCCAGACCCACGACGAGTCCGAACCAACGTTCGTCCCACACGCTCTGCACTTCCTCTGTGGTGGCCGACCTGAGACTCATGTCGTGCTGTCGAAGTGGCGCCATCGTCAACTCCTTTGCAGGGTGTGTGTCCTCCCTGTCACCAGAATCACAGTTTCCAGAATCATACGGCGAGGGGCCCTCATCGTAAAGGGCCAATCGACAGATGCCTCAAATCGTCACGCCACGAAAAAAACGCTGCCGCGGCTTCCCCCGACGGCAATTCACTCGTGGTCTTGCGCTTCGGCTTCAGTTCGGGTTGTATCAGATCGGTGAGGTGTCGGCGCGGTTCTGGATCGTCGTCGGGACGTCCGAGGGAATGACGGTGCCACAGTACTTCGCATCGCAGGGTGGGCTTCAGCCCACCTCTTTCACCTGATGCTGCCGATTCCGAACGGAATGAGATGTTATGTTGCGGCGTGGTGGATGACAGCGATTCCCGTCCTTGCGAGGGCATCGAGGCCAGGAACCGAGACCCGGCCCCGATCCGCCCATCCACCGTCAAGCTGCCCGAGGTTCCTCGGCCGGATGTGCGGACGATTTTCGATTTCTTTGTCCACCGCTTTCCGAGAATCACCCGCGCGACGTGGCTCGAGCGCTTCGCTGCGGGGAAGGTGTGGGCGGAGGGCGAACGAATCGACGCCGAAGCGCCCTACCGCCCCCTCCTCGAGGTGCACTACCTCCGCGAGGTCGACAGCGAACCCCCGGTACGCGAGGATTTCCGGGTCGTGTGGTCGGATGAGCAGCTGATGGTGGTGGACAAACCGCCAAACCTTCCGGTCACTCCGGGCGGTCGCTGGGTACGGGGCTGTCTCCTCCACCTGCTCCTCGAGGCCATCGGCAACGAGCACATCGTGCCGTTGCACCGGCTCGACCGGCTGACTTCGGGGCTGGTGCTGCTGTCCCTCGACCCCGCGACCCGCTCACACTTCTCGCGGTTGTTCCAGCCGCGATCGCTGGTCGCCAAGACCTACACCGCGGTCTGCCAAATACACTGCGATCCCCTCCCCTCCCGATTCACTCTGGATCACCACATCACCCGCAGCGAGTCCGAATACTGGCGCCAGGAGGTAGCACAGGACGGCATCGTGAACGCCCACTGCGAGGTCGAAGTGATGGCCGTCGACGACGGTCTCGCGCTCGTGGCGGTACGCCCCACCACCGGTCGCAAACACCAGATCAGGGTCCAACTCGCCACCGCGGGTCTGCCGATCCTCGGTGATCCGCTCTACGGCACCCGACCCTCCCACGATCCCGGCGATATTTCGCAGCGTCTGTGGCTCGACGCCCACCGGCTCGAAGTCAGCGCCTTTCCCGGCCCGTCAGGCGCTCACGACGTGACCGGGGCCTGGACGTCGTCGCGCCTCCCCGCGAAGTTCTTCGACCGCGCCGCACAATGGCGGGATCACCGCACGAAGTCTTCATCCTTGTAGGCCGGGTCTGGATAGGTGTAGTAGCCCTCGCCGCTCTTGAGCCCGAGCTTGCCCCGATCCACGAAGTGTTTTTTCAGATAAGCCGCATTCGCACGCATCTGTTCGTCGTTTTGCGTCTCGGCTCCGTGGAATGAAATGTTGAACGCGGTCTCCAGACCCACCAGATCCATGATGCCGAACGGGCCCATCGGCATCCCGGTCATCACCATCCATGTCCTGTCGACGTCCTGGTGCGAAGCGGCGCCGGAGGCTACAAGCCCCTGCGCCGCCATCAGGAGGGGGACGAGCAGCGAGTTGCTGATGAAGCCGGCGGCCTCCTTGTTCAGACGGATCGGGACCATCCCGATCTCGGCCGCGAACTCCAGAACTCGCTCGAACACCTCGGGGTCGGTCCCTTCGTGGCCCATCACTTCGCCGATGTTCGAGCTCCACACCGGATTGGCAAAATGGAGAGCGACAAACCGCGCCGGCCGACCGGTCGCCGCGGCCATCCGACTTGGAAGCATGGTCGAGGTGTTGGTAGCGAATATTGTCCGCTCGGGGCACGCCTGGTTGAGCCGGCCGTACACCTCGGCCTTGACCTCGGGAATTTCGGGAACCGACTCACTCACGAGATCGACTTCGCGCGCGGCTGCGGCCAGATCGCATGTGTAGGAGATCCTGGAGAGAGCGGCGTCGACCTGCTGCTGATCGGTGCCCCTGTCCTCCACAAACAACCGGGCAAACCGTTGGTGGCGCGCCCGGCACCTTTCCAGTGCGGAATCACTCACGTCGTAGGTCACGGTATCGAACCCGTGGAGGGCGCACTGGAAGCCGATCTGCCGGCCCATGGTACCGGCGCCGACGATCAGCACTCTTTTGATCTTCACAGTGGTTTACCCCTCTTTGACCTCGACACCCGGCCGCTCGATCCAGGCGTTCTCGTGTGGCGAACCGTTGGTCAGAATGAAGCGGTTCCGCGTCAGGTCCATGATGATTCCCGACAGCGTGGAGATCGAAGGATCCGGATCGGGATCGCGGCTGATCGGATAAGGAAGCCCTTCGCGGGACACCAGCACCTGCTCCATCCTCGTGACGGGATCGGTTTCATTCAGTTCCGCCACGCTGGACAGGAGCTGCGCCGAGGTATAGCGGGTCATGGTCGACGGGCCCCGACCACTGGTGCAGCCCACGGCGAGCGAGGGAGTGATGAAGTGGTTCGTATGGACGAGGCTCGAGCCGTCGCGACCGATGGTGACGACCTCGTTCGGTGTGATCTCCAGATCGAGAGCCGCGGGGCCACCGGCGTCATGTTGGGCCAGGAGGAAATTCGCGGAAGCGCAGCGCGGGGACGATTCGACAACCTCCACCACCTGATTGATCGATTGACACGTCAGCACAGCCCGCAGCAGGCAGTGAATCGGAATTCCGAAAACCCCCGGTTGCCCATCCGACTGGTGGCTCAAAAAATTGAGGCACACGCCGAGGCGGTTCTGGTTGAACCCGATCTTCGCCAACATGCCGGCCTCGGTCAAAGTCACCAGCGCCGGCCGATCGTCGGGTTCGAGGCGCAGAACCACCGGAGCCCTCGCCATCAGCGGGTCCCAATCCCAGTTCTGACCGAGGGCGAGAGCCGGCTTCCCGTCAACCTCGCCAAAGAGCGCCAGAGCCGTACAGCCCGGCAGGCTCCCCGCTTGGGTTTCGCGCTCGACGATCGCCAGGATATCGGTTCGGGCATTGATGAGGACGATCTCATCGAGCTTCAGGGAGGCTCCCCTCGCAATCCCGTCCATCTCTTCGACCATATCTGGAAAGTGCTCTCCGATCACCGGCACGAACCCTCTCGCGATCTGCATCAGCCTCGGCCCTGAGACATTGCCGTACTCAGGGAGCCACTTCCTGTAAAAAGCGAGGTTGTATTCGATCTGCGAGGCAAAGGCCCTTCCGTGTGCCAGACCCAGGTCACCGGCCGTGCCGGCGGCGCGAAGCTCGGGAAAAGCGAGCTGGCCTTCACTCGGTCCCCCCCAGACCCGCGCTCCGCCCAGCATCGTGCCCACGCCCAGGACTGTCATCGATCCGACAAAACGGCGCCGATTCACTCTCATGGATCAACCTTCCAGTCTTCGATTGTCGACTTTCGAACCTCGCCCATCGGTCAGAAGCGCTCTTGCGCCCGAGTGTTGATCATTCGGATCGGCCGCTCACCGCTTCGAGCACGGAATCGAGAGCGAAGCGCGGATCGAGAGCGGGAAAATCGAGAATGTTCCATCCGGTGAACACGGCGACAACATGCAGCTCCGGCACCACGAACAGTCGTTGCCCTCCGTAGCCGATCGCGGCGTACGCGTACGAGTCGTTCTCGGGCCCCCAGGGCACCAACCACCACTGGAAGCCGTACCCCATGCCGAGCCACCGGGTGTCGTCGACGCTGCGCTCGACCGAGGCGCTCACCCATCCCTCGGGCAACACCCGAACCCCGTCCCACACCCCGTCCATCAGATAGAGATAACCGATCTTGGCGAGGTCGCGGGGTATCAGGTAGAGCCCGCCTTCGGTGTCGGGAAAACCGGTCGGGGTGATTTTCCACTGGTAGTCTGCGATTCCGAGCGGCCCGAAGAGGTGTTCTTGGGCATACTCGTCCACGTGCTTTCCCGTTGCCTTCTTGATGATCAGAGAGAGCAGCTGGCTGGCGCCGCTGTTGTAGATGAACCTCTCCCCCGGCGGGTCGGACATGGGTTGGTCGATGACGAACTGGATCCAGTCGCTGCTTTTTTCCATCCCGGCGCACGAGTTCGCGGGGTCCGTGTAGGGAACGGTTTCCTCGTCCCACGCGATCCCGGCTCGCATGGTCAACAGGTCGCGCAGGGTCATCGACCGCTTCCGCTCATCGAGATTCGCGATCTCGTAGTCGTCGAGAAAATCGATGACGGGCGCATCGACCCCAACGATCTCACCTCTGCCGATGGCGATTCCGATCAGGGCGGAGGTCACGCTCTTGGTGACCGACTGCATGGTGTGCAGTTCGCCTGCCTGGTAGTAAGGATGCCATTCGGGATCGGAGTAGTTGTAGAGACCCGGGGCCTGCTCCCGGCCGTCGTTCATCGACCTGTAGTCGCGTTGGTAGTGCTTTTCGTAAACAACGCGGCCGTTTCTGATCACCAGCATGCCGTCGATATTTCCATGTTCAGTCGCAAGGCTGTCGTCGAGAGCGACAAGGCGTTCCTGGTCCATCCCCTGTTCCTCCGGAGACGATACGGCCCAACCATCCGTCGGCCACGTGATCGGGGCGGTGGCGGGTGGCGCGCACCCGCCCAGGAGGATTGCGGCGCCGACTGCTGCCAACCATGATTTCATGACGACCTCCAGCTCTCGTCTCGAATCGCACGACGATGGAAAAAGGTACCACGGCGGTTCCCCACGATCGGCCGCCTTCTTTCGGCACTTTCTGAGGAATGCGTTCTAAGATGTGGGCCCAGGGAGGACTCGACGTGGACACCAGGGAGAAATACAAGAAGTACGTCAACACCGGGTTTCTGCCGGCTGTCGACCCGCTGGTGATCGACCGCGCCGAGGGGGCGACCTACTTCGGCACCGACGGCAGCGCGTTCATCGATTGTTTCGCCGGTATCTCGGTGGTCAATACCGGCCACGCCAACGAAAAGGTATTGGCAGCCGCGCGGCAGCAGATGGAGCGTCTCGTCCACTGTTCGTCGTATCTCTATCACGTCGAGGTGGTCGCCGACCTGGCCGAAAAGCTGGCCGAGATCACGCCTGGGGATCTTCAAAAAACCTTCTTCGGCAACAGCGGAGCAGAGGCGATCGAGGGGGCTGCCCGGCTCGCCAAACGCCACGCCGAGAAAAACGAAGCCATTGCCTTGACCCATTCGTTCCACGGCCGGACCTACGGAACCCTGAGTCTGACCGGCAATGCGACCAGGAAACACGGCGGCGGCCCGTATATGCCCGGGGTCGCCTTTGCGCCGGCTCCGTATTGCTACCGGTGCCCGTTCGGCCTGAAACCCGACAGCTGTGGCATGGCCTGTGCCAGGGCGATCGACGATGTCATCAACTTCCACACCGCGGACAACGTCGCGTTCTTTGTGGCCGAACCGGTATTGGGTGAAGGCGGCATCATCGTGCCCCCGGACGACTACTTCAAGGCGGCCAAAAAGGTCCTGGACGACCACGGCGTCATGTTCATCGCCGATGAGGTCCAGTCCGGCTTCTGCCGAACCGGGAAGATGTTCGCGATCGAACATTTCGGCGTCGAACCGGACATCATGGCCATGGCCAAGGGCATCGCCAACGGCTTTCCGCTCGGCGCCTTCATCGCCCGCGAGGAGATCGCCGACGCATTCCAGCCCGGAGATCACCTGACGACGTTTGGAGGCAACCCGATTTCGTGCGCCGCCGCCCTCGCCAACATCCGATTCATGGAGGAAACCAGCCTGGCCGAACAGACGGCCGCAAAGGGCGAGCGGGTGATGCAGGCCCTCGGTGAAATCGAAGCCAAGAACGCCGTGATCGGCGAGATCCGCGGCAAGGGCCTCATGATCGGTATCGAGATGGTCGAGGACGCGCAGAGCAAGGTGCCGGCCGTTGAGGGCGCGAAGAGGATCAAGGCTGCCATGCGCGACCGGGGCGTCGTGATCGGTCTCGGCGGTGTGTACGGCAACGTTCTCCGCCTCCAACCGCCACTGACCATCAGCGACGGCGAGCTCGATACGGTGCTTGGCGCGATGCGCGAAGTCATGCAGGCCTGACGTGAGCGATGGCAGCAACACAGTGACCCGTCCTCCGTCGACGACCCGGCAGGGCCGGCTGATCCGAGTCCTCAAACGCCGGGAGGTTCTGGCGCTGGCCTTCGGTGCCATGATCGGCTGGAGCTGGGTGGCGCTGGCCGGTACCTGGTTGAAATCGGCCGGCAGCGTCGGCGCCGTCTCGGCGTTCCTGATCGGCGGCGCCGTGATCGCGTTCATCGGTCTGACCTACGCGGAACTGGCATCCGCGATGCCGCTGGTGGGCGGTGAACACACATACAGCCTGCGCGCCCTGGGGCCCGGTCCCTCCTTCGTGTGCACCTGGGCGATCATCTTCGGCTACGTCAGCGTCGTGGCCTTCGAAGTGGTGGCCCTCCCGACGGTGATGGAGTACCTCTTCCCCAATTTCAAGACAGGCTATCTCTGGACGGTCGCGGGTTACGACGTCTATTTCAGCTGGGTGCTGGTCGGTGTCGTCGGGGCCATCCTGATGACCACCATCAACGTGGTCGGTATCAAGATGGCGGCCGTCGTGCAGACCGCCGTGACTCTGGTCATCCTGCTGGCCGGAGTGGTGGTGGTCAGCGGCGCCGCAGTCGGCGGCAGCGCCGCCAACATGCAGCCCTTCGAAATCGGCGGCGTCAACGGGATGCTGACCGTTCTCGTGATGGTGCCGTTTCTTCTCGTCGGTTTCGACGTCATTCCCCAGGCCGCGGAGGAGATCGACCTGCCCTATCGCGAGATCGGCGCCGTCCTGGTGATCTCGGTGCTGATGGCCGTGGCCTGGTATGTATTGATCATTCTCGGTGTCTCACTGTCGCTCGACAGCAAGGCACTTGGTGCTGCGAGCCTCGCCACGGCCGACGCCGCAACCGCGGCCTGGGGACGGCCCCTGATCGGCAAGATCGTGGTGGTTTCGGGGATCGCCGGCATCCTCACCAGCTGGAACGCGTTTCTCGTCGGCGGCAGCCGCGCGATCTACGCGCTGGCTCACGGCGGAATGCTGCCGCGTTTTCTCGGCCACCTGCACCCGCGATTCAACACCCCGGCAAACGCCGTCGTGTTGGTTGGAGGGTTGGCGGTGTTCGCCCCGCTTTTCGGCCGGCAGACGCTGGTCTGGTTGGTTGATGCCGGAGGCTTCGGGATCGTGATCGCCTACGCCATGGTGGCACTTTCCTTTATCGTCCTGCGCCGCCGAGAACCCGAGATGGCCAGACCCTACCGCGTCCGTTACGGGACATTCGTCGGATACGCCGCGCTGGTCCTCTCCATCGGCATGATGGTGCTCTACCTGCCCGGGAGCCCGTCGGCTCTGTTGTGGCCCCAGGAGTGGGTGATCCTGCTCAGCGGCGCTGTGATCGGTGCGGTGTTCTACGTCTGGGCTCGCCTCAGCCGCGGTTGACGAGAGCCCTGTGTGGTACCTCAGCGGCCCCGGTGCCGATTCCGCAAGGCCAAGGCACGGCGGTAGAACTTGCCACCGAAAGCGTCGCGGGTGAAGGTTGCGCCGGCGACAATCTGCGCCGTGAGCCCAAGATTTCGGGCAAATCTCGGGTATTGAATCAACATGTCGATCCGCTCCGCCATCGCCTCCGGGTCTCCCGCCGGATAGCCGAGCCCCGTGACCCCGTCCTCGAGATAGTCGTCGAAACCCGTCCCCAGAGGATAGACAACCGGTGTCGCGACTGACATGGCTTCGCCAGCGGTTCTTCCGAAACTGTGGACCGGAGCGGAGATCACCACTGCGTCGGCGGCCGCCATCTCCGAGTAGACGTCGTTCATGAACACCCTGATCTCCACGCGATCCTGCAGATCAAGCAATCGAATCATCTCCTGGAGCTGGACGACGTAGGCCGGCACCTGCGATCCAGCGATGAGCAATTCCACCGATCTGCCTCTTCGCACCAGGCTGCCGACCGCGTTGATCGCGACGTCGAGCCTCTTGGCCGGCGAGATCGTGGCAAACTCGACGAGACGAAAGCGGCCCGCGCCGGGTGTTTTTATACCCCTGCCCGCCACCGATACGAATGGCGGGGTGTCGAGCACCGGGTACAGAAAATCATGTTTCTCCGGCTCAAGATCCGGGATCAACTGCCGACACAGTCCCCGATTCGCTCCAAAAACAAAATCCGATTTCTCACGAATGAAGTCGGCCACCTCTTTGAACGGTTTGAAGAAGTGAAAGCCCCCCGCTTCCCCATATTCGCGGAGGTTCCAGATGTGGGGTTTGTGAAGCGCGGTCGCCGCCATGGCCCCGTAAGGAATGACGATCGTCTGCGTGCAAATGACGTCGGGGCCGAACGCCTCGACACTCGGAAGGATCTGGTCGCGGAGACGCGCTTCACTTTCGGCCATCCTCCTCCCGGCCTCGTCCCCGGGAACCGGTTCGATGTCGCACCACCAGCTGTAGGCGGTACGAATGACGCATGCGCCCGACCGCTCGAGCCGGGAGATCAGGGGGCCGTCGCCGGGGACCACCACGGTGCACAGCGTCCCATGGTCTTCAATCAACTGGGTCACCAGTTCAAGCAGCGTCCGCTCGGCACCGGCCAGATCTGAAGAATGAGAGAAAAAACACACCCGCAACGGAGCGCCGTTCGACCGCTTCTCCGTTACGGCGACCCCGCGTTCGTCTTCTCCGAGCGCCGCCGACCCGTCCCCATCCAATACCGGATATCCTCCATTTCCCACAAAACGTCAAGGTAGCAGGTCTTCCCGACCTTCGCGTGGGTTTTTCAAGTCGGCGACACAACCCCGCGATTTATAACCCCGAGATGACACCCACCGCTGCCGTGTACGAGGCCGCCCGTCAGGAAACCGGGGTGAACGGAATAGGCTTCCTCTGGATGGCGTTGGAAATGAATGAATTCCCGACCTTTTCAGAAACCGTCGTTGCGAACGATGCGAGGAGGAAACATGAAGTACGTCGACGGGTTCGTTGTTCCGGTACCGAAAAAGAAGCTCGATGAGTACCGCCGGTTGTCGCGAACGTGTGGAAAGATCTGGAAGCAACACGGCGCGCTCGAATACGTTGAATGTGTCGGCGACGACGTCAAGCCCGGAAAACTCACTTCGTTCCCGCAGAGCGTGATGCTCAAACGCACCGAGACGGTGGTGTTCTCGTGGATCGCCTACAAGAACCGGGCGCACCGCGACCGCGTCATGGCCAAGGTGATGGCCGACCCCAGAATGTCGAAAATGATGGACCCAAAGGGCATGCCGTTCGACGGCAAGCGGCTGATCTGGGGCGGTTTCAAAACGATCGTCGAGATGTGAGCGTTTTCGAGTGCGTCGGTCGGCCGAAGTCGGCAGCCAGCAGATCGCGGTCGCCGACGTTTCAGCGAACGCCAAACCACAGATTTCAGAGCATCCTGCAAAATTCGAAATTTTCCGCCAAAACCCACATTTTCGCGCCTGGTTGAAGCCGGGCGGCACAGGTACCACCCCTACCCACAAGCGACATTCCGGTGTAGTGGCGGGGCCTGCCCCGCCTTTAACAGTCAATTTTGCAGGAGGCTCTTCAATCAAACTTGATTTTTGTTCAGAGTGTATCCAGCTCATTTGTCGAGACTTCGGCACTTCCTGACGTACTGTCCGGCCATTTTCTCGTGTAGACTGCCAATACAACACGAGAGGACGACACCATGGCTGACCCACCGAAAACTCCGAAGGAATACCTCGAGAGCCTGCCCGAAGACCGCCGAAAAGCCATCCGGAAGGTACGGGCCGCCGTCAACAAGGGGCTGCCCAAAGGCTACAAGGAGGGCATGCAGTACGGGTTCATCGGATGGTTTGTGCCCCACAGCGTGTTCCCGGACGGCTACCACTGCGACCCCACGCAGCCGGTGCCGTTCGCCGGCCTCGCCTCGCAGAAGAACTATATGTCGCTCTACCTGATGTGCATCTACGGCGATGCAAAGGAGCGCGCCTGGTTCGAAAAAGAGTGGAAGAAGTCCGGCAAGAAGCTGAGCATGGGCAAGGCCTGCGTCCGTTTCAAGGACGTCAACGACGTGCCCCTCGATCTCATCACCAAGGCCGTCGCCCGCGTCCCTGTGAAGAAGTTCCTGGCCCACTACGAATCCGTAATCCCCAAGAGCGCACAGAAGAAGAATAAGAAGTAGCGTCAGAGTCGGGTGGCGCCGCCGGGGTGCTACTCTCACGGCCATGGAACTCAGCGTTTTCGACATCTTCGGAATCGGCATCGGACCCTCGTCGTCGCACACCGTCGGCCCCATGAGGGCGGCCGGTTTCCTGCTCGTCAAGCTCGAATCGCACGGGTTTTTGACCGGGCACAGCGGATACAATGTGAACTCTACGGTTCCCTGGCCGCGACCGGCCGGGGCCACCACACCGACCGCGCTGTGATCTGGGGCCTCCTCGGCAAAGAGCCGGAGACCATCGCCCCCGACGACCAGGAGCCGCTCTATCAGGGCGTGGTCTCATCGGCAGAACTGCTCCTCGAAGGGCGGTCTCGCTATCAACGTCACCGAGTACTAGCTGCTAGCCCGACCCACGACGCGATGATTCCAGTAACCGCCTGGTCTGCGTTCACCCCTCAGAACTACTGATATTGATTTCCGATATCTATTGACAACGGTTTTCTTTGGTGATGAACTCGTTCCAGTACCCAGACAGACAGGAGGTTCCCATGCGTTTCCTTGCGTTCGTGTGTGGGGTCTGTGTCGCGTTCCTTCCTTTCGCCGCAGAGGCGTCGCCTGGCGACGTTGACGATCGCGCCGACGCGGTTCGAGAGGTTCCGTCCGAAATGGTGTCGGAGACTCAGAGCGAGAACCAACGGACCGTGGAGGTTCCGGAGGGATTCGACAAAGCTCAGTCCACGAAATCGATTAGCTTCATCGACTCTCCAACGGCCACCTGTTATCAACCGGACCGCAGGGTCGACGAGTGCTTCATCAACTGGTACTACCTGTCGGTTTCTGCCGCTCCTGACTACATGATCAACATGTGGGTCACTCTCAACGCTACCGGCGGAGTGGCGTTCTACCAAGGGTTCTTCCAAACCTCCATGTACGCCCCCTACAACATGCACGGTCGTGGTTTCAGGGTCGCTTGCGGCCCGCTGGTTCTCAGCGACGACCCGACGATCCTTCCGGACCACGGCAACACCTACGGTTACACGATCCGGGCAAGGGATTCCGGTGGATTGAAGTCGGCGAACTACGGGACGGTCTATTGCCCGGCCTTCACTCCATGACCGCCGCCCGGACGGATGGGGTCGATCATGTTCGCGGCCGCTAGACTCGGCGTTTCATCAACGGCGTGCGGTCTGCTTTTCTACGCGTCGGTTCTGGGTGCTGCGTCGCCCCCGGCGGCGCCGTCCGGCTTCGATCCGCTCCCCCCGCCCGAGCAAACGCTCGCTCCCGGAGCGAAGTCGATCTCGATCATCGACAGCCGGACCGTCGCCTGCGTCATCCCCGATCCCGAGGTCGACAGCTGTGAGATGCGTTGGGAGAGTCTGTACGTCTCGGCCGGCACGGACTACGTCACGTTCATGACGTTCAAGATCGACGGCAAGGCGAGGGCGATCTACACCGGGTTCTTCCAGAACTTCATGTACGTTCCCTCCGACATGCAGCCCGAGACCTTCAAAGTCGACTGCGGCAAGCTCGGCTCGGGCGGCGATCCGACGCTCGGGATGGCACACACCTATTACATCGAGGCGTTCGACACGACGGGCAAGCTCGCGTCCAATTTCGGGGCGGTCCTCTGTCCCGCCAGCATCCTTCTCTTCAAGGACGGCTTCGAGAGCGGCTCTCTCTCGCTCTGGTCGAACCACGTTCCATAGGAGATTGAGACGAACCACACCCCGGAGGAATTCTCACGCGCGCGGTGGGTACACCCCATAGACGCAGGTGCAGTAGAGAACGCCGTGTCTTTCGGAAAGTGGTTTCAGATCGGGAAGCTGGAAGCTGCTGTGTGGCGTCCCGCCATACCTGGTGCCGAGGAGTGAATACAGAGCCTGGTTCTCCCGGACCGGTACGACCTGGCCTTCACACGGCATCCAATTGGCCGGGGCAAACCCACACGCGAACGCCTGTACCTGGCCAATAAACGCCTCGGGACCCCACTGGTTCCGCCACCCCTGCTCAGTCTCCGGGTACCGTCCCTTGACGCTGATGCTGTACCTGAGATTGTCTTCGGCGACGGCCGTGCGCAGGTCCGGAAGACCGCAGTTCGTCGTTCCGTCGCCACCGTATCGGTTTTTGAGGAGCGAAACCAGGGGCTCGTTGGTCGAGGCTTCGACGAGTTGGCCCTCGCAGGCGGCCGTGCCGCCCGGCACCCAGGACGAAGCGTAGATCTCGATGACTCCCAGAAACGTCTCGTCGCGTCGCGATGCGGAATCGCGGCTGGGGTAGTCTCCGGCTTCAATCGCGATCCCGTAGATCAGGCCTCTCTCCTCGCCGAGCTTGCGAAGATCGGGCAGGCTGAAGTTGGTGCGTCCGTCACCCCCGAATGCCGACCCGATGATGCTGAAGAGTGCCGAGTACCTGCTGATCTCCAGCGTCTGTCCCTCACACTTCTGAAATCCGAGGGGAACGAAGTATGAGGCGAAGGCCTGGATCTGCCCGCTGTAATAAACCGACATCAGAAATACCTCCCGTGCTGATGGCCGCAAGGCCGCCCCGGTTCTTCTTGGAGTGGAGACGCCTTTTGGGGTAACCGCCGCGACGAACCGGAGATTCCGGCGCGCTGACCCAGGCCCAAGCATTCGCCACCTACACGACCAGCCGGTCATCTCCAGTTCGAGGTCAATGCCGAACACGATACGGGGCACCTCCCCGAAGGTGATTTCACCTTCGAACTGTGGCCGATCAAAGCGGTCTACGCATTGACTCCGGATCTGATCGTATCGAGCTACATCCAGTACGACTCCGAGTCCCGCGACCTCGGAGCCAACACCCGATTCCGTTGGACGATCAAACCCGGAAACGATTTCTTCGTCGTCTGGTACCACGGCTGGCAGCATCCCATCGACAGCGGCAACAGCCTCTCCCTGCGACCGATCAACGATCAGCCGGTTATCAAACTGCGCTGGACCTTCAGGTGGTGACGAACACGCATCGCCAAGCCTGCGCGCGGAGTGCCTGAATTCGGTTTCTCCGAATGCGTCCCACGACCCGCCGACTCAGGACAGGATTGGCTGTCCCCCGGTCACCTCTTCCTGACAGGTGACGCCCCGTTCTTTCAGACACGCGATCATGGAATCGAACGGCGGCTTGTGCTTGCCGATCAGTTCCGGAGGCGCAATCCCCGGTTCCCGGTACAGCCCTTCGGCCATCATCCGGACCGCCGCGGTGGCGGTGTAACCGGTGGTCCTGGCCATCGAGTGGGTCCCGGTCTCGCGGTCGTAGCGATCCAGCATCCGGAAAGTGTGGCGGACCTCGCGGCCCTCGCGCCGGCCGTCCACCTCCACTCTGAGGACGGTGATGTCCACGTCTCCTTCGTCCATCTTCCACTTCGGAAAGAGCAGCGCCGCAGTGAGATCGACCGGCCGGAACTTTGAACCGTTGACCGCGATCTCCTCGGTGTCAAAAAACCCGGTCTCGCGGAGCACCGCCATCTTCTCGATGTGGCCGGGGTAGCGCAGGGTCTTTTCCTTGAGATGAGGGGCGTCGATGGTCGTGGCCAGGGAACGCAGCCCGTCGGTGTTGAAGGCCTCGAGGGTGCCGAGGCCGGGGAAATCGATCAACTCCGGGTCCGACAGGGCGGGCCGTGTGACCATGAAGCCGTTTTCGATGTAACGCGCCGGACGGACGTACTCCTCGATCACGTCGGTCGGGGAGAACACGGCCTTGTACTCGTAGGGCCACTGCCGCACCTCGGGCAGGCCGCCCACGTAGATCAAGACACGCTCCACACTGTCGAGTTGGGCGACGACGCGCCCGATCAGCAGATTGCTCAGACCGGGCGCCACCCCGCAGTCCACGATGGCCGTCACCCCGGCCGCCACCGCCTTGTCGTTCAGGGAAAACGGGTCCTCGGCGAAGAACGAGATGTCCACCGTGTTCTTCCCCGCATCGAGAATCGCTTCCAGAGTCTGATATCCCATGAATCCCGGCACCGCATTGAGCACGAGGTCGTAGCCGGACACCAATTCGGAGACCGCCGCCGCAGCGGAGAGATCCGCCGAAATCTTCTTCAGCTTCGGCTGCCTCGCTTGCAGCCGCTCCAACACAGCCGCGTCGATGTCCGCCACCGTGACTTCGAATCGCCCGTCGAGCGCCAGGTCCAACGCCATCGGTCCCCCGACGAGACCGCCACCGAGGACAATGATCTTCTGAGTGTTCATCGATATTTCTCCCTCTTGAAACCACCGCCGCGTGCCGCTCAGACAAGAGCAGAGCCCACGACCAACCGATAGACTGAAAGGTGATTGCGCGAAGGGAGGGATTAGAGACCGCTGAAGCGGTTCTTGAAGGTGATCATGCCGGTCCGCGTGAAAATCATCACGCCTCCTTATACAACATTGAGCCCGTTCTCCGCCACTCTTGGCGCTGCGCCAGCGACGCCGTCCACACCTGGAATTGAAACGACATATCCACCTGACATTCAGTACAATTCCCCAACGGGGGCCCCCATGTCTCGACCATTCGGCATCATCTCCACGCAACCGGGCAGTCTCCTCGACGCAGGTGAACTCGAAACCATCACCGGCGGGTACATCCGCGCCCTCGAAGCCCTGGGTGGGGCGGAGCTTCCGGACGGCCGCTCCCCTGCCGACGGCATGCCCGTCTTCCTCCTCGTAGCCACCGGCGGCAGCGAAGAGGTCATTCTCCAGTGGTCGGCAAATCGTCCTCCGACGTCTGCCGGTGATCCTCTGTTTCTGATCGCACATCCGGGCAACAACTCGCTGCCGGCCTCCCTCGAGGTCCTGGCGCGACTTCAGCAAGACGGTGCGCCGGGCCGCATCTTCTATCTCAAGGGGCCTGACGATGAAGCGGGTCTGGCGAGAGATCACGGATGCCGTGCAAGATTTTTCTGTGAGACGCGCGCTTCAGGCAGCACGGATTGGGCTGGTCGGCGCCCCCTCGGACTGGCTCGTCGCGAGCAGCCCCGACGCTTCGACAATTCAGGCTGTCTGGGGGCCGACCATCGTACCCATCGAGATGGACGAGGTCGTACAGTTATTGGAATCATTCACCGATGCCGAGCTCGCCCCGCATGTCGATGCCCTCATCGCAGGAGCGATCGAAGTCCGTGAGCCCTCCGCCACCGACCTTCGGGACGTCGGCCGTGTGTATCTCGCCTTGAAACGGATCGTCTCGAAGTACCAGCTTGATGCGTTGACGGTGCGTTGTTTCGATCTCGTGCTGAACCAGCGAACGACCGGGTGTTTCGCCCTCGCCCAACTCACCGACGATGGCTTCATCGCCGGTTGCGAAGGCGATCTGGTGAGCACCATCGGTCTGATGTGGGCCCACGAACTCCTCGGCGCGACACCGTGGATGGCCAACCCGGCTCAACTCGATCCAGAGAACAACACGCTGTGGCTTGCGCACTGCACCGTTCCCCGAACGCTGGTCGAGCAGTACCGGCTGCGATCACACTTCGAGTCCGGGTTGGGTGTCGGCATTCAGGGCACCTTCACCCCGGGGTCGGTCACTCTCCTGCGTATCGGAGGCGCAGAAATGGGCAGCCTGTGGCTCGCCGAGGGAGAAATCCTACGATCCGGCAACGCCGAAAACCTCTGCCGCACCCAGGTCGAGATTCAACTCACCTCCGGAGGCTCCGTCGCCGACCTGTTGCGTTCGCCTTTGGGCAACCACCTGGTGATGGTGCCGGGGCACCACCTCGATCGGCTCCGCCGCTGGCACCGGGGTCAGATGTCCCATGTCAGAATAGCGACCGAAGGTACCGGGGATGTGGAAGGATGTGTTCGTGACCCGGATGCTGCTGAGTTACAGTGACGTCCAGAACGACGAGGGAGGACCCAGTGTCAAAGAAGGTTTTGGTAGCGACTGAGAAACCCTTTTCACCGACAGCCGTCGAACAGCTCACCGAGGTCTTGAAGGCAGCGAGCTACGACGTCCAGCTCCTCGAAAGTTATACGGACAAGGCGGATTTGCTGGCAGCGGTCGCCGACGCCGACGCGATGATCATCCGCAGCGACAAGGTCACCGCAGACGTCCTGGACGCCGCCAAAAAGCTGAAGATCGTCGTCCGTGCCGGCGCCGGTTACGACAACATCGACTGCGCCGCAGCGGCTGCGAAGGACGTTGTCGCCATGAACACCCCGGGACAGAACTCGAACGCCGTCGCGGAGCTGGTGTTCGGCATGATGGTCATGAGCGCACGCAACAACTACAACGGCAAACCGGGCACCGAGCTGCGCGGCAAGAAGGTCGGCATCCACGCCTATGGCAACGTCGGCATCTATGTCGCGAAAGTGGCGCACGGTTTCGGTATGGAGGTGTATGCCTTCGATCCTTTCGTCGACGATGAGGCTATCAAGAAGGACGGCGTGACACCGGTCCATTCGGTCGAGGAGCTCTACGAGACCTGCCAATACGTCTCACTGCACATCCCGGAGACTCCGAAGACAAAGAATTCGATCAATTTCGAACTGCTCTCGAAAATGCCCGAGGGCGGGACGCTGATCAACACGGCGCGGCTCGGGGTGATCGATGAAGAGGGCCTGATGAAGATGTTCGCGGAACGCCCCGACTTCGTCTACCTCTCGGATATCGCCCCCACCTGCAAGGACGACATCGCGGCGAAATACGCCGGCCGCTTCTTCTTCACACCGAAAAAGATGGGTGCCCAGACCGCCGAAGCCAACATCAACGCCGGCGTCGCCGCCGCCACTCAGATCGTCAACTTCTTCGAAAACGGGGACGTCACGTTCAAGGTCAATTGACACGTGGGTGCCGCCCACGAGGACGGCAACCGTCCCTGAGGCCTCGAGGACGTGCGACCTTTTGCCCGGCACGTGCATCCTGACAGGGTGATGGAAGGTCGAAAGGGTTTTTTTGCGGTCGTCGATGATCTCCAACTGGCGAGGGCCAGGCAGGGCGATCTCGATGCGCTCGAACGCCTGTACCGGCTCTACGCCGAACCGGTTTCGAATCTGGCACGAAGGATCTGCCGCTCGGCACAGGAAGCCGAAGAGGTGGTTCAGGAGACCTTTCTCGAGATGGTTCGGAGTGTGAAATCGTTCCGCGGCGACGGCGCCTTCGGTGCCTGGCTGCGGAAAATCACCGTTTCGAAAGCGCTGACGGTTCTGCGGGTGCGGGAGAGGCGGGCGGAAAACGACTTTGGGCCAAACGCCGAGTTGGATGGGCCGTCGGCGTTCCAGTCTGCGGTCGTCGGGTCCGAAGGGTGGCGCAAGGTCGATCTCGAACGAGCGTTGGCGATGCTGCCGGATGACGCCCGAGTCGTCGTCTGGCTCTTCGATGTCGAAGGACTGACTCATCAGGAAATCGCCGACCTGTTCGGTCGCACCACGTCGTTTTCGAAATCGAGGCTGTCACGAGCACACGCCCGGTTGCGCGAGCTTCTGGGCAGTGCGGGAGGAATCACAGATGCATCCGAATCTGGACGATCTGTTGTTGTTGCGAGACGGTAGCAGTCGTCCCACCGAGACGGCCCGCCACGTCGAGCGGTGCCCGCAGTGCAGAGATGAGATTGAAGAACTGCGGGCGGCGGCATCCGCGCTGCGCGCGCTGCCGTCGGTCGCTACCGATCGGGACCTCTGGCCCGAAATCCGGCACAGGGTGGTTACACGCCGTCAGAAGAATCGTGCAGTGCGGTTCGGTGCCCTCGCCGCGTCGATTCTCGCCGTGGTGACGACGGTGGTTCTTCTGAGGTCGCCTGCACCCGCGACCAGCCCCGAAGCTGCGACGACAGACGCCCGGACAGCCATCGACGAGCTCGAAGCAGCATCGCGCGAACTCGAGGCGGTTCTCAGAGATCCGACCCTGCGGCGGCAGGTGCTGAGCCCGAGACGCGCTGCGGTCATCGTCGACCTCGAGGACCGACTTGCAGTGCTCGATTTCGCGTTGGCCGAACAACCGATGAACTGGGGAGACACGGAGAATGTCGCCCTGTGGAGCCACCGCGTCGAACTTCTCGACACTCTGGTCGCGGCACGCACCGGGACCCTCGACAACGAGGGAGTTGTGTACGCGGTTTACGAAAACGAAGGGAGTCAGCCATGAAGAACTTTTGGATCGTGACTGCGACCGTGTGTCTCTTCACCCTGCCCGTCCTCGGCGGGGAGTCCGGACTGATCGAGGATTCCGATGATCAGAAGGACCCGCACCTCGCCCTGCGCGAAGCGGTGGACAACATCCGCGTCCACTTTGCGCCCCGTGCCGGTTTCTATGAAGAATTCGTTTACCAGTCAGGATCCAATAGAACCGGCCTCGGACTGATCATCCGCGGAGGTTCGTCCTGGTTGGGTGGCGAGGGGGCGCCTGGGGCCGAAATACTCGCCGTGACACCGGGATCACCCGCCGATGAGGCCGGGCTGCAGGCTGGCGACGTCATCATCGCCTGGAACGGCGAAGCTCTGGCGGAGGCCGGAAAGGACCCGCGCCAGACAGCAGCCGAGGCATCGAGCGCGCTGGTCTCCCGATCACGCGAACTCGAAGCCGGGGACACCGTCACCCTCCGGTACCTTCGCGATGACAACGAACTCGAGGTGAACCTGGTGGCAGAGGAGATTGATTTCGGCCCCACGAAACCGTGGAAAATCGCGGGGCAAAAGGACTTCACCCTTCACCCCCCCTCGGGAGTCACCTGGCAGTCGGCCCAACCGTGGTTCCTCCCCAGGGGGTGGCTCGACATGGAATTGGTCGAGATCAATCCGGAACTCGGGGAGTATTTCGGGTCGGACACCGGGGTCCTCGTCGTCCGCGGACCCGCCGAAGCCGAGGCCCTCGGCCTCGCGAGCGGTGACGTGATCCTCAGGATCGGCAACCGCGAGGTCAAGAATCCGGAGCATGTCATGCGGATCCTCCGCAGCTACGAGCCCGATGAAGAACTCTTGGTCGACATCATTCGCCACGGCCGATCGCAGACCCTGACCGGAACGGTGCCGGAGGCCTCGTTCCGGAACACCTACCGCTTCTGGAGTTCAAACGAGAAGGACTGAGACGGAGGATGTCGCCGAAACTTCACAGACAGGGGCCACGTACCCAATCGAGCCTCCTGCAAAAATTCATATTCAAAGGCGGGGCAGGCCCCGCCACTCCAGGGGAATGTCCTTTGTGGGTAGGGGCGGCACCTGTGCCGCCCGGTCTCATCGCCGGCAACCCGGTCGAAACACAGACCCTGAACGTTCATGCCGGCCTGGGACCAACCGTTGATGAAGCCGAACAGGACCATTCCGTGGGTTGCCGCACCGGGGACGAGGAACCAGGCTCGCACAGGGAGATCTTCCCGGTCTTCGTTGCCGCCCACCAGAGCCCGTCCGTTCTCCGTGACCGTGAAGACGGTGCACGGTTCGAGAGGCCCCACCCAGGACTCTGTGATCAACGGCACGATGGCAACCCGCTGCAAAAATTTCGCTTCCACATTTACTGTGGTCACCCTCCAGGTGGGTGTTGCGAAGTTTCTTCCCGGGTGGCACGACATTCGGCGAAAACCAATGCCACCTTTCGCGTTGCTCAGTCCCCGACGACGCCGCTCCATCGGGCGGTCCCGCCTGATTCGCATGCATCAGTGAAAATGCAGGTTCTCGATGAAGTGAATGGGCACGGACCGCAGGTACCGGTTTTGAAAACGGTCACACCCGTTTGGGCGGCGAGGCACGCATTGTCAAACGTGACCTCGTTGCATCCACAGACCGGGTCGTATTGCTCGGTGCAGAAGTCGGGTTTGAGTCGACAGGCACCAGGTTCCCCACAGCCGTTGTGCGCGGTGTCGCAATACTCGGTATGGAGACAGTCATCGCTGGTCGCGCACGCCGTCAGGCACTCGCCCTCGTAGGCGATCGAGACTCCCGCCTGGTTGGCCAAACAGCCGTTCGCGTAATCGAACCCGTCGCATCCACACACGGGGTCCCAGTACAGTGGACACATCGTGGGCTGTTCGCTGCACTGACCGTCGCCATTGCAGTCACCGGAGGACTTGAGACAGAACATGCCCGATGCACAGGTGTCGTTGTTGAGGCATCGTGGTGCAGGACACTCGCCCTCGGAGGCGACGTTGATGCCGATGTACGCAGCTTCACAGCTGTTGCCATACGTGATGTCGTCACATCCACACACCGGGTCCCAGATGTCGGGACACGCCACCGGCCGAACCGAACAGACGCCCTGACCGTCGCAGTCGCCTTGGTTCTTCTGGCAGTATTGCAGAAAACCACAGGCCGAGTTGTCGGTGCACTGAGCTTCGGCGACGGCCGCCCCCGGTCCGGCTGCCATCCACACCACCGCGACGATCACAAAGAGTGCTCGGCTTTCCATACAGGCCTCCGTTCAATTCGCTCGCCGCGGGCGGATTCCGCTTTCGGTGAACCGGCAGGCCCGTCGGACGGTCGATCCCGCCGGCACCCCATCGCGCGGCCATTTCGATGTTCTAGGTTGCCTAAAAAGGTATGTCGTTCGATTCATTTGGCAACAGTTGGGTCCAATCAGCGCCTCGGAGTCAGGTTCCGAGAGGCTTCGGGCAGGTTCGCCTCCGTTGCCCTCTCAGCGTGCTTCGGAGTCGCAGCGATCGGCCCGGGGTTCCCGGCGGCCCGGCGACTGGTATGGTTGCCGCAGGAGAAAGAATGAAGAGAAAACGGCAGCTGTTGATCGGCGGCGTCGGAGTGATCCTGGTCGGCGGATTCGTCGCAACCAGACTGCTGGCGCCTCCTCCCCCACCCAACATCATCGTCATCATGGCTGACGACCACGCGCAGCGGGCGATCAGTGCGTATGACAGCACGCTGATCCGAACCCCCAACATCGACCGATTGGCCGACGAGGGACTGATCTTCTCCTCGAGCTTTGTCACCAACTCGATCTGCGCGCCCTCTCGAGCCGTGCTCTTGACCGGCCAGTACAGCCATCGCAACGGCCTGCGGGACAATCGTGACCTGTTCGACGGCGCGCAAGTGACCTTTCCCAGGTTGCTCCAGAACGCCGGCTACGAGACGGCGGTGGTCGGCAAGTGGCACCTCAAGACCCAACCGGAAGGATTCGACCACTCGAAGGTGCTTGTCGGGCAGGGCGCCTACTACGGGCCGGTATTCATGGAAGACGGCGTCGAGGTCGAGCACGAGGGGTACGTCACCGACCTGATCACCGACTTCGCTCTCGAGTTCCTGGAAAACAGAGACAAGAGAAAGCCCTTTTTCCTGCTCTACAACCACTCCGCCCCGCACCGCAACTGGATGCCCAGCGGCCCGGCATCTCGATCTGTATGCCGGGGAGGATCTCCCCCTGCCTCCGACCTTTGATGACGAGTACGAAGGACGCCCGGCGGCCGGTGAAGCGGACATGCGAATCGCTGACATGTATCTGTCTATGGACATCAAGCTGCAGGCCGGGTCCTATGACGATGAGACGGGCACCGGTGGGAAAGCTGGGTATGATCCGCAATCCGCATGGGAGGTATCTTACGCGCGGATGACCGATGAGGAGAAGGCTGCATGGGACGCTCATTACGAGCCGATCAACCGCGCCTTTTCCGAGAACCCTCCCGAAGGCGCCGATCTCAGCCGGTGGAAGTACCAGCGCTACATCAAGGACTACCTGCGCTGCGTCGCCGCCATCGACGACAACCTGGGGAGAGTTCTGGACCAGCTCGACGAACTCGGCCTCGCGGAGAACACCATCGTGGTCTACACCTCCGACCAGGGGTTCTACCTCGGTGAGCACGGCTGGTACGACAAGCGTTTCATGTACGAGGAGTCCATGCGCACGCCGCTCGTCATCCGGTACCCGACGGGATCGCCGCCGGGCAGGTCGCCGATGCCCTGGTCGTCAACCTCGACTTCGCCCCCACCCTCCTCGACTATGCGGGGGTCCCGATTCCAGCGGAGATGCAGGGCAGGTCACTGCGTCCGCTGACTCTCGGTCAACCCCCGGCTGACTGGAGGCGGGGTGTCTACTACCACTACTACGAGTACCCACACGGATGGCACGACGTTCGACCCACTACGGCGTTCGCACCGACCGCTACAAGCTGATTCACTTCTACGGTGACCTGAACGTGTGGGAGCTCTACGACCTCGAGAGGGATCCTCACGAACTGACGAATGTCTACAGCGATCCCGAGTATGCCGATGTCGCCGAAGAACTCTTCGGACAGCTCGAGGCCCTGCAACACGAGTTCGGCGACACGGTAGGGTGAATCACAACGGGCGCTCGATCCCGTTCGAAACGGGTCGGCGATCTCGTTAGTGTGCGTGCGGAACACGCTGAGATCGCCGGAGAGTCGGCGGTTCGAAGGTTCGGCTCATCCGGAAAGACGTGCGATCGCAGGATTGCCGGACGAGAGCTCCGAAGGAGCGGCAGGCTGTTGCCTGGGGCGTGAGCCCCAGGAACACGGGGACAAATAGCCCGCCAAGCCGCGGAGCGGCGACAGGAGTTCAACATCGACAAGAACGATCCCCGTCGCGGCCTGGTCTGTCGCCCCTGCCGGGGCTTCAAAATAGAATTGGACCGCGGTTCCCGGGGCTCACGCCCCGGGCTAATCACGGTCGCCGCTCCGCGGCTCACGGCAGAATGTGATGGTCGTGTTCGTCCTCGATCGACGTCGTAGACTTTCCCTCACCCCACGAAATCCCGGATGAACCGAAGGTTCAAATCTCCGGTTCCTCGCGGATCGCCTGAAATCGGAGACCGGTCCGATGAGATCGCTGCGTCAGCCTCAGCAGCGAGGGACGGTGTGATACTTTGCGCGCGTGACGACTCCTGATTATTCGGTGGTTCTGGTTGTCGGGACCCAGCGCGACCGCGCCGGCTTCGCCCTCGAGTCCCTGCTCGCGCAGGAGGGGATCGAGCGGACCGAGGTCCTCGTCTTCGACCGCGCGGAGGGCTTTCCGGACCTGCCAGGTTCAGACCACCCCTCGGTCATCCTGCATCGCGTTCCGCCGGAGACGGTCTTTTCCGCAGCGCGGACGACGGCTGTCCACCTGGCACGTGCTCCGTACATCGGGTTCCTCGAGGAGCACTGCCGCGCGAGGCCGGGGTGGATCGCGGCGCTGCTGCGGGCTCACCAGGGGCCATGGGCCGCGGTCGGGAGCGAGGTCCACCACGGAAACGGCTCCTTCGGCATCAGCCGGCTGATCGGGATCATGAACTACTACCCGTGGCTCGCGCCGACGACTTCCGGCGAGCGCGACATGCTGCCGGGCCACAACTCGTCGTTCCGGCGCGACGTCCTCCTCTCCTACGGCGACGACCTCGAAAGCCTGTTGCGCGCTGACGTCTCGTTGTTTCAACAACTCGTCGCCGATGGGCACCACCTCTATCTCGAGGCCGACGCGAAGTTCGAACATTTCAACGAGACCCACCTGATGAGCATCGTGAGGGGCTATTTCTTCTGGCACCGCGGCTACGGGGTCGAACGGGCTCGCGTTCACAACTGGTCGCTCGCCCGGCGCGCGTTCTACGTCGCCGCCACGCCCCTCATCCCCTTCTACTTCGTGGCGAAACTGGTGACGCGGCTGAGCAAGGTTCGCCCCGATCTCGTCGCCGAGGCGTTGATCGGCACACCGAAGATCCTGGTGGCGCAGCTCGCCTCCGCGTCGGGGCAGGCGCTCGGTCTCGTCTTCGGACCGGGAGACACCGAGGCGAAATTCTCAGACTACGAACTCAACGAACCGCGGAAATTCGATCCGCCAAAGGCCTGACGTCACGACTTCTCCGAGGATTGCCGTCGTCATCGCTGCGTACGAGTCGCACGCGACGATCGGGCGCTGTCTCGAGGCGCTCGAGGGACAGACCTATCGGGACTTCGAGACGGTCGTCGTCGACAGCAGCCCGGGCTATCAGACAGCCGAGATCGTTCGCTCGAGGTTTCCAGACGTCGATTACCGGCACTCACCGGAGCGACTGTTGCCTCATGCAGCACGCAACGAAGGGGTGCGGCGCGCGACGGCGCAGGTCCTCGTCTTCACCGATCCCGACATCTACGCCCATCCCGACTGGCTCGAATGGATGGTGCGGGCTCACGAGGAGACGGGAGAGGCGATAGTCGGCGCCATCGCCTGCGCCGGCAGACGCTGGCACGATCGCGGCATCCACATCACGAAATTCTCGAAGTGGCTCCCCGGCGGCGAGCGACGAGAGGTCGACATGGGGCCGACGGCGAGCCTGCTCGTGCCCCGCACCGACTTCAACGCGGCGGGCGGTTTCTCGGGCGACCTCATTCTCGGCGACGTCGAGTTCTCCTCCGCGCTTCGCGCTCGCGGGCGCGCTCTCCTCTTCGAGCCTCGCGCCGTCGTCGAGCACCATCACACGCAGTCCCTCCGCGGCTTTGTCGTCGAGCGCTGGACCCGCGGCGTCATGTACGGAGAGCTCCGCGCCGCGCGCCGCGGCGATGACCGTCTCGAGCTCCTGGGCTGGTTCCTCGTGACCGTGCTTCCGGTGCGTTTCGTGCGCAACGCGGGACTCGTGGTCTCGCAGTGCGCAAGGGCATCGCGGCTCGGCGAGCTCGCGGTGACCTTTCCGATCGTCGCGGCCGGCTACACCGCTTCACTCGCCGGCGAGGCGCTGGCATACGCACAGCTGTTGCGGTCGAAAGGAAGCCGGCCTCCCGCGTGACGACTCCGCTTCCCACTCACACCCTCACCCGTGACACGGCGTTGAACCTCGCCGGGCAGCTCGCTCCGCTCGCAGTCGCCTTCCTGACGCTGCCCGCAACGATCAGTGGGCTCGGCACCGATCGCTTCGGGATTCTCGGGCTCGCGTGGGCGATTCTCGGCAGCGCTGGGATGGTCGATCTCGCGCTCGGCCGCGCGGTGACGAAGTTCGCCTCATCCGCACTCGCGCAAGACGACCGCGGGGCCGCGGCCGTCGCGACGCTGAACGCGGCGCGCGCACAGCTGATCCTGGGCCTCGCCGGAGGGCTGGCGCTGGCGGCGACGACCCCGTGGCTCGTCAACAGCATCCTCAGGGTCCCGGCCGATCTCACGGGTGAGACATGCGCCGTCTTCTGGCTTGTCGCAGCTGCCATTCCCGCCGTTCTGGTGGCGGGGTGCTTCCGCGGCCTGCTCGAGGCGCTCGGGCGGTTTGATCTCGTGAACGTCCAACGTTTCACCTACGGCTCGTTGACCTTCGCGATCCCGTGGCTCGGGGTCGTGCTCGGGTGGAGCCTGCCTGCGATCACGGGATGGATGGTCGCAGCCCGCTTTGTCGCCGCCGCTACTCACGCCGGCGCCGCCTCCGCACTCCTCCCCGAGCTCCGAAGCGCACGCGCGGGAGATGCGATGGGCGAGGTGGTTCTCTTCGGAGGGCACGTCACGGCGGCGAACCTCATCCTGAGCTTCCACCGCCTGTCCGACCGGTTTCTCGTCGGCGCGTTCTCGACACTTGCCGCGGTCGGCCAGTTCTCGGTCGCCTCCGAGATCGCGCTCAGGCTCGCTGTGATCCCGAGCAGCGTGATCGGCGCCTCGTTCCCATCGCTCGCTGCGGCGACAGCATCGCGCGACGCTGCGGCGCAGCACGCAATCATTCGTCGAACCGCGTCGTACCTTCTGCTGTTGATGGGACCGCCGTGCGCGGTGCTGGCGCTGGCCGCGCACCCGATCCTCGCGTGGTGGCTGGGCGAGCAGATGGCGACTGCGGCCGCGACCGCGCTGCAGCTTCTCGCGGTTGCCGCGTTTGTCTCCTCGTTCGCCGGAATCGCCGTCGCCACGCTCCAGGCGTCCGGGAAGCCGGAGATCGTCACACGGCTGCGGTCGTGGTTCGCCGCGCCGTTCTTTCTCTTCCAGTGTTGGGCGGTCGCGAGGTGGGGCATCGACGGCGCCGCCTGGGGCGTGCTCGCGCGCTCGACGATCGAGACGGCGATGATGATCGTGGCGGCGCGGCCGGCGGCGAATGACGGGCCAGGTGGTACGTGATGTCAGTGTCTTTCGTTGATCTTGAGGAGTTCTTCGACGTCTGCCAGGTCGCGCGCCCGATCTGAGTTGCGCTTGGCTTCAAGCAGATGTTGAAGCGAGATGATTCTGACCACCACACCGCCCAGCTCGATCTCGTGAGCCGCCTCGAACACCGACTGATTACGGACGCCTTTCAAGGAGGTCAGGAGGTCAATTCTGTTCGGCTCGGATCCGAGGTGAACCGCGTTCCCCTCGCGTTCAAAATGATCGGCGGGAATCCCCGCCGAGCCGAATCCGAAGTCGGCCAGGGCTCTCATGACGCGCCCTGCATTTTCAGGCGCTGGCGAAACCAACAGATCAATATCCTGGGTCGTCCTCACGTATCCGTAGTAGTTGACCGCAAACCCACCGACGAGAATGTACTCAACCTCATGTTTGGCGAACAGCTTCAGCAGTTCTTTCATGTCGGCGGTGAACAGCATCACTTCCTCACCTGGTCATCTTCTCCCAGGACGCCACCTTCTTCATCGGTATCGATGTCCAGAGTTCTCCCCAGACTCGCTCTTGCAGGACTGCGAGTTCGGCGCACCGTTCTTCGGGCGTCATCCCGGCAAGGCGCTGATGTTCGGCCCGATTCTCTTCGTCAAGTGACGTGAAGATCCTGACAGGTGTTTTTGTGCGTTCCACGGAAATCTCCGTTTCTCAGAACTGCCTCTCCCGGCATTCTACTCTGCCGACACCACGCCCGATATCGGAGCCAGGTCCGGAATTCCACTCCGCGCAAACCCCGGGCGGGCAAAAAATATCGCGTTCGACCCTCACGTCGTGGAAAAAAGCCTTCCCGTCATTCGAGGCCGAGCAGGTACTCCGAGATCGCGCGCAGATCGTCTTCGGGCAGCATTGCAAGGTTCATCTGGACATCGGCCATACCGCCGCTCGAGAGTTTGTCGTAGCCCAGGGTCTCGCCGAACTGCATCGCCAGCGTGAGATCGGAGACTCCCGAGTACCGCCCGCGGCCCTCGAGGTCGAGCAGGCTCGGGACATTCCCCTCGTCGCCACGCGGGTGCGGGCCGCCGGCGAACGCACGGCGCTCGTCGGGGATCATCAGGGCGTTGCGCGGGGTGTGGCACTCGCCGCAGTGCCCGGGGCCGTTCACGAGGTAGGCGCCGCGGTTCCACTCCTCGCTTCGCCCCGGGTCCGGATGGAATTTCGCCTCGCTCAGCGCCAGCCGCTTCCAGAGCCCCACCGCACGCCGGGCGAGGCCGGGCATCGGGAGGTCAGGGGCGTGCCCTGGCGAACGCACCGGTTCGAGCTCCCTCAGGTACGCCCAGAGATCCAGCAGATCCTCGACCCGCATGTTGCGGTAGGACGTGTAGGGAAAGGCGGGAAAGTAGTTCCGGCGGTCGGGCGAGACCCCGCGGGTCATGGCATCGACAAACTGCTCCGCCGTCCAGCTCCCAACGCCCGTTTCGTCGTCGGGCGTGAGATTTCCCGGCCAGAAGGTCCCCACCGGCGTCTCGAACGGGGCTCCTCCGGTGGGCAATCCCGTGACGCCGGAGGTGGCCGACGCCTTGTGGCACGAGATGCACCCTCCTGCGTGATACATCACTTCGCCTCGAACCGGGTCGGCGTCATAGACCGGCAGTGGCTCGCCCGCTCGGACGAGCTGCGGTGAGGGCAAGCAGCACTGCGGCGGCCGCCACGACGACGATCGCCAGACCCGCCGCCACTCCCTTCGTACGAGAGGTCAACCTCAATTCTTGGGCAGGCGGTACATGTCGTGACAGCTCTTGCAGCCGTTCCCGAGCTTGCCGAGAGCGGGCCCGAACGCCGCTGCTTCCGTCACCGCCTGCAGCTCGACCGCCGCCTCTTGCGAACTCTTGAAGAGCTCGTCGAAGTGTTCGCCATCAGTCCAGATCTCCGGTTTGGCCCAGGTCTGAACGTCCCCCGCGTCGCTGCCCTCAGGGAACAGCTCGGCGGCGTGCGCCAGATTGCCGGCGATCTTCTCGGCGCTGGCCTTCACGACCTCGGCGTCGAATGGCTGTTCCTTTTTGGCGATGCTGCCAAGGGTCATCATCGCGTCGCGAATGCCCTCCATCGCCTTCTGCCGGTGTTTGATCGCGTCCGTTGCCGTCATCGCCGCCGCCGAAATCGTGACCGCAAGCGCCACCGCGATCGCACTCCAGATGCGTAGCCTCGTTCCGCTCATCTTGAATATCCTCCCCGTTCCGTGGACTGGTTGAAATCGTCTGGGTCTCCCCGGACGATACCCGCTCCGCACCCCGGAATCAACCGTCTTGGCGTCTGCATCGGTGCACCGGTGGCGGGCGTCACACAGGATCGCCTCGACACAGGCGAAAATCTCAGGGTGGCCATCAGACGTCGAACGATCCTCCTGCGGTGCTTCGCGATCTCGGTGATCCTGGCGACAGGACCGCTCTCGAGTGCCCAACAGATCTGTCCGCCGGGCACACCATCGGGTCCGGTCCAGGCGCCGGTATTCGTAACCAATTTCTCGGGCCAGACGAGCTGGTTCGCATCGCCGGTGGTCTACGACCTCGACGGCAACGGGTCGAACGAGTTGATCGCCGCGTACTACGACGTCTACGTCTTTGCGTCCAATGGGACCCTCCTCCACCGTGCTCAGGACGGCAGCGGCCGGGTCTACGCGCCGCATGTGGTCGCCGATCTCGACGGCGACGGCGTCACGGAAGTCGTGGCCGGCCGCGGCTATCAGGTCTGGGCATGGGAGTGGACCGGGTCGGCGCTCACGGTCAAGAACGGCTGGCCGGCGGACACCACCACCGGCGGCAACGAACCGGAGATCCGCGGCATGGCGGCCGGCGACCTCGACGGCGACGGCACCATCGAGATCGTCGTCACCACCACCCAGACCGTCCCGACCTCGAGCGGCGGCGCCCAGGTCTTCGTCTTCTCGGCGAACGGCAGCTCGTATCAACCCGCGGGCGGGCACAGCCCGGCCTGGCCCCGATACAACAACCTGACCGGCGCCGGCAACGACGCCGACCGCAACGGACCCGGCCACAGCGGCTTCGGCTGTTACGGGCTCAACGCGGCGGTCGGTAACGTCGACGACGACGATGAGCTCGAGGTCATCGCCACCTACGACAACCACCACATCCAGGTCTTCGATCACGACGGCGTCGCCATCGACACCTCGGACTATTTCACCAATCGGACGTCGCCGTGGGTCGGCAACCGTCTGACGTGGGGCCAATTCATCCGCTGGGCCGATCCGGCCGTGGAGCACGACCACTACAACCTCCACACCGGAACCTGGCCCCACCCCAGCTGGACGGAGTGGCTCCAGTGGACCGCGTCACCGCCGGCGGTGGCCGATCTCGACCTCGACGGAAAATCAGAAGTTGTCGGCGTGCCAAACGTCGAGATGCACGTGCCGTACGTCACTCAGGCCTACGCGGTCGTGGTACTGGAAGGCGCCCACGGCGACGGCAGCCGCTCGGGCCGCCGCAAGCCCGGGTGGGAGGTTCTGCCCCGGGGCGACACTCCGATAGATGTCGATGGATGGTACCCGCCGTCCGGCGTCCCGGCGGCGACCATCGTGAACGTGACCGGCGACGCCCACCCTGAGATCGTGGTCTCGCTCAACGACGGCTATGTCTACGCCTTCGACAACACCGGTCAGAGACTGTGGCGAACCAACACCCGCCACGGGTTGGCGATCAGCTTCAACTCCGAGACGACCGTGGCCGACCTCAACCAGGACGGCTCACCCGAGCTGTTGCTCGCGACCTTCGGCGATCCTGATGTCCACACGTCCGGCCGGCTCATGATCCTCTCGGCCGCCAACGGTGCCATCCTCCACGATATCCCACTGCCGAACCCGGGCCACAACGGCAACGGCAACGGCGCTCCCGCCGCACCAGCGGTGGGCGACCTCGACGGCGACGGTCAACTCGAGGTCTTCGTCCAGACCTTCGACCACGGCCTCGACGTCTTCACCATTCCAGGCTCTGCATCCAACTGCCTCATGTGGCCTACCGCCCGCGGCGGTCCGCAGCGCTCGGGCCAGCCCGACCTTCGCTGGCGGGGGGTGATCTTCGCCGACGGCTTCGAGTCCGGAACCGCCGGCCGGTGGTCATTGATCAGCCCCTGAACGGTCATGGCGGGGCGTTTCCCAGCATGGCGTCGCGGGTGGCCTTGAACTCGTTTCCTGGATACCACTGAGGCCAGATGTCTGCGGAGGCGACCCGCAGCGCGACCTCGAACATGACCTCCACATCTTCCGCGGTGGAGATGAAGTCCCAGCTTTCGTCGTACTCGTCCGAAGGCTGGTGATAGTGAGAGCTGTAGTAATCGGCCCAGATTTCCTGTCCGTATCCTTCGGGCTTGCCGATGAAGCTCGTACCCGGACGGACGCACAGAGCGGGGATGCCGACCTGTGCAAAGGGGAAATGATCGGACCGGAAGAAGTTGCCCTGGTCGGGCGCGGGGTCCGGGCTGAGGTGCCGGCCCCTGGTCTCCAACACCGCTCGGAGATCGTCGTCCAGGGTCGTCAAGCCCTCGCCGACGATCCATACATCTTCGGTCGGCCCGAAGACATTGACGCCGTCGATATTGATCGCGGCGAGGGTTTTTTCGAGCGGAGCCACCGGGTTCTCGATATAGCTGACCACGCCCAGGAACCCTGATTCCTCCGCCGTCGTCGCGATGAAGAGCGCGGAACGGCGAGGGGCCGGGTCCGCCGACGCCCACGCCTCGGCGACCTCGAGGACCGCCGCCGTGCCGATGGCGTTGTCGATGGCCCCGTTGTAGATGCCGTCGCCATCGACTTCATCGCCGACTCCCAGGTGGTCCCAATGGCCGACGAAGATGACGAACTCGTCGGCATAGTCGGGGTCCGCGCCTTCGACCATGCCGATGACGTTGTAGGACGTGACCGGACGGATCGTGTTGTCGAGGTGCCCGGTGGCGGTGGCGCGCAGGTCGACAGGGGTGAAGCCTTCCCGGGCGGCGGATGCTGCGAGCCGATCGAGATCGAGACCCGCGGCACTGAAGACCCTCGCGGCGGCCTCGCCTGAGATCCAACCCTGGAATGGCGTTCCGGGCGGAAGCACGGATCGGTCGGCTTTCTCCAGCGCTTCACCGGTCCGGCCCTTGATCACGTCCCATGTGTATCCCGCTGTCTCGGGATCGTGGATCAAGAGCACCCCGGCGGCGCCCCGTCGCGCGCCTTCTTCGATCTTGGAGGTCCAGCGGCCGTAATAGGTCATCGCTTCGCCGCCGAACCTCTCCGGGTCCTCGACCGGCGGTTCACCGGGCAGCACCAGCAGGATCTTGCCGGTCACGTCGATATCAGCAAAATCGTTCCAGCCCTCTTCGGGGGCGTCGATCCCGTAGCCGGCAAAGACGACCTCGCCGGAGACATCGACGACTTCCGTCGGAATCGACGTCCTTGTCATGAAGTCGCGTCCGTGCTCGAGATCGAGAGCCGAACCCTCCGCGAAGCCACCGAATGACAAGGTCGCGGTCTCGGTGTCGGCCGTGATTCCCACCAGCACGACCTTCTGGAGAAACCGCGGCGACCCTGGCGCTGCGCCGGGAAGAGCGGCATCGCCAGCCGGCGCCAGGCCGATGCGCTCGTAGGCCGCCTGCAGGTACTCCAGGGCGACGGTCTCGCCCGCCTCGCCCGGAGCGCGGCCCAGCATGCGGTCGTCGGACAGCGCCCGCGTGTGGGCGGCCAGGTCTTCAGCGGTGATTCCCCTCGACGTGTGCGCCACGTCGACCGGCCCCACCTCGGTCTGCCTGTCGGCCCCCGCCCCGCAACCGACCAATGCGGCTGCGGTCAGACCAGCGCCAAACATGCTCAGTGTTCGAGAAAACAAAACGTCCTGACGACCAACCACCATGAGCCCCTCCTTCGTGGTGGGGCCATCATCGCATGGGCTTCGCATTCACAATTGTCGATGATCCCGGGTGCCACATCCATCATGGAGATCACCAGGTCAGCTGCGGTGCCAGGCCTCGAGCACCTCTTTTTCGCGGTCCGGTTTGATCCCCGTCCGGAGCTCCGATTGTTCCTCTGCCGGCCGCGTACGATGCCAGTTCAACGTATCCAGCGACGTCGTGGCCAGACTGCGAAACGTCAGCCCGGAGGCGACGGCACGACCGTGGTCGACTGCCGCGAACGGATCCGCCGGAGTCCATATGGGCATGTCGGAGTACGGCTCGACCCCATGCTGTCTGAGAAATGTCGTCGGTACCCAGGTGAAATGCACAGGACAATTCGTCGTCGCACGGATTCCGTAGAGCATCTCGGCCACGGACATCGGTGAAGCCGGTCCAACCCCGTTGAACCTACCCGGAGTGCCTTCTTCAGCCAACCGAACGATCCACTCCGTCAGATCACGAACGTCGATGATCTGCACCGGATCGGAGCCGTCGCCGGGGGCGAGCACCTCCCCTCCCCTGTCAATACGAACCGGCCAGTAGGTGAAGCGGTCCGTCGGATCCCCGGGACCAACGATATAACCGGGCCGGACGATGGTGTTCCGGCCCGGGAATGCACCTTGAACCAGTTCCTCGCTGAGCGCCTTCGTGAGTCCGTACTCCGCATCCTGACCATCCTCGAAACCGGCCGGCCTCGGTACGAGCGGACTGTCCACATCGATCTGTGGTCCGGCCCACGGTTCATCGAAGTATTCGAATGCTTCGGCTTCTCCAGCATAGGCGGATATCGACGACACGAAGATGTACTGCTCGGCGGCATCCTTCAGCAAATCGGTGGTCAACTTCACCCAGCGATAGTCGCGGGCGTTGTTGTCGAGGACCACGTCCCACGTCCTCCCTCCGAGCGCGTCAAGATCACCGGAGCGATCGCCGACGAGATGTTCGACATCCGGTAGCTCGACGTTGCTGCGGCCACGGGTAAAGATGGTCACCTCGTGTCCCCGTTCAACCGCGTAGCGCACCATCGGAGGACCGATGAACCCTGTCCCACCCAGAATCAAGAGACGTTTGGGTGCCACTGAAGATTTGCTCTTCGGTGAGGCTGCCCCCTCTGTCTGTGAAGCCTCTCGATGACCGGGAACGCACCCAAGGGCCGCCCCGATTCCCAGCGTTCCCGCGCCGGTCAAAAACGTCCGTCGATCGATGACCATGCTCTGCCTCCCGATTCAATCAATGCGAAGTGAGGAACCCATCAGTCTATTGGAACACCAGTGGCCGAAAACTGCCGCAGCACCGACCACGCAACTTCCCGAAACGGAGTGAACCGGTTGAAGCAGGTGCCCCTGATCTTCTCGACATCCAGTTGCGTGTCCCCCGGTCTCGGAGCTGTGGTGGCCGAGGCTTCCGTATCCGGCACGATGTGGTCCATTGTCAACCCCGCCAGATCGGCCAACTCCAGCGCCCATTCGTATTTGGTGCCACCGTTCAGCGAGGAATAGTGAAACACGCCGCTCGCCTCGGTTTCGAGGAGATGGGCCACCGCCTCGGCGACGTCGTTGGTCCAGGTGGGGAACCGGATGCCGGCATGGTCCAGACTCGAAGCTCCGGGGTCACGGATCTGGGCCAGGGTCTTGAAGATGAAGCCCGAATCCTCCCAGGTGGGGCCGGCTCCGATCAAAAGCGGGATGCGGAGGACCAGTCCATTTTCTCGCCGGAGCACGAGGTCCTCCGCCTCCACTTTCAACCGGCCGTAGAAGTTGACCGGATGGCGTTCAGCTTCCTCGACGTACGGTGCACCGTTCCCATCGAACACGTAATCCGAGCTGACGAAGAGAATCGGCACTGACGATGGCAGCAGCTCGCACATTTGCGCCACCGGGTCCAGGTTGAGCCGGGAGGCCTCCGTCGGGTGCTTTTCGCAGAAATCAGGGTCACGGTAGGCGGCACAGTGCACCACGACGTCCGGCCGCGCCTCCCGAATCAGGTCTTTCAATTCGGCGGCATCGCGCAGATCCACCGGCACCAGGCCTTCCGCCGCCTGGGAAAAGCCGGTACCCGTCACCTTGCCCGCTGCAGCCAGCCGCGCCGCGAAACACCTTCCCAGCAGGCCGCTGGCCCCCGTCACCAGGATGTTCATTCTTTCGTCCAAAAAAGACTGTCCGATCACAGTCCTCCGCATTGTGTCACATTGAATTGGTCATACTAGTACCGAGTTGGTGCCAGGAGAAACCTACTCAACTTTGTTCGACAGAGTGACCCGGCGGGACATGACACCGCCGCATGCACACGACATCTCTTTTGTGAATCCAACAAACCTGCGACGGCGTGCCGGGCACCTTTTCCTTTACGAGGTAGAGCGTCTCAACGCGACGAATGCGCTCACTGCGATCAGGAGCCCGAAAACCAAGAGCGCGGGACCATCGAGAGTGGGAATCGCGGTCGCGGCGAAAACCACGAAGGTAGTGGGCCCGCCGGTCGTGACGCCCTCGGTCGAGGTCGTGCTCTCGTTGGTGCCGTCGCCGTCACCATCGAAGAAGATCGTAGCCTGGTTGGAGATCGTCATGCCGGCTGCGCCCGGATCGATCGTCGCTTCAATCTCGAGAACAACGGAGCCGGCCGGCGCGATAGCTCCGTTCCACGTGACTGTATTGGAGGGACCATCGGTCGCTACCGTTCCACCGCCGGTCACCACCGTGGTATCCACGACCGTCAACTGCGGGGGCAGCACATCGATGAGCTCGTCGCCCGGGTTGTCGGCCTGCGTGCAGCTACCGTTATTGACCAGGGTGAGCGTATAGAAGATCGTACCGCCGGGAGCGAAGTCACCCCGGACAGTTTTTGATCCGGTGACGTTGGCCGTTTGCCCAATCGTACTGATGGTGAAGCTGACTAAACCGTCGGAGCTGAGACCATCGGGCAGCTGCAGCACCCAACCGCTGGTGGCGTCCAGGGCTGGGATGGCGAAGTCCCCGCAGACAGTCTCAGAACAGCTTATGGTCAGACCATTGCACGGGCCCAAAACCGAGTCGTCCTCGAAGGCACCGAAACAGACTTGAATCGAGGCGGGGACGTCAGCCGGGCAGTTGTACGAGGCGGAGTACTGAGTGTTTGGGAGGGAGACCGGGCAAAAAGGAGTTCCTGGATAGAAGACCCAACCCTGGTTCTCGACATTGACGCGCCAGGTGGGATCCGGGTCGCCGAATACGTCTGTGCAGGTAGTGGTGGAGGAACCGCTGTCGACAACGACCTGCACTTGGACCTGAGCAACCAGTAGTCCCGGTGTCGCCACGCAGAGAATCATCAGAATGTAGCAACAGAATCTGGCCATCGGATCTCCTTGAACCTGGGTTCTTTTCGAAAAGGTGAAGTGATGCTACCACGGAACCAGCCACATCAGTGCCAGGTCCAGAGTTCCGCAGTTACGGAAAATATCCACGGTACCGTGGACCTGGCGCTCATTCTTCTATTTTCGGCAGCGAAGAGAGATCCCGTGAAAACGGTCTGTAGAGAGAAAGACGCCGGCACCGGCCGTCAGTACCAACGCGGATATCCCAACGGTCCGGTACATGTCTTCGGTGCTCATACCGCCACCCCCCCGCCCACGACGAGCTCAATGAAAATACTACGTGTCATAGGCACTTTGATTCACAGCGCGGCAACGGTGTCGCGTAAAGGCCCCCGGCACGCATTTCAGACTGTTAGATCGTCCACCTGGATCTGCAAAGCAGTGCCGGGCACATTCAATGTGTACGGGACACCCATCGAACCGGTAAGATCGGAAGCGGTTGAGAAGATGACTCAATCAGGAGAAAGGGGTCCATCAATGTTGACTCGCCGCGAATACCTGAAGAATGCGGCCCTGGCCGGTGCGGCCTGGGCCCTTCCATCCCGTCTGCTTCGGGCCTTCGAACGGACCGCGCTCATCACCCGGGCGATTCCGAAGACGGGCGAGCATGTGCCGATCGTCGGGTTGGGTACCTCTGCGACCTTTCGACAAGTTGCGGGCGACGAAGATCGCTCCGCCCTTCGCGGCGTGATGGAGGCACTGGTCCAAAATGGCGGCACCGTTCTCGATACCGCCCCATCCTACGGCGCCTCCGAGGAAGCCTGCGGCGAAGATCGCCCGTCAGATCGGGGCCACGGACAAGATCTTCTGGGCCACCAAGGTCAATGTCGCCGCATCGGGATACCGGGAGTTGCCGATGCGGACCAGGCGCGCGAACAGATCGATCAGTCGTTACAGCGACTCGGGAAGAAACCCGTCGATCTGATCCAGGTCCACAACCTGGCGGACCTCGCGACCCAGATGCCCGTCCTCGAGGAATTCAAGAAGACCGCGAAGATTCGTTACATCGGCACGACCTCCACTCGAAGCAGCAGCTACGAAGACCTTGAAGTCGCAATGCGCAAATACCCGATCGACTTCATCGGCGTCGACTACGCCATTGACAACCGCCTGGCGGCGGAACGGGTCCTGCCTCTCGCTCAGGACCTCGGGATCGCAGTCCTGGTGTACCTGCCATTCGGCCGCTCCCGGCTGTGGCACCGAGTGGAGGGTCAGACCGTTCCCGGGTGGGCTGCCGAGTTCGGCGCAGACACCTGGGCCAGGTTCTTCCTGAAGTACGTCGAAGCGAACCCTGCGGTCACCTGTGTCACCCCCGCCACCAGCAAGCCGAAGCACATGCTCGACAACATCGGCGCCGCCTACGGCGAGCTCCCCGACGCCGCGACCCGCCGCAGGATGGAGGAGTTGGTGGACTCCCTACCGTCAGCGTGAGCAGCCACCGAATTCGGGGACGAGCACGGGGCCCGGTTTCGCATGGGCGCCAACGTTCGCCCGCGGACGCGGCCCACAAGTGTCTCGGGAGCCTCCTGCAATATTCACATCAAAGGCGGGGCAGGCCCCGCCACTCCAAGGGAATGTCCTTTGTGGGTAGGGGCGGCACCTGTGCCGCCCGGAAACGGTGTCAGGCACCGACTACCGTATTTAGGGCTCCAATTGCGGAACTGCGTGCCGGGCACCTTTTGACACCTTGACATCCGGACCTGTTGTCAGCGCCTCTGCCTCCACAAGCATCCTGTTGAATTCGTGGGACCTGGGCACTATCCTTGAGTTCAGAGGTCATGAGGATGGTTGACTATACCCAATTCATTGTGAGAGACCCGAAGATCTGCGGCGGGCTCCCGGTGATCAAAGGCACGCGGGTGACCCTACGGACGATTCTCGCAACGCTGGCCGAAGGCGCCTCGGTCAAGGATATCCTCGCGGACTTTCCCACCCTCACTGAGGAGGCGGTCAGGGCGGTTATTGCATTCGCTGCGGTGTCGGCCGAAGAAGACCTGCCACTTCAGCCCATCCCGGACGTCGCGTGAGGATCAAGCTTGACGAGATGCTCCCCTCCGCCCTGGTCAAGACTCTCTCCGACCTCGGTCACGACGTCGAGTCCGTACCGATGGAAGGACTCTCGGGAGAGTCGGATGAGACGATCTGGAAAGCCGCGAGGAACGAAAATCGGTTTTTGATTTCGCAGGACCTAGATTTCTCGGATATCAGGCTGTTTGCCCCTGGCACCCATCCGGGAGTCCTGATCGTTCGCCTTCGTATGCCGGGAAGAAACGCCCTGATCGAACGGATCGGCGGGTTCTTCCGGAGCGAGGACGCCTCAAACCTCGTGGGTTGTTTCGTGGTCCTTACTGAGCGCAAGGCTCGAATTCGACGACCGGAATCTAGATCGTGATTTCGGTGCCACGTTCGGCACATGAGAAGCTCAGAATCGAGCCTCTCGCAATATTCCCATCAAAGGCGGGGCAGGCCCCGCCACTCCAACGGAATGTCCTTTGTGGGTAGGGGCGGCACCTGTGCCGCCCGGCCTCGATCAGGCGCCATACGTTCGATTTCGGCGGGATTTTTCGAGTTTTGCAAGAGCCTCACGTGACACCCCTCACCTGGCGCGGATCGAGGCGGACCGTCAGCGGGGAGGGTGGAGCTCGAGTCGATGGACTGTCGGGCCGGGGAGGAAGGGCGTGGGGTTTCCCTCGACCCAGTCCTGATGTCCTGCCCTGTAGAACGGTGACAACGGGTGGCCGCTCTGGCCGGCGGGCATGTGGAAATAGCCTTCATCTTCGTGGCCGGGTGAGACGGCAAATCGTTCGGATGCGCCCCACCCTGGCGATTGCACACGCGGCATGTCGCTGTCGCCGGGGAGCGGTTGGGCGGGCATATCGAGCCAACGCGAGAGCATCGGAACGGCGGCGCTCAAGGGATGCTGCATCGAGAGGGTATTGCGGGCGCCCCACGTGTGATCGGCGAGCTCGCCTTCGAGCTCCTCGTAGTAGGTGATGGTCGAGTCGACCAATGCGAGCAGCTCTTCTCGCCACGATCCGGTCATGGGGTCGGCGAGGTGTTCCGGGCGCTCGGTCACCAGGCGCCACAGTGGTCCCTCGGACTGGTGGATACGGTGGATGTTGAAGCGCTCGTCCGCCTCCTCGCATGGCGCGGTCAGACGGTCATACACATGCTCGAACGTGAAGGTGCGGAAGGCCCGGACGAGTCGAAAAGAAGCCGAGTCGATGCTGGCGCGACCCGTCCACGTACGTTCGACCAGGTCCCTGAATTCGGCGCGTTCGGGATCACCCTCGATGGCAGCCTCATCCAGGAGATCGAGCAGGAGGTCACGCCACCGGGCGAGGAAAATCGCCCGGTCGTCGAGATGGACCTCGAGCATGTCTCGCTCGACCGGCGTGTCGATCTCGAGCAGGTGGTCCCGGATCTGCTGCGCCCGGGCTCCCAGGTCGTACCCCCCGTGTCCGACAACGGCCAGCATCTCGCCGCTGACGACTCGTGCGTTGGCGGTCCAGATCAGCCCGTCCGGGGGGTCGACGATCGCCGGGTATCCGGAGTGGTCCAGCCATCCATTCCAACCCCGGGTGCCGACCGCCCACGAGGTGGGAACCCTGCCCGAAAATCCGAACCGGTTAGGAATCCGGCCGATGATGGTCCAGCCGATGCTGCCGCCCGCGTCCGCGCAGACGAAGTTCTGAGGCGGTATCCCGGTGCGGTGGGCGATTTCGAACGCGTCTTCGACGGTGCCGGCGTGTTCCAGGTCCAGTAATCCGAGATTCGCAGCCCCCGGATCGTGGGCGATCCACCGGACGGCACGGCGCCGGCCCAGATGATCGAGGCCGACGACCGGGCCCCATATGGTCTGCTCGATTTCGAGGGTCTTCGGCTCGCCGCCTTTGACGGTGATGGTCTCGGTGACCCGCTCGGTCGTTCGCCATCCGTCGGGCGTGAGGTAGCGGCTGTCATCGTCGGGCGAGGTCTCGAGGATCACCAGGTCCGACCAATCGCCCTGAGAGTTAGTGAAACCCCACGCGATACGCGTCGTGCTACCGGCCGAGAGCGCAGGTGAACCGGGAAGAGTCACACCGGTCAGATCGTGGATCTTCCCGCAGTCATCGTTCGCCGGCCAGACGAGCCGGGCGCGGTACCAGGTATTGGGCACCATCATGCCGAGGTGCATGTCGTTGGCGAGAATCGCTCGGCCGTGGGCAGTGCGCGAACCTCCGACCGCCCAGTTGTTGCTCCCGACAAGGGCCGAGGCTTCGAACGTGTCCGACATCACGTGGTCGTTCGACGGCAGCAGTCCATCCGGCACTACCGGAGCCGTCCAGGGAATCGGTGGTGTTTCGAAGGCCGCGCCGTGGATCGGTGCGTCCCACTCGGTTCCCTCCGGCGCCAGGAACGCCGCCATCTCGGGGCCCAGAACGTCATCGAGCAGGCCCATGTCGGAATCGCGCCTGCCGGTTGCGTCGTTGAGTACGAAATACATCGCGAAGAGAGCCAGCGTCGAATCTTCATCCCGCCACGGCTCCGGATCTGCCTGCAGCAGAAAGTACTCGAACGGTTTGCTGTCGAGCGCGGTGAGACCCGCGTTGACACCCTCCGTATAGGCGGAAAGCACGGCCCGGTGGGCGGGCGGCATCCCCGCGACCGCTTCCCTGGAGCGCCGACGGAATTGGTGGAGGCGGCTCGCACGGTCGGATTCGAGCGCCGCGGCGCCAACCAGCTCGGAAAGCTCTCCCGCCGCCTGCCGCCGCAGGAGGTCCATCTGGAAGTAGCGCTCCTGTGCGTGGAGAAAGCCGAGCCCCCGGGCAACATCCTCCCGCGTCGTGCCGGTAATGGTCGGAACGCCGGCCGCATCTCGCTCGATCGTCACCGCGTTGGTCAATCCTGCAACCGCGACGGAACCGTCGAGGATCGGCAGGCTACTGTTCACGATGTTGTACGACCAGACGGTGGCGACGATTGCTGCAAGCACCAGGATCCCCAGGATTGCGGCCACAATCTTCAACCAACGCGGCATGGGACGGCCTCCTTTGGTGTCGGCAGCCGGATCCTAGCAGACCGGTTGCTCCAGCGCGGGATGGTGGATCACCTCCGCAGCAACGCGGGCGCTTCGCACATCTCGCCCTGTGTCTTCCCGACGCAGCCGGAATTTTCGTTCGTGTTCGAGTCAGTCCGATACCGCTCCAGCCTCTCGGTGCCGGTCTTGAGAAGCGCAGAATTTCGACCATTGACCCGGTACGTCGCCAACATTCCATGTTTCTCAAGCCCGGCAGGAAATCAGGCAATTGATCGGGCCGTCGAATTGTTGTGCGAAGGGTGACATAGAGGAAACGCGAGCTGGCGACGCCGACACCCGTCTCCGGACGACTCCGGTTGATCGCATTTCGAAAACCGTCGAGCAGAAAATTTGGAGGTCAACATGTCGAAGAGTAACGCCACCGCAACCTGGAACGGGAACTTCAAGGCGGGGTCCGGCGCCATGCAACCTGCGCACGCCGCCGAGATTTCGTTCAGTGCGGGGACCCGTTTCGAGGGCCAGCAGGGCAGCAATCCTGAAGAGGTGATCGGCGCGGCCCTGGCCGGTTGTTTCTCGATGGCGCTTGCGGTCGGTCTCGAGAAGGGCGGAGCTACGCCAAAAGCGATCCGCACTTCGGCCGAAGTCTCGCTGGAGAAGCTGGATGACGGCTTCACCATCACCCACATCCACCTCGTGACCGAAGTCGAGGCGGACGGCATCGGAGAGGACGCCTTCCAGAAGGTCGCCATCTCGACGAAGACCTCCTGCCCGGTGTCGAAGGCTCTTGCCGCGGTCAAGAACATCAGCCTGGAGGCGCACCTCCTCCCGCTCTGAGGAAAAGGTGCCTGAAAAACAAAAGGAAAAGCTGAAAAGGTGCCAAAAGGAAAAGGGAAAAGGTGCCTGGCACGTACTTGCGTACTTGGGATCTCTTCTGTTCTTTCCGTCCGGCTGAAAACATCGATTCGTACCGGAGTACATCAAAAGTGAGTGCGGAGCACTATTCCCTTTTCTTTCCTCCCCCGAGGTTTGCTCGGCGCACGCCTCTCGTTGCATTGTTCGTCAAGATGCATCATTGCGATAAAGGGTGCACGCCCGGTCGCACCTATCACCTGCACCATATCGGTACATCAGAGCACGCAAACGAGTTATGTTTGTTACAGGTGACCCAGATTTCCGGTCCAAGCCGGTTGTGTTTCCGGGTATAGTTCTTGCGACACCCATGACTCGGTACGGGTAAAACGGTTTGGTTCTAGTTGCCTGTAGCAAACCGATAGGTACCAGCATGAGACCGGGTAGCCTCGAAACAGTCGAATGGAGGGTTTTGCGACATGAGGAAGATCTTGTTGATTTCTGCTCTTGTCCTCGGGGTTGCGAACGGGTGCTTTGCCACGCTGACATTTCAGCAACTTGACGACAACACCTTCAGCGTGAGCCACAAGGTCAAGTGGGTTGGCGGAAGGGGGCAAGCTCTGGAACTCGTTTACGAGAAGGCGGCTTCACTGTGTGTGGCAGCCGGATTCACGCATTTCGAATTGGTGGGGCAAGCGTCAAATGCTCCCGGCTTCTTTCAGGACGCCAACGCTACCTTAACGGTGAAGTTTTTCCAGCGTGACGGTGAGGATCGAATCGAGTGCGCAATGAAGGCTACTGAAAATTACATCGCGCAGGCATCCAAGAAGCTGGACAAGCGAGGCTACAAAGGACCACCGAACATCCAAGATTCTGATGGAATTGACATTGGAGAGAACCAGTGTTCGCTCGAACAGATCACAGCGATGGCTAAGGCCGGATTGTCTGACGAACAGATCGAAGCGGCCTGTCACAAGCAAAATTGACCTTCACTCTCCTCGTGCGTGGGTGTCGGGTAAACCCGGGGAGTTACCCGACCGGATGGGTGCCAGATCGGATCGGTGCCGGGCTTGAGAATCTCAGAATGTAGGAAGGCTGAAGGCGCACATGTGAGCTTTCCAGATTTTGAAGCCGGATGCAACGCAGCCGGCTCTCTGGCACTGGTGCGTGGAAGTGCTGCGATTCGGATTGGACCGACCATGAAAAAAACGCGGCGTCAGCCGCGTCTGAAAAAATGGTCGGGACGCGGAGATTTGAACTCCGGACCCCTTGACCCCCAGTCAAGTGCGCTACCAGGCTGCGCCACGTCCCGACCGAAATGAGTTCTTAGTTTTTAGTTCTTAGTTCTGAGTTTCCACCCGCTTTCCTCATTACCGCTGGTCGAGTGCGGGAATGCTCATAACTCAAAACTGAAAACTCAACACTCAAAACTTCGTCTGTCATTCGCTCTTGAGCTCCGTGACGATCTTGTCGATCTCGTCGCGGACGTTCTTGAGCGTCGCGAGGAGTGGTTGTACGTCGGCGGCGGGCGTCTTGTCAACCTTTGCCGGCGCCGGCTTGGCCTTGGTGGTACGGCGGGCACTGCTGGTCTTGACCACGGCTTTCGGCGGTTCTGGCTTCTTCTCGGCCTTCGGAGCGGGCTCGGACTCGTCATCGTCTTCGTCGTCTTCGTCGTCGTCATCGATTTCCGGTTCGGCGTCGGCGGGGGCGAGCTCGACTTCGAGTTCGGGGAGCGGTGCGACCTCGCCGCCGTCTTCCATTGCCGCCACTTTTTTGCGGGCGCCCGCGATGGTCAGGCCCTCGTCGAACAGCAGCCGCCGGATCTCGAGGATCAGCTCGACCTGGTCGCGCGAGTAGAGTCTCTGACCGGTGGTGCTCTTGCCGGCCTCGAGTTGCGGGAACTCGGTGCCCCAGAATCGCAGCATGTAGGGCTGAACGTTGGCGAGCTTGCAGACCTCGTTGAGCTTGAACTGCTCCTGGTCCTCAGGAAGTTTCACCGGACCCGCCATTCTCATCCTCCGAATCAGGTGTGAGGGTCAGCCGCAACTGCAGGGTGACCCGGCGATGGCCGACCCACGCACCGGGCACCGGCACCTCGATATCCAGCTCCCGAACCTGGCCGCTTTCGATGATGGCCCCGGTGCCGTGGAGGCGAAGGTGCAACTGGTTGTCCTCGGCACGGACCGCGACGTTGCGCGGCACGGCACTCTCGATGGCCGCCGGGGCGAAGGCGGGGACGAACTCGGGCTCGGGTGCGGGCTCGACCGGCTCCGGTTCGGGGTCACGATCGGCGAAGGGATCGCCGTCGTCCACCCGGAACTGTTCTTCAACCACCGCAGGCTCGGGCTCCTCATATCCACGGTCGAGCGGCATTTCGATGGCGTGGTCGGACGATTCGTCGACCACGATGTCGTCGGTGAGCGTCGCGATGGCCGCGCTTTCCTCGTCCGTCCAACCGACGATTCCCTCATCCCCGATGGTGTGCACCTTCGGCTTTTCAGGGGCGAACGGGCTCGGGGCCACGATCCGGTCGACGTAGCGGTCCGTCGGTGGCGGGAGATCCGCGGTCGGCGGCGGCGCGTCGCCGCCACCGTCGTCGGTCATGAACTCGATCGTCGGTTCCTCGTAGAACTCGATCTCCGGTTCCTCGTAAAGTGCAGGCTCGTCGAAGGGAGTCGAGGCTGCCGGTGCGGGAGGGGACGTTTCCGGCGCGGGGGGCGGCGCAGTGTAAGGCTCAGGGCCCTTTGCCGCGACCGGCGGCTCCCCCATCACATCTTCGACCTCGGCCTTGGTCACCTCGTCGACGAACGAGGGCCGGTCGGGGCTCGCAAAGACGTCGCCGTCCTCACCGAGTCCGCTGAAATCGTCGGGACCGATCTCGATCTCGTCGCCGACATCGTAGACCGCAGTGCTGACCTCGTCTTCGAACCCTTTGACGGGCGGTCGCGGAGCGGGTGCGGGGCTGACCGTCTTGGAAAAGTCGCGCGTCTTCGCGCCTTCCTCTTCCGGAAAGACGATGTCGTCCGCCCGGGATGGCCCTGGGGGCGGCTTTGCAGGCTCGCGACCCGGCTGCGGCGTCGGTGCTGCGGCCTGCGGCGGCGGGGCAACGGCGGGGGACGGCGGTGGGGCGACCGGACGCGGCACGGGTGCAGCCCGCGGAGGCTCCGGGGCCGGCGGCGCGACAGCTGCAGGGGGCGTCGGCGCGGGCCGTGGCGTCGCCGGGGCAGCGGCAGGTGGGGGGACGGGGGCCGGCTTGGGGGCCGGGGCCGGCTTCGGCGCCGCCCCCGGCGTCCGCGGGGTGGCCCCGAGAGGGGTCCTCATGGTTGCCGCGGGGTCGGCGGCCCCGGGAGAACGCGCTTCCGCGGCAGCGCCCTCATAGCGCTCGCGCAGGCTTCGCATCACCAGCTTGACGATGCCCTCGAGAGTTTCCTGGACGCCGACGCCATCGGTGGCGACGGCCTCGAAGATCGGGACCCTGAAGACGTTGAGGTCGGCGTCAAGCTCCTCGACCGGGCGGACATCCTTGAGATCGCGCTTGTTGAACTGCAGGGCGAGCGGGAAGCCGTCGAGGCTGATCCCCTGCAGCAGCAGGTTTTCCTGCAGGTTTCTGAAACTTTCGATGTTGGAGCTCTGCATCGCACGCTGCGAGTCGGCGACGAAGACCACGCCGTCAGCGCCCCTCAGGACGAGCTGGCGGGTTGAGTTGTAGTGGACCTGGCCGGGAACGGTGTAAAGCTGGAGGGTGACGTCCATCCCGCGGATGGACCCGATCTCGAGGGGCAGCAGGTCGAAGAAGATGGTCCGGTCGCCCTCGGTGGCGAGGGAGATCATCTTCCCGCGTTCACCGCCCTCGAAGTGGTCGTGAATCCACGCCAGGTTGGTGGTTTTGCCACACAGACCCGGACCGTAGTACACGATCTTCGCATTGAGCTTTCTCAGCGCATAGTTGAAGAAAACCATGGAAACCCTTTGCCCCGACTAACTCTTCCGTCCTCTGATAATAACCCGAATCGGGACCCCATCCAAACCGAAGGTCTCGCGGAGGACGTTCTCGAGGTACCGCATGTACGAAAAGTGCGGGGTGCCTGTCAGGTTCGAAAACAGCACGAACCTCGGCGGCGCCTGATTGACCTGCGAGCAGTAGTACAGCTTGGGCGCTTTCGAGCCTGCCATCGGCGGCGGGCGCTGGTCCCAGGCCTGCCGCATCACCCGGTTGAGCTCGGTGGTGGCGATCTTCTTGGTGTAGGCCCGGTGGACGTTGCACATGATCGGGAAGAGCCGGTGAACGCCCTTGCCGTCGAGGGCGGAGAGGTAGACCCGCGGGGCGTGGCGCATGAACTTGAGGCTCTGGTCCGCCTGATCTTCAAGACGCTCTCTCGCCTGCTCCCGGTTCTCCATGAGGTCCCATTTGTTGATCACCAGGATGACGCCGCGCCCCGCCTCCCACGCGTAGCCGCCGACGTGGGCGTCCTGGTTGGTGATGCCCTCGACCGCATCCACCACCAACAGACAGATATCCGCGCGCTCGAGGTAGCGCCGCGCCATCACGACCGACAACACCTCGGGGCCGCGGTCGGTCTTGCCTTTACGCCGGATCCCGGCGGTGTCGACGAAGACGTAGCGCACCCCGTCTTTTTCGAGCACCGTGTCGACGGCGTCGCGGGTCGTCCCCGACACCTCGCTGACCAGAAGGCGCTCGTCTCCCAGGAGCCGGTTGACCAACGACGATTTGCCGACGTTGGGCCGTCCGATGATCGCGACCGGGATCCCCGTCCCGCGGAGGTCGGTGGCGCCTTCCTCCTCGACCACGGCCGCGGGCAGGTGAAGATCCAGGGCATCCCAGAGCTCACTGAGCCCGGTGCCGTGCTCGGCCGAGATCACGATGGGGGTGCCGAGGCCCAGCCGGTGGAACTCGTGCGATTGGAGCTCGACCGCCTTGCGGTCGCCCTTGTTGACCACGGGCACGACGGGGACCCCGAGGCCTCGCAGATATTCGCCGATCTCCTGATCCTCCGGGATGGGCCCCGCCTCGCCGTCGAGCAGGAAGATCACGACATCGCTGCCGCGGATGGCGGCCTCGGCCTGACCGCGGATCAGCGGCACGAAGGTGTCCTCGTCGACCATCAGTAACCCGCCGGTGTCGACGAGGGTCAAGGTGCCGCCACCGGGGCGCTCGACCTCGCCGATGATGCGGTCGCGGGTCATCCCCGGCAGGTCGTGGACCAGGGCGCGGCGGCTGCGGGTGAGCCGGTTGAAAAGGGTGGATTTGCCGACGTTGGGTCGGCCCACCACCACCACCACGGGTTGCTTGCTCACTGCGGGTCCTCCGCGGGCGCCGCTTCCGGCTGCGGGACGGGGGTCTGCTGTTCGAGGTTCGATCTGCCGACGACGATCCACCGGCCCTCGATGAGGCGCATCTGCAGCAGGGTTCGTTGGATCGTGTTTTCGAAGTGGCCCTTTTCCACGCCGTCGGCGGCGCCGTAGCGCGTGATGTCCCACACCTCGATCACCCGGACGGTGGCGTTGATGCCGCGAAACACCGTCATGGTCTCGATGTCGAAGCCGATGAGCTGGGAGTCGATCCGGTCACCGGTGGTCTGGAGCAGCTCCTTGAGCAGCTTGTGGACGGCCGCAATCTCGTTGGGGCTGGCGTGGCCTTCGAGGACGCCGGTGTCGAGCGTCGAGTAGGCCTCGGCAAGTGCGTTGAGGTAGCCGCCCACGGCCCCTTCGATGGCCTGCGCCTCTTCGGGACTGGGATCGGTGTTTTCGCAGGCCGCGACCACCAGCAGCCCCAGGGCCAGGGCGAGCACGAGCGCACCACGCACCATCGTCATTGCCGCCTCCTATCTCGTTGCAGAGCCGAGGATAGCACCCCTGTCCTGCAGGCCACGGCAACGGTAAACTGTCCTCTGGTACGATCGGGCGATCGAGAAGGTTGGTGCACCATGACTGAAAAACTCAGTGTGACCTGCCCCCACTGCCGATCAGCGTTGACGATCGACACCGAGGCGGGCGTCGTCGTCGATCACAAGCCCCCGGCCAGGCTGAGCGAAAAGGTCGATTTCAACGATCGGTTGAAACAGCTCGAGAGCGAGAAGAACCGCGCCGCCGACGTCATGGCGGAGGCCATGCGCAAGGAAAAGTCCAAGGACCGGCTGATGGAGGATCGCTTCCGCGAGCTCCTCGACGACGCCAAAAAGAACGACGACGGGTCGCGGCCGATCAAGGACATCGACCTCGACTGACCTCGAGGTCGCAGTTCTGAGTTTTGAGTTTTGAGTTCTCGAGGCACCACCTGCATGTGCGGGCGGGGATACCCGAACCATCCGATGATCGAACAATCCACAGCAATCGGTTCTGTCGCCCCTCCGGGGCTGGACTGTATTTGGTCTGAGTTTCCTGGGGCTGACGCCCCAGGCAATTTTCTGCCGCCGCTCCGCGGCTGAGGGCGATGAAATTCCGTTGTTCGGGGAGTCGGCGAATAGGTCAGTTCATACAATCGCCCGTTGGCCCGCGGTTTCGAGGGATCCGTTTCCCGTCGGTGACGCCTGGAGGCTGTGATCTTGCGTTGCACCTCATCGCCTCTCGATCTCGCCGTCGACCATCCCAGTACGGCGAGCGCCGGAGGCGCGAAAGGTCATAGCCTGGGGCGCAAGCCCCAGGATCCGGTGACCAAAGACCAACCAGCCCCGGAGGGGCGGCAGATCCGAGGATTGCTCAACGAATTCGGAGCCCTGGATTTTGGCCCCGCTCGATCCTGCAGTTACGTTTTGCGCAGCATCAAAGTGACTGAAGGTGGGCCAAGGCCCACCCTACCTCGGACCCACACACCGAACGGACGACTGCAAAAAGAACGCCCTCCCGCAGATGCGGAAGGGCGGTCCGAATTACAAACTCAAAACTAAGAACTCAGAACTCTCCTACTCAGTTGCTGTTTCCTCGGATGTTGCAGCGGCCTCGGCGGCCTCGGTCTCCTGTTTCGGCGGAATCGCGATTCCCTTGAGGGTGAGTTCCTCGTCGATGACGGCCTCGAAGGCCTCGAGCGGCTGGGCACCGGTGAGGACCCTGCCGTTGATCATGAATCCGGGCGTCCCGGTGATCCCGAAGCCGCGCGCCTCTTTCATGTCCGCATCGACCTTCGCCTGATACGTCCTGTCGGTGATGCACGCGGTGAAGAGCTCGACATTCATGCCGAGTTCGCCCGCCTCGGTGATCATCGATTCGCGGTTCATCGTGCGCTGGTTTGGAACAACCAGTCGTGGAACTCCCAGAACTTGCCCTGGTCCTGGGCGCACAGGGCCGCCTCGCCCGCCAGCTGCGCCTGCTGGTGCATCGGCAGCGGGAGGTTCTTGAAGACGTGGCGGACCTGGCCGTCGTACCGCTCCATCACGGCATCGATGGTGGGCTGCGCCCGTGGTGCAGTAGGGGCACTGGTAGTCGGTGTACTCCACCAACACGATGGGCGCCGACACCGGGCCCCGCGACGGCGTGCCCTCGGTGATGGCGACCACCGCCCGCGGCGGCTGAAGCAGGATGACAACCCCGGCCTCGGCGAACAATTCATCCCGCAGCGCCTCGATGAGCTTCGCCTGCTGCTGTTGCTGGAGCGCCTGCACGACCTGTTCGCGCGCCTGCGCGTCATCCTGAGCCAACCGGGCCCGGTACATGGACATCACCTTGACGATCTCGCCCTCGTCGGGCTCGGTCATCTTGGCGTCCACGTTCTTGGCCAGGAACTCCTCGCGGGTGATCCCTTCGGCAGTCGCCTTGGCGGTCACCAGACGCTCGAAGATCTGGGCGTTGAGTTCGCCGACGGTCGTGGTGTAGATCTCCTGCCGGAGCTTGACCAACGACGGGCCGACCATCGACTCGACCTCGGCCGCGGTGATGACCTCGTCGCCGATCCTGGCAACGACCTCGCCGCCTGCTGTCGGAGGTGCGGCCTGCTGGGCGCAGGCGACAACCGCGAGCGTCATCAACGCACATCCGACGAAGCTGCTCGTGTATTTCATTTTCATGTTCTCTCCTGTCTCTGCTCGCGGTGGGTCCAGCCGCCGTTTCGAGGCTGTCAGACCACTATGAACCGGCAGCGGACACCGGTCAACGTTCTGGAAGCCGGGATTGACGGTGGTTTAACACGAACAACAGGGAGCTGGTCTTCCGTGATCTACCCCGACAGCCCGTTGACCGCGTGGTCGAGGTCGTCGAGAGTCGGCAGCTGTTTGATGCCACCGGACAGGTGTTCGAGCCCGGTCGACCCTGCGCCCCCCACCCACACCTCGATGGCCGGCGGCAGCGCTTTGCGGATCGCTTCAAGCTCTCGCGCGGTTTCTTCCATCGATGCAAACAGACTCATCGACACGCCGACCGCAGCGGCATCCAGAACCTCCGCCGCGTGCACGATCTCGTCCGACGGCAGGTGCGGCCCGAGGACCCGGACCGCTCGCCCGGCAACGGTGATGGCGAGGGCGGCGACCTGCAGTCCGAGCGCGTGGATTCTCGTTCGGCAGGCTCGCCAGCACCACCGGCCGGCCGCCGGCCGAGACCTGGAGCGGCACCCGCATCGAGCGGAGTTCGTCTTCCAGTACTTCGGAGAAGAAATGCTCGTGCCGGATCTCGATGCCGCCGCGCGACCACTCGTCGCCGATCTCCTCGAGCAACGGCGTCACCCTCTCGCGGAGGAACGCCGCCATCCCGAGAACCGAGGCATCGCGGCGGAGAATAGCGACCAGGGCGTCGCGATCGAAACGGCGACACGCCTCGATCACCTCGGCCACGACCTCATCGGTGCCACCGACAGTGGCGACACCCTCCACCACCCCCGTCTGCCGCAGCAGATCTTCGATTTCGGGGACCGTCAGCGGGACCACATCACCGGCGCGGTGACCACAGCCCAGGGCCCTGGAGATCAGGAGCAGCTGCCGTACCTGCGCCGACGAATAGCGCCGGTGGCCCGATTCGAGCCGGTGCGGGGTCGGAAAGCCGAACCTCCGCTCCCACGCCCTCAGGGTGTGTTCGCCGATTCCAGTACGACGGGTCACCGCGCCCATCGGCCACATCCGTTCGTCGGTCCCTGCCGCGTCGGGGGCTGTCTGGTCGATCTCGTTCTCAGTACTCATCCCGGTTGCCTCCCAGCGCGCGCTCGACCCCGCTCTCGGAGATCACTGGCGGGCTGCATTCTGTCATGCCGCGACCCCGGACGTCGAACCCACGAGACTGTAGGCGTCGACCAACCGCTGGGCGGTCTTGTGAAGGTGTGACGCATCGCGGTGGCCGGCCACCACGGTATCCGATCCCTCGTCGATCCACTCGCCCGCGAGGAACCAGTCCTCCGAATACACCACGACGGCCGATGGACAGCCGGCGAATCGCGCCGCATTCAAGGCCGCTTCGACGTCCGGGCCCGACCCGCCGCTCAGGGCGAAGGTCACGAACGCTCCGTCGAGACGCCTTTCGACCTCGCGCACCAAGCTGTGGACGGAGGGATTGAAGAGGCTCGCAACGCCCGGTGGAAAGACGATCACCAGTCCGGATCGGTTCGGGTTGTTCGCAAAGAAACCGCTCTGATTCATGACCAACCTCCAATCGTCATCGAAAAGCTTGAAAGCTAAAGGACGCGACGTTCTCTCTGCGGCGTGTTGGGCTGACAGTGCGGTGTGCCGGGGCCACCACACCTCTTCCCGGACAATCTCCTCCTTGTCGATTTTATTTCTAGGATATTCAGACCTTTCTCTCCACTTGTCACAAGGCTCTGGAATAATCGTCGTTCCGGCCTCGCTCTGCTTGAGGGCTCGACCGGTTGCACTGGAGCAGATCGACCCTGACCGATCGGGAGATCGGGCTGAAGCCCTGGAGAAGAAGACAAGGAGCCGACTTGAGACACAGCACCGGCTGCGACGACCATGTCCCGAAGATTCGGATCCGCGAGGCGAATGCCGCGCCGGTTCGCGAGGACCGGGCGTGGGTCGTCTACTGGATGATCGCCGCCAGAAGGGCGCGGTTCAACTTCGGGCTCCAGCGGGCCGCCGGGTGGGCACGCCGTCTCGGGAAGCCGTTGTTGGTGTTCGAGCCGCTGCGGAGCGGTTATCGGTGGGCGTCGGATCGGCTGCACGCATTCGTGATCGACGGGATGGCCGACAACGCCGCCGCCTTTGCCGGCGGCCGGGTCGCGTACCTCCCCTATCTCGAGCCCGAACCCGGCGCCGGCAGCGGTTTGCTCGAGGCCCTCGCCGAGGACGCCGCGGTCGTCGTCACCGACGACTACCCGACGTTCTTCCTGCCGCAGATGGTGGCGGCGGCTGCGGCCAGGCTCACGGTTCGGCTCGAGGCCGTCGACGGCAACGGTTTGCTGCCGATGGCGGCGGCCGGCCACGAGTTCTCAACCGCGTACGCCTTTCGCAGGTTCCTCCAGAAGAACCTCCTCGACCACCTCGAGCACATACCGCTCGAAGACCCCCTCGCCGAGGAGCTGCCATCGGCCCCGGAGATCCCGCCTCACGTCACCGCCACGTGGCCGCCGGTGCCACAGGATCTTCTCGGCGGCGGCACGGTGGCCCTCGACTCGTTCCCGATCGACCACGGCGTCGCGCCGACGGGACTCAAGGGCGGATCGGGAGCGGCCGCCGAGGTCCTCCGGCGATTTCTCGATGACCGCCTCGCCAGTTACAACGAGGAGCGCAATCGGCCCGAGGTCGAGGCCTCGAGCGGTCTGTCCCCCTATCTGCACTTCGGACACATCTCGAGCCACGAGATCTTCCTCGAGATCATGCGCCGCGAGCGCTGGTCCGCCGAGGATGTCATCGCGCCCGCCAACGGCCGTCGCGCCGGGTGGTGGGGTGCAGGCGACGATGCCGAGGCCTTTCTCGACCAGGTCGTCACGTGGCGGGAGCTGGGCTTCAACGTGTGTTCGCAGAGAGCCGACCACGATCGGTGGGAGTCGTTACCGGAGTGGGCCCAGCGCACCCTCACCGAGCACGTCCTCGACGAGCGTGAATTCACCTATTCACTGGACGAGTTCACCGCTGCCGCGACCCACGACCCCTTGTGGAATGCAGCCCAGACCCAACTCGTCCGCGAGGGCACCATCCACAACTACTTGCGGATGTTGTGGGGCAAGAAGATTCTGGAGTGGACGGCCGAACCGCGCGAGGCCCTCGAAGTGATGATCGAACTCAACAACCGTTTCGCCTTCGATGGTCGCGACCCCAACTCATACACCGGGATCTTCTGGGTGTTGGGCCGCCACGACCGGCCGTGGGGACCGGAGCGTCCGGTGTTCGGAAAGATCCGCTACATGTCGTCGGCCAATACGGCGCGGAAGTTCCCGGTACGGGCCTATCTCGAGAAATACGGAGGACACGCATGAAGATCCTGGTTACCGGAGCGACCGGCTACATCGGCGGCCGTCTGGTTCCTCTGCTGCTGGAAAAGGGCCACCAGGTCCGGGTCATGGTCCGCGATCCGGGACGAGTGGCCGGCCGGGCGTGGTCGTCGAAGGTGGAAATCGTCCGCGGCGACGTCGAGGATCCCGCCTCCCTGGTCGGCGCCGTCTCGGGAGTCGATGCCGCCTACTACCTCGTCCACCTGATGGGCACCGGCGGTGATTTCGTCGAACGCGACCGGGCGGCCGCCAAGAACTTCGTCGCCGCTGCAGAAGGGCTCGGTCACGTGATCTACCTCGGTGGGCTCCTCCCGCAGGCAGCCGAGATCTCCGACCACCTGTCGAGCCGCGCCGAGGTCGGCGAGATCCTGCGTGCCGGGCTGCCGGCGACCGAGTTCCGCGCCGGTCCCGTGATCGGATCCGGCTCGGCTTCGTTCGAGATGGTCCGCTACCTCACCGAACGGCTCCCGGCGATGATCGCACCGCGGTGGATTCTCAACGAAGTACAACCCATCGCGGTGCGCGACATCCTGCAGTACCTCGTCCTCGCCCTCGACCGCGGGCCCTCGGGGATCTACAACGTCGGCACCGTTCCCCTCACCTTCAAGGGCATGATGCAGGAGTTTGCGGCTGTGCGCGGCCTGCGGCGGGTGATCGTTCCGGTGCCCGTCCTCGCACCGCGGCTGGCGGCGCTGTGGGTCGGGCTCGTGACCCCCATTTCGAATCGGCTCGCGGTGCCGTTGATCGAAGGCGTGACCCACCCGGTGGTCGCCGACACCTCCCGTACCCTCGAGGACTTTCCCGATGTGACACCACTCTCCTATCGCGAGGCGGTCACCCGGGCCCTGCGGCAGACGACCGAGAACGCTGTCACCACGAGGTGGACCAACGCCCTCGGCGATACCGCGTCATTCGAGCTGACCCAAGCCGAGGGGCTGATCCGCGAGATCAGGCGCTCCCAGACTTCCGCCAGCCCCGAGGACACCTTTCGTGCCTTTGCCTCGCTGGGCGGCGAAACCGGGTGGTTGTTCTGGAACTGGGCGTGGTCGCTGCGCGGACTCATGGACCAGGTCGTGGGAGGTCCGGGACTGCGGCGAGGCCGCCGCCACCCCACCGAACTCGAACCGGGCGACGCCGTGGATTTCTGGCGGGTGGAAAAGGTCGAGCCGCCGCACCTGTTGCGGCTTCGCGCCGAAATGAAGGTCCCCGGCCGCGCGTGGTTGCAGCTGGAGGCTGTTCCGGAGGGCGGCGGCACGCAGCTGATCCAGACCGCGATCTTCGAGCCGTTCGGGCTCGGCGGCCAGCTCTACTGGAACTTTCTCTATCCCATTCACAAAATCATGTTCTCCGGGCTGGTCCGGCGCATCGCCAGACGCGCGGAGTCTCAGAGGGACCGTTGAATGCACGTTTCCACCTTTTCTTCGGAGCAGATCATTGAAGCCCCCCTCGCCGAGGTCTTCCGGTTCTTTTCCGACGCCGCAAACCTCGAGCGCCTGACGCCCCCCTGGCTCGGGTTCGAGGTTCTGACGCCGGCGCCGATCGAAATGGCTGCCGGCGCCCTCATCGACTACCGGCTGCGGTGGCGCGGTTTGCCGCTGCGTTGGCGGACCGAGATCGAGGTCTGGGAGCCCACCCACCGCTTCGTGGATCGCCAGATTCGCGGGCCCTACAGGCTGTGGCGACACGAGCATCGCTTCGAGGAGCACCGGGGAGGCACCATGGTCGGGGACAGGATCGAGTATGCGGCGATCGGCGGGCGCCTCGCCCACATCCTGGCCGTCGACCGCGACGTGGAGACCATCTTCTCCTACCGCCGTCAGGCCCTGCAGTCAATTTTTTTAATTAAAACTTAGTATGTAATCTATATTCTTCTGGAATTTTAGATTTTATATTGACATTCTCCCATCCGACGCCGGTTACCGGCACCGACAACACGACCTGGGAGGTCATCATGAAGAGAGTTCTGGTTCTTGGTCTGGTCCTGACATTCGGTTCGATCCCGGCTTTTGCGGGCGGCGGCTGTTCGAGCTCCGCAGTCAACGCCTCCAACAGCGGTGACATTGTCGCCACCGCCCAGGCCGCTGGTGACTTCAATACACTGCTTGCCGCCGCGCAGGCTGCAGGCCTCGTGGAAACTCTGGAGTCCGCCGGCCCGTTCACGGTGTTCGCACCGACCGATGAGGCGTTCGCCAAGCTTCCGGAAGGCACGGTCGAGCACCTGCTTGCCAACCCCGACCAGCTGCGCCAGGTGTTGCTCTACCACGTCGTCCCCGGCCGCGTGATGGCCTCCGATGTCATCGCGCTCTCCACCGCTACGACCGCTCAGGGCTCCGACATCAAGATAACCCTCGCTGACGGCAGCGTGATGATCAACAACGCGACTGTCACAGCTACCGACATCGAGACGTCCAACGGGGTCATCCACGTGATCGACACTGTCATCCTCCCCCGAGGTTGACTCTCGCGCTTCGGCGCAACCCCCCTCCAGCGGCCCACCCCTTTCGGTGGGCCGTTGCTTTGTGAGGTGGACGTTCGATGGCTGCCCAACTACAATTTGCGACCTTGGGAGTAGCAATGAAAAAGGTTCTTTTCGCCCTCATCCTGACAGTCCTCTTTTCGTCGGCGATCTCGCAGGCGCAGGCCCCGGACGGCGAGGCTGTCGGGGCTGCCCCGCCCGCGGCGCCGCCCCCACCAGGGCTCAGGTGGTCGCTCGGGTTCGGAGTCATCTCGTCGCCGCGACCCTACGTGGGCGCCAGCAACAAAATCACGCCGATCCCCCTGATCGAGCTCTACTACAAGAAGCTCTACGTCCAGGGCATCCAGGCGGGATACCACTTCATCGACACCGAGGAGTTCACGCTCGACGCTCGGGCCGGTTTCGTGTTCGCCGGACTCGACCCCGACGACTCGCCGGACCTTGCGGGGATGATGAAACGCGACCCCACAGTCGAGGCCGGCTTCGTGTTCGACTGGAAGCCCGGGAAGTACAAGCTCAGCACCTCCATCTACACCGATATCCTCGGGGTCTCGAACGGCCAGCAGGCATCTGTGAACTTCTCACGCACCTGGACGTTCGGTCGCTACAGGTGGGGGCTGACGCCTTCCGTCGGTGTCGTGTGGCAGAGCAGCAACTACATCGACTATTACTACGGCGTCACTCCGGATGAAGTCCAACCGGGCCGTCCGGAGTTTACGGGCCACTCGGCGGTCAACTTCGAGAGCGGGCTTCTTGCCTTCTTCCGTCTCTCCGGCCGCGTGACGCTGGTCGGCCTGGTCCAGATTCAGCGTTTGGACAACGAGATCTATCTGAGCCCGATCGTCGACAACCAGCGGGCCATATTCGGTTTGATCGGAGCAACCTACAGGTTTGGCGAAACTCCCGGCGCGCCGTGACGGCGCTGAACTTTGAAACGTTGAACGTCTCCACTCGACGGATCCCCACGGAAATGGACAATTCGGTGATCCGCGTTAGACTCGGCAACCGATATCGACCTGGAGGTGCTCCGTGACCGCAACCCTCAAATCCAAAGACCGCCAGCAGTTGCTCGACCGTTTTCTGCGCTACGTCAAAGTCGACACACAATCCGACGAAAGCTCGGAATCGAGCCCGACGACCGAGAAACAGAAGGACCTGTCGAAGATTCTCGCCGAAGAACTCAAGGCCCTCGGCTGCGATGACGCCGCCATGAACGAGTGGGGCTACGTGTTGGCGTCGATCCCCGGGAACCTCCCCGCCAAACACCCGGCGGCCGGCAAGGTCCCCGCGATCGGCCTGATCGCCCACGTCGACACCTATTTCGGCACCTCCGGGAAAGACGTCAAACCGCTGATCATCGAGTCCTACGGCGGCGAGGACATCCAACTCAACCCCGACCAGATGCTCAAGACAGCCGACAACCCGAACCTGGCGAAGTGCGTCGGCCACACCATCATCCACACCGACGGCACCACCCTGTTGGGCGCCGACGACAAGGCCGGGGTGGCCGAGATCATGACCGCGATCGCGTGGATCAAGGCCAACCCGGACTTTCTCCACGGCCCGATCAAGATCGCCTTCACCACCGACGAGGAGGTTGGCCGCGGCACGGAGCACTTCGATGTCGAGGCGTTCGGCGCCGATTACGCCTACACTCTCGACGGCTCCGATCTCGGCGAAATCGAGGACGAGACCTTCTGCGCGGACACCGCCAACGTCACGGTTGTGGGTCACGACGTTCACCCGGGCTACGCCAAGGACAAGCTGGTCAACGCCCTCCGGGTGACCGCGGCGATCATCGAGGGCATCGGCGACGAACTGCTGCCCGAGACCACCGAAGGACGTGAGCCCTACCTCCACCCCTATATCGCGTCCGGTGACGTCACCAAGGTCGATCTCAAGGTGTTGGTGCGGGCATTCTCCGTTGAAAAGCTCAACGAGCGCGAGGACTACCTCAGGTCGGTGATCGCGGACGTCGAAAAACGCTTCCCGAAGGCGAAGATCTCGGTCGAGATCTCGGAGTCCTACCGCAACATGGCCTACAAGATCCGCGAAGATTCCAAGGTCCTCGACTACGCCCTCGAAGCGGTGGAGAGGATCGGCGTGACGCCGAAACGCCAGGCGATTCGCGGCGGCACCGACGGCGCACGACTGTCCTACATGGGCCTGCTCACACCCAACGTGTGGGCCGGCGGCCAGAACTTCCACTCGGTCCGCGAGTGGGTGTCGCTCGAGTGGATGGCCAAGGCGGTCGAAGCCACCCTCGAAATCCTCACCGTATGGGTGGAGAAGTCTTCCTAGCCGTTCAACGTTGAACGTTCGACGTTTCCGTACAATCGCCGGCACGCGGGACGCGTGCCCCATAAGGGGTCGATCCGGTGCGGTTGTGGGGCAGCCGTCCCGGCTGCCGGGAGAGAGGTCGGCTCTGAAACAGAATCCGAGCCCCGCAGGGGCGGCAGGTTGTAGCCTGGGGCGTGAGCCCCAGGGACCTCGTCGTTTCATTTTATGATCAAGCCCCGGAGGGGCGACAGAATACTGTCGCCCCTCCGGGGCTTGAATTTTCTCTTCGTTTGAAATCCTGGGGCTCACGCCCCAGGCTATTGTCTGTCGCCGCTTCGCGGCTTCGCACTGGTTTCCAAGCAGGCGTCGAGGCCCATGCGGTGAGGCCGATTCATGCTGTTTCGATCAGACGCCGGTGTCCGCCTGCAGGTTGGCGAGCCGCTCCTGCATCTTGTTGGCGGTCGCCAGGTCGCCCCTGGCGGCGGCCACCTTGATGCCCTCGCGGTAGGTTGTGATCGCCGCTTCCGTATCCTCCGCGCCTTCGAATGCGCGGCCCAGCGCGAGAAAGGCCGCTGAGTAGCGGGGATCGGTCCGCAGCGCACGCTGGAGGCGGGCTATGGCGTCGGCGTGCCTCCCCTCCTCCACCAGCAGCTCACCGAGCCCGAAGTTGCCGAGAGCGTCATCGGGGTCGATCTCGAGGACCTGGCGGAACATCTCGCTCCGCCGTTTGCGGTCCGCCGCCGAGGCGGCGGTCTCCTCGCGGAGGACGGCGGCTCGCTGCTTCTGGTCGCGCTCCCGGTTCATCTTGGCGCGCAGCGCCTCGCCTGCCTCGCGTTCGGCATCCTCGATCCGCCCGAGCCGGTTGTAGTACAACGACAGATTGGTGTGGGCCATGACCGACGAAGGGTCGACCTCGAGCAGCCGCCGCATCAGGTTGATGGCCTCGTCATACCGGTGGTGGCGCCCGAGGATCACTCCCAACGACTCGTAGGAATCGGCGTGATTTCGGCACACCGCAATCGCACGTTCGAGCAGTTTCACCGCATCGTCCTCGCGATCGTAGGAGAACGCCTCGACCGCGCGCAACTGGAGCCGCGTCGCCCAGTAGCCGGGTTCCGGTGTCGCGAGCAGCGGCAGTGCCCGGACCCTGACGGTGGACGATCCCCGGTCGCTCCACCGGCACTCCACCACCCGGTTCTCGACCCGCATCTCGCGAACGGCGGAGGCCAGAAGATAGGTCCGGTCCTCCCACCGTGTCACCGTCAACACGGCGCCCGCCCGTTCGTGATCCTCGGCCGCGAACTCCCCGACGATCCCGGCGGCATCAACCGGGTCCCCCGCCACGATCTCCAGCAGCACCGGCGCACGCGCCGCACCGCGGCCGCTCGCCACCTTGGCCACCGTTTCCTGGCCCAGAAAACACCCCTTGATCGTCGACACTGCGGGGTCGATCAAAGACGTCTCGTGGATCAGCTGCCCTCGAGCGGCCTCCACTCCCCAGCGGGGTATCCCCGACAACACCCGACGGGCTTCGAGTTCGTCGTCGTCGATGGGAGGCAACGGCGGCGGCGAAGCGTTCCAGATGACGCAGCCGCGGCTTCCCCATCCCTCGATCGGGAACGCCGACCCGGACGGCAGCCCCGGAAACAACCGTACCGCCTCCGCGCCCAGAAGCAGCGTGAGTTCGCCGGTCTCGATCACCCGCAGGCTGACATCATCGGCGATGATGTGCGCCTCGAGAAACACCATCGCTGCTTCCGCGGCCTCCGCCGGCATCAGAAGGTCGATGCGATCCGGGCCTTTGTGAAGAAAACCGAAGGACTGCAAGCGTCCGGCGCGATCGAGGAGGGCCGTCATCTGCGACGCACCCCCGCCGAGGCCCTTGACGTCCGACGTCAGCTGCGTGTGGAGAAAGCGCTCGCGGTGGCCGCCTTCGACGGCGACAACGACCCACCCATCGAGGCGTGCGGCGCCCCCTTCGAAGAGGAGACGATCAGACGCTGAAGGACTCACCGCAGCCGCAGGTGTTGGTCGCGTTGGGGTTGGAGAAGACGAAGCCCTTGCCCTGGAGACCGTCCTGGAAATCGAGGGTGATGCCCTTGAGGTAGATGGTGGATTTGGGGTCGAGCAGGACGGTGAACCCATCGTAGTCGATCCGGGTGTCGTTTCGGCGAACGTCGGAGAAGTCCATGTCATAGGATAGCCCGGAGCAGCCACCACCGACAACGCTCAGCCGCAGACCTTTCTCTTTGCCCAGCCCCTCACGCTCGAAGATCGAACGCACCTCGCGCTGCGCCCTCTCGCTGAGGGAGACGATGGTGCCGGTCTCGGTCGTCGGGGCGCTCATGATCCGTCCCCCGCCACCATCGCCTGCAGTTCGCCGCTGGCGTGCATCTCGGTGACGATGTCGTTGCCGCCGATGAACTCTCCCCGAACATAGACCTGGGGGAAGGTCGGCCAGCCGGCGACCTCCTTGGCCGCGCTGCGGATCGCCTCGTCGGACAACACGTCGAAGGTCCGGTAGGGCACGTCCAGCGAGTCCATCACGGCCACCGTATTGGCCGAGAACCCGCACATCGGGCGCTGGGGGGTTCCTTTGATGAACGCGAAGACCGGCGACGACACCACCATCTGCTGGACGCGAATCGTCGGGTCGGCTGAAGCGTCGGTCTCGGCCGCCGGCTGCCCGAGGCCGCCGGCGGGCTCGGGGGCCGCCGCGATGTTGAAAGGGTTGTCTCGTCGATCCATCTTTCCTCCGTTGCGGGCGCACTTCACCCGTCGTACCCAATAACCTGCGACCTGGTTTCATCAATTCCCGGTGCCTGATAATCCCCACCCATGAGTTCGTTCGACGATGCCGACCGCGGGGGCGGTGACAGGGGTCGGGGAAGCCCCTTCCACCGCGTGTTAAGCTCCGACCCGACACATCAAGGGGGAAACCGTGGGCGTCCTGGGCCGGCTCGAACAACTCCAGTTGATCGTTGTCACCGGCAAAGGCGGCGTCGGCAAAAGCACTGTGACAGCGGCCCTCGGCGCGACACTCGCCAACCGCGGCCGCCGGGTGTTGCTGATCGAGGTCGATCCTCGGGAAAACCTCCACCTCCTCCTCGACACGCCGCCTTCGGGCGGAGAGATCGTCGAGGCCGCCTCCAACCTCTGGGTTCAGCACCTCGAACCACGCAAACTGCTCGACGACCTCATCATGGAAAAACTCAAGGTCGGCGCCCTCGCCCGCAAGGTGCTGTCGAGCCCGGTCCACCTCCACTTCACGGAAGGTGCGCCGGGTCTCAAACAGACCGCCGTGTTCGGGCGCGCCATGCGTCTGGTGGAGGGGCACGGGCCGAAACAGCTTCGACGTCCCGACGTGGTGATCCTCGATGCCCCGGCATCCGGCCACGGGATCGCGTGGATGGCCGCCCCGCAACTGGTTTCCGAGGTGATCTCGAGCGGCCCGATCGGCCGCATGGCGACGGAGATCGCCGCTTTTCTCGAGGACCGCAACCGCTTCGGCAGCGTGGTCGTCACCACCGCGGAGGAGATGCCGGTGCAGGAGTCGCTGGAGCTCATCGGCGCGATGGGAGAACGGCTCGACCGGCAACCGGAGCTCGTGGTCGTCAACGCGGTCTACCCCCCGCTCCCCGCACGGGCCGGACGCGACGCGTCCACCCGGCTGTGGGCCCGGCGCCGCGCAGTCAACGAACACGAGCTTGACCGGCTCGCCGAGCGCTGGGACGGACCTCTGGTCGAGATCCCGTTGGAACCCATCGACGCCGGTCCGGTCCTGGTCGGCGTGGTCGGCGAGCATCTCGCGAAGGCCCTCGGGGACCGCTGATGGACCCGCGGCGCAAACCCCTGATCATCGTCGTCGGCTCCGGCGGAGTCGGCAAGACCACTCTCGCCGCCGCCATGGGGCTGCGCGCGGCACAGCGGGGCGACGACGCCCTGGTCATGACCTTTGACCCGTCGCTGCGTCTCAAGGACGCACTCGGGGTCGGCGACGAGGCCCTCGATGCCGAGACCGAGGTCGAAGCCGGCGGCACGGGCCGGCTGTGGGCCAGCCTGCTGGATGCGCGGCGCACCTTCGACCGGCTTATCGACCGCTACGCCCCGGACGAAGCGGCTCGCCGGAGAATCCTCACCAACCGTTTCTACGATCGGTTGTCGGGGAACCTCGCCGGAGTGCTCGAGTACATGGCGTCGGAGAGGCTGTTCGAGGTCGCTGCGTCGGGCGTCTACTCCACCATCATCCTCGATACGCCGCCGACCCGCCAGGCTCTCGATTTTCTCGGGGCCCCGCAGCGGATCGTCAGCTTCCTCGACAGCGGCGCCCTGCGGATCGCCCTCAAACCCTGGTTCGGCGCCGACGGCAAGCTCAAGGTGACGTCTCGGCTGGGCGTTCTCGGCCGCAACGTGGAGGGCTTCTTCGACCGCATGGTGGGTCTGGAACTGCTGCGCGACATGGCCGAGTTCTTCCAGGCCTTCGCACCGCTCTTCGACGGCTTCCGCGAGAGGGCCCTCGAGGTCCAGGAGATACTCCGCTCACCCGACACCCTGTTCGTCCTGGTCTCCGGTCCCGGCAGCGGGCGGGTTGCCGACACCCTCTTCTTCGCACGCCGCCTGACCGAAGCCGGCTTCCACCTGGGACCGATCGTGGTCAACCGCGTCCACCCCGAGCTGCCGCCGGTACGCGACACCGCGAATGAGGGCAGTCGACTGCTGGCGTGGCTCGGCCAACGCGACAACCAGGGAGTCGCCGAGTTGCGCGATCTGGTCGGAGACTCCCACCCGGTGGTGCAGATCCCGCTGATGCCCGACGAACCGACGGATCTCGCATCGTTGGCGGCCCTCGGAGAACTCTTCGATGAACGACTCGATGAAGCGCTTTCTACGGGTGAAGACTAGCCGCTCTGTACGCCGGCCTGTCACGAAGATTCGACGCCGAAATCAGCCTGAGAGCCCCAGGGACTTCCGTGTGTGGTCGAATCTCGGATCTTCGCGCAGGCTGTCCATCGGAGGGAAGCCGATGAAACTGGCGGCCGGATCACCCTGGGCCACCGACTTTTCGAGCCACTCGAATGCCGAATCCAGGTCGCCGAGACCGCTGTGGACCTGCATCAGAAAAAACGGCTGAACATCCTGGTTCGAGAATCCCACCATGAGCTCTTCGAGAATCTTCTCAGCCTCCGGTTTCCGCCCTGCGACGCCATACGCCCATCCCAACCAGCTCAAATAATAGGCGCCTCTGCCTGACAGGGTCACCGCCTTCTCCAGAACCGCCACGGCTTCGTCGTTACGGCCCAGCGCGCCGTAGGTTGAACCGAGCACCCACAAGCTGTAGAGGAAATCGGCGTCGATGTTGATGGATTCTTCCAGCGCCGGGAGCGCTTCATTTCTCAGCCCCGCCTGGACCAGCGCCAGACCGAGAGCAGTATTGGCGTACGGCGATAGCGGATCGACCTCTTGGGCATGGGCCGCCAACGCTATCGCCTCATCATGCCGGGACAGAGTCGCAAGCAACATGCCGTACCAGATGTGGGCCAGCGCGTACGAGGGGTTGGCCTCGACCGCCGCTCTCAATTCCCTTTCCGCCGTTTCCCAGTCGAAGGCGAGCCAGGCCGCATACAGGCCGAGGGCCGCTCGGACCTCTGCGACCCCAGGCGCCAGAGCGGCTGCTCGTTCCGCTGCCGCACTCGCTCTGGCCCTGGCCATGCCCGGTTCCATTCCGTAAAACGCAAGACTGCAGTAGCTGATGACCAACCCGGCGTGCGCCAGAGCGTAATCAGGATCGACTGCAACAGCCTGTTCGAAGAAATCTGCAGCCTTCTGCAATGAACCCTTGTCACGTTTGTACCAGTTGTAAAGTCCCTTGAGATAAAGGTGATACGCCTCGAACGAGGCTGTCGGGCGATTGAGATCCTCGCGGACATCTGTCCCGAGTTTCACTTGAAGGGCCCCGACGATGCTTTCCGAGATTTCGTCCTGGAGGGCGAAGATATCCTCCATCCTCCTGTCATATCGTTCGGACCACAGCTGGAAACCGGTTTCAACATCGACCAACTGAACACTGACCCGTACTCGACTCCCGGCCGTTCTCACGCTCCCCTCGAGCACAGTTTTGACCTTCAACGCCTCGCCAACCTCACGCGCGCCGTTCAATTTCGGATCAAACTGAAAGGCCGAACTCCGGGCGGCCACCCGAAGCCCCTGAATCCTCGACAGAGCGTTGAGGATCTCCTCGGCCATCCCCTCACAGAAATACACCTGTTCCGGATCGGCGCTCATGTTCGTGAAGGGAAGCACCGCCACTGACGACGCAGAGTCATCGGTTATCGAATCGGGTACGACTTCGACCGATCCGCCGCTTGCAGCGTCAGCGTTTTCCAGTGCAAATCGCAGATCTTGGACTGTCTGAAATCGCTCGTGAACTTCTTTTTCAAGACAACGCATGACGACCCGCTCGATCGCCGGCGAAATCACCGTACCGACGTCCGACAGGGCCTGCGGTTCCTCGCGCAAGATCGCGCCCATGACGTCCGCCGAACTCCCGCCATGAAATGGCTGCTTTCCCGTCACCATCTCGTACAGAACCACTCCGAGAGAAAAAATGTCAGTTCTCTGATCTACCGCCTGAGCGCGAAGCTGTTCCGGTGACATATAGCCGAGAGTCCCCATCACCGCACCCGGGTTGACTGAGGCCGAGGGTCGGAACCGCCGTTTCCGATTCGTGCGAAAACGACGCAGGCTGCAGTTTTGCGAGCCCGAAGTCGAGGATCTTGACGAGACCATCGGTGGTCAGAAATACGTTCTCGGGTTTGAGGTCCCGATGCACGATGCCCCTGGTATGGGCAGCCGCCAACCCTCCACAGATCTGTAAGGCAATTTCCAGAGCCTTTGTGGACGACAATTTCGATCGATTCATCCTGTCGCGCAGGGTCTCGCCCTCCAACAACTCCATCACGGCAAAGGACACCCCGTCTTCGCGACCAAAATCGTGGATGGCGAGGATATTCGGATGAGATAGGGCTGCGACACTCTGGGCTTCGCGTTCGAATCTGGCAAGCGCTTCGGGGTTGTCTGCCAGCTTTTCCGGAATGACTTTGACAGCCACATCTCGCTTGAGCCGGCTATCCCGGGCGCGATACACCTCTCCCATACCGCCCGAGCCGAGAAGCTCGCGGATCGTGTAGGAGCCGAGTGTCGCACCAGATTCGAGTTTCATTTCTCTCTTTTGCTTCGAGATTCGTTCTCATAGTACACGATTGAAGATCCAACCCTGAGGAAAGGCGATTGACACCCCACGGCTATTGACCTTCCTTGCTCACTTCCCGTGAGGAGCCGCCCGTCGCATTGTTTGCCTGAAGGTGTGTCGATTGCCGGATCTCCCGAGTACAAACAATGCGACAAATGGCACCTCCGCCGAGCGCGGCTGTGCTACAACACGCCGATGAAAACTCGTACTTCTCTCATCGCCCGTGGTGCGGCCGTTGCCGGGCTGGTCATCATCGCAGTTGCCTGCACCGAAGCCCCCGAACCGCTCGACCCGGCCTACGCTGCCGAGATCGACGCCTGGCGCAACCAGCGCCTCGAACGGCTCACCGCCGACGACGGCTGGCTGACCCTCACCGGTCTGTACTGGCTCGAACCGGGTGAGAACCGTTTCGGTTCGGCGCCGGACGGCGCCGTGGTGCTCCCCGATGAGAGCGTGCCGGAAATCGCGGGTCTGCTCATCGTCGCCGAGGACGGAACGGTGGTCGCCTTCAGCGAGGGTACGGGCGTCGAGATCAACGGCGAACCACTCGCGAATACGGTCCTGGCGACCGACGCCGACGGCTCTCCGGACGTGATCACGGCCGGCCGCATTTCGTTCTACATCATCAACCGGGAAGGCCGGCTCGCCGCGCGGGTCAAGGACCCAAAGGCGGTGACTCGGCTGACATTCGCCGGCATCGAACATTTCGATATCGATCCGGCTTATCGGGTCGAGGCACGGTTCGAGCCCTACGACGAGCCACGCCAGGTGGCCATCCCGACGGTCCTCGGCCAGGACACTTCGATGCTGGCGATGGGGGTCCTCCGCTTCTCGATCAACGACCAGGAGCAGGTCCTCGAGCCCTACGTCGACAGCCCCGATGATGAATCGCTGTTCCTGATCTTCCGCGACGCGACCAGCGGGACGACAACCTACGGCGCCGGCCGGTTCCTCTCGGCGGATGCGCCGGGCGATGACGGCACGACCGTGCTCGACTTCAACCTCGCCTACAACCCTCCGTGCGCTTTCACACCCTACGCGACGTGTCCGCTGCCGCCGCCGCAGAATGAGCTCGGTATCGCCATCGAGGCCGGTGAGCAGTACCACGGAGACGCCCACTGAAACCACATCATTCGCCAGCCCCTGGGGTATACTCCCGCGCCATGTGGAAATTTGTCTCCAGGGCGTTGCTTGCGGCGTTGGCAGTTCACTTTCTCTCCTTGTCATATGCCGTCGCAGAGGACGGTGAGCAAGCGGAAGCCGAGAACCAGAAAAAGACCGGCATCTGGTTTCCGCCCAACGATTTCTACCCCCGCTATGTCGCTGACCCGCTGCGCCCCCAGAACGCGTTGACGATCCAGTGGCTCGCCCATACCGAGATCCCCGACACCACCGCCGGTCGTTTCGGACTGCGGACCGGGGGCACCCTCGGCATCTACCGATGGCACCCGGAGGGCGACACCGACCTCGGGTGGCAGCTGTCATTCGAGGGTGGGATGTCCGCCCAGTTCGATATCGGCTACAGCTGGGACAACACGGGATGGGACGGGTTCTACGGGCTCACCCTGGCGTGGAAACCGAAACACAACCTCGGTTTTCGCATCGGGTCCAAGCACGACTCGTCGCACATCGGCGACGAGTATTCCGATCGGACGGGCACGACCCGTGTCCACTACACGCGGGAGGACGCCATCCTCGGAGTCAGCTGGGAAATGATGCCCCGGTGGGTTCTTTACTCGGAACTCGGCTATGGCAACGGATACGCCGGCTCCGTGACCGCGACCGTCCAGGTCGGCACCCAGTACAACACCGAACAGACCTACTGGAAGAACCGGGCGTCGTACTTCGTCGCATTCAACTCGATCAGCTACGAAGAGTCCGATTGGCGCACCCGGTTGACGATCCAGACCGGCTACATGATTCCGGTCGGAAACCGCAGCTCCGTCCACCGGATAGCGATCGAGGCAGGTCTCGGCCGTTCGGTCATGGGCCAGTTCGCCCAGTACGACGAATCGTGGGTCGCCATCGGCTGGTTCTACGACTTTTAGCAATTCGTGGCCGGGTAGGGCGCGGCCGAACACGGCCACACCCTACCCGGCCACGAATTGCAGCTAGACGATTCTTTCGCGGATCTTGGCCGAGATGATGTCCATCAGCCACACGGTGCCGGCGATCAGCAGCACCAGGGTGCCGACCTCGCCCCACTCGCCGAGGTCGACCCTCGGCTTGAGGATGTAGCCGATCCCACCGCCGCCGACGAAACCGATGATGGTCGACATGCGGACGTTGATGTCCCAGCGGTAGATGGTGAAGGAGAGGAAGGGCGGGATGACCTGCGGCACGACCCCGTAGCGCAGGACCTGGAGGGTGCCCGCGCCGGTGGCGGTGATGGCATCCATCGGCCCGGTGTCGATCGACTCGATCTGCTCGGAGTAGAGCTTGGTCAGGGCCGCCACCGAGTGGACCCAGAGCGCGAGGACGCCGGCAAAGGGGCCGATGCCGACCCACGAAATGAAGATCAGGGCCCACACCAGCGGTTCGACCGCGCGCACGAAGTTCATGAAGCGTGCGCGCTACCGTGTAGGCGGTACGCGCCGCGAACGAGCCTCGGGTCAGGTTGCGGGCCGACGGGAAGGCCAGGACGAAGGCCACCGGGATCGCGAACGCGGTCGCCATGAAGGCCAGGAAGATGGTCTGAACCAGCAGCACCAGCCCCTCGTGGAGCACGCTCGCCGAAGGGTGGGCCAGCCCGCGCACGATGTCGGCGGCCTTGCCGAACTTGGTCAGGAAGTCGTACAGATCGAGCTCGGTGATCAGCCAGCCGGCGAAGAACGTGAACTCGATGAAGACCGCCGTGAACCACCCGCGAAGGGTCTGGGTCCACTCCAGATCACGCTCCCACTCGGGAACGCCACGGACCAGGGCGCGTCCCGGGCGACGCCCCCGTCCAGCGATAGAAGACATTCCACGACACCGCCGTGACGACCCCGGCGAGGGCGGCCCACGCATAGTGGAGGAGATCGAGGATCTGTTCTGCCGTGAGCAACAGGCCGGTAGCGCCGCGGCGGCCGGAAAACGCCACCACCAGGAGCTCGGCCATCAGGAGCAGCATCGCGATCAGCACCGCGTCGATCCCGATCGACTGCAACCGCGCCAAACCCTTGCGCCAGCCCGCCATCAGAACCCCGTGTTGGACGCCGGCTCGGCGTCCTCGCCGTAGATCTCTTTGAAGGTGGTGCGGTCGAACTCATCCGGCAGGCCCTCCCAGACCACCCTGCCGGCTCGCAGCGCGACCAGCCGTGTCGCGTAGCGCTCCACGAGATCGATGTCGTGCAGCGAGCAGATCACGGTCAGGCCCTCCTCGCGGTTGAGGGCCTCGATGTGGCGCATCACCGAATGGCGGAGCGCCGGGTCGAGCGAAGCCACCGGTTCGTCGGCCAGGATCAGACGCGGCTCCTGCATCAGGGCGCGCGCCACCGCGACCCGCTGTTGCTGGCCGCCGGAAAGGGCGTCGGCCCGGCTCCCCGCACGGTCCTCGAGACCCACCCGCGCGAGATTGGCGCGGGCGCGGTCGCGTTCCGACTGGGGGAAGGTCAGCATCAGGCTCGGCAGCAGACGCGCGCGCCCCAGCGAGCCCGCCAGCACGTTGTTGAGCACCGTGTGGCGTCGCACCAGGTTGAACTGCTGGAAGATCATCGCGACCCGGCGGCGCACGCCGCGCAGATCGCCTCCGCTCAGGGCGGTGATCTCGTCGCCGAAGATCCAGACCCTGCCTTCGGTGGGATTGATCAGGCGGTTGATGCACCGCAGCAGGGTCGACTTGCCGGAGCCCGAAAGACCGAGCACGGCGAGAAACTCGCCGTCCCTGACCTCGAGGTCGACGCCCTCGAGGGCGCGAACCCCACCCGGATAGACCATCCCGAGACCTTCGATGCGAACGGCGACCTCGGGCGACGGTGCTGCAGCGGGCGCGGTGCTCACGACCCGCCCTCCTTGCGCGCCGCTCCTTCTCGAGTTTCGCCTCGGCTGCCTCGAGCAGCGCCGATGCGCTCACGCCGGCTTCGGTGAGCGCCGCACGGAAGTCGTCGAAGTCGTCATCGGTGCACGGCGCCGCAGCGACCCCGGCGACCAGGTCGTAGTAGGCGCCACGGCCGTCGGGCGTCTCGAGGAAGCGCTGCAGCGAGGACTCGAACTGCTCCCAGATCTTCTCCGAAAAGCCGCGCCGCACACAGCACACGTCGTTCGGGATGGGTTCGGTCAGGGCGAGAATTCGAACCTCGTCGAGCAGCTGTTCGCGTTCCGCCTGGGTCGCCATGTTCTTGAGAATCAGGAAACGTGCGTCCCCCACCAGGGTGCCGTCGCGCTGATTGGCGGCCGACGGCGGCGAGTAGAAGGTCGCGCCTCCCGCCACCTTGCCGTCGCGGACCGCCTGCACGACGTTCGGGTGGCCGCCGGCAAACAACACGTGGCCCAGCGTCACACCGGTTCGCTGCAGCAGCGCGCGAGCGAAGATATGGCCCGAGGTGGAGGTCTCGTCCGAGAAGGCAAAGGTGCCGCCGTTGAGATCTTCGAGCCGATTGATCCCGGAATCGGTGCGGCTCATGACACAACCGAAATAGACGTTGGAAAGTTCGGGCTGGGACTGTTCGCTGGTGTGGATGACCCGGGTCTCGCGCAGGGTGCCGGGGCGGTCGTACTCGAGTTCCTTGCGGCCGTCGCCCACCAGGTCGTGGGGACCCGAGTAGACGTGACGGCTGGCGGCGGCATCCACGGAGCGGTCTTTCACCAGCAGCCACACCGCTTCCCGGTCGCTGCCCACGGGAACCTCGACCCAGCCGGGCGCGCGTCGTCCAACAGCTCGACGAGCGCGGCGCGCAATCGCCCGCTGATGGCCGTCGGCACGGCGATCCGTTTGTCGACCAGGTTTTCGAGGCGTTGCGGCTCGCCGGGGCCGGAGCGGGTGATGACGATGGAATACCGGTCCACCGACCGAACCACCTGGAGACGGGCCTCGGCGCCGTAGCGCGCGTTCGCGAGAACGTAGGCGAAGGCGGGGATCCACGCGACGTCGGCCTGGCCCGCGCCCAGCGCCTGGATCACCGCGGCATAGCTCGTCGGCACCTGCGACCGCAGGGTCAGACCGCTGTCGGCGCGGACGAACCGCGCGAGCTCGTCGCCGCGCCGAACCAGGGTGCCCTGCTCCACCGACGGAACGAACAGCATCTGGACGGCCTTCTGGCCCCTCATCTCGAGCTGCGAGCGGTGCCGCAGCCCCCAGATGAAGAACGCCATCAGGAGGGCGATCACCGACCATCCAACCCGCGGCAGCCAGAGTTTCATTCGATATTTTCCACGGTCGGCGGTCAGGTTAACACGGCCGGATCTGCTAACCTGCGGGCGGGCGCCTCGAGAGCCGGTGGAATCCTCGCCGGGTCTTGAAAAACAACCGCCGGAGGAAGATTCCATGATTCGTCGATTCGCAATCGTCGTCGCGATTTCAGTCATTCTGTGTTCCGCCGCATCTGCCGTAGAAGCCCCCCTTCCCCGCCACCCGGCGCCGTCCCCCGACGGCACGCAGATCGCATTCTCCTGGCAGGGAGACCTGTGGTTGGTACCGGTCGCCGGCGGCGAAGCCAGACGACTCACGGCCAACCCGGCCACCGAGCGGTTCCCGGTGTGGTCGCGGGACGGCCGGCTGATCGCCTTCGCCTCCAACCGCTACGGCAACGACGACGTGTTCGTGATGCCGGCCGACGGCAGCGCGGCGCCCACCCGCCTGACATTCGCCTCGACGTCTGATGTGCCCGACGACTTCACCCCGGACCTCGAAGCCGTCCTTTTCACCAGCAACCGCGCCGAGAGCGTCAAGTGGGGCACCCAGTTGTGGACCGTGCCCCTTGCCGGCGGCACGCCAGCCCTCGCTCAGGACGCGTTCGGCGAAGCGGCCGGGTTCTCGCCGGACGGCGAATCGCTGGTCTTTGTGCGCGGCCAGACCAAGTGGACCCGGCGCGGCTACCGCGGACCGGCCAGCCGCGACCTCTGGTTGCGGGCCGGCGACGACTACGAGCGGCTGACGGATTTCGACGGCACCGACGACTGCCCGACCTGGCTCGATGGAGGTCATCTCGCCTTTCTGTCGTCCCGCGACGGCCGCAAGAACGTCTACCGACTCGACGTGGCGACGAAGACCGCGACCCAACTGACCTTCCACGAGGGCTCGGCGGTGCGTTTTCCGCGTGCAGCGGCAGACGGCAGCGTCATCGCCTACGAGTTCGAGGACGGCATCTGGACGGTGCCGCCGGCGGGCGGCCCCTCCACGCGCCTCTCGATCCAGGTGGCGGCGGATCAGGTCAACAACCCGGTCGACCGCCGCACCGCCACCGACGATGCCGATGAGCTCGCCATCAGCCCGAACGGCAAACTCGCGGCGTTTATCGTCCACGGCGACGTCTTCGTGACCGCGATCGTCGACAAAGACGACCAGGAGATCGCGAAACCGCCGACGGCGCGCGTCACAACCACCCCGGAACGCGAACGGGACCTGAGCTGGTCGCCGGACGGGAAGACCCTGCTTTTCTCGTCCGCCGCCAACGGCAACGACGATCTCTACACCGCGGTCCCCACCCCGAAAGACACACCGTGGCCCGAGGCCTTCGACTTCCGGTTGACCCGACTGACCGATGCGCCGGCTGAAGAGTACGCCGCGACGTTCTCGCCCGGCGGCGACCGGATCGCCTTCATCCGGGGCCAGGGCCAACTGGTCGTCCGACCGAAAGACGGTGGAGCAGAGACCGTGCTCCTCGACCACTGGGCCGCGCCCAACTATGCGTGGTCTCCCGACGGCGCATGGATCGCCTACTCGACTTCCGACGAACATTACAACTCGGAGGTCTGGGTCGTCCCGTCCACGAACGGCGAGCGCTACAACGTCAGCCGCCACCCCGACGACGACTTCGCGCCTCGCTGGTCTCCCGACGGCCGCCGCCTGGTGTGGACCGCAAAGCGCGCCGACAACACCTTCGATCTCTGGGGCGTCTGGCTGGCTCGCGAGGACGACGAGCGCACGCCGGCGCAGTGGCTCAAGCTGTGGGCCGACAAGGGGGGCGACAAGAAGAAGGGCAAGGACAAAGACGACGCCTCCGACGACGATGACGAAGACGAGAAGAAACCCGAGCTGCCGACCGTGTCCATCGATTTCGAGCGGTTGTGGGAACGGGTTCGCCGGATCACCGATCTCAAAGGCGACGAGGGCCCGGCCCGCATCAGCCCCGACGGCAAGACGATCATTTTCACCGCCGAGTTCGAAGGCGAAGAAGACCTCTACAGCGTGCGTTGGGACGGCGAAGATCTCGAGCGCCTGACCAAGGACGGGGCGGAGCCTGAGCAGTTCGTCTTTGACCGCAAGGGCAAGACCATCTTCTACCTCGATGGCAAGGGCCACATCAAACGGGTCGGCCTCGACGGCAAGGCGGGCGATCCGATCCCCTTCAAAGCGCGCTACGTGGTCGATGCCCGCCTCGAACGGGCGGTGGTGTTCGACGAGGCGTGGCGGGCGCTCAACGAAAACTTCTACGACCCAGACTTTCACGGTGTCGATTGGCCGGCGCAGCAGGTGAAGTATCGCCCATGGGCGCTTGCAGCCTCGACCAAGCAAGATTTTGCGGACATCGTGAATCTGATGCTCGGCGAGCTCAACGCGTCCCACATGGGCTACTACCCCCCCGGGACACGCGGTCGAGCGATCGAGTCCGGCGACAGAACCGGATGGATCGGCGTCACCTACGACCCAGCGGCCGGAGGGCCCGGAATCCTGATCAAAGAGGTGCTGCCCGACTCGCCTGCCTGGCGGGCGGACGCGGCGATCCAGCCGGGCGAGCGCCTGGTGGCGGTGAACGGAATCGAGATCGAGGACACCACCAACGTCTTCGAGCTCTTCGTCGATACCGAAGGCGAACGCACTCCGTTGACCGTCCGCGGTATCGATGGCGACGAACGCACGGTGGTGGTGGAACCGGTCGCCAGCCAGCGCGGACTTCGCTACGACGAATGGGTGCGACAGCGCCGCGCTCTGACCGACCGGTGGTCAGGCGGGCGCCTGGGCTATATCCACATCCAGGGCATGGACATTCCGTCGTTCGAGGAGTTCGAGCGCATGCTGTTCGCTGCCGCGGACGGCAAGGAAGGCCTGCTGGTGGATGTGCGGTCCAACGGCGGCGGCTGGACGACGGACTATCTGATGGCCGTGCTGATGGTGCAGCGCCACGCTTATACGGTGCCGCGCGGCGGCGACCCCGCGATCCGCGCCTACCCGCAGAGCAGGTTGCCGCTGTCCGCCTGGACCCGCCCGGCAGCGGCCATCTGCAATGAGGACTCGTACTCCAACGCCGAGATCTTCTCGCACGCCTTCAAGTCGCTCGGTCGCGGACCGCTGATCGGTTCCCCGACCTTCGGGGCCGTGATCTCGACCGGAGGCATGAGGACTCTCGACGGCTCGACCGTGCGCCTTCCCGGCCGGGGCTGGTTCGTCGCTCCGACCGGTCTCAACATGGAGCACAACGGAGCGGTGCCGGACGTGCTGGTGTGGCAGCCGCCATCCGAGGACGCCTCGGCCACCGAGGACACCCAATTGGCGCGCGCAGTCCAGGTGCTGCTCGCCAACCTCGAAACCGACCCGAGGGCCGGCGCCTGGTAAGGACATCGCGACGTTTCAACGTCAGAACGTTAGAACGTTAAAACGTTCTCCATCGACCGGCGGGGTTGAAACACGGCAGCCGGGACGGCTGCCCCACAAACCCTTCACCGCCAGGCTGAACCTGAGCGATTTGTGGTGCGGCCGTCCCGGCTGCACCTCGGATGTGCCCGCGTCCGGAACCGGTCCGGAATGACGGCGTAAAATCACGTATGGTTTCCTTGCCTGACCGACGAACCGCCTCCGTTGCCGCAACGTTGACGTTCGCGGTCATTCTCGGCGGCCGTTTCGCCACCGCGCAGGAGGCGGTCCCGACACCGTTCGGCACGACCGTCGAGGTCTCGCGCATCCTCACCGAGGTCCGCGTGGTGGATCGATCAGGAGAGCCGGTTCCGGGGCTCGAGGCCGGCGACTTCAAGGTCACGATCGGCGGGCGGCCGGTGGCGGTGGAATCTGCTCTGTGGGTTCCCACCTCCGGTGCAGCTCGCGTGGACCCGCTCGCCTCGGAGACCCCGATTGACGGCGAGACGACGATTTCGCCCCCCGAACCGCGACTGATCGTCGTGGTCTTCCAGACCGACATCAACCTCTACCGCCTCAAGGGAGTGGTGCGGATGGCCCCCGAGGCCGCCGCATTCGTGCGCGATCTCGGCCCCCGCGACCGGGTCGCGCTCTTCGCCTTCGAGTCGCACCTCGAGCTGCGATCGGATTTCACCACGGACCACGATGCGGTGGCCGCCATGCTCAACACCAAGGAAATCCTGCACGGCAGAATGACCCCACCGGCACCCTCCTCGCCGTCGATGGCCGCGTCCTTCGATTCCGAAAAGGCGCGCCGGGCCGCGACCCTGACCCGCGCCCTCGAGGTCATCGGCAGTGCGTTGATCCCGATCCCGGGCCCCAAGACCGTCGTCTTGTTCGGGTGGGGTCTCGGGCGCTACAACCGAGGACACTCGATCATCGAAAAACACAGGTACGGACCGGCGATCGCCGCGCTCGCCGCCGCCAGAGCGTCGGTCTTCTCGCTCGACATCACGACCGCCGACTACCACACGCTCGAAATCGGTCTGCGGCAGGTCAGCCACGACACCGGCGGTCTCTATATCAAGACCAACCTTTTCCCCCGCGCCGCCATCGACAAGCTCACCCGCATGATCACCAGTTACTACGAGCTGTCGATCGTCCCGCCGCCCACCCTCGACGAGTCCTACGAGATCAAGGTCAAGGTCAAACGTCCGGCCACCGAGGTCTACGTCCGGCAGAACACCCTCGCCCGATACTGACGGGAAGGAGCCTGAAGGTGGGCCAAGGCCCACCCTACTTCGAACCCACAAATCGAGCGCGGCGGTAGGGTGGGCCTTGGCCCACCTTCAGAGGCAAACACGAACCACCGGAGAACCAGTGTCGGATGACGCCGTAGAATCAACCATGCATCCCGTGCGCTTCAGGATCACCGTCGTGTCGCTGTGCGTGTTCGCGGCGGCTGCCACCGCACAGGAACCGACGCCGACAACCTTCGGCGAGACCATCGAGGTCCGGCGGATCGTCACCGAGGTGCGGGTGGTCGCCTCTGATGGGTCACCGGTTCTCGGTCTTGGCCCCGCCGACTTCCTGGTCAAGGTCGGCGGCGACCCGGCAGAGGTCGAGTCGGTGCTCTGGGTTCCTTCGACCGGCGACGCCGTGGAGACCGGCGTCCCGGCTCAGGGGCGCGTCCTCTCGGCCGAGGACGCCGGGCGACCACCCGAGGGCCGTCTGATCGTCATCCTGTTCCAGATCGATTTCGGGCTCCACGCTTCGCGAACCGTCGGCCTGCTGCGGATGGCCCCGCGAGCCTCCGACTTCGTCGCCAACCTCGGGCCCGGGGACCGGGTGGCCGTCCTGGTATACGGCAGCCACCTCGAGCTGCGGGCCGATTTCACCGATGACCACGAGGCCATCGCCGAATTGTTGACGCCGACCGAAATCTTGCAGGGCGGGACCGAACCGCCAGACCCCGAGGGCCCGTCCCTGGCCGCTCACCTCGGGGCCGAGGCGATGCTGGATGCCGCATCCATGGCGGACGCCCTCGAACTCATCGGACACGGCCTGCGTGAGATCGCTGGTGCGAAGTCCCTGGTCTTCTTCGGCTATGGGCTCGGTCAGATGAGCGCCGGGCCGCGCGTCACGATCGACGACAGCTATCCGAGGGCGATGGAGGCCCTCTCAGAGGCCAGGACATCCGTGTTCTCGCTCGACGTCACCCACGCCGATGCCCACTCGCTGGCCGTCGGTCTGCGCCAGGTCGCCGAGGACACCGGCGGTTTCTACGTCCAGACCCACATCTTCCCAGATGCCGCGATGACCAGGCTCGCCCGGGTCATTTCGAGCTACTACGAGCTCTCCATCATCCCGCCGCCCGATCTCCCCGACGAGTACACCATCAAAGTCAAGGTCGAGCGCCCGCGGTCCGACGTCTACGTCCGCCAGGAACACGCGTCACCGTAGATCTGGTGACCTTCTGTGCGATAATCGCCGGCATTCTGGAGGTAACCGAACATGCGTACACTCGTCCGCCGCCCCGCAATCGCCTTGATGATGTGTTTCGTCGCCCTTGGCTGCGCTCAGGAAACCGAGATCGTCGCTGCCCAGCCTGCCATCCCTGCCACGCCGGACGGCACCGTGATGGCGTTGGCTCAGAACCTCGCCGACAACCACCCGGAAATCCTCTGGGAGGCCCTGCCCGCGAGCTACCGCACCGACATCACCGAAATCACCCAGCAGTTCGCGGCCAAGATGGACCCAGAGATCTACGACCGCGCCATGGCCATTGCCCGCAGTCTGGTCGAAACCCTCCAGGCCAAACAGGACATCATCCTCTCCAGCGACACCATGGCGGGCACCGGCGTGGACGTTGCCTCGATGGACGCCCGAATGACCCAGACGCTGCAGATCGCGCAGACATTTTTCTCGAGTGAGATCTCTACCGTCGCAGGCCTCGCTGTCATCGATTGGCAGAAGTACCTCGCGGGAACGGTTTCCCAGCTCATGACTCAGGCGGACGCCATCGAGGCCGATGAGGGCAAGGACCCGTTCCTCATGTTCGAGACCCTCAAGGTCGAGGTCCTCGAGCAGACCGGCGACACCGCGCGCCTCAGAATCACCGTCCCCGACGAGGAACCGGAGGAGGTCACGCTGGCCCTCATCGAAGAACGATGGGTCCCGGTCGAAATGGCCGAACAGTGGGACGCCAAGGTGATGGAGGCCCGCACCGCCCTCGAAGAGATCACACCCGAGAAGATGCAGGAGATGAAGGGCCAGGCGATGTTCGGTTTCGCCATGGCGGAGGGCCTCGTCCAACAGCTCTCGACGATCGAGACCTCGGAGGAGTTCGACGCCACCATGGGGCCGATGATCGCCGGTTTCATGCAGAACGTCAGCGGCTTCATTCCCCGGATGGACGACACCCAAGACCCGGAACCCGAAACTCCGTAGGAAAGAGGTTAGCGCCCGGCCAGAGCATCCGAAGGGTCGCCAGCCACCGCACGCGACGCGGCTGGAAGCACGCCCAGCACACAGGCGGCGACCGCCAGGGAGATGACGGCGGCGGCGAGCATCGGTGAAAACGCAAACAGGGTGTCCGGTTTGAACGGAAAATCGGGGAGGTGCGAGGCGGCGAACCGGTCGGCGACCGCGGCCCCGATCGCGGCCACCGCCAGACCCGCTGATCCCGCCAACGCACCGACCACGGCCGCCTCGGTGAGCAACAGTTTCCGGATGTCGGACCTGCGCGCTCCGACCGCGCGCAGGACCCCGATCTCGTGGCGCCTGATGATCACGATCAGCGAGAAGACGTGCATGATGTGCGCCGCCGACACCGCGATCAACACGGCGGCTGCGAGCCCGAGAACTGCCGTGACGACTGCTGTGCCGAACGCCGCGCGCCGTGCCCCGAGGTCGAGCACCTCGAGGCTTCGTGCCCCCACCGCCTCAACGACACCTGGCACGACAGACTGCGACGCCACTCCGAGCACCGCCGAGTGGAATCGCCTCCCCGCCTCGTCGGAGACCAGGAACCGGTTGATTCTCTGCACTTCCCCCAGCGGCAGGGTCACGCCGAGCGGGATCGCACGATCCGACACGCCGACCAGCCGCGCCAACCGGCGGATCGGCGGCCGGGACGACGGGCGCAAGGTCGAGGCGCCGAATGTCATCTCGAAGGTCAACCCCTTCAGGGCATCGGGATTGAGCTTCGGAAGACTGTAGGCGCGGCGAAAGGCGCCGTTGTAGAGCTCCACGATGTACGGCGACACCACCACCGGGAGGTAGGCGCGGCAGACCCTCGACGCGCCTCCCCCGGACGCTTCGCAGTAGGCGCCGTCCCCGCACTGGCGGTCGTTCGTACAGGGTCGGTCGGCACCATCTTCAAAGGTGTCGCGAAAGGCCGGCCCGACCTCTTCCTGCACCAGGGCCGGATCGATCCCGTCGGCGACGATTTCGGTCTGCATCCCGGCACCGAAGAGCGTTGCTCCTCCGGACGCCATGGCCGGCACCATGAGCCGCATCTTCGGAAAGACCTCGGACACGCCGTCGATCGTCGCCAACCCATCCAGGTCCGTCTGGCTCAGCGCATCGCGGCCGAGATCGAGCCGCAGCGCGAAGAGATCGAGGTCTGCGCTCCGCGGCGCCACCTCGATCCGGTCTGATGGGAAGACCCGGCTGAGAAGAACCTGTCGGATCTGAAGGCCGAGAGCGAGAAAAAATGCCAGAGCCGCCACCCCGAGCACGATGCCGAAGGCGGCAGCGGCGAAGTGCCGCCAGTGACGGCGCAGATCGGCCGTCACCGTTCGATACCAACCGTGGCCGATCATCCCGCACCCTCCGGACCGTCCAGCAAACGTCCGTCGACGAGCCGCACCACGCGGTCGCCGGATCGGGAGACGACGTCGTCGTGGGTGGCCGCCACGATCACCATCCGATGTTCCCGGTGGACCTCACCGAGAAGATCCACGATCGCACGGCCGGTCTGGGTGTCGAGGTTACCGGTCGGCTCGTCGCAGAGCAGGATCGCCGGTTTAAAAAACAGGGCACGGGCCACCGCCACCCTTTGCCGCTCGCCGCCCGAGAGCGTGGTCGGGCTGCGGCGTTCCGCCCCGGGCAGACCCACCGCACCCAACACCTCGGCCACGCGATCTCGAACCCACGATGCCTCCCGCCGCGAGGGCCCCCGGGCAAAAAGGGCCGCCAGTGCCACGTTTTCCCCGCAGCTCAGGTGATCGAGGAGGTGGTAGGCCTGGAAGACAAAACCCACCCGCCGGTTGCGGAACGAGGCGGCCTCGCTGTCGTTCAGACTCTCGATGGTCTCGCCGTCGACCACCACCCGTCCTTCGTGGGCGGTATCGAGGCCTCCGATCAGATTGAGCAGGGTCGTCTTGCCGGAACCCGAGCGGCCGACGATCGACACGAACTCCCCCGCCGCGACATCCATGTCGACGCCTCTCAAGACCTCGACCTCAGCGCCGCGGTAGCGCTTGCGGACGTTCTCCAGTTTGATCACCATCGAAGTGTATCGCGCCCGGCGCCTCCGCCGCACGCGGTCCCACCGACTCTGAGTACTCAGGGGATTCCCGTCGGTGGGGCGTGGACCGAAATTCAAAATTCAAAATTAAAAATTGAGAATTCGGCCGCAGGCCGCTGCGTTACACTTTCCGCCCATGCGAGTTCTTGCATTCGATTTCGACGGTGTCCTGTGCGACTCCTCACGCGAGGTGTTCGTGGTGGCGATCGACACACTCGCCGATCTGGAGCCCGCCTCAGAGCTGCTCGAGGTGCTGAGGCCGCTGCGCGATGAGGCGCTGGCGGGCGGTGACGGCTTTCGCGACCACGAGGTGTACGCGAGGTTCTCTGAACTGCTGCCCCTCGGCAACCGTGCCGAAGATTTCGGCGTCGCGCTGCGGGCGATCGAAGAGTCGAAGGCGATCTGCGATCAGACGGGCTACGACGCTTTCTACGCCGGCCTTCCCGCATTCTGGAGAGATCTCTTCCACCGCCGCTTCTACGAGGCGCGGGCGCGGTTGCGTTCCTCCGACCTCGATCGTTGGCTGGCGCTCCACCTCCCCTACCCCGAACTCGTCCGGGCCCTCGAACGGCACCGGGGCGACTTCGTTCCGGCGGTGGCTACCGCAAAGGACGCACAATCGGTCCGGCTGCTACTCGCCGAACTGGGGCTGCTCGACTCTTCGATCCAAGGTTGATCCTCGACAAGGAGACCGGTGTCGCCAAGACCATCCACCTCGGCGAACTGCAGCGGCGCACGGACGCGCCCTTCGCGAACATCACATTTATCGACGACAAACTGAATCACCTCGTCAAGGTCGCGGAGCTCGGCGTCCGCGGCGTTCTCGCCGGCTGGGGGTTCAACACGGAACGCGAACACGAAGCGGCGCTCCGGCTCGGTTTCGAAGTCGCGCACCTCGACGATCTGGACAAGCACTGTTTTCAAGGGAGAATGAATGGCAGAAGAATAAGACCCTCCGTCTCTTCAGCTGGAACGTTAACGGCCTGCGGGCCTGCGGACGGAAAGGGTTCCTCGACTGGCTGGAGGCCGCAAAACCGGATGTGCTCGGTCTGCAGGAGACCCGTGCTCTGCCCGAACAGCTGGAAGAGCCCCTCCGCAACCCGGACGGGTATCAGGTGAACTTCCATCCTGCGGAGAAGAAGGGCTATTCCGGGGTGGGCTTGTACTCCAGGTTGGAACCGCAGAGCGTGGTCCTCGGTGGTCTCGACAACCCGGCGTTCGATTCCGAAGGGCGGCTGATCATCGCCGACTACGGCGATTTCCTGTTCTACACCGGCTACTTCCCCAACGGCGGCAACGACCTCAGCCGCGTGCCCTACAAGCTCGAGTTCTCGGAGGCCGTTTTGCAGCACGCCGAGACGCAACGGCGCGCGGGCAAGAGCATCGTCATCTGCGGCGACGTCAACACCGCCCACCAGGAGATCGACCTCGCGAACCCCAAGGCCAACAAGAAGAACACCGGGTTTCTACCCGAGGAACGGGAGTGGGTCAGCCGCCTGCTCGACCACGGCTATGTCGATATCTTCCGCAAACGGAATCCCGAGGCCGAGGGGCATTACACGTGGTGGAGCAATCGCCCGGGGGTTCGCGAACGCAACGTGGGCTGGCGCATCGACTACTTCATCATCTCGCCCGATCTCGAAGGCAGGGTGGTCGACGCGCGGATTCACCCGGACGTAGTGGGCAGCGATCACTGTCCGATCGAGCTGGAGCTCGCTCGGAATTAGGAATTCGGAATTCGGAATTCGGAATGCCTTCCCAGATCCCTCCGCTCGGTCACTTCGCTCCCTCGGTCGGGATGACAGGTGTGAGAGGCCTCGCTCCTCCGGATACGAGACGCGTGCGGCGGAGGTGCCATTTTCAATATTGTTGGACACACGAACACCCACTTCGGCAGGTTGATTCGGGCCAACAATGTTGAATGTGGCTCCTCTCGGGAAGCGCGCACGAATACGAGACGGGTGCGGCGGAGGTGCCTGGCATCCCGCGTTGACGTTGTCCTCAACGTCGGCGCGGCGTGCCTGGCATCCTCCCGGGAAGCGAGTTGACAAAGTCATATCGGTACGCAGCCGAATGGCGCTCACCGATGCCACGGGTTACGGCGGCACAACCTGATGCCCGAGCTTCCCGAGGTCGAAACCGTTCGCCGTGCGCTGGAACTCGAGCTTCTGGGGCGCCGCATTAGCGGCGTCCGCGGGACCTCGATTTCGATGCGCCGGCCGCTCGACGTGGAGAAGCTGTCGGCGGTCCTTCCCGGCCGCCGCCTCGCAGCGGCGCGACGGCGGGGGAAGTACCTGCTCATCGATGTCGACCCGCCGGGCACTCTCCTCAACCACCTCGGGATGTCGGGCCGGCTCACCATCACCGACCCCTCAGCGCCGATGCTGCCCCACACCCACGTCACCCTGGACCTGGACGACGGGCGGGAACTGCGGTTTGTCGACCCGCGGAGGTTCGGCATGATGGTGTGGTTGGAGCCGGGAGAAGAAGCGACGGATCCGTCCCTCGCGGCGCTCGGGATCGAACCGCTCGACCCAGGCCTCGACCTGCGTCTCCCCTCTCTGCTCAAGGCACGGCGCGCCCCGCTTAAATCGCTGCTTCTCGACCAGCACCTGGTCGCCGGAGTCGGTAACATCTACGCCGCCGAGGCGCTGTGGCGGGCCGGCATCCGACCCACCCGATCGGGGCATCGAACATCGCTCGATCGTCTGACCGCGCTGACGCGCGAAATCCGGTCGGTCCTCGCCGAGGCCGTCGAACAGGGCGGCACGACGATCCGAGACTACGCCGCACCCGACGGCGATTTCGGCTACTTCGCCATCCACCTCGCGGTCTACGGCCGCCAGGGCCGGCAGTGCCTGCGGTGCGACACCACCCTTCGATCCGACGTCATCGGCGGCCGCACCACCGCGTGGTGCCCGGGGTGCCAGCGCTGAAAGCGCTGGGGGAGGCAGTGAGGCAGTGAGGCAGTGAGGCAGTGAGGCAGTGAGGCAGATTCAAGTAGGCCCGCGGCCTCATTGCCACAATGCCAGGTTGCGCAGCAACCGGCCACTGCCCCATTGCCTTGATCGCGCGCGAACTCCCCCCGTCGGCTCACGAAGATCAAGTACGATGGATGCGTTTGGAGGCTCATGGGACACCTGGTCGGCAAGGACGTATACCGCGAGTTGGGCCGCAAGATCGACAGCCTGGCCACACGTACGCCGTGGAACGAGATCCTCGGCGAGATCCTCCGCGAGCTCTACACACCGGACGAAGCCGACCTGGTCACCCGCATGCCCAACGGTCTCTCGACCTTACGAAGGCTCGCGGCGGTCACCGGCGAGGACCCGACCACCCTCAGGAACCGGATCGACCGCCTCTGCGACAAAGGCCTGGTGATGGACATCGAGATCCAGGGCACCTACCGCTACACGGTGTCGCCGTTGGTCATCGGCATCTTCGAGCTGACGATGATGCGAGCCGGCCCCGACCTCGACCGCAAAAAGATCGCCGGTCTGTTCCACCAGTACATGGGCCCCGACGGGGTGTTTCACGGAGCGAACTTCGGACACGGCGAGACCACGACCATCATGCGGGCCCTGCCGCACGAGGGCACCATCCGCGACGAGGAGCACGTCGAGATCCTCGACTACGAGAAGGCGAAGGAGATCATCGACGGACACGATCGATTTTCGATGGGGCTGTGCTCGTGCCGGCACGAGAAACACCACCTCGGCCACGTCTGCGATGCTCCCATGGACAACTGCTCGTCAATGGGCTATTCGGCCGACTACCTGATCCGGCACGACCTCGCCCGCGAGGTCTCGAAGGCCGAGATGCTGGACAACGTCGAACGATCCCGCGAGCTCGGTCTGGTCCTCAACGCCGATAACGTGCAAAGGAACGTCACGTTTATCTGCCATTGCTGCGGGTGCTGCTGCAACGCCCTTGCCGGCCTCACCGATCACGGCTTCACCGCGGCGGTCGTCACCTCGAGCTACATCGCCGCCACCGACGACGACGTCTGCAAGGGGTGCAACCACTGTGAGAAAGCCTGTCCGATCGATGCCATCGCCATGGTCGCGGACGACAACCCCGAAACCCGCAAGAAAAAGAAACCCGCCATCGATCAGGAATTCTGTCTCGGGTGCGGAGTGTGCGCCAACGCCTGCACGACCGGGGCCATGAAGCTCGAACCTCGCGCGCAGAGGGTGATTCCGCCCGAGAGCACCTTTCAGCGCGTGATTCTGTCGGCCCTCGATCGCGGGACTCTGCAGTACCAGCTCTTCGACAATCCGGCGAGCGGAAGCCAGGCCTTTCTCCGCGGGCTGGTCGGCGGTTTTCTCAAACTCCCGCCGGTCAAGAAGGCCCTGTTGTCGGACCAGCTGCGATCGCGATTCCTCAAGACCCTCGAGGGCGGCGTTCGCAAACAGGGAAAGAACTGGGCCGCCGAGATCTGAATTCCGAAATCCGAAATTCCGCTACGGTGGCGGCAACCGCAGCCCCGGGTTCGGCATCGCCGGTCTGCCGCGCGGGGGCTCGTCGCGTTCGGGGAATCCGCCGTCGAGGGTGCGGGTGATGGTCGGGCCTGTGTGTCCAAACGGCGTGGGGCGCTGGGGCGGCACCTGACCGCCACCCTGCTGCCAGATCACGGCCGAAAAATTGGCGAAGTCGGTGAGCGCACGCGACAGAGCGACCCCGGCGACGCCGAAGGTCACCGCCCGGTCGTCGAGACTCCGCCACCCGCGAAGCTCGCCCGTGCGGTAGAACTCCTGGCCGACGAACGGGTAGAGCGAGGCGCTGCGGGCGACCGTGGCGTCGACCGCGGACTCCACGGCCGCGCTCCGGATCAGTTCGCGATCCTGTCCATAAAAGACCAGTTTCACCCTGGGGAGGATCGAGTCGACATACTGTTGATAGTCTGCCGCATAGGCCGCCTCGCGGATGTCGTCGTGGGCCACGGCGAGAGGGTCGTTGGCATCGAGCACCAACACCGCAAGGACGCCCAGTTCCTCGACCAGATCGCCGAGAGGAACCGGTTTCTGGAGGTCCGCGGAACACCGCCGCACCTGTTCATCGAGGGCCTGCGGCAGATTGCCCGGAGGCCCTGCGCGCCACGAGGGTGGCGCCGCCACGCCGCGCCGGATCCCGGCGTTGAAGCGGTCCTCGTAGCGATAGATCTGGCGGGCGAGATCCGGCGGGATGAAGTCGACCGCTTTCCACGCCACGTGGCGAATCGTCGTTTCACTCCATCCGATGCTCAACACCGCAGCCACCACGGCCAGGATGACTCTGTGGCGCGGCGGAAATGTCATTTGCCGGACGATCCGGGCCCGCCTTCCATTGCCACCACCAACCGGCGAATCTCCTCCGGCACCGCCGGTGAGTAGCCCTCGTAGATCTGCGCCGGGCGGCCCTGGCGGTCGATCAGCACGCTGGTCGGCAGCGACTGCACACCGAGCTGGGCGAGGTCGTTCTTGCTCATGAGATAAACCGGGATGTCGATGCCGTACCGCTCGAGGAACTGCATGCCCTGGGCCGGCGTACGATCCATGTTGACCGTCACCAACGCCAGATTCTCGGCCTTCAGTTCACCAGTCAGCTTCTGGAGTTCGGGAAGCTCCTGACGGCACGGTCCGCACCAACTCGCCCAGAAGGTTATCAACACGGGCCGTCCGCGCAGCGACTCGAGATCGATCCGTTGGGTCCCGTCGACCGACAAAAAGGACAGATTCGGGAAGACCGGAATGTCCTGGGTCTGGGCGTTCGGCATCCCGGCGCCGGCGACCCCGAAGATGATGACAACAGCAGCGAGAACTCGTCTCATGGCTTCATCATACACCACCGAAAATGGCGCCCGCCAAAACCAACGTCACGATATTGTGAAATTTCGCACAATCCAGTGCCGAATCTCCGATCTTTTGCTACACTCCGCCGATGAGTTGGGAATTACACCGCGTCGCCATCGTCGGCGGAGGGATGATGGGACGGTCCCTCGCCACCAAGGTCGCCCAGGAGGGCATCAACGTCTATCTCAAGGAGGTCTCGTCCGAGGCCGTCGAGATCGCCCGGAGCGAGCTCGAGGAGGCTCTCGATCACGAGATCGCCCGTTTCGGCCTCACGAATTCCGAGAAGAAGGCGATCCTCTCCCGCATCACCTGGGTCACCCATTTCGACTGCGCCACCGACTGCGACCTCGCGATCGAGGCCGTGCAGGAGGATTTCGGTCTCAAACGCCAGATCCTGCGCGAGCTCGACAAACGCATGGCGCCGGACCACCCGATCGTCATCAACACCTCCACTCTGTCGATCACCGAGCTCGCGGCCCAGAACACCCAGCCGCAACGCATCGTGGGCATGCACTTTCTCTACCCCGTGACCACCACCCAGGTGGTTGAAGTGGTGCGAGGCCAGCTGACGACCGACGAGGTCTATGAACGCGCGATCGATTTCGCGCGTCTGCTCGGCAAGGTGCCCATCAAGGTCTTCGAAATGCCGGGGTTCGTCACCACCCGGGTCATCCTGCCGTTGATCAACGAGGCCATTCACGTCGTGATGGAAGGCGTCGCCGAGGCGGCCGAGGTCGACCTCGCACTCAAGCTCGGTTACGGCTTCCGCAGCGGTCCCCTCGAGTGGGCGGACCGAACCGGTCTCGACCGCGTTCTCAACTGGTTGCAGCACCTTTACGCGGAAAGCGGCGAGCCCCGCTTCCGTCCCTGTCCGCTGCTCAAACGCCTGGTGCGCGCCGGCCTCTTCGGCGCCAAAACGGGGCGCGGGTTCTTCACCTACGATGAGAACCGCCACCGTACCGACCGCCTCCCGGATGACAAGCCACGGATGGCGTGATTCGCGCGCCACACGGAGTCGAACATGAAAATCCTCGTCCTCAACAGCGGATCGTCGTCGGTCAAATTCCAGATCATCGAGACTGATCTCGAGCGGATGAACGCGCACCAGGACCAGACCCTGGCGGTGGGGCTGGTCGAAAAGATCGGTCTCTCCGACTCGCGCCTCGTCCTCGAGGTCCCTGAACGCAAGACCTACCAGGACTACCGGGAGATCCTCGAACACCGTACGGCCATCGAGTGGGTGCTGCGCATCCTCTCCGACCCCGACCACGGAATCCTCGGTTCCGTTGAAGAAATCGGTGCGGTCGGCCATCGGGTGGTGCACGGCGGCGAGGCCTTCGCCTCGTCCGTGTTGATCACGCCCGATGTCGTCGAACAGATCGAGGCGTGCTCGGTGCTGGCTCCCCTCCACAACCCGCCGAACCTGCGCGGCTACTACGCGGCCCACGCCGCGATGCCCGGCATCCCACACCTGGCGGTTTTTGACACGGCATTCCACCAGACCATGCCGGCCCACGCCTTTCTCTACGGCATCCCGTTCCAGCTCTACAAGAAACACCACCTTCGCAAGTACGGTTTTCACGGCACGTCCCATCGCTACGTGACCTTCCGCGGAAGTCAGATCCTCGGCTGGGAACGCGAGGACAAGAAGCTGATCAGCGTCCACCTCGGCAACGGGTGCTCGCTGGCCGCGGTCGATCACGGCAAGAGCATCGACACATCGATGGGTTTCACCCCCCTCGAGGGGCTCGTCATGGGGACCCGGTCCGGCGACATGGATCCGGCGATCATCCCCTGGCTGATGGCGATGGAAGAGATGACGTTGCACCAGGTCAACACCATGCTCAACAAGCACTCGGGGCTGTACGGCGTGTCCGGAGTTTCCTCCGACATGCGCGAACTGCTTGCTGCACGAGCTGATGGCAACCAGCGGGCCGACGTGGCCTTCCGGATGTTCTGCTACCGGATCAAGAAGTACATCGCCGCCTACGCGGCCGCCATGGGCGGAGTGGATGCGGTGCTTTTCACCGGTGGTATCGGGCAGAAATCGCCCGAGGTCCGGGAAGCCTCGCTCACCGGTCTCGAGTTCATGGGCATCGTGCTCCACCGGGATCGCAACACGGCCCTCACCGACGGCGAAGGAGAGATCACGACCGAAGAGTCCAGGGTCAGGGTGCTGGTGGTCCCGACCAACGAAGAAAAGACGATCGCCCGCGACGTCATCCGGGTCCTCAACAACATCATGCCGACCTTCAACCCGCCGGAGACGGTCACGTAGCCTGCTGACCATTTCGGATTTCGAATTTCGAATTTCGGATTTTTCGAACCCGCATCTTCAGTCCCATATCGCCAATTCAGCACGATCGAACGAACGACACGTACCTTCGGCGACAGCGTCCATCCACGGTTTGCTCTGGGGTCGGTGCGATGGAAAATTCGAAAACAGCGTCCATCCACGGTTTGCTCTGGGGTCGGTGCGATGGAAAATTCGAAATCCGAAATTCGAAATCCGAAATACTTTAGTCGCTGTCAGCCTCTTCCGCCTCGCCCTGCCTCTCCTGCCGCGCTTCTTCGACGAAGCGGGCGACCCGGTAGATGTAGTTGAAGGCCGACCCGATAACGAGGATGAACGACAGGTAGAAGCAGGCGGGCGGGAGCCAACGAGGCACAAAGAACACGTTGGCCATCAGGACCACCGCCACGGTTGCCACCTGGGCGAAGGTGGTGGCCTTGCCCAAGGGTGACGGCGGGAAATCCCGCAGACCCTCGACCATGTAGAGCACGCCAGCCACCATCATGATCACGAAATCGCGGAAGAGGGCCAGGATCGTCAGCCACAGAGGAATCACAACCGCCTGTCCCTGGGGAAAGGTCAACGCGATGTACGCCACGGTGATCAGCATCTTGTCGGCGATGGGATCGAGGTAGGCGCCGAAACGCGACTTCATATCCATACGGCGCGCCAGAAAACCGTCGAAGGCGTCCGTGAGACCGGCAATGACGAAGATCCACAGGGCGAGGCGGAAGTTCTTGTCCGAAACCGCGATCACGAAGACCGGCACCATCGCCATCCGGGTCAGGGTGATGAAGTTCGGCAGGGTGAGCGGCCGCATCTTCTCCTCGACCCGTTGGCGGATGCGCTGCCGCACCTCCTTGCGAGCTTCTTTGCCCCTCGGGCTCACCCCTTCTCCCCCCGATTGAGTCGCCACAGGATCTTCAATCCGTGAAGCGTCAGATCCGGTTCCACGTGGTGGATCATCTTCGAGTGCTTGGCGAAGGCCCCCGCCAAACCACCGGTGGCCACCACCGTCGCCTCTCCGATTTCGTCGAGGATCCTCTTCGTGACCCCTTCGATGAGACCGAGATAGCCGTAGAAGAGACCCGACTGGATACTGTCCACGGTCCCCTTCCCGATCACCCTTTCGGGCGGCGCCATGGCGACGCTGGGCAGTTTGGCGGTCTTCAGCGACAACGCCTCGGCGGTGACGCCGGGACCCGGGGCGATGGCGCCGCCGAGGTACTCGCCGTTGGCAGACACAACCTCCCATGTAACGGCAGTACCGAAGTCGAGCACCAGGCAGGGCCCGCCGTGCTCCGCGTAGGCGGCCACTGCATCACACAGGCGGTCTGCGCCGAGTTCCTGGGGCGCGTCCACCAACAGCGGCATTCCGGTCTCGATGCCCGGCTCGACAAAGAACGGCTTGCGGTCGAGGTAGCGCCGCACCCCTTCGTCGAGCCTCGGGTCGATCGGCGGCACCACGGACGAAATCGCGACCGCCGCCAGGTCTTCCGGATTCACCTTTTCCCAGCGCAAGAGCTGGTGCAGCCACATCCCGACCTCGTCCGCAGTGCGTTCGGCGTGGGTTGTCAGCCGCCAGTGGGTGCGCAGATGGTCTCCGTCCAATAAACCGACAACGGTGTTGGTGTTACCGACATCCAGTGCCAACAGTAGTTCGCCCATTCAGCCTCCGGTAGGGCAACGTTACAGTCCCCGCGTGGGGCTGTCTACTGGGGCAGAACTGACGGCGCGGAAACGGGGAGCTGCAGAACCCAAATGCGTCCGGGCCGTAGTATGATCTGCGAACCGCGAACGAAGTCCGGGAGCGCCTGTGAATCTGCATCGACAACAAACTGGGGCCATCCCCACCGGAAACGTAAACCCAATCGACACCAACACGGAAGGAGCGAAGCAATGAGTCTTCGGCGTCATCTGACAGTCGCCGGACTGGCGGTGGTGGTGCTCTCGAGCACACTGACCATTTCAGCCCAGGAGGCCAAGGTACCCGTCCAGGAGGTTTTTCTGGACAACGGCATGAAGCTTCTGATGGTCGAACGCCACGACAGCCCGACCGTCTCGGCGGGCTGGGTGACCCACGTCGGCTCGGTCAACGAGGAGGTCGGCGCCACCGGGATCGCCCACCTCTTCGAACACATGATGTTCAAGGGCAGCCCGACGATCGGCACCTCGGACTACGAGCAGGAAGCCGCGATCATGGCGCAGCTCGACGAGCTCCGCATCGAGATGGAGGCCGAGTACGAGGTCATGCGCGAGGTGAAACGCGGCGGTGAGATCGAGGGCAGCATCTACCTGCCGGAGAACCAGACCGAGAAACTGGCCGAGCTTCGCGCGAAGATGAAGGAGTTCCAGGCACAACAGAAGGAATTCATCGTCAAGGACGAGTTCGACCAGATCTACACCGAGGCCGGGCGCCTCCGGCCTGAACGCCGGCACGAGCGAGGACTTCACCATCTACTTCATCACCGTCCCGGCCAACAAGCTCGAGCTGTGGTTCTGGATGGAGTCCGAACGACTGCTCAACGCGGTCTTCCGCGAGTTCTACACCGAGCGCGACGTGGTGCGCGAGGAGCGCCGCATGCGGACCGAGTCGGACCCGACCGCCAAGTTCGAGGAGCAGTTCGACTTGATGTTCTGGGGCTCCGTCCCCTACCACCACCCGGTCGTCGGCTGGCCGTCCGATGTCGAGTCCATCACCCGCGACCAGGCCGTCGAGTTCTTCGCCACCTACTACGCGCCCAACAACATCACGCCGCTCTGGTCGGCGATTTCGACCCTGCGCGAGGCGCTCGCACTCGCCAAGAAGTACTTCGGTCGCATCCCGCGCGGCGAGACGGCGCCGCCGCGAGGTGGTCACCGAAGAGATCGAGCAGACTCGCCGAAGCGGCGCATGATCGCCGAGGCCGACACCAACCCCTCGGTCCAGGTCCGTTGGCACACCGTGCCGTTCGCCCACAACGACTATCTACGCCCTCGAGGTCATGTGGACTCGTCCTCAGCGACCGCACCGGCCGCCTCTACAAGAGCCTGGTCGAGGACAAACAGATCGCGACCGGCGAGCCCTATTCGAGCCACAACTCGCTCAAGTACGAGGGTTACTTCGAGGTCGGCGCCGAGCTCGCGGACGGGGTGCGACCACAAGCTGGTGGAGGAGGCCCTGATCTTCGAGATCGAGCGCCTCAAGGAACGAACCGGTCGGCGAACGCGAGCTGCAGAAGGTCAAGAACCAGGTCGCTGGCCGATTCCTACCGGCGTCTGCAGTCCAACTTCTTCCTGCTGCTGCAGCTCCTCCTCTACGACGTGTGGGACGACTGGAGCTTCCTCAACGATTCTTCGGCCCGAATCGAGGCGGTGACGGCCGAAGACGTCCAGCGGGTCGCCAACGCCTACTTCACGGACGAGGGCCGGAACGCGCTCTGGTACCTCCGCAAGGAAGGCACCGAGGAGGACCCCGAGCTGGCGGCCCTTTCAGCGCAGGGCAAGGCGATGGCCAAGCAGGCGCTGGCGCAGATCAACCAGGTGACCGAGCCGGCCGAACTCGAACAGGGGCTGGCGCAGATGCAGACGATGGCCGCGCCAGGCGCCGCCGGAGTACAAGCCGGCGATCGACCTTGTGATTCAAAAAGCCACCGAACGCCTCGAAGCCTCAAGGCGTCGGCCGGAGAGGGGGAGTGACATGCGCAACGCTTGATTTGTTCCACCGCCACGTTGGCCCTGATCGTCGCCGCGGCGACAGTCTCGCCGCAGATATCCCGGACCGCCCCGAGAAACTCGCCTATCCGGACCTCACCTTCGACGTGCCGGACGCCGACGCCCTGCGCTTCGAACTGACCGACGGCACCCCCGTCTACGCCAAACAGGACAGCCAGTTCCCGCTGGTCAACATCACGGTCTACTTCCGTGGTGGCCGCTATCTCGAACCCGAAGGCAAGGCCGGTCTGGCCGCCATCACCGGTGACGCCTGGCGCACCGGCGGCGCCGGCGAACGAACCGCCCAGGAACTCGACGAGGAGCTCGACTTTCTCGCCGCCAACCTCGGCACCAACATCGGCGACGTCACCGGTTCGGTGAGTCTCAACGTGCTGTCCAAGGACCTCGACGCGGCCATGGCGCTCCTCATGGACGTCGCTCACCGCGCCGCGCTTCCAGGAGGACCGCTTCGCCAAGGCCAAGGACGACCTGCTGCAGGCGATGAAGCAGCGCAACGACGACACCGCCGACATCGAGGCCCGGGAGTGGAACCGCCTCATCTACGGCGACGACTACTGGATGAACCGCCTCGCGACCAGGCGTCGGTCGACGCGATCACCGCCGCCGACTGCAAGGCCTTTGTCGAAGCTCCTGGTGCGTTCGGGCAACTCGTGGTCGCGGTGGCCGGCGACTTCACCGCAGACCGAGATGGACGCCCTGCTCAACACGCACCATCGGCTCCCTGCGAAGCTCGAAGCAGCCACTGCCGGAGATCCCGCAGCCCGAGCCACGACGCCGGCAACCGGGCGTCTACGTCGTCAACAAGCCCGACGTCAACCAGGGTCGGGTGCGCATCGGCCAGCTCGGCTCAGGCTCGGCCACCCGGACGAGTTCGCGCTGATGGTCGGCAACGACATCCTCGGCGGCGGCGGCTTCACGGCCCGCATGATGAAGCGATCCGCTCGGACGAGGGCCTCGCCTACAGCGCCTACTCGCGACCTCGGCATTCCCGGTGACCATCCCGGGGACATTCCGGCGTACTTCCAGACCAAGTCCTCGACCTGCGCCTACGCCGCCGAGCTCTTCTTCGACCTGATCAAGAGCGATGCGGACCGCGCCGGCCACCGACGAGGAGCTGAGCACCGCCAAGAGCTCGTTCATCGAGACCTTCCCGCGCACGTTCGAGTCCGCGGGCCAGACGGTCGGCCTCTATCGCCACCGACGAGCTGCTCGGCCGGCCCCACGACTACTGGACCGACGTACCGCGACAACGTGCGCGGCGGTCACCGCCGACGAGATCCAGAAGGCGATGACAGACAGACCTCGACCCCGACAAGATGATCGTGCTGGTCGTCGGCAACATCGAGGAGATCATGAAGGGCCACCCCGAGCACGATGCGAAACTCACCGACTTCGGGAGATCACGGAACTGCCGCTGCGCGACCCGATGACGCTCGAGCCGATCGCAAAGTAACCTCGATCGTATCTAACAATCAAACGCCCGGGCTTCGGCCCGGGCGTTTCATTTCGGATTTCGGATTTCGGATTTCGGATTTTTCGGACGCTCTGCCCGGAGGCCTTCTGCATCGGAAATGTCGGAAATCGGAAAAGACCGGCCAGTGGAAACCCCGATTTCACCCCGGGAGGTGCGCTGGAAATCCGAAATTCGAAATCCGAAATCCGAAATCTTCATTTGGTGCTACCGTGTGGCCCGCCGCAAGTGCGGCTGGAGGTTTCGTGTTTCGAATCCGCAGAGTCTACGACAACATCTTCGCCCACGACCGGGCCGCCATCGAGCAGGTGCAGGCGATCCTGGTCGACCGTTTCCCGGGTCTCGACCCCAAAGACGTCGAAAGCCTGGCGGACAAGCTCAGATCACCGGTGCGGCACGGTTTCCGGGCAATCCTCTACGTCGCCGAATCGCAGCGCCAAATGGTCAAGGCCTTTGCCGTCATCCACCACGAAACGGAGGTCGGCTTCGTGTGGCTGGATTTCATCGCCACCCGATCGGGCACCGCCGGCAGCGGTCTCGGCGGCACCCTGTACGAGCGGGTGCGGAGGGACGCCCTGGCGGTGGGCGCGTGGGGGGTCCTCTTCGAGTGTCTGCCCGACGACCCGGCGCTTTGCCCCGACCCCGCCAAGCGGCGGCAGAACGCTGCCCGTCTGCGTTTCTACGAGGGTTACGGCGCCCGCCCGGTCGTCGGGACCGGATATGAAACCCCGCTGAGCCCGGACGACGAGGAGCCTCCCTACCTCGTGGTGGACGACCTCGGCACCGGCAAGGCACCGGGACGCAAGGCCATGCGCGCGGCGGTAAGGGCGATCCTCGAACGCAAGTACAAGACCCTGTGTCCCCCGGACTACGTGGATAGCGTCGTGGCCTCGATCCGCGATAACCCGGTCCAGCTGCGGCCGTTCAAATACCTCAGCGAACCGGCACGCGTCGAGGCGGATCGCCCGCCCGTCCCCCCTCCGGACCGGCGAATCGCCCTGGTGGTCAACGACCGCCACCTCATCCACCACGTGCGGGAGCAGGGCTATGTGGAGTCGCCGGTTCGGATCAAGGCCATCCGGAAGGAGATCGACCAGACTTCGTTGTTCGAAGAGATCGCGCCGCGCGAGTTTCCGGATCGGCACCTCCTCGAGGTGCACGATCCGGGCTACGTCAGCTATCTGAAACGGGTGTGCGAACGGGTCGGCGACGGCAAGGCCGTCTACCCCTACGTCTTTCCTATCCGGAATGCGGCGCGTCCCCCTAAGGAACTCGAGGTCCGGGCCGGCTACTACTGCATCGACACCTTCACGCCTCTCAACCGCAACTCGTACCTCGCCGCCCGCCGGGCGGTCGACTGCGTGCTCACCGCAGCCGACGCGCTGACCAAGGGGCGCCGCCTCGCCTACGCCCTCGTGCAGGCCGCCGGGGCACCACGCCGAACGCCGGTCGTTCGGGGGTTTCTGCTACTTCAGCAACGCGGCCATTGCCGCCCAGGAACTTTCAAAAACCGCCCGCGTCGCGATCCTCGACCTCGACTACCACCACGGCAACGGCCAGCAGGACATCTTCTGGGAGCGCGGCGATGTCTTCACGGTGTCGATCCACGGGCACCCGAACTTCGCCTATCCCTACTTCTCTGGTTTCGCGGATGAGCGCGGAGCGGGCGACGGTCGCGGCGCAAATCGCAACTACCCACTCGAGGAGCATGTCGACGGTGAGAGGTACCGGCGGGTCCTCGCGAGAGCCCTGCGCAGGATCGAGAACCACGGGACCGAGGTTCTGGTGGTTGCCCTCGGTCTGGACACCGGTCGCAAGGACCCCACCGGCACATGGGACCTTGTCGCGAAAGACTTCGAGGCCAACGGACGTCTGGTGGGAGGTCTTCAACTGCCCACCCTGATCGTCCAGGAGGGCGGATACCGGGTCCGCAGCCTGGGTAGCAATGCCCGGAGTTTTTTCACCGGACTGTGGGAAGGGGCCTTCGGTCTGGCGGCCCCGGCGCCGGAGCAAAAAAAATAAACCGACATCGAGACCGAAAACACTTGACACAGTTTCAATTGGCGGTACTTTCGAATTGTGAGAGTTGATACCACGTCCGACGAGCCCCCAAGTAGGTTCGGGCTGATCTCCGGCAGTCGCCACCGACTCCGGCAGACGGCCCGCCCCCGGCGCCTCCGGCCTCTCACCCCCCATGGATCAACCAGCAGTTGCCCCATGACCCAGCCATGTCAGTGGCTTCGGGAACCCCACACTCAAGGATAGATCGACCATGTCGTCGCGCCCCTTGGGGCATTCCGCGCGTGTGACGCAATCGTCACTCGTTCAATCGAGCGAGCAGGGTGAAATCTCGCCCATCGCCAAACCCGACCGCAACTTCCAAAGGAGGAAATCACAGATGCCCAGAAACCGCCGCTCGGCGGCAAGGAAATTTGCGCCCGATCTCCGCCAACGCCTGTGCCAGGTCTTCGGCGAGAGTTACGACCCGGAAGCCTGGGCCGATTGGCGGTGGCAGCTTCGCCACCGCCTGACCCGCCTCGAACACCTCGAGGCCTACCTCGAACTCACAGAACAGGAAAGGCTCGGCCTCGCCATGGGCGCCGAGCGATTTGCCGTTTCGGTGACGCCGCACTTCGCGGCGCTGATGGACCCCTTCGACCCGAAATGCCCGATCCGCCGCCAGGTGGTGCCCACCTCGGAAGAGTTCGTCGTCAGCGCCGGCGACATGGAGGACCCCTGCGGCGAAGACCACGCATCCGCGGTCGAGGGCCTGGTTCACCGCTACCCGGACCGGGTGCTGCTGCTCGCCCTCGACACCTGCGCAGCCTATTGCCGCTACTGCACGCGCTCGCGGCTGGTCAGCCAGGGCGCCCTCGACCCGCTGCCTCGCCGGATGGACGCAATTCTCGAATATCTGCGCGCCCACACTGAAGTGAGGGACGTGCTGCTGTCGGGCGGCGACCCGCTGATGATGTCGGACGATCGTCTCGACGCCCTCCTGGGCTCGATTCGTGAGATCGAGCACATCGAGTTCGTGCGCATCGGCAGCCGCGTTCCCTGCTTCGTTCCGCAGCGCATCACGCCCGAACTTGCCGCCGTGCTGCGGCGTCACAGGGTGTGGCTGTCGCTGCACTTCTCTCACCCCTCCGAGCTGACTCCCGAAGTCGAGACGGCGTGCGACATCCTGGCCGACGCGGGAATTCCTCTCGGCAGCCAGACCGTGCTCCTGCGCGGCGTCAACGACGACGACGCGACCCTGAAGGAGTTGTTCCACGGTCTGCTGAGAAACCGGGTCCGCCCCTACTACCTCTATCAGGCCGACCCGGTCGTGGGCACCGCCCATCTGCGGACCTCGATCACCAAAGGCATCGAAATCATGAGCAAGCTGCGGGGCCACACCAGCGGCTACGCCGTCCCGACCTACGTCGTCGACGCCCCGGGCGGCGGCGGCAAGATTCCTGTGCAGCCGGAGACGGTCGTCGACCACGACGGCGGGGTCTGGCGCCTCAAAAACTGGGCGGGCGAGATCTACACCTATATCGACCCGCAGGAAGCGAGCTGACCGATGAAACTCAGAATTGCGCTCTGTTACGACAGCAAGGAAGAGTACCTCGCAGCCGGCCACAGCAAGCTCGAAGTGGCCGAGTTTGACGACGAGGGGGTCATCAGCGGGCTCGAGGAAACCCTCTCCGGTCTCGGCCACCGGGTCGAACGGGTCGGCCGCGGGCGGGCCCTTGCCGCACGGCTGGTCGCCGGCGACCGTTGGGACCTCGTCTTCAACGTCACCGAAGGTCTCCGCGGCCGCGCCCGCGAGGCCCAGGTGCCGGCCCTGTGCGAACTCTTCGATCAGCCCTACACATTCTCCGATCCGGTGACCTGCGGTCTTACCCTCGACAAATCGTTGGCCAAACGCATCGTGCGCGACAAGGGGCTGCCGACGCCCGGCTTCATCGTGGTGCGGTCCCTGAGCGACATCGATTCGAGGATCAACGGGAGCCCGATGTTCGTCAAACCGCTTGCCGAAGGCAGCTCGAAAGGCGTCGGCGCCTACTCCATCGTTTCGAACCGGAAAGAGCTCGTGAAGACCTGCACCCGCCTGCTCCCCGACTTCCCGACCGGTCTGCTGGTCGAGGAACTCCTGCCCGGCCGTGAGGTCACGGTCGGGGTGATCGGCAACGGTGCCAACGCCCGCGTCGTCGCCGTCATGGAAGTGGTCTGGACCGATCGCTCAGAGGTCGAGGCCTACACCCAGCTCAACAAGGACGAATATCTCGACCGGATGGAGTACCGCCTGGTCACCGGCGAGCCGCTGGCCGATCAGGCGGCGGAGCTCGCAATGGCGGTCGTCGAAGCGTTGGATTGCCGCGACGCAGCTCGCGTCGACATGCGGTGCGATGCGGCCGGCCGGCTTTCATTCATCGAGGTCAACCCGCTGCCGGGTCTCCACCCGGTGCGCTCCGACCTGCCGATCATGGCCCGCATGGCGGGTCTCCCCTACGACGAACTCCTCGGCGAGATCGTCACTGCGGCCAAAGAAAGGTACGAATCCGAATCATGTCCGACATCCTTGTTGCCCACAACGCTGTCGCAGCCGCGGACGACCCGTCGACGCGCGATGTCCTCGCTCAAGTCGGCTTCGTAACCGGTGCGCTGGACGTCCTCCGCCTCCCCTACCGCGTGCTGGCGGTCGGGGACGGAGGTGTCGTTGCTGCTTCGCTCGACGGCTCGGAAACGGTGTTCAACCTCGTCGAGTCCCCTCCGGGGCGCCCGACCTTTCAGGTCGAGGCGGCCGCTGCATTCGAACGCGCGGGGCTCAAAACCACCGGTTCGTCCGCCGAGGCCATCCGCGCCACCACCGACAAGGAGGCGACCCGGCAGACCCTCGCCCGGCACGGAGTCGCGGTAGCGCCCGGCGGACTGATCGACCCCGGTCACCCCGACATCCTCGACCGCGTGATGCCGCCGTGGATCCTCAAGCCGTCGCTCGAGGACGCCTCGCTCGGCCTCGACACCACGGCCGTCACTTCGGACCGGGCGGAGGCCATCGCGCGCGCCGGCGAGCTCTTGCGCGTCTTCAACGGCCAACCCATTCTCATCGAGCACCTGCTCCCGGGACGCGAGTTCAACCTCTCCATCCTCGAGGGAACATCCGGTCCCGAGGTCCTGCCGGCGGCGGAGATGACCTTTGTCGACTTCCCTCCCGACCGCCCGCGGATCCTCGACTGGGAGGCGAAGTGGGACGAGGGCTCGTTCGCCTATCGCAACACGGTGCGGGTCTTTCTCAACGGCTCAGAGACGCTCCTCCGACGCCACCTCGAAGAGGTCGCGCGGGTTTCGTGGTCGGCCTGCGGTCTCACCGGTTACGGCCGCGTCGACATCCGGCTCGACGAGGACGAGGTGCCGCGAGTGCTCGAAATCAACGCCAACCCCTGCATCTCCCCCGACGCGGGATTCGCCGCGGCAGCCGCGAAGGCAGGGATCGAACCCCATGAAATCGTGCGGCGGATCCTCGCCGCAGCGGGATGGAAAGAATGAACACGCTCACCCTGATCTCACCCACGATCGTTCGCCGCGAACTGTCGACGGCGGACCGCGACCCGGTTCACCGGCTCCTCAACGCGACCGGTTTCTTCAACCCCGAGGAAGTCGAGGTGGCAATGGAGCTGGTCGACGACCGCATCGCCCTCGGCGAGGACAGCCACTACCGTTTCTTGGTCGGCGAACACAATGGCGCGGTGGCGGGCTACGCGTGCTGGGGGCCGATCCCCGGAACCGTCGAGTCGGCGGATCTCTACTGGATCGCCGTCGACCCAGCTCTTCAGGGAATCGGCGTCGGCCGCACCCTGCTGGCGGAAGCCGAGAGCTGGATGGCCGCGTCGGGGAGGCCTCGCGTCTACCTCGAGACCGCCGGCCGCGCCCAGTACGCACCGACCCGGGCCTTCTACCTGGCCTGCGGCTATCAGGTTGCCGCCGAACTCGAGGACTTCTACGCGCCCGGCGATTCCAGGGTGACCTTTCTCAAGATTCTCGACCCGGTGAACGTCACGGATTCTTCGAAGGCTTGAACAGCCCGTCCGGGTCGGCGCCCGCGAAGCAGGCGTCCATCAGGTAGCGCGGCGCCCGCGGCAGACGGAGCGCGGTCTCTTCATCGACGAGGCGGGTGTGGCGCAGCCGGTCGAGGGCGTCGCCGAGGTATTCGAGGTCTTCGGTCGTGAACCGCCAGCCGCGGTCGTCGAATCGCGTGAGGTCGCAGGGCACCGAATAGGCGCGCAGCGCGCTGTAGCCGTCGAGGTTGAAATAGAAGGGAAAGTACGAAAGCGCAAGTTCGCGCACCGTCCGGTAGACGGGGTCGCGCATCCTCAGCGCCGTGGTGTTGGATTTGGCGACGGCACCCCACAACCCGCCCTCCTGAAAGAGCGCGACGACGTGGTCGTCGTCGTTGTGCGCGCGCAAATCGACCAGCAGCGGCGGCCGCCCGTGGTGGCTCAAAGCAGCTGCTGCAAGCAGCGCTCCTTCCATACAGTGCGCCCGCCGCACCCGGAGGACCTCCCGCGGCGATCGGCACACTGGTTCCGCGTTATACGGCATGTCATCGAGAAAATCCTGAACCGCCCGCGGCGAGTTCAACTGCGCGAAAAGCCGCTGCTCCTTCGCGGACCACGCCCAATCTCTCGCCTCTCCAATTTTCATCAATCTTCCTCCGTCTCGAAACCGGGTCTCGAATTACTGACCGCTCGCAATCATCTTGACACACGTTTAACAGGACGAATTCCTGATGTTGTTGTAGGCTTTGACAAAATCCGGCGAGACAGCTCGCGGCCGATCGTGGCCGAACCGGAGGCGGTTGGAGCACCAGATGGTGTCGTCAGTGCATCGCCAGGGAAAAAGACCGGCAAGGAGACGATCCACGAGCGTGAAGACTACGGCGACCATCTGCCTGGTAATGATCGCGTGCATCCTGTTCACCGGTGAGCCCGCGGTCGCGGCAACCACCGTGGCCACCGGTCGCGACCACACGCTCGCGGTGACGGTTGGCGGCGAGGTCTGGGCCTGGGGCGGCAACGCCCACAGCCAACTCGGCAGCGGACCCCCGTCGATGCCGTCCGGGCCGAACCGAGTGAATGGCCTCTCCGGCATCGCCGCGGTCGCGGCGGGCGATCACTTCAGCGTTGCCCTCGGTGCAGACGGCTCCGTCTGGACATGGGGGGCGAACGCTTCCGGCCAACTGGGCGACGGCACGACCATCGACCAGGCGCTGCCGACACCTGTCAACGGAATTCCGGGCGTCATTGCGGTATCGGCTACTGCGCGTCACGTTCTGGTCCTCGCTGAAGACGGAACCGTCTGGACCTGGGGAGACGGCAACCCGGTTCCTCTCCGGGTCGCCGGTCTGCCTCCGATCCGGCGCATTTTTGCTGTGCCGACGGGCTCCCTCGCGCTGACGGCTGAAGGCTCTGTGTGGTCGTGGAGCGAAGACGAAACCTCCCCCGCTCCGATCGTCGGGCTTGAGTCGGTCTCGGATCTCGCGACCGTGCCAGGTGGCGAACTTGTCGCCGTCAGCCAAGGGGTCGTCATGACCGGTTTCCCGTCTGAGGACGCCGACCAGCCAGAGGCCACAGAACTCAAGCTCTCCGTCGCCGTGCGATCGGTGGTGATCGTCGGCCACCTGGCAATAGCCCTCGCGGCCGACGGCACCGTCTGGACATGGTCGAGAGAATCGACCGTGGAGACGACCTCTTCGAGATCTCCTCAGGCCGCCCCCGATCTCAAGAACATCGTTGCCGTCGCCGGAGGTCCGAAAGGGGCCCTGGCCCTCGAGCGCGGTGGCGCCCTGTGGGCATGGAGCGTCGACGCGTCGGCGATCGAGAAGGTTCCCATCCCGGACATCATGTGGCAGGTTGATGCACCCGAGTTCCGCCCTCCCGAGGGTGGATACCCATGGCCACGGTACGTATTTGCCGGGTCGAACACCCCTGGCGCCGAGATCCACATCACCCGCGACGGAAGCATCCCCACCCTCGAAGACCCGATTCTGAATCCGGACGATGCCGTGCGTATCGAGCGCCCAACCGCGATCTCGGCCCGCGCGTGGGCGGATCATCTGGATCCGAGTGTGGTCACAGTGGCAAAGTACCGCATCGAACCGATCCGGTCGGACGACGGACACGTGGTGCCTTCCAACCAGACCCGAAGGCGGGACGGCTCTGCCAAGGCCGGTGACGACGTGATCTTCACCGAGGACTTCGAAACGGGCGAGCTTTCACGTTGGTCGAGTTTTCAACCGCCACCTACGATCGCTCTCGGCGCGCCGATCTTGACACCCAACGGCGGTGTCTTCGCCGTCGCGCAAGAGGTCTCGGTGACCTGTCCGATTCCGGGCGCTGTCGTTCGCTACTCGCTCACCGGTCTGCCCACAGAAACCGATCCCGTGGTTGCCTGTGGGTCCACCGTTTCCGTTGCACGGTCGACGACGTTCCGTGCCAGGGCGTGGGCGGTCGGGTTCCTGCCAAGCGCAACGACCGAGGCGACCTACCTCTTCCAGTTCGGTGCCGCTGAAATCCCGACGTTCGACCCACCGGGGGGCTCCTACGGATCCGCGCAGAACGTCACCATTGCTACCACGACGCCTGGAGCCAGCATCCGTTACACCCTCGACGGGACGCAACCGAATGCGACATCGTCCATCTACGCTGCGCCGATCGAAATCACAACGACGGGAGTTCTCACAGCCCGTGCCTTCCGCCACGATCACGCTCCAAGCGGCACTGCACAGGCCACTTATTTCATCGGAGACGCCACCGGCCGGCCGGTCCTCGGCCCGGGTGGCGGAGTCTATCCGTCAGGGCTGTTGGTGACCGTCTCCAACACGACGGCCGGCGCGACCATCCGTTACACCACAGACGGCACCGACCCGCAAATCGGCGATACGGTCATCGCCGATGGCGGCACGATTTCCGTCACCCGATCGCTGCGAATCGCAGCGCGCGCCTGGGCCGATGGAATGGACCCGAGCCCGGTGACTATCGCCGACTACGAAATCGTCGGTGGGGTTTCCGCCGGCGCCGTTCACAGTATGGCGCTGCGATACGACGGAACGGTGTGGGCGTGGGGCGAGAATCAATCTGGAGAGATCGGCACCGGCGACGACACGGTCAACGAATACCGGTTACCGCAGCTGGTGGTCAACCTCACCGACATCATCGCCGTCGAAGCCGGATCCAAACACTCGATGGCGCTGCGCGCGGACGGTACCGTCTGGGCGTGGGGTTGGGGCTTCAAGAATCGAATCGGGGACGGGGCCCACGCGGACCGATTCGCACCGGTCCAGGTCATCACCGAAGGCGGAGTACTGGAAAACATCATCGCCCTGTCCGGAGGCTATGGGCATTCGCTCGCCATCGCCGCGGACGGCACGGTGTGGGCGTGGGGCGACAATTACCGAGGCCAGCTCGGAATCGGCACCGGCGACAGCACCAAAAGCAAAGCCATCCAGGTTCCCGGTCTGACCGGAATCACAGCGGTTGCCGCCGGCGGCGAGCACTCACTCGTACTCAAGACTGATGGTGAGGCCACAGGTTCCTTGTGGGCTTTCGGCGAGAATGCAAACGGTGAGGTCGGTGATGGAACCACCACCGAACGACGCACACCGGTGAAAGTCCTCGACGGCGTGCGGTCGATCTGCGCTGGAGGCTCCCACTCGATGGTGGTGATGGCCGACGGCAGCGTGCTCGGCACCGGCCTCAACGATCGCGGACAACTCGGCAACGGCACCACCGAGGGCCCGGTGCTGACGTTCCAACCCGTGTTCGACGGCGCCGAGGGCATCGTCGGCTGTTCGGCGAGCGGCGTCCACACCCTGGCGCTGACGTCCGGCCGACGGATTCTCGGGACCGGGCACAACGATCTCGGTCAGGTCGGCGACGGCACCAAAGAACATCGCCAGTTGCCGGTCCACGTGGTGCTGATCGAGGATGTGGCCCAGGTAGTGGCTGGACTCAGACTTGGCAGCGTCTTCACTGGTTGGTACGCCCACTCCATCGCGGCGACTCGCGACGGTCGAGTGTGGTGTTGGGGTTCGAACAACCGCGGCCAACTCGGCAACGGATGGGGGCTCAACGACGCACGTTTCCGCCCCGATGTGGTTCGCAACTTCAACCTGATGGATCGCAGCTGGCCTGACGGTGACCCCGACGGCGATGGGTTGACCAACGAGCGCGAGCTCGAGCTCGGCACCGACCCTTTCAATGCCGACTCCAACGGCGACGGCATCGACGATTTGACCGCCAGCCGATCGGGTCTCGACCCACTCGATCCTGATATGGACGCCGACGGCGTCGACAATTCGACCGAACGAACCCGGGGCACCGACCCGCTGCGGGCCGACAGCGATGACGACGGCGTCAACGACGCAGCCGACTGTTTCCCGCTCGACCCGTCGCGGAGCGACTGCCCCGAACCGGTCCCGGGCGACACCGAACCACCGGTGATCACGCTCACCGAACCGACCAACGCCGTCTTGATCTCGTCCACACCGTGAGCTGGAGCCGAACTGCAGGAGGCACGATGGGAATGCGGAATCTCGAACACATGACGATGGCACGACTGACTCTGACGTTTCTCGTCCTGGTCAGCATCACGGGTTCAGTGGTGGCCGAAGAGATGGTGCCAAACCGAACCGTGCCCAACGTGACAAGGGCACCCCTCCTCCCGGTATTCTCCGATCCACCCACCGACCACGAAATCTTTCGCGCCCGAATTTTCGAAGAGCCATTGCTGGCCGTCAGCCCCACCACCTCAACCGACAACATCGCGTTGGCGGACGCACTGACCGCCTACCTCGGCGCCGGCGGCGGCGAGAACACCGCAGCCCTCGAGGCCTTTCTCGATCGCCACCCGGCCTCCCCGTGGGCCCCCTCCCTACGGCTCGATCTCGGTATCGTCTACCGCCGCACCGGCTACTGGACCCGAGCTCTGGAACAATGGGAAGAGTCCTGGGCATCTGCAAAGCTGTACACCGCGGCCCCGACCAGCGCCATCGGCGACCGGGCTGCCGGCGAATTGGCCCAGCTCGCTGGGCGACTCGGGCGCTACGACCGGCTCGAGGCCCTGTTCGCCGAGATCGAGGCCTCCGGTCGGGACGTTCGGGGGCCGGCCCACGAGAAATTGATCGGCGCCCGGCAGGGTCTGTGGATGATGCACAACCGCCCCGAAATCGGCTTTCTGTGCGGCCCGCTCGGGATCGACCGCATTCTGTCCTACGACAAGGCCTCCTATTCCCGTGATCCAAGACTCCTGGATGCGGCGTCAACCATGAACGGCACCTCGCTGCTGCAAAACCGGGTGCTGTCCGACGAGCTCGGTTTGGGCTTTCAATCCGCCTACCGCGGAGGAGCCGAAGAAGAGATCCTGGTACCCGCCCTGGTGCACTGGAAGGCAGGCCACTTCGCGGCGCTGGTAGATCAACGGGACGGCCGCTATCTCCTGCAGGACCCGACCTTCGGCGAGGAGATGTGGATCAGCCGCGCCGCCCTCGACGACCAGTCGTCCGGCTACTTCCTGGTTCCAGGCGGACCACTCCCGCACGGGTGGCGACCCGTGGATGACGAGGAGGCCGCCACCGTCTGGGGCAAGGGCTACACCGACTCCAACAACCACGACAACCAGAAGTGCGGCGACAACAAGTCGGGTGGCTGCGGGGACTCTTGTCCAAAGAACAACTGTTGTGGAGGCCGCGGTATGGCGAGCTACAGCTTCCATACGATGCTGACTGCCCTCCATATTGTCGACACCCCGGTCGGGTACTCCCCTCCCGTCGGGCCATCAATCGAATTTCAGCTCGGGTACCACCACCGCGAGGTCTTTCAGCCCCAGACCTTCTTCTTTTCGAATTTCGGCCCCATGTGGACCTTCGACTGGATCTCGTGGGTCGAGGACGACCCGGCCGACGCGAGCCAACCAGTGGGTGTCTACCAACGAGGAGGAGGTCGCGAGGTCTATACCGGATATGATCCTGGAACGGACACGTATGAACCGCACCCCCAGAGCCGGGCGGTAACGGTCCGCACCTCCGAAGACCCGATCCGTTACGAGGTGCGATGGCCCAACGGCTCGGTCGATTTCTACGAACAACCGGACGGCGCCCTGGCCTTCCCACGCAAGGTTCTGATGACCCGCACCGTCGACCCACAGGGCAACGAGGTCGATCTCACCTGGGATGAAGAGCTGCGACTGGTGGCGATCACCGACGCCATCGGCCAGGTCACGACCCTCGCCTACGAACTGCCCGGCGACCCACTGAGAATCACCCGTGTGACAGATCCCTTCGGCCGCTTCGCCACCTTCGAATACGAGGAGGGAAGGTTGGCCGCCATCACCGACGTCATCGGTCTCGTATCCTCCTTCGACTACGGTGAGGGCGACTTCATCGAAGCCATGACCACTCCCTACGGGACCACCACCTTTGCCCAGTTCGACGAGGGGCGGCGGTTCTGGATCGAGGCCACGGATCCCCTGGGCGCCACCGAACGGCTCGAATACGTCAACGGTCGCGAAGACGCCGTCCGCGGCGACGAGGGCCAGTTGGTGATGCCGGACGCCCTCCCCGCCGGGAACATCCCCCAGGGATTCTCGCCCGGTCCGCTCTACCCGAATCTCAAGTACCGCAACACCTTCTACTGGAGCAAGCTGGCCCACGCCCGGCACCCCGGCGACTACTCGATGGCCAAGATGACCCACTGGCTCCACCAGGAGGGCGTGTGGCAGACCTCCGGAGTCATCGAAAACGAGAAGGAACCCCTGGAAAGCAAACGGATCTACTACAAATATTCCAAGCAGCCGGCTCTGCAGACCACGGGTACGCACGCCACTCCATCCGGAATCGGCCGTGTCCTGGATGATGGCAGTGACCAGATCTGGACCTATGACTACAACTCGGCGGGAAAGAAGATCCTTGAAATCGACCCGCTCGGCCGCGAGACGATGTACATCTACGGCAGCAACAACACCCCCGACGCCGATTCAAAGGAAGGCCGCGGTATCGATCTGCTGGAGATCCGGCAGAAGAACGGCGCAGCTTGGGACACACTCGAGACCCGGACCTACAATACCCAGCACCTACCGCTGACGGTGACCGACGCCGCCGGCCAGACCACGGCCTACGCCTACAACCCCGCCGGTCAGATCGAGACCGTGACCACGCCCGAACGCGCCGGGATCACTGAGAACCGCACAACGACCTACTCGTACGATGAGGACGGCTTCTTGGAGAGCATCACCGGGCCTGCAACCGGCGCGACCACAGGCTTCACCTACGACGCCATAGGCCGTTTGAAGACCACGACTACCTCGGATGGCGATACTGTAATGTACGATTACGACAACCTCGACCGCGTCACCAAGGTCACCTACCCGGACGGCACGTACGACGAGACGATCTACGAAAGGCTCGATCCGGTGAGACAGCGCGACCGCCTAGGACGCTGGACCGAAACCCTGTACAACGCCCTACGTCTGATCGAGCTGGTGCGCGACGCCGAGGGGCGCACGGTGAACTACCAGTGGTGCGACTGCGGCGCGCTCGAGGCCATCGTCGACGACAACGGCAACGCAACCACCTGGGTCCGCGACGCGCAGGGCCGCGTCACCAGCGAGGTGCGGGCCGACGGCGCGATCTTCTCTTATGACTATGAGGACGCCACCAGCCGGCTCGAGTCCACGACCGACGCCAACGGCCAGACCACCCGCTACGCCTACAACCTCGACAACACGATCGCCGAGATCAGCTATGAGGATGCCGTCGTGCCCACCCCGTCGGTGAGCTACACCTACGACCCGGTCTACACTCGCGTGGAGACCATGACCGACGGCACCGGCATCACGACGTGCAACTACCACCCAGTCGGCGTGCTCGGCGCGGGCCGGCTGTCGTCGGTCGACGGGCCGCTGGCCGATGACACCGTGGCCTACGCTTACGACGAGCTCGGCCGGGTGGTGGGACGCGGTCTGACCACCTTCCCCACCACCACCGGCTACGACGTCCTCGGCCGCATCGAGTCCGTGGGCAGCCCGGTGGGCAGCTTCACGTGGGGCTACGACGGCGTGACCTCGCGTCCCCAGACCCTCGACTACCCGAACGGCCAGACGACGACTTATACCTATCTCGACGGGCTGAACGACCGCAGGCTCGGGTCGATCCGCCACGAGGCCCCCGACGATTCGCTCCTCAGCGAGTTCGCCTACACCTATGACGCGGTGCGCAACATCAGCACCTGGCAACAGCAGTGGGCGCCCGACCCGCCGCAGGTCTACGACTTCGGCTACGACCGGGTCGACCAGCTGACCTCGGCCGTCCTTCAGACCACCGACCCGACACCCACGGTTCTCAAACGCTACGGCTACGTGTACGACCTGCTCGGCAACCGCACCGCCTATCAGGAGGACGACGCGGTCACGGCAAGCGCATTCAACTCACGCAACCAGCTCGTGTCGTCGCAGCCGGGCGGTGCGCTCCTCTTCCGAGGCGCCACCGACGAGCCGGCGATGGTGACCGTCGACGGCGTTCCCGCCGTCACTGCTGCCGACGATAGCTTTGCGGGTCACGCCGGGGTGGCCGAGGGCACCGACACGGTCGAGATTCAGGCCACCGACCCCTCGGGCAACGTCCGCACCGCTACCTACCAGGTGAGCCAGATTGGCCCCTCGACCTCCTACACCTACGACGCCAACGGCAACCTGACCTCGGACGCCGCCCGCACCTACGAGTGGGACGCCGCCGACCGCCTGGTTCGGGTCATGGACGGCCCCACCGAGATCGCGTCATTCTTCTACGACGGCCACGGCCGCCGGGTACAGAAAACTGCCGGCGGCGTCACCCGGACCTACCTCTACGATGCAGAGGACATCGTCGAAGAGCACCTCGGTACCGGGGAACCATTCCGATACGTCCACGGTCCCGGAATCGATCAGCCGCTCGCTGTCGTTCAATCCGGAGCGCTTCTTTCCCTCTTGTTGTCTGATCATCTTGGAAGCATTGTCCAAATAACGGATGCTGAAGGAGTAGAGGCTGCAAAACGTAAGTACGACCCGTTCGGCAACGCTGATCAAACAGTCGTCGGCCAGGATTTCGCTTTCAACTCTCGAGAGTGGGACCCAGCTACCAACCTTTATTTCTATCGTGCCCGATACTACGACCCACCATCCGCGAGATTCCTGTCGGAAGATCTCATTCAGCTTGTTGAACAGCCTAACCTCTATTCCTATGTTGGAAACTCCCCGGTGGGATGGCAGGATCCGCTAGGGCTCAGCGGATTGCGATATCCGCTGGGCGGCCCTGACGCAATAATGGAACCTTCATGTCCAAATGAGAGAATCTGTCCGTGTGACACAACTCCAAAGGGCGATTTCGAGAATTTCTTACTGTGCATCGTCGCGGGAGGAAACGTTCCAACAGTTGGATCCGCCGCCAGCGGTGGCATGGGTGCCACCGGCATGCACGGGGCATCTCAGCACAGAAAAAAGGCAATAAAGCCTGTCTCGCAACCGAGAAACGTCACGAGAAAACAAGGCGCACGGGCATGCGGGGCCGCTGGAACGGCCGCCACGATGTCAATTGTCAATTTCTGCTGGTGGGCAACGACCGTTTGCCGACCCAATGACCCCTGAAACCTGCTTCTCGGGTAACAATCCACGTTCGCTTGCCCGCTCGTGAAAGATGGTACAAAATAGCCCGGCCCGCAACGGGCAGTCCCTAAGGAGGCGAGATGAAGATTCACGAGTATCAAGGCAAAGAGGTGCTGGCCAAGCACGGCGTTCCCGTGCCGCGCGGCATCGTCATCACCGAGGCGTCGCAGGCGAAGTCGGCGGCTGAAGAGCTTGGCGGGCGCGTGGTCGTCAAGGCGCAGATCCACGCCGGTGGCCGCGGCAAGGGCGGCGGCGTCAAGTTGGCAGCCAACCCCGACGAGGCGGTCAAGCTGGCAGGCGAGATCCTGGGCATGACCCTTGTGACCAAACAGACCGGCCCCGAGGGCAAGCTGGTGCGGACGGTGCTCATCGAAGAGGCGCTGCCCATCGAACGCGAACTCTATCTGGGCGTGGTCCTCGATCGCTCCGAGGGCTTCCCGGTGATGATGGCCTCGAAGTTCGGCGGCATGGAGATCGAAGAGGTTGCGGAGGAGAATCCCGATGCCATCCTCAAGGCCCACTTCGACCCCGACGTCGGGCTCCACCCCTACCTCGCCCGCAAGCTGGCCTTCGGGCTCGGGCTCGAGGGCGACGCCTTCAAGGCGGGCACGAAGTTCATGCACGCCCTGGCCAAGGCCTATGGCGACACCGATGCCTCGTTGCTCGAAATCAACCCGTTGGTGACAACCACCGACGGCCGGGTGGTAGCCCTCGACGCCAAGATGAACGTCGACGACAGCGCCCTCTTCCGCCACAAAGACATCGCCGCCATGCGCGACGTCCACGAAGAGGAGCCGCTCGAGGTCGAGGCCTCGAAGTTCGACCTCAACTACATCAAGCTCGACGGCAACATCGGCTGCATGGTCAACGGAGCCGGGCTCGCCATGGCGACCATGGACATCATCAAACACTGCGGCGGCGAACCGGCCAATTTCCTCGATGTCGGCGGCGACGCCTCACAGGAGCGGGTGGCCGCGGCCTTTCGCATCCTGCTCTCCGACCCCTCGGTCAAGGGCGTGCTGGTCAACATCTTCGGCGGGATCGTGCGCTGCGACATGGTGGCGCGCGGGGTCGTCGCCGCGGCAAAGGAAGTCAAGCTCAGCATCCCGCTGGTGGTCCGCCTCGAAGGCACCAACGTCGAAGAGGGCCGGCGGGTGCTCGCTGAGTCCGGAATCGACCTGATCGTCGGCGAAGGGATGGCCGACGCAGCCGAAAAAGTCGTGGCAGCGGTCGGGGGTGCGTCATGAGTATCTGGGTCAACTCCGAAACCAAGGTCGTCGTCCAGGGTCTCACCGGCAAAGAGGGCACCTTCCACGCTGCGAAGTGCCGTGAGTACGGAACCAAGATCGTCGCCGGCGTGACACCCGGCAAGGCCGGCCAGAAGGTCGACGGCGTGCCCGTCTTCAACACCATGGATGACGCGGTCCGCGAGACCGGCGCCAATGCGTCTTTGATCTTCGTGCCGCCTCCGTTTGCGGCCGATGCGATCCTCGAAGCGGCCGACGCCGGCATCGAGGTCGTGGTCTGCATCTCCGAGGGCATCCCAGCGCGCGACATGATCCGCGTCCAGCGCATCCTCCAGGGCTTGCCCACCCGCCTCATCGGCGGCAACTGCCCCGGGATCATCACACCAGGTGAGTGCAAGCTCGGCATCATGCCCGGCCACATCTCGATCCCCGGTCCGGTCGGCGTGGTCTCGCGCTCCGGCACCCTGACCTATGAAGCGGTCGGCCAGCTGACCGCCCTCAACCTCGGCCAGTCGACCTGCGTCGGCATCGGCGGCGACGCCCTGCCGGGCACCAATTTCATCGACTGCCTCGAGGCCTTCGAGGAGGATTCGCAGACCGAGGCCATCGTCATGATCGGCGAGATCGGCGGTTCGGCCGAGGAGGACGCGGCCGCATTCATCGAGCAGTTCGTGCACCAAACCAGTGGCGGCGTTCATCGCCGGCCAGACGGCGCCTCCGGGCCGCCGCATGGGCCACGCCGGCGCCATCATCTCCGGCGGCAAGGGCACCGCGGCCGACAAGATCGCAGCTCTCCAGGCGGCGGGCATCGCCATTGCAGCGACCCCGGCGGAAATCGGCACGACGATGAAGCGGGCAATGGAGTCCGAGTCGATGGTTTGAGAGCGGTTAGCGGTTAGCTTTCGGACTGTCGAAAGAGTCAGCAAACGCCCCCGGGATTCCGGGGGCGTTTCTTTGCCTCCATGGAATCCAGTACGGGAACAGACTCGCGGCGCAGAGAGACCCGAAAGGGAGGGGATAAACCCCTCCCCTACGACTTTGAGGACGGTATGTATTGTTCCAGCCTTGATCCGTTTCTGAAACCCGTAGGGGCGGGGTTTATCCCCGCCCGCGTGATTTCAAATCCTGGATGAGGCGCGGCGAATAGCTAAGAGCTCATTGCAGATAGCCAAACGCTGGCATTTGAGGACCTCGGAATCACGCACCACGAGGCGAAAACACTTGACTTCGAGAAAATCCCGCTATAATTCCAACTTCGTAGTGAGGGAGGAGGAGTTTCTCTCTACGAGAGCCCGGCGGTTTCGTCGGGTTTTTTCATGCCTTTTTTCGTGAGGACCGGCGCATGGCCGGGCCTCACGAAAAAGGGGTGGCGCGACGCCGTCACGGGCCGGTTCAAAATCGCACGATGTGATCCGCAGCGAGGAACCACAGCTCGACGCGGGGCTCGTGATCGAGAGTGAGGGCCTCGCGGAGGGCGCGGGCGTAGGTGCGCACCTGAGGCTCGTACACTTCGGCTCGTTCCGCTATCGCCTCTTCGCCTTCGACATGGTCCGTCTTGTAGTCGGCCACCACGACGCGATCGTCTTCGGGGTCGCGGTAGACGAGATCAACAATGCCGGACACCACGGCACCGGCGGCGCCCGGTTCCTCCGACCACAGCATCACCGGCAGCTCGCGCGCCAGCACGCGATCGGCGATGGCCTCCAACCGGGTGAGACACGAACCCTCTGCCAAACGCGTCATGAGGTTTTCCGCCCGGGTCTTCGCATCGTCGAAGGGCGCAAGTTCCGAGAGGATCCGGTCGCGGTGGCCGGCGACCTGCGGCCGCAGAGCGGCGTCCAGATCGAGATCTTCCATCATTGAATGAACAGCGGTTCCAAGGGCCATCGCCGCCCTTCGATCGGATGGCCCCTCCCCCACCGATTCCACCTCTTCGGCCTCGGCGCTGCGCAGGCGGTCGTGGGCCTCGGCCGAGGCCGACCGGAAGACCGGCTGCGCCATCCGGTGGACCGACGCCGCCCGCGCAGCGGCCAGATCTTGCGCGCGCTGCAAGCGCTCTTCGATCCCCTCAACGCTTTCCCCGACGCGTCGGACAGGTTCGGCCTCCACCGCAATATCCGCAAACGCCGGCATCACTCGCATCAAATGGGGGGCGTCACCCGCCGCGCGCTCGGCCGCGAGCCCGATCTGCGCTCCCACCGCATCCGTGTCGAGGCGTCGGCTCACGAGATCGGCAAATGTCGTCGCCGCCTTCGGCGACTTGTGCTGGCCGGGAGCCCTCCACCCCCCGGAGAGGACCAGGCGGTTTTTCGCCCGGGTCGTGGCGACGTAGAGAAGGCGTACGAGCTCGGCCCTGGTCTTCCGTTCGGACTCCCACTCGGCCGACGCGAAGCCCGGAGACGACCATCCGAAGAGCCGGTATTCCGGCATCCCGTCGAAGGTCCGCACCTCGGCGGCCGCGCGTCTGCCGCCGCCGCGGCCTCCCTTGTGGATCTGGGCCACGTAAACGTGCGAGAAATCGAGCCCCTTGGCCTTGTGGATCGTCATCACGTGGACGGCGTCGACCTCGAGATCGGGGGGCGTCGGGACCCGGCTTTCGCCGCCCTCTGAGACCGCCAGCCGCAGAAAACGCGCGAGGTCGGCACCGCCCTTTTCGCCGGTCACGAGAGTGGCCTCGAGGTCGGCGAGGAACCGCTCGATCCGCGCCCGCCGGAATCCACCGAGATAGCGCCCGGCCGCTGTGACCTCCGCCAACCACAGCGTCCGGATCTTTTCCACGAACACATCGGGAGGGTCGCACCGCAGCGACTGCCGCAACTCGGCGATGGTCGCGGCAGCCGCGCGGACCGCGTCCGGCCAGCCCGGCACCTCGCCGATGCCCGGGGCATCGGCCGGGGTCGCCACCCTGGCGGCCTCGACCGATGCGTCGACCGCGTCGATCACCGCACGATCCGGACCCGTCAGACCGGCCATCCGAGCCGGGAGGCCGGCACGCCACAACGGCGCCAATGCGGCGTCGGGCACGCCGACCACGTCGCTGCGCAACACGGTCAGCAGAGCCAGGACGTCTGCGGGCTCGAGGACGGTTCGCACCAGCGCCGCCAGCTCGACAACTTCCCTCTGGCGGTAGTAATCGCGTTCGCGAGCCACCTCGTAGGGAACGCCGGCCTCGCGCAGGGCCTCGAGGAGGACTTCCTGCGCGGTGGTCACCCGCAGCAGCACGGCCACCTCGCCCCAACGGCCGATCACGCTCTCGGAATGCAGACGGGAAATATCTGCTGCAATCGCCCGCGCTTCGAGGGCCGAGGTCCCGTTGTCGGCATTGCCCTTCTCCGGCGCCACGCCATCCGGCCCATCCGGCCAGGCGACCCAGTGTTCCACCGTCTTCCAGCCGCTTGCGTCGACCCCCGCGACTCCACGCCGGCCTTCGGTCGCCTCGAGCGCCTGGAAGGCCGGTTGGATTCCCGTCTCCCGCTCCATGACGGGCGCCACCAGGCGCTCGACTTCATCGAGGATCGGCGTCACCGATCGGAAGTTCTGCACCAGGTCGACGGTCTTCCCCCCGGCTTCCAGCACCCGCCGGACAAAGCGGTGGTATGCCGCGAGGTCGGCGCTGCGCCAGGCATAGATCGACTGTTTCGGATCGCCGACGATGAACAACGACGGACGCCGCGGCGGTTCATCGGCCAGGGCCAGCATTTCGACCAACCGGCACTGGACGTCGTCGGTGTCCTGGAACTCGTCGACCAGGAGGTGGTCGATGCCGCGCACGACCTCCGAGCGAACGCCCGGCGAATCGGCCAGGAGATTCGCGGCGGCACGCAGCTGATCGGAGAAGGTCACCAGACCTTCGGCTCGGCGGCGTTCCTGGACGGCCGCGAGCAGCGGAGAGAGGACCGCCCGTGCGGCCGCCAACCCTTCGCGGTGCGGATCGGCAAGCGGTGCCAACACCGCCGCCAATTCGCCGGATGCCGGCGCCACCTCTTCGCCGATGTCCTCGAAGGCCGCGCCCTCGCCATCGGTGAAGCCGAGCCTCGACCACTTGCGCAGCCGCTCGATGGCCCTCGGATCGACCGCGGCGGCCACCCCCACGAGATCGAGCATCGACACCTCGTCGCCCACCGGCGGAAGGCCCGCCGCCACCTGTTCTCCCACACCCCCGGTGAGCACACTGACCTCGCCCCGGACCCCGGCCAGGCGATCGCCCACGAGACCGCGGAAGGTGTCGCTCGCACAGCGCAATCGGGCCGCGAGAACCGGCGCCCCTGCGTCATCGAAGGGGTCGCGCGCGAGCCATTCGGGTTCGACGCCGGCTTCCACCAGCGCGCACACCGCATCGACGATGGTCGCCGGGGCGACGCCTTCGGCCGCGAGCTGCTGCCAACTCCCGCCGGCCGCCCCACCGAGTTCCCGCAAGGTCTCCTCCAGCGCCTCTTCCACCAGGTCCCGGATGCGCGAACCGTCGGCATCGACCTCGAACCTGGGGTGGAGACCGGATTCCAGCGGGTAGGTGGAGAGAAGACGCTGGCAATAGGCGTGGATGGTCGAGACCACCAGCCGGTGGCTCTCTTCGGACAGGGCCAGCGCTCGCCGCTTCTCCTCCTCACTCTCGTCCGGCAGCAATCCCGGTTCGGGGTCCCACCCCACAGGTTTCTCGCCGCACGCCAGCGCGAGAAAGGCGGTGCCGATCTTGTGAGCCATCTCGGCCGCGGCAGCCTCGGTGAAGGTGATCGCGACCACCCGTTCGATCACCCGTCGGGCGACCGCGCAGTCGTCGAGCCCGGTCTCGGCGTGCCGTTGCCAACCCGGGCCCGCACACCACGCCACCACCCGCGAGACCAGCAGCGCGGTCTTCCCGGTGCCGGCGCCCGCAACGACCACGACCGGGTGCTCGAACTCGCTCTGAGCGAACCGCCGCGATCGGCGGTCGGCCTCGACCGGATCGGTGGCATTCACGGTCACCCGTCCACCTCCGGTCGTTCGAAACCGAGCCACCACAGATCGCGGGCGGCATCCGCCGCCACGCCGCATTCATTCGAAGCGCCCATCCATCGCACGAGGTCACGGCGGAAGGCCGAGTCATCGCGGCGACACGCCTCGGCCACCGCGCAGTAGAGGCAGTGCCCCGCCGACTTACCGTCGGCCTCCTCGAGGCGAGGGAAAGCGATTCCCGACTCTCGCGCCCGATCGATCGTCTGCACCGCGTTTTCAAACAGCTCGGCCGCCTTCTCGTCGTCCCCGCCGAGGGCAAGGACCCGCACCTCCTCCGCCCACTCCTCGTTTGGCTTGAGGAAGAGGTAGGCTCCCCGCGCGCTTTCGACCCCTGCGGCCGACGCGTAGGCGACCGCCTGCAGGCGCCGCCCGCGTGCAATCGAGGTTTCGATGTGTTTGCGTCTGGTAACTTCCTTCTTGGCATCCGAAACCGGCTGCGACGCCTTGTAGTCGACCAGCTTGATCGCACCGCCAAGACCATCGACCCGGTCGGCGCGGAACGCCAGCTTTCGGTCCACACCGGGTATCTCCGCCGCGCCCTCGACCTCGGATCCGAGAACGCCCGACAGCGCTCCGCCCGTCCACTCCAGCTCCCGTTCGACCTCGAGATAACCGCGCGCACGCGCCGCCAACAACGGCGCCATTCCGACCGGTCCGAGGCCGGCCCGTTCCGCCACGCGGGAGGCGGTCGCCGCCAGGATCTCCTCGAATACCGCCTCGTCCGGCCAGACCACCGTCACCAGACGGCCTCCCGCCAACTCGTCGAGCCTCGCGGCCCCGACCCGCTCGGGATCTGCGATGCCACGATCGACGATCTGGTCGAGGACCCCGTGCACCACCTGCCCGACCAACGGGCCGTCGATCCCCGGCAGGCCGAGCAGCGGGTCAGGCATCGGAAAGACGCCGAGCCCGTGCTCGACGAATTCCCGCCACGGGCAGGTGCCGGTCCCCTCGGCGTGGGTCACCCACAGGGGTTGGCCAGCATCACCTCGACCGGCGCCCGTGAACCCGAACCACGGGGAGATCGCCGCGTCCCGGGGCCGCTCCACCGCTTCGAGCACGCTGAGTCTGGCCGCTGCCACGGCTACCGGCGACACCGTTGCGACGGTTGAGGCGGCGTCCATCCGACCCTCATCGACGGCCGCCTCGAGCAGGCGCTTCAAAACGTTCGAGTCTGCACGCGGCGCCGCGAGAATCGCCAATTCGTAGGCAGTCCGTGGATGATCGCGGCCCGCTTCCTGGCTCCACAACTGAGGCGCCCGCATCGGCTCTCCGGCCCCGGTGCGAAGGCGCAGCCGATCGACGAATGGCGAGGCCGTCATGGTGCCGTCCGGACCGAACCCGGACCACGAGAGGTGGACCGACGGCGACGACGACACGAGTTGGGCAAAGAGATAGCGCTCCTCGTCGGCACTCCGCCCCTTCACCGGCATCTCGGGCAGCACGGTGGCGGCGAGCCTCGTCCGGACCGCCTCCGGCAGCATCGGGTCTTCGTGAACGACCCGCGGAAAGAGGCGCCGGTTGCAGGCCATTACAAAAAGGTGCGAAAAGGTGCGCGAGCGGGCCTCCATCACGGTCAAGACCTGGACCCCCGCACCCTCGCCGCCGATCGCCACCTCACCGATCTTCTGCATGCGGTCGCCGAGCAATCGCTGCCACTCCGCAGCGGTCACCATCAGGTCGTCGGGAACTTCACGGCAGATTCTCTCGAGCGCCTCTTGAACTTCGGCGCGCCCGGGGGATTCTTCGCCCCAACCCAGAGCGTCGAGAAGGGCCAACGTGTGCCGCCTGTGGACCGCCGCCGGTCCCTTTTCGGGCCGTCGATCGAGAGCCGAGACCACCCGACCGGCACGTGCCACCGCCTCGCGCAGGACTTCAGCGGACAACCTTCTCGCGGTGCCGGGCTCCTCGCCGTCCTCGTCCGGTCCAAGATCGACCGGTAGCCGGACCCCGTTCGAAGGAACGGCACCCGCTCGCAGAGCGGCCAGATCCGACAACCTGAGGACACCGAGCACCCTGAGTCCGAGCAGGAGCTCGGTCGTCCCGCCCTCGCCCGCGCAGGCCTCCATCCAGAGGTCGGCGCCGCACGACGGGCCCTGGCGAAGAAGCTCCAGCAGACGCAGTATCGTGTGCCTCGGGGAAGCGCCTGGAACACCCGCCCCAATACCCGAAAACGGAACACCGAGACGCCTCAGGTGCCGTCGCAGGGGCAGCACCAGACCATCGAGGGTCCGACCCACCACACCGATCTCCTCCGGCGTGACTCCGTTTTCGAGGAGACCTCGAATTTCCTCGGCCACCCACCGCGCCTCGGCCTCGCGATCCGGCGCCTCCACGAGCACGAGCCGCGGTGGAGATTCGAGCCGGAGATCGGTCTCTCGACCGAGGTGGGTCAACCGTTCCTCGAGCCGACTCAGATACACCCCACCGAGGTCGTCGGCTTCCCGGTTCGCGGGGTCCGGCGGCCGATCGAGAAGGACCGTGGTGTCGAACACCCTCACCGCCGCGGCAAGGAGGTCGGCGGCCACTCCGGTGACGTCTGCGAACCCGTGCACAAACAGGTGGCGGGTCGGAGCGACCGAGGGCCCGTTCTTTGCGAGGCTTTCCCCGGCCCACTGCAGAGCCTGCATCGATCGCGCCGGGCCCGGGTCCTCGCCCAACTCGCAGACCATGGCCGCCAGTCTCACCACGGCGCGCGTGCGTTCCACTCGACCCGGTGCGAGATCCCGCGCCACATCGTCAAGGGACTCGAGCACCCCCTCCAAGTGGCCCGGTTCGAAGCCGGCATCGAGCAGGTCGCGAACGGCTCCGACGACAGGATCATAGCCGTCGCGCAATCCCCCGAGTGACTCGTTGAGCGCCGGGTCGGCGGCCGCCAGGCGCCGCACCACGAGTTCGAAGACCGCATCGCCGGGTGGTACGGATCGTCCGGATCTGGTCAGAACCTCGAGAGCAAAACCGAAAAGGGTCTGCACTTGAAGCCCGGCGACCGCCCCCCTCCGCCGGGCGATCGTGCGCAGGAGATGCCGGCGCAGGCTCTTCGAAGGGACGACGATCCGGATCGGGCGTTCGAGCGCCTCGAGATCGGACGCACCATTCTCCTCTATCACTTCGAACAGACGACGCTCGGCTGCCCGCGCGCCTCGGCAGATGATGATCCGGGATCCGGTTTGGAGTGCTTCACGCATCGCGGTTCCTCCATGGGACCACGGGTCTCCCGGCCTGTCAACGCCGCCCACTGCGGTGGCGTAGAATGTCAGGAGCCGATACAGGGAGGCCGCATGCCGGGGATGGAACAGACGGTCATCGAGAGGTGGAATCGCGCGAAGGGCTCGACTTTCGGCCGCTGGCTCTTCAGCCGGGCAGTGGGCCGCTTCGCCCCCTACACGGGCACCATCGGCGCTCGGATCGAGGAGCTGGAACCGGGTCGATCGGTGGTCGCGATGCGCGATCGCAAGAGCGTCCGCAATCACCTGAGATCGATCCACGCGGTGGCGCTGACCAACCTGATCGAGCTCACCGGCAGCCTCGCGATCATCGCCTCCATGCACCCGGGCACCCGCATGATCCCGGTCCGCCTCGAGTCGGAGTTCGTGAAAAAGGCGCGCGGCACGGTGACCGCCGAGGGCAGCTGCGAGCCCCCGGCGCCCGGGTTTGACGGTGAGCTTCAGGGGCTGGTGGTCGTGCGCGACGCCTCGGGGAACGAGGTGACTCGCGGGCGAGTGACGGTTGTGATTGGGAAAGCCGGCTAACAGTTACTTGGCACGCCCGACTTTGCGAGCACTCTTCCCGAGAGGAGCCACCCTAGACATTGTTTGCCCATAAATTCACGGGTGCCTCAGCGCTCACCAATCAAACAATGTCAAGAATGGCACCTCCGCCGCACGCGGACCCACCGACATGGCAGGCGGGACGCCTGCCCCACAAGGGCCGATCATGCAAGATTGTGGGGCAGCCGCCCCGGCTGCCGGACGGGCCGGAACTCAAAACTCAAAACTGAGAACTAAGAACTACTGAATCAGTATCGGCGGCATCCAGACGACCCCCGGGGTTGCGAGGGTGCCGCTGGTCATCCACTGCTGGAGGAACTCGACCTTGGCCTCGAGGGTGACCTGGTCGGAACCGCGCTTTCTGGTCAGCTCCTGCCACCACGACATCGGCCGCGGAAAATACACCAACTCGACCTCGGTGTCGGGGTCGATATCGGCCAGCATCTTGGCCTCGGCCAGCGCCTCGTCAAACCCGCCGAGCACGTCGACGAGCCCGTTTTCGAGGGCCTGGACGCCGGTGAAGACACGACCTCGACCGATCGCGTCCACCGCTTCGGGCGTCATGCCCCTTGACGCCGACACCCGACCCACGAAATCGTCGTAGATCCGGTCCAGCATGCGATCGATGATCGCGCGCTGCTCATCGGTCCAGTTCTCGAGCTCTCCGTAGATATTGGCGTTGGTTCCCGCATCGATCCTGCCGTAGGTCACGCCGAGCTTGTCCGACCAGAATCCGGAGGTGTTGAGGTGGCCGGCGTACACGCCGATGGACCCGGTCAGAGTCACCGGTTCGGCGACGATCCGCTGCGCACCGCAGGTGATCCAATAGCCGCCCGACGCGGCCACGTTCGCCATCGAGACGACGACCGGCACCTCAGCCGCAACCCTCAGCATTTCCTGGCGGATGATCTCCGACGCCATCGCGCTGCCGCCGGGCGAATCGATCCGGAAGACGACGGCCTCGACGCCGGGCGTGTCGCCGACATCCCTGAAGGCCTTGGCCATGGTCTCCGACCCCATGATTTCGCCGCCGAGCAGCGGGTTGACGCTGTCGCCGCTCGAGCCGCGCATGATGGCACCGACACCGGTGACGACCGCGATCTTCGGGCCCCTGTGGACCTTGGCGCTCTGTTGCAGATAGGCCCGAACACCGATCTCTTTCGCGCCGGGATCGCGTTCGTCGAGGCGCTCGTTGAAGGAGGTCCAGTCTTCAAGGCGGTCGATCAGGCCGGCCTCGACCGATTCCTCGCCGATGAATGGCGCGCGGTCGATGAGGTTCCGCACCTCCTCAGCGGTCATCCCACGGCTGTCTCCGATGCCTTCGGTCAACTCCTCCATGAGGGAATCGATCAACCACCCGGTCATCTCTTCCTGTTCGGGGGTGAACTCCTTCTCCGTGTACATGAAGCGCGCGGTCTTGTAGTCGCCTCGCCCGGGAAATTCGGCCTGGATACCCAACTTGTCGAAGGTCCCCCGGACGAACAGCGTCCGCGAGGAGAGACCGATCAGGTTGAGGTCGCCCTGCGGGTTCATGGACACCTCGTCGCAGGCCGACGCGACGTAGTAGACCAGGTTGCCGGGCATGAACTCACCAGCGGTGTCCATGTAGGCCGCGGTCCACTTCCCGGCGGCGCCCACCCTCGCGATCAACGACCGAAGTTCCTGCGCGGTCGCGAAACCGCCGCCGATGCTGTCGATGCGCAAGCGAAGCCCACGAACCCGATCGTCCTCTGCAACCCGGTTCAACGCGCTCCGCAGATTGCTCAGGCTGGTGGCCTGGTCGCCCATCAGTTCGGCAAACGGGTCCTCCGCGGTCACCTCGGCGATCGGCCCCGCCAACCGCAGCGACACGACCATCTCTCCGGGAAGCGACGGGGCGGCAAGCCCCCGCACCAGCACCACCATGATGATGACGCCGAGAACAACCAGCAGGCACCCGGCACCCAGAAAAACCGTCCGCGCTTTGGCCATCGAACACCTCCGAACCCGGTCATGGTAGCAGGGAGCGAGGCTTGAATTTTGAGTTTTGAGTTTTGAGTTTTGAATTCCATCGCAAACGGCAGCCGGGTCGGCTACGCCGCGACAGGCAGGCTGGCCCCACGATCTCTCAAGATCGGTCCTTGTGGGGCAGGCGTCCCGCCTGCCACGCGTGCGGCGGAGGTGCCACTTGAGCCTCTTGCAATATTCACATTCAAAGGCGGGGCAGGCCCCGCCACTACAAGGGAATATCCTCTGTGGGTAGGGGCGGCACCTGTGCCGCCCGATCTCGATCAGGCGTGATACGTCCGATTTCGGCGGTATTTTTCGAATTCTGCAGGAGCCTCACTTGCAACATTGTTGGAAGCTCGGCCAGAGTCGTCGCCAAGGTGATCCGGGCCAACAATGTTGCGGGTGGCTCCTCACGGAAGGGCCCCAGGAGAAGCGGGCTTTTCTCGAACGGTCATCTCAACCCACAGCCTTCCTGCGGCGGGGCCCGCAACTCTATGGCGTCGGAATCACGTACTATCAAGAGAACCACGACGTGGAGTGAACATGTTCACCATCGCTCGCGCCGTTGCTGCCGTGTCTGCTGTGGCGCTCGCCGCCACCTTTGCGATGTTCTCTCCTGACCGCGAATCGATTGTCGGTTGCCCCCACCCCACCACCCGTCCGGCCCGGCCCCGCATTTGACGAGCCCGGCGCAGCCATGCAACTCGCAGCGATGAAGCGGAGGGGACCCACCTCGAATCACGACCCTGCGGCGGCCTATGACCTGGCTCGAGCCCGGATGAAATCCATGCCCCGCTACTCGACGCGACTGGGCCGACACGTGACCCGGAGAGCCGTCACGGACGTCCGTTCAAGCGAGAAGTCCGTCGCCGTTCGCGCCCTCGACCAGTGGACCCCCGTGGGGCCTGGCAACATCGGCGGCCGAACACGCACCCTTGTCATCCACCCCGGCGATCCGGACATCATGTATGCCGGTGGCGTATCGGGGGGCGTCTGGAAGACCGTCGACGGCGGCCAGTCGTGGCTGCCGATCGCCGATGACCTTTCCAACATCGCCGTCAACTCCATGGCCATGCATCCGGAAGACCCGGAGACCCTGCTTGTGGGAACCGGCGAGGGTCACTATCGTGAGATCGTACGCGGCACCTGGCTGCCGTTGCGAGGCGCCGGGATCTATCGAACCACGGACGGCGGAGCATCCTGGGAGCGGCTGCCATCCACCACAGGCGAAGATTTCCACTGGGTCAACGATCTGATCATCAGCCCTCGCTACCCGGATCACGTCTACGCCGCGACTCGCACCGGAGTCCATTTTTCCGAAAACGGGGGGCGGACCTGGGACCGAATCCTCGATCCGGAGGTCAACGGTGGGTGTCTGGATCTCGCGATTCGAACCGACCTCTCGGTGGCACGGATCTTCGCCTCCTGCGGCACCTTTGAACAGGCCACCGTCTATCGACTGCGTGAGATCGGAGGCGCCTCGTTCGAGCCGGTGCTCTCGCAACCCGGAATGGGCCGCACCACCCTGGCCATCGCCCCGTCCTCACCGAACGTCATCTATGCGCTGTCCGCTTCCAACGTGCCCGGGCCCGGCGGCCATTACGAGCAGGCGTTGCACGCGGTCTACCGCTCCAACGCCGGCGGCGACCCGGGTTCCTGGCAGATCCGCGTCGACAATACGAATGCAGAAAAGCTCAACACCCTGCTGCTCACGAACCCCGTCGGCGCCTCCTACGTGGAGTGCGAATGGGGGAATCAGAATTCGTGGACCCCGATGGGCTGGTACTGCAACGTGATCGCCGTCGACCCCGTCGACCCCAACATCGTATGGGCAGCGGGCGTCGACCTCTTCCGCTCCGACGACGGGGGCCGCAACTGGGGTCTCGCCTCCTACTGGTGGGGGCGAGCCGACCCGGGATTCCCCAGCTTCGCCCACGCCGACCAGCACGCGATCGTCTTCCACCCCGATTACGACGGGGTCACGAACACCACCATGCTCGCGGCCAACGACGGCGGCGTATTCAGGACGGACAACCCCGGCGCCGTCATCGGCCGTGACGAGGACGCCATCTGCGACCCCTCACGGTCCGAGGTGGTCTTCACACCGCTCAACCACAATCTCGGGATCACGCAGTTCTACCATGGTGCACCTTTCCCGGACGGCGTGGCCTACCTCGGCGGCACCCAGGACAACGGCACCATCATGGGCACCGAGGCATGGGGCAACGACGGCTGGATAGGCATTTCGGGTGGCGACGGTGGCTACGTGGCCGTGAACCCGACGAACCCCGACATCATCTATGCCGAGAGTCAACGCTTCGGCTTCAGAAAATTCATCGACGGCGGCGTCGAGTATGAGTTTGCAGTGGATGGAGTCACCGAGGATCGCTCCAACTTCCTCTTCGTGACCCCCTTCACCATGGACCCCAACAACCCCGAGCGCCTCTGGACCGGTGGCCGGACACTGTGGCGGACCGACAACGGCGCCGAGTTCTGGGCCGCGGCGAGTCAGACCCCACTGGGAACCGGTCAGGTGAGCGCCATCGCCGTCGAGCCCGGAGACTCGCAGTCAGTGCTGGTGGGCACGACCGACGGTTTCATCTACCGATCCACGAGGGCACTGTCTGCGCACGCCTCGACTTCGTGGGAGAACAGTCGCCCCCGCTTGGGATTCGTCACATCCATCGCGTTCGACCCCTCGTCACCGGGTGTCGTGTACGCCACCTTCGCCGAGTTCGGTGGGATGCACGTCTGGCGGTCCACCGACACCGGCGTGACCTGGGAGGCCATCGACGGCACCGGCGCATCGTCGGTTCCCGACATCCCGGTTCACTGTATCGTCGTCGACCCCGAGAACCCCCGACGCCTCTATCTCGGTACCGATCTCGGCGTCTTCCTCTCCCGCAACGGAGGTGCCACCTGGGCGGTGGAGAACACGGGTTTCGCCAGTGTCGTGACCGAGTGGCTGGCATTGGGTTCCGACACCGGCGGTGCTCCGTTGCTCTTCGCCTTCACCCACGGACGAGGGGCATGGAAGGTGGGGCTCCGTCCGACCCCTCCCGAGCCGCTCCGGCCGTCGGCCCGCCGGCGACCGTAGCCCTGGACATCTGTCGCCGCTCCGCGGCTTGTATGATTTCTTCCCCGTTTTCCTGGGGCTCACGCCCCAGGCTACAGCCTGTCGCTCCTTCGGAGCTCGCGCCCAGCAGTCCCCCGAACTCATGCTTTTCTCGATGTCCTCGCGGGAGGCAAGTGTGGATACGAGACCCGTGCGGCGGAGGTGTCCGTCATCGGCTCGGGTCACGCAGATCTTGAACCGCGAAGGGTCGGTCCTGCAGTCTGCTCTCCGACGGCGGGACTGAAGGTGGGCCAAGGCCCACCCTACTTCGGAGTCACAGACCGAGTGGGCCGGTAGGGTGGGCTTCAGCCCACCTTCAGAGTCGTTCAAATGTTCCTGGCGATCTGGAACAGCGTGGTTTCCGTCTACACCTTCGTGCAGTACCTGAACAGCCCAGCGGAACTCTCTTTCACCGGGCACAGCTTGCGGTACCTCGCTGCCGCCTCGGGCGGGACCCGCGAGATTTCCATTTCACGCTCGTCCTGCGCCGCAAGCGCCTTCCCCAACGCTTCGCGGTCACCTCCCTCTGCGACCACCCGCCGCGCGGTTTCGGTCCAGCCGAGCAGGCGGTCTTCGAGCTCGTCGAGGTGGCGGGCGGGATCGTCGAACGCGCCGTAGTGGGTCAACAACAACCGCGACGGCGCGAGGCGGCGCAACAACGCCAGGCTCGCGCGCCAGTCCTCGATCTCGATATCGGGTGGGGGCATGGGCGGCAGAACGTGGGTCGCCCCGGGAAAACGGACTCCTCCCACGTCACCGGTGGCCACCGCATCTCCGATCTGCCAGGCGACGTGGTGGACCGCGTGACCCGGGGTGTGGTGGGCGACGATTTCAAGCCCCCCCACGTTGATCGACTCACCGTTTTCGACCGAGCGAAGCTGGGTTTCCGGAACGCTTTCGGTGACGCCCCACAACGGCACCATCATGTCCTTGTAGATCCGCTCGGCGGAGGGCAGAAGCTTGTCGCCGGGGTTGGCCAGGTGGGGAGCACCGGCCGGGTGCGAGAAGACCTTGCACCCGGTCTTCCGCGCGAGAACGCCGGCGCCTCCCGAGTGGTCGAGGTGGACGTGGGTGGCAAAAATCGCGCGCAGCTGACCGAGTTCGAAACCGGCGTCGTTCACCCGCCGTTCGAGAACCTTCACCGAGCTGGCAGGACCGGTTTCGAAAAGCACGAACCCCTCTTCCACCGGTACCAGGAATGACGCGATGATCTCCGTCGCGCCGAAGAACTCGAGGTCGAGCGTCTGGATGTGCGGGGTCGTCATGGCACCCTCCCGGGGTTCAGTGTACGCTGTCCGGGCGCCCGTCAAGGAGGACCCCGATGCGCCACCTCATACTCGTCGCACTCATGTGTGCAGCCGCTGGTTGCGCCACCACGGGCGGCGCCCCGACCCTCAGGGCGGACTGCGAGGACCGCTTCGACACGGTGTGGGTCTCTGCGCAGACAGCGGTGGGCCGGCTCGGCGGAACCGTCCTCAGCGCGAACCGGGCTTCGGGGGCCATCCTCGGCCGCCTCGACTCGGACGTGCTCGGCGCCGAGATCGATCTCCACATCAACCTGAGCAGGCTGCCCGACCACAACCCCGGAACCCAGCAGCCCGTGACCGTCACCATCAAGGCCAGCGACACCCGCGTGGCCGAGCCGGATGCTTACCGGGTGGAGGAACTGCGTTCCCTGGAAGATCAATACCTTCGGCTGGTCGGGGAACGCGCGGCCTGCAGCGGGCCCGTGTGATCCTCCTCCGCCGAGACGTTCTGGTCCCGGAGCTCCTCGGACGGCTCACAAGGTATGATGGATTCAGGGAAGAAGCCGACGGGCACGGGGCTCGGAACGGCGCCGCGATGCAATCGAAGGAGGCCAGATGTCCGACGATAGAAAAACAAAGCTGCTCTCGATCGTCATCCTGTTCCTGCTGGGAACCACCCTGTACAACACTCTGAGGGCGAATGACTACGGACACCGAACCACCAACTTCCGCAAGGAAGTCCGCTATCAGATGGCCGCAACGCGTCGGGCCTTCGCCGAACAGAGCCAGATCAACCAGGATTTGCAGCGCCAGATCGACGCACTGGTTGCGGCCCAGAGCGCCGGCGCGCCTGCGAAGTAGTCATTTCCGTCGAGCATCTGGAACGGCGCTGTGCAGGCCTGATCCAGCCTCAGTCCGTCTCGATACCCCTCCGAGCCACCGCCTCGAACACGAGGTCAAGCCACGGTCCGGAAGCACCCAGTCTCGCGAGGTTGCCGAAGTGCCCGCCCAGCGCACGATTGATGAAAATGGCGTCTTCGGGGAACTGCATGTCCATCGAGTACTGCCAGTTGTCCATGCCGATGTCGAACAGGCGGCGGTAGATGTCGGGGTCCTCGCCGAAGGTGTAGGGCGGTGAGGCCCTGAGGACCTCACTGAACAACTCGAGATAGGGGTCGATCGCCGGCGACGGCATCGGTGATCCGTCGTTCATGTGAATCCCCATCTTGACGAGAATTCGAGCAATCTCGTCGCCGCGCCCATGTGCCGTCGCCACCAACAGCTCGGCGTACCTGGTTGCCATGTCCTCCGGGACCCGCTTGACGCTGCCGAAGTCGTACACCACCACCCGGCCGTCCTCGAGGAAGGCGAAATTGGCGAGGTTCGGGTCGGCGTGCAAGAAACGATGTTCGAGGAGGCCGCGCAACAGAAACTCCGCCAGGACGACGCCCCACCGGTTTCTCAATCCCGGTTCGGCCGCGCACGCCCGGTCCGGAGACATGCCCGGCACGTATTCCAGCGTCAGAATGTTACGGGTGGTCGCTTCCTCCACCACCTGCGGGATCACGATATCCGGCACGTCGGCGTGGAGTTCCGTCATGCGCCGGATATTGGCCGCCTCGTTCTGGTAGTCGAGTTCTTCCATCAAACGGTCGTTGAGCTCCGACCAGATCGGATCGAAATCGATGTCGGAGATCATCGCGAGCAGGGTTCGGACCAGGGCCTTCAGGTTCTTGAGGTCGGCCTCGACAATGTGGTCGATCAACGGGTACTGGATCTTCACCGCAACGTCGCGGCCGTCCCGCAGCCTGCCGCGATGAACCTGGCCGATCGACGCCGCGGCAAAGGCGTCGAAATCCAGGCTCTCAAACAGTTCGTCGAAGTTCGCGAGGGCACCGCGGATCTCGAACTCCATCACCTCGGCAGGCACCTTCGGCGCTTCCTGTTGCAGACCGCGCAAGACCTCGGCAACTTCCGGCGGCAGCATCCCGTCGTGCAGACTCAGCATCTGGCCGATCTTCATCGCGGCGCCCTTCATCTCACCGAGGGTCTCGACGATACGGGCCGCATTGTGGACCAGGTTTTCGGTCTTCTTGATCTGCTTCGAGGGCCCGGACCGGGCGATGTCCAGAATCTGGCTGCCGATCACCGACGCCCCCACCCGGCCCGCCAACCCACCGAGTTTGGCGAAGCGGCGCACGGCCGATGTGATCATGTCGTTGTCAGTCAATGTGGTCCTGGTTCCGCAGCGGCCGCGGTCGGGTTCTCCGGGTCGTCGGTTCTCCGCGCCTCGACCCGAGGTTGAAATCCCGGTGCAGCGGCCTCCCCCGGATTATAGGCCTTCAAGCTGGATCGATTCTCACTCTTGATGCCGTTCTGAGATGAGAGTTATTCGTGTTGACAAATAGAGTTTAATGCTACATATTAGCATTTAGTTGAAACCCCACGATCTCGATCAAGCAGGGCGGAAATGGACGCATCGAAACAAGAAGACCGCATCCAGGAATTCAAACGCATCTGCCGCGAGCGCGGCGAGCGTTTCACGGTGCAGCGCAGGATCATCCTCGAAACGGTCCTCGATCTCGACAACCACCCGTCGGCCGACCAGATCTACGAAGCCGTCGAGTCTCGCCTCCCAGGTATCGCCCGCACGACGGTCTACCGAACTCTCGAGCACCTCGCTCGAATGGGGGTCATCACCAAGGCCTGCCACCCGGGCAGGGTCGCCCGTTTCGACCCGCGCACCGAAATCCACCACCACCTGGTGTGCCTCGACTGCAACGAGTTCTTCGACTTCGAGGACGACGGGTTGAACCGATTGATCATGCCCGACACCTCGGACTTCGGCTTCGAAGTCAGCGACTACCGCGTTCAGATCAGGGGAATCTGTCAACACTGCAGAGAAAACCGAGAGAAGGAGGATTCGCAATGAGGAAAAGAATATTCATCGTGCTCCTGGGCGCGGCCCTGCTGGCCGCGGCGGGAGCCCTCAGCAATGCCGGACAGGAGCCGTCGACGCCGCTGGGTCTGCCCCCGGTGCCGATCCCGGAGGACAATCCACAGACGCCTGAAAAGATCGCTCTCGGGGAAAAGCTCTACAACGAAACTCGATTCAGCACCACGGGTGAGGTCGGCTGCTTCACCTGCCACGACCAGAAAAAGGCCTTCACGGACACCCCTCTGAAGACCTCTGAAGGCATCGACAAACTCACCGGCACCCGCAACTCACCGACCGTGATCAACTCCGCCTACTTCACGACGCAGTTCTGGGACGGCCGCTCGCCGGACCTCGAAGACCAGTCGCTGCAGCCGTTCATCAACCCGGTGGAGCACGGGCTCAAGAACTACGACCCGATCCTCGAGATCGTGCGCACCGACCCCGAGTACGCCGCGGCATTCAAGGCGGTCTTCGGAAAATCGGGCGAGGACATCACGATGAGGGAAGTCTCCCTCGCGATCGCTTCGTTCGAGAGAACCGTGATCTCCGGGAATTCTCCTTTTGACCGTTACTACTTCGCCGGCGAAATGGACGCCCTGACCGAGCAGCAGATCCGCGGCTTCGACCTGTTCGTCAACCAGGGCCGCTGTGTCTCCTGCCACGTCGTCGAGCAGACGCAGGCTCTCTTCACCGACAACCGCTTCCACAACATCGGGGTCGGCATCAACAACATTCAAGCGGATGTTCCCAAGCTCGCCGCGAATTTCATCGAGGCCGATATGAATCTGTCCGAGGTCGATGTCGAGGTCTTGACCGACCCGAAGACGTCCGAGCTGGGTCGTTTTGCCATCAGCCACGGTTTTGACGATCTCGGGTCTTTCAAGACCCCGACCTTGCGCAACGTCGCCGTCACCGCCCCATACATGCACGACGGCAGCGTCGAGACCCTCAAGGACGTGGTCATTCACTACAACAACGGCGGCGTGACCGACGTCGGCGATCCCGTCAACGACTTCCTGTCCGGCGGCATTCGACCACTCAATCTCGACGAGGACCAGATCGACGATCTGGTGGCGTTCATGGAGGCCCTGACCAGCCCTGAATTCGCGATGCCGGCCGAAGCAGCCGGCGACGAGAAGTAGAGGTACAACAATGACTGACTCAAAACTGACCCGACGCGGATTCATCAAAGGTGCGGGCGCAGTGGCCGCGGCCAGCGCCCTGCCCGTCAGCATGGTGGAGCTCGCCTTTGCCGACCCGGCAAAGAACTTCACCTTCGCCTACATCTCCGACGCCCATATTCAACACATCTCGGGTTCCCGTTTCGTCTACAACTGGGACCGCGGTCTGATCCGTGCGGTCGCCGAGACCAATTTGCTGGAGCCCCGGCCCGATTTCGTGATGTTCGGCGGCGACCTGGCCCAGCTCGGCAGCAAACCCGAGCTCGACCACGGCGCCGAAATGCTCGCCAAGCTGAACTACAAGACCCACATGGTCATGGGCGAGCACGACTATTATCTGGACCTCGGTGAGTACTGGTCGGAGCTCTTCGGGCCCCAGTGGTACAGCTTCGACCACAAGGGTGTGCATTTCATCGTTCTCAACAGCATTCTCACCTACGACGAGTGGACGTTCGATCGATGGCCTACGCCTGAGCAGCGGATGCTCGAGATGGCCGGCCTCGACAACCCCAACGGTTCGCCCTTCATGGTCGGCGACAAGCAGCGCCAGTGGCTCGCCAAGGACCTCTCCGGGCGTCGCAAAAACCACCCCTGTCGTGGTCTTCTCCCACTCCCCGATCCAGAAGATCTACAAGGGCTGGAACTTCTGGACCGAGGACGCCGAGGAAGTGCAGGCCATCCTCCAGCCGTTCAACGATGCAACGGTGGTGTACGGCCACGTCCACCAGATCCAGTACAACCAGATCGGCAACATCAGCTTTAACGCGGTGATGGCCACCGCCTGGCCGTGGCCCTACCCGAGATCCTATGCGCAGGCCGAGAGCCACATGCCGAAGGTCACCGTGCCGATGAACCGGGCCAACCCGTTCTTCGAGCGCGACGCCACCGGCTGGCAGTTCATCAACTTGAACACGGGCCGCGTCGATCTCGAGTACAACCTCTACAGCAACACCAACCGAACGGTGGCCTACAACCCGAAGACCGGCATGCCCGAGGACACGAAATACCAGGACCCGGCCGACCGGATCCCGCCGCAAACGCAGTACTAGGAGGCTAGCAATGTTCAAAAAGAACCTTCCGGTCGCGATCTGCCTGGTCGCCGCCGCGACGATCCTGGTCGGCTATGGCCTCCAGGCCGACGAGTTCACCGAAACCGACGTCGAACGTTGGCAGGGCGAGTTCATGGTGGTGGTCACCGAGGGGCGCTCCCTGTGGGGCAGCCCGGAGCTCGGCACCAACGGCGTCGCCTGCGGCCAGTGCCATCCCAATGCCGCCAACACCCACCCCGAGACCTACCCCAAGTTCCAACAGCAGCTCGGACGGGTGGCGACCTTCCGCGAGATGATCAACTGGTGCATCATGAACCCGCTCGAGGGCGAGACCCTCGCCCTCGACGACCGCCAGATGATCGCCCTCGAGGCCTACGCCACGTATGAACGGCGCGGCGTGCCGCTTGCGCCCGGCAAGCACTGAGCAACTCGCAACGAAACAACAAGGCGGGCGCTGCGGCGCCCGCTTTTTCTTTTGCAGATCGGTTTTCGATCGAGAGCGGGAGGGGACGAACCCCTCCCCATGGCGTTCATCGGCATCGCGGTCGTTTGCGAACGGCCCTGATATCCGTAGGGGCGGGGTTTATCCCCGCCCGGCATCCCGGCGTTCAGAAGCGACGTTCCATCGAGAACGCGAGGAGGGGATAAACCCCTCCCCTACGGCTTTGAGGAACGACATTCGTTCCGAGAATTCGTCGCTACTGCGCGGCGCCGCCCTCGGGGGGGCCGGCCTGGAAGGACTGCAGGGCGAGATACTGCTCCCCGAAGCGCTTGACGTGCTCCGACTGCTGGTCGAACTGGTCCCAGTGGCCCTCCTCGGCGGCCACCAGCTCTTCGAAGAGCTTCTTGGTTCCCGAGTCCGCGTTCTGGGCGCACTCGTTGGCGAAGCGGTTGTACATCTGAATGGCGTCCTGCTCCAAAGCGTCGGCCTTCTTGAGCATGCCTTCCGCGTCGTGGATCTTCTCGATCTCGCGACCCACCTTCATCTCGACGTCGCCGCCGAGAAAGAGGATGCGTTCGGCGATCATCTCGGCGTGCTGCATTTCCTGGATCGCGGTCATCTTCAACAGGTTGGCGAGCGGCGCGTAACCGAGGTCGTCCAACCGGAAGTGGAAATACATGTACTGGTGGATGGCCGACAGCTCATCGGCGATGGCGGTGTTGAGAAGATCGATGCTTTTTTCGTACATAGGTGATCCTCCTTCGTTCGTCAGCGAATTCTACACCCCCCGTTTCCAGCCGGCTCGCGATCAGATCTTTTCGGTGTTCGCCGACTTGACAAAATACGGTCGAGAAACGAGACTTTCCATATCACGCAGTCTTCTGATCAAGAACCTGGTCACTTCGAGGGCCCAAATACTTGTCGCGCGCAAACACGAAGGAGGGGTCATGTTTCAACGCATCCGTCACTTCACACTCAGGTTTCCGATCGCGCCGGCCCGGCGCACGAACAGCACGGACATGGCTCGAATTGTGGTGGCGATCGTGGTCTTGGCAGCCCTCGCATTTCCAGCGCAGGCGCAAGAAGAAAAGGGCTGGTCCTGGGGTCCCGAGATGCGCCTCAACCTGGTCAATGCCAACCCCTGGGTGATCGGCATCCATCCCGACAGCGGCTGGCAGCTGACCGTCGACATGCAGGCAAGAAACCGCGAGCTCCTCGGGATCGGAGTCGAGTGGTTCCCTCCATATTTCCCGAGAACGGACAAAAAAGGGTTCCTGGTCTTCGACGACCCGGATCACTGTCCTTCGTTCATCCCGTTTTCGGGCCAGATCACCACCTTCCACACGTTCTATTGCAGCGCGACTCCCGATCCCGATAGTCCCGACTGCGTCCCTCCCGACTGGCGGCCGACGCTGCAATCCGCGGGAATCGATCCCTGTGCTGGATCCATCCCTGACTGGCTGATGGAGAGCCTGCGTTGGGAGAAGGACGAAACCTGGGTCGAGTTCACGCCCGGTCTGAGCGTGATGGATCCCGTCGGCACCGGCACGTCGTTCCATCGAAGACACCGAGGAGGAGCGGCCGTTGCTCTGGAGGTGGGCGGGGAGCTGGCAGTTGGCGCCCTACGGACCCTACCTCGGCACGGTCGGTGACGACGTCAGGTACGGAAGCTGGCGGCGCATGCCCGGTTTGGTGGTGGTGGCCGACCACGGGCCAGGAGTTCGTTTCAACCTGCCTGCGGAGGGCGAGACTGGGCCGGCGCCCGACTATTTCGACCTCATCGAACCGCGCGAGGCGTGGAACATGGCCGGTTTCTTCCAGTCGGCGGCGTACTCACTCATGGGCGGAACCCGCGAGACCTCGTTGATGGCCCACATGAACGTGCCTTATGGAGTGTTTGCTCCGGTCGTGCTGTTTGACAACAACATCAGCCTCCCGACTGTCGACGATGCGGGGGTGTTGTGTGGAACGAACGACGCCCTGTACCGGGTGGACGGCGGGCCCCTCACGTGTTGGGAAGGCGGAGGCTCGAGGAACATCGACCCGATCGCCAATAAGACCGTCGTGACCGTGCGGGTCTTCATGCTCGACGGAGTTGCACCCGATATCCTCGTCGACATGGATGGCAACGGAAGAATCGACATCCACGACGCGGAACTGATGGGTTTCGACCCGGTCTCGAGTCAGCAGACGACCCGATTCACACAGTACTTCGAGATCCTCTGCGACCACTCCTACGATTTCGACGGCGACGGCCAGGGCGGCACCTGCGTTGCCGGCGCGCGGCCGGGAGGTCTCACCCAGCCGCCGCGATAGTCCGAAAAACTGGAGGCCGTAACCGGGGCCGTCGGCGAGGCGCTGCGCTTCGCCGAGCTCCGGCAGGCCACTGTCGGCGCCGCGCCACAGGGTGAGGAACTCTCGGGCCTGGGCGGCCGACTTGTCAGGGCGGCCCATCGCGTCCAACACCTGCGCCAGCACCAGCCGCGCGCGGGCGCGGTCGAGCATGAGATCGAGGCGAGGGTCGGCCATGTCTCGAGATTCCGCAGCCTGACGCGCGGCGGCCATCGCCTCGGGCAACCGCCCGGCGGCGAGAAAGGCCTGTGCCAGGCCGAGGCGGTACACAGCGTACTCGTAGCCCTCGGACGACACCGCCAGCGACAGCCGCTCCACTGCACGTCCGGCCTCCCCGTCCGCCAGCATCGCCATCCCCTCGAGATAGGCAGCCGCCTTGTCCTCGGTGCGATCGGGGTCGTCGGCCGGCAGGGCGTTGCCGGCCACCGCCGAGGCTGTCGCGCGCACCGCCTCGAGATCGCCGAGCCGCAGTTCCAGAAACCCCCGGGTCACCAGGTAGCGGGTCGGCACGCCGGGCGAGCGCTCGATGGCACGATCGATCAGACGGCGCGCCGCCCGGACGTCGCCGAGTTCGGCCAGGCAGTCGCCGCGCACCGCCAGGGCCATTGCCTCGCGGACCTGCTCCGCCTCGAGTTCGTCCTCGAGCGACGCCAGCATCTTTTCGGCCTCACGGAACCGCCCTCCGGACCGCAACACCGACGCCAGCTCGAAGACCGCGTCGAGACGGTCCCTCGGCGCCGCGCTCTCGTTCTCCACCAGCGACCGCAGGCGCTGCTGGGCATCGCCGAAGCGCCCCTCGAGCGCCTCCACCACGGCCAGGCTGTTGGTCGCGAGGTGGAATGCAGGATCAGATTCGAGAGCCGCCCGGTACTCTTCGGCCGCCAGGTCGAGCTCACCCTGGGCTCGGTAGGCGTCGCCGAGCGAGGCGTGGCCGTTGGCGCTGTCCGGCTCCAACTCCACGTAGCGCTGGAGTTCGACGACGGCGCCGGTGTAGTCGCCGTTCGCCAGGTGGGCGTAGCCGAGCATGCTCCGCACCACGCCATCGTCCGGGGCAAGTCTGGCGAGCACCTGGAGCTCTGCGATCTCCTCGTCGTAACGGCCGCTGTCGTGGAGCGCGCCGGCCAGCATATGCCGGGCGTCACTGTCGTACGGATAGGCCTCGACCAGCGCCCGGTACTGGGCCAGTGCGTCGTCGATCCTCGCCTCGAACTCGGCCTCCGCCGCTCGCACGTAGCGCGTCTCTCGGTCCGACAGCCCGTCGGATTCCGCGGCGGCCCTCTTGACTTCGTTCAGCGCCTCATCCCGCCTCCCGGTGGCCCCGTACACCCAGGCCAGCCGATAGCGGGCCATGGTGAAGTCGGGCGCCAGAGCCAACGCCTCGGAGAAGCCGCGCTCGGCTTCGTCGTACCGCCAATCGGCGAAGGCCCTCAGCCCCGAAACATAGGCCCTGTAGGCCTCGGGGTTCGCGGTGGCGAAGTCGGCAGAAAAGACGTCGACGTTGTCTTCCGGTGGCAGCCCGAGCCCCCTGCGGGCCTCGGCGGCCACCTCATCCGCACACCCGAGCAGCGACCCGACCGCCAGACCATCCATCCGCAGGGCCGCCACGCTGCGGCCGGTTCCGGATTCGACGATGCGCGCCGCCACCGTGATTCCCGATTCTCCGGGCAGGAACTCGCCCGACACCAGGACGTCAAATCCCCCGGCAGATTCGGAGACCTCGTCCGACACCACGTGCAGCAATCGCGAGCCGGTGAGGGCGTCGGTCACCAATCTGGCAACGGCCTCGCCGTACCAGTCCAGGTTCGGCTCCCCGGTGCGGTTGACGAAATCGGCCACGGCCACGACAAACAGGGGCTGCTGCGCCACGGCAGCCGGGGCCTCCCCACCGGCACCCGGCGCTGTCGGGGGCGACGCGCTCCGGTTGAGAACCCACCATCCGCCTGCTATCACCAGCAACGCCGCGGCCACACCGATCATCACGCGGCGTGCGGTTGAGAACCCGGGAATCGACAACGCTACCGTTTGCCGACCGCCGGAAACCGCGGTGCGCCCCGCATCGAAACCGCTCGCACTCAAGACCAGCGTCTGCTGTTCCATCCCGAGGTCCACTAGCAGCTCGCGAATATTCTGGTAACGCTGACCGGGCTCGCGCTGCAGGCACCTGCGGATCAACCGTTCGAGGTCTTCGGGCGCATCGGCCCGGAGATCCGCGACCGGGCGGACCTCCTGCGACAAAATGGCGAACATGATGGCGGTGGGATTGTCGCCCGCAAACGCGCGGGTTCCGGTGACCATCTCGTACACGATGGTGCCGAGCGACCAGATGTCGGAACGAGGGTCGACCGTCTCGCTCTTGGCCTGCTCCGGCGACATATAGGCCGGGGTCCCCAGGGTCGCCCCGGTCTGCGTCATCTGGGTGACATCGCTCAGCTTCGCGAGCCCGAAGTCGAGGATCTTCACGCCACCGGGCGTGAGCATGATGTTGGCGGGTTTGATGTCGCGATGCACCACCCCGGCCTCGTGGGCGGCGGCAAGACCTTCCGCGATCTGGACGGTGATCGCGCGCGCCTCGTCGAACGGAACCGGCCCTCTCAGGATCCTCTCGCGGAGGGTCTCCCCGGCACAGTAGGCCATGGCGATGAACGGCCGACCATCTTCGGCTTCGCCGATTTCGTACACCGTGCAGATCCGCGGGTGGTCGAGAACCGACGCCGCCCTCGCCTCGCGGAGAAAACGCTCGCGGGCTTCCGGCGAGACCTCGTCCAACTCCGCCGTCAGGAACTTCAGGGCCACCGTACGGCCCAGGCGTTTGTCCTCGGCCCGGTAGACGACGCCCATCCCGCCCCTGCCGAGGCGATTCAACACCTTGTACTGGGATATCGTCTTCCCTTCCATCGCTCCCAACCCGACGGCCTCTCAGAAGTTGGGCGCGCGCGACAATACGTTCATTGCGACGCCGATCTCAAGAACCGCCGGGATTCCCCGCACCAGTATAGAGAGTTCACGGCGGTGGCGTTTGTTTTCTCCTCAGACTGTTGTCCGGCCTCAAGCGAAAGCCCGCGAGTCAACGATCGAGAGGGCGCCAATTGACAAAAGGGAGGGGATGAACCCCTCCCCTACAATGCTAAGAAGCAAAATGTGGGGAGCCTCTGAAAACCGTAAGGGCGGGGCAGGCCCGGCCACTCCAAAGGAATGCCCTTTGGGGGTTGGGGCGGCACCTGTGCCGCCCGGCCTCGATCAGGCGCGATACGTCAGATTTCGGCGGGATATTTCGAATTTTGCAGGAGGCTCCTGATACCATCCCTAGGTGCATTTCGGTCTTCTCATCGCCGTCCTCGTCATCATCGCCCTCTATCTGGTGGGCGGGGTCTTCCGTTACCTCCGCCAGGAGTTCCAGGAACCTCGAGACAAGGGCCGGCCGAGGCCGAAGGGCCGGAAGTAACTCAGCCTCTTCCAAAATCCACTGGACAGTCGCCGAAGTCGAGCTCACTGCAGCGGCGAGTGACCCGCGTCACATCAGCGGCTTGAGCGAACCTGCTATCACTCGGAGGCTTGGAGGGCATCCCATGAAGACGATCAGCGCGAAACTGCCCGACTCGTTGGTCGACGGCATCGACCGCGCGGCAAAAACCTTCGACTCGTCGCGGGCGCAGATTTTCCGGAGTGCGCTCGAGTCCTACCTTGCGGATCTGGACGAAGAATTCACGAGATCCTTGATCCTGCCCGCCGCCGAGGTCCTGCTTCTCGACTGGGACGACGTCGAGCAGTCGTTTCTGAGCGCGGACTGACCGCAAGACTGAAAGAGCCTTTTGCAGAATTCGAAATACACCACCGAATTCGGAGTTATCGGGCCTGATCGAGGTCGGGCGGCACAGGTGCCGCCCCTACCCACAAAGGACATTCCCTTGGAGTGGCGGGGCCTGCCCCGCCTTTGAATGTGAATATTGCTAGAGGCTCGTATATTTTGTGGTGCAGGCGTCCCGCCTGCACATGCCAGCGTCAATTGGACATTATCGGGCCTAACCGGCTCTCTCCAGGGTGTCACGGACCTCACGAGCGGCCTTCACGACGTCGGCATCCGAGTCGTCGAGCGCGCCGTCGAGCACCTCGCGCAGCGGCTTCTCGTCCTCGAACAGGATCAGCGTCGTGACCGCGTTGCGACGGACCAACGGGTCGATGTTCTGACACAGACGGCGCACCCTCTCGAAGGCGTCGTCCTCTGAGATCTTGCCGAGGCAGATCAACTCGGTCAAGACAGAGGACGCCGCCTCCACTCCGCGCCACTCCTCGCCTTCCAGGGCAGCCAGCAGGACCTTAGCGCCGCGGTCTTTGTCGCCGTAGATCAAGGTCCTCGCCGCCAGGTGCCGCACCGTCTCCGACTGGTCGAAAAGGGCGCGCTCGATCTGGGGATCCGCTGCAGCGCCGATGCCGATCAGAACTCCCAGCAAATCCTCCATCCGCTTCGGGTGGAGCCCCTTGGAGGCTCGTTGCAGCACCTGCGGAATCAGCCTCGCCTCTCCCAGTCTGGAGACGCAGTTGACCGCATTGGCGTAGCGGTTTCGGAAGTTCACGTCGGCGCCGACGCCCGGATCGAGCGGTGGGTTGCGAAGGTTTTCGGCGTTGAGGGCCACCTCGACGAGATCGGAAAAAACCTCCTCGCCGCAGTCACCCGACCCTGCCGAAGAACCGGCCTGATAGGCGATCACCGCACCCTGGTTGACGCGCATCGCGCGCCCCTGAACGGTCACGCCGAGCTCGCCATAGAGGCGGCTGAACTTCACATCACCACGGGGCGAGGTCAGACTCCACAGACCCACCAGAACCAGGATCACCGCCGCCGAGACCACCGCCACCTTGAGGCCGAGGTTCCGGGAGAGGCCGGCGGCGATCTCCTTGACCGGCGCCACCTTGATCTGGCGCGCCCTTCGTTTGGCCTGTTCGCGGGTCTTCTCCTGCTCCTCGGTCCGGCTCTCGTCGCGAAACCTGACGAGCCGCTCGAGCTCCTGTTCGACCCGTTCCGGAGCGAGCCAGCCGAACCCACGCCGCCCCAGGTCTTCCAGCAGGTTCGCGAGCTGGTGATCCGACCACGTCGGGCGCCCACCCTCGGCGGAATCGCTCTCACGCAGCCTCAAGAAGACCTGCAGGAAGGGGCGAACCCGGTCGTCCCAGCTGGCGCTGTCGACGAGTTCCGGCTCCCAGTCGAGAAACCACAGACGGGCGCTGCCGTCGGCCCCGACAGACACCGCCGTGCCGCCGTCGCGATCGACCACCAGATCGGCCACCGCTCCCGAGTGACCCTTGACCACCCGGACCGCGCCTCCGGTGCGGGCATCCCACAAACGAACGGTGGCGTCCTTGCCCGCAGAAAGCAGGTACCGCGCATCGGGTGTGAAGGCGACCGCCAGCACCGCATCCTCGTGACCGGTCAGGGTGCGCCACATGCGACCGCTCTCGAGGTCCCACAACCTCACCGAGCCGTCGTCGCCGGCCGACGCCGCGAGTCGGCAGTCGGGGCTGACGGCGACCGCGTGGACCACGCCCTCGTGACCCGCGAGGCGGCGCAGCTCGACCCGTCGCCGCAGGCTCCACACCGTGACCAGGTTGTCCCACCCGCCGCCCACCAGATACCTTCCGTCCGCGCTCACCGCGAGACTCGACACGGCGTCGTCGCACCCGCCCAGGGTCTCGGCCCGGGCGGTCTCGTCCAGCCGCCAGATGCGGACAGTCTTGTCGTCTCCGGCGGCGATCACCGACTGGTCTCCCGGGGCAAAGACCACCGACCGCACTGCCCCCCCGCCACTGCTGAAGGTGAAGCACCGCTCGCCGTCGGCGGCGCGCCACACCCCGATCGAACCGTCGCGTGCCGCAGTCGCCACCAGTTCGCCGTCGCCACTCACGACGAGTGCCGTCAGCCCCTTTTCGCCGACCGCGACGGAAAAGACCTCGTCGCCGCTGCGAGGGTCGAGACAGGTCAACGAGCCATCGCCGCCGCCGGCCAGAATCACCGAACCGTCGGGCGCCAGACCGCACGCCGTCAGGGGGCCGCGCCCGCCGCTGATTCTGCGCAGCTCGACGACGGCGCGGGACTCGGATTTCGGGAAGTGTGCCAGGACGCGGTTCCACAACTCGAGGGACTCCTGGTGGAGCTCGTAGCCCGGGACCGCCCGCGCCTCGCGCAACGGACCCACCGCCTCGGCCACCGCGCCCGATTGCAGGAGTTCGCGCGCTCTCCCCAGGTGTTCCTGGAACTGGAGCTCGCGTTGGGCGAGCTCGCCGGAGGCGGCAGATTCGGCGAGAACCAGTGGCAGGGGCGAGGCTGCCGGCTCACCCAGCGGCACCAGGTTGACGTGCGAGCCGAAGGCAGCGATCAGGGCCGAACCGTCGGCGGTCGCCGCCAGATCGTGGATCGGATTCGCCAGGCGAACGACCCGCTGGGACTCTCCCCGATCCAGCGACCACAAACGGATGGTGCCGTCCTCACCGCCGGCAGCGATCGACTCACCCACTGCGAGCACCCCCGTCGCTGCTCCCTTGTGGCCGCGCAGGAATCGGATGTTGCGGCCGGTCGCCGTGTCCCACACCCCGATGAGACCGTCCTGTCCGGCGGTCAGGGCCACACGACCTTCTGCGGCGAACGCGACGCTTCGGAGGGGCCCCCGATGTCCCTCGAGCACGTGCACCGAGCGTCCCTCGACGAAATTCCACAGTCTGGCCGTACCGTCAGCACTCCCGGTGACGATAACGGGCTCGTTCGGGTGCCACGCCAGGGCGCTGAGAAAGGCCCGATGCCCTTGCAGCGTGCGCTCACACTCTCCGCTCTGGACATTCCACAATCGGAGCGCCCGGTCGGATCCACCGCTCGCGATCGTGCCTCCATCGGCTGAGAAATCGACGCAGGTCGCCACCCCGGGGTGGGGACGAAAGCTCCGCAACCGCCGCGCCGTGTCGAGGCTGAAGATCGTCAGCGGGCCGTTTTCCAGGCACACCACGAGGGCGCCGCCGGCCACCGCCATCGACCGCCCCTGCCGCGCCGGTCCGCCGAGGTCGATCCGGAGCTCGGGACGGTCGCCGCCCCGTCCCCAGGCGAAAGCCTCCGCCCCGGCCGTCCTCACCACCACCCGGCCGTCGTCCGCCACCCGCAGGCTCTGGACCGGCGCCGCGTGGTTCATCACCCGATCGACACGGTGGCCCGGCAGGTGGGCCGCCACCGCATCGGCCAGATCTGCGGGGAGATCGCGATCGAGCGACCGCGCGGCCGCCAACGCCTCGTCGGCCTTCGCCCGGTCGCCCGCGAGCGCGCAGCACTCGGCAAAAGCGACCATCGCCGGAAGGTCGGACGGACTGTCCTCCACCACGCTGCGCAGGAGCTCGCCGGTGTGGCTTGTATCCATCGCCGCACCGGAAGCGCGGGCGGCTGCAAGCATCGCGAAGGCGCGGGCGCGACGCACCGCCAGGCTCTCTCCCTCGCCTTCGGACAGGGCGTCGAGAACCTCCAGAGCCCCCACCGGGTTGTCAAGCAATAGCCGGAGCCGCGCCCGCAGCAGACCGGCACGGGCCCTGTTGGCTCCCGAACTCTCAGCCTCGCTCAACCGCCGCTCGAATTCGGCATCGGTGAGGCCCTCACGCCGCCACTCGAGCAGACCTGAGTTGAAGGTGGCCTCGAGGTGGGTCGGATCGACTTCGAGGGCGTCGCGAAAGCTCGCCGCCGCCCGGTCCGCGAGGCCCAGGGTCACGAACGAGGCGCCGCGGTTTGACAGCGAGTCGGCGAGCAGCTGCGTGCGTTTGGGCTCAGGCCGCGGGTACATCCTGCCGGCGACCTGCTGGTACGCCGTCACCAGTGTCGTTCGAATCTCGGCGAATGACTGCGGCCGGTCGTCGGCTTCCTTGGCGAGACACGACTGCATCAGCGCCGCCAGGTGGTCGTCGATGGCGGGGTCGAGCGTTCGCGGGTCGGGAGGGGTGTCTCGCAGGTGCATCCGCATCAGGCTGCCGAGGTGGGCCTCGCGGGTCTGCGACGCCGCGTCCGACTTCATGACGAACGGCCTCCGTCCGCAGAAGACCTCGTAGAGCAGGCAACCGTACGCGTAGACATCGGTGGCGACGGTGCCGCGCTGGGACTGCCGCCACAGCTCGGGCGCCATGTAGGGTGGTGTTCCCACCAACCCGCCGGCCGCGGTCACCGTCTGCCACGACCCCGTGGCCACGCTGTCCTGCGGGCGGGCCGTGCTCGGCAGCGTCGGATCCAGCTGATCCCGAACATCCTCGCCAGTCTCGATTTCCACGACGTTGTGGGACCGCACCAGCCCGAAGTCGGTGACCCGCGCAATGCCGTCGGTCGTCAACAGGACGTTGGCCGGTTTGACGTCGCGGTGGACCAGACCGCGGTGTTCGACACCGTCGTCGTCGGTCCAGGGAAAGGTGTTGGTGTAGTCGAGCCCGCTCGCGATCTGGATCGCGATGTCGAGTCTCTCTTCGAGCCCCGGTTTGTCCTCGCGCTTCAACCACTCGGTGAGATCGCCGCCGTCCACGTACTCGATGAAGAGCCTCGGCATCCCGCCGATCTCCTGCAGGTAGTACGCGCAGCAGATGTTGGGGTGGACGCCGAGGGCGACCCACGACTCCGCCTCCCGTTGAAAACGCGCGCGGCCGTCGACCGTGGCGAGCATCGACGGCAGCGGCGTCTTGATCGCGACCATCCGCCACAGTTCGCGGTCGAAGGCGATCGCCACCACCGCCATCCCGCCGCGGGCCGTCGCGTGGACCTCGTAGCGGCCGTCGATCACCGATCCCGCCGTCCACCCGCGGCGGGTGTCGGGGATCGCCATGGTGGCAAAACTCTTCGGCGCCTGCGACTCCACCGTCGCCCGGCGGGTCACGTCGGCAAGCGCCGGTTGTGCCGCGGCCGTGACCGGCGAGTGCTCGATGAGTTCGTGAGTGACCGTGTGCGCGGCGTCGAGCCCGGTCAGGGCCTGCTGCCGCCAGCTTTTTGCCGAGTCGGACGCGGGGTCCAGCTCGAGACAGCGATCGAAGGCGGCGATCGCCTCGTCGAGCCGACCCAGCCGAAACAGACAGTAGCCGCGGTTCATCCAGTTCTTGGCGTGGTCGGGGAATTTCTCGCACCACGCTTCGAGCAACGGCAGCGCATCGCCCCACCGTTCCGCCTTGAGGGCAGCCACGATGTTGCGTTTGAGGTCTTCAATCTGCTGATTCACGACCTCTCCAGAATAACTCCATCACTGATGAGAGCCTCTTGCAATATTCACATTCAAAGGCGGGGCAGGCCCCGCCACTCCAGGGGAATGTCCTTTGCGGGTAGGGGCGGCACCTGTGCCGCCCGACCTCGATCAGGCCCGATAAGTCCGAATTCGGCGGTATTTTTCGAATTTTGCATGAGGCTCATGGATAAGCTATGCGCATCGCCCCGTCGCGAGCGGGACGGCGCGAGCTTGCGTGGGGTGACGACCGTCTAACGCAGCCAGCGCCGCGGCAGCCACACATCCTGGTGTGCCGACGGCCCGTCGAGGATCCGCACCTTGGCCTCGCGGTCTTCGTTGGCGTAGGCGAGGACGCGGACCTTGGTTCCCGCCTCGAGCTCGAGGTATTTGTCCTGGTTGGTCATCAGCGACGAGACGCCGAGCTGGATCGCGCCGGTTCGCATGTCCACCAGCGCACCCACCGATTCGTGGTCGAGGGCCACCATCACCGGGCGCGTCGTACCGGTGTCAACCGAGGCCACCTCGCCGACCGCGTGCCCTTCGCGGAAGGCGGTGTCGGGCTTGTCGTCGTCGCCGCCCATCCAGACCAGAAAACCGGCCAGCGGGATCAGCAACAAGAGCAGCGGCAGAAAACGTTTTGCGCTCTTTTCCGGGGCGTGCCCGGAGCGCGCCGGCACGTACGAATCGTCGCCAGCGCCGCCCCCGGAATCCCCCGCCACAAACTCGGTGCGGCAGGTCGTGCATTTGAGCGTCCGACCGGCGTAGCGGTCGTGGATCTGCATCTGGGCTCCGCATTTCTCACAGGTGTGAATGTAGGCCGACATCGTGCCCCCTGACTCCGCCCACTCGAGTTTACCAAAGGGTCAAATGTGTCGAACCACGGAGGTTCAGCTTGGTGGCGAACCACACGTCGGTTCGCCTGAACCCGGCCGCCATCATCACCTCGCGCAGCCGCGAATTGCCCATAAAGGCCTTGGCGCATCCATGGAATCGAAATGGTGGTAGATATCACGTTGTTGGGGTTGTCTTCGACCTGATACACGCCGTGTCCGGTGACGCCATCTATGCCCGCTCGTCGTGAAATCATCATCAACGGCAAAGTGTGTCGGACGACACCGATCGGTCTGGCTACACTCTGGTGGCAAACCACGCGATCGGCGGCTGTACAATCAACCCACCGAACTCGAACTGGAGCACACGTCATGAGTCAGCGCATCAAGAACGCACCCAACCCGGCCTTGCTTGCCGTCACCCTCGTCACGGCCGCGATCCTGGCCGGCTGTTCATCCGCCTACTACTCCGCGCTGGGAAATGCTCGGCCAGGAGAAACGCGACCTCCTGCGCTCCAACGTCGAGTCGGTCAAACAGGAGCAGCAGGCCGCGGCCGACGACTTCGAAGACGCCCTCGAGCGCCTCCGCAGCCTCTACGATATCGACGGCGGCAAGCTCGAGAAGACCTACGACAAGCTCAAGGACGATGCCGAGGACGCCGAGAACCGGGCCCAGGACATCCGCGACCGGATCGACAAGATCGACTCGATCGCCGACGATCTCTTCAAGGAGTGGGACCAGGAGATCGGCGAGATCTCCAACGCCGGCTATCGCCAGAAAAGCCGTGCCAAGCTCAACGAAACCAAAACCAAGTACAACGCCCTCGCCGCCTCACTTCGAAAAATCAGAGGCCAGCATGGACCCCGTCCTCACCCACCTCAACGACAACGTCCTCTTCCTCAAACACAACCTCAATGCCGCCGCCATCGGCGGTCTCGCCGCCGACATGGAGGGCATCGAGACCGACATCGAACAACTCATCGCCGACATGCGGGCCTCGATCAACGAGGCCGACAGTTTCTTGAAGACGTTGCCGGAGTGAGGCAGGCCACCAGTTCGGACACCTTTCAGCTCATCCCCTGATTCCACCACCGGTTGCCGCTGTCTTTTTTATCCAGGGATTTCTTCGCCCAAGCCGGACGCATCCATGCCGCATCGTCCCTTTTCCTCGGATCTGCCGGTTGATAACGTCACAAAGCAGAGGATGAGGGCCGCGGGCCAATATCCGCTGCCGACAACCAGGAGGAAGACATCGTGAGGTATTCCGCCGTGCAGATGCGTGGCATCGCCCACATCGACGCCCCCGACCGCGTCTCGTCCGAGGACATCGAGAGCCGCCTCGCGCCGGCCCTCATCCGAATGGGAATTCCTCGAGGGATCCTCAAGAAACTCACCGGGATCGAGTCCCGCCAGATGTTCGACCCCTCCCTGCTGCCGAGCGAGGGTGCCCGACAGGCCGCCGAAAAGGCGATCGAGGCGACCGGTATCGACCGTTCGGACGTGGGGGTGATCGTCAACACCTCGGTGTGTCGGGATCCCGGCGAGGCGACGACCGCCGGCCTGGTCCACCAGAAACTCGGTCTGGCCGAGAATTGCATGAGCTTCGACGTCGGCAACGCCTGTCTCGGTTTCATGAACGGCATGGATCTCGTGGCCACCATGATCGAGCAACGGCAGACCGACCACGGCATCATCGTCGCCTGTGAAAACACCCACTTCGCCATGCTCGAGACCATCAAGCGGCTGCTGGAACCGCGCACCACCTGGACAGCGTTTCGCGACAACTTCGCGACCCTGACCCTCGGCTGCGGCGCGGTCGCGATGATCCTGTCCCGGGCCACCGGGGCCGCCAGAGAACACCGCTACCTGGGTGGGGTGACCATGGCGGCGACCGAACACTGCAAGCTCTGCACGGCACAGGTCGACCAGATGATCACCAACACCAAGAAGCTCTTCCACCACGGCCTCGAACTCGGTCTGAAGACCTGGGAGCGCGCCCGCGACGTCCTCAACTGGAGGATCGAAGACCTCGACCAGTTCATCATCCACCAGGTCGGCAAGGCCCACACCGAGAAGTTCGCCCGCACCCTGGGGGTGCCGCTGGCCAAGATCTTCAAGCTCTACCCCAACCACGGCAACATCGGCCCCGCAGGGGTCCCCATCGCCTTCTCCAAACTCGTTGCCTCAGGCACCCTGAAGGATGGCGACCGGATCGCCCTCATGGGTATCGGCAGCGGGATCAACTGCTCGATGGCCGAGTTGAGGTGGTAGCGGGGCCGGGATCCAAGTCAATCGCCGTCTCCGGATCGGAGAAGATCTCCTCTCCGCTCGCAGCCCGTTTGCAGACGTGATAGATCTCACCCTCAATCAAACGCACGGGCCGACGCGGCATCCGGCAGCCCCACCCAATCGTCCCATCTCAAGACCGTAGGATCTTGGCACCGATCGCGATGAGATGGGCTGAGGCGAGGAATCATGGATGACGGGTGAACCCATACAAATTGAAGCGATCGTCGTGTTGATATCATAAAGAGCGGAGTATTGATGGGGTGAGTCGATACTCTCGCTCGGAGCGGCGATCTCCTCGCTTCCAGCATATCTCAGTGAAAATGGATTGGGAATGAAATGAATAGAGTTCCGCTCGACAGGATCGCGAAACCCGAAATTCTGTTCAAGGTCCTCATCGCGGCGGCTGCCGGCGCGGTTGCGGTGGGGGCGTTACTCGAGCCCACCCTCACGGCGGCAGTCAAGGCTGCTGTGAGCATTATTCTGTTTCCGTTGGTAGCGGCCGCTCTCTATGCGACCTCTGGGCCGCAGTGGCTACTCAATCTGGTTGATCGATCGACCGATCCTCTGCAGCGCCTTATCGAGACGCTTGAAGGACACAGATTGACGATTGCGATCGTCCTTGCGTCCGCATTGGGTTTGTATTTCGAGCTCTTTCTGATCCGCTGGCACGCAAGTAGCTTTCAACTCTTCGCCTACTACAAGAACGTCACGCTGATCGCGTGCTTTCTGGGACTCGGCATCGGTTTTGCCCTGGGTTCCCGTGGTCGCATCTGGCTCGCGCTGGCCTTCCCAGGCATCGCTTTGCAGATTGTCCTGTTGAGGCTCCTGCGAGATACGCCGATTGCAGAGCTGCTGAACAACCCGGTGCCGGGAAACGTCGCCCTGGGTCTCACCAAAAACACCCTTGTCGGAGGGGTGCCGGAGGCATTGCCCGGCATTCTCATCAGCTATGGATTCCTGGCATTGATCTTCGTTGCCTCGGCCCTGAGCCTTATTCCCATGGGTCAGATCACTGCTCGGCTCATGAAGCGGATGCCCGAGTTGCGTTCCTACGGCTTGAACCTCGTTGGCAGCATTCTCGGCGTCCTCGTCTTCACGTTGCTGGCCCATTTCTGGACGCCTCCTACCGTGTGGTTGGTTTTGGGCGTCACAGCTGCGCTTCCGTTTCTGAGGGTCGAGAGGCGGATGGTCATTGCCGCCGCGACCGCGACCACAACTGCGGCCGCCCTTCTTGGGCTCCTGAGTTTGTCCTCTGAGGTCCGTGAGATCTACTCCCCCTATCAGATCTTGCTTGTCAACGAGCGGCCCGGAGAACCTCCGGTCATAATGGTGAATCACACCTATTTCCAGCGAGCCCTCGATCTGAGTTTGAAATCGGTGATGATGGATCCCCAACTGGAGCGGCGAGCCCGTTACTACGAGCTCGCCTACCTCATCAGGCCAAACCCAGAGTCGGTGCTGGTCCTCGGCAGCGGTCTCGGGAACGACGTTGCCGCGGCATTGAGGCGTGGGAGCACTCGGGTTGATGCTGTGGAGATCGATCCGGCGATCTACCGATTGGGCCGTGAAATTCATCCGGAAAACCCCTATCTGGACAAACGAGTAACGACGACCGTAACCGACGCCCGGCGGTTTATTCGGCGGAGCGATGAGCGATTCGACGTCATCGTATATGGACTCCTCGATTCTCACAGCCTCCTCTCGGCCAACACCAGCGTCCGGCTTGACTCCTATGTCTACACGGTAGAGGCGTTCAGGGAGGCGCGCTCTCTCCTGACCGACGATGGGATTTTGATCCTCTCATTCTCGCTGATGTCTCAGGAACAGGGAGAAAAGCTCTACCGCATGATGAGCATGGCCTTCGACGGGGCGTCTCCGCGAATTCTCCTGTCGGGGTACGACCGGGGTTTTGCCTTCCTGGTGGGTCAGGGTGTGGAGGAAATGAACCTCTCGGCTATCAGCGGCTTTCTCGACGTCACCGAGAACTTCGCCAACCCCGAATCGACGGTAGATCCTGCGACCGACGACTGGCCCTTCTTCTATATGCCCCGCAGGACGGTGCCGCTCGGCTACGGCGCCCTGATCGCGGTCTTGCTGGCGGTGTCGTTCACTGTCTCGGCACGCGTGCTGCAGTCCCCCGGCCGCCTCGTGCCTTCGTTGCCGTGCTTCTTTCTCGGCGCCGGGTTCATGCTCGTCGAGACTCGGACCATCACCGAGCTCGGACTGCTATTCGGCAGCACCTGGCAGGTCGTTAGCGTGACAATCGTCGCCGTGCTGGTCATGGCCTTCTCCGCCAACTTCATCATCCTGAAAATGGGGAGTCCACCAGTCGGGATAACTTACGGGCTCCTCATTCTCTCGCTGGTTGTAGGATTCGCGGCGGGCGCAGGGGTCTTTCGTCTGTCCGGCAATGTGGAACTCCTCGTACGTACGGCGATCATCACACTGCCACTCTTCTTTTCCGGATTCGCCTTCTCGAGCGAGCTTCGGCGAAGCGGAGATGTGGCGGGAGCGATGTCGTCGAATCTTCTAGGCGCTGTCTTGGGGGGGTTCCTGGAGTACTCCTCGATGCGGTTCGGTTTTCAGGCCTTGTATCTGATCGGCGGCATCATCTATGTGCTGGCGTTTTGGACATCTGTTCGCCTGACCCGATCCGCAAAGGCCTAATAGGTGCCGGGTCCGCAGTTCCGTAGTTGTTACGAATCAACGATCGTCACCAATCAACAGCCTATCCAACTTCTCATACCGTTGCTGAAGATGTTCGTCGTCGAGCCTTTGTTTGACTCCTTCACGCTGAATGTAGGTTACCGTGTCCGCGCTTTTGTGGAGTGCCGACGCTAAGTTCTTGGTGCTCTGTGCCCACCGTTCCCGTCCCAAGGTAACGATTAACCTTCGGGCCTCGACCAGTGGTTGCAGGCGGGAACGACTCGCGAGGTCTTCGACCTTGAGCTGAAGGATATCGGCGCAATGTCGGATGAATTGATCCGCTGAGAGTTCATCTCGCTCCGGCCCGGTGCTCCTTCCGAGGACGTCGATATAGGGCCCCTCGTCATCCGGAGCCAAGTCTCGATCCGGCCGAAACCAGATTTCAGGCAGGCCTGTTTCTCGACCCGCTTCCGCCCCGAGATCCCGGCACCCCTGCCGGATCGCCGACAGGTAGGCCTTCCGCGCATCACGCTGCTTCTGCCCAAAGCTCAGCAGGCAGTCGTCAACGTCGATGATGGGGTTCGAGATCCCCTTGACGATTTCTCGGTGGCCGCTGAAGACATGGTCGACCGGGCGAGCGACCAATCCGCCTGCTACCGGGTTGAGATGAATGTAGAGAATGACCCGATCGAGGTATCCCTGCTCATTGATCGGTTTCGCGTGGTAACGACTCTGCCAAAGCGCCCCGGTGCGTCTTCGCCCTCGGTTGAATCGCTGGCTGAATCTACCTTGAAGATACTGGAATCCCCGCGAGATCGGGATCGCTCTGCTCCGTATGGCGAGGTGGTAGTGGTTCGACATGTAAACCCAAACAGAACACCCCACTCGTGGGTGATGGCGGACGAGTCCACATCTACTACCGATACCACGGCCATGCGGGCGGCGAGTTCGAAGTTGCCAAGGCCTGGAAGGCGCGGGGACAACAGGTCAACGTCGTCCTTCCGAACGGCTCCCGCCTCTTGGTCCCGGAGTGGGTGACGCAGCCCAGCGCCGCCGCCTTTGAGGTGACAGAGCAGGCTGCAATCAGCGTCGGAGCCTTGCTGGCGATTTGTCAACTCATCGAAAGCCGCGGGTGCCGGTCGGCGGCGCGTCACGGGTCTACTCTTTCGGCGAATGAAACCAACGCCGGAAAGGGGGACGCGGATGGAGCAGCTTCGACTCCTCGTGATCGAGGACGAGGTGACCGTTCGAGTCGAGCTCGACGAGAGCCTACGCGACGAGCTGGTCACCCTGATGGTCGCGGCCATCGTGGCCGTCCATCAAGCAGAAACGGAGGCCGACAATGAGTGATTGGGACCATCCCAAGGTTCGGTCGGAGCATGTCAGCCGTAAGGCTGTCGTGTATCTCAGGCAGTCATCGATGAAACAGGTCCGGGAAAACCTCGAGAGCCAGCGCCTTCAGTACGCCCTGGCAGACCGCGCGCGGAAAGCCGGATTTGCCGAGGTCGAGGTCATCGACCGCGACCTCGGCGTCAGTGCGGCGGTCGGTTCCGATCGCGAGGGATTTGAGCGCCTGGTTTCGGAGGTTGCGCTGGGCCAGGTCGGTGCCGTGGTTTCTCGAGAGGTCTCCCGGCTTTCGAGGACCGACAAGGACTGGTGCCATTTACTGGAGGTCTGTCAGGTCTTCGACACCCTGATCATGGACGAGGACCAGGTCTACGACCTCAGCGAGATCGACGACCAGCTCGTGCTCGGCATCAAGGGCACGATGAGTGTCGTGGAGCTGAAGGTGCTGCGAATGCGAATGCTCCGAGGTCGCGAGGAGAAGGCCCGGCGCGGGGAGCTCAGAACCCGCCTAGCGCCGGGCTTCGCCTACGACTCGACCGGCAAGATGGTGCTGCATCCTGATCAAAGAGTTTTTGACGCGATCTCGCGAATCTTCCGAAAGTTCCGCGAGCTGTGGAGCGCGCGCCAGGTCTTCATGTGGTTTCATGACAACGAAATCATGGTCCCGGTCAACCGCTGGGGAGGAGGACCTGCCGAGCTGGAATGGAAGCTACCGACGCTCAGCTTCATCCAGGACGTCCTGCGCAATCCGGTCTACGCCGGGGCATACGTTCATGGTCGGCGACCGGTCGAAACCGTGTTCGAGGACGGCAAGCTCGCCAAACGAGCGGGGAGCCCGAGAGAGCCAGAGGACTGTCACGTCTTCCTGCGGAATCATCACGAAGGTTATATTGACTGGCAGGAGTATGAGCTCAATCGCAAGCGGCTGCGACGAAACTGTATGAGATTCGAAAGCGATCCGGCGACCGCGGCGGTTCGTGGTGGTCACGGCCTGTTGGGCGGTGTCCTGCGCTGCGGGCATTGCGGTCGCAAGCTCCAGGTGCGCTACTGGGGGAAGAAGGGGACCACACCTCGCTACTTCTGCAAGGGCGACTACGATAGCGGCGGCGCCTACTGTCTGTCCTTCGGTGGTCACAAGGTTGATCAGCGCTTCTCCGAGGAGGTCTTAAGGGTGCTCTCCCCGCTGGGGATCGAGGCCGGCCTGCGGGCGACACAGGAGCTCCGATCACAGCATGAGGATCGAGTGCAGGCGCTCAAGCTCGAGCTCGAACAGCTCGACTACGAGGTTCGGCGGGCGTTCGAGCAGTACGACGAAGTCGACCCGAGGAACCGGTTGGTCGCGGCCGAGCTCGAACGCCGGTGGAATGCCAAGCTCGAAGAGCAGAATCGGGTTCGGCAAAACCTGATTGCGGTGGATGCGGATCGGCAGCCGGTCACTTCGGAGGTCGAGGCGAAGCTTCGCAATCTCGGTGAGAATTTCACGCTGGTCTGGAATGATCCCGGTTGCCCGGTCGAACTGAAGAAGAAGGTCGTACATACGCTCATCGAGGAGATCACCGTCACGCTCGACAACGATGTCGCAACGCTTCGATTCGTCGTTTACTGGAAAGGCGGCTGCCACACCGAGTTGGCACTGGAAAAGCCTCGGCCGGCTACCGCCACGAAAACCTGTTCAGACGCGCTGGAAATCATTTGCAAGATGGCCTCAAACTACGGCGACGGACAGATCGCCGCCGTCCTCAACAAGTCAGGACTCCGCACCGGCAAAGGCAAACGCTGGACTCAGACCCGCGTCGCGACGGCCCGCAGGAACCACTTGGTTACCGGCCAACGATCGATGATTCCAGACTCCGATATCCTCACCCTCAGTCATGCGGCAAAGCACTGCGACGTCAGCCAGCACACGATCCAGCAGCTCGTGAAATGTGGTCTCCTGGAAAACAACCAGGTCGTCCCGCACGCGCCGTGGGAAATCAGGAGAGAGGATCTCGAATCCGAACCCATCCGAATAGCCCTGGTACACCTCAAAAGGACCGGCAAACTGTCCCCGATGGGGGGTCATTTACGATCCCAAATAGCACTTCCTCTTGAAAACAAAGAAGATGATAACGAGGGGTATTATGAGTGAGTCGTCATCACGCACCATGCCAGCACACTCCATCCATCACGTGTCTTCGTTTCTCGCACGGTGTCGATGAACTCGACCGCTTCCTCAGGATTCGCGAATATCGGTTCGCCGCTCGCAACCCGGTTGTACACATGGTACAAACCACCTTCGATCTCGACCCTCGCCCTTCGAACCATAGATTTTTCCCTGTTCGGGAAAGCTATCACAACTTTCTAAGTTTCTAAAGCCTGGCACCGATAATGGCACCGATAAGAAACTCCACCATTATCTCCACAGGCAGGATAGAGCATCACGACCAGCAGGATGATGACGATGGTGGTTGCGACGATGATGGTGACGATGACGACGGTGGTGGGCGTGACCACCATCATGATGATGGTGATGTTGATCAGCAGCGAAGTGAACGGCCGGCGCCGGCCTCGGTCAACTTTCTAAGTTTCTAAAGCCTGGCTCTGATTTGGCTCTGATTCGCCAAGGTGGGGAATTTTGCATCGTACTGCCGTTTGGTGAAGTCGGATCGGTTCAGCAACGGTAAGCGAAAGGGCTCAGGCAACTCCAAAAACGGCAACCCCAATTTGTCTTGGGCTTTCTCGGAAGCTGCCCATTTCGCGGTGCGTTACTACGAGCCTGCCAAAAAGTTCGTGCAACGGAAACGATCCAAGACCAACGGCATCGTGGCGATCAGAGCTTTGGCTCACAAGCTGGCGAGAGCGTCGTACTACGTCATGAAAGATCAAGTGGACTTCGATCCCGATAAAACGTTTTCATAATGTTGCGGACCGGGGCGGAAGCGAGGATAGGTGCCTGGAAAAACCACCGAGCCTGAGTCGATCCGCCCCGGTTTCCGCACCCCTTGCTCGACCTGCGCGCCGACTGTGAGCCAAGAGGTGTTGGCGCCCTTCGGGGTAGCCCGTAGTCTGTCATTCCTCAACCGCGTGGACACAGCCGGCAGAGCTCGAGGACTTTCTGGGGCGCCGAATGGCGCCAGGGGCCGAGGACCTCGTACGGAGATCCTCATCGCCTTGATCCTGATGGGTGGCTGGTGCAGTCGACTGCTGACACCAACCCGATTGAACGTCCGGCCGCGTGGGGAGACCATAGGGTGACTTCTCATCATGCCGCCACGGGAAAAGGCTGTGGAATCTGCGGAAAGCTGCCTCGCCTGCGGCGAGTCACCTTCCAGCAGCTCCCACAGCCACGACGACGACGGCGAGATGGGATCAAAAACTTGTTGATGCAAACGTCAGGCGCACGCGGCACCCGTTTGGGAAAACTCTACCTACTTGACACGGGGCTTCTAATGGGTGGCACCTATTACGTTACAGCCACCCGGTGTCTTGAAGCGAAGTTTCGTAACTCTGTTTGAACGCGTCTGCATCAAAGTCCCGAAGCTTGAATTCTGGAATTCTCACTATAGCCCGAAGAAGTGCATGAGCAACCAGTTTTGTCTGGTTGAATTCGTCAGATTCACGAAAAATCTCGTATGGGATCTTTAGACGGAACTCAGCATCACGATCGCGTTTATGAAACTTCGTGGTCTCAGGATAATTGGTGTCCCCATCAGGGCGGAGAATCCCAATAAACGTCAGACTCGTTAAGGATTTTCCAAATCCGCTCGCCGAAAAATGTTCGTTAAAATGTTCCTCGACCTTCTTCCGGGCTTCGCTATAAGAATCAGCGACATCCGCCATAACCTCGCCAGACATCCACACTTCCACGCTTATACCTCCGCGTTTACCAATCGGAAAAATTCAGCGGTGGGCGTTTGCCAGCATGATTGGCCTTGAATTCGAGTATCTTTTCATGTTGCCAATAGTGCATTTCTCTTTTGGTCCCTTGCACTTCGAATACCATCTCAGCGTTATGTTTGCGCAGAAATCTCCTCGAATACCGTTTCTGTCCTCTGGTAGTCTCGCCGAATTTTAGCACTGCTCTGCTATCCCGGTTCTTAAGGGAATACCCCTCAGCTGGAGTCGGGGTATCTAACCGATTATTGTGGATGTTCCTATCGACTGCAGTTAGAGGTTTCTTGACTGTCAACGGATCATCGACAAACTGATTCGTATTCGAGTCTCGCAGACGACCTCTGGAATCCCTGTACGTTCCATTCGGCTCAAGCTTCAGGCCTTCCGCAAGACCAAATGCTGCCCCAAAAACACCTGCGGCACCGTACTCTTGCCAGGATGAATACTCCTTTCGCGTTTCAAGAAGCTTGACGTCTACTACATCCTCTCCAAGTTTTCCCGCCATGCCGCCTACCGCACCAGCAACGGTCGCCGTCGTCTTAATACCAAGTCCCGCCGCCTGGGCCAGTCTCGCCGCACCTTGCCCCGCAACACCTCCCGTCGCCATTACCGCAGCGGAACGCCCTACGGTCCCGGACACCTGGGCGGAGTATTCCCAAACATCAATCTCGCCCCTTTCCATGGCCTCTTGTGATTCGTCTATGCGACTAATGGCACCCACGGAAGCCATTTCCGCTGTCGCGTAGGCAGCTTCAGCAACCATTGCTAGGCCCTTCTGCCACCATCTTGCCCCCGGAGCCCACGCCTCCTCACTGTATCCGTGGACCATCTCACCGAGGCTCTCCAGACCATACGGATCCACCACATTCAACCCATCAAACCCAAAGGCCTGATAGAGATTCGGTGAGTCCACCGGCCCCAGCGGATCAGGTTCCAAGAACAGCTGCGTCCCGGGCTCGTAGAACCGCGCGCGATGGTCATACAACCCCAACGACCCGAGGTACGGCCGCCCGTGGAGGAACCGGTCATTTCCGACCTGGGAGTTGCCTAGCAGCGGGACCTCGGAGGCCTTCGACCAGACAATGTCGCCGTCGCCATGGCGGTCGAAGTCGAAGGTGTCCTGCGGACCGCGCATTGGATTGCCGGCGACATCAACGAGGTTGAGGTTCAGGGCGATGTCGTAGCGGGCATCGACGTACGCTCCTGGGTCTTCTGGCGTCCACAGCAGCACCCGTCCATCCCACGCCGGGTTCGAGGCAGCGTCGACCAACGACAGCGTTCCCGCCACCCCATTGCCCGACCGCACCACGGTCAGCGAGCTTCCTTCCACGGAGTCCGGATCCACCGGCACGCCGGCGATCAGGGCCAGACCGTCGGGTCCATCGATGACGGCCAGGATCCACGGCTCGGCCAGGCTGGCCACGATCAGTCCCGAGTCCTCCGCCGGTGCGGTGAATTCGATCTCCACCGCCTCCGCCATCGCGTTGCCAGCCAGGTCCTCGAAGGCCTCGAGGAAGAAGGTGTAGGCGGCGCCCTCGACGAGCGGTTCTTCGAACACCATGGTCCACCGCCGCGCATCGGCGGTTGGTGCCCTCTCAGCAGGGACTGCCTCTCCTCCCCCATCCCGTACTTCGAGAGTGCCGCCGGCCGATTGCACCTGCTCGCTGAATACCAGCTCGAGCGTTTGTTGCGCGCGAGCAGCTGTCTCGTCAGCAGGCCGCACCCGGGCCAGCACCAGTTCGGGCGCAGTCGTATCGAGGCCGAAGATCAGGAAGCTGCCGTCGGGCCGGTAGATGTAGCTCTCCACCACCAGCCCGTCCGAGGTGGCGATGGCCTGCACTGAGCCCTGGGCGTCGGTCAGCGGGTGGAGGCGGGAATCGGGACCGTCGAAGAAGTCGGAGTCCCAGTCGTAGCGCCAGCAGGTCGTCGATCCCGTCGCCCCAGTACGAGCGCTTACGCAGAGTGGTCTCGCCGTCGAGGCCGCGGACGTACTCGGCGACCACCTGGTCGCCCCACGGCACGCGGTAGGTGGTGATGTCGCCCTCGACCGTGGCGATCCGCCGACCCAGCGGGTCGTAGCGGAAGGCGGCGACGCTGTTGGCGGGCTCGTTGGGCGAAGGCGTGCTCAGCACTTCGAGCAGCCGGTTCGACCAGTCGTGGCGGAAGCCGCGCGTCTCAGCGCTCGAGGCCGCTTCGTCGCGGTTTCCGAAGGGGTCGTAGCCGTAGGTCCACGGGCCGGCGCTCGGCAGCTGGTAGGTGGAATCGGAGAGACCGAACACCGTCAGCAGTTCTTCGCCGTCGATGTACTGCTGGGTCGAGACCAGCCGGTCGACGCCGCCGGCAAACTGCCTCGTTGACGCGACCATTGGCCGGTCCTGCCCACCCCAGGACATCAGCCGCCCCATCGACGCCGGCGCGGTCGGTGCGCCAGCCCTGCGCCCGCTCCGCCGGGTCGTGGGTGAGGCTCGAGACCGATTCGAAGCCAGCCCGCAGGCGCTGTGAGTTGAACCGGCTCGCAGTGTTGTAGCCGCGCTCGAGCCGGAAGCGTTCGGAGTCGCCGAGCGCCGCGCTGACGACCTCCGGCCGACCCTCTGTGTCGTAGGCCCTGGCCGTCGCCAGCGCACCGGTAGCGCCCGAGCCACGGCGCAGCCCGGAGTACTGCTGCGACCACACCGGTCGCGCCATTCACGGTCAGTGAGCTCAACCGCCCCGCGGGATCGTCGCGGCCGAAAACCACTGCGGTGCCGTCGGGATAATTCAGCCGCTCGCGGCAGGAAGGTGTCGTCGTACGCCGCCGAGGTCACGAACGACTCGCCGTCGACGGTCAGGGTCTCGGTCGCCACCTGACCGGTGGACCACGCGGTCCGAACGATGTCCACCCCACGGTCGTCCCAGGTGTGAATCAGGTTGTCCTTGTCGTCGTATCGAAATTGGACGTCGATCGGCCAGCGCTCGGTACCCGTCGAGGTCGGGGGCCGACGTCAACGCTGATCGATTTCAAGCCGGTTGCCGAGGTCGTACTCGTAGTCGATCGTCGCCGTCGGTTCGTCGGGCAAACCCACGGTGACGAGATCTAGGGTCCCATCCGGTTTCCACTGCAGCCCGCGCACGACGCCGTTGCCGTCGATCTGGTGCACCACCCGCCCGCAGGGTCGAAGATGGCCTCGAAGACGGCGCCGCTGCCCGTCTCTTCGTACGTCAGACGCCGCGCCTCCAGGTTGAGGCGTGTCTCGACCGGCGCCCGCCCGGCCTGCGACCGCTGAGTCACCGCGCCGAGCGGCGACCGCGTCCAGAACGTGTCCTGCCCGTCGGGCGCCGCTCGCAGCTCCGGGCGGCCGATCGGATCGTAGACCGTGGTCGTCTCGAGGCCCGACGGTGACAGCTGCGTCTCGACGAGCCCGGCCACGTTGTAGGAACGCCAGGTCGTGTAGCTCTGCGCCGACGCCCCCGGCGGGTCCTCGGTGGTGGTTTCGGGGAGCCCGGAGCCCCAGAAGGTCGAGGCGATGGTGGTGCCGTCGGGAAGCACCTGCGCCGCCTGACGTCCGTAGGCGTCGTAGCCGAAGGTAGTGACTCGGTTCTCCTGGTCCGTCACTGTGTACAACAGCCCCCGTGGGTCGGCCGGGTTGTTGTAGGAGTACGTCGTCGTCTCGTCCCTCGCCCCCGTCCCGGTCAGAAAGTGGGTCACGGTCCGTGACGTGGGCTGGTCGGCAGAGTTGTAGATCGCGGTTTCGCGGTGGATGATTGTGTCGAGGCTGATTTCGGTCTTCTGCGCGCGGCCGCCACCGTCGAGATCGACGACCGTGACCCGGCCGAGCGAGTCTCGCCGCCATTCGATCGTCCGAACGGGTCGTAGGTGAAGCTGACCTCGTCGTCGCCCGGAAGGTTGATACTTGTCGGTAGGTTGTCAGGTCGGTCGTACGTCCAGATCGTGATCAGGTCTTCGGGCGACGCCGGACATTTTTCGTCTTCCTTCGCCCGAGTTCGTCGTAGTTGAAGGACGTCGAACGGCCCGAGGTCGTCTCGGTGACCGAAAGTACGCGCGAGCTTTCGGGGTAGTACTGGTAGACGGTGATGATCTCCGGGTCGCCGACGCCTCCTCTGACAGTGACGGCACCCGGCAGACCCGCATCGGTGGGATCATGTTGGATCCGGACCGATTCCGTATCGGTGAAGTGTTCCTCGTCCGGAGCCGGCCACCCAGATCGTAACCGTAGTCGGTTCGGAAATACCAATTGGTAGAGGGCATCCCGTCGCCTGGGTTGGCATCGACCCACGACTGCAGCACCCAACCAAGACGATTGCGAACCGTGTGCTCGACGGGCCGTACGCCTGTCGGATCCGACGCGGGTCGCTCGACCCGTTTCGAATTGCCGTACTCGTCGAAGACGACGTCGGTGTAGTCGTCCGTCGACGTCCCACCGGGACCAACCACGCGGCACACCTCGCCGCTGCCGTTGGGGTTGCACTGGCCGACGGAGGTCGGGTCGTCGTACCAGTACGTCGTGATGTTGCCGGCAGCGTCGGTGACGCTCACCCGTCGGCCGAGCGGTTCCCAACGATCGAGAATGATGTCTCCGTCCCTCCGGATCGGTGATCTTGACGGGCTCACCGCCAACCCGATCGATTTTCCAAATCCTCTCCTGGTTGTTTGGCCCCGGCGGCAGCGTGATCACGGTCGGCTGGTTGCTCAGGGAGTCGTACTGGTACGCGGTGACGAGCTCCGACGGGTTCGACTCGGTGATGACCCGGACGATATCTTCCGTGTCCCTCGTTCTCCGCGTTTCCCGAAGATTGAACCAGGTTCTCCGGCTCGAGCCTGCGTCCTCTTCGACCTGCCACTTCTGATCGACTGTGGCGCCCGTCGGCAGGGTCACCACGTCGACCAGAGGATCGAAGACCAGTCGTCCTCCGACGGTCGGAACGTAGATGATTTCTGTGGTCTGCTTCCCACCGACCGTAATGGTCCGAGGTCGACCGTTCTCGTCCCAGGTCACCTTTTCGGTCACGTTGTCGGCATCGGTCACGGTCGCCTGGCGAGGCACGTCAACGTCGAGCGCATAGTCGAGCTCGCCGATGCTGAGGGCGGTCACCGGGTGCAGGATCTTGGAGGTATTGAAAGTCGGATCGAGCAGAACCCTCACAAGAGTTGACTCGGCCTGTTCCTTTACTTTGTCGAGCAGCGATCCACCCTCGAGGCTCTGGGCGTGGCGTTGCGGGGCTTGCCGGTAGGCTGGTGTAACGCTCGACCACGTTGCCCCATGCGTTTCCGCGGCGAGAGCTGGATCTCTTCGATTCGGGCCTCTTCGAGCCGTCCGAAGGCATCGTAATCGTAGTCGTAGATCCGCCCCGTCGAGTCCTCGACCGACGAGATCACGCCGTGCACCGAATCTTCCTTGTAGCTGAAGGTCAGTGTTCGTGGATTCTGCACCTGGGAGAAGGTCCCATTCACCTGAGCTATCTGCGCCAGAGTTCCATCGCCGTACCAGATGAAACGGAGCTCGGAGCCGGTGGCGTCGCTCAGGCGGTGGCGGTCTCGCATCGCGGTCGGCGGGCCGTCCGCGGAGAACTCGGTGTAGCCGCCGTCGGGATACATCAGGAACCAGTCCCGTCGGCCTTCTCTTGAGCTCGCCCGGATGTCCCCACGCGGTGAGGGTTTTCGTGTTCGCGCCCGGATGGCCCGCCGTCAGTTCCCAAACACAAACCGGTCCCCCGACGAGGCATACAGGTCGACGGTGCCGTCGGGATTCGGCCGCAGGCGGTCGAGGCCCAGCGAGCTCCCAGCCCCAGCCGAAGAGGCCGTAGCGGATCCCGGCGGAGGAGTACTCGCGGCCGAGGACGACATCCATCCCGGGGGCGGGCAGGACGAGGTCGGTGCGGCCGAGGGTGAGGGCGCCGGTGGCGAGCTCGACCTCGGGCAGCATGGCGGCGCGGGCCTCGATGCCGGGGTCGCGGCCGATCGGCGGCGAGGGCATCCAGGGCAGGAGACGCACTTCGGCGGCAGGCGCCATTCCGGCGTCGAGCATCTCCTTGATCCACCCGTCGCGCTTTCGGCGTCGAAGGTGACGCGGAGACGACCGGCGGCGGCGAGCTCGATGGGCGCCTCGGGCTGCTCATCGTCGCTCCACAGGATGTCGATGCTGCCGTCGTCGTCCAGTCGCGGCCGCAGTTGCGGCACAGGGCATAGCGGGCGTTGGTCCGTCTTCGTCGGTGAGCTTCTCGCGCGAAGGTCTCGTCGATGTTCTTCCAATAGTCGGTCCTCGCCCGTTCGTCGGCAATCAGCAAAATCGGACGTTCAGAGACGAAGTAGTTGCGGCCGGGGTCGTCGAGCGGCAGGTTCTCCGCTCGCCGCAGGGTGATGATCCGGGCTCGATTGCAGGAACGGATCGGGCCGGTCTGGGCAAGACGCCACCGCCAGGGGCGAGACCCTCCACCCTCACATTCACCGTGTTCTGTTCCTT
>CAVQQC010000017.1:0-199155 GCA_963714895.1 Candidatus Sulfomarinibacteraceae bacterium
CAAAAAATGGCCCCGGCGGGGACCGGGGCGGAAGAAAGAGTATGGACGGAAGAGATTGGAGATAGGAACCGGAAGCTAGTTGCCCGGTGCGGCGGGGATGTAGGTGCCGTCGCCGGAGACGTTGTCGGTGATCGTGCCGTAGACGAAGATGTCGCCGTCGGCTGCATAGGTCACGTACATGTTGCCGTAGTCGGACAGAGCCGGCCAGATTGCGTTGACGAACTGCTGCTTCTGCTCGAGGCCGCTGACGGTCACCGTCTCCGAACCGAGCAGCGTGCCGTCGGTCGCCCAGCCGTAGAGGGTGATCTCGACGTCGCTGGTGTTCGGGTTGAACCAGCCGAGCGCGCCGCGGAAGCCCTCGCCGGAGTTGCGGTTGCGGTTCTGGAGGAAGGAGATCACGCCCGCCGGGTAGGCCTGATCCATATCCACGGCGTCCACAAACAGACCGAGGGTCCCGCGGTCGACCGAGGTCTGGTCGTTGTAGACGCGAGAGGCCACGGTCAGACTGCTGTCCGAGGAGATCTTGACCGCGCCCTGAGCGGTCGAGAAGCCGAAGAGCGTGACCAGGAAATCGTTGAGCACGAGCTGCTCGTTGACATCCACCGTCACGGTCTCGCTGGCGTCGGGGGCGTTGTTGCCGCCGTCGTCGTTGGCGTAGAAATCGAGGGTGACGGAGGCCAACTCACCGGTGCGGTTGATGATGCGGGCGTCGGTGCGGAAAAAGGTCTGGTTGGCGCCCGGGTTGGATGCCGAGACCGGGAAAAAGACCTCGGTCGTGCCGCTTGCGCCACCCGCAAGGGTGCCGCTCAGGGTGTCGCTGCCGTTTGCAACCTCGAGGCTCCACGCCGACGGGTTGGAGCTGATGGCGGAGGCCATCGCGGAGTTCGTCGAGCCGGTCGCGCTGCCGGTGCCGCCGAAGGTGGCGCCGAGGTCAACGGAATCGCTGCCGTCGGTCAGGGTCGCCGTGGTCGGCGCCGGGTCGAGACCGCTGGTGACGATGGCGTAATCGATGGCGTCACCGGTGATCGTGATGCTGGCGAAACCGGTCCCGGCCGCGCCGCTGAGGTTGACGTTGTAGGTCTGCGCTCCCGCCACCATGGGCAGGAGGAGCAGGGCTGAGAGTGCGAAAACTCGCTTCATGGAGAACTCCTTAATCGTTGATGAAGCTGTAGATCTTGTAGCGGCCGTCGGCGGTCTCGAGGAGGCTCCCGAAGAGGGCCATTTCCTCCTTCGTGCCGTCGGCGCGCCGAACCTCCACCCGGCTGTCGCGGTGGATCTTGAACGAACCGTGTTCCGTGGTGCGGCCCTCGAAGGTCAGGTCGACGATGTCGATCTCGGTTCCCGCGAGGTCGTGGCTGGTCCGCATCAGGCACTTCTCGTGCTGCAGCTGGTGCTGCGACCACACGAACTCCCAGGTGAAGCCGCTGTTCGGGAGCTTGGCGATGTCGAGGGTCGGCCACACGAGATCGCGAAACTCCTCCTCGGTCACAGCAAGGCCCCGCATCCGATCGGCGTCACCCGAGACCACCGCCTCCTCGAGGACTCGAAAGAGCTCGTCGAGTTCGGCGAAGGTGTTGGTGAACGTTGCCGTACGTTCGACGACCGCCGCTTTTTCGATCGCCGCCGATGACTCGGGAGCGGTCGACGGCGTGCCTGCGGCGAGCATGCCCGCCGCCGCCAGCAGTGCGCACACGGTGTGGATCGCGGTTCGCATGATAAGACCCTAGTTCTTCGACCAGATGGTCCAGCCGTTCTGGGTCCAGTTGTCGCCCGGGGCGACACCGCCGATGAAGTCCACGGGCTCGAAGAACCCGTCGTCGGGCGGCGATTTGACGTAGTCCGTCAAGAGCGCCGCCGAACCATCCAGCGGTGAGACGTCGGGGACCAGATAGTACGCGGGGCTGGCCAGCCCGGGATCCACGTTGCGGTTCATCACCATGTCGTCGTAGAACCAGACATCGGTGCCCTGCCAGTCGGTGCCGTCTGCACCGGCGTCTTCCGCGACGTTGGGGAAACAGGTGGCCGGGTCAGAGGTGTCGCAGTCCCCGGTATACCAGTAGTCGGTGCCGTTGGAGTTGACGATGGAGTTGGCCAGGGTGAGGTTGGGCGAGGTGCCGTTGGCCTGGTCGAAGGTCGCTTCGTGGTCGACGTTGAGGCCCCACTCGTGGAAGCCCCAGACGATGAAGTTGTGGAGCTTGCCGCCGGTGCCTTCGCGGAGCAACATGCCCTGGTCGCTCTTCGGGCCGGTGTCGGCCGAACCGATCAGGGTGACGTTGTAGATCATCGGGTTGGCGATCGGCGTGGCGAGGTTGTCGGATCCGAGGTTGTCGCACTCGAAGCCCTGGTCGGCGCGCACCTGGCCCTCCTGGACCGCGACCACGAACTGCGCCTTGCCGCGCCAGCCCATGGTCCAGTCCATCGAGTCGTCGCCGATGCCGGTCAGCAGCACGTACTTGACGGCCGAGGTGCCGCCGAAGAACTCGACCCCGTCGTCCTGGTTGTAGTGGACCTGGATGTGGTCGAACTCGCTTCCGCTCCCGGTGCCCTGGAAGGCAATGCCGTTGAGCTCGTTGTCGGGGCTGAATTCGATACCGGCGAACTCGACCCGGACGTACTTCAGGTTGCCGGAGCTGTCGCTGTCATCGGGGCTGGTGCCACCGCCGAAAGCGCCGGTGTCGCCCTCGCCCTCGGAGACGCCGCCCGGGACGTTGATGGTGGCGCGGCCGTTGAGGATCAGACCGCCCCAGTCCTGCGGGCCGCGCGAGCCGAGCTCCTGCGGCGAGGTCATGATGATCGGCTGCATCGCGGTGCCCTCGGCCATGAGCTTGCCGCCCTGGGCGACGACCAGCGTGCCCTTGCCCTCGGTGTCGCCCATGATCGTGGTCCCGGGCTCCACGGTCAAAGTGGCGTCGGTCTCGACGAAGATGGCGGTCTGCAGGTAGTAGAGGATGTCGGCGCTCCAGGTGGTGTCCGACGTGATGTTGCCGGCGACGAACTCGGTGTCGTCGACCACGCTGTACATGGCGTTGCCGCGCGAAACCGGCTGACCGGTCTGGGAGTCGCGGAGCTCGCACACGAACTGGTAACGGCCGACTGACGAGGTGGCGGCCGCAGGCGCCTCGCCGAAGGCGCCGCCCGCGGGCGCGAAGAGGACAAGCCGGTCGAGGGTGGGCGTCCACACCGCGATCCCGCTGTCGGAGCCGAAGAGGTCGGTCACTCCGCCGTCGGCGACGAGACCGCCGATGTTGATGTAGGCCTTGTCGCCGGTCACGCGGTCCTGCCAGTAGAGGTACATGGTCACGGGCTTCGCGTAGCCGGCGGGGTCGATGCTGAGATAGACCGAGGGTCCGTCGCCGAGGTTGAAGGCCGGATCGTAGGCCGGGTAGTTGGTCTCGACCAGCACCGCCGGGCGGACGCCCGGTGAGGCGGGATTGACCGCCGATTTCAGGGTCCCGGCCGAGAGGTCGGCCGCGCGAACCCACGGCGCCACGGCCAGTGGCGTTCCGGGTTGATTTCCGGGAACCGCGAGGGCGGCGCCACGGCGCGCACCCGTCTGAGCGGCGTCAGCGTCTGCACCCGCTACGAGGGCGAACGCAGTCAAGAGGATCAGGAACACTCGCATTTTCATAAACTCTCCCCCTTTTCTTGGATTGGTCGGGCCTTGTCCGCAGGCCCATCGCTTTCCGGAAGCCATCCCACCGCGGCGCGGTGGAGCAGGGATGAACCCGGTGTTAGAAACCTGTGTAGCTGAAGCCGACGCCGAAGGTGCGGCCGCGGAAGTAGCGCTGAACGTACCCGCCGGTGAGCTCGTACTCCTGGTTGGTCAGGTTGGACCCGGTGACGGTCAGGGCGAGGCCTTTCGCGGCGAAATCGAGCTGCTGTTTCCACACCACGTCGATGGTGGCGATGGGTTCCTGGTAGACGTCCGGGATGCCGAGTCCACCGGCCTCGCGAAGGGTCTCGCCGGTGTAGTTGTAGAGCAGGCGCAGGTTGGTCCCCCAGCTGACGGGCGCCCACTCGAGCACCACGTTGACGACGTTGTCCGGCTGGCCCACCAGCGGCCGCGAGGTGCTGGTCAGGATCGGATCGTCGCCGACGTTGATCTCGGAGTCCACGTAGGTGTAGTTGAGCTGGAGGGAAAAGGGCGACAAGGCGTCGGCAATGAAGCCGAGACCGCGCCGGAATTCGAGCTCGGCGCCGAGGTTGGTTGCCCCCGGGGTGTTGATCCAGGTCGACTGGAGCTCGACGGCGAACAACAGCGTACGCTCGATGGGGTTGGTGAAGTCCTTGTAGAAGATGCTGGCGGCCACCACGCCGAACTGGTCGGGGAACCACTCCCAGCGCAGGTCGTAGCTGGTGATCCCGGCGGTCACGAGGTCCGGGTTGCCGCGGGCCGAACGCCCGCCGACCACGTCGGTCCACTCGAACGGCGCGAGTTCGCGGAACTCGGGGCGGTTGACGGTCTGGCTGACGGCCGCGCGCAGGTTGGTGCTGGAGTTGAGCCTGTAGGTGGCTGCCAGCCCGGGCATGAGCTCGCGGTCGACGACCTGGCTTTCGAAGGGCACCGCGTTCACGTTGAAGGGCTCCAACGTGGTCACGGTGATGTCGGAGTCCTCGTAGCGGAGACCGCCGTGAAGCCGCCACTTGCCGATGGTCGCATCGGCCAGGACGTACGCCGCCCCGAGGTCGTGGTTGGCGGTGTAGAAATCGGTGGAGCGGGTTTCTTCCTTGATTTCGAGACCGTTCGGGTTGATGTTTTCTTCGACGAAGATCTCATCCGGAAGCTGTCCGAGATCAATGCCGGAAATGCTGCGGAAATTGAAGCGGAAGCGGCGGGAGCCGAAGTCGCGCGACCGGTTGTAGTAGGCGACGCCTCCCTTGAAGCTGCCGAAGACGCTGCCGCTCTGGAAGAACTGGGTCCAGTCCACACCGCCGTCGACGATGTCGTCGGCGAGATCGTTGTAGAGCAGGAGGCCGCTCTGGCTCTCGTCCGTCAGGACCTGGACGCCGCCCTGGTCCTGGTACAGGGTCTCGCGGAGGTTGCTGGTGTTGGTGGCGTCGCCGTAGCTGGCCCGCCACTCGAGGAGGGCGCCGGACGACCCGACGTTGCCGAGAAAGTGTTCGCCGCCGAGCTGGTAGGAGGCGATCTCTTCCTGGCCGTAGCGGACGCGGTAGTTGGTCACCAGGCCGGCGATGTCGTTGTCGTAGCCGGCGAAGAACCGGTTCTGCGAGGACGAATCGCGGCTGAAGATGGTGCGCAGCTCGAGCTTGTGGTTCTGTCCGAGCCGGTAATTGAAGTTGCCGACGAGGCCGAGGCGGGTGCCCTCGTCGTCGGTCGACATGTCGTAGTCGGTGGTGAGCTGGAGCTCGTCTCCCCCGCCGATCACGTAGTACTCCTGCTCCTCGTCCTGGCGGTAGAAGGAGTGGGCCTGGGTGGCCGAGATGACGACCCCGAGGTTGCCGAAGGTGTCGCCGTAGGTGAGGGCGAAGCCGAGGTTGGGATCGGCCCCGGCGTAGGGGCTGTCGACGAAGTCCTTGGCCGTGTCGGCGGCGGTCCACGCGCCGATCAGGTCCCACCCGAACTGCTGCAGTTCATCCGGGGTGAAGCCGGGCTTGAACGGGTTGCCGCGGGCCAGATACTGGTCAGGAATGCTGGCGGGCAGCGGCTGCCCACCCTGACCGGTGAAGCTGAGACCGCCCATGTAGCGGCCGAACGACTCGCCGGTGGTGTTGGAGTTGCTGCGGCCGCCGACGCTGACCTCGAAGATGCGCTGGGTGGGGAAGTCGAGGGTCTCGATCTCCACCAGACCGGCGGCGAAATCCCCCGACATGTCCGGCGAGTAGGTCTTGGCGACGCGCACGTTGTCGAGCAGCTTGGTCGGGAAGAGATCGAGCGGCACCACCTTCTTGTCGAACTCGGTGGTCGGCAGCCTGGAGCCGTTGAGGGTGGTGTTGGAGTAACGTTCGCCGAGCCCGCGCACGTAGACGTACTTGTCCTCCTGCACCGAAATGCCGGTCACCCGCTCCAGCGCGCCTGCAGCGTCGCCACCGGCGTTCTTCTCCATCTCGACCTTGGAAATCGAGTCGGAGATCTCGGCCGCCTGTTTGCGCCGGGTCAACATGGCCTGCTCGGTCGACTCATCGGCGGCGGCCGCCTCGACCGTGATCTCGCCGACGAAGACCCCGCTGTCCGCCGCGGCGTTCTGTGTCTGCGCGTCACCGTCGATGGTTGCGGTCTGCGCGGCGATCACCTCGGCGCCCACGGCATCCTCGCCAACAACGGCCGCGGAGGCCGCACTGTCGCCGCTTGCCGCCTCCGGGCCCGCCGTGTCGAGCACTTCGGCGATGTCCTCGGCCGCGGAGGAGTCCATCCCGGTCTGCGGCAGCAGCACAACCGCGAAGTCGGCGTTGCCGCCCTCGGCTACCGCCACGCCGCTGATCTTCTGGCTTTCGAATCCGGCCTTGCTCACCGTGATCACGTAGGTTCCGGCCGGCGCTTCGCCGCGGAAATCGCCGCCGACCCCGGTGTCGAATGAGATGTCGGTGCCGTCGATCGAAAGCGTTGCGTTGCGCACCGGCTGGCCGGTGAATCCGTCGATGACCACGCCGGTGATGGTGCCGCCCGCAGCGGCGGTCATCGGTATCGCGAGAGTGCTCAAGCAGAGCAAGGCCACAGGCCCGAGGGTTCTGATTTTCATGATTGTCTGTCCTCCGTCGTTCCGTCCGTGAAATGAAGGCGGGCGGACCCGGTCCCATCCGGTGCCCGGCCACAGTTCAACCGACGGGTGTGAAGGCGGGCGAAGGCGGAGGTTAAAAGGGTGTGAAGACCGGGCGGCCGGACCAGCCGCGGGTCACGGCGACGTGAGCTCGAAACCCAACCACCGCGCCACCATGGGTGCGATGGTGGTGGCCTTGACCTCGCCCATCCGGGTGCGTTTGATGCCGACGCCGCGGGCGAAGAGCATGCCGCACATCTCGTCGTGGGAGGCGAGGAAGCCGTGCTGCCCGTAGTAGCGGCTGGGCTCCAGGGCCGGTCCATCGAGCCCGTCGGCAGCGGCGAAACCGGGAGCGAGAAAGACCACGAGGTCGCCGGTACTGGGGCTGCGAAGACCGATCGCGGCCGCCTCGTCGCGGGTGAAGATCTTCTCCACCGCGGGCCGGCCCTCGACCGAGAGGTCGGCAAACACCCGCGCCGCGCGGCGCAGGTGGTCGGAAGCCTCGGCCGGGGCCACGACCCCTCCCGGCTCCCGACCCTCGAGGTTGAGATAGAGATTGATGACGGAGGCACTCGAGACTCCGACCATCGGAGTGTCGGCGGCGATTTTCGCTCGACCGCTGTCGTCATCGACCGACACCAACCCGGCGTCGGCCAGGGCGCGGTTGGGGCGCACCACCTCATATATCGGCAGCTGGCCGTGGTCGGAGACCACCACCAGGGCATCGCGGCCGGGATCGAGCGCCCGCCACATCGCGGCCACCGAGGCATCGACCGATCGCCCCATCCTCTTGAGACCCTCGGCCCCCGCGAGCGCCCGGCCCGGACTCCAGGCCCACTGCAGCGGGTCGGTGATCAGAGCCGCGTGGAGATACACATCCACCGAAGAGTGGTAGGCCAACACCAGGTCGACCTCCTCCTCGGCGAGGACCCATTCGGCCATCCGGTCGAGATAGCGGTCGAGCCGTTCTCCCTGTTCGATGAAGGTGTCGAGGTCGATGCCCTGGTCGAGATCGAGCCACCAGTCGGCGACCTTCCGGTCTGCCTCGCCGGGCCACGGGCCGATGGCCGCGGTCAGGCGGTCCTCGAAGTCTTGCGGGTAGGCGGTGAGCCGGTTGGCGCCGCCGCGGTAGAAACGGAGACCGCCCGCCATGCGATCGATGTGGAGGATCTTGCACCAGGCGCCGTAGCGGCGCGGCCTGGGGTCATCGGGCCCCTGTGCTTCGAAGGTCAGTTCCACCCACTCCATCTCGCCCGCGTAGCTCCAGTCGACTGCATCGACGAGCCTCACCGCCACCGCGTCGTAGCGCGGTACGCCGTCGGGATCGGCGTCCACCAACGCCACCAGGACCTCGACCTCGCCCGGCGGTGCGGCCCCGAGGTCGATCGTCAGCCGCCACATCAGCGGCGGCAGCCCGTCATTGGACGGCACCTCGCCGGTGGTCTCCGCCGTCGCCGGTTCAAAGTCGAGAATCTCGGACGGCGACAGTGGCCACCCCGGCCACACCGTTCCGAAGTCGCCCATCCGGTCGGGCGCCGCGCCATCCGCCCCGGGCCACATCAGGGTCGCCACCCGGAGGCCCTTTCTGCGGGCGGCCACCCACAGCGGCTCGACATCGCTGGAGGTGGTGAAGCCCGAGACGGACTCCGTGATCGGTGTTCCCTGAAGGTGAAAGGTGTTGCTCACGATGCCGGTGGACGCCGCATCGACGCCAGTGGCCAGGGTGACGTGGTTGACCGCGGTCAGGGTCGGATCGACCATTCGCAAACGCTCCGCCGAGAGCCCGGAACCCGCCATCCCGGCGAGACCGTCCGGCAAAGCCGCGACGCCGCTCTCGATCCACCGCCGGGCGAGATCCGCCCCGACGCTGTCGTACGAGATCATGAGCACGCGTTCGGCGCGAACGTCCGGCGGAGCGGCGCTCTGGCAGGCGAAAGCGAGGGAGAGGACGACGGTCGCACCGAGGGCCGTAAAGCGGAGGAGGTGTGTCTTCAGCATCCCGGGGATGGTAACGCGGTCGGGAGAGTTTTGAGTTCTTAGTTTTGAGTTTTGAGTTTTGAGTTGTCGGGCACCCGTCGGTGGCGGGATGCGGGCACTTCCGTGGTAACTCGACTTTCCCGGCTCGCTTCCCGAGAGGAGCCACCCGTCACATTGTCTGACCGAAGGTTTTCAGCTGGCCGCAAGACCCGACCTCAGACAATGTGACGAATGGCACCTCCGCCGCATACGACTTTCTTAAGGATGCCGGGCACCTCCGCCGCACGCGGTGTCAGCCGCCGCAGGGCATGACGTGGGAACCGGGCCAGCTGTTGGTGACCCGGTTGCGGGTTTGTTCGGCCTGTTGTTTGTCGTCGAACGGTCCGAGTCGGACTCTCCACAGTTCGTCGAGGCCCTCGAGAATCACTGCAGTCTCGCCGTTCATCTCCAGCTCCGCCTCTACCCGGCGGGCGCGATCGCGTTCGGAGAAGGCGCCGATCTGGACCCAGAAACAGTCAGTGGTCTCTGCCGCCGGGGCAGGCTGCGCGATCGGCGGAGGAGCGTCCTCGCGACCCACGACCTTGATCTTCACCGGCGCCACGCCGTCGATGTCGAGATCAATCACCTTGGCCGCGGCGTACGAGAGGTCGATGATCCGGCCCTCGATAAAGGGCCCGCGGTCGTTGATGCGGACCGTGACATCCGCACCGGTGTCGCGGCGGTCGACTTTGACCACCGTGCCGAAGGGCAGGGTCTTGTGGGCCGCCGTCATGACGTGCATGTCATAGACCTCACCCGACGCCGTGCGGCGGCCGTGGTAGGGATCGCCGTACCAGGAGGCGATGCCCTTCTCCGTCCACCCATCCTCCACCTGCGGCAACGGCGGCGTTTGACGCGGCGCACTGCTGACCGACGTCTTGCCGGTGTGAGCACAACCCGCCGTCAGCAACAGCCAGGGGAGAAGCAACGCCGCCGCAGTTTTGAGTTGTGAGTTCTTAGTTTTGAGTTGACCCCTTCCCTGCTTTTCATTGGAGCGGGTGCGCGGAAACTCAAAACTCATAACTAAAAACTTAAAACTAAACTTCAAGGTCTCTCGACTCTGGAAGCTCTCCGGCCGCGTCGAGGATCGGTTTGACATGCTCGTCGAGAAACTCCCGCACCTGTTCGGGAGCGCGACCCACAAAGCGCTGCGGGTCGAGCAGGGCCTCGAGCTCCGAGATGTCCAGCGGCACGTCCGGGTCCTCGGCCACGAGATCTAGGAACGGGTTGGCACCCCCCTCCTCCAGGACGATCTTTGCCGATGCGAGGGAATGGAGGCGCAACCGTTCGTGGAGCGCCTGGCGGTCTCCGCCTCGGCGCACGCCCTCCATCAGGATCGCCTCGGAGGCCATCAAGGGCAGCTCCTCGGCGAGGTTCTTGCGCACCATCGCGGGGAAGACCCTCAGCCCGTCCACAACGTTGTGGACCACCCGCAGGATGGCGTCGGCGCAGAGGAAGGCCTCGGGCAGGGCCATGCGTCGGTTCGCAGAGTCGTCGAGAGTGCGCTCGAGCCACTGCGAGGCCGCCGTCTGCGCCGGGTTGGCGGCCATGTTCATCAGCCAGCGGGCGAGCGCGGTCACCCGCTCCGACCGCATCGGGTTGGCCTTGTAGGGCATGGCCGACGACCCCACCTGGCCCTCGGCCAGCGGTTCGCGCACCTCCTTGAGCCGCGCCAGCAACCGGATGTCGGTGGCCAGCTTGGCGGAGGACTGGCCGACGCCGGACAGAGCGTCGAGCACGAACGCGTCGACCTTGCGCGGGTAGGTCTGGCCGGTGACCGCGTAGGTGTGGTCGAACGCCATCTTCTCCGCCACCAGACGATCGAGTTTGCGCACCTTCGCGTGGTCGCCGTCGAAGAGCTCGAGGAAGGTGGCCTGGGTCCCGGTGGTGCCCTTGGCGCCGCGCAACTTGAACCGTTCGCGTTCGAAACGCAGCCGCTCGAGATCGAGGAGAAAGTCCTGCAACCACAGGGTGGCTCTTTTGCCTACCGTAGTCGGCTGGGCGGGCTGGAAGTGGGTCATCCCCAGCGTCGGTTCGTCGGCCCACTTCTCGGCGAATATCGCCAGCGCGTCGATCACAGCCAACACCCGGGTGATCACGAGATCAAGAGCGTCCCGTGTGATCACCAGCTCCGCATTGTCGCCCACAAATGCTGACGTGGCTCCCAGATGGAGGATCGGCCGCGCCGCCGGCGCGCGGTCGGCAAAGGCCTCGAGGTGGGCCATCACGTCGTGCCGGGTGCGCTTCTCGTACTCCGCTACCCGCACCAGATCGTCCTCGGTCAGTTCCAGATTGGCCCGCATCTGCTCGATGGCTTCGGCCGGGATGTCGAGCCCGAGCTCGCGTTCCGCCTCGGCCAGCGCCAGCCACATCCGCCGCCAGGTCATGTAACGGTGACCGGTGGAAAACAACCGCTGCATCTCCGGCGATGCATAGCGCCCGGTCAAAGGGTGGTCGAAGGTGTCGAGTGGGGACATGGGGCCTCCAGGGGAAGTATAGCGGGAGGAGAGAGGGAGGATTTCGAATTTCGGATTTCGAATTTCGGATTTGCCGCCCAACCACCCTTCGTTCGAAACACAAACCACCCAATCCTGTTCAAGCCTTCCGCCTTCTTTGTGGGGCAGCCGTCCCGGCTGCCGGGTGGCCGGTCCGAAGTAGGGTGGGCCTCGGCCCACCTTCAGTCGCGCTGCTGGTGAGCAGACCGTGGATCATCCGGATGGACGCAGCCATCCTCGGCAATTCACGCTGTGAATTGCAGTGGTAAGCTTTTCTCAATTCGGAGGACTAATGGGCTTCTCGTCTCGCGGAAATGACGATCATGTCTTTCGCTTGGTGGGTGATGTGGAGGGTGTGCACCGGGAGTTCATTCTCGAGCCCGGCAGGAACAGGATCGGTTCACTCCCCGAGAATGAGGTCTCCATATCCGCCTCGGACATCTCGCGCCGGCACGCCGTCATCCAGGTCAACGCCAAGGCCGTCCACCTTGAAGACCTCAGAAGCACCAACGGGACATTCGTCAACGGCGTTCAGGTGACCCGGTCGGATCTTTCTTCTGATGACTGGATCCAGTTCGGCTCGGTTCTTTTGACCCTCGAGCGAGTCGGCCGCGCTGACCTGGAATTGGGAATCGAGCTGAATCCACGACCCCCGGAAACGGACCCGGCCACCGAGCACACCACCCAACTCGGAAGGACCCGCGATCGGTATGCGCGGTGGCACGCGTTGGCGAACAGCGTCGCGGACACATTGTTCGGAGATCATTCGTCAAATCTAGGTCCAGCGCTGGAGCGGTTTCGGGAAGGGTTGGACGCGACGGCCGTCGCCGTTCTGAGGCTCGAACGAGGAACCGAAGCCAAGGTTCACGCAATTTCTGGACACGCCGAAACCATCGACGGGTCCCGGATCGACACCGCCATCGAGAGGCTTCGCTTTGAATATCCCGGCATGTTCGCAGGCAACTATCTCGAAGAACCGTTTCCCCTGATCGTGGTTGCACGGTCAGCGGGTTCTGGCGACGTTGACGCGCTGGTCATCACCGGGGGCGAGCTCGACCAGGATCTCGTCCCAATCTGCGAGCTGATGCTCCGCGTCCTGCTGCTCATGGCACCGGTCGTCAGGGACGACGACCCCTCAGCAACTCATCTCGAACCGCAGCCCCTGGTCTTTCCAGCCGGCCACGTCCGCGGAGTCTCCTCCGCTTCCCTTGCCGTGTACGAGCAACTCCAGACTCTTCGAACCAGCACAACGCCGGTCCTGATCATCGGTGAGACCGGGGTCGGAAAAGAGCACGTCGTTCAAATTCTCCACGCCTCCTCCGACTGCGCCGGCGGGCCGTTGCGAGTCATCAACTGCGCCGCCATCCCCGCCGACCTCCTCGAAGCCGAGCTCTTCGGCATCGAGGCGGGCGTCGCCACCGGAGTCGCGGGCCGCAAGGGTGCCTTCCGTGAGGCCGACGGCGGCACCCTCTTCTTCGACGAGATCGGCGCTATGCCCCTTGGCCTGCAGGCCAAGCTCCTCCGCGCCCTGCAGGAGAAGGAGGTCCACCCGGTCGGAGCACGTCATCCGGTTCCTGTGGACGTTCGGATTGTGGCCGCCACCAACACCGACCTCACCGCAGCGATCAAAAACGAGACCTTCCGCAGCGATCTCTTCTACCGGATCGCCGGCTGTGAAATCAACGTCGCTCCCTTGCGGAAGAGACGTGACGACATCCCCGCTCTGGTCCGCGTCTTCCTCGAATCCCACACCACTGAATCGGGCAAGCGAATTCGCGGACTTTCGGTCAGCGCTCTGACCAGACTCCAGAACGCCGCCTGGCCCGGCAACGTCCGCCAACTCGAGCACGAAGTCCGACGCCTCGTCTCCATCTGCCCCGACGGCGCCACCATCGAAAGCCCGATGATCTCCCCAGAAATCACTGCGGCCAGCCCTCTCGACGACGAGATCGCCGATGACGAACTCACCCTCAAGCACCACGTCGACGCCCTCGAACGCAAACTCCTCCGCCGCGCCATCAACCGCGCCAACGGCAATCTTGCCCGAGCCGCCCGCCTTCTCGGTCTCTCCCGCAATGGGTTGGTGATGAAGATTGAGCGGTTGGGAATTGGACGACAAAAAGACGCGATCTCACCCTGAGAGACTCAACCAAGTTGTCGGGGCACGAAGCAACTTCGCAAAGGGATATCCGGAACCACGCAAGAAGCCGAAACTCTGGAGAGTCAACCCCCTAAGAATGAACGACTTTTGAGGAGCGGCCTTCCACTGAAAAAGTCGGCACGGCACTTGCTGAAAAAGGATTCTCGGATCAGTTGATCCAGGAACAGAAAACACTTCAGCGAGCCATAGGAGGACTCCATGAATCGGCGCCAGCCAGTATGCCTTTTGATCGCGACAATCGTCATCGCGTACGTTCCATCGCTCGTCACCGCCGCAGGGGACGACGGCCTGGTTGCCCACTATCCTTTCGATGGGGACACCCTTGACATCAGTGGAAATGACAATCATGCGGCGAGTCATGGTGGGGTGAGTTTTGTCCTCGGAGTTCATGGCGGCGCAGTGTCCTTTGACGGCTCTTCTGGATATCTCGAGGCTGACGGTGACGGCCCCCTCGCGCTATCCCAATGGACGATCTCCGTATGGGTAAACCCTCGTGCAAACACAGACAGTCAGGCCATGCTGGTCGGAAAGCCGAACCAATCAAATCGATTCAACTACAACCTTTCATTCGCATCCCCTTCTCAGGTGCGAAGCCGATATGAGTCGAATCAAACCTCTGACGATCGAGATTTCATCGTCGAAGGTCCGCAGCTGACCCTTGACACCTGGACCCACGTGGTTTCGACCCGGGACGGGTCTGGGAATCACTGCCTTTACATTAACGGCGCGCAGTACGACTGTGAACTTCACACCGCGGCGCCAGCCGCAAACACCGCACCCTTGTGGATGGGGAAATGGTACTCGCCACCACTCAACCTGTTTTTTACAGGCGAACTCGACGATGTTCGTATCTACAACCGTGCGCTGTCAGCGGCAGAGGTACGGGACCTTTTTAGCGGTGGCACCTCGACCACGATCACCTACGTGGCGCTCGGGGATTCCTACTCGTCGGGAGAGGGGGTGGGAATTTACGATCCAAAGACCGACAAGAAAGACGGCAACTCATGCCACCAGTCAGACCAATACGCGTGGTCGGGCGAACGCCCGGGGGGAGACCGACGAGCCAAGATCCTACCGGAGTCAACTACAAGGGAACTCATTGCGTGCAGCGGGTCGCGATCACGGCATCTGTGGGGACCGAGGTTCTTCGGAAAGAGTGGCAGAGGAGACACGGACGGCGACGGCAATTGTGACGTGGGTGAAGTCTGCGTTGAAGCTCAGTTTGATGAATCTTCATTGTTGGCGACCGCAGACCTGGTGACTGTCACGATCGGTGGAAACGACCTTGTCACTGGTGACAGGGACGATGCGGACGGGATGTTCACCTCACTAATCAGCGAATGTGTTGTGTTCGATAACTGTACTCCCGGCGACACGATCGGGGATGAGCTTCTCGGGAATTGGGCTCTAAAAATCTTGAATCATCTAAATGACGACGAGGCCACCCCAGGTTCCCTGAGATACACGATTAAGAAAATCAAAGAGGAAGCGCCTCAAGCCACAATCATGGTGGTCAGTTACCCGCAGTTGTTTTGGGACAACCCTGTTGAGAATGGATGTGGCAACGAGGGTTTCAACGCAAGAGAGATGAGTTGGCTGAACGAATTCGCAGTCGACTTGCAGGGCATTATTCGATGCGCCGCCGACGAACAGGGAGTAGTTCATGTCCCGGTATCGTTTGGAAAACGCGCCCACTGCAAAGACAACCAATCACACAGGCCTGCGTTAAACGGTATGAACTTCTTGAGCAGGATATTTAACTGGACTCGCTTCAAAGAGTCTATGCATCCGAATCCTCTAGGGCAAAACGCGATTGCTCAAGCGGTACGAATGAAACTTCCTGATGGAGGTGCCTCAGGAGAGCTTCCCGACAATCCCCCTCCTAAACCATGCAGCTGGACTCCGGGGTTCTGGAACCACAGCAAGATGGAGACCCTCTCGACACCAACTCACGGCGGTACGCTCTACATGGAGTCCACCGTGCCCGGGTGCGGGTTGGTCGAGCACACCTTTGTTGCAGGTCAGCAGGTCCTTCTCAGCGGCGGGGGATTTGCTCCTTCCACGACTGTGAACCTGCGAATCAGAGCCTCCTTGGGCGCATATGACCGCGATCTCGGCGCAATTGGGACCGATAGTCCTCTGGAGATATAATCGCCTTGATCACGTTGCCCGGAGACGCTCCACCCGAGGGCCTGGCTTTGCTTGATGCCAAAGGGCCACTCGAGAACGGAGACACACTGCTCCTGCAACGCCTCATTTCATTCGCGTCATCCGCAACCGCCGATGCGGACGGAGATGGTCTACCCAGACTTCTGCGACAACTGTCCTGAGCACTTCAACGATCTTCAGGACGATACCGATTCTGATGATATTGGTGACGCCTGCGACGTCTGCCCGAGCGACCGGTGGAACGACGTCGATGGCGACGGCCTCTGCTTTGATGTGGACCCCTGTCCCCTCGATCCAAGCAACACTATCGAATCTGATGGGAGCTGCTTTAATGTAAACGGGATATTCTTAGATGACTTTGAATCCGGGGACGCTGAAATCTGGTCTTCAACAATTCCTTAATCAAACAGATTCCGAGTGAACCTTGTGGCCAAGGCTGTTTAATTATCCTCGCCGACGGAACGAAAATCCAGAGACCACCCCTCCCCGTTCCAGTACCGGGGCCGGAGGAGGGCCTGCATTTCGGGGGAGGTGGGGTCGATACCGAGGAGGTCGATGATCAGGGGCTCCCATTGGGCATCGGTGATGTGGAGCTGGCGGTCGAACTGAACGTGACGAATCGCCGGTCGTTTGCGCGTGGTGAGGTCGAGTTTGGCTGGGTTGGCATCGCTGACCATGACCGACAGGAACATGGCCGGGTTGTTGGCGGGGCCGGGTGCCACCACGGCGACCTGCCAGGAGTCGCGATACCCGGGCGTCACAACGCGCTCCCAGGCTGCATACATGAGTCGCACGCCCGGGGGCGCGAAGGTCGGCAGCCGCCGTCCAGGGGCGAAGAGACCCACAACCTGTCCCCGCCGGCCCCAGTCGGCTTCCACGACCATCATCACCGGCTTCGAGGTGTTGCTCTCGGGGTCGGTCAGAAAGTTGCAGGTGCCGCCGATGTAGAGCTCGGGGCGGCCGTCGCGGTCGCGATCCGCGGTCTGGGCCGATGTGAGCAGGCCGGGGTGCCAGAGTTGGAAGAGCGTTTCGTTCTTCCAGTCCAGAACCCGGACCGTGGCGGGGTAATACGCTGTGCTGTGCTCGACGAGCACGATCTCGGCGCGGCCGTCCGCGTCGAGGTCGGCGCAGTGGACATCGATCGGCTGGAAGGGATCGAAACCCTGGCCCTCGTAGGAGAACCCGGAGGTGGGCGGGTAGGCGAGCGCCGCCGCGAGCGATCCGTCGTCACGGCGCAGGAAGACCTCCAGCGGGTTCGCTCCCTGTTGGTCCTGGCGCGCGATCACCGCGTCCTCGAAGCCGTCACCGTCGAGGTCCCCGAAAGCGACCACCCGCCGCGCGTTCCGACCGAGAATATCCGGGTCCCACCGGCGGCTCAGCACCACCCTGTGGAGCGAATTGCCGCGTTCGTCGAGGATCTCGATCTCCGAACCGTTGTCGAAGGATTCGACCCGGTACATGAGGCTGGCCGATGGATCGAGGGTGGTTGCGGCCAGACGGTCCCTAACGACCAGACCCGCAACGACCGCGGCCGCCACAACCAGGACGATCAAACCCACCCTGGCGAGGGTGCGCCGCCTCACCCGTCGAGATACGAAACCGCTCGACAACGCCCGCATCACTTCGTCTGCGGTCGGTCGGTCCGAGGGGTGCGGTTCGAGCATCCATCGCAGGAGGCGGTCAAGCCATTTCGGACAATCGTCGATCGCTTCTGTCAGCCTGGGCGGGCGGGCCTTCTGCCGCAACATCAGGGTCTCCACCGCGGTCTCGCCTTCGAGAGGCACCACGCCGGTGAGACTGCGAAAGAGGGTGAGGCCGAGCGCGTAGATATCAGAAGCCGGCGTCAAGTCGGCGGCCGTCGCCTGCTCAGGCGCCATGTAGGCCGGGGTGCCCACGACCATCGCCGTCTCGGTGACGGTCGTGCCCCTGGCCAGGGGCCGTGCGAGACCCATATCGCAGAGCTTGACGGTGCCGTCATCGGCAATCAGGAGATTGCCCGGTTTGATGTCACGATGGACCAGTCCTTTGCCGTGGAGGTGGACCAGCGCCGCCGCGGTCTGCGTGCCGATCGACACCACCTCATCAACCGCCATGGTGCCCTTGCGAACCAGGGTCTCACGGAGGCTGCAACCGTTGACCAGCTCCATGCTGAGAAAGAAAAATCCGTTGTGGGTATGGAGATCGAAGATGCTGACCACGTTGGCGTGGCCCGGTCGCGCCGCGCGCACCTCGCGCCGCAGCCGTTCGTGGTTGAGATCGCCGGCAAGCTCCGGACGCAGAACCTTGACGGCGACCCGTTGCCCGACCCGGGTGTCGAGAGCGGAGTAGACGGCGCCGGAGCCGCCGAAGCCGAGGTATTCCTTGATCAGGAAACGACCGCCGAGAGTGTCCCCGGGCCGGAGATTCTGCACCGTGGGCGGCGCGTCACCGTTGGGTCCACGTGCCGGGTCCATCGTCCTGGTGTCCTCATCAAAGCCTGACACGCCTTCAGAGTAGCCAACGTCGAGCTGACCCACAACTTATTTCGTGCTCGCAAGATGACGACGTTCACCGCTATGATGTCCCGCGCCAGGAGGTGGCGAAATGGTTCGCGTGACATCGGAGATCGGGCGGCTGCGGCGGGTGCTGGTCCACGAGCCGGGGCCGGAGGTGGACCGCATGGTGCCGCCGATGATGGAGGAGCTGCTCTTCGACGACATTCTGTTCGGCGACCGGGCGCGCGACGAGCACCGGCGCTTTCGGCGTCTCCTACAGCTTTTGGGCATCGAAGTGGTCGAGGCCAACGACGTGTTGGTCGAGGCCCTGGCGGGCGACGAGGCGCGGGCGTGGTTGTGGGCGATGCTCCGGCCCGAGATGCCGTACGAGCTGCGAGCGGCCGGTCCGCCGGGAACGGCCGAGGACCTGGTGGCAACGGCGGTCGGTGGCGTGCTCACGCCGAACGCCCCTCAGGGCATCGAGGTCAAGGACCTCTTTCAGCTGGCGCCGCTGCCCAACTGGTGCTTCCAGCGCGACCCCCAGGTGGTGCTGGGCGACGGCGTCATCTTCAGCGCCATGGCCACTGCCGCGCGCTGGCGCGAGGGGGTGCTGACGCGGTGCGCCTTCCGATTCCACCCCGATCTGGCGGACACTCCGGTGATTCTCGATCCCCTGCGCGAGGCCGGTTCGAGCGACAACCTGCTCGGACCCTACCGCCCCCGTCTCGAGGGGGGCGACGTGTTGGTTCTTTCTTCCAACGTCGTCGCCGTCGGAGTCTCGGAACGCACCAACGCGGTGGCGGTCGAAATGCTGGCCGCGGCACTGGCAGCCCTCGACAACGGTCCGCGGTGGCTCGAGGTGGTTCACGTGCCATCCCGCCGCGCCTACATGCACCTCGACACCGTCTTCACTCCTCTCGACCGAGAGGCAGCCCTGGTCTTCGAACCGGTGGTCTGCGGCAGCGGACCGCAGCTCGCCCAGACCTCGGAGATCGATCTCCGCTCATCGGATCTCACGCCGCGGCACCGCGGTGGTCTGCTGGATGCGTTGACCGCCCGCGGCCTCTCCCTGGAGCCCATCCCGTGCGGCGGCGGCGACCCGGTGGCCCAGCAGCGCGAACAGTGGACCGACGGCGCCAACGCCTTTGCGCTCGCCCCCGGTGTGGTGGTTCTCTACGACCGCAACGTCGCCACCGCCGACGAGCTCGACCGGCGGGGCTTCCGGGTCGTCAACGCCGAGGACGTGTTGCTGGGGCGCGAGGAGGTCGACCTCGATGAACCGGGCCGGGTGTGTCTGCTGCTCGAAAGCCACGAGATCTCGCGCGCGCGCGGCGGCCCGCACTGTCTCACCCACCCGCTCGTACGGGATGACCTGTGAGGAACAGTTCTTAGTTTTTAGTTCTTAGTTTTTAGTTTTGAGTGCTGGGTTTTTGGAGATTCAGGGTCTCTTCCGCGTCGGTTGCGGCGCGGAGGTACCAGGCGGCGAGAACCAGCTCGAGCACCGGAACCAGGAGGCCGCGCACGAGGACGAACCAGGGCTCGACGGCGATCCCGACCGGAGCCAGCCACGCCAGATGGGACCATGTGATGAAGAGGACCGTTGCCGCAAGGAGCGCCAGACCCCGGTGATCGCGCCGTTTCATCAGCACCAGGGTCAGCCAGGCCAGCCCCGGAAGGTGGAGCAGCCGGTAGTGGTACCAGGAGACCGGGGCTGCGGCGAGAGTAAGGGCGATCAAAGCGGCATACACCGGGAGAGGCGGCGTCCCCGGCCGCACCCTGCGAAACATCAGGAACAGCCCGCCGCCAAAAACCAACAGCGCCGTTGCCAGCGACAAAGCAGCTTTCGGAGGTGAGACCTCCACGTCTTCGAGCCGGTTGCCGGCCAGCCACGACTGCGGCATCTGTCGCCAATTCACCGGCGCCTCCGCAAGACGCAGGGCGGTCGCCGGCAGAGAGAGGTTCAAAAACGCCGGGCTGCCGGCCCACGAACCGGTCGCCTGTGGGTGAGATGGGGGTGGCCGGAGCACGACGAGGGCCGCGGTGCAACCGGCCAGCAGCGCCACGGCAACCGCGCAGCCGACGACACAGGCACGCCACCGGCGCTGCACCAGTGGCTCCACAAGGAGCGCGCCGGGCCAGATCTTGACCGCCCCGGCAACGCCCACCCAGATCGCGGAACGCGAGGCCGCGGCGGCCGGCGCGATCATGGCGGCGGTGATCAGAATCAGCAGCACCGGGTTGATCTGGCCGAGCACCAGGTTCTCGGCCACGGTCCCGGTGAGCGACCACGCGAGCACGACCGCCAGCACCGCGGGGGCCCCACCGCCGAGCCTCCTCCACACCAAGTACGCCGTCCCCAGAAGCATCAGCTGAGAGCCCCAGAACCACCACCGGCGCGCCGTCACCTCGTCGAGAGAAGCCAGCGGCAGCACCGGCAGCAGGGCCGGGGGCGGGTAGAGAAAACCGCGCACCGAGTACGGGCTCCCACCCTCGAGCGTGGCCCGTGCCGCCTCATAGTAGTGTCCGAAGTCGCTCGGTCCGTGGCCCACCCTCGCGGATGCCGCGACCACGTTGCGGCCCACATAGAATCCCAGCAGCACCGCCACCAGCAGCACCCACACCACACCGCTCCCGAGGACCGAAATCCGGGTGTCTTGGTTCACGCAGGGTCTTTCGCCAGCCGCAGCTGTTTCCAGCGGTCGTGGTACCACAGCCACTGTTCGGGGCGCTCGCGGATCGCGTCCTCGAGAATTCTCATGTAGAGCGAGGTCAGCGGCACATCCCCGCGCTCGGCTTCCGTGAGTGAGTCCACCACCAGCGGTTCGTCGTAGCGCAGGCTGTAGAAACCGGGCCGCTCGCGCAGGGCGAAGGTGGGCACCACCGGGGCGCCGGTCTTGACGGCCATCCGGGCGAGGACCGGGTGGGTCCAGGCGGGGCGGCCGAAGAACGGCACCTCAACGCCCTGATCGGGGTGGACCCTCTGGTCGATGAGGATGCCCACGCCACCGCCTTTTCTGAGCTGCTTCATCATCTCGCGCAGCATGTTGCGTTTGCCGAAGATGTGGTTGCCGTAGAGCCGACGCAGGCGGTCGAGCTCGCGCTCGAGGAGAGGGTTGTCGAGCGGGCGGTTGACGACCGCCAGCCCGGCCGCCAGCTTGAGTCCGGTGACCAGCGCCGCCACCTCCCACGAACCGATGTGGGCGGTGAGAAAGAAGGCGCCGCGCCCGCGGGCGAGGGCGCGTTCCGCATTCTCCCAGCCGCTGATCTCGACCGTCGCCAACAGCTCCGACGGCCGCAGTCCCTGGATCCTGATGGCGTCGAGGGCGGAACGCGCGAAGTGCCGGGTGACGGCGCGTGCCATCTGTCGGCGTTCAGTGGCTGTCTTCTCAGGGAACGCCAGGGCGAGATTGAAGTCGATGATCTCGCGCCGCCGACCGCCGGTCATGGCGTAGACATTGCCGAGCACGTCGCCGACCCGGCCCAGCCCGGCCGGCGACAGGACCCGGGTGAGACCCCGCGCCATCCGGTAGGCGGCAAACTCCACCCGGTTGCGGATGGCCGAGCGGTCCTTGCTCACGCCGACACCCCCGGCAGCAGCCGCCACAGCCCCTTCCAGCTGCCCTCGACCGGCGCCATCTCGACCTCCAGCACCCACACCCCGGCATCCCCAGGAAGCTTGACCGCATCCTTGGCGGTGGTCACCGGGACGGCATCCGCCGCCTTGGCGGCCGCCAGCACCTCGGTCAGATCGCGCTGTGTGTATGGGTGGTGGTCCGGGAACCAGCGGTCGCCGACCACGTCGGCCCCGACCTCGCTCAAGCTGTCCGCAAACCCGGCCGGGCGTCCCACGCCGGCAAAGGCATAGACCCGCCGCCCCTTCAGTTCATCAGGTGCGACCCACTCTCCGTCCGGGCGCCGGACCCGGCTCGGCCGCAGCCTCGAGACGAAGACCTGGAGCGCCGGAGCGACGCGCTCCACCTCTGCCTCGATCTCCGCGACCACCGGCCGCCAGTCGGACGGCACCTTGGTGATGAGGACGGCGTCGGCGCGACCGAGGGCGGTCACCGGCTCGCGCAGCCGGCCCAAGGGAGGCAGGCGGCCGCCGCCCCAAGGATCGCCGGCATCGACCACGACCACATCGAGGTCGCGCTCGAGATGCAGGTGTTGGAAACCGTCGTCGAGCACCACCACGTCTGCGCCGAGACGAATGGCCTCCAACCCACCGCGTTCACGATCGGCATCCACCACCACCGGCACGCCGGGCAGACGGCGGGCCAGCTCCAAGGGTTCGTCACCGACCTCGTCCGCCCGCTGGCGCGGGTTCGGCCCGGTGACCACGGCCGGCCGGTCGTCGCGCCGGCGGTAGCCCCGGGTCAGGACCGCGGGGTGTCGTCCGAGGCGCACCAGATCCCGCACCAGCGCCACCACCGTCGGCGTCTTGCCGGTGCCGCCGAAAGTGAGGTTGCCGACCGAGATCACCGGCACCGGAAGCTCGGCGCGCCGCAACCAACCACGGCCGTAGGCGGAGCGCCGGGCGGCGACCGCCCCCCGGTACAGGGGGCCCAGCGGCAGCAAGAGATAGCGCCACGCCATCAGGTCAACCGCTCTCCACCAGCCTCAGCAGGGCCCCGACGGTGCGGGCGGTCGCGCCGCGGTTTGCTGCCACCACATCGCGTCCGGCGGCGCCCGCTGCCCGCGCCAGCCCGACGTCGTCGAGCCAGACGGCGGCGGCGACCCGCAGCTCGGCGGTGTCGGCCACCAGACGCGCACCGCCCGCGGTGGTCATCTCGCGGTAGACCTCGCGGAAATTGTGGACGTGGGGACCGCTCAGCACCGGCACGCCCCACACCGCCGGCTCGAGGGGGTTGTGCCCGCCGGTGGGCACCAGCGAACCGCCGATAAAGGCCAGATGCGCCAATTTGTAGGCGCGGGCCAGGTCGCCGATGGTGTCGATGAGGAAGGCATCCGCCTTGTCGGGCGTCTCGCCGGGCCGGCTGCGGCGGCCAAAGACCACACCGCGTTCGCGGAGCAGACCGGCGACCGCATCGAAGCGCTCGGGGTGGCGGGGCGCGAGGATGAGAAAGGGCGCGGCGCCGTCGGCGTCGAGGCCCGCCAGAGCATCGAGGACCTGCGCCTCTTCGCCCTCCATGGTGGAACCGATGACCACGATCGGCCGCTCACCCGCGACCTGCAGGACTTCACCGCTCCACTCCAGCGGGCGCTCATCGGCCCCGAGGTCGTACTTGATATTGCCCGCCACCTCGATGCGATCGACCGGTATCCCGAGGGAGGCGAAGCGTTCGGCGTCGGCATCGGTGCGGGCGAGCACCAGGGTCAGGGGTTCGAGCAGGGACCGCAGGGGCCGCGCCACCCGCCGGTAGGCGGCGAGCGAGCCCTCCGACAGCCGGGCGTTGACCACCGCGACGGGCGTCGAACGGGCGCCGGCCCGGTACAGCATCTCGGGCCACAGCTCGGTCTCGACCAGCACCACCAGCCGCGGAGACGATGCTTCGAAGACCCGCCGCACCGGGCCGCGCAGATCGAGCGGACACGGAAACACCGGCAGGGCGGAGCCCAGGGTCTGTCGCGCCAGGGCGAGACCGGTGGCCGTGGTCGCGGTCAGAAAGACCGGCAGCTCGGGGGCCCGGAGCCGGATCTCCGCCACCAGACGCCGCGCCAGCTCGACCTCGCCGACCGAAACCGCCTGGATCCACACACCGTCCTTCGCCAGTTCGGGCAGGTTGCGTCCCATGCGGTCGCGAAACCGCGGCCGGCTCTTGCCCGTCATCCACTGCCGCAGCTTGAGCACGGGCACCGCGATCGGCAGCAGTGCACTCGCCAGTATCCGGTACGTCCAAAGACTCGGGCCCGCCATCGCGCCCAGTGTACCCCGCCACAATTGGGGTGAAGTATCGAGAGTGCCGAGGCGCGCTCCTGCCGGTGTTTCGCGAATGAGGCGTACCGCTTCGTACGTTGATTTCGCGAAGCACCGGCAGGAGAGATGCATCGGTGATCGAATACCGCCTCCAATTGTGGCGGGGTGCACTAGGATAAACCACGCCGGCCGGAGCGCCGATGACCTCGTGGATTTTCGACCGTTCAGGCGGCTCAGGCGAGGGCAGTGGCGTACTCGATGTCGCCGTCGGCCACCAGAAAGGTCCCGGCCTTGCCTTCGAGGGCCCGTTTGAGGCCGCCCTCGTCGGTGATCAGGACCTCCTTGCCGGTCGCCTCCACGAAGTCGATGGATGCCTGGATCTTCGGCGCCATCGACCCCGGTGGGAACTGGTGCGACGCCATCATCTCCTTGGCCCTGGCCACCGGCAACCGCCGCAGCCAGCGCTGGTTGGGACGGCCGAAGTTCTCTGCCACCATCGGCACCTGGGTGAGGACGATAAAGAGCTCGGCTGCGAGCTCGCGGGCGAGGATCGAGGCAACATAGTCCTTGTCGATCACGGCCTCGACTCCGCGGTAGTAACCGCCGACGTCCTGGTAGACCGGGATCCCGCCGCCTCCGCCCGCCACCAGTACCGCGCCGTTCTCGACCAACCGCTTGAGCAGCCGAGAACCGAGGATCCGCTGCGGCATCGGCGAGGCAACGACCTTGCGCCACCCACGCCCCGCATCCTCCACCATCTGCCAGCCGTGCTCCTGCATCAGCAGATTGGCGCGGTAGGAGGTGAAGTAGGGGCCCACCGGCTTCGTCGGGTTGTCGAAGGCCGGATCCTCGCGGTCGACCACGATCTCGGTGAGGACGGCGGCGATCTCCTTCTCCATCTGCTCTTCGTTGAAACGGTTGCGCAGCTGGTTGGCCAGCATGTAGCCCATGGAGCCCTGGGTCTGGGCCACGGCCACATCGAGCGACTGGGGCGGGATCTTGGTGATCGCTTCCTCGACCTGAATCATGATGTTGCCGACCTGCGGACCGTTGCCGTGGACGATGGCGAGCTCGTAGCCGCGGTGGATGATCTCGACCAGCCACCGGGTGGCCTTCCAGCTGAGGGTGAACTGCTCCTCCTGGGTTCCGTGGTCCTGCGGCCGCAGGAGGGCGTTGCCGCCGAACGCGATGACCGCGATTTTCTGATGGCTCGGGTCGAGTTCGATGCGATTCTTGTCCGCCATGAGCGCCTCCGCCCCGCGACGATGCGGGAACGGCCATTCTCCGTTTCGCCCTGACGGCTGTCAACCAAAGGAGAATTCTAAATTTTGAATTATGAATTTTGAATTGCCGCCCAACCGCGCCGTGCACCTTCGGAGCACCTGTTCGAAAGATCCCCAGGCCGATGTTCAATCAGCGGGGCTGGAGGACGATCACCCTTTCGGCGCCGCCCGGGTCGCGCAGGCGGCGCGCCACGGCGAGACCAGCGGCGGAGGCAAGCCGGGCGACGGCATCCGCCTGACCGTCGCCGAGTTCGAAGATCGCGCCGCCGCACGGGCGCAGCAACCGGGCGAGATCGGCGATCAAGGGACGGATCAGATCGAGACCGTCCGCTCCGCCATCGAGGGCCGACGGCGGATCGTGGCGGACCTCCACCGGCAGTGACGAGAGGTCGGCCGAGGGGATGTAGGGCAGGTTCGCTACCACCAGGTCCCAGGGCGGAGCGACGGCGGAGGAGAGATCGCCGACCCAGGTCTCGAGCTCGACGCCGTTGCGTTGGGCGTTGCGGCGAGCCACAGCAAGCGCCGCCGGCGAGCGGTCGACGGCCGAGACCCGCCACTGCGGGCGCTCGGCGGCGAGGGTGACGGCGATGCAACCCGACCCGGTGCCGACATCGAGGACCCGGGCATTCGGGGCGAGCGGCAGCGCCAGCGCGACCTCGATCACGATCTCGGTTTCGGGCCGCGGCACGAGGACCGCCGGGCTCACCTCGAAGTCCCGCCCCCAGAAGCGGCAGGTGCCGGTGAGGTGGTGGGCCGGTTCACCGGCCGCCCTCCGTTCGAGCCAGGACCGGTAGCGGTCGGCGACGTCGGCCGGGACCTCCCGTTCGGGGTGGACCCGCAGCGTCACCTCGTCCACCCGCCACGCTGCGGCCAACAACCAGGCCGCCTCCCGCCGCGGATCGGGAATGCCCTCCCGCTGTGGCAACAGCTCGGCTCCGACACGAAGCGCCTGATCGACGGTCACGAGGTGATCCGATTCGAAAATTTCGGATTTCGGATTTCGGATTTCGGATTTGCCACTCCCCCGCGCCACCGACTCTCTGTGCCTGAAGTGCGACGCATCTGACAGCGGGATTCGCCGGTATCGAAACGGCGGGCACTGGCTGAAAACGGAAATCCCCATTCGGACGAGATGCGGAGGGTGGGTGGGGGGAAAATCCGAAATCCGAAATCCGAAATTCGAAATCCTGCCTTCACTCCAGCTCTTCCTTCAACCTCTGCGCCTGGAACTCCTCGATCAAGGGTTCGAGGAGGAGGTCGAGATTCCCCTCGAGGATCTCGTGCAGCCGGTGGACGGTGAGCCCGATGCGGTGGTCGGTCACCCGACCCTGGGGAAAGTTGTAGGTGCGGATCTTCTCCGAACGATCGCCGGAACCGATCTTGGAGCGCCGGTCGGCAGCGCGTTCGGCGTCGCGTTCGCGCTCCTCGATCTCCTTGAGCCGCGCCTTGAGCACCCGCAGCGCCTTGGCCTTGTTCTGGATCTGCGATTTCTCGTCCTGACATGAGACCACGAGACCTGTCGGGAGGTGGGTGAGACGCACGGCGGAGTAGGTGGTGTTGACGCTCTGACCGCCCGGCCCGGAAGAGCAGAAACGGTCGACCCGCAGGTCTTTTTCTTCGACCGTGACCTCGACCTCTTCGGCCTCCGGCATCACCGCCACCGTCGCCGCCGAGGTGTGGATCCGGCCCGAAGCCTCGGTTGCGGGAACCCGCTGCACACGGTGAACCCCCGACTCGTACTTGAGGCGCGAGAACGCGCCCTCGCCCTCGATCACCGCCACCGCCTCCTTGATGCCGCCGAGACCGGTGTCCGAGATGTCGGTCATCGACATCTTCCAACGCTTTTCTTCGGCGTACCGGCCGTACATCCGCAGCAGTTCGGCGGCAAACAGCGCCGCCTCCTCGCCGCCGGTTCCCGCACGGATCTCGAGGATGACGTTGCGCCGGTCGTTGGGGTCGGCGGGCAGAAGCAGCACCTTGAGCTGTTGCTCGAGGGCGTCGAGTCGGGACGTGAGCTCCTCGACCTCGACCTCGGCCATCTGAAGCATCTCGTCGTCGTCCGCCGCTGTTACGATTTCGCGGGCGCCGTCGAGCTCAGCGCTGACGCTTGAGTACTCGCGATACACACGAACGATCGGCGCGAGTTCGGCGAGCTTGACCGCCACCTCACGCGAGCGGACGCGGTCGACCGCGACCTCGGGGTCCGCCTGCTCCGCCTTCAGCACCTCGTGCCGCTTCGCGATTTCCCGTAGCCGTTCCAGCATTGTTCTTCCCCGATCCGACGATCACCGAATTCCACGTCCGCGTCCACACAAACGAAAACCCGCGCGAACGGGTTTCGCGCGGGCCCACGTGGCCGCCGTGAGGCGGCCGGATCGAGCTACTTGGCGGTCGCGGTCTTGCCGTAGCGGCGCTCGAACTTCTCGACCATGCCGGCGGTGTCCACCAGCTTCTGTTTGCCGGTGTAGAACGGGTGGCAGGCACTGCAGATCTCGAGCCGCAGCTCGGTCGTCGTCGACCGGGTCGTAAAGGTGTTGCCGCACGCACACCGGACCTCGACCTCGTTGTACTCGGGATGGATTCCTTCTTTCATCTCACACCTCCGCTCGGTCGGTCGGACCGAGGAAGGGGGATTTTACACGCAAGTCACCTGATTGACAAGCGATTGGCCGTTCCTGCGGAGCAGGGGGGAAAGGGAGCAGGGGGGAAAGGGAGCAGGGAGAAAGGGGAAAGGGGGAAAGGGGGAAAGGGGGGAAGGGGGGACCGAACAATCGGCTGCACGCGCGGAAGAAAGGGATCTCCCTTTCTCCGTTTCTCCCCCGCCGCTCCGAGTACCGGGACGGGTGGGTGAAAATTCCGAATTCCGAATTCCTAATTCCAGCGTCGACGTCAGTCGACGCGCCAGACCGTGTCGATGACCGTGCCGTCGACCCACTTCACCACCGCCACCGGCTCGTCGGAGCGCAGCGGTTTTGCCGGCACGCCGCACATCCGGTCGAGCTCCGCCTTGAGATCGTCGATCGGACGGATCGGGAGATCGGAGCCTGCCACCGCATCGAGGAGGTCCTGGCGCCGAGGGTTGATGGCGATGCCGCGTTCGGTGACCACGACGTCGATCAGCTCGCCGGGACCGCACAGGGTCGTCACCTCGTCGACGATGACCGGTATCCGGTCGCGGAAGGATGGCACCAGGAGCATGGCGCAGCGCGCCGCCAGACAGTTCTGCCAGCCGCCGATGCCGTGCAGCATGCGGCCGTCGGAGTGGGTGACCACGTTGCCGTTGAAGGAGAGGTCGACCTCGGTGGCGCCGAGCACCGCCACATCGACCATCGAGGCGAAGTTGCCCTTGCCGTGGAAGTTGTAGGAGGTGAAGGGCGAGGTGTCCTGGTGGCGCGGGTCGTCGCGCATCGATCGCACGCCGTCGAGATCGAAGGTCTGGCCGTCGAGGATGACCTCGATGAGCCCCTCCTCGAGCATCTCCACCATGTGCTGGGTCGAACCGCCGCGGGCGAAACGCGCGGTCACGCCCTCGGCGCGCATGAGCTCGGCGAGGTACATGGCGAAGGCGAGGGTGGTGCCGCCGGCGCCGGCCTGGAAGGAGAAACCGTCGCGCATGATCCCGGCTTCGGCGCAGAAACGCGCCGCGAGCTCGGCGATCCGCCGCCGGTCCGGGCTCTGGGTGATCCGCGTCGTGCCGGAGACGATCTGGGTCGGATCGCCGATCGAATCCACCTCGACCACGAGGTCGACGTTGTTGCCCTGGATCTGCCAGGGCAGGCAGGGGAAGGGCACCAGGTTGTCGGTGACCACGATGACCTTTTCGGCGTAGATCGAATCGGCGAGGGCGAAGCCGAGCAGCCCGCAGGCCGCCGGACCGTTGACGCCGTTGGCGTTGCCGAAGAAGTCGGCGGTCGGAGCGGCGATGACCGCGACGTCGATGTGGACCTCGCCGTCCTGGATCGCCTGCCAGCGGCCGCCGTGCGACCGCAGGACGCCGAGCCCGCGCATCTTGCCGGCCGAACAGTAGGCGCCCAGGGGCCCGTTCATGGAGCCTTCGATGTGGTGGATGACGCCCGCCTCGAGGTGGCGGATCTGGTTGGCGTGGACCGGAAAGGAGGCCGACGGAAACCACATGAGGTCCTTGACGCCCATGTCGGCGGCGGCGTCGAACGTCATATTGCCCACCGCGTCGCCGTTGCGCAGGTGGTGGTGGGTCGAGACCACCATGCCGTCGGACAAGCCCGCCGCCTCGAGCGCTTCGCGAAGGCTCCCCATCCGCTTGTCGCCGTCGGCCGGGTAGTCGACACAGGTCGCGATCCGCGGCGCCGCCTTGCGCCCGTCGGGCCGGTAGCCTCCGACGCCTCGATACGGCACACTCTCGCGCCCGTTGACCTCAACCGGCACCAGCCGCCCCGCCGCGTTTTTCTCGAGCTTGATCGTCATGTGCCACACTCCCGCGCCGGTCGCCTATCTTCCGGCCCCGGGAGCGTGGGTTGAAAATCCGAAATCCGAAATCCGAAATCCGAAATCATCACATCACCCCTCGCGATCCCATTCGGAATCGAGCACTCCACCCGCCACCGCGAGATCAACCGTCCGGAACGCCTGTTTGACCACCGGCGGGTCGACCATCTTCGAACCGACGGCGACCGCCCCGAGGCCCCGCTCCTCGGCCTCGCGCGCCGCCCGCACCACCCGCACGGCGCGTTCCACCGCCTCAGGCGACGGCGTCATCTCGCGGTGGACCACCGGAATCTGGCGGGGATGGATGCAGCCGATGCCGTCGAAACCGAGGCCCCGTTCGCGCTGCACGTACGCTGCCAGTCCTTCTTCGTCCTCGATATCGGAGTAGACCGAGGCGATCGGTTGGACACCCGCCGCCCGCGCGGCGTAGACGGTCGTCTGGCGGGCGAGGAAGCTCTCCATTCCCTCGACCGTCCGGGGGGCGCCGAGTTCGGCCGACAGGTCCTCGAGACCGAGGGTGAGCGCCACCACCGAAGGATCGGCGGCGGCAATCGCAAAGGCCTCGTGCAGACCGCGCGGCGACTCCAGGATCGGCATCAGAAACGGCGCATTGTCGCCGGCCAGCCGCAGCAGGACCTCGGCGGCGCGGCCGACCTGAGCCGCGGTCTCCACCTTCGGCAGCAGCAGGGTGTGCGGGTTGTGGCCCGCAATGGCGGCCAGGTCCTCTTCGCCAACGGCGCCCTGGTTGACGCGCACCATGCGTTCGGACCCGCCCCAGTCGAGGGCGACCAGGGCGTTGCGGACCAGGATCCGCGCGCCGTCTTTCTCGGCCGGCGGCACCGAGTCTTCGAGATCGAGGATGATGCCGTCGGCGCCGTAGAGACCGCCCGAGATCATCAACTTGGGTTGATTCCCGGGTATGTAGAGCCGGCTGCGGCGCAGACGGTCGCGGCGGCGCGGCTCGGCGGCGGCGGGCGCGGGCTCCGGCAGAACCGCCGGCCCGTCGAGACCTGCGCGCCGCAGACAGGTCTCCACCCGCGCCAGAATCACCCACTCGAGGGCCCCCGCATCGACGACCGCCAGACGGCCGGTCCGCAGAGTGAACGCCGCGGCCACCCTCCGCACCGCCGCCTCGATGGCCTCGCCGTAGAGATAGTCGACCTTGGACGTGATGTCGAGGGCCAGAGGTTCCGAACCCGGTTCGTACCGGACGTGGAGGTCGGACCGAACACGGTCGCCCTCGGGACCTGCAGAAGCCGCCGCGATTTCTCCCGCGCGCATCCTCACCTCCCCACCATCTGACTCACGTCTCAGAGGGCTTCGATGATGGCATCGGTCAGCTGCCCCGTCGTCGCGGCCCCCTGGGAGATCGCCTGGGCCCCGCCGCGCAACTTGAGCATGTCGTAGGTCCGCACCCGGCCATCGGCAACCACCGCCGCCACCGCCTCGCGGACCCGGTTCCCGATTTCGATCTCGCCCAACCAGTCAAGCATCATGACTGCCGACATCACCATGGCGATCGGGTTGACGATGGAGGGTGAGAGCTCCGCGTACTTCGGCGCCGATCCGTGGGTCGGTTCGAAGACGCCGACAGTGCTGCCGATGTTGGCCGAGGCCGCAAAACCGAGACCGCCGACGAGCCCGGCGAACCCATCCGAAATGATGTCGCCGAACATGTTGCCGGCGACGATCACCCCGTAGTCTTCGGGGTTCTTGGTGAGCCACATCATCTGGGCATCGATGTTGGTGTCCCACAGCTGGATCTTGGGATATGCCTGCTGCGCCCTGCGCGCCTCGGCCACCATCATCCCGGAGGTCTCGCGGATCACGTTCGGCTTTTCACACACGGTGACGTTCGAGTAGCCGTAGCGGTCGGCGTAGGCAAAGGCCTGCTCGCAGATGCGGCGGCACTTGGCGCGGGTGAAGATCCGCGTCGACACCGCGAGGTCCTCGCGCGGCACATCGCGAAACGCTTTGAAGCGCGGGTGTGTGTTGAGCGCTTCCCACACCTGGTCGGGTGGGTTGGTCCACTCCACGCCCCCGTACAGACCCTCGGTGTTCTGGCGGAAAATGACGGCGTTCACCCGGGGCTCCTCGGGAGAACCGTCGGCACCGCGCCGGATGAAGTTGAGAGGGTTGCCGGGGAAGGTGATGCAGGGCCGGATCGAGACGTCGAGATCGAAACGCTGCCGCAGACCGACGATCGGAGAGTAGTAGACATGGCCCTTATCGCGAAGCTCCGGCTTGAGTTCCGCTGCCGCCTTGTCTTTGGGCTTGGAGGTGATGGCGCCGAAGAGCCCGACCTTGTGTTCGGCCAGCAACTCCACCGTCCGTTCGGGCAACGGGTTGCCCTCCTCGACCCAATGGTCCCAACCGATCCCGGCCTCGACCCAGTCGGCCTCGAAACCCGCGGCCTCGAGCACCCTCACAGCCTCGGGGAGCACCACCTTGCCGATCCCGTCTCCGGGCATCGCCACAACTGTTGTTTTCGCCATGATTTGCGATCTCCATTTCAAATTCTCGGTCTCGCGGCCGCTCACGCTCACCGCTCTCGAGTACCGCACACAATAGCCAAATCCAATCGTAAACGGAAGGCCGCGGGGCCGAGAATTTGAGGGAGCGGTGCGTCAGCGCCGCGACCAGATATTGAACCGGAGGATCGACCACACCGCGGCGACGCCGTCTTTCCAACCGATCTTCTTGCCTTCCGCGTACGTGCGGCCGTGGTAGGAGATCGGCACCTCGTAGACCTTCACTCCGAGTCGGGCCACCTTGGCGGTGAACTCGGGTTCGAACCCGAAGCGATTGGATTTCAACTGGATGCCGTCGAGGACCTCGCGCCGAAAGGTCTTGTAACAGGTCTCCATATCGGTGAGGTTGAGGCCCGAGAACATGTTGGAAAGCAGGGTCAGGAAGCTGTTGCCGACAAAGTGCCAGAAGAAGAGCACCCGGTGCGGACCGCCGAGAAACCGCGACCCGTACACCACGTCGGCACGACCGTTGACGATCGGCTGCAGGAGGGCCGGATAGTCGGTCGGGTCATACTCGAGATCGGCGTCCTGAATCAGCAGGACATCGCCGCTTGCCACCGCAAACCCGGTCCGCAGAGCCGCGCCCTTACCCCGGTTGTTCGGGTGGCGTTCACAGGCCGCGGTGACGGATTTTCCGTCGTCCCGGAGCTGCGGCCGCCAGGCCTCCAACACCGACCACGTGTCATCCTGCGAGTGGTCGTCGACAAGCACCATCTCGAGCTCGTCGAAGGCGTCGGGCAGGGGCGCCGCGGCCACCCTGTCGAGCAGCTCCGCGACGGTGGCTCGCTCGTTGAAGACCGGAGTGATGACGGAGAGCTTCATGTGGCTTGACAAGAGTACCGCGGACCCGAGGATTCGAGAATTCGGATTTCGGATTTCGGATTTCGGATTTCGGATTTCGGATTTCGGCGGATGGTCTGGGTTCTGGTTCTTCAGTCAACCACCCGCAGCGGGTGCTCGGTGAGGAAGGCGGGTTCGATGATGTCGACCAGGACGCTGCCCTCCATGTACTGGCCGACCGGCAGACCGAGCAGGTAGCACAGCGTCGGGGCGATGTCCGGCGGCGCCGCCCGCGGCCCCCGCATCGCCCCGTCGACACCCTCCCCGAGAACCACCAGGAGACCGTCCGGGCAGGACTCCGCGGAGGTGTGCCAATCCTCGCCGCCGCCGAACAACCGCTTCAAGCGCTCGAAGGCACCGGGCGGGGAAAAACCGTAGGGCGAGACCACGGCGATGATCGAGTCGGGAGTCGTGGCGTCGAGGAGAAGCCCCAGTTGCTGGTCGATCAGCTCCATCACGAGCTCCATCAACCGGCGCTCCTGCGTGTGACGGCGGCGCAACGGCTCGTGGAAACGGCGGACGAGGGCGAGGGTCTCGAGGTGGATCCAGACGTCGCCGTCGCCGGCTACGATGGCATCGCGGGCGGAATCGACGCGAGCCTGGTCGCGAACGATCGCCTCCCAGATTTCCGAACGCCGTTGGGGAAACGGGGCCAGGGCGGCTTCCAGCGAGGCATTCATGCTGGGTTCGATGGGGACGTCCCGATCGAAATCGGGGGCGCGCTCGAACGACGGGTCCTCGCCCCACGAACCGGGCCACCCGTAAACCGCGGTGGCGACATCGGATGCCGCGAGGCGCGCCCACAGCGGCGCGACCGTCGAGGGCGGCGGCTGAACCCTGGTGGCAAGACCCCACGGCAGGATCATCCTCGATCCCTCGGGCGTCCACGGCAGGAGCCGTAACGTCTTGGGGAATATGATCGGCAGCTCCCATCCCCAGTGCGCCTTGACCCCGTGCTGCCCAGGATAGGTGCCGGTCGCCACCGAGGTCCACAACGCCCACCTCAGATAGGGGCGGTGAGGCTGGATGCGGACGCGGCTCCCGTCTTCGCGCAACCTCGCCAGGGTCGGCAGGTTGGCGCCGATGGCGTCGGTGAGGAGGAACTTGGAGTCCAGGCCCTCCATCCCGACCACCAGAAGCGGCCTCGTCGGGGTCCCGAGAGGCCGTGCAGAGACCTCGAGGAACTGCCGGGGCGGAGTCGGCACCCCGACCACCCGCAAGACCGGCAGCACGAGCACGAAAACGACAAACACCAGCCGCAGCTTGTCGCTGCCGCCGGCCCGGCGCACCGCCCAACCGCCGGCGAGCGCGAGCAGGGCCGCCAACGACCACGCCACCGCATCCTGGACCAGGACGCGGTGGGCCGAGCCCTGCAGAAGGTGAACGTGGAACTTCGCGTTGACCGCGCTCAAGATCGACGCCAGGACAAAGACGACAGCTGTCAATTCGGGAGCCAGCCAACGGTCTTCGTGGCGGCGGATGCGCTGCAACACGGCCAGACCGATCAACAGCGGCACGCCGAGCATGAGCATTCCCCATGACGCCCACAGGGGCATACCGAGAATCACGCCGCGCATCTCCTGGGTGACCTCGGGGTTCATGCGCAGCACCAGCGCCTCGGCCACCAGACCGGCGGCCGCTCCGACCGTCATCGCATCGATCCACAGCCAACGGCGTGTCACAGGGGCATGGTACCGCGGCACCCCACCGGAGCCTCCCGCTCCTGCCCGTTTTCCTGCGCCTGATGTCGTACACTTCGTCGCGGCGCCCCGGATGGTGGCTCTCCCGAATTGACAAGGAGATAGATTCGATGATCAAGGATTCCCTGTGCATCGCGCTCGACGGCAGCGACCGGCAGTGGATCATGACCACCGCAGCCGCCCTCGCCAATCACGCCGGCTGGCTCAAGATCGGCCTCGAGGCCTTCATCGCGCACGGCCCCCGGCTGGTGACGGAGGTGGCCGAACTCGGCCCGCGGGTGTTTCTCGATCTCAAGCTGCACGACATTCCCGCCACCGTCGAAAGGGCGGCGGCCAACTGCGCGGCCTGCGGCGCGGCGATGTTGACCGTCCACGCCGGAGGCGGCCGGCGGATGCTCGAAGCTGCGGTCGCCGGGTCCCGATCCGGTGCCGCGAACGACCCGCCACAGGTCGTGGCCGTGACCGTCCTCACCAGCCTCGACGGCGCCGCCATCGAGGGACTGGGAATCAACCGTTCCCCTCAGGATCTGGTGCTCGCCTGGGCCGATCTCGCGCGCGGCGCCGGGGTCTCCGGAGTGGTCGCATCGGCCCGGGAGGCGGCGGCCGTCCGCGCCACCTGCGGCAGAGATTTCCTGATCGTGACTCCGGGCATCAGACCGGCCGGTGCGACCGCCGATGACCAGCGGCGCGTCGTCACACCGGCTGCGGCCCTGGCGGCCGGCGCAGACGTTCTGGTGGTGGGCCGACCGGTGACCCGGGCGGCGGACCCGGTCGAAGCCGCTCAGCGCATACTCGAGCAGATGTCTGCGGTCGATTGAGCTGCGAACGACTGCCCGATCAGGTGTAGATCAACGGCCGATCCTGAAAGTGCTCCTTGTGCCACACATAGGTGTAGCCGGGAAACTTGATGGGAAGGTCGTACACGACCGTGATCTTGATGCGTTTGGACGACCGCTTGATGGTGACGTCCTTCTTGGTGACGGGTAGATCGAGCGCCTCCGCCTTCTCCAGGATGTCTTTCAGGATCCGGACGTCGTTGTACTCCCGGCGGTTCGCGCGATCGGCGAGGACCGAGATTTCCTTGTCGAGTTCCCCGACATTGATCACCAACGGTGTCACCTTGATGCCAATCAGGACCACGATCAGAGCAACCACCCCACCGACCAGGCACCCGATGGGAACATCACCCCGCTGGAATCTCCACGTATTCATCCATCAGCCTCCGACTGTGTCTCGGATTATCGTACCACCGATCGCGGGCTCTCCGCGAACCGGCGGGTCAACGGATCAGACGGAACTCCCGCTCCCACCGGGTCTTGGTGAAGAAGTTGAAGAAGACCCCGGCGAGCTGTTTGATGCGGTGTCCGAAGCCGCGCCACTGCCAGTCGTTCCGCCCCGCCTCGTACGACCAGTAGATGAGCACCGCCCGCCCCTTGACGTAGGAAAGCGGCACGGGCCCCCAGAATCGCGAGTCGAGGGAGTTGTCGCGGTTGTCGCCGAGACAGAAGATCGTCTCCTCGGGGACCGTGAACGGACCGAAATTGTCGCGGATGCGCGACGACATGGGCTCCCCCGGAGAGTCGTCATAGACCCGGGGATCTTTGTGAACCACCATCGGTTCGTCCATCGGTTGATCGTTGATATAGAGCTGTTTTCGCCGCAGCTCGACCGTGTCGCCCGCCACCGCGACACAACGCTTGATGAAGTCGCGACGCGGGTCCTCCGGGTACTTGAAGACCACCACGTCGCCCCGTTCGGGCGCACGGTAGGGAAACAGCCGGTGGAGGAAGGTGTCGGAGTTGCCGGCGAAGATGTACTTGTTGACCACCAGGTGGTCGCCGATGAGGAGGTTGTCCTCCATCGAACCGGAGGGGATCTTGAAGTTCTCGAAAACGAAGGTCCGCACGAAGAGCGCGAGAATGAAGGCCACCAGGATGGCCTCGTAGTACTCTCGTGCGACTGATTTCTTCATCGATCTCCCGCCTCTCCGGTTGATTCTACCGCCGCCCGCATTCCGGGGGGCTGCCAGGCCTTGCGCGCCCGGGCATCGAGCCGCCGCGGATCGTCGCGCCGCCCGCCACGGTACCTGATCTGCCCGGCGCGGGCGATCATCGCCGCGTTGTCCGTGGTCAAGGCGCGGGCCGGCAGCAGCACTTCCACCCCCCGCTCGAGGCCCCACGCGGCGAGCCGGTCCCGTAACAGGGTGTTGGCGGCGACCCCGCCCGCCGCGGTCACCAACTGCGGCTCGTGCCGCGCTGCGAGCTCGTCCAAGGGTCCCATCAACTGATCGACCACCGCGGCTTCGAATGAGGCGGCGAAATCCGCCACCGCAGCCCCGCCGTTCTCGCCGGCGGCCGCCAAGCCGTGATCCCGGATCCAGCGGATGGCGGCTGATTTGAGTCCGGAAAAAGAAAAATCGAAGGGGGCGTCCTTCAGCCTGGGCCGGGGCAACGGGACGGCGGCGGCATCTCCGCCGCGGGCCAGATGATCGAGAGCCGGACCGCCGGGGTAGCCGACTCCGAGCACCTGGGCGACCTTGTCGAAACTCTCCCCCGCCGCGTCGTCTCGCGTGCGTCCGAGGCGCCGGCGGCCGCCGCCCGCCATGAGATACCAGCTCGAGTGGCCGCCCGAGGCCACCAATGCCAGCACCCGGTCCGGCTCCGGCCGGGCCGCTGCGCCCTCGAGATCGAGAAAGGGAGACATGAGATGGCCCTCGAGGTGGTCGACCGCCGCCAACGGCAGCGACGAGCCCCACGCAAAGGCGGCGGCGAAACGGACGCCCACGAGGAGGGCGCCGACCAGCCCCGGGCCGGTCGTGACGGCGACCAACTCGACCGGCCCGGCGACCGACTCGAGCGCCTTTTCCACCAGGACCGGGAGCGCCCGCAGGTGCTCGCGCGAGGCGAGTTCGGGCACCACGCCGCCGAACGGCGCGTGCGCCGCGATCTGACTCGACAGGAGATTGACCTCGACCCGGCCGTCGCCATCGAGCACCGCGACCGCGGTCTCATCACACGAGGTTTCAATTCCGAGAGTCCGCAACATATCCTGAAGTCACCCATCCGTTCATTCGACCGCGGGCCGGGAAATGTTCATTCCGAAATCCGAAATTCCGAATTCCGAATTCCGAAATCCGCCAAAGCATATCCCACGAACAACAACGGCGGGAGGACCACCGTCCTCCCGCCGCCGCGTGAGTTGCAGGAGACTCAGCTGATATTCGCGCGCACCGGCACCTCGACCTTGGGGAAATCCGGGTCGGAGGTCGTCAGGGTGAGCACCGCGTCGCGCGGGCCCGGGCTGGCATCGCTCTTGACCGTCACGGTCACCTGATACCGTTTGCCGGCCTCGATCGTCACGACCTCGGCTGCGAACGCGGCATCGTTGATGGTGGCGGACTTCACCGAGACCTTCGCGCCGCCGCTGCGGTTGTTGACCAGGATGAGGTTCCGGCCGGGTTCGTTCTTGGCCGAGACCGAACCGAACTGAACCTGCGACGGCGTCACGTGGAGCAGGGCCCGCACAACCCCGAAGACCTTGACCGGTACCACCTTGGCCTTGGGGTGGTTGGTCTCGACCTTGAGCACGGCGTTGACCGGACCGACCGGTGCATCGTCCTCGAGCGAGAGCTCGATTTCGTACTGCTGCGCCGATTTGCCGGCGACGAGCTCGTCCTTGGGCAGAGGGCGCACCGCGGTGGCGAGATAGGGCACGCTGCGAAGAAACCCCGGTGACCTTGAAGTTGGGGTCGTTCTCGGCCGCGACCACCGTGATCTTTTCGACCATGGGTTCGTGCTGGACGGCGTTGAAACGAATCAGCGCCCGCGGCAGGACCTCGACGTAGGGGTGGACGGTGGTCTTGATGACCACGGTCACGGTGGGATCCTGCGGATCGCTGGTCATGATCAGGATCGACTTGGAGATCGGGCCCGAAAAATCACCGGTGTCGAGCTTGGCCTTGACGAAACCCGATTTCCCGGCGGCGATCTCGCGGTCGAAATCGGCCACCGTGCAGCCGCAGGTCGGGCGGACGGCCCTGATCTCGAGGGCCTGGTCGCCTTCGTTGACGAGCTCGAAGCTGATCTCCAGGATCTCACCCTGCGGCGACCGTCCCCATGTCCTTGATCTTTTCGGGAACCACCAGCTTGGGGCCGTCGGCCGCAGCGGCCGTCATCGAGCCGGCCACCAACATCGCCACCAGGGCGGCGGCGGTCATGAGCGGGGCACGTGAATACTTCATATCGAAACCTCCTTGTCATCTTTTCAGCACCGAGAGACAATCATAGGAGCCGACAGCGACGGCCGACAACCCTCGAGGGCGCTTTTTTGCAGGACTTATACCCTCGGAATGCGGTGAATTTTGCAGGCACGACCCGAATTCCTCTACTTCCTCCCGATCGGCGGCACCGCCATGGCCCCACTCGCCGGTCTGTTGCACGAACTCGGCCACCGGGTGGAGGGGGTCGACGCCCAGCTCTACCCGCCCATGAGCACCCTGCTCGAGGATCTCGGCATTCCGGTGCGGCTCGGTTTCGACCCCGCCGCGATACCGGAGGACGTCGACCGGGTGATCATCGGCAACGCCGTGCCCCGCACCAACGTCGAGGTGGCGGCGGTGCTCGAGCGCCGGCTTCCCCATCTGTCGCAGGCGGAGGCAGTCGCTCACTACGTGCTCGCCCGGGGACAGCAGAGCCTGGTGGTCGCCGGCACCCACGGCAAGACCACGACCTCGGCCATGCTGTCGTGGATCCTCGAGAATACCGGCGCCGACCCCTCCTATCTCGTGGGCGGGCTTCCGCAGTGGAACCCCCGCGGCTTCCGGCTCGGGGACGGTCGCTGGCTGGTCATCGAGGGCGACGAGTACAACACGGCGTTCTTCGACCGCGGCCCGAAGTTCCTCCACTACCGGCCCCACCTCTTCATCCTCGGGCCGGTCGAGTTCGACCACGCTGATCTCTATCCCAATCTCGATGCCGTGCTGACCGCCTTTCGCGCCGGGGCGGCCCAGGTCCCGCGCCACGGTGCGGTCGTCGTCAACGCCTGGAGCGACGGGGCGCTGGCCGCCTGCCGCGACGCCACTGCGCCCGTCGTCACTGTGGGTGGGGACGAGACTGCGATCTCCGTCTGGTGTCGTGGGACGGCGGGAGGACGGCAGCCGGGCAGTGCTCTCCTGGCGCGGACGCGACCTCGAGCTGGAGCTTCCTCAACCCGGTCTGCACAACACTCCAGAACGCGGCGGTGGCGGTGGCCGCCGCTGCCGTCTGCGGGGTCGACCCGGACGCCGCCGCTGCGGCGATGAGGTCTTTCCCGGGGGTCGCGCGCCGCATGGAGGTGGTCGGGGAAGCCGGCGGCATCATGGTCGTCGACGATTTCGCCCACCACCCGACGGCGCTCGGTGGCGACCATCGCCGCCGCCCGCCAGCGGTGGCCGGGACGGCGGCTGGTGATCGCCTTCGAGCCGCGGTCTCTGACCGCCGCGCGGCGCTCGTTTCACGATGCCTATCTCGCGGCCCTCTCCGGCGCCGATCTGGTTCTGGTGGCGCCGCCCTACCACAGCGACCGTCTGGCGGCAGACGAGGTCCTCGACCGCTCAGCCCTCGCCGAGGCCCTCGCGGCACGGGGCGTGGCGTCGCTGATGCCGGAGCGCGGCGACGATCCGGTGCTGGCGCTCAGGCCCGCCATCCGTCGCGGAGATGTGGTGGTAGGCTGTTCCTCGGGAGATTTCGACGGCTTCCATCGCAAGCTCGTCGACGCACTTGAGACGGGGGGCACGACATGACCGAGAAGGGGTCGCGACTGGCTCGACTCATCGCCACGGTTGGAGGTCTCGGAGATGTCCTGCCGGCCCCGGGCACCACTGCCGGGTCGTTGCCGGCGGCCCTTCTGTGGTGGGCCGGGTGTCTGCTCGTTCCCACCACCTCGGCGAGGATCGCGATGACTGCGGTTGCCCTGGTGGCGGTAACGGCCGCGGGTCTGTGGGCGTCGGAGAAAGAGGCTGAGCGCCGCGCCGCGAGCGACCCCGGGCCCATCGTGGTCGACGAGATCGCCGGGCAATGGCTGACCTACCTGGTGGCCCTGCCCTTCCTCCCGGTCCTGACATCGACCCACCTGGTCGTTTTCTCAGCCGCCGGTTTCCTGCTCTTCCGCTTCTTCGACATCGTCAAACCGTGGCCGATCCGGGCCTGCGAGAAACTCCCCGGCGGCATCGGGATCGTCGCCGACGACCTGGCGGCGGGTTACTTCGCGGCCTTCTCCCTCCTCATCGGGTGGAAGATCTTCGGATAGGCGCCCCGACGGTCGAAATCCGGCCGGCTGGTTCATCCGGAAGAGGCAGGGTCGCCGCGCGCACCACAAACGAACAGACGGAGCCGCGGAGCGGCGACAGAGAATAGCCCGGGGCGTGAGCCCCGGGAATTGGTGCCAGAAAAGAAACAAGCCGCGGAGCGGCGACAGATCTGTCGCCCCTGCCGGGACTCGGAATATTTGAGACGCGGGTCCCCGGGGCTCACGCCCCGGGCTACAACCTGTCGCCCCAAGGGGCTCGATCCGACGTCAGATGGTTCCTGGATCCGCCGAACGTTCAATCGATTGAACGCCGCCGCCCGGGAATCAGCGGTCGGCGAGAAAATCGTCGGAAAGCCTGATCTCCCCCACGATCCGCGCCGGTCCGGTGAGCCGGGTCGCACACAGCGGGGGCGCCCCCAACGCTTCGATCGTCAAACGGTCGCCCGAAGCCGGCCGCACGACGACCCGACTCGCCCCGAGTTCCGTCATCACGACCAGGGCCACCGCCACCGAACCCGAGCCGCAGCTGAGGGTCTCAGCCTCCACCCCGCGCTCCCAGGTACGGATCGCCACACCCCGGTCGTCGATCTCGTAGAAGTTGACATTGGCTCCTTCGGCACCGACTGCGGGATGGCGGCGCAGCGGAGCAGCAACGACTTCAAGATCGAGTTCGGCAAGCTCGGTGACCCGCGCCACGAGGTGCGGGACGCCGACCACGAGGCGATGCACCTCGCCCACCGCCACGGGGCTCTCGATCCCGGTCGCCCGTGGTGCTTCTTCGATGGCAGGCAGGACCAGTGAGATCTCCGTCTCCCGAACCTCAGCAGGAATGACCGCCCACCCCGTGACGATCTCCAGCTGTGGATTGCAGCCCAGCAGATCTACCGCGGCCCGGGCCGCGCACCGCGTTCCGTTGCCGCAGAAACTCCCCTCGCTGCCATCTGCGTTGACGTATACCAGGGACACGGATTGTGCCGTCTGTGCGGTGACGGAGAGGGTGCCGTCAGCGCCGACGCCGCGGCGTCGATCGCAGAGCCGTCGCACCAACACGCGGTCGTCGGCCAGCCGGTCGGCCCAGTCGCCGATCCCGAGCAGGAAGTCGTTCCCGGCGCCCTCCACCTTGAAGAGCCCGGACCTCACGGCACGGCCCCCATCACCACCGTGCATTCGGCGGAGTCGCTGGTGTTGCCGACGGCGTCGCGAGCCACCACGAAGTAGGTGATCGTGCCGAGCGGGGGCTCGCGGTCGGTGAACTCGACCGATGTGAAATCCGAAACGAGCACCTCCGCCGGCATGCCTCCGGACCGGCGCGCCACCTCGTAGCTCGCGGCCCCCGGCACCAACCGCCAGCGGACCCGCACCGTCGCGCCCTCGGGGAGACACACCACCTCCTCCGGGTTCGCTGGAGGATAGGTGTCGGGGTGTTCGATCCTCACCGGCTCGGAGGGATCACCGATCACCTGACCGCCGCCCTCGAGCGGCGCGACCGACCGCAGCCGGTAGCTCCACGCGCGGCCCTGGTCGGCCTGGCTGTCCCGCCAATTACCATCCTTCACAGCCTCCTCGGTGACCGGGGTCCACACCGTGCCGTCCGGCGAGCGTTCGACCAGGACCGAGATCCCTGGGACCGCCTCCCACCGCACGTCGATGCCCTGCGCTCCGGCCGCCAACTCCAAACCGGTGGGAGGATCGGGCGGCTGCGTGGGCAGGAGCCGCGCCACGTTGGAGAGTTCGGACTCCCGTTTGCGACAGCAGATCGTGCGCACCCCGTACCACACCACGGTGGTCTCGGGATCGACGGCGACGCCCTGCCGCCAGCGCACGAGGTCGTCGCGGTAGACCAGGAACGCCCCTCGGGTGGCCGTTTCGATCTCGGGCGGATCGAGCCGCTGCACGATCTCGCCCTGCGCTTCGAGAAGCTGGCGCTGCAGTGCACGGTCCTGAGGCGTGATCGGCGGCGGCGGCTCCTGGCCCTGGGGCAGGGTCGCACGCCACACTTCGATGGCCTCGACGTCGGTCAGGTTCTTGCCGGCGGTCGTCATCGACGGATAGCTCCACCGCAGCACTGCGACGTCGCCCTCCTGGTACGCCTTGAGGTCGCCGGTGCGCTCGGCGATCCGGATCTCCGGCGGCAGTGGCGGCCCCTCCTTGCCACACGCAACCAACGTCAACAGGAGCAAGGATCGGTAGGAAAATTTTGAATTTTGAATTTTGAATTTGGAATTTCAATCCCATCACCCGCGCCGGTGAAAGGCCGTGCAAATCCGAAATCCGAAATCCGAAATCCGAAATCATTTCTACAGAATATACCGCGCCAGGTCGCGGTCACCGACGAGATCGCCGAGCCGCTCCTCCACCATCTCGGCGTCACCTCGACCATCTCGCCGGCGCGTTCGGGGGCCGAAAAGCTGAGCTCTTCGAGCAGATGTTCGAGGACGGTGTGCAGTCGACGGGCGCCGATGTTCTCGGCCGACGTTGATCTCCGCCGCCATCACGGCAATGGTCCGCACCGCCTCATCGGCAAAACGAAGCTCGAGGTTTTCAGTCGCCATCAGCGCGGTGTACTGGCGGATCAGCGAGTTCTCCGGCTCCTTCAGGATCCGCTCGAACTCGTCGGCGCCCGAGCGATTGGAGCTCGACCCTGATCGGGAAGCGTCCCTGCATTTCGGGGATGAGATCGGCCGGCCGCGAGACGTGGAATGCGCCGGCGGCGATGAACAGAACGTGGTCGGTCCGCACCACGCCATAGCGGGTGTTGACGTGGGTCCCCTCGACGATCGGCAGCAGGTCGCGCTGCACGCCTTCGCGAGACACATCGGGGCCGCGCCCGCCGGCATCATCGCGAGAACAGATCTTGTCGATCTCGTCGAGAAAGACGATGCCCGACTCCTCGACCCGGGTGATGGCCTCGGTCTCGACCTGGGAGCGGTCGATGAGCTTCTCTTCCTCCTCGGCGAGGAGCATCCGCCGCGCGTCGCCGACCGTCATCCGCTTGCGCGATTTGCGGCCCATCAGGCCGCCGAACATGTCTTTGAGGTTGATGCCCATCGACTCCATGCCCTGGGGGGTGAACATCTCCACCGTCGGCATGCGGTCCTCGGCGACGTCGAGCTCGACCTCGTTCTCCTCGAGGAGGCCGTCTCGAAGCGGCCGCTTGAGCGCCCGGCGCCGCTCTTCGAGCGAGGTCTCGGTCGCCGAGCTCGAGCTCATGACCAGAAGGTCGAGAAGTCGATCCTCGGCCGCGCGCTCGGCCCGCACCGCGACCTCGGCCACCCTTTCCGCGCGCACCAGCTGGATCGCCGCATCGAGCAGATCGCGAACGATGGACTCCACGTCGCGACCGACGTAGCCGACCTCGGTGAACTTCGAGGCCTCGACCTTGAGAAACGGCGACACCGGTGAGGCGCGCCAGCCGGCGGGCGATCTCGGTCTTGCCGACGCCGGTCGGTCCGATCATGATGATGTTCTTGGGCGCCACTTCTTCACGCAGCTCGGGGTCGAGCTGCTGACGCCGCCAGCGGTTGCGCAGGGCCACCGCGACGGCTCGCTTGGCGGCGTCCTGGCCGACGATGTATCGGTCGAGCTCGGCAACGGTCTCGAGCGGGGTCAGCGTGTCCAGCTTCACGACTTCAGCTCCTCGATGGTGATGTGGTCATTGGTGTAGATGTCGATCGCCGAGGCGATCGAAAGGCTCTCCTCGACGATCTCGCGAGCCGGCAGCTCGGTGTGCTTGATGAGCGCCCGCGCCGCCGCCAAAGCGTAAGTGCCGCCCGAGCCGACCGCCACCACGTCGTCGTCGGGCGACATCACCTCGCCGGTGCCCGACACGAGGAGGGTGGTCTTTGATCGGCGGTGATCAGCAGCGCCTCGAGGTGGCGCAGGGCCTTGTCGGTTCGCCAGTCCCGCGCGAGCTCGACCGCGGCGCGCTCGAGATTGTGGCCGTACTCCTCGAGCTTGGACTCGAAGCGGGTAAAGAGCGCCAGAGCGTCGGCCACCGAACCGGCAAAACCGGCAAGCACCTTGCCGCCCGCCAACCGGCGGACCTTGGCCGCGCCGTGTTTGATCACGGTGGTGCCGAGGGTCACCTGGCCGTCGGAACCGACGGCGACCACGCCGTCGCGGCGCACCGCCAGCACCGTCGTGTGATGCCATTCGTTTTTCACTGCCGCCTCCGATCCATTCTCTCCTCAGTGCACTACAAAGGATACTCCTCTCTGATTCCCCTCACACCTTTTCGAGCTTGGCGATGGTCGGGACCAGCGTCTTGCGGCCGGCGCGGTCGAAGTAGACCACCAGTTTGAGCTGCGCACCGCTGCCCTGGCACGCCAGCATGACGCCGTTGCCGAATCGCCGGTGCCGGACCCGGTCGCCCGGGCGCCAGCCATGGCCGTCGGTATCGGTGACGGTGGCGGCAATCTTCGGCCCACCCACCGGTTGCAACCTTTTCCCCTGCGGTCGTGCGGCGGGGCGGGGAGAGGGCGATCGCGGGACGGAACCCACCCGCGCGGGGACCGGCTGCGACACATCTTCGACCGTTCCTTCGGCAGCTCGTCGAGAAAGCGCGACGGCCTGGTCGGCTGCCGCTGGCCGAAGAGGAAACGGGTCCGCGCCCCGGTCAGCGCCAGCGTGCGTCTCGCCCGGGTCATCCCGACGTAGGCCAGACGTCGCTCCTCTTCGAGGCTCTCGTGGTCGTCCCGCGAGTTGGCGTGCGGCAACAGGCCGTCCTCGAGTCCGGCGAGGAAGACGACGTCGAACTCGAGACCCTTGGCCGAGTGCAGGGTCATCAGCGACACCGCATCGGTTGCGGTCTCCTCGTCGTTTTCTTCGAGGAGCGCCACCGAGTCGAGAAAGTCCTCGAGCTCCTGTCCCCGGACCGCGGCCTCGGCCACGGCGGCCGCCAACTGCTGGAGATTTTCGCGCCGCGCCACGCGATCTTCGGCCTCACCGTCGTACATCGCAAACAGGCCCGAGGCCTCAAGCAGCCAACCGACGAAGTCTCCGGGAGTCAGCTCCTCGCGGCGCTCAGCCGATTCCTCGAAGAGCCCGAAGAATCGCTCCAAGGCGAGCCGCGCGCGCGGGCTGAGACCTTCCGGCAGACGCCGGGCCGCCTCCGGCAGGGTCACACCGAGCTCTTCGGCGGCGCGGCGCAGGATGTCGAGGGTGGCGGCGCCGATGCCCCGCGTGGGAACGTTGACCACGCGTTCGAAGGAGAGCAGATCCTCCGGGCGGAAGCTGAGGCGCAGGTAGGCGAGCGCGTCCTTGATCTCGGCGCGCTGCCAGAAGCGGAGACCGCCGACCACCCGGTAGGGCATCCGGCGGCGGGTGAGCTCTTCTTCGAAGGGCCGGGTCTGGGCGTTGGTCCGCATCAGCACGGCGATCTCGCCCAGACGGCGCTCGGTGGACGCCGCAGCGATGTGATCGGCCACCCAGCGGGCCTCCGCCCGTTCGTCGTCGGCGATAAAGAGCCGCACCTGATCGCCGCCCCTCCGGCTGGTGAAGAGTTTCTTGCCGCGACGACCGATGTTGGCGGCGATCAGCCCCCCCGCGACGGCGAGGATGGGTGCCGTGGAGCGGTAGTTCTCCTCCAGGGCGATCACTGCGGCGCCGGGAAAGAACTTTTCGAAGGAGAGGATGTTGTCGAGTTCTGCGCCGCGCCAGCGATAGATCGACTGGTCCTCGTCGCCGACCGCGGTGAGGTTGGCGTCGGCGTCGAGCACCTCGCTCAGAAGGTCCATCTGGAGGGAGTTGGTGTCCTGGAACTCGTCGACCAGCAGGAACCGTGCGCGACGGCGCATCTCGGAGCGAACGGCCTCGTCCGCCCTGACCGCGGCCAGCGCCCGCACCAGCATGTCGTCGAAGTCGATCACCGCCGCGACCTTCTTCTGGCGCTCGTAGCGGCGCCAGATCTCGACCAGGTTCTCGTCATCGTGACCCACCGCGCGGCTGGCGAAGTCCTCGAGCCCGGTGCCGTGGTTGACGAGACCGGAGATCCGCGACAGCAGGGCGCGCGGCGGGTGTTCCTTCGGGTCGAGCCCGAGCTCTTTGAGGACCCGCCCCACCAGCACGCGCTGGTCGTCGCTGTCGGCGATCGCGAACCGCGGCGGTAGACCGGCGGCCCCGGGGTACCTTCGCAGCAGGTCGAGGGCCCAGCGGTGAAAGGTGCCGACGAACCCGCCGCCGAGCGGGCGCCCGACCAGCGTCTCCACCCGTTCGCGCATTTCGCGGGCGGCCTTGTTGGTGAACGTCACCGCGGTGATGCCGCTCGGTTCGACGATGCCTCGGGCGAGGAGGTGGGCGATGCGGTAGGTGAGCACGCGGGTCTTCCCCGACCCGGCGCCCGCGAGCACCAACAACGGCCCCTCGCCGTGGGTCACGGCCTCGCGCTGCCGCGGGTTCAGATCATCGAGAAAGGACGTCAAGGAAACACCACCTCCGGAGGAAGGGAGAAAGTACCAGGGACGCGAGGGAGACACAACTCGGAATTTCGAATTCGAATTTCGAATTCGGAATTCGGAATGACCGCCCGACCGCACCCCGGTTTTCAGAGTGCACGCGAAGGTGTCGAAATTCCGAATTCCGAATTCAAATTCCGAATTCGTCGAGTGAGGCGCCCGCGTCACTCGACGGTGACGCTTTTCGCCAGATTGCGCGGCTGGTCGACGTCGAGACCGAGCTCCACGGCGACGTTGTAGGCGAGCAGTTGCAGCGGCACCACCGAGACCACCGGTTGCAGGAGAGGGTGGACCCGCGGCACCGGCAGCACCAGGTCCGCCACGTGCGCCAGATCGTCGTTGAAGTCGGCCGAGACCGCGAGAACGCTGGCGCCTCGCGCTCTGACCTCCATGAGGTTGCTGATGATCTTGTCTCTGGACTGCCCCTCGGGAATCACCGCCACCACCGGGAACCCATCCTGGAGGAGGGCGATGGGGCCGTGCTTCATCTCACCGGCGGGGTAGCCCTCGGCGTGGAGGTACGAGATCTCCTTGAGCTTGAGCGCGCCTTCGAGGGCGATCGGGTAGAGAATGCCGCGCCCCAGGTAGAGCGAGTCGGCGGCCGCGCTGAGAAGCTCGGTGCCGAGCCGGTAGAGCTCGTCATCGATGGCGAGGGCGCGTTCGACCGCGATCGGCAGCCGCTGCAGCTCCGCCACCAGGACCGTGTCCGACGCATCGGCGAGACCGCGGGCGGCTCGCAGACCGAGGGCCATCAGAACGAGGGCCACGAGCTGGGTCGTAAAGGCCTTGGTCGAGGCGACCCCGATCTCCGGTCCGGCCTGGGTGAGCATGGTCGAGGTCGCCAACCGCCACGCCGACGATCCGCGGCTGTTGCAGACCGTGGCCAGGAGGGCGCCGCCGTCGCGGGCGAGCTCCATCGCTGCCAGGGTGTCGGCGGTCTCGCCCGACTGGGTGATCCCCACCACCAGGAGGTCGTCGCCCAGGAGCGGCGAACGGTAGCGGTACTCCGACGCGTAATCGACCTCCGTGGGCAGCCCGGTCAGTTCCTCGACGACGAACTTGCCGACCAGGGCCGCGTGCCACGAGGTCCCGCAGGCGACGATGTGGACCCGTCGCAGCCGCGCCAGTTCCTCGGAGGAGAAACCGAGGCCCCCGAGGTTGACCCCGCGCCGGTCGGAGTCGAGGTAGGCGCGGACGGTGTTGCGGATGGCGTCCGGCTGCTCGAAGATCTCCTTCAACATGAAGTGGCGGAAGCCGCCCTTTTCCGCCCGTGCGGCGTCCCAGTCCAGGGTCTCCACCGGACGCTCGACCTCGTCGCCCGAGGCGTCGAGGAGGACCACGCCGTCCCGCCGGACCACCGCCACGTCACCATTTTCCAAAAACACCACCCGCCGGGTGCGGTGGAGCAGGGCGGTGACATCGGAGGCGACGATGTTCTCCGATTCGCCGAGCCCCACCACCAGCGGCGGCCCGTTGCGGAAGGCCACCACCACATCGGGCTCGGCCTTGTGGACGGCTACCACCGCGTACTGGCCGACCAGCAGCGGCAGCACCGCGAGCACGCGCTCGGCCAACGTTCCGCTCGCGCGCCCCAGCAGCTGCGCGATGAGCTCGGTGTCGGTGTCCGATCGCAGATCGACGCCTTCGTCCAGAAGCTGCGCCCGGAGCGTGCCGTAGTTTTCTAAAATGCCGTTGTGGACCACCGCCACCGAACCGGAGCTGTCGGTCTGGGGGTGGGCGTTGGCTTCGGTGGGCGCGCCGTGGGTCGCCCACCGTGTGTGACCGAGACCGACCGTGCCGTGGAGCGGGCGGTGATAGGCCTTCTGTTCGAGGTTGCCGAGCTTGCCGGCGGCGCGCAGGATGCCGATCTCACCCTCGCCCATCACCGCCATGCCGGCCGAGTCATAGCCGCGGTACTCGAGACGCCGCAACCCGTCGAGCACGACCGGTACCACCTCGTCCCCGCCGACGTAGCCGATGATGCCGCACATTCAGACCTCCACTCCGGGCTCGAGACCGCGCCGCGATCCGCGAAGCGCCGATGCTTCTATCAGATCTCCAGAATAACCGGCCTGTGCGAAGTCCGGAGCTCCGGCCCCCGGGACATACCGAGAGGTCAGACCGAACGCGCCCCATCCAGGGCCGCCAGCAGCTGGTCGAACGACGCGGAGAACGCCGCCACCCCCTCCACCTGCAACTCGGTGGTCACCGCGTCCATATCGATCCCGAGACCTGCGAGAGCCGCCATCGTCGCCGCCGCCCCGTCGACATCCTCGGTGATCGAGCAGCGGGGCTCGCCATGGTCGCGGAATGCCTCGAGGGTCGCCACCGGCAACGTGTTGACGGTGTCCGGTCCGATCAACTCTTCGACATAGATCACGTCGCGGTAAGCGGGGTTCTTGCTGCTCGTGCTCGCCCACAGGGGCCGTTGCGGCCGCGCCCCGCGCACCTTCTGTTCGGCAAAGGGCCCACCGTAGAAGATCTCCTCGAAGCGGCGGTAGGCGAGGCGGGCGTTGGCCACCGCTGCCTTGCCGCGCAGGGCGAGCGCCGGGTCGGTGCCGATGTCCTCGAGAGCCGCGTCGACCTTGGTGTCGACCCGGCTGACGAAGAAGGACGCCACCGAGGCGACGCGGCGGGGGTTCGCACACGCCGCGATCCCACGGACGTAGGCCTGCGCCACCGCCTCGTAGTCGGCGAGCGAGAACATCAGAGTGGCGTTGACGTTGATGCCGGCAGCGATCAGGCTCTCGATGGCCGGGATCCCGGCCGTCGTCGCCGGGACCTTGATCATCAGATTGGGCCGGTCGACCGCTGCCCAGAGACGGCGCGCTTCGGCCACCGTGCCGTCGCTGTCGTGGGCGAGGTGGGGCGACACCTCGAGACTGACATAGCCGTCCTCGCCGCCGCTCGCACCAAACACCGGGTGCAGGACATCGGCGGCGCCGCGGATGTCCTCGATCGCCAGCGCCTCGTAGAGGTCCTTGGTCGCCATCGCGGGATCGGCGTCCAACAGCGCCGCGACCGCGGAGTCGTACGAACGCCCGCCTTCGATGGCCTTCTGGAAAATGGAGGGGTTCGAGGTGACGCCGCGCACGCCGTCGTCGGCCACGAAACGGGCGAGACCGCCGCCCGTGAGCAGGTCGCGTTCGATGTAGTCCAGCCACACCGCCTGCCGGTGGTCGGTCCAGAGCTTCTTCAGGGGATTCATCGAGCCTCCGTCGCGGTTTGAGTTGGCGGCGGCCGGCGGCCGCTGCGGCAGACCGCAGCCTACCATGAGGTGGTGCGGCGCGCGCCGGTATCGCTCAGTTTTGTGGGAAGACTCGCCGGGAGCGTCCGCTCAGCGGCTCCGCAGCTCGTACAGCACCTGTTTGGCCACCGCCTTGAGGGTCTCGAAGACACCCATGCCCTTGACGGCGACCGCCTCGAAGGTCGGCTCGCCCTTGAAGTTGAGGAGGCGGTACATGTCATCCACCAGCACCGCGCTCGGGAGGTCGCGTTTGTTGAACTGGAGGACGTAGGGGATGGTCTTGAGCTCGAAGCCGTTCTCGCGCAAATTGTCCTCGAGGTTGCGGAGCGACTCCGCGTTGGCGTCCATCCTCGCCTCCTGTGAGTCGGCGACGAACACCACTCCGTCGACCCCCTTGAGGATCAGCTTGCGGCTGGCATCGTAAAAGACCTGGCCGGGCACGGTGTAGAGGTGGAACCGGGTCTTGAATCCGCGCACCGCCCCGAGGTCGAGCGGCAGGAAGTCGAAAAAGAGGGTGCGATCCGTCTCGGTGGCGAGGGAGATCAGCTTGCCCTTCTGCTGCGGTGAGGATTTTTCGAAGATGTACTGCAGGTTGGTGGTCTTCCCGCACAGACCGGGACCGTAGTAGACGATCTTGACGTTGATCTCGCGAGCGGCGTAGTTGATGAAACTCATTCTGAAAACAATGCGTCGATGTCGTCGTCGGTGATTTCAGCGAAGGGCGAAAGGGTTTCCACGGTGCCAACCATCTGGGATTTCGTCTCCATTTCGTTGAGCACCCGCTCCATCTCCGCCGACGCCTTGCGCACCCGCAGGCGGACCAGACCGAGAGACGAGCGCTCGTCAAAAATCACCACCAGGATCAGCCGCTGGCCGACGATGGAGATGTGAATGTTGTCCTTGCGGCCCTCGTGGAAGAGAATCGAGAATTCCTTCTCTCCGATGAGCTTGGCGAGCCCGTCGGTCGCTGCCACGTTGCCGGCGGTCAGGGAGGCGAGAGAGGTCGCATCGACAAGGTTCACCTCACCGGCTTCCGCGATCTGCTGCCCGTTCTTATCGACCAGGAAGACGATCTTGGCGCTGGCGTCCATGCGCAGGGTATCGAGGAGCAGCTTGATGCGATCGAACTCCTCCTCATACATGACCAAGTTGGTTACCAACTCTTCACACTCCCAATAGTTTCAATTTTTAACATAGACGCCCCCGGCAGGCAAGCAGAAAGGCCCGAAAAATTGTCGGCGCCGCATGCAGAAACTCGCTGAAATCAGGGAGATGGGGCTCAGACCGGGCGACGCAACTGGAGCGCCTGCGCGAGTGTCACCCGGTCCACGGACGCCACTTCTCCGCCGACCGGAATGCCCGATGCAGGCCGGCTCACCCTGACCCCGAGCGGTTGGAGTCGGCGGCTGATGTAGAGCGCGGTGGTCTCACCTTCGACCGTGGGGTCGGTGGCGAGGATCACCTCCTCGACACCGGAGGCGCGGCACCTCTCCTCGAGCCGGTCGATCGTGAGGTCCTCCGGGCCGACGCCGTGGAGGGGCGAGAGATGGCCGAGGAGGGCATGATACCGCCCGCGGAACTCGCCGGTAGCTTCCACCGCCCACGCCGTGGTCGGCTCTTCGACCACCAGAATTACCGTCTGGTCGCGACCGGGATCGCTGCACACCGCGCAGGGGTCGCTTTCGGTGAGCAACGAACACGAGGAACACAGGTGCACCGACTGCCGCAGCTTGCCGAGAATCTCCGCAAAGGCCTGCAGATCTCCGGGGTCGACCGTGAGCAGGTGCTCGGCCAGCCGCTGCGCGGTCCTCGGACCGACACCCGGCAGCCGTTCGAGATGTTGCAACAGAACGCGAACCGTCGGCGGCCGGAGGTCCACCTAGGCGCCCTCGCCATCCGGTCGAACCGCCACCACCTCACCGCCGAGGATCCGGGTGGCGAGGATCACTCCGGGGTCGGCGTTGGCCAGGCTGGTGAGATCCTCCGTCTCCTGCGGCGGTTCCGGCGCCGACTCCAGCTCGTCGGCGGGTTCATCTTCGTGCTCGCTCTCCGGTTCATCCCTGTCCGCCGCGCCGACTGTTTGCGATGCGGCAGTTGCCGATCGCGATGCCGGCGGTTTGCCCGGAGAGGGGCCCGCTCCCCCACCGGCAACCGGTGTCGAGGCCTTCCCCGGTCCGGGTCCGGCGGTGGCGGGTGGTGTCTCCCCACCGGCAAGCCAGGATTCGAGTTGGCGAATAGCGGGCCAGCGGGCGAGGCGCAGGGCCGCCACCTCGAGGGCCAGTTCGCGGTTGCCGGCCTCCCTGACCAGGTGGTCGTGTTCGACCCAGAGACCCAACATGCGGGTCAGGGTGTCGGCGCCGTAGGCCTTTGCGATAGGCTCCAACCGCTCGATCTGCTCCCCGGTCAGGGTCGGCGCCAGCGCCGGGTCGAGGGCCAGATAGACCAGAGTCCGCAGGGTGCGCCCCATCTCCTGGTACAGGATGGATGCGTCCTGGCCGGCGGCCAACCGTTCCCGCAACAGGCCGAGTCCGGCGGCGGTCTCACCTGAGGCGAGAGTCTCGATGAGCCGGGTCGTGACCTCCAACGAGGGGACGCCGAGCACCGTAGCCACCGCTTCGTCGTCGACGGCATCGGCGGTGAAGGCGCGCAACTGGTCGAGCAGCGACAGGGCGTCTCGCACCGACCCTTCGGCGGCGCCGGCGATGGCCGCCGCCGCAGACGCCGTCAACGAGAAGCCCTCGGCGGAAGCGATCTCCTCGAGGCGCGCCCGAATCAGATCGACCCCCACCGGCCGGAAGTCGAGCTGCTGGCACCTGGAGAGGATGGTGTCGGGCACCTTCGAGCGTTCGGTGGTGGCGAACACCCAGAGGATGTAGGGGGGGGGCTCCTCGATCGTCTTGAGCAGGGCGTTGAACGCCGACCTCGACAGCATGTGGACCTCGTCGACGATGATCACCCGGTAGCGGTCGCGGGTCGGGTGGTAACGGACCAGGTCCTGAAGGTCGCGCACATCGTCGACCCCGGTGTGGGTCGCGGCGTCCATCTCGATCACGTCGATGCTCGAGCCGTCCGCGATCTCGCGGCACGACTCGCAGACTCCGCAGGGCTCCGCCGTCGGCCCCTCCGCGCAGTTCACGGCCTTCGCCAACAACCGTGCGACCGTGGTCTTGCCGACCCCCCGCAAACCCGAAAACACATAGGCCTGGCCGAAGGTGCCCGAGCCGAGCGCGTTGCTCAGGGTCTGCACCGCGGCCTCCTGGCCGAGAAGATCGGCAAAGCGTTGCGGGCGCCACGAACGTGCGAGCACCTGATAGGTCATCGCGACATCTTAGCCGATCCCGGGTCCGGCCCGCCCCATCCCTTGCGGTTTGAAAAAACAAATGCCGGCGGCCGCCCGTATGTCCGATATGCGCAGCGAACGACACTTATCGGTCATGGGGCCGGAATCTGCTATCGTAACCCACTGTTGAACCCATTGACTGGACCTGGAGGTCAACCATGAGCGCACGCAAAATCACCGTCTTCTTTTGTGGCCTGCTGATTGCGGCATCCTCGGCACTCGCCATCTCGCCCGGCTCGGACCTTCTGATCGCGGGCGCGGCGCGAACCAACAAGTGGCACGCGGACCTGTACATCAACAACGCCGGCACCACCACGGTTTCGGTCATGGTGTACTGGCTCGAGCGGGACCAGCCCAACCCCAACCCCACCTCCCGCACCTTTTCCATCGGCCCTGACGACACCCTGATCCTCGACGACGTCCTGCTCAAGAATTTCGGGATGAACAACGCCGCCGGCGCCTTCCGCATCACCGTGCTCGGCGGCGAGGTAACGGCGAACCTGTTGGTCTTCACCGGCTTCAACGATCCGGTCGGCGGCACCTACGGTTCGGGCTTCGAGGCGATTCCGGCCTCTTCGGCCACCCGGGCCGGAGAGTCGACCACCGTCATGGGTCTGGCCGCGAACAGTTCGTTCTACACCAACATCTTCGCCCTGGCGGGCGCCGACGGGGTCGCCATGGACCTCGACCTGCTCGACCCCAACGGCAACGTGCTCGACACCGCGACGGTCTCCCTGGGGGCCTACGAGCCATGGCTGTCGTTCAAGACGGACCTGTGGGATGTCAGCACCTACAACAACGGCACCCTGCTCGCCACCGTGACCTCGGGCTCCGCGGTGATCCTGGGTTCGAAGACGGACAATGCCAGCGGCGACCCCGCAACTCTCGAGTCCTCCTTCGGCGCCGGCGCCGGTTCGGCGGACGGGACCTATCAGTTCGCGGTCTACGACAGCCTCGCCTTTGCCTCGGGGGGCAACCTCGAGATCGCCGACGACGTGGTCGAGGCGATCAACGGCACCTACATCAACTTCGACAAGGTGAACGGCCAGGGTGAGTCCGTGTGCACCTTGATCTTCCTCTGGGGCGTCGGTCTCAACCCGACCGACCTCGAGGACTTCGCCTCCGGCGTCCAGTTCGTCGACAGCTACCCGGACGGCGGCGAGATGACCTGGACCCTGGTCTTCAATAGCGATGACAACCTCGGCTTCACGGGCACGTTGGCCGCGGTGGGCGCCAACTTCACCGGCGCCGACACCGGCTGCAACGGCAGCTTCCCGACGCTCAGAATCGACGGCGGCAAGAGCAACTGACGCTCACGGACGAATCAAAACGAGGGCCTCCCGGTTGGGGGGCCCTCGCTATTTTCGATGCGGCCCCCGCTCTCCCGCGGCCACGATCGCCCGCTCCCACAGGAACGGCCCGATGAGCTGGTTGACCACCACCGCGGCCACCACCAGGGTCGCCACAGCAGGCCCGATTCCCGGCACCTCGCGCTGGATCCGGGCTGCCAGACCCAACGACAGACCGGCCTGGGCGATAAAACCCATCCATCCGTAGCGGACCATCGGCCCGCCCGAACCGGCCAGGGACGCCGGCAAACCGGTCATCAGCCACACCCCCAACCCGCGCACCATGACGTAGATCAGCGCCGGCAACCACAGAGAGGCAAAGACCCTGGTATCGAGACCGGCGCCGATCAGAGCGAAGAAGACCACGTAGATCGGAGTCGAGGACTGCTCCAGGGCGTCGAGAAAACGACCGGCCGACCGCGGGTAGAGGTTGCGCGCCGCGAACCCGGCCGCCATACACAGCAGCAGGTGCTCCATCCACGACTGGTGGGCGAGCTCCGCTGATGCCAGCGCCAGGGCGAGCACTGTCAAGGGGATCAAGCGGCCCACCTTGGCGATGTAGAGCCCGAGCAGGGTCCCGAGCACACCACCGACAACCAGCGAACCGAGGATCTCCCGGACGACGTCAAAAAGAACCCCGAAGTTCGGCGCTCCCCCCTGGAGATGGGCCGAGACGGTGGTGTTGACCAACGTGAAGAGCAGCAGGATGACCAGATCCTTGACGATGGTGACCGAGAGGACGGTCTCCACCACCTCGCCTTGCGCCCGGAGGTCGGCGATGACCGCGATCGTCGTCGACGGCGACACGGCAACTGCGATCACCCCCAGAAAGACCACCGCGGCCACGGCCTCGGCGGGGGTGATCGGGCCCAACAACGGCACCATTTTCAGAACCACCCAGAGCGTCCCCGCCACGAAGAGCAGGATCCCGACTGTGTGGGCGGTGGTGATGATGAGCAACGGCTTCAGGCGGCGGCGCACGGCCGCAAGACGAAACTCGCCGCCGGCGGTGAGGGCGATCAGACCCAGGGCGAGCTCCTCGAAGAGCCGCAGGAGCTCGGCGTCGCGGGCGGTCTCGAGAGCCAGGGCGTGCGGTCCGGCCGCCATGCCCAGCACCAGATAGCCGGTGATGCGGGGCGCCCGGAACCGCACCGCGAGCTCTCCCGCGAGCACACCGCCGATGATCAGGATGCCGAGACTGAGGAGAGCCGAGCCCGCGGGATCGTCGACCGTCGTGGTGCCCAACAACCGTGCCGCCCAGCTGAACGCCGCCAGCACGACAAACAGAAACCACCTCACGACGCCGCCTCGCCGGGCGCTGCAAAAAGCCGACGCCGCATCCACCACCCACCCGCAATGTTGCTGACGAGAATCGCCGCGACCACGGCCTCCAGGACGCCTTCGGTCGCCGGGAAGAAACTGACGACGGCCACCGTGAGCCCGAGGGCCAGTTCACCCTGAGCCACCAGACCCCACCCGACACCGCCGGTCAGCAAAACCTCGCCGCGTGCGCGGGCAAAGCGGGTCAGACCCGCACCGGTGGCAAGCGCGGCAGCTATCCGCACCACAGTCATGACGGCGAAGACCTCGACCGAAAACGCGGCCGTGCTCCAGGAGGCCCCGACCAGCACCAACAGCGCCACCAGAATGGGCCGTTCCAGAGAGTGGGCGACCCGCAGCATGCGGTGGGGAAAGACGCACCGGTTGACGACGACGGCACCCGCTATCGCCGCCGCCGGCAACGGGTTGAGGCCGAGCACCGCCGTGGCACCGGCCGCGAAGCACATGCCGCCCATCGCCAGAGTCAGCAGCTGCATGTGGTCGGCCACCCCACGAATCAGAACCACCACGGCATAACCGACGACAGTACCGATGGCGGCGGTGAACACGACCAGCTCGTAGGCGGCCAACCCGCCGCCGTGTTCGGCGGTGAGGGGACTCGCGAGCGCGGTCGCCACGGCGAACACCGCCACCGCCGGGATGCCGGCAAACGCCATCACGAGTTTGAGCATGCGGACCGTGCCGCGATCGGTCGGTCGACGGCCTCGGGCCAGGCTTTCGAGGGCGCTCGGCGAGCTCGCCATCGCCACCGCTCCCAGACCGAGGGCGAGCGCCGGCGGCAGACCGAGAATCAACCCCGCGATTGCCACCGGCAGGCCGACGGCCGGCGGGGTCAGCCCGCCGATGAAGCGGTGCCACGGCGCAAGCCGGCGGATGATGCGCAGTTCGGCCTGGAGGCCGAAGACCAGACCGATCCAGGCCAGACCGAACAGGACCACCACCCGGAGGGCCGCGACCAGATCGTCGGGAAAAAGCCCCAGAGCCCGCCCACCGAGGAGGAACCCCACCGCAAGAAAGGACACGCCCTCCATGGCCGGCGCGCGGATTCCCCGCCGGGCCAGGGCCGAACGCAGTTCGGCGCCAAGCACCGCACAGACCACGAGGGCCAAAAACGCTATTGTGCCGCGAAGCATGTATCGAGTTTACTGTGCAAGGACGGCGCTGGATCAGAAGTGACGGACGTTCGACACCGGCACCAACAAGACGGTGTTGAAGGGTTCTCCCTCGAGGCGCGAGCCGTCGCCGAGATCGCTGACCGAGGCGAGGACCTCGCGGGCCAGTTCATCGTCCTCGATCACACACACCACCAGGCTCGAGAAATCGATCCCCGAGGGAATCAGCGAACGCAGCCCGGCAAAAATCGGCAGGTCTCTTTCTAATAGCTCGAGACCGCTTCGGCTCTCGACCACCACCGCGTCCGGGGCCTCCAGCTCGACCAGCGTCGACAGCACCTCGTCCAACAGCTCCTCGCGGTGGAGGATGGCGAGGAAGAGCTGCACTCACGCCCCCTCGAGGTCTTCGAGGGCGGCAACAAAGGCGCGGCCGTCGGCCGCCGTGACCAGCGGCTCGAGGGCCGCCCGGCGTCGCGCCAGCCGGGCGAGCCGGGCGAGGCCCGCCAGATGGTCCGCGGTGGTATTGGCGTCGCCGAGGAGACAAAAGACCAGGCGGACCGGTTGGTCGTCGAGCGCCGGATACGAGAGCCCATCGGGGTGGGTCGACGCCGCCATCACCAGACGGCCGAGACCGGACAGCTGCGCATGCGGCACCGCCACCCCGCCGCCGATCCCGGTGGAGAGGATCTTCTCCCGTTCCATCAACTTCGCAGCCACCTCGTCGGCCGAAGCGACGAGCCCGGCGCCCGCGAGCAGGTCGCCGAACAGCCGGAAGAGACCGTCGCGGTCGGGCACCGCCGGGGCAATCAGCACCATGCCGGGATCGAGTTTCTGGGAAAGACGCACACCCCACCTCTTTATGCATTGACAGCAGGACCGAAACGGCCCTGTTCACCCGAGTGCTGCAGCCCCCACCCGATCCGACTCCGAATCGGGATGACGAATCAGAAGCGGTCGGCGAACTCGCTGATCCCCGGAACCATGAAACGTTGCCCGTTGAGGCCCTTGACGATGCACAGGATATGCACGATCAGGACCGCAATAAAGAAAATCGGCACCAACAGGCCGAAGATGCAACCGAGCCCGCCGCTGACCGCGCCGAGCAGCATGATCACCACCTGCAGACAGACGAAGACCACGACCTCGAACACGACCAGCACGAGACCGTGTTTGGCGTGCCACTGGACCTCGGAGTCATCCTTCTCCACCAGCAGGGGGATGAGGGCAAGCAGACCGAGATAGGAAAGAACGATCATGATGTTGCGGTTGTCGGAAACCACCCCGGACGGCTTCGCCGCAGGCTGGGACGGCGGAGCCGGGGCGGCCGGCGGGGGTGGCGGGGGGGTCGCGTTGTTCGGGCTCTGCGGAGTCTCGTCCATTTTCGGTCTCCCTTCCTCAGGTCCGGTTTTGAAATTCAGTCGCTTTCTGCCCAGACATTCTACCTGACACCTCGCGCGAAGAACATGGCGAACAGGTCCCGGGCTGGAATCTTCGAGCGCTTCCCTCCCACGCGATTCTTCGATTTCCGCGCACCAAGATGGACCGGGGTCGTGATGCCCGGCCCGTGTGGAAAAGCGCAGGCATACTTCGGGTCTGTCGAGCATTTTCCGCACGGGCCGGGCGCGCGAAACCGGTTCAGATTGCCGTGGAAATCGAAGAATCGCGTGGGAGGGAAGCATGGTAGCCCGTACGGGATTCGAACCCGTGTTACCGGCGTGAGAGGCCAGCGTCCTAGACCCCTAGACGAACGGGCCACGCAGCAACGGAATTTACCACACGGAATGTCGAGGTGCAAGCTCGTCTCATCTGCTATACTTCCGGGCCATTCCGATCCCCTGGAGGAACACATGACGACCAAAGTCGCGATCAACGGTTTCGGACGCATCGGCCGGCTCATCGCACGCCATCTCAAGGCCCGCGACGGCTTTGACCTGGTGGCCATCAACGATCTCACCTCGCCGGACATGCTCGGCTATCTGTTCGGTCACGACTCGGTGCACGGCCGCTACAAGGGCACGGTCGAGGTCGACGGCACGGACCTCATCATCGACGGCGACCGCATGCAGGTCCTCGCGCAGCGCAACCCCGCCGACCTGCCGTGGAAGAAGCTCGGCGTCGACTACGTCTTCGAGGCCACCGGGCTGTTCCGCAGCCGTGAAAAGGCGGGGGCACACCTCACCGCAGGAGCCAAGAAGGTCGTGATCACCGCCCCCGGGCAGGAGGTCGACGCGACCTTTGTCATGGGCGTCAACAACGACCTCTACGATCCGGCCGCCCACCAGGTTGTCTCCAACGCTTCGTGCACCACCAACTGTCTCGCCCCGGTGGTCAAGGTCCTGCACGAGACCGTGGGGATCGAGCACGGCTGGCTCACCACCACCCACGCCTACACCAACGACCAGAGCCTGCTCGACGTCCAGCACCCCAAGGACATGCGCCGGGCCCGCGCCGCCGCGATCAACATCATCCCCTCCTCGACCGGCGCCGCCAAAGCCATCGGTCTGGTCTATCCCGATCTCATGGGCAAGCTGCACGGCGCCGCCATGCGGGTGCCGGTGCCGGACGGTTCGGTGTGCGATCTCACCTTCGTCGCGAGCCGCAAATCGACCGTGGACGAGCTCCAGAAGGCCTTCAAGACCGCCGCGAACGGCCCCCTCAAGGGCATCCTGCGGGCCACCGACGTTCCCATCGTCTCCTCGGACGTCATCGGCGAGACCAACTCGGCGGTCGTCGATCTGCCGCTCATCTCCCAGGTCGCGCCGACCTTCTTCCGGGTCGTCGCCTGGTATGACAACGAGAACGCCTACGCCCTGCGGTGCGTGGATCTCATCGAGTACATGAAGGGCCGGGGCTGAAGGTGAGCCTGCCCGCCCTCGATGACCTGAGGGAGCTCGACGGCGCCAGGGTGCTCGCGCGGCTCGACCTCAATGTCCCGGTGGCCGGCGGCGAGGTCCTCGACGACACCCGCATCACCGCCGCCCTGCCCACCCTGCGTTGGCTGATGGAGCGGGTCGAGGTGGTGGCTGCGTGCTCCCACCTCGGCAAGGCGAAGGGATCGCCCGACCCGGCCTACAGCCTCGAACCAGTGGCGGCCGCCCTCGCGCGGGCCCTCGGCCGGCCGGTCCGTTTCGTCCCCGACTGTCTCGACCCGTCGCGTGCCGATGCGGCACCGGGCGAGTTGTTGCTTCTGGAGAACCTGCGTTTCTACGGCGGGGAGAAGGCCAACGACGCCGAATTTGCGGCCCGACTGACGTCTCCCTTCAGCCACTATGTCAACGACGCCTTCGGGACCGCTCACCGCGCCCACGCCTCGGTGGTCGCGGCTCCCGCCCTCTTTCCAATCGGCCGCAAAGCCGCCGGCTTTCTGATGGCGGCCGAGGTGGCGGCGCTGTCCCGGGTCGTCAACGACCCCCAGCAGCCGTACGTCGCGGTGGTCGGGGGCGCCAAGGTCTCGACCAAGACCGCGCCGCTCGAGGCGCTCCTGGGAAGGGTCCGCACCCTGCTCATCGGCGGCGGGATGGCCAACACCTTCTTTCTCGCCAAGGGCCTGGAGGTCGGGCGTTCTCTGGTCGAGGAGGAGATGGTTGCGACCGCCCTCCAGGTGATGGATGCCGCCACCCGACGCGGGGTCGCGATCGAGCTGCCCGGCGATGTGGTTGTGGCCGACGCCATCGAAGAGGCGTCGCGGATCGAAGTTGTCGCGTGCGACGCCATCCCGGCGGATCTCATGGTCGTCGACATCGGCCCCGAGACCCGCGCGCGGTACGCAGAAAAAATCGCATCGGCCAAGACCGTCTTCTGGAACGGGCCGATGGGTGTGTTCGAAGTCGATGACTTCGCCGCCGGGACTCTGGCGGTCGCCGAGGCGACCGCCTCGAGCCCCGCCTTTTCGGTGGTCGGCGGCGGCGAGTCGGTGATGGCGATCCGCCGCGCCGGGGTCTTCGACCGGATCGACCACGTGTCCACCGGCGGCGGCGCCTCGCTGGAGTTTCTCTCCGGCGACACCCTGCCCGCCATCGCCGCCCTTGAAGTCTGAAGGGGCGGTCGGGGAGGAATATGCGCAGACCGTTGATTGCCGGGAACTGGAAGATGCACAAGAGCGTGGCGGAGACCACCGCCTATCTCGAGGAACTGCTCGCTGAAAACGTGCCCGCGAACGTCGACGTCCTCTGCTGCCCGGTTTTCACCGCCTTGCCGGCGGCGGCGATGATCGCGACCGGTTCCACGGTCAAAATCGGCGCCCAGAACGTCCACTGGGAAGAAAAAGGTGCGTTCACCGGCGAGATCGCAGCTTCCATGCTGGGCGAGATCGGCATCGGATGGGTCATCGTCGGCCACTCCGAACGGCGGACCCTGTTCGCCGAGACCGATGACACCGCCCTCGCTCGGGCGAAGGCCGCCCAGGCCGCCGGCCTCGAGGTGGTCTTCTGCATCGGTGAGACCCTCGAGGAGCGCGACGCGGGAGCGACCTTCGCCGTGCTCGAACGCCAGACGAACGATCTCGGCGCGCTCGACCCCACGCACCTCGTGCTGGCATATGAACCGGTGTGGGCGATCGGCACCGGTCGCACCGCGACCGCGGCCCAGGCCCAGGAGGCGCACGCCTTTCTTCGCTTGCGGCTCGCGGCCCTGTTCGACGGCGAGGCGGCGGCGGCCATCCGCATCCTCTACGGAGGCAGCCTCAAGCCCGACAATGCACACGAGTTGCTGAGCCTCGCCGACGTCGATGGCGGCCTCATCGGGGGCGCGAGCCTTGACGTACGGTCATTTTCCGCTATCATCCGCGCTGCGGCGGACTGCGCCGCGGGAGAGAAGTCGTGACTGTTGTACTGATTGTCCTCTACGTTTTGGTCTGCCTTTTCCTGGTCATGGTCGTGCTGTTGCAGCAGGGAAAAGGGGCTGACCTCGCCGGCGCCTTCGGCGGCGGCGGCAGCCAGACCTCATTCGGTCCCCGGACCACCACCAACATCATGCACCGGATGACGACGGGGGCCTTCATACTCTTTGTCATTCTGTGTCTGGCGCTGGCGATCCTGTCCGGCAAACAACGCACGTCGGTGATGGAGAGCGTGGCAGCCCCGGTCGAGGCCTCGGCGCCGGTGGCGCCAGCGTTCGAACCGGCGGAGAACTCCCTCACTCCGGCGGAGAACGCGCTCGAGGAGGCGGTCGCCGGGGAGGACGCCGGCGGCGAGATGACACCGATCGAAACCCCGGCCGTGCCCGAAGGGGCCGGGAATTGACGATGACTGCTTTGCGTGCCGAAGTGGCGGAACTGGTAGACGCGCACGGTTGAGGGCCGTGTGGAGCGATCCGTGCCGGTTCGAGTCCGGCCTTCGGCACCATTTTTCAAAAGCCCGCGGATGACTCCGCGGGCTTTTGAAAAATGAGGGCGCGACGCTGCCGGATCCGGCCGGTTCACCCAACAACAACCTCAGTCTCTGACAAGAGCCGCAGCGGCGCGGGAGGGGATAAACCCCTCCCCTACGGCTTTCAGGGATGATCTGAGCATCGTAGGGGAGGGGTTTATCCCCTCCCTTCCGATTGTTGCCGGTCGCGAAACCGCTTGAGAGTGGGTTCCCGTAGGACCCGCGATCCCTTCCCTTATCCGCGGGACTGGAGCTTGGCCCAGGTGTCGCGCAGGGTGATGGTGCGATTGAAGACCGTGTGATCGGGTGTTGAGTCGCGATCGACGCAGAAGTAGCCGAGACGTTCAAGTTGGACCGTGGCGCCCACCGGCGACCCGGCCAGACCCGGCTCGAGTCTGGCCTTGGCGACCACTTCGAGCGACTCCGGGTTGATGTCCGCGAGGAAATCGCCGCCGGCGCCGGGGTCCGCGCTCTTGAAGAGCCGGTCATAGAGCCGCACTTCAGCGTCGATCGCGTGCGCCGCCGACACCCAGTGCAGGGTGGCCTTGACCTTGCGGCCGTCCGGCGCGTCGCCCCCCCGGGTCTTGGGGTCGTAGGTGCACCGCAGCTCGGTGATCTCGCCGTCGGCGTTCTTGATGACCTCGCGGCAGGAGATGAAGTAGGCGTAGCGCAGACGGACCTCTCGGCCCGGCGCGAGCCGGAAAAACTTCTTCGGCGGGTCCTCCATGAAGTCATCGCGCTCGATATAGAGCTCACGGGAGAATGGGACCTTGCGGCTGCCCGCCGCCGTGTCTTCGGGGTTGTTGACGGCGTCGAGCTCTTCGCTCTCGCCCTCGGGGTAGTTCTCGATCACGACCTTGAGCGGGCGCAGGACGCCCATCCGGCGCTCGGCCGTGCGGTTGAGCTCGGAACGCACACAGTGCTCGAGAAAGGCCAGATCGACCACGCTCTCGCGTTTGGCGACGCCGGCGCGGTCGACACACTCGCGGATCGCGGCCGGCGGATACCCGAGCCGTCGCAGCCCCGACAGCGTGGGCATGCGCGGATCGTCCCAGCCCGTGACGTGGTCGCCCTGCACCAGTTGCAGGAGGCGCCGCTTGGAGAGCACCGTGTAGGTCAGGTTGAACCGCGCGAACTCGATCTGCCGCGGCTTCGACGGTGTCGGCAGGTTGGCGAGGAACCAGTCGTAGAGCGGCCGGTGGGCCTCGAACTCGAGGGTGCACAGGCTGTGGGTGATGTGCTCGATGGCGTCGGACTGGCCGTGGGCGAAATCGTAGGTCGGGTAGATGCACCAGGAATCGCCGGTGCGTGGGTGGTGGGCGTGGAGGATCCGGTAGAGGACGGGATCGCGCAGGTTGATGTTGCCCGAGGCCATGTCGATCTTCGCCCGCAGGACGCGGGCGCCGTCGGAAAACTCGCCGGCGCGCATGGCGCGGAAGAGTTCGAGGCTCTCCTCGACCGGGCGGTCGCGCCAGGGGCTCGGCGTCCCCGGCTCGGTCAGGGTCCCGCGGTGGGTGCGGATCTCCTCAGCCGTCAGGTCGTCGACATAGGCCTTGCCGTTTGAGATCAGGGCCTCGGCCCACTCGTAGAGCTGCTCGAAGTAGTCCGACGCATAGTAGAGATGCTCCCCCCAGTCGTAGCCGAGCCAGGACACGTCCTTTTTGATCGACTCGATGTACTCGAGCTCCTCCTTGGTCGGGTTGGTGTCGTCGAACCGCAGGTGGCAGCGCCCGCCGAACTCGGCCGCCACCCCGAAGTTCAGGCTGATCGCCTTGCTGTGACCGATGTGGAGGTAGCCGTTGGGCTCGGGCGGGAATCGGGTGACGATGTCCTCGTGCTTGGCGCTCGCGAGGTCGGAGCGGATGATCTCGCGGATGAAGTCCTGCTTGTCGTTGGCGGCCTCGTCAATTGCCATAAATCTCCCGTTTCGAGCGCGATCAGCTCTTCATGGTCTTGAGGGTCTCGATCGCCTGCCGCAGCCGACGGCGGCACCGTTCCTTGCCCAGGACCTCCATGGTCTCGAACAGGGGCGGGGTGGCGGTGCGTCCGGTCACGGCGATGCGGACCGGCATGAAGAGCTCCTTGGGGCTCCAGTCATCGGCTTGGCAGAAGCAGCGCAGGGCCTCCTCAATCGCGGCGGCGTCCCATGCCGCCATGGCGTCGAGGTGGTCTTCGAGCAGCACCCTGAAGGCCTTGGCGGTCTGCGGAGCGGTCCTGTCCTTGGCCACCATCTTCGGCAGGGCCTGCGGGTCGTAGTCGACGACCCCGGCGAAGAAGAACCCCGCGTAGGGAACGAAGTCCGCCAGGGTGTCGATCCGCTCCTGAACCAGGGGCAGGATCTGCAGCAGATAGTCGTCCGACAACGGCTCCTCGCGCAGCCTTGCCAAAAGATCGGGAACTGTGAGGTCGCGCAGGTACTTGCCGTTGAGCCAGTTGAGCTTGTCGAGGTCGAACACCGGTCCGCCGAGGGTGATGCCCGCGAGGCGGAAGTCGGCGATGAACTCTTCCAACGTGAACTGGTCGCGCTCGTCGGGCATCGTCCAGCCCATGTGGGCGAGATAGTTGACCAGGGCCTCCGGCAGGACTCCGGCGGTCTGGTAGTACTTGATGCTGACCGGGTTCTTGCGCTTCGAAATCTTGCTTTTGTCGGCGTTGCGCAAGAGTGGGAGGTGGCAGAAGACCGGAAGCTCCCAACCGAAAGCTTCGTAGAGCCGGACATGTTTGGGCAGGGACGAGATCCACTCCTCGGCGCGGATGACGTGGGTGATCTCCATCAGGTGGTCGTCGACCACGTTGGCGAGGTGGTAGGTCGGGTGGCCGTCGGACTTGAGCAGCACCTGGTCGTCGACCTGGGCGTTGGCGATCGTGATGTCACCGCGAAGCAGGTCGTGGGCCACGGTCTCGCCGTCTTGAGGCATCGCGAGCCGGATCACGTGGGGCTCGCCCGCTTCGCGGCGCCGCGCCGCTGCCGCCGGTTCGAGCGACCGGCACAGACCGTCGTAGCCGAGTTGGCCTTTGGCCGCGCGCTGTTCGGCGCGCAGGGCGTCGAGCCGCTCGCGGGTGCAGAAGCACGGATAGGCGGCGCCGGCGGCCACCAACTGCTCCACGTGCTCACGGTAGATTTCGGTTCTCTCGCTCTGCCGGTAGGGCCCGTGCGGACCGCCGACATCGGGGCCCTCGTCCCACTCGAGCCCCAGCCAGCGCAGGGCTTCGAGGATCATCTTTTCGCTTGCGGTGGTGCTGCGCTCGCGATCGGTGTCCTCGATCCGCAGCACGAACGAACCGCCGTTCTGACGCGCCAGGGCGAGGTTGAAGAGCGCCACATAGGCGGTGCCGACGTGCGGGTCGCCGGTGGGGCTGGGCGCGATGCGGGTCCTCACTTGATTCGACATGATGCTCCAAAAAGCGCCGGCTCGAACCCACAGTCAACACCGGGAGAGACGCGGCGGGGATGGCGGCGGCATTGCGAGTGGCGGAGAGGGCGGGATTCGAACCCGCGGTCCAGGTTACCCCGGACAACTGCTTAGCAGGCAGTCCTGATCGGCCACTCCAGCACCTCTCCGCACCGGGGGGGTATTGTACGTGGCGGTCCGGTGACTGTAAAGTAGACGGTCCCGGAGGGATGGCCGAGTGGTCGAAGGCGCCGGTCTTGAAAACCGGTGAGGTTCAGGCCTCCGTGGGTTCGAATCCCACTCCCTCCGCCAGCAATTCCGACCTGCGCCGCTCGCGCGGCGCAGGTCGGAATTGCAGCTAGTACCCCCCGAGGCTGCCCTTGATCTCGGGGAGCGCACCGACGCCCTTGAGCCCGATGATGATCATGAACTCGCGGGTCGGGAAGGCGCCGATCTTGGTGTCGCGGTACTGGGCCGAGATGTTCCAGCAGCTGCCCTGGTAGTTGAGGCCGTAGCGTTGGTCGCCGATCTCCGCGTTGACGATGTCGTAGGCCAGCTGCACGGTCACATCGAGCGGGACGCCGGCCTTGCGGAAGGCGAGAAGACCCCTCATCTGGGATGACAGGCGGTCGCCGGTGCGGACGTTGAAGCCCTGGTACCAGGTGAGGTTGGCCATTCCGATCCTGCTTTGCAGGGAGGCGGCGAGGGAGGTCGAGCGGAGGCTTTTGAAGAGGTAGTCGTACGCCATGCGGGCGTCGAAGCCGGTGGCGGCCGTCGGGGTCACCCGGAGGGCGACGCCGAGCGGAGACCACTGGCTCGTCAGAACGCCGTCGCCGAAGTTGAGGGGGTCGTCGAACGAGAAGTCCTGGTAGATCTCGAGCGACCCGAGCTCGCGGGTGCCGACGCCCTCGCGGTCGCGGCCGAGGAGGCGGTTGGCGAGCACCATGCGGACCATGTTGGCGTCCTTCGGGGTCGAGTCCACCTCGTCGAAAATCGGGATGAGGGCGACGTCGGTCGGGGTCGTCAGGTAGAGGTACTGGAGCCGCGGCTCGACCAGGTGCTTGACCTTGTCGTACTTGCCGAGCCCGCCCTCGAAGACCTTCGAAAAGGACGGACCGACGATGTCGACGCCGCCGGTGGCGTAGATGCGTTCGATGGGCTCGTCGACAAAATCGCGGCGGTCGTCGGTGAGTCTCTGAGTGTAGTAGGTGGCGCGGCCGCCGAGCCGCGGGGTCACCGACAGCCACGGCGGTCCGGGAAGGGTGTAGGACAAACTCGGGAAAAGATCGGCCCGCCCGTAACTGCCGCGAAGATCGCCGCCGCGGTCGGCCCGGAGATAGCTCAGAGACGAAATCAGGTTGAGGTAGACCGGCGAGTTGAAAAGGGGCGTCGACCCGGACCGGAGCTCGATCTCCGGCAACTGGCTGAGAACCACCTCGGTGGTGGTCAGGAAGGTCTGGCGGTAGTCGGCGCGCAGGTTGAGCGCATAAGGTCCGAAGCTCCGCGTCATGTAGGCGAATGAATAGAGGTCGCGGCGGGTGTTGGCATCGAAGGTGCGGTCGAAGTCCTGCCAGAAATCGATGTCGGAGAGGGTCTCGACCTGGGCCAGCAGATTGAACCCGAGAAAGTCCTCCTGCACATGCTTGCCGAAGACCTTCCACTCGACCTGCTCGGCCTCCCGGTCCCAAATCGCATAAAGATCGATCTCGCCGCGAGCGCCGCGAATCGGCGCCCAGCGCCAGATGTTGCCGAACCCGAGGTAGCCCTCTGCGTAGAAGTCGGCAAAGACCGTGGTGTCGTAGGAGCGTCCGATCGGGATATACAGCGGCAGACCGACGTTGAAACCGCGCTGGTTGGAGTAGCCGAAGCGCGGCATCAACAGCCCCATGGCGCGCTCCTGTTTCATCGGCCACACCATGTAGGGCAGGTAGAAGACCGGGACCCCCTGGACCCTCATCGCCACGCTCTTGAACCGACCCAGACCTTCCTCTTCGATGATTGCCGAGTTGATGTTGAAGCTCCACGGCGGCTTGCCGTCGGTGGAACAGCTGGTAAAGGTGGCGTGATCGATCCGGTAGTGGGTCTCGTCCAGTTTTTCGATCACCTGCCCGGTGAAGCTGTACATGGGATCCATATAGGCGGTAGCGTTGAGGAACACCCCGGTCTTGGTGAGGAGGTTGAACCGCATCTCCTCGGCGGTGAATCGGCTCGGACCGCGGTCGACGATCACGTTGCCGCGGGCCACCACCTCGCCCGTTGAGCGGGCGTAGTCGAGCTCGTCGCAACGGATCTCGATCTCCTGGTAGAGAACGTGGACATCGCCTTCGCCGTGCCAGGTGGTTTCCGTCGCCCGCTGGTTCTCGGCGGTAAGAACGACGCGGCCCTCGAGTTCCGCAGCCGTCGCGGTCGCCACCAGCAGCCCTACGACGGCGCCCGCCGCCAGCATCCACTTCAGGGCGCACTGGATCTGGTTGTGGTGGCGGTTCATGGTCCTCCAACCGGAAACGCGATCCCGTGACATTGTAGCCGGTCGAGCGCCCGCGCCGTGCCCGGCGGTTCGGCGCCGCCGCGTACAATGGGCCGGTGCGATATCTGGGTGTGGATCCGGGCGGCAAGAAGGTGGGGCTCGCAGTGGGCGACGACCAGACGGGTTTGGTGTCTCCGCTCGAGGTCGTGGCCTCGGAGGGCACAGCGGCGGTGGCCGGACTCATCGCCGACACCGCGGCTCGGGTCGGGGCGGGCCTGGTCGTGATCGGCGTGCCCACCCTGGCCGACGGTTCGTCAGGACCTGCGGCGCGACGCAGCGAGCTCCTGGCGGAGGCGGTGCGGACGCTGGGGCTCGAGGTCGCGCTCCAATCGGAGTATCTGACCACTAGCGAGGCGCGCCGGCGGGCGCGAGCCGCCGGCCGGCCGGCCGGGAGACCGGTGGACGACCTCGCCGCCCAGATCATTCTCGAGGACTACCTCGCGGCTCCGGCCGCTTGCCCTCCGGGCGGGGACTGAACCGTGGGGAAGCTGCGCTGGGCCCTGCTGCTGGTGGCCGCCGCACTGATCGCGGCGGCGGGCAGTGGGTTGTGGCTGCACCACATGCTGTGGGGCACCCGTTCCGAGGCATCGGTGTCGCTCGAGATCGAGGCCGGGAGTCCCGCCCGCCGCATCATCGAGCAGTTTCATGACCACGGTCTCGTGCCGTCGCCGCTGGCGGCGCGGCTCTATCTCCGCGCCCGGGCCGAGGGCCGCTCGATGCACTTCGGGCGCTACCTGTTCGACGCCGGATTGCGGCCGGTGGATGTGCTCGAGATGGCCCTCGACGGCAACCTCGAGATGTTCGAGGTGACCCTGGTGGAGGGCGACTCGGCGGCGGAGGTGGGTGACGTCTTCAGCGCGCTCGGCATCGGAGGCCACGAGGTATGGCTGTCGCTGCTCTCCCGTGTCGAGTGGATCGCGCCGGTCGTGCCGGACGCCCCCACCCTGGAGGGTTTTTTCTTTCCCGACACCTACCGTTTCGCCGTCGGCATCGACGCCGGGGCCGTCGCCCACCACCTCACCGACAGGTTTCTCGAGGTGTGGCGCGAAGAACGGAAAGAGGTCGATGCGCTGTGGGGCTCCCCGCTGGAGATCGTGACGCTCGCCTCCCTGGTGGAGGCCGAAACCTCGATCGCCGAGGAACGACCGCTGGTCGCCGGCGTGTTTGTCAACCGGCTTCGCCGCGGGATGCTCCTGCAGTGCGATCCGACGGTGGTCTACGCCCTGGAACGCCGCAACGAGTGGCGGGGGCGGTTGTTGCGGGTTCATCTCGACGTCGATGACCCCTACAACACCTACCGCTACCCCGGGCTGCCCCCGGGGCCCATCAACTGCCCCGGTCGCGCCGCCATCGCCGCGGCCTTGAACCCCGCGTCGACACCGTTCTTGTACTTTGTCGCCAAGCCCGGAGGCGGCCACACCTTTTCACGCACCCTTGCCGAACACAACCGGGCGGTGGCCCAACTGAGGGCGGCGCGCCGTTGACCGCTCACGCGGCGCGGTGATAGCTTCAGACCGGAGGCGTACCATGGCCGACAGCTACCGGGTGTTCGCGTCTTACCTGCTCTTTGCGCAGGTTCTCGAAGATCCGTTGGGCCACCTCTACCGGGCCGGTGAGTTTGGCAAGGGCGGGATTCGGCGGACCGTGTGGCTGCGCATCTTCGACGGTCCGTCCGCACCCGCCGCCGACATCCGCTCCGTCTTCGAGCGGGCCCACCGGGTCGGTGAGGCGGTGCTGTCGACCAACGTCGCCGGCGGCGTCAGCTGTGTGGAATCGGGCGGCGTGCCGGCGCTGGTCTGCGACCACATCGCCTCGCAACCCCTGGGCCTCCTGCTCGATCGCGTCGAGACGGAGCGCTTCCCCATCCCGGTCGACAACGCACTCTTGATCATGGAGAAGATCTCCCTCGCGCTCTCGGCCGCCCTCAGCGTTGAAATCGAGGGCGGGAGGGTGGTGCACGGCTTTCTTCACCCCGGTCTGATCTTCGTCACCTACGACGGCGAATGCGTGGTTTCGGGGTTTGGTCTCGGCGAGGAGCTTCTGGCCCTGGCAGACGATGCCACCGCCGCCGAGGGCGTCCACCCGTATCTCGCCCCCGAGGTCTTGGAGTCCAGGACACCGAGCCGGCGGGGCGATGTCTACTCGCTCGGGGCGATCCTCTTCGAGCTGCTCACCGGCAGCGCCCTGCCGGTGGCGGCGGAGGCCCGTGCCGAGGCGATCGCGAACGCCCACCTGGGTTACGACGAAGAGGCCGTCCCCGACGATATCAAGGCATTGCTCTCCCGCTCTCTCGCCGATCGTCCGCAGGACAGGTTCAGCTCGGCCTCGGACTTCAAAAAGGAGCTCGACCGACTGTTGTACGGCGGGGCCTACAGCCCGACCACCTTCAACCTCGCCCTGTTCATGGACCGCCTCTTCCGGTCCGAGATGGAAGCCGAGGATGCCGCCCGGGCCGCGGAACAGAAGGTCGACGTCACACCCTATCTGGCCCCGGTGACCATGCCCGAGGCGGAACCCGTCGTGTTCGACGACGACGACGTTTTGAAACCGGACCGCAGGCTGATCATGATCGGCGGCGCCGCCGCGGCCGCCGTGGCCGCCGCCGCGATCCTGTGGTTCGCCGTCGGCCGCGGACCGTCGACGCCCCCGCCGCCGCCGACCCCGACCGCTGATGAGATTGCCGCCCAACGTCAGGCCCAGGAGGACAAGATGCGCGAGCTCGCGCAGTCCCTGGTAACGGAGATGATGGCGGAAAAGGAAGCCGAAATCCGCAAGGAGCTCACCGCTCGCCAGGCCAAGATCGAGGAACTGCAGCGGCGTCTGGTGGACAGCGAGCGGCGCGCCAAACAGGGTGAGCTGACCAACGAGGAACGGCAGCAGCGCGCGGAACTCCAACGTCAGATCGCTGCCGAGGAAGAGGCCCAGAAACTGCGGGAGACCGAGCTCGAGGCGGAACGCGTCAGGGCCGCGGAGGAAGCGCGCCAGACCGCAGTGACCCGGCAGACCGCTACCGCGGTCGCGATCGAAGAGGAGGCAAGGGCCGCTGCAGCCGCCACCCCGACGCCACCGCCACCGCTACCAACTGCGACCGCTGTGCCGACGGCGCCGGTCATCGAGGTCAACACCTTCGTCGAACCGTCCGAAACCGACGCCCTGCCGGTCATCATCAGAAAACATCAGGTCGACTGGCCGCCAACGGCGGAGCGATCACGGCGCCAGGGCGTGATCATCATGCAGGCCACGGTCAACGCCGACGGCCGGGTGGACGAGGTCAAGATCCTGCGGGCCGACGACGATGGATTCGGCATTCCCGAAGCGGCGGTGGCCGCCGCCAGGGACTACCGATTCAAGCCCGGCACCAAGGACGGTGTCAGGATCAAGACCTACGCCACCATCACGGAGCCCTACCGCTTCGTCGTCACACGCTGAGAACGCGAGTTCAAAAATGAGGCCGGGCGAATGCCCGGCCTCGAATCGGTGAGATCAGCGTGAGCGAGATCTCGCCCACGACCCGGCAGCGTGCACGCCGCCCGGTGTCAGAGAAAAGTTTACTTCTCGACGCGCTCGCGGAGGGTCTTGCCCGGTTTGAAGTGCACGTAGGTCTTCGCGGGAATGGTGATCGTCGCGCCGGTCGCCGGGTTGCGGCCCTGACGCGCGTTGCGGCTCTTGGTCGCAAAGGTGCCAAACCCTGGAATGGTGACCTTCTCACCGGCGTCGAGCGCGGTGGCGATCAAGCCGTGGCGCGGGTGTGCGGAAAACATCACGTCGATGATCTCAGCAGCCTTCCCCTGGCTGACTCCGGTTTTCTTCGCAAGCTTCATGGCCATTTCGGTCTTGTTCATAGGAACCTCCGGTTTTTCGTTGTACTCACATATTGGAGGGCGGAATGCCGCCTGTCAAGGGCAAACCCACGGAAAACCCAACATCTATGGTTGTTTTCGGGGATTGAAGCGGGTAATTTGTGACCCCGGAGGTGCAAATGGATCTCAAACTCCGAGGCAAGCGCGCGCTGGTGACCGGATCATCCCGGGGAATCGGCCGCGCGATCGCCCTCTCGTTGGCAGATTTCGGGGTCGACGTCGCCATCAATTACCTGCGCAATCGCTCCCGCGCCGAGGAGACGGTCCGCGAAATCGAGGCGCGCGGGGTGCGCGCGTTGCTGGTCAAGGGCAACGTCGCCAACCCCGACCACGTCGAACGGATCTTCACCTCGATCCGGGACACCTGGGGCGGTCTCGAGATCGTGGTGTCCAACGCGGCATCCGGGGTCCTGCGGCCTGCCCGCGAGCTCACGCTGCACCACTTCGACTGGGCGATGCACATCAACGCCGCCGCCCTTCTCCCCATCACCCAGCAATTTCTGCTGATGTCGTCCGAGGGCGAGAAAAGCCTGGTCGCGGTGTCCTCACTCGGCGCGGTTCGGGCGATCCCGAACTACACCGCGGTCGGCGCTTCCAAGGCCGCGTTGGAGTCGATGGTCCGCCACCTCGCCGCCGAGATGGCGCCCGAGGGCATGCGCATCAACGCGGTGTCGGCGGGGACGGTCGATACCGACGCCCTGCTCCACTTTCCAAACCGCGACGAACTGCTCGACAGCGCCCGCGAGCGCACCCCGGCGGGACGTTTGGTTCACCCGCAGGACGTGGCCAACGTGGCGATCTTTCTCTGCACCCAGTACGCCTCCATGATCCACGGCCAGACCCTGATCGTCGATGGCGGGTATTCGATACTGGCGTAGGCCCGCAATTCGGCGCTTCCGCGCCGAATTGCTAGAGCATCTTCTTCAGAAACTGCCCGGTGTACGAGGCCTTGCAGCGGGCGACGTCGTCGGGGGTCCCGGCGGCGACCACCTCTCCGCCGCCTTCGCCGCCCTCGGGGCCGAGGTCGACGATCCAGTCGGCGGTCTTGATGACGTCGAGGTTGTGTTCGATGACCAGCACCGTGTTGCCGCGGTCGACCAACGCGTGCAGCACGGCGAGGAGCTTGTTGACGTCGTCGAAGTGGAGACCGGTGGTCGGCTCGTCGAGGAGGTACAGGGTCTGCCCGGTGCCGCGTTTGGCGAGCTCGCGGGAGAGTTTGACGCGCTGTGCCTCGCCTCCGGAGAGGGTGGTGGCCGGCTGTCCGAGGTGGATGTAGCCGAGACCCACCGCCACCAGGGTGTCGAGCACGCGGATGATCTTGGGGTGGGCGGCGAAGACCTCCTGCGCCTGGGCGACCGTCAGATCCAGGACCTCGGCGATCGAAAGCCCTTTGAAATGGACCTCGAGCGTCTCGCGGTTGTAGCGGCGCCCGTTGCACTGGTCGCAGGTGACGAAGACGTCGGCGAGAAAGTGCATCTCGATGCGGATCTGGCCGGCGCCCTGACAGGCCTCGCAGCGCCCGCCGCGGACGTTGAACGAGAACCGCCCGGGTTTGTAGCCGCGGGCGCGCGCATCGGTGGTGGCGGCAAAGAGCTCGCGGATGGGGTCGAAGACCTTGGTGTAGGTGGCGGGGTTGGAGCGCGGCGTGCGGCCGATCGGCGACTGGTCGATGGCGATCACCTTGTCGAGCGCCTCGACCCCCTCGATGCTGTCATGGGCTCCCGGTCGCGCCGGGGTCCCGTAGAGCTCTTTCGCCACCGCCTTGTGGAGGATCTCGTTGACCAGGGTCGATTTGCCGGAACCGGAAACCCCGGTGACGCACACCAACCGGCCCAGCGGTAGCGTGACATCGATGTTCTTGAGGTTGTGCTCGGCGGCACCGTGGATGGTGATCCGGTCGCCGTTGCCGCGGCAGCGCTGGCTGGGGACCGGGATGGTCTTGCGGCCCGACAGGTAGGCGCCGGTCAGCGACTCCTCCTCGGCCTCGAGCGCCGCCGCCGGCCCGGCCGCCACCACCCTGCCGCCGTGGCGGCCCGCCCCGGGGCCGAGATCGATCACCCAGTCGGCCTCGCGGATGGTCTCCTCGTCGTGCTCGACCACCACCACGGTGTTGCCGAGGTCGCGCATCCCCTTGAGCGTTTCGAGCAGCCGCCGGTTGTCCCTCTGGTGGAGACCGATCGACGGCTCGTCGAGCACGTACAGCACGCCCATCAGCTTCGACCCGACCTGGGTGGCGAGACGGATCCGCTGGCTTTCGCCGCCCGACAGTGTCCCCGCCATCCGGTCGAGGCTCAGGTAGTCGAGCCCCACCGACACCAGAAACCCGAGGCGGTCGCGGACCTCGCGCAGGATCTTGTCGGCGATGGTGCGGTCTCGCTCGCCGAGAGAGAGGGCGGTAAACCAGTCGAGAGTGCGCTCGACCGACAGCCCCGACACCTCGACCAGATCGCAGCCGCCGACCTTCACCGCCAGGGCCTCGCGCCGCAGGCGGGCGCCGCCGCACTCGCCGCACGGCGCCAGCGACATGAAGCGTTCGAGTTCGCGCCGCACGTCTTCCGAGGTGGTTTCGGCGTAGCGCCGTTCGAGCCGCGGCACCGCCCCTTCAAAGCGGTCGCGGTAGCGGTAGGCGCCCTTCGAGCCCTCCCACACGAACTCGTGCTCGCCGTCGGTGCCGTTCATCAGGATCTCCCGGACCTCGGCCGGGAGCCGTCGCCAGGGGGTGTGGAGATCGAAGCCGATGGCCTCCGAAAGCTGCTCGACCTGGTGGCGGAACCACGACCCGGGGCTCTTGCCGACCATCGCGAGACACCCCGCCGACAGCGAGCGCTCGGGATCTATGATGAGCTTCTCGGGGTCGACCTCGCGCAGGAAGCCGAGACCCGAACAGGTGGGGCACGCGCCCTGCGGGGAGTTGAAGGAAAAGAGCCGCGGCGAGATCTCGGTCAGGGAAAAGCCGCACCCGGGACAGGCGTGACGGGCCGAGAGTACGATCTCGTCACCGCCCGCCACCACCGCCAGCGCGAGCCCGTCGCCAACCTTGAGAGCGGTTTCGAGCGAGTCGGCCAACCGCGCCGCCACCCCGTCGCGGATCGACAGGCGGTCGACCACCACCTCGATGGTGTGCTTTTTCTTCTTGTCGAGGTCGGGAGGGCTCGCGGCCTCCACCAGCTTGCCGTCGACCCGCGCGCGGACAAAGCCTTCGCGGACCATCTGCGCGAAGACCTTGCGGTGTTCGCCCTTGCGGCCCTCGACCACCGGCGCGAGCAGCTGGAAGCGGGCGCCGTCGGGGAGTCCGAGGAGTTGATCCACCATCTGCTCGACGCTCTGGGGGCGGATCTCGATCGCACAGTCCGGGCACACGGGGATGCCGATCGAGGCCCACAGCAGACGCAGGTAATCGTGGATCTCGGTGACGGTGCCGACGGTCGAGCGCGGGTTGCGCGAGGTGGTCTTCTGTTCGATGGAGATCGCCGGCGACAGACCGTCGATGGTGTCCACGTCGGGCTTCTCCATCTGATCGAGGAACTGACGGGCGTAGGCCGACAGCGACTCGACGTAGCGCCGCTGGCCCTCGGCAAACAGGGTGTCGAAGGCCAGGGACGACTTGCCGGAACCGGAGACCCCGGTGATCACGACCAACCGGTTGCGGGGGATCGCAACGTCGATATTGGCGAGATTGTGCTCGCGTGCACCGCGGATAACGATCTCTTCGCGCATGTTGCTCCCGTCAGGGCGCCTGTCTCCGTCGTCGAACCCGGTCTGGAGAACAGTATTTCGGCCGTGGTATTCCATCTCCGGGCGCCCGATCAGCAGTCGACGGCGAGCCCGGTTGCAGACTGCGTTTACGCCCGGATTATACCACCCGGGGGCGGGGCGCCGGCACCCCGCCTACCTGCTGCGTTCCTTGATGTCCTGTTCGGCTTCGCGATCCATGGTCCGCTGGCGGAGGGTGTCGCGTTTGTCGTGGAGCTGTTTGCCCCGCACCAGGGCGATCTCGATCTTGATCCAGTTGCCCTCGAGAAAGACCGACAACGGCACCACCGTCAAGCCCTTTTCCTGGACCTTGCTCGCGAGGCGCTCGATCTGGCGCTTGTGGAGCAGCAACCGGCGGCGGCGCACGGGGTCGTGACCCGCGTATCCGGCGTTGTCGTACGACCCGATATGGCAGCCGACAAGAAAGGCCTGACCACCGGCAAAGGTCACATAGCCCTCCTTGATGTTGACCTTGGCGGCGCGGATGGCCTTGACCTCGGTCCCGAGGAGCTCCATCCCCGCAACCTCGGTCTCGAGAATGTGATAGGTGTGGCGGGCCTTGCGGTTGGTCGCCAGCACCCTCCGTTCGTCGGTCATGTCACCACCATGACCAGCGCCTCCACCATCTGCGGGTCGAACTGGTGCCCCTTGCCGCGGTTGATGATCTCGAGCGCGCGCTCGGAGCTGACCGTCGGGCGGTAGCGACCGGGGACGCTGAGAACATCGAAGACCTCCGCCACGTGCACCAGCCGCGAGAGCAACGGGATCGCATCGCCGGCCAACCGGTCCGGATAGCCGGTGCCGTCCCACCGCTCGTGGTGGTGGCGGATCGCGCCGGCGACCTCGTCGAGACCGGTCCCTTTGAGGATTTCTTCGCCGAGGACGGGGTGCTTCTGGTACCGCGTCCGCTCGTCCTCGGTGGGCGTGCGGTTACGGTAGGTCCGGTCGTAGTCGAGTTCCCGCATCCCGACATCGTGGAGCAGGCCGGCCAGCACGGCATCCTCCACCCGCGCCGGCGCGAGTTCGAGCTTCTGGGCGATCGCCATCGAAAGCCGCGAGACAGCCTCGGAATGGGCCACCAGATCGGGGTACTTGCTGGCGCCGGGCTGCAGGAGGCGGCGGGCAAGGCAGCGCCGGGAGAACCGCAGGCCGGTCATCTCCTGGGCATCCTCGGCGCGCGCGCGCAACCTCGCCAGGGTGGCCCTCGCCGCGTTGGCGCCGGCACCGGAGATGACCGAACCGACCAGCGCGCCGGCCTCCGGCTCGTGGAGCAGCACGGCGGAGGCGATCATCGGCGATGTCACGACGTCCGTGGCCGTCGGCCCCCGGCGAACCTCGACGTGCCAGGAGCTCGGATCGTGGGTCTGGATCCCGGCCTCGGCCAGGGCCGACACCTGGTGGCGGCACAGCGCCTCGCGATCGATCTCGGCACCGCCGGTTCGGGTGTTGATGAGCGTCGCCGCGCCGTCGCGGGTCGCCAGAGTGGCCGCCACCGCCGCCACCTGGTTGTCGAGCAGGCAGTCGAGAGCCGCGTCGTGGAGGTTTTCCAGACCCGACTCGTCGAGCAGAGGCGGCCGCGACTCGCCGAGCGGAGTCGGCCGGCGTCTCTCAACCCTCTGCTCCGGTACGGGCGCGAACTCCTCGTCCGCGATCACGAACCCGCTGCGGCGGGCAAAATCGACCATCGCCGCCGCGATCTTTCCCGCCTTGCCGATGTCGGGGCGCTCGAACGGTTGCCGCCGGCCCTTGTCGCGGGCGTCGACGAAACCGATGATCTCGTCGCCGATGACCAGCGGCACCAGCAACAGCCGCGAATTGCCGGCTGTCTTGATGTACTCGGCCAGGGGCCCGAGCTCGTTGCGGTGGTTGTAGGCGACCGGCAGGCCGCGCAGCTCGCGCACTCTCACGACAATGGGGTCCTTGAGGCGGTGCTCGATGGCGAGGGGATCGCGCCGGCCGAATCCGTATTGGGTGGCAAGCAAAAAGAAATCACTCGGCCCGTAGAGATAAAGGGCCGCTCTCGTGCACTGGATTTCCTCGAGAAACCGAAACAGAATCTCCTTGAAACCCCGTTCAATCTCCGGGGACCACCCGGGTATGGTCGCGCCCATTGCGTAGCCTCCAGTGCCAAATATCGATTCACTTTACCACTCACGGCCGCCATTCGTCGGCCGCGGCCGCCACCCCTCGACGACCCTCGAGACATCGTGCGACTCGAGATGTCAGGCCATCCTGGTGAACCCGGACTTCTCATCAGGTTTCTTGACGTGGGCGATGAGGCACCGTGGCCGGGTGGGTTTCCTCGCCTCGGGGCGCGGAAACGTACTGCGCGGTAGGTTGAGCACCCCGGGGCAAGAAAGCACGGCCGGTTAGGCTGCATTGTCGGCCGCAGTCGAAAACTGATGAGAAGTCCGGGTTAGAATGCCCCGATGTCGGCAATCCTGAGCTCGCTCGTGCTGATGGCGGCCCTGGCGGTCGAACCGATGGTCCTCGAGACCACCCGCGGCGGGGACACCCTGGTCCTCTCCTTTTCGCTCAACCAGGAATTGCCGGAATCGTTCGAAGAGACGCTATCGTCGGGCGCCACGGCGGAGCTCGACTACCCTTTGCGCGTCTACGGCCGGCGGCGGATGTTCCCGGACCGCAAGGTGTGGAAGGGCGTGGCGCGGGTCACCGTCAACTTCGACGCCGTCACCGGCAGATATCTCTGCCAACTCATCGTCAACGGCGACACCACGGCCAGCCGTGAGGTGCAGTCGGTGGAGGAGGCGCGCTCCTGGTTGAAGTCGCCGCCCCCCGTCGAGGTGCTGTTGCCAGAAGCGCGGCGGGACGCCGTTCTGCGGGTCAGGGTGCGCGCCGTGTTCGCCAGCGGGACGACGTGGTTGGTGTTCCCCGCGACCGAGGGCACCGACTGGTTGGAGGTGCAGGTCGACCCGGCGGATGACACCGGTGAATGATGCGGGCGATCGACCATCCCTGACCGGCCTGCGGTCGTTCTGGAACCGCAACCACAAGGAAAATCGCTTCCTCGTCGCCGCCTTCGTGTTCCTGATGGCGCTGTCGGTGGGTGGGTTCTACCTTCTCGAGCGCGCCCGCGAAGCCTCTCCCGAGGAGCTCACCAACCGGATCCTGCTGTTTGTCCTGTGGTACCTCGACATCTCCCTGATCGTCATCCTCAGCTTCATCCTGGCCAGAAACCTCATCCGCCTCGCCGTCGAACGCCGAACCGGCGTCCTCGGCAGCCGCTTTCGCACCAAGCTGGTACTCACCTACGTCGGTCTCACCTTCGTGCCGGTGATCCTGATCTTTCTCATCGCCACCAACCTCCTCCAGGGATCCATCGACCGCTGGTTCTCGGCGCCGGTCGAGACCATTCTCCGCGGCGGCGCCGAGGTCACCGTGCAGCTCCGGGAACTGGTCGAGGAAAATCTCGAGCGCCAGGCGGCGGTGGCGGCCGAAGAGCTCCGGAACAACCACGGCCGGATGGACCTGGTCCGCCTCCAGCGTCTGCTCGGGGTCGATCTCGTGGCGGTCTACCGGGACGGCAATCTCGAAGAAGCGGTGGCCGATCCGCGCCGGATACCGGCCTCGTTGCCGCCGTTGCGCTGGGAGACCCTCCCGCCATCGGACGTCCGCTCCGACCGTTGGCGGGGCGGGCTCCTGATCCGCGCCTGGAGCCCGATCGACAACGATGCTCACGTGGTCGTCGGCGCCATGCTGCCGAGCGAGCTGCTGCTCCACCTCGAAAACGCGATCGCCGCCCACGCTCAGTTCCAGGAGATGAAACAGACCCAGGGAACCATCACCGCCACCACCATTCTGGTGCTCGCCGCGGTCACCCTGCTGCTGCTCTTCGCCACCGTGTGGGTCGGGCTCTACCTTTCGCGACGGTTTACGGAGCCTCTGCTGGCGGTCGCCGCCGCCACCCAACGGGTTGCGGAAGGGGACGCGCTCGAGGAGGTGGAGGTGCCCGGCTCGGACGAGGTGGCGGTTCTGGTGGACTCGTTCAACGCCATGGTGCGGCGGGTCCGCTCGTCCGAGGCCGAGATCCTGGCCTCCAACCAGGAACTCGCCACATTGCTCGCAACCGTTCCCACCGGCGTGCTGTCGGTCGATGGCGAAGGCGCCCGCTTTCGGCCCAACCCGGCGGCCGCGCGGCTTCTCGGCAACCCCGGGTGGGCCGACGACTGGCGCCCGCTCGACGAGCTCAACCGCGCCGGTCTGGAGGAGCTGTACCGGCGTCTTGAAACCGGGCAGCGGGAAGACCTGCGGTGTGAGCTCGATCTCCAGGCCGGCGGCGAGACGTTTCACGTCGACATCACATCGCGCCCGCTGCCGGGCGGCGGCAGGGTGGTCGCCATCGACGATTTCACCCAGCTCATGAAGGCGCAACGCCAAGCCGCCTGGAGCGAGGTCGCACAGCGGATCGCGCACGAGATCCGCAACCCTTTGACGCCCATCCGGCTCGCCGCCGAACGGATCCAGAAGCGCGCGGCCACTCTCGATTCGGAGATGCGAACCATCGTGACCGAGGGGTGCGAGGCGATCGTGGCCCAGGTGTCCGGGCTCAAGGAGCTGGTGGACTCCTTCCAGCAGTACGCGCGCATGCCCGCCATCGCGCCCCAGCCGACGAACATCGGGCGCCTCCTGCGCGAGTTGTGCTCGTTGTACAACGGTGTTCGACCCGGGCTCGAGGTCGTGGCCGAAACTCCCGAAGAACCGGTCACGGCGATGGTCGACCCGGTGCTCCTGCGCCAGGCATTGGTCAATTTGCTCGACAATGCCGCCGCCGCGGTGGTCGGCGACGGGCGGGTGGCGATTTCGGCCCGGGTCGCCGACGATGACGTGATTCTCGAGGTTCAAGACACCGGCGTCGGGTTGCCGACCGAGGACACCGATGTCCTGCTCGAGCCCTTCTACTCCACCAAGGGCCGGGGCTCCGGCATGGGGCTCGCGCTGGTTCACCGGGTGGTCACGGACCACGGCGGCAGCCTCGAGTTGAAGAGCCTCGAACCGACCGGGGCGCGGGTCCGGATCGTGCTCACCGGGGCGCGATTGACCGCGCCGGTGTGAAGCAGGCCGCTCTCCGGCGAACGGCGGTCGTTGACCCTTTCGGCACCCCCTTGATACCATCGTTGATATGGCGTACCCCGGCAACCCCGAGCTCTCCCCGCAAGCCCAGGACCGCGTGATGACCGCCTTCCGGCAGGTGGTCGGCAAACTCCAGGAAGGCAGCCGGGAGGAGGCGCTGATCGGGTTGGAGTTCGTTCTCCGCCTCGACCCGGCCTATGCGCCGGCCCGCAACCTCCACGAACAGCTGTCATCGGGGGCGGCCGAGATCGACCTCAACGAGGTCGTGTCGCAGCTCCAGGCGCCGACCACGGACGCCATCAACAGCCTTCTGGTGGAGGCGGTCGAAGATTTCAACAATCGCGATTTCGCGGCGGCGCGGCAGAAGGTGGATCAGGTCCTTCTCGATCTCCCGGGACACCAGGAGGCCCGCCAGCTGCTGCGCGAGATCGAAGGCGCCACCAAGGGCGACACCCAGGTCCGGAATTTTCTCGACCAGGCGCAAGATGCCCTGCGCAACGGAGACTCTCAAGAGGCCGCCAACTTCGTCATGATGGCGCAGGCCCTCGACCCCCATCACCGGGACATCGCCGCCACCCTCGCGGAGATCGAGGCCGCCGGCGAGGTTTCCCTGTCGCAGGCCGGTTTCACCCGGCACGAGGAGGTTGAGGAGTCAGTCGGCTTTGTCCCCGACGACGACGCCGTGTCGGATTTCGGTGCCGCACCGGTGTTCGGCGCCGCCGAGACCGCCTCGACGATGTTCGCCGACACTGCTGATTTCCAGGCTGCCGAGACCGTCGGCGATGCACTCGAGGACGACGGCCAACCGGACTTCTCGTCTCCGGGTGACATGGCGTCGCCTGCGTTCGATGCCCCGCCGCCGATTGTCGACCCACCCCCAAACGCGGTGGAGGAGCCCTACTACGAAGAAGCCGCAAGCGAGGTGTCAGATCTCTTTCAGGAGACCCCCGCGGCCTTCGACACCGCCGCCGGGACCCCGGAGATCAGCGGCAAACAACAGAAGATCCGGGATCTGCTGTCGCGCGGCGGCGCGGCAGCGGCGGCGGACGACTATGCGGCGGCCATCGACGCCTGGTCGCGGGTCTTTCTCATCGAGCCCGATCACGAGGAGGCCCACGACCGCATTGAACACATTCGCCACGCCAAGGAACAGCTCGAGCGGCGAATCGACCCCTTGCTCGCCGATGCACGCGATGCGCACGATCACGGTCAGGACGACACGGCGCGCGATTTCGTCGACCGGATTCTCGAGCTCTCTCCCCAGCACGTCGATGCCCGCCGCCTCGCCGATGAACTGGCGAGTCCGGCGGTCCGCGACACCGGCATGCCGGATCTCGAGGACGACCTGTTCAACGACGACTTCACCGCCACCGCCGATTTCGGGGCGGACGTCAGCCAGCCGACCACCACTCTCGAAGGCGAATGGCGGACACCGAAGAAGCCCAAACGGCGGTTGCCCTGGCAGTGGTGGGCCGCCATGGGCGGCGTCGCCGTTATCGTGATCTCCTTCAGCCTGTGGGTCGCCACCAGCCTGATGCCCGAAAAGGCGCCACCCGAGAAACGCATCGACGTCGTCAACCGGGTGCTGATCGAGGCCGCCGAGCTCTACAACAAGAGCCAGGTTGAAGAGGCGATCGTCCTGCTCGAGCAGAACTCGAAGGATGACCCCTTTCAGGTCCGGCTCGACAAGCGGCTCACCGAGTATCGGGCCAAGGTGGCGACGCCGGTACCGACCCCGGTGCCGGAAGGCCTGGCGGCGTGCCGGGCGCTGCTCGCCGAGGGCCGGTGGATGGCGGCATATCAGCGCGTCAAAGCCGAGTTGAAACTGTTCCCGAACGACCCCGGGTTGGAGAGGGCCCGGCTCGAGATCCTCGAGGTCGAACCCGAAGCAGCGGTCCTTCAGAGCGCCGTGGCCGAAGGCGACTTCCGCGCCGCGATCGCGATCTGCCGGGACATGTTGGAAAAGCGCCCGGATGATGCCGAGGTCGTCGATTTCTACGAGCGAACCCTGTTCAACGCAGGCATGGCTGAGTTGCGCGCATTCAACCTTCCGCAGTCGGAGGGTTATCTCGCCGAGCTCGCGAAGCGGCAGCCCGACGACCTTGAGGTGAAACGGGTGCTCGAATTCGTCGAGACGTACAAGTCGCGCCCGGTCGATATGCAGCTCGAGATCTTCGTCGGAAGCATCGCCACACGATGAGCCCCCCCGTGGATGAGATTCCTCATGACTGGGACTCGCTGGCGGATCGAGAGGATGGCTTGCCCGCGAGCCCGGACCCGGCTCCCTACGATGACCCCGAACCGCCCGCGCTGATGCTGATGGCGGTGTCTTGGGCGGATCTCGTCGGCATGCTGGCGGTCTGTGCGGGGGGGTTGATCGCGGTCATGGTCCTCGGTCAGCGACCCGCGTTGCCGGCTTTCGGGTGGGCGGCGGTTCTCGCCGTCGTGTGGTGGGCGTGCGCCGCGGCGGTGCTGGTGATCGTTCGCCAAGGCACCTTCGGTATGCTGCTGGCGGGGGTGCGGTTTCTCGAGCCGGTGGTGCCGGGGCGGGTTCCGCGGGTGCTTGCCGCCGCCCTGTTCGGCGTCGCGACCCTGGGGCTCCCCGGACTCCTCGGGGCCCGGTGGTCTCCGCTGCGGGCCGCGGCCGCTGTCGACATTGTTGCCGACGTCCCCGATTGATCGCCCAGCACTTCACACGGCAGGCTTCATGGCTTTGTCGCCCTCGGGGTGAAACCGGGTGAGCTCTGCAGTCTGGCCGGTTGCCGGAATCGAGAATCGACTTCTCACGACGGCTGGGCTAGGTTGGTGAGGTGCAGACCTTCGACGCATCCGCCACGAACGGCGGTTCGCCCATGCCCCGGCTGAGCGTCGTCATTCCCGCCTTCAACGAGGCCGACCGGTTGTCACCGACGCTCGACCGCGTGGCGTCTTTTCTCGCCGGCGCCGCCACGTGGCGGCCGGCGGAGATCATCGTCGTCGATGACGGGTCGGTCGGACCGCACCACCGACATCGCCGGTTCCCACCCTGGCGCTGAAGGCATCGAATTCGTGGTCGCCCGCCACCCCGTTAACCGCGGCAAGGGGGCGGCCGTTCGCACCGGGTTTCGCGCGCAGCCGCGGCGAGTGGGTGCTGCTCACCGACGCCGACATGTCGGCGCCGATCGAGGATCTCGCCCTGCTCGCGAGAGGCCGCCGAACCCGACGCGGTGGCCGTCGGTTCGCGGGCGGTCGACCGGCGGTTGGTGACCCAACGGCAGCCGCTGCACCGGGACTTCATGGGCCGCACCTTCAACCTGGCGCTCCGCGCCCTCGGTCTGACCCGCCTCGGCGACACCCAGTGCGGCTTCAAGCTGTTTCCCGGGGAGCTCGCCCGCGACCTCGCCGCGGCCCAACGCCTGGACGGTTTCGCCTTCGATGTCGAGCTCCTGGTGCTTGGCGAGGCGGTGGGGCGTCGAGATACGGGAGGTGGGCGTCCACTGGGAGCACGTCGAGGCGTCGCGGGTCATGGCCGTGCGCCACTCGAGCCAGATGCTGCGCGACGCGCTCAAGCTGTGTTGGTGGCGGGCGACGCGGAGCGCTGCCCGCCCGCCCGGGAAGTAACCCGTGACCATTGCCAACGGGACCGGAGAAGCCTCGCCCTGGTTGGTGGACCGTTTTCTCGAACACCTCGAGTGGGAACGCAACCTGTCGCCGGCAACCCTGCGCGCGTACCGCCGTGAGGTCCTGGCCTTTGTCGACTTCGCGGTGACGGCAGTTTCAGTCTCCTCCCCGGATGGAGTGACCCCGCGCACGGGGCGTTCCTACCTCGCCCACCTCCACTCCCGCGGTCTCCCCCGCGTTCGGTGGCGCGCGCCCTGGCCAGTCTGCGCACCTATTTCTCCTTCCTCGTCTCCGAAGGTGTGGTGGCATCCAACCCGGCCGCGGCGGTGCCCCACCCGCGCGGGGAGAACGCCACCCCGGTGGTTGCCGATCGCTACGCGATCGAGGAGCTTCTCGACGGTTTTCCAGACACCCCGGCGGGTCGCCGCGACCGCGCGGCGGTCGAACTGCTGTACGCGGCCGGACTGCGGGTCGGCGAACTGGTCGGCCTCGACCTCGGCGACGTCCGCCTCACCCAACGCACCCTCAGGGTACGCGGCAAGGGGCGCAAGGAGCGGCTCGTGCCGTTCGGGCGTCCGGCGGCGGCGGCCCTCGAGACCTACCTCCCGATTCGAGCGGAGTGGCGACGCGGGCGCGGCGACGAGGACGAGCCGCTGTTCGTCAACCAGCGCGGCGGGCGTCTCTCAGATCGCTCGGTGCGGCGCCTGCTCGACGCGGCGGTGCGCCGCACGGCCGACCTCGCCCACCTCCACCCCCACGCCCTGCGCCACGCCTTCGCCACCCATCTTCTGGAGGCGGGGATGGATCTCCGGGCGATCCAGGAGCTCCTCGGCCACAGCTCGCTCGCCACCACCCAGATCTACACGCGGGTCGACCTCGCCCACCTCATGGAGGTTCACCGAAGAAGCCACCCCCGGGCCAAAGACCCCGGGTAAATTGCGCCGACTGTGGCGGGGGTTGCGGTTCAGTGTGAGGCCGGCTCGGCGACCATGATGCGGCTGTCGCGTTGACTGCCCGTGATCACCCAGAGGGTCCCCCGGTACTGGAACCGGGCGCCCCGGCCGACCGGCTCTCCGGCGGGGAAGGTCAGGAGCTCGGCCGTCGGTCCCCAGTCCGCGATGACGAGGTTGACGCGGTGCGGTCGCGGGACGCCGATGTCGGCCTCGACCGGTGAGAAGGGGCGGGCCCCGCTGATGATTCGTCGCGCCATCAAAAATCCCTCACCAGCACAAACGGATTTTCGGGCCAAAGGTTCGGCTCTCCTCAATTTCTGTAAGAGATCGGCTGGCTTCGCGGAGCGCGTCTCGGCGTCACGTGCGCCGAAGTTCGTCCCACTCCCGGATCAGCGCGAGGGCGCGCTCGGCGTGGGCCAGGCGGCGCGGACGGCGGCCGCGCGTCCGCGCCAGATCCGGCGGCGTTGCCATCAGCCCCCAGGTGATATTCGAGGGCTGGAAGGTCGCCGGATCGCTGTCTGAGAGGTGACGCATGAGACCGCCGTGGGCGGTCTCGGGGGGCGGCGGCGCAGCTTTCGCTGCCCAGCAACTCGTCCGCCAGTGCCCGACCCGCGAGGAGGCCGGTCGCGGCCGACTCGACGTAGCCCTCGACGCCCGTCATCTGCCCGGCGAGCCTCATCGACGGCCGCGCGAGCAGCCGCAGCGAGCGGTCGAGAAAGCGGGGGGCGTTGATGAAGGTGTTGCGGTGGATCATCCCCAGACGAACGAAGGAGGCGTCGGCAAAACCCGGGAGCATGCGGAAGATGCGTTTCTGTTCGGCGTGGGTCAGCTTGGTCTGAAACCCGACCATGTTCCAGTGTTCGGCCGCGAGATCGTCCTGCCGGAGCTGCACCACCGCCCACGGCCGCCGGCCGGTGGCGGGGTCTTCCAGACCCACCGGTTTCATCGGTCCGAAGCGCAGCGTCTCGCGACCGCGCTCGGCCATGACCTCGATCGGCAGACAGCCCTCGAAATAGGTGAAGTCGCCGGTCTCGAAGTCCTTGAAAGGCACCTTGTCAGCGGCCAGGAGCTGGTCGATGAACTCTTCGTACGCCGGCTGGTCGAGGGCCGAGTTCAGATAGTCCGCCCCGTCGCCCTTGCCATACCGCGAGGCCGCGTACAGGCGCTCCATGTCGAGGCAGTCGGCGGCCACGATCGGGGCGATGGCGTCAAAAAAGGAGAGCGCCGACTGACCGAGCAGCTCGTCGAGGGCGCGGTGGAGGGCGGGCGAGGTCAGGGGCCCCGTGGCGAGGATGGCCGGCCCTTCCGGGAGCTCGACGACCTCACGCCGATCGAGAGAAATTCGCGGGTGGTCTGCGATCGCTTCGGTGACGGTGCGCGAAAAGACATCGCGGTCGACGGCCAGGGCGCCGCCCGCGGGTACCGCCGCAGCCCGCGCTGACCGCAGGATCAGGGATGAGAGAATCTCCATCTCAGCCTTGAGAACGCCCACCGCGTTGGTCGGACCATCACCGCGAAGCGAGTTCGAGCACACCAGTTCGGCGAGCTGCCCGGTGCGGTGGACCGGGGTCGGTCGCTGCGGGCGCATCTCGACCAGCGTCACGTCGATGCCCGCCTCGGCGAGCTGCCAGGCGGCCTCGCAACCCGCCAGCCCACCGCCGACCACCAGCGCGTTGCCGGTGCCGGTGGTCACGATCCTTCCGGCAGGGTGGCGGAGGTTCGCATATATCGACCGTCGTCGCAGCGCGTGAGATCTCCGGACAGCTCGAGGTCGAGGAGGCGGGCGGCGACGTCTGCGACCGGCTCCCCGGTGCGGTCTGCGATTTCATCGACCGTGAGCGCCTCACCCTCGGCAACCCAGGTCTCGACTGCGGGCCGGCCTTCGCCCTTGTTGGCGGAGGGGGCGACGCCGATGGCTTCAAACAGGTCGCGCGGCGTGAGGAGCGGCCGCGCACCGACCCGGAGCAGGGTGTTCGGCCCCACCGAGAGCACGGAGAAGATATTGCCCGGCACGGCCAGGACCTCGCGGCCCTCCTCCATCGCCAGGCGGGCGGTGATCAGCGCGCCGGACCGCGCTGCAGCTTCGACCACCACCGTGGCCCGGGACAGCCCCGCCAGGATGCGGTTGCGTTCCGGAAAGTGGTGCTTCCGCGGGGGCGTCCCCGGTGGATACTCGGTGATCAGCGCGCCGTCAACCGCGAGTTCCGCCGCCAATTTGGAGTGTTCTGGCGGGTACACGGTGTCGGGACCGGTACCCCACACCGCCCAGCTGCTGCCGCCGGCGTCAAGCGCCCCACGGTGGGCCTCTGCGTCAACGCCGCGCGCCATCCCGGAGACCGTGATCACCCCGGCGCGCGCCAACTCCTCACCCAAAAGCCGAGCCACCTGGAGCCCATAAGGGGTCGCCTTCCTCGAGCCGACGATCGCGACCGCCGGCGCATCGCTGAGGCGGCCGCAGACGAAGAGCCCGAGCGGTGGATCAACCATGGGTGACAGCGATTTCGGATAGTCGGCATCGCCGGGGACCAGCCACCGCCATCCCGCCGAGGCCGCACGATCACGCGCCGTCCCCGCCTCGTTTCTCGCGAGACTCCGCCCGGCCTCGACCACGGCGGGTGCCACACCGGCGGCCGCCAGACCCGCCGCGAGCGAGCTCTCGGGGGGCGACGTCGCGGCCGCCCGCCGCACGGCGGCCCCGCCGCCGGCGAGGAGCAGACCGAGGCGCAACAAATGTTGGTCTTCGTGATCCATCGCACTCATGGTAACCGGTTCGGTGCGGGTATACTCGGTGCATGAAATTTCGGGTTCTCGGCAGCTTTGGCGGCGACAGCCCAGAGTGCAGGATGACGTCTTTCCTGATCGACGGCACGGTGGCGATTGACGCCGGGGCGATTACCCGCGCCCTGTCCATCGCGGAACAGCGGGCCCTCCACCACGTTGTCATCACCCACACCCACATGGACCACACCAGCACCCTGCCGTTTCTGATCGAGAATTCGTTCGGGGCCAGCGATCAACCGGTGTCGGTCTACTGTTCCAAGCGTGGTCTCGCCGGGGTTCGCCGGCACCTGTTCAACAACGACACCTGGCCCGATTTCACTCGCATCCCCAACCACTTGTACCCGTCGGTTCGGTTTCAGGAGATCGAGATCGAGCAGCCGTTCACGATCTCCGGTCTGCCGTCGGGTGATCTCGAGATCACCGCCATTCAGGTCAACCACATCGTGCCGACCACCGGTCTTCTGCTGCGCCAGGGATCATCGAGCGTCATCTTCACGTCGGACACCGGCCCCACCGAAAGGATCTGGGAGGTGGCGAACGAGACCGAGGACCTGGCCGCCATCATCACCGAATGTTCCTTTCCCAACGACCTCCAGGAGGTTGCCGATGTCAGCCTCCACCTCACACCGGCGTCCCTCGGCGTGGAGTTGGCGAAAATCCGGCGCGATGTCCCGGTCTTTCTCTACCACTTCAAGCCCCCCTACCTCGAGGAGCTCCGCGCCGAGATCGCCACGATGGAACTCCCCCACCCGGTGGTCGAACTCGTGCAGGACCACGTGTACGAGTTCTAGCCTGCCCTTACCCGAGACTGACGAGATCGGACCTGAGGTCGAACGCCAGACGCCCGCGCATCCCGGGGGCGAGGGGATCGATGGCCGGGTGAAGTTCCGCGGACAACGACAGCGCGCCGCCCCGGCGGCACATCTCGAGACCGGTCAGCGGGTAGTCGCCGGAGTCCAGCTTCAGGACCCACCCGTCAGCCCGGTCCTCACACCTGAAGACCGGTGACGACCCCCTGGCGGTGTGGGCGACCAATCGATCGCCGTGGCGGTCGGTCCGCTCGACGTCGGCGCGCGCTCGCAGAAACCTCTCGGCATCCCGCCAGTCGTCTCCCCGATTGAGCCGGACCGCGCGGTTGACCGTGATCGTTGCCGGTCCGCCGGTTGCAGCGAAGGCGAGGCCGTCGAGGACCGCCGGGTCCACCCTCCGGCCGCGAACCAGGAGCCGATCGAGGGTGGCGTGGTCGGCCGGCAGCCCCACCACGGCAAAGAGGTCCTCGACCGCCAGGGTCCCGCGGCGCAGGGTGTAGCGCTCGCTGTCGCCGAACCACAGGAGGTCGAACGCGGCGCCAGGGCTCGGGTCGTCGACCGAGGTCGTCAGAAAAGGCTCTTCGATGCCCGCCGCTTCCCGCCACACCGCGTGGCCCCGCCAGACATAGGCGGCATCGACACCGTCGCCGCCAGACCCGGTGAGGGGGAGCGGCAGAGCCGGCGCCACCAACCAGCCATCGCCACGTACCACGGGCCAGTCGCCGCCGAAGGCGCGGGCCCTGGTGACTCCACATTCGGTCAGGCGAGCCAGATCGAGCGCACACTCCGCCGCGCCCCGGTACCAACCCCGCGCGGACGGTGCGCCCGGTTCACCGCTGCCGTCGCCTTCGTGCCACCGCAACACACATCGAGCGACCTCGGCGGCGGCCCGCCGCGCCCGTTCTTCGGGGGCCGCGCCGTTCAAGCGCGGAGACGGCTCGACACCCCGGTGATTCTCCTCCGGGTCTCGACGTCGAACCAACAGTCGAGAAAGGCCTGGTTCTCGGCCGGCGAGGGCTCGCTCATCGCCTGCCACACGGGCGACAACAACATGCGCTTGGTCTCCACGAATGCCCGTCGCGGACGTCCCGCGAGGCGGGCCATTTCGTGTGCCGCGGCCCCGACCAATTCCTCCGGCGGAACCGTCCGGTGGACCAACCCGAGCTCGCGGGCGCGTCCGGCGGTGCACCCCTCGCCGCGGAAAACCAGGTCGTCGACGGCCGGAGAGCTCAGACGCGACCGCAACATGCGCAGGCTCGGGCCGGGCACCGGCACTCCGAGATTGAGCTCGGAAAGACCGAGCCGCGGTTGACCGGCGGCCATGACCCGCACATCACAGGCGATCGTCACCTGACACCCGGCGGCCACCGCGTGGCCTGCGATCTCGGCGGCCGTGGGCCCCGGATAGGAAAAGAGATCGAGGATGAGGGCGTTGAAATCCTCGAGAAAGATCGCGACATCCTCCCGTGGAGCGTCCGCCAGGAGCTTGAGGTCCCACCCGGGGCAGAACAGCTTCGGGTGGGCGGAAGCGAGAATCACGGCGGGGGCTCCGCTCTCGGCGAGGCGGCGCAGTTCGGATCGCAGCGCGTCCATCAGCGGGCGGTCGAGCGCGTTGGGTCCGTGCTTCATGGTCAGCCGGTGGACCCCTTTGTTTTCCTCGTGCCGCAACAGCGCGTCAGCCATTTCGATCCTCCCCGGTCCGGAGAAAGAACTCGTGGACCCGGTGGTCTCTGGTGAGCTCGGGGTGAAAGGTCGCTGCGAGAATGTGGCCCTGGCGGAGGATGACGGGGTCGTCGCGCCAGCGCCCCAATACCTCGACGTCCGGCCCCACCGCGACGATTCGCGGCGCGCGAATGAACACGGCCTCCATCGATGCCGGCGGGCCGAGCGGCGGTGTCACCTCGACCTGCTCCACCGAGGAACGGACCTGGCGGCCGTATGCGTTTCTTACCACGGTGATGGCGAGCGCGCCCAGCGACCGCTGGTCGGGCTCGACCTTTTCAGCGAGGAGAATGACGCCGGCGCAGGTCGCGAGGACCGCCATCCCCGCGGCGATGCGCTCGCCGATCCGGCGGGCCAGGTCCTCAGGCTCCATCAGACGCAACATGGCCGAACTTTCACCACCGGGGAGAACCAGGCTCTCGACGCGATCGAGTTCAGCCGCGGTCCGTACCGCGTGGGCCTCGGCGCCGAGGGCGCCGAGCGCCAGGGCGTGAGCGTGCCAGTCTCCCTGCAGTGCCAGAACCCCGATTCCGGGCACCCTCTACCACCCCCTGCGCGACAGCATCTCCTCGGGGGTCAGCTTGCCGGCTTCGAGGCCGGGCATCGCCTCGCCGAGACCGCGTGAGATCTCGACCAGGCGGGCCGGGTCCTGCCAGTGGGTGACGGCCTCGACGATGGCGCGGCCACGGCGCTCGGGATCATCGGACTTGAAGATCCCCGAACCCACAAAGACGGATTCCGCACCGAGCATCATGCAGAGCGCCGCATCGGCCGGGGTCGCGATCCCGCCGGCGGCGAAGTTCGGCACCGGGAGCCGGCCGTTCTCCGCCACCCAACAGATCGAGCTCGTACGGCGCGCCGTTCTCCTTGGCCGCGGTCATGAGCTCGTCCTCGGTGAGGATGCCGAGGGTCTTGATTCCACGGCCGACCGCCCGCAGGTGGCGGACACCTTCGACGATATCGCCGGAGCCGGCCTCGCCCTTGGTGCGGATCATGGCCGCGCCTTCGCCGATTCGCCGCAGGGCCTCGCCGAGGTTGCGGCAGCCGCAGACGAAGGGGACCTTGAAGGAATGTTTCGAGATGTGGTTCTCTTCGTCGGCCGGGGTGAGGACCTCGCTCTCGTCGATGAAGTCGACCTCGAGCGCTTCGAGAATCCGGGCCTCCGCGATGTGGCCGATCCGCACCTTGGCCATCACCGGGATCGAGACGGTGCGCTGGATCTCCTGGATCATGTCGATCGAGGACATCCGCGCCACGCCGCCCTGAACCCGAATGTCGGCCGGCACCCGCTCGAGGGCCATGACCGCCGCTGCGCCCGAGTCCTCCGCGATCTTCGCCTGCGCTGCATTGGTGACGTCCATGATGACGCCACCCTTGAGCATCTCCGCCAGCCCCACCTTGACGCGGAACTGGTCATTTGAAAACTGCATTGTCTTCCTCCCACTGCCCGGGCTCATTGTACAACCTGCCGCATTCGTCCTTTGCTTCCATTCATGATCGCGCCGTGGTGCGGAAACGCGCCAGGGAAATACCGTTGATGACGACGTGGGCGGCGGCGGCCGCAGGATACCCCCAGCGCCCGAACAGCCACCCGATCGCCACGCCGAGCAACAGGGCGACCAGCGGCCACATCCATAACCGGCGGTCCGGCACGACGTGGAGGACGGCAAACACCGCCGCCGCCGGCACGAGACCGATGAGCGGCTGGAGAAGGGCACGAATCAACGCCTCTTCCGCCAGACCGGAGAATACAGCCACGGCCAGTGCGTCGCCGGCCGACCAGCCTGCCACCATCCGGCGCTGCCAGGCCTCGAGATCGCGGAGCGGTCCGACCGTGCGGACAAGCCACAGGAGGCCGAAAATGACCAACCCGGCGGCGACGCCCGCCAGGATCGAACCGGCCACCCCGGTGGAGCGGGCGGCAAAAGCCGTCGCAAAACCGTCGTCGCGCAACCACACCCCGACCAGCGCGATCAACGCGATTGCTCCCTCCTGGTGGATCAGGAGTGCGGCCGGAATCATGCGCGGCGTGGTGTCTTCCGGCCCGGTCATCGGCGGCGGTGAGACGAGATCGCGTCAGTCGCTGTCGACGGCGGGCTCGACCGTGTCATCCGGTTGCTCCCCGGTGTCGGTGTCGGCCGTGTCGCCGGCGTTCTCGACCTCGAGATCGTCGTCCTCCTCAGTGTCTTCGATCTCGTTTTCGTCGACGGCCTCGGCGCGCGCCACCGACACCACGCGGTCGTCCTCGTCGAGACGAATGACCCGCACCCCCAACGTGGCCCGTCCGATGCGGCGGATCTCGCCGGCGTTCATCCGGATCATCATGCCCTGTTCGGTGACCACCAGGATCTCGTCCTCTTCCGTGATGTGGCGGATCGCCGCAACCGCGCCGTTCTTGTCCGTGAGCCGGATCAGGGTGATGCCGTACCCGCCCCGATTCTGGATGCGGAACTCGGAGATCGCCGTCCGCTTGCCGAAGCCCTGATCGGTGACCACCAGGATGTCGTTGTCATCCTCCGGGGGAAAGATCGCGACTTCCTCCACGGTGTCACCTTGACGGAGGTTGATCCCCCGAACGCCGGCGGACACGCGCCCCATCGGCCTGACGTTGGTTTCTTCAAACCTGATCGCCTTGCCCTGGCTGGTCCCCATGAAGACGTGGCTGTTGCCGTCGGTCAGCCGCACCGACAGCAGATTGTCACCCTCGTTGATCACCACCGCCCGCAAACCGTTCGCTCGGATGTTGGAGTAAGCCGCGAGCGCGGTTCGTTTCACCCGGCCCTGGCGGGTCGCGAAAAACAGATAGGCGTCCTCGTGCTCTTCAAAGTCCCGCACCGCGAGAAGGGTTCTGATCTGCTCGTCCGGGGCCAACTGCAGGAGGTTGACGAGCGCCCGGCCGCGGGCGGCGGGGCCGACGTCGGGCAACTCGTGAACCTTGCGGGCAAAGACCCGCCCGGTGGAGGTGAAGAAGAGCATGGTGGCGTGGGTCGAGGCGACGAACAGTTGCCAGACCTCGTCCTCGTTCTTGGTCGCCATGCCCCGGCGTCCGCGACCGCCACGCCGCTGCGCCCGGTAGGTCGAGGCGGCGGATCGTTTGACATAGCCCTCGCGGGAGACCGTGATCACCATTTCCTCTTCGGCAATGAGGTCTTCGATAGAGATTTCGCTGGGGTCGTCGATGAGTTCGGTGCGCCGCGCGTCGCCGAAGCGCTCTTTGATCTCGGCCAGCTCTTCGACGATGATCTCGGACACCATTTCTTCGGAGCCGAGGACCTTTTCGAGGTGGTCGATGAGCGCTTTGACCTCGGTGTACTCGGCCACGATCTTGTCGCGCTCGAGACCGGTGAGGCGCTGCAACCGCATGTCGAGAATGGCCTGGGCCTGGAGCTGTGAAAGACCGAAGTCGTTCATCAGGCCGTCGCGGGCCGTCGTCGGGTCGGCCGCGCCGCGGATCAGCTTGATGACCGCATCGAGGTTGTCCAGCGCGATGACCAGGCCTTCGAGGATATGGGCGCGCTCGCGGGCGCGGGCGAGATCGAACTCGGTCCTCCGCACCACCACTTCGCGCCGGTGGTCGAGGAAGTGCTGGAGCAGCTCCTTGAGGTTGAAGACCCGCGGCTGGTTGTTGATCACTCCGAGCAGGATGATGCCGAAGGTCGTGCGGAGCTGGGTGAGTTTGAAGAGGTTGTTCTGCACCACCTCGGGAACGGCGTCGCGCTTGAGTTCGATGACGACGCGGATGCCCTCTCGGTCGGACTCGTCCCGCAGATCCGCGATGCCCTCGAGCCGCTTGCTCTGGACGAGGTTGGCGATCTGTTCCACCAGTCTCGCCTTGTTGACCTGGTACGGGAGCTCGTTGACGATGATCCGCGCGCGCTTGCCTTTCTCGGCCTCCTCGATGCGGGTCCGCGCCTGGAGGCGGATGATCCCGCGCCCGGTGGTGTGGGCGTCGTAGATGCCCTTCCGCCCGAGAATGAACCCGGCGGTCGGAAAATCGGGGCCGAGGATGAAGTCCATGAGATCGGTGACAGCCAACTCGGGGTCGCTGATGAGAGCAATCGCGGCATCCACCACTTCCCCGAGGTTGTGGGGAGGGATGTTGGTGGCCATGCCCACTGCGATGCCCGAGGAACCGTTGACGAGGAGGTTGGGGTAGCGCGCCGGGAGAACGGTGGGTTCGGAGAGCGACCCGTCGTAGTTGGGAACCCAATCGACGGTTTCCTTGGCGATGTCGTCGCCGAGCAACTCTTCGGACAGGCGGGTCAGGCGGACCTCGGTGTAACGCATCGCCGCCGCAGAATCTCCGTCGACCGACCCGAAGTTGCCCTGACCGTCGACCAGGGTGTAGCGCATCGAGAAGTCCTGCGCCAGGCGGACCGCTGTGTCGTAGATCGCCTGGTCGCCGTGGGGGTGGTACTTGCCCATCACGTCGCCGACAATGCGCGCCGACTTCTTGTGGGCGCGTCCGGCGGTGTTGCCGGTCTCCCACATGCCGTAGAGGATGCGGCGGTGGACCGGTTTGAGACCGTCGCGGACGTCGGGCAGGGCGCGGCCGATGATGACGGACATCGCGTAGTCGAGATACGAGTTCTTGAGCTCCTCCTCGATCGTGATCGGAACGCGGTCGGCGCGCAGCGGAGTGTCGTTATCGCTCATTTATATATCCAGGTTCCGGGCCTCGAGGGCATACGTCTCGATGAACTGGCGCCGCGGTTCCACCGCGTCGCCCATCAAGATGGTGAACAGCTCGTCCGCGTGCGCCGCGTCTTCGACGTTGACCTGCAGGAGGCGGCGCCCCTCGGGGTTCATGGTGGTCTCCCAGAGCTGGCGAGGGTTCATCTCGCCGAGGCCCTTGTAACGTGCAATGTTGAGGCCCTTCTTGGCGATCTCGTAGACCCGGCTCACGAGCTCGCGCAGGCTGGCCAGGGTCTCGCGCTCACCATTGCGCTCGAGGTGGAAGGGCCCGACCCGGATCGCCTCCACCTGGGCGAGTTGTTGTCTGGCACGACGGTAGTGGCCGCTCGATCCCAGGAGCTGCCCGAGACGAACATCCCGGCCGCGGCCATTGAGGCCGACGCGACACACCACTTCGCGGACGCCATGTTCTTCGTCGAGCTCGACGCGGGTGTCGTCGTAGCCGAGTTCGCGCAGTTCGGCGGCGAGGGCCTCCGCAAACTCCGGGCCGTCCGGAGTCTCCTGCCAGGCCGCCTCGGTGTCGAGCGCAGCCAGGACCAGGTCCTGCGGCCAGCCGCGGTTTTCGAGTTGGTCGAGACTCTGGCTCCAGTCCTGGGCGGCGAGCAGGGCGCGCCGCAAGTCGCGGCCCTCGAGCTTGCGGCCGGTCGCGCCGATCACGAGTTGGTACTCGTCCTCGACCCGATCGAGCAGGAAGTTCGAAAGATCGGCGTCGTCGCGGAGATAGGTCTCCTTCTTTTTTCGGCTCACCTTGTAAAGCGGGGGCTGCGCGATGTAGAGGTTGCCACGCTCCACCAACTCCCGCATCTGGCGATAGAAGAAGGTCAGCAACAGGGTGCGGATGTGGGACCCGTCGACGTCCGCATCGGTCATGATGATGATCTTGTGGTAGCGCACCTTGAGGGGATCGAACTCGTCCTTGCCGATGCCGGTGCCGAGGCACTGGATGAGCGCCCGGATCTCCTCGGAGGCCAGCATGCGATCGAAGCGGGCCTTCTCCACATTGAGGATCTTCCCGCGCAGCGGGAGGATGGCCTGGAATTTCCGGTCGCGACCCTGCTTGGCCGATCCGCCCGCGGAGTCTCCCTCGACGATGAAGATCTCGGAGAGCTCCGGATCGCGCTCCGAACAATCGGCCAGCTTGCCGGGGAGGGCGGACGATTCGAGGGCGCTCTTGCGCCGCGTCAGTTCGCGCGCCTTGCGCGCCGCGTCGCGCGCCCGCGCCGCATCCAGGCACTTCGAAACGATCGCCCGCGCTTCGGCGGGGTGCTCCTCGAAATAGGTCGAAAGCCGGTCGTTGATCACCGACTCGACCCACCCCTTGATGTCGGATGAGACCAGCTTGTCCTTGGTCTGGCTGGAGAATCGCGGCTCGTGGATCCGTACCGCGATGATCGCAGTCAGACCCTCGCGGACGTCTTCGCCGGAGAAGTTCTCCTTCATGTTCTTGAGGAGATTCTGAGACTGCGCATAGGCGTTGATGGTTCGTGTCAGCGCTGCGCGAAAGCCGGAGAGGTGGGTGCCGCCGTCGCGGTTGAAGACGGTGTTGGTGAAGGCGAGGACGTTTTCGTTGTAGCCGTCGTGCCACTGCAGCGCGACCTCGACTTCTTCACCCTCTTCGTTGGCATCGATCAGGTAGACGGGTTCTTCGTGAAGTGGCGCCTTGGAGCGGTTGAGGTAGCGCGCGAATTCCTTGAGACCTCCGTCGAAACGGAAGTGCTCCTCGCGGTCGGTGGTTTCGTCGGCGAACCGGATCTCGATCCCGGAGTTGAGGAAGGCGAGCTCCCGCAGGTGCCGGACGAGGAGGTCGGGGTGGTACTCGAGAACCGAGAAGATCTCGGGGTCCGGTTTGAAGGTGACGATGGTGCCGGTGCGGCGGGCGGTGCCAACCGCTTTGAGCGGCTCCTGCGGCACCCCCCGGTGGTACATCTGCTCCCAGACCCTGCCGTCGCGATGGATCTCGAGGCGCAACCACTCGGAGAGAAAGTTGACGACACTCACCCCGACGCCGTGGAGCCCGCCGGAGACCTTGTAGGAGTTGCTGTCGAATTTTCCGCCCGCATGGAGTTCGGTCATGATGACCTCGGCCGCCGAGCGACCGCTCTCCTTGTGGGTGTCGACCGGGATGCCGCGCCCATCGTCGGTGACGGTCACCGTCTGGTCGGCGTGGACGGTGACGCTGATCTCCTTGCAGTGGCCCGCCTGCGCCTCATCGACCGCGTTGTCCACGACTTCCCACACCATGTGGTTGAGACCGCCGATATCATCCACATCACCGATGTACATGCCCGGGCGCTTGCGGACCGCGTCGCGTCCCTTGAGGACCTTGATGTTTTCCGCGTTATAGGTGTCACTCATCGATCTCGGCCTCCTGACGCACACAGGCTCCGTTTTCGAGCCACAGGCGACGGGCCCGCCGGCCTTTTGCGGCGGCTTTCCTGTCGCTCGTGCTGGAGAGAAGAAGTTGTCGTTTATCCCCGAGGTGGTTGACCAGCCGGATCAGCGCTTCCTGATCCAGCTCGGCGTCCACATCGTCCACAATCACCGGAAACCGATCCTGCCGCTCCTTTTCAATTTCGGCGAGTGTCGCCAGTCTGAGAGCCGCAGCAACGACCTTGGCTTGACCCGTACTGAGAACGTATCGGACGCCCCGTCCGTCGGTTCGCAGGCTCAGATCGTGGCGGTGCGGACCGTCCACGGTGAACCCCGCCTGGCGGTCCCGCGTCCGCGTCTCATTATAGCGCCGTTGGTAGGTTTCTTCCACCTTTTTCGAGGCGTCTTCGGCATCGCACCAGGGGTCGCCGCGGTATTCCACCGCGATCGCCGGGGACGTCTCTCCGGCGAGGGCCTCGTACACCGTCAGGAAGTTGCCTGCGAGCACCTTCGCCCCGCTCGCCCTGGCCGTGACGAGCCGGGCGGCGGCGGCCGCCAACTGCGTTTCCCAGGCCGCCAACTCGCCGTCCGCGGCCCCGGCGCTCAGCGCGGCGTTGCGTTGTCGCAGGCACCTTCGATAGGTCCGGAGGTCATCAAGATGCGTCGGCCGCAGCAGAAAGACAAACCGATCCAGCAGCGCCCGCCGTTCGTCGGGTCCGCCATGAACCAGTTCGCGATCCGGTCCGGTCACGGCAAACATCGGAAACAGCTGAAGATACTTACCGACCGTCAGTTCCCTGCCGTCCAGGCTGAGCGTCCGTTTCGGCGGCGGACCGGGCTCGAAGACCAGTTGCAGCTTGAACTCACGGTCTTCACTGCGAACCTTGCCGGTGATGCGAAAAGAACTCCCTCCGTGGCGAAGGACTCGGCGCAGATTCGGTTCGCGGAACGAGCGCAGGTTACCGAGCACCACCGCCGCTTCGAGCAGGCTGGTCTTGCCGGCGCCGTTGGCGCCGAGCACGAGATTGGTGGATCGGCCGAGCGCGAGGCCGTCAATGGAGAGGTTTCGAACCCCCGCGACGGAGATCTCCATCAACTCCACAGACCGACCGGCTCCGGCATGGCTGCTTTTGTCATGAGATACGGCGGGTCCGCCGGCCGCCGCGGCCGGCCCCGCCGACGGGGCATCCGCCTCACAGCCGCATGGGCATCAAGACGTAGATGTACTCCTCGAGCCGCGTGTCGTCGTCCACCGGCACCACCACGCACTGCGTGTTGCTGTCGCGAAGTTGGAGTTCCACGGTATCGCACTCCAAGACCTGCAACACGTCTATCAGGTAGGCGGCATTGAGCGCGATCTCGAGACCTTCGCCCTGATAGGTCACGTTGAGGGTCTCCTCGGCACTGCCGCGATCGTAGCCGATCGAAGCCAGGGTCAATTCCCCGTTTCCGGCAAAGCGAAACCGCACCCCTCGCGCCTTTTCGTGAGCCATCAGGCTGACCCGCCGCAAGGAGGCCAGAAGCTCCTTGCGATCGACCCGGGCGCGGCTCGGGTTGTCGCGGACGATCACCCGCTCGTATTGGGGAAAACGCAGTTCGACGATGCGCGATACCAGCGTTCTCTCGCCCATCAGAAAGCCGAGGTGGTTGTCACCGGCGGTCATCCTCACCTGGTCATCGGCAAAGCGGGAGAACTCGGCCAGCAGCTTGCGTGGAAAGAGCTGCTGTTCAAAAGGCAGCGACCCCGTCGGCGCCTTGGCGCGGACCATCGCCAGACGGTGGCCGTCGGTGGCGGCGATCTCGATCTCGCCGGGGAGCAGCTTGACCAGCGCTCCGTTGAGCTGGAACTTGGGGTCGTCCTTGGTGATGGCGAAGGCCACACGGTCGAGCATGAGCTGAAAGAGGTCGAGTGGCAGAGCGTAGTCGCCCGATTCCGGGACCTCGGGCACGGTGGGATACTCCGAGGGATCGGCGACCGCGACGCGCGAGTTGAAACGGCCGCAGGATATCTCGACCGACTCTCCGTCCTGGCGCAGAGAAAACTCCTCTTCCGGAAGGCTGCGCACGAGGTTTTGGAAGACCTTGCTCTCGATGGTCACTCGGCCGCCGCCGTGCACGACAGCTGCACATTCGGTGACGATGGTCATGTCGAGATCGGTGGCCACCATCCGCAGGCGGTTTTCCTCGGCCTCGGCGAGGATGCTCGAGAGGATCGGTATCGTCGTCCGGTGCTCCACCACGCCCTGGAGGATCGACAACTCCTGGAGGACCAAGTTGCGCTGCAGCTTGAGTTCCATCAATCACCCTTTCTTACGACGACGCTCTGTTTCCAGCCGAGAATATAACATGAATAGTCACCGTCGTCGAGGCTGTTGAATCTGTGGAAGACGTCGATAAATCCATGAAAATGAGTGGGTTGTGTGATCTATTAAGGTGTGAATTCTGCGCCTTCGGGATTGCGGAAAGCTGTGGAAAAATGCGGCTCTCCACAGGAGTCCACACAGCAAACACCTTTCTTCCACAGGCGGCTGTGGAAAATCACACGAAATGTTCTCGAAACGACGTCAGGGTGGCATCGAAGTCAGGGTTCGACTGACGCATCTTCTGGACGTTGTCGACCGCGTACATGACGGTCGAGTGGTGCTTCGAGAAGATCTTACCGATTTCTGGAAAGCTCAGTTCGAGGAGGTGGCGAATCAGATACATGGCGACCTGTCGCGGGAGGGCGATGGAACGGCGGTTGGACCGACCCTTGAGGTCGGCCACCCGGATGCCGTAGTGCTGGGCCACGAATCGGATGATGTCCGACGGCGAGGTGGCGCGTTCGTCCGGGAGAAGCTCGTACATCGCCATCCGGACCACGTCGATGGAGATCTTGGCATTTTTCAGTTGAGCGTAGGCGATGGTGCGGTTGAGACACCCCTCGAGCTCGCGGACGTTGTTCTGGATGCGGCGCGAAATGAAGAGGACGACATCCTCTGGAAGTTCCCGCCCGACGGCGCGCGCCTTCTCCCTGAGGATGGCACAACGGGTCTCGAGGTCGGGTGGTTGGATGTCGGCGATCAGCCCCTGCAGAAACCGCGAACGCAACCGCTCCTCGAGCCCCGGGATGTCGGCGGGTCTGGCGTCAGATGTGAAGACAACCTGGCGGCCGGTGGATTGCAGGGTGTTGAAGGTGTGGAAGAACTCTTCCTGGGTGCGTTCCTTGCCGGCGATGAACTGGATGTCGTCAAGCAGCAGCATGTCGACGCCGCGAAATGTCTGGCGGAAGGCATCCATCTGTTTGCGGCGGATACAGTTGATGAGTTCGTTGACGAATTGTTCGGTGGTCATATAGACCACCTTGAGCCGCGGGGATGCGGTGCGGAGACGGTTGGCGATGGCGTGGAGGAGGTGGGTCTTGCCGAGACCGGACCCGCCGTAGATATAGAGGGGGTTGTAGGCCGCCCCGGGGCGTTCCGCGACCGCCTCGGCTGCCGCGGCGGCAAACTGGTTCGACGAACCGACGACAAAACGGTCGAATGAGAAGGTCGGATTGAAAGGGTGGGCGCCGAGACCGGCGGCCGGGGGGGCGGGCGACCCATCCGAGGGACCGCCCGCCTCGGCGAGAGTGACCCGGAAGTCCGGCCCGAAGTGACTGCGTGCCACGGTCTCGATGTCTCGCAGGAGGTGGTCACGCACCCAATCGCCGACGATCAGGTTGTCGGTGGTCAGCGTGACGGTGTCGTCGGCGGTGTCGTGGACCGCAAGCGGCGCGATCCAGGTTGTGAATTCTTCGTCCCCCATCATTTGCCGGAGGTGTGGGAGCAGCTGCTGCCAATGGTCCATTCGAGTAGGCTAGCACATTGTCAGTCGATGGTTGCTTGACACGCCTGGGTGCCTGCGATATCGTTGCGCGCCCGTTATTTCGGGGAGAGAGTAATCATGAAAAGAACTTTTCAGCCCAATCGACGCAAGCGTAAAAAGACCCACGGTTTTCGGGTTCGCATGCGCACCAAGGGCGGCCGTAAGGTCCTCAGTGACCGCCGCCGCAAGGGTCGCAAGCGGATTGCCGTCTGAACAGCGCCTGATTTTTCCAGGAACGTATCGGCTCAAGAAACGAGCCGATTTTCAGAGGTTGTACGCGCGCGGTCAACAGATCAAAGGCCGGTTCGTGGTGCTGTTCGTCATGCGGGCAGAGAATGACCACGGCCGCCTCGGTGTGACGGCCTCGCGAAAGGTCGGGGGCGCAGTGACCCGGGCGCGTTGTAAACGGAGGCTGCGGGAGTTGTATCGTCTCCATCGGCGCTGCGGCGATGTTGAAACACTCGACATCGTGGCCAACGCACGGTACGCGTGCGCAGCGGCACCATGGTCGGAACTCGAAGAAGATTTTCTGCGGTGCTTGAGGCGGAGCCACCGGGGCGGGGTCGCGGCCGGGCCCGCCGCCGAGCGACGCCCCTGAGGGCCGAGGAAGAAGAGGGCATATGGAGAAGAGGCTACTGCTGGCGTTCGTGCTGTCAGCGGCGATCCTGTTCGCGTGGTCGGTGATCTTCCCGCCCCCACAGAGAACCCAGCCCGCACCCGTGCCGGCAGCGCCCAGCAACGCCGCGATTCCTGATCAGACGGCCGACCCGGCCGCCACTGATATCGCGGAAGAACCCGCCCCCGCGCCGGTGCCCGCGGCGACCGACGAGGTTTTTGGCGCCAACATCGAAGAAGAGATCACGCTGGCCAACGACAATGTCACTGTGATCGTGACCAACCGTGGGGCAGCCGTCGCATCCTATCGGCTGGCCAACTATGACAACGATGACGGGAACCCGGTCAACCTGATCCAGAATGTTCCCCTGCCGCAGCGGTCTCTGCCGCTGCAACTGGTGACCCCGGCGGGACCAGACGGCGAGCTGTACCAGGTCGAGCAGGACGGGAACGGCGTCGTCTTTCGTTGGGCCGACGGACGGGGAAACGCGGTCGTCAAACGGCTGGCCCTCGCCGCCGACGGGTTCGGGCTCGATGTGGAGATCGAAACCACCGGAACCCGGGTCTCCGACATGCTCAGTATCGGCACCGGGATGCGAAATCTCAGCCCGGAAGAGAGCGACAGCCGATTGGCGCTGTGGGGCGAGGGCATCGTCATGGCCGATGGCGAGGTCGAGCGGTTCAAACGCCGGAAGATCAAGGATGCGCGCACGCTGACGGCCGGCAGCTTCACCTATGTGGGCTTCGAAGACGCATATTTTCTGTCGATTCTTCGCCCCGAAAGCGGGGTTTCGGAAGTCATCGTTCGCCCGATCGAATTCGGTGGCGTCGACGAAAAACCGAACCAGGTGTTGGAGATTCTCGCGGCCCCCACCCGCGGGGTCCTGCGCGGGGAGCTGCTCGGCGCGCCCAAGGAATACGACCTTCTGCAGTCGATCGGTGACGGAATCGAGGAGACCCTGAACTTCGGGATATTCGGCCCGATTTCGGTCTTCTTTCTCAAGGCCCTGCGGTGGATCTACGGCCATGTCGGAAACTACGGCGTCGCGATCATTCTTCTGACGCTGGGGATCCGCATTCTGCTCTTCCCGTTGATGCACACCTCGACGGTGTCGATGCGCAAGATGGCCAAGGTCCAGCCCAAGGTCAAAGAGATCCAGGCCAAGTACAAGAAGAAGAAGGCGGACCCCCAGGCGCGCGCCAAGATGAACCAGGACATGATGGCGCTTTACAAACAGGAGGGCGTGAACCCGATGGCGGGGTGTCTGCCGCTTCTGGTGCAGATGCCGTTGTTGTGGGCGCTGTACCAGTTGTTTCTCAAGGCCATCGAGCTGCGCCACGAGCCCTTCATCTGGTGGATCACCGACCTCTCCGCCAAGGACCCCCTCTATGTCACGCCGATCCTGATGACCGCCACCATGTGGCTTCAGCAGCGGTTGGCCCCGCAGGCGGGCGACCCCCAGCAACAAAGACTGATGCGGATGATGCCGCTGATCTTCGGCATCATGTTCCTCCAGTTCCCGGCAGGGCTGGTGCTGTACTGGTTGGCCAACAACGTGATCACGATTATCCAGCAGGAGATCACCCTGCACATCGTGGGCGAGCGGAAGATCGGCGGCCGCCGGCGCTCACCGGGGAAGGACCTGAAGAAATGACGGGGCGAAAGAGCTTTCACGGCGCGACCCTGGACGAGGCGTTGAGTTTGGCGTGCACCGAGCTTGTGGCGCGGATGGAAGAGATTCAATACGACGTCCTCGACACCGCATCCGGCGAACCGGTGGCGATCGAGGCGGCGATCGATCCGGTGGCCGTGCTGGGTCTTTTCATGTCGGAGACGAGCCGCGCCGGCGGGCTCGATATCACGGCTCGGCTCGAGGTCTCGGACGAGGCGCTCGAGGGCGAGTTGGTCGGCGCCGACGTGGGGCTGCTGACCGCATCCGGCGGGCGCGGTCTCGACGCTTTCCAGTACCTGTGCAACCGCGTCCTCAACAAACGCCTGGCCGACCACCTCCCGGTTCACCTCGACTCCGACGGCTTCAAAACCCGCCGCGCCCACAAGCTCCAGGGCCAGGCGGAGGCGGCCGCGGATGAGGCGCTGCGGAGCGGCGCGCCGGTAACGCTGGGCCCGCTGACGCCGGCCGCGCGGCGGGAGATCCACCTCGCGCTGGCCGACGATCCCGGCGTTGAAACCGAATCAGATGGCGATGGGTTCCTCAAGAGAATTGTCATCCGCCCTCGCCGGCGGCGCTGACACCATCGTCGCGCGCGCCACGGCAGCCGGCCGCGGCGCGCTGGCGGTGATCCGTGTCAGCGGACCGGGAACGGCGAACATCGTCGCCGCGGTCTGCCCCGGGGTTGCCGGGGCTCGCGGCTGGACGGCGTCGCTGACCCCGCTGCACGATGCGGCTGGGCAGATTCTCGACCGCGGCGTCGTCGTGGTCTTCCACTCCCCGCGGTCTTTCACCGGCGAAGACATGATGGAAGCGACGGTTCACGGGTCCCCGTACCTCGTGGGGCGCCTCATCGCCGCCTGCATCGCCGCCGGCGCGCGACCGGCGGAACCGGGGGAGTTCACCCGCCGGGCGGTGGCCAACGGCAAGCTCGACCTGGTCCAGGCCGAGGCCGTGCGCGACCTGGTGGAGGCTGAAACGGCCTGGCAACACCGCAACGCCAGGGAACAGCTGGGTGGGGCCCTGTCGCAGGAATTCCGCGTTCTGCGCGGCGAGTTGATCGGGTTGGCGGCGATGATCGACGCGGCGCTGGAGTTCGAGGCGCAGGCGGTGACGGTGGCGGAGACGGAAGTCAGAGACCGGGCGCGGCGCTGTCTGCGGCTGGTAGCGGACCTCGAGGGCACCGCGACCGCAGGAGCGCGGATCCGCGACGGTCTGGAGGTTGTGATCCTGGGTCCGCCGAACGCAGGCAAGTCTACTCTTTTCAATTATTTATGCGGCACGGAGCGGGCCATCGTCTCGCCCGACCCCGGGACCACCCGGGATGTGGTCGAGGCCGAGCTGGAGGTCGGTGGCGTGCGCGTGGTGATTCGGGACACGGCGGGCCTGAGGGAGTCCGGGGACGCGGTGGAAGAGGAGGGGCGGCGGCGGGCGCTTGCAGCCGCGGCGGCGGCCGACCTCGTGATCGTTCTCTGGTCCGCGGACGGCCCGCCCCCGACCGCGGTCCCGGCCGACGTTCCGGTCCTTCGGCTGCGGTCAAAGGCCGATCTCGGGTGTGAGTCCTCTGACGGGTGGCTGGCGGTCTCGTGCCGTACCGGGCAGGGCCTCGAAGACTTTCGCTGCCGTTTGACCGACCTGGCCCTCGGCGACGTCCCCGATCTCGGGGGGGCGGTGGCGGTGGCGTCGCGGCACCGTGCCTCGCTCGAAAAGGCGCGAGCGGCTCTCGAGGGCGCCGACTGGTCCTCCCCGGAGCTCGCCGCAGAGGATGTCCGGTGGGCGCTGCGGGCACTGGAAGAGCTCTTCGGCGAGGTCGATGACGAGGCCGTTCTCGACGGGGTCTTTGCGGCCTTCTGCGTCGGGAAGTGACGGTGCGCGACTACGATCTGGTGGTTGTGGGCGCCGGCCACGCCGGCTGCGAGGCGGCCGCTGCGGCCGCCAGAATGGGGGCCTCGGTGGCGGTGGTGACGCTGGACCGATCGACTGTGGCCCAGATGCCGTGCAACCCGGCCATCGGCGGCATCGGCAAGGGACACCTGGTGGCCGAACTCGATGCCCTCGGTGGGCTCCAGGGCTGGGCGGCGGACCGGGCCGGCATCCAGTTCAAAACCCTTAACCGCTCGCGCGGCCCTGCGGTGTGGGGCCCGCGGGCCCAGTGCGACAAGACGGCCTATTCACGGCACGTCCGCCGGGTGGTCGAAGGGATTCCGGGCATCGACCTGATCGAGGCGGAGGTCGAAGGGGTCCTCGTCAACGACCAGCGGGTGGGCGGGGTCCGCCTCGCCGCCGGCGGCGAGCTGCTGGCGCGGGCTGTCATTCTGACGACAGGCACATTTCTCGGCGGGGTGTTGCACACGGGGGAGGACCGGCGCCCGGGGGGCCGTCTCGGGGAACGGCCGAGCACGGGCCTGGGGCAGGACCTGGCGAGCCTTGGATTGGAGTTGCGCCGCTTCAAGACCGGGACCCCACCGCGCTTGGCGCGGGCGTCGCTCGATCTCGACCGGCTCGAAGAACAGCCCGGCGACGACGACCCGCAGCCTTTCTCGTGGCGCACGCGGGGGGTGCGCAACCGCTGCGTGTGTTGGGTGACGCGGACGACCCCAGCCGCGCAGGAGATCATCCGCGCCAACCTCCACCGTTCGCCGCTCTTCGCGGGCGCCATCGCGGGGGTGGGTCCGAGATACTGTCCCTCCATCGAAGACAAGGTGGTGAGGTTTCCCCACCACGAGACACACACGGTGTTTCTGGAGCCGGAAGAGCTCGACGGGGAAAGCATCTATGTCAACGGCCTCTCCACCAGCCTGCCCGCGGACGTTCAGGAGCGGGTCGTACGATCGGTCCCGGGCCTCGAGCGGGCGGTACTGTTGCGGCACGGGTATGCGGTGGAGTACGACGTGGTGGCGCCCCGCCAGGTGGCGGCCAACCTCGAGTGCAGGAAGGCGCCCGGGCTCTACCTTGCGGGCCAGCTTCTCGGCACCTCGGGTTACGAAGAGGCGGCCGCGCTGGGTTTGATGGCCGGCGTCAACGCCGTCCTCGGACTGCGCGGCGAGGAGCCCTTTGTGCCGCGCCGCGAGGACGCCTATATCGGGGTGCTGGTTGACGACCTCTGGGGCCGGGAACACCGCGAGCCGTACCGCATGTTCACGTCACGGGCGGAACACCGGTTGCTCCTGGGGGTGGACTCGGCGCGGGAGCGGTTGATGGAGCGGGGCTGCCGTCTGGGGCTGGTCCCAGAGCGGATGTTTCACGTGGAACGCGAACGGTGGGATCGCCGCCGCCGGGCCGGGGCGGCCCTCGCCGAAGCGCGGCTCAACCCCGACGCGGGAACCCGCCGCGCCGTCCGGGAAGTCGCCGGGGTTGAAATCTCAAGCCCCACCACCTGGGCGCAGATCCTCAAGCGCCAGGATGTGGCCGTCGACCGGGTGGCGGAACAGCTGCCCCAGTTCGAGGGGTTGTCACCAGCCGAGCGCCGGGTGGTGATCGGGCTTCTGCGGTACGACGGGTACCTGGCACGGCAGGAGAGAGAACGGGAGCGGGTGCGGCGGCTCGGGCACATCCCGATTCCTCTCAGGTTCGATCCGCACGCGGTGCCCGGGTTGTCGCGCGAAGTGGCGGAGTCATTGGACCGGGAACACCCGCGCACGCTTGCCGATGTCGAGCGCCTGCCGGGCATGACGCCGGCGGCAGTGGCGATCATTGCAGGATGGTTGGCGGCGGCCGGAAAGGACCGATGAGCGCCACGGCCGCCTTTTCCGCCCTTTTGGCGCCGTTTGCGACCGGCGACGCCCTCGCCCGGTTGGTGGTCTATGCCGAGCTTCTGGAACGGTGGTCCACCCGCCACAACCTGGTCAGCTTTGCGACTCGAGACGAACTGGTTCGTCGCCACATCGCCGACGCGCTGGCCGCGGCGCCTCTCCTGTCGGGCGCGGGCGCCCTTCTCGACGTCGGCAGCGGCGCCGGCCTCCCCGGGGTCCCGTTGTTGGTGGCCTGCCGGGGTTGGCACGGCACCCTGCTCGAGCCGCGCCAGAAGCGGTGGGCCTTTTTGAAGCTCGTGATCCGCGAGATCGGGCTCGATGCCGAGGCCGAATGCGCCCGTTACGAAGGCCTCGAACCCGGGCGACGCTGGGACCGCATCACTGCCCGCGCGGTCGGTGGCGACCGGGCGCTTCTGGAGTGGGCCGGCAATCACCTGCACCCGGGGGGAGAGGTGGTGTTGTGGACCACGGAAGAGGCCGAAAAGAGGCTTGCGCCGGAGCCGGGGTGGCGTGTGTTAAGCTCGGCAACGCCCGGCCTCGATCGCGGCCGGCTCTGTCGGCTGCAACCATGTTTCACGTGAAACCCTCCGCGACGCGGACCCGGGACCGCGCCCCGCGACGGGGCCCGGAGCGGGCGCCGTTGCGGAAGAGCTGTGTGCGGAGGCCCCCCTTGGTGAGATATGCAGACTAAGACCCGGATCATCGCGGTGGCGAACCAGAAGGGCGGGGTCGGCAAGACCACCACCGCCATCAGCCTCGGGGCAACGCTGGCTGCGTACGAACACGAGACCCTGGTGGTGGATCTCGACCCCCAGTCCAACTGCAGTTCCGGTCTGGGGTGGCGCGGAGAGCCCGGCGCGTTGACCTCGTATGACCTCCTGCTGGGCGGCAAGACGGTTCGCGAGGTCGCCCACCGCACGGAATTTCCGCACCTCACGCTGATCCCCGCGACGCCCGATCTGGCGGGAGCGGAGGTGGAGCTGGTGGGCATGGTGGGGCGCGAGTTTCGCCTTCGCGACGCCCTCGCCCCCGAGCACACGACGGATTACGAGTTTGTCTTCGTCGACTGCCCGCCGTCGCTCGGGCTGTTGACCCTCAACGCGCTCGCCGCCGCCACCGGTCTCCTGGTGCCGATCCAGGCCGAATATTTCGCCATGGAAGGCGTCTCCAACCTGATGACCACGATCGACGAGGTGCGGCGCTTCCTCAACCCCGGCCTGCAAATCGACGGCATTCTCCTCACCATGTACGACGAACGGACAAACCTGGCGACGCAGGTGGCTGACGAGGTTCGCGGGGTATTCGGAGAACTGGTCTACAACACCGTGGTGCCGCGCAACGTCCGCCTTGCCGAGGCGCCGTCTTTCGGCCGCCCGATCCACGCCTACGACCTGAGGAGCCGCGGCTCCCAGGCCTACCTCGAACTCGGGCGCGAATACCTGGAACGCATGGAGGTGTCGGGTGGCAGCTAAACAGGCGCTCGGCCGCGGGCTCAAGGCCCTCATTCCCGACACGCCGCGCGCGAGGACGGGGATGGCCGAGATCCCGGTCGACAGGTTGCAGCCCAACCCACACCAGCCGCGGCAGTATTTCGACGAGACGGCGATTGAAGAGTTGACGGCCTCGATCCTCCGCCACGGCGTGCTGCAACCGCTGCTGGTGAGCGAAGACGGCCCCGATCGCTACCTGATCATCACCGGTGAACGGCGTTGGCGCGCCGCCCGGAAGGCCGGGCTGCGGGCGGTGCCGGCGGTGATCCGGGAGCGGCTCGAAACGGCCGACCAACTGGAGCTGGCGCTGGTGGAAAACCTGCAGCGGCGCGACCTGACGCCGCTCGAGGAGGCGCGGGCGCTCGACTCGATGCGATCGAGCCTTGGTCTCACCCAGGCCGAGATCGCCGAACGGGTGGCGATGGACCGCAGCACGGTCGCCAACGCCCTGCGTCTGCTCAAGCTGGCGCCGGAGATCCAGACCCTGGTCGAAGAGGGCCAACTGACGGCGGGACACGCACGGACGCTGCTCGCCTTCGCCGACGAGTCGGTCCGGCTCAGCTGGGCGAAGCGGGCCGTCGAAGGCGGTCTCAGTGTTCGCGATCTCGAGCGGGCGGCAGCCGAGGCGCGGGATGCGGCGCCCGCCAACCCCGCCTCCGGCAAACCGTCCGCGCCCAAACCACGCGACCCCAACCTGGTGGCGGCCGAGCACAAGTTGGCGCGCCGCATCGGGGCGCCTGTCCACTTACGATCTCGCCGACGCGGCGGCACCATCACCATCACGTGTGCCGACCACGATGAACTGATGCGGGTTTTCGATCTCTTGATGGGGGGTGAGTGATGGCTCGAGGTGGAGACGCGCTGAACGGCTTTGTTGATTCAGGGTGCACGATTCGCGGTGAACTCGAGTTCGCGACCTATTTCAGGGTCGATGGGCGGATCGAGGGCAAGGTGCGCTCACAGGCCGAGCTCGTCGTCGGCGAGGGCGGTGTGGTGGAGGGCGAGCTCGAGGTCGCGCGCTGCGTCATCGGCGGCGAGGTCCGGGGGACCATTCGTTCCACCGAACAGGTGACGCTCCACGCCACCGCCAAGGTGTGGGCGGATATCCAGACGCCGGCCCTCGTGATGGAGGACGGGGCCTTCCTCGAGGGCGCCGTGACGATGGATGCCAAGGGTGTGAAAAAAAACACAACAAAGGCAGACGTTGCATCTTGACCGTGCAAAATGGATCTGTTAGCTTGAGCCGCCTCGTGTTGAACACGGGAGCGGATCGAGCCGGGAGCGGCCGATGACCCCACCGAATGTATCGCTGGTCCTCATTATGGTGTGCTTCTGGATGACGTTGTGGCTCGTCCAGCGCTTCCTCATCAGGCCGGTGTCAGCCGTCCTCGATGACCGCCGCCGGCGGATCGACGGCGCGAAACAGGAATGGTCTGCGCGCAACGAGGAATACCAGACCGCCGTGGCGCGCATCGAGGACGAGGTTCAAAACGCGGCACGAGATGCCGGAAAAAGCCGCGCCGACGCCCGCCAGCGCGCCATGGATGCCCGGCAACAGGCCATGGAAGCCGCCCGTGCCCGCGCCGACGAACGGCTCGTCAGTGTTGTCGAGTCCCTTGACCGGGACGCCGAAGCCGTTCGGGGCGATCTCCGCCTCCGCGCCGAGGAGCTCGCCCGGTTGTTGGCCGGGCGGCTGCTCGGGAGGGAGATGAGTTCATGAAGGCGGTGGTGGGTTGGGCGCTGGTCTTTGTCTGTGCGTTGATTTTTGCCCTCCTGGTCAACAACGGCGCCTCGCACCTCGGGATCCCGGATTACCTCTGGCTGCCGGTCAACCTGACACTCTTTCTGTACATTCTGCAACGCTACGTCGGGCGGCCGATGTCGGCCTTTTTGGATGCTCGCCGCGAGGGCATCGCCGAAGAGCTCGCCAACGCGCGCACCCAACTCGAGGAGGCCGACCGGCTCCAGGCCGAAATGAAAAGGCGGCTGGCTGAGATCGAAGGCGAGATCGCTGGAATCAAGACGCGGGCCGAGAGCGAGGGCGCCGCCGAGGCCGAGCGGATCGCGCAACAGACAGCCGTCGACGAGGCGCGCTTTCTCAAGCGGGTGGACGACGAGATCGGCCGGCGCGAAGCGGAGACCCGGGCCCGCCTCGCCCAGGACACCGCCGACCTCACCGCCCAACTGGCTCGCGATCTCCTGAGCCGGGACATGACCGATGCCGACCGCCGTCGGGTCTTCGACAGGAGCCTCGATGCCATGCGGCACCTTGAAGGTGAGGACTAGAGATGGGCCGTTTCCGAGCCCTCCCGTATGCCAAGGCGCTCTTGATGATCGTCGAGAAGGAAGGCCCACAACGGCTGGAAGAGGTGGCCGTCGAACTCGAGGCGGTTGCGGCGGCCCTAGTGGCGGTGCCGGGGTTCGAGCGGGTGCTGGTGGCGCCGACGGTTGCCGCCGAAAAAAAGACCGAGATCCTCGATGCCGTGCTCGATGCCCTCGGCATGGGACAGCCGACCCGCCGCTTCCTCCAGGTCGTTCAGCAGCACTACCGGATGCAGCACCTGCCGGATATCGCAGTGGCCTTCAGGGAGTTGGTTGACAAGAGACTCGGTCGTTCCCGCGCCCGGGTCGAAACTGCCACCGGTCTCGACGAAACCGAGCGCAGGCTCCTGGTGGAGGTGATCTCCGCCATCGAAGACGCCGAGGTGGTCGCCGAATTTTCAGAACGACCGGAACTCCTCGGGGGCTTCCGGTTGCAGGTGGGGTCGCGGGTCTTCGACGGCTCGCTGGCCGGTGAACTCAAACGTCTGAGCAAAGAGATCCAGGTCGAACAGGGGTAACACATGCAGATCAAAGCCGCCGAGATTGCGGACATCCTCCGCCGCCAGATCGAAGGGTTCGAAACCGCCATCGACATGTCCGAGGTCGGAACAGTGATTTCGGTGGGTGACGGCATCGCCCGCATCTATGGGCTCGACGGGGCGATGGCGGGCGAGCTCATCGAGCTCCCCCACGACGTCTTCGGGCTCGCCCTCAACCTCGAAGACGACAACGTGGGCTGCGTCCTCATGGGTGAAGTCCACCTCGTCAAGGAGGGGGACGAGGCCAAGCGCACCAAGCGCATTCTCAATATTCCGGTGGGTCCGGGACTGGTCGGACGAGTTGTGGATCCTCTCGGCCGACCAATCGACGGCAAGGGCCCCGTGGACTCGGTGGAGAACTACCCACTCGAACGCACGGCGCCTGGCGTGGTTGCCCGCCAGGGTGTGAGAGAGCCCATGCAGACCGGCATCATGGCCATTGACGCCATGATTCCCATCGGCCGAGGCCAGCGCGAGCTGATCATCGGCGACCGTCAGACCGGAAAAACGGCGGTGATCCTCGATTCGATCATCAACCAGAAGGGCACCGGCAACATCTGCATCTATGTTGCCATCGGCCAGAAGAACTCGACCGTCGCCCAGGTGATCGCCACCCTCGACAAACACGGCGCGATGGAACATACGATCGTGGTGTCGGCCACTGCATCCGAGCCGGCCCCGCTGCAATACCTGGCGCCCTACGCCGGCGCGGCCCTCGGCGAGTACTTCATGTACAACGGCGGCCACGCCATCTGCTTTTACGACGATCTCACAAAACACGCACAGGCCTACCGCGAAATCTCCCTCCTGTTGCGGCGCCCGCCCGGTCGTGAAGCGTACCCGGGTGATGTCTTCTATCTCCATTCGCGGCTCCTCGAGCGCGCGGCAAAACTCAACGATGAGCTCGGCGGCGGCAGCCTGACGGCATTGCCGGTGATCGAAACCCAGATGGGTGACCTCTCGGCCTACATTCCCACCAACGTCATCTCGATCACCGACGGCCAGATCTTTCTCGAGTCCGATCTCTTCTTCGCCGGTCAGCGGCCGGCGGTGAACGTCGGTCTCTCGGTCAGCCGGGTCGGCGGCAACGCCCAGATCAAGGCCATGAAATCGATCGCCGGGTCCCTGCGCCTCAACCTCGCCCAGTTCCGCGAGCTCGCGGCCTTTGCCCAGTTCGGCTCGGATCTCGACAAATCGACCCAGCGCCAACTGGCCCGCGGCGAGCGGTTGATGGAGCTTCTCAAACAAGGACAATACCGACCGGTCCCGGTGGTGCAGCAGATCGTTTCCATCTACGGCGGCACCAAAGGCCTCTTCGACAAACTCAAAGTCTCGGCGGTCGGAGCCATCCAGCCCTTCCTCCATCGGTACGCGTTGGACAACGGCGCCGAAACATTGGAGCGCATCAGCAGCACCGGAGTCCTCGATGAAAAGACCGGGGAGGAGTTGTCGGCGTTGATCACGGCGGCGGTAGACCTCTTCCTCAAGGAACACCCGGAGGCCGCCCTTGCCTAATACCAGGGACCTCGTCCGGCGGATCCAGTCCGTCAAGGGCACGCAGCAGATCACGAAGGCCATGAAGATGGTGGCCGCGGCCAAACTGCGCAGGGCGCAAGAGGCGATCACTCACGCGCGCCCGTGGGCCGACACCCTGGCCCACGTCCTCGCCAACGTGGCCGCGCGAACCGAGTTCAGCCACCCTCTGTTGGAAGAGCACGAAAGCAACAAGTCCTGGGTCGTCATCATCTCCTCGGACAAGGGACTGTGCGGTTCCTTCAACACCAATCTGGTGCGGACCCTGGAGAAGAAACTCAAAGGCGGTCAGTGGCCTGAAGACACGGAGCTGGCGGTGGTCGGCCGCAAGGCGTCGGATTATTTTCGGTCGCGACAGTGGAACCTTGTGATCGATGAGCGCAACACGATGACGAATCTCTCGGCGGACGACGGACCGCGTCTGGGGCGGCAGTTCGTGGAGGCCTTCACCAGCGGGACCGTGGATGAGGTGTGGCTGGTCTACAACAGCTTCGTCAACATGATCCGCCAGGATGTCAAGATCGAACGGCTGCTGCCGATCGAACCGCCCACAGTCGAGGATCAAGCTGAGGAAACGCAGGTCGATTATCTCTACGAGCCCGATGCACGCACGCTTCTCGCAGAGTTGTTGCCGCGGCACGTCGAGACGCAGGTCCAGAAGGCCCTCTACGACTCGGCGGCTGCCGAACAGGCGGCGCGCATGACATCGATGGATACGGCAACCCGCAACGCGGGCGACATGATCGATGCTTTGACGATGCTGTACAACCGTACCCGCCAGGCTGCGATCACCAAGGAACTGATTGAAATCGTCTCCGGCGCCCAGGCGCTCGAGGGATAGGGAGTCGTCAACACATGAGCCAGCAAGTCAACGGTCGCGTGGTATCGGTCATCGGCCCGGTGGTGGACGTGGAGTTTCCCGAAAAGCACCTCCCGGCGATTTTGAACGCCGTAAAAATCGTCGATGACGGCGACCTGGGCGTCGTGCCCATCGACGTCACCTGCGAGGTCGCACAGCACCTCGGCGAAAACCGCGCCCGGTGTATTTCGATGCAGCCCACCGACGGCATGGTCCGGGGGATGACGGCCACCGACCTCGGTGAGCCGATCTCGGTCCCGGTTGGAAAACAGACCCTTGGCCGGGTCCTCGGCGTGCTCGGGGAACCGGTGGATGGCAAGGGGCCGGTCGAGACCGACAAGAGAATGCCGATCCACCGCGAAGCGCCACCGCTCGTGGATCAATCGACCGAGTCCGAAATGTTCGAAACCGGTATCAAGGTCGTCGATCTGCTCGAGCCCTACACCAAGGGCGGGAAGACCGGTCTCTTCGGCGGAGCCGGTGTCGGCAAGACCGTGATCATCATGGAGTTGATCAATAACGTGGCGCTCCAACACGGCGGCTACTCGGTCTTCGCCGGGGTCGGCGAGCGCACGCGCGAGGGCAACGACCTCTGGGTCGAGATGACCGAGGCCGGTGTCATCGACCCCGACAATTGGGAGAACTCGAAGGCTGCGCTGATCTACGGACAGATGACAGAACCTCCGGGCGCGCGTCTCCGCGTCGGTCTCACCGGCCTCACCGTGGCGGAGCACTTCCGCGACTCGGAAGGCCAGGACGTGTTGCTCTTCATCGACAACATATTCCGATTCACCCAGGCCGGCTCCGAGGTCTCTGCGCTGCTGGGTCGGATGCCCTCAGCGGTGGGCTACCAACCCAACCTCGCCACCGAGATGGGTGAGCTCCAGGAGCGCATCACCTCGACCAAAAAGGGCTCGGTGACCTCGGTGCAGGCGATCTACGTGCCTGCCGACGACCTTTCCGATCCGGCGCCGGCGGCGGCCTTTGCTCACCTCGACGCCACCTCGGTGTTGTCGCGGCAGATCTCCGAGCTCGGTATCTACCCGGCCGTGGATCCCCTCGCCTCCACCTCGCGCATTCTCGACCCCACCATTGTCGGTGAGGAGCACTACATGGTGGCTCGTGAGGTCCAGAGAATCCTCCAGCGCCTCAAGGACCTCCAGGACATCATCGCGATCCTCGGAATTGACGAGTTGTCGGAAGAGGACCGGTTGAGTGTCGCGCGGGCACGCAAAATCCAGCGTTTCCTGTCGCAGCCGTTCTTCGTCGCAGAGCAGTTCACCGGCATGAAGGGCCGTTACGTCAAGGTTGAAGACACCATCGCCGGCTTCAAAGCGCTGTGCGCCGGTGAGTACGACCACCTTCCGGAGCAGGCCTTCCTCTACGTCGGCGGTATCGAAGAGGCGGTCGAAAAAGCCGAGAAGATGGCGGCGGAGTCCTGATGGCCGACACCCTGCGCCTCGAGGTGGTCACACCATCGCGCCGAGTGCTCGAAGCACGCGCCAGCGAGGTCCGGATTCCCGGGGCGCTCGGCGAACTCGGCGTCCTCCCGGGCCACACGCCGTTGCTGACCTCGCTGGGGACCGGCGAGGTGAAATGGACCGATGGTTCGAAACAGGGCCGCCTGGTGGTTCAGGGCGGGTTCGCCGAGATCCAGCCCGATGCGGTCACGGTGCTGGCGACGGTGGCGGAAACCGCCGACCAGATCGACCTTGCGTCGGCCGAACGGGCACACGCCGAAGCGCTCGACAAGCTCAAGACCGCCTCCGCCGACGAGTTCGCCGAGCTGGATGCCGCGCTCCGGCTCGCCGAGGCGCGCAAACTCATCGCGTCCGGCGGCGGTCCCTGACCTACTGGTACTCCGCGCCGAGGATCACGCTGACGATGATGGCGCCGACGGCGGCCGGGGCGGCGATCCTGATCAGGAACCGCCACAGCGGGAATGCCCACCCGAGCGGGCCGTTGCCCTCCTCGAGTTCCTCTCTCGATGCTTCGCGGCCGAGAAACCAACCGGTGAACAGCGCGATGAGTAGACCGCCGACCGGCAGGAACCAATTGCTGGCGAGGTAGTCGAGGGTCCCGAAGACCCCCGCCGTCGACGGCCGGCCGATCAGGTTGATATCCGACAAGGTGGCGTTCCCCCCGAGGCTGACGGCGCTGAGGATCCCGAAGACGAGAATGGCCGCGCCCATGGTCAGCGTCGCGCGCTGGCGGCGCCAGCCGAGTTCGTCGATGGCATAGCTCGAAACCACCTCGAGCAGGCTGATGGTGCTGGTCAGGGCGGCAAAGGCGACCAGGACGTAGAACAACGCACTCACCGCAGACCCGCCCGGCAACTGAAAAAACACCACCGGCAGGGTCGTGAAGAGAATGGTCGAGCTCTTGGTGACTTCGAAGTCGAAACTGAAGATGATCGAGAACATCACGATGCATGCCATGATGGCGATCATCGTGTCCATCGCACAGATCGTCAGCGCGGCGCGCGGAACCGAATCTCGCTTGCGCATGTAGCTGCCGTAGGTGAGCATCGCGCCCATCCCCAGGCTGAGGGTGAAAAAGCTGTGGCCGAGGGCCTCGAGCACGCCGCCGGTGGTGAGTTCGCTGAAGTTCGGGCGAAAGAGGAAGCGCATCGCCTCACCGAAACCGGGGGTCCAGAACGAGTAGACCACGAGCATGACGAGAATCGAGAGCAGCACCGGCATCAGGAACCGGGCGGCCCGTTCGATGCCGCGCCCGACGCCGAAATAAACGATCCCGATGGTCGCTCCCATGAAGAGACAGTGATAGAAGATCTGTTGCGTGGGGCTGCTGAGAAACTCGCCGAAGAAAGACTGCATGGCGGCGGGGTGGTGGGCAAGACCGGCGAGTTTGCCCGACACCGCCAACAGGATGTAGCGAATGGTCCAACCCGCGACGACGCTGTAGTACGAAAGGATGATGAAGCCCGTCATCACGCCGAGAAAGCCGACCGCCTGCCACCACTTCCCCCCGGGCTTGCCGGCGGCGAGGATCCGAAATGCCCCGACCGGGTTCTGCTGACTGCGCCGCCCGAGCAGGACTTCCGCCACCATGATCGGAACCCCCACCACCACGATGGCGGCGAGATAGACGAGAACAAACGCTCCCCCGTTGTTTTCGTACGTGATGTAGGGAAACTTCCAGAGGTTCCCGAGACCGATGGCGCTTCCCGAGGCGGCGAGAATAAAGCCGAGGCGACCGGTCCATTGAGCGCGCTCTTTTGCCATGAAATCCCCCCGAAGACCCACGTGGTGCAACCCTGCCCGCCGGTTTCGCGAGCCGGGGCCGATATCGTGGTGAGACCAGCAGGCTAGCGAGGTCACGGCGCCGGTGTCAACATTGCCCGGTCACGGCGCGCCTGCGGCGATGGACCAGTGCGCCTGGCAGAAAAGTCCTTGAGAAGGGCAAACGGTTATTGCCATGACGCCCCGCATCCGTTAGACTCCCTCTTCCTCGGGGCGTAGCTCAGTCTGGTAGAGCGCACGGTTCGGGACCGTGAGGCCGGTGGTTCAAGTCCACTCGCCCCGACCAATTGCAATTCGGGACCGGCGGTTCACCGCCGGTCCCGAATTGCGTTGACTTACACCTTATTTTCGCCTATTGTCGGAAGTGGGGAGAGCACACATGACCTATCTCACCGAGCGCCAGCGGGACGTGCTCCAGTTCATCGAGGATCGCATCGCCGACGACGGTGTCGCACCAACCCTCCAGGAGATCGCCGACGCTTTCGGCTTTCGAAGCACGGCCAGCGCCCAGAAACACGTCGCGCACCTCGAGCGCAAGGGCTTTCTCGAACGCCGCAAACACCAGAAACGCGGTCTCGTGCTGGCGCCGGCGGCGAGCGCTCCATCAGCCGTCGACCTTCCCCTTTTCGGTGCCGTCGCGGCGGGTTCGCCGATCGAGTCCCTGCCCGATGACGAGAGGGTTTCGGTGCCTGCCGAGTTTCTCCGGTCGGGCGATCACTACGTGCTCGTGGTCCGCGGTGAATCGATGATCGACGAAGGGGTTCACGACGGTGACCTGGTGGTGGTCCAGCGGACCTCGACCGCCGCGGACGGAGAAATGGTGGTGGCGCTGGTGTCCGGTGAGGTGACGCTCAAGCGCATCTACCGCGACAATGCCTCCACGATCCGGCTGCAGCCTTCCAACCCGGCGGTTCCGGTGATCCTCGCGCCCGCCGCAGAGGTCGAAGTCCAGGGTCTGGTGGTCGGTCTTCTGCGCCGGTACTGACGTCAGCATCTTGACTCACCTGCGGATCTCGGCTAGCTTTCGGCCATGACCGATCTCGAAAAGATCACCCTCGTCATGACCTCGGTGGGCACGGAACAGCAGGCGGTGGAGATTTCGGAGGAGTTGATCGCGCGGCGCCTCGCGACCTGCATCAACATCGTGCCCTGTTTGCGATCGATCTATCGTTGGAAAGGCAAGGTGTGTGAGGACACCGAGTACCTGCTGTTGATCAAGACCCCGGAAAAACTCTTTGATGCCGTTTCTGCAGCTATCCGCGAGTTCCACTCCTACGAACTGCCGGAGATCCTCGCCCTTCCGGTTTCTGCTGCGGAGAGAAATTTTCACCAATGGGTGCTCGATATGGTGGCGCCAGGTGATGCCGCGGGGGACGACGACGCCCCCGACTACGATTGACCACGCCCCGGCCCACCGGCGTTGTTATACTCACCGACCATATGATCATGGACAATCCCCTCAGAGCCAATCTGGCTCTTGCAAGCCGGTTTGAAAACATCGAGGTCGCCGAGCGCGCCCTCCTCGATCTCTGCCGCCGGGCCGGTTGGCCGACCGATGAGGACTACTGGCTGGTGACCGCCCTTCGTGAGGCAGTGGCCAACGCGGTCCGCCACGGCAATCGGCAGGACCCGAAAAAGCTGGTTCGCCTCGAATACACCGTTCACGACTCGACCGTCACGATCGTCATCGAAGACGAGGGCGAGGGATTTGACCCCGGGGATGTCCCCGATCCGACCAATCCGGAAAATTTGCTGCGGCCGAGCGGTCGCGGTATCTTCTATATGCGGCAGTTCATGAGCCGTATCGAGTTCAGTACGACCGCAAACGGTGGCACCGCCGTCCTGATGGAAAGAAAACTGGATACCACCGATGACGACCCTCAGTGAGCGTTGGATCTCCGAGAGAGGCGCCCATCGGTTCCCGCAACAAAGGAGACGCACATGAAATGCAACATCCGTGATCTCGGAAACATCCGCATCATCGAGCTTGGCGGCAAGATCACGATCGGTACCGGCGACGTGAAGATTCGCGAGCTTGTCAACCAGGCCCTCGAGGACGGCAAGAAAGAGATCCTCTTCGACCTCGGTGACGTGAAGGCCATCGATTCCTCCGGGATCGGCGAGATGGTGGCGTGCTACACCACGGTCACGAAACGTGGCGGCCACCTCAAGCTCATGCATCTCTCGCCAAAGATCAACGACATCCTCCAGGTGACCCAGTTGATCACCGTCTTCGATGTCTTCGATGACGAGCGGGAGGCACTCGGGAGCTTCTAGCCGCAATTCCAGCCACCTCGGACGGAGGTGGCTGGAATTGCAGGTCAACGGCCCGGAGGTTGCCTCGGCTCGACAACCACCTCGGCCGCGTATTCGCCGTCGGCGACGTTGTCGACTGAAAGACCCAGCACGAGTTGACTCGCCCGCACCTGCCGGGTGGGCGCGGGAGGGTTCGCGACCGGCCAGACCTCCCGAACCACGCCGTCTTCGACCCTGATCCGGAGCGCATACCTTCCCGCTTCGCAAGGGCCTTCCGGAGCGAAACTCCGCCACGCGGTCTCGGCCTCCATGAAGATGAACAACTGCGCGCCCGCGGGCGGCGCGGCGAATTCTTCGGAAGCCGCTCGACCCGCGAGCCGGCCCTGTCCGGCCGCCGCGTCAGCTCGTCCCTTATCGGTCCGCGCCTCGCTGCCGGCGAGTGATTTGTGGCGGGCCGGCGGTTTGACCTCGATGTCGGGTTGGGCCGAGCCGGCAGCATCGCCACTGGTGTCGGTGTCGATGGGTCCCATCACCTCGAGGGCCGGCGCTGCGGTCACCACCGCATCGATCTCGGGATCAGGGGCGGCCACCAGCCGATCGGCCGCGCCCAACGGCCGCTCATCGGCCGGCACCGAGCTGGTGGGCAGCGGCGCCAGGGAAAACCGCTCGCTCGGCTCGACTGCGACGCCTTCCCGGGCGCGCTCCTGCCAGTTGTGAACGGCCTGGTCCGGTTGCCGCCGTTGGACCCCGATGATGACCGAGACACCGAGAACCACAACCGCGGCGGCGGCCAGCCGACGGACCCACGGGCGCGCAAAGGGCGGCTCGGGCTTTCCTCTGAGCAGCGGGTCCACCAGGGCGTCGAGCCGTTTCGGCGGGCGCTCCCGGTCGGCCAATGACAGGAGGGACGAGCGCACCCGGTTGAGTCCTTCGAGCTCGCGTCGCAACCCGCGGTCGGTCTCGAGGATGGCCGTCAATTCCCCCGTCTCCGCCTCGTCGAGGTCGCCGTCGATGAAACGGCTGAGCCGTTCGGTACCGGGATCTTCCACTACCACCCCACAGCCTGGCGCAACGATGTTCGAGCGCGCGCGAGGCGCGATCGAACCGTACCGATGGGCACGTCCAGAATCGTGGATATTTCTTCGTAGCTCAAATCTTCTCCATCGCGCAACCACACCACGATCTGGTAGTGCTCGGGAAGCTCTCGCAGGGCGGCCTCGACCAGATCGAGCATCTCGGCAGCGGCGGCCCTGCGTTCGGGGTCGGGCCGCGGGTCGGGAGTGACGTCCACAAAATCCCGGGCATCGTTCATACCTTCCTTGACGGCGAGCGGCTGCCGCCCCAGCTTGCGGCGGTAGGCCCTGAGGTAATTCCAGGCGATTTGAAAAACCCAGGTGCTGAGCTTGGCCTCGCCCCGAAAACCGGGCAGTCCGCGCCACACCCGGAGGAACACCTCCTGTGTCGTGTCGAGCGCTTCCTCCTCGTTTTCAGTGAGTCTCCTCGCAAGCCGCCACACCGGCCGGCGAAACCGCTGATATACCTCGTCGAAATCCACGGCTCCAGTGTGCCACAACGGCTCAGGTCAGTGTGACGCTTCAATCGGGAAGAAGTTCCCCCTCGAACTCCTCGTGCAAAAGGGCGCGCACTCGATTCTCGATGTCCCGCGCGACCTGGAGGTACACCGACTCGTCCTCGCCAAAGGGGTCCGTTATCGGCCAGTGGATCTCCCGGGCGTGGGGCCCACACCCCAGGGGATAGTGGGCCCCGTTGCCGATCAGCGACACGACGATATCCACCGCGGTCGTGTCGACGGCGGTCAGACCCTTCGAATACAGATCATCGGTCGCATAGCCGAGCCGGTGCAACGTCCGCACCGTCGCCTCCGCGATGAAGCCCGCCGGCGAAAGCCCGGCCGAGCGCGCCTCCACGCGATCGCCGCCGAGACTTCGGGCCATCGCTTCGGCCATCGGGGACCGGCAGCAGTTGCCGATACAGACGAACAGAAGGGTGAGGCGCGCCACGTCGGGATTGTACCGTTGTCAAAGTTCGGTGAGTGCGAACCGGTGCGATTGACCGACGGCCGACTCCGAGATAGCCTTGACAACTGGGGGGAGCGGTTCGCAGTGGTTCTCACTGGTTACAACACAGACATCGAGTACTCCGGCACTGTCTATCATGTCCAGACCGAGGACAAGGGACAAGCCAATCCTCTCGTGGAGTCGCTGGTCTACACCGCCGGCGAGATTCTCTATACCCGTCGTACGCCGTACCACGATCTCGTCGCGGAGGAGGTCGACAAGGGAGCGCTCGCCACCCTCATGGAACGCCAGCACAGGACGATCGTCCAGGCGGTGCAGGCCGGTGGGGTTGACCGGCTCACCGGGACCATCGTGGTTGCGAACGAAGACGACACGACGATCAACAGCAAGGAGGCGAGACGCCATGTCGCCTCGAACGATGAGTCCTCCCTCGATCAGGTCATCCTCGATTACCTCGAGGCGCAGCGCGAGCGGGCGCACCTGACTCTCCGCGCGGGCGCCGAACACCAGTTCTACTATGACCGTCCGGCAGCGGTGACGGTCACGTCCGAAGACTCGATCGCCCACAAGGCGGTGCCCGGGGTCAACGTGTCGGTTCTCTTCAAGTCGACGGCGGAACCGCGACGGCTGGTGCTGGCCGAGGGCGAGACCGACGCCGCCGGGGTGTTCGCCGCGGAGATCGCCCTGCCCGCTTTCGCCGGCGGTACATCGGCCGTGGTCATCATCGCCGAATCGGATCTCGGGCAATCGGAGATGAAGTACATCGTGCACCGATAGGTGATTTCGGATTTCGGATTTCGGATTCGATCGGATTTCGGATTTCGGATTTCGGAATTCCCTCTCGCGTCAGCCGATTCACGGGGCGGGCCGGTCACTCGTATCTTGCAGCTTCTGATCTGCCGAATTCGAGCGGGCCCGGAGCGAAAAGTGCTTGCTCATCAGGGCCTTTTTTCGTATAGTGACCGTTGGTCGTGGGCCGTTAGCTCAATTGGCAGAGCAAGTGACTCTTAATCACTAGGTTGGAGGTTCGATTCCTCCACGGCTCACCAACTCCCCTCCGCGAAAGTGGCGGAACTGGTAGACGCGCGAGACTTAGGATCTCGTGGGGTTCCCCCCGTGGGGGTTCGAGTCCCCCCTTTCGCACCAGCCTTGAATATTCAACCGGAGACAGTCCATGCCCTATACAGTGACACGAGGAGCCAACCACACGGTGGCGATCACCGCCAACCTGGAACCGGATGCTGTCAAGCGCGAACGCGAGAACATCCTCAAGAAAATTTGCCGCTCGGCCAACGTGCCGGGCTTCCGGCCCGGCAGGGCGCCGGCAGCGGCGGTTCGCGCACGCTACGCGGAGGCGATCCAGGAGGAACTCCAGGAACACCTCACGGGCGTCCTGTGGAACGAGATTTTCGCGGGTGAAAAGAAGCTTGATCCTCTCACCAACCCGGAGATCAGCAACCTCGATTTTTCGGACGACGGCGGCTTTCGTTTTACCGCCGAGTTCGAGGTGCGGCCGAGCTACGAGCTTGCCGAGATTGCCAAGCTCGAACTGCCGGCGGTCAGTCTCGAGGTGAGCGATGCCGAGATCGACGAGGAGCTCGGCAAGGTCGCCCAGGAACAGGCGGTGTGGGAACCGGCCGAGGAGGCCGAGGCGGTGGACGGGATGTTGATCGAGGTCGACCTCGAGGGACAAGTCGAGGACAGTGAAGAGGAGCCCTACACCGAGACCGACGCCAGCTTCGTTCTCGGATCGGAAAGGGTGCCGTCGGAGATCAGCGAGGCGCTGCAGGGGGCAAAGGTCGGCGACCACAAACAGGCGTCCAAGATCCTCCCCGACGACCTCGAGGACAAGACCAAGGCCGGCAAGACCGTGCGCTACGAGATCACCGTCAAGGGCCTGAAGAAAAAAGTGGTGCCCGAGATCGATGACGAGCTGGCCGCGGCCATCGGCCTCGACAGCCTCGAAGATCTGCGCGGGCGGATCACGACCGTTCTCGAGAATCAGAAGCGGTCGGAGCGGCGCACCGCGTGGCGCCGGTTCATACTCGCCCACCTCGAGCAGGGCATCGATCAGGGTGAGTTGCCGTCGTCGTTGGTGCAGTCGACGCTGCGCGAACAGCTCGACCGCTACGCCTACACCATGGCCATGCAGGGCGTCGATGTCGATCCGGAGAAGATCAACTGGCAGGAGCTCGCAGCCAAGGCCGAACCGGCGGCCCGCCAGGAGGTTCTGGACACCCTGATCCTGGAGCAGCTGACCGAGAGCTGGGACACCAGGGTTCCAGAGGCTGAGGTCGACGCCTACATCGCGGCGGAAGCGTCCCGGCGCGGGGTTCCCCCGGGCGAGCACAAGGCGAACCTCGCCTCCGATCAGCGGCTGGAGAGGATTCGCCACGGCGCCCGGATCGCCGCAACTGTCGATGAGATGATCCGCCGCGCCGGCGGGGAGGTTGAGTGATGTTAGTGCCGATGGTTGTCGAACAGACCAGCCGAGGCGAACGCGCCTACGACATCTTTTCGCGGCTTCTCAAGGACAATGTGATCTTCCTGGGGTCGGCGATTGACGACCAGGTGGCGTCGCTGGTCATCGCCCAGATGTTGTTTCTCGAGGCCGAAAAACCGGAGAAGGACATCTTTCTCTACATCAACACGCCGGGTGGATCGATCACCGCCGGTCTCGCCATCTACGACACCATGCAGTACGTCAAACCCGATGTCTCGACCATCGCCCTCGGTCAGGCGGCTTCGATGGGGGCCGTCCTCCTTGCGGGAGGCGCCGCCGGCAAGCGTTTTGCCCTCCCCCACAGCAGGGTGCTCCTCCACCAGCCCCTGATGTCGGGTCTCCAGGGGCAGGCCTCCGACATCGATATCCACGCCAAGGACATCATGCGTCTGCGCGGGCGGCTCAACGAGATCCTTGCCGAACACACGGGGCAGCCCGTCGACAAGGTGAACGGGGACACCGAGCGCGACTTCATCCTCGAGGCCGAGGCCGCGCTCACCTACGGTCTGATCGACAAGATCATTGTTTCCAGAGAGTAGCCGTGTGATAACGGTTTCGGCGAGACGGCGTTTGTTATACAATCAAGCGAGGAGGATCTGATGTCCCAGCGCGACGGCGACATGCTGCGGTGCAGCTTTTGCGGCAAGAGCCAGCACGAGGTGCGCAAGCTGATCGCCGGCCCGACGGTCTATATCTGCAACGAGTGCGTCGAGGTGTGCCTCGATATCATTGCCGAAGACCGGGTTCACGAGGCGAAGACCCGCGACCAGATCCTTCCGAAACCGCACGAGATCAAGAGTCACCTCGACGAGTACGTGATCGGACAGGACGCGGCAAAAAAGAAGCTCTCGGTGGCGGTCTACAACCACTACCGTCGGATCGAGTACCAGAGCGGACGGGGCCGCAACGATGTCGAGCTCTCGAAGTCGAACATCCTCCTCATCGGCCCGACCGGGACCGGAAAGACCCTCCTCGCCCAGACCCTGGCCAGACAACTCCAGGTCCCATTCACGATCGTGGACGCCACCACGCTGACGGAGGCGGGCTATGTCGGCGAGGATGTCGAGAACATCCTCCTCCGGCTCTACCAGGCCGCCGGCGGCGATCGCGAGGCGGCCGAGCGCGGGATCGTCTACGTCGACGAGATCGACAAGGTCGCGCGCAAGGCGGAGAACCCGTCGATCACCCGGGATGTCTCGGGCGAGGGTGTTCAGCAGGCGCTCTTGAAGATCCTCGAAGGAACGGTGGCCAATGTGCCGCCGCAGGGTGGACGCAAACACCCGCACCAGGAGTTCCTGCAGATCGACACCACCAACATCCTCTTCATCTGCGGTGGCGCCTTTGTCGGCCTCGACGACGTGATCGCGGAGCGGCTCAACCAGAAACGCCTCGGGTTCGGCGTCGATCTCGGCGGCAACGAGCCGCATTCGGCCGCGCTCTTCGTTCAGGTTCATCCCGAGGATCTGATCCGTTACGGGATGATTCCGGAGTTCGTCGGTCGCATCCCGGTGGTCGCCAACCTCCACGAGCTCGACCATGAAGCCCTGGTGAGGATTCTCACCGAACCCAAGAACTGCCTCGTTCGCCAGTACCAGACCGTTCTCTCCTTCGAGGGTGTGGATCTCGCGTTCACTCCGGACGCTCTCGACGCGGTGGCGGAAGAGGCATTCGCCCGCAAGGTCGGCGCCCGGGGCCTGAGGATCATCCTCGAAGAACTGATGCTCGACATCATGTATCAGATCCCCGCGCTGCCCGACCTCAAAGAATTGTTGATTTCACGGGATGTGGTGGAACGCCGCGTATCGCCCCTCCCCGTCGTCCGCAAGGTCAGCTAGAATCAACTGCGAGGCCGGGCGGACCGGCCCCGCAGCGCGACAATAACCCGCACCCTGCAAAGAGCCCACACATGACATCACAAACCTCAACCGTGCACCTACCGGTCGTCCCGCTGCGGGACATGGTGGTCTATCCTCATATGATGGCGCCGTTCGTGGTCGGCCGGCGACCCTCGGTTGTCGCTCTCGAGGCCGCCCTCTCGCGAACCGACAAGCGCATCTTTCTGGCCACCCAGAAGGACCCCAAGGTCGACGAGCCGGGTGCGGCGGACATCTACACTCTCGGCGTTGTCGCTCGGGTGGTTCAGCACCTGCAGTTGGCCTCCGGCAACATCAAAGTGATGGTCGAGGGCCTGAGCCGTGCCCGCGTCCTCTCCTTCGATGAAGACGACGAATGCCTGATGGCCGAAGTCGAAAAGCTCCGCCTCCAGACCGTGGTCGACGAGGGCGTTACCGACTACATGGCGCGTCTGGTGGAGCTGTTCAAGGAATACGCCAAGCTGTCGCACCACCTGTCGGCGGAGGGCGTCCTGGCCTCGCTGCAGACCGATGACCCGGACCAGTTTGCCGACATTCTGGCCGCCCACATGTCGCAGCCGACGGCCGAAAAACAGCAGCTTCTCGAGATCCTCAACCCCCTCGACCGCATGCAGCGGCTCAACGATCTTCTCGACATGGAGATCGAAAAACTCAACATCGACCGCCGCATCTCTTCAAGGGTCAAGAAACAGATGGAGAAGGCTCAGCGGGAGTACTACCTGTCGGAGAAGATCAAGGCGATCAACGAAGAGCTCGGCCGCAGCGACAACACGGAAGAACTCGAGGAACTCAAGAAGCAGATCGAAGAATCCGGGATGAGCAGCGAGGCCAAGGAGAAGGCGGAGATCGAGCTGCGCCGTCTCGAGGGCATGCCGCCGGTTTCCGCCGAGGCCGGAGTTTCGCGGAACTACGTGGATTGGCTGCTCGCGGTGCCCTGGCAGAAGGCGTCGCGGGAGATCCGTGACATCGAACGCGCCGAAAAAGTCCTCAACGAAGACCACTACGGTCTGGAAAAGATCAAGGACCGGATCCTCGAGTTTCTGGCGGTTCGCCAGCTGGTGCGCAAGACCACCGGTACGATCCTGTGTTTCGTGGGGCCGCCGGGCACCGGGAAGACCTCGCTGGCGCGGTCGATCGCGCGCGCGACCGGTCGCAACTTCGTGCGGCTGTCGCTCGGCGGCGTGCGTGACGAAGCCGAAATCCGGGGACACCGGCGAACCTATATCGGGGCCTTTCCCGGTCAGATCATCCAGATGATGCGCAAAGGCGCAACCGTCAACCCGGTGCTGTTGCTCGACGAGGTCGACAAGATGGCGGCCGATTTCCGCGGTGATCCGGCCGGCGCGCTCCTCGAGGTCCTCGACCCCGAGCAGAACCACACCTTCCATGACCACTACCTTGATGTCGAGTACGACCTGTCCAAGGTCTTTTTCATCTGTACTGCGAACGTCACCCACTCCATCCCGCCGGCGCTGCTCGACCGCATGGAGGTCATCCAGTTGTCGGGATACACCACGCAGGAAAAGAAGGAGATCGGGCGCCAGTTCCTGCTGCCGCGGCAGATCGAAAAGCACGGTCTGCAGAAGTACGACCTCACCGTCGCGGACGAGGCCATCCTGCTGTTGATCGAGCGCTACACCCGCGAAGCGGGAGTGCGCAACCTCGAACGCGAGATCGCCTCGGTGTGCCGCAAGATGGCGCGGCGAATACTCAAGGACAGGCTCAAAAAGGGCGCCGCCATCAAAATCGGCACGGACACCATCGGAGAACTGCTCGGCAAACCGCGCTACCGCACACAGCGTCGGGAGCAGGAGCCCGAGATCGGTGCGGCCTCAGGTCTCGCCTGGACCCAGGTCGGCGGTGAATTGCTGCTGACCGAGGCCACCCTGATGCGCGGCAAGGGCCTGCTCACCCTGACCGGGCAGCTCGGCGATGTCATGCAGGAATCGGCTCGAGCGGCCCTGTCGTATGTCCGCGCAAAGGCGGAGTCGCTCGGCATCGACATCGAGGTGTTTGAAAAGACCGATGTCCACGTCCACGTGCCCGAGGGCGCGATACCCAAGGACGGCCCCTCCGCCGGGATCACCCTCGCGACCGCGCTGGTGTCCGCATTTACCAAGACGCCGGTTCGTGTCGACCTCGCGATGACCGGAGAAATCACCCTTCGCGGCCACGTCCTGCCGGTGGGAGGGGTCAAGGAGAAGATCCTCGCCGCCTATCGTGCCGGCATCCATGAAGTGGTGATGCCGGCCGAGAACGAGAAAGACCTCGAGGACATTCTCGAAGACGTCCGCGAAGACATGACGTTCCACTTTGTCGATCACATCGACCAGGTGTTGTCCCATGCTCTGGTGGGCGCGAAGGACGCCGACGTGGCCGCACCGGCCGGCGGCTCGGAGGCACGGCTCGACGTGCCCCCGGTGGCTCATTGATCCTTGGAAATTTCAGAAGTCGAATTTCGCGGCTCGTCGCTGCGGCCGCAGGACCGGCCGGGGGAGTGGTTTCCCCATGTCGCGGTGGCGGGCCGGTCGAACGTCGGCAAGTCGAGTCTTCTCAATTGGCTGTTCAAACGGACGATGGCGAAAGTCGCCAAAGCCCCGGGAAAAACGCGGACTCTGAATTTCTTTCTCATCAACCGCTCCTTCTACCTCGTGGACCTGCCCGGCTATGGATTCGCCAAGGTCGGCCGGCAGCTGCGCGAGGAATGGGGCCAGGCCCTCGGAACCTATATCGCCACCGAGGAGCGTCTCGCAGGCGTGGTGGCGCTGGTGGACATCCGCCACGGATTGACGGTACGGGATCGCGACCTGCAGGAACTGCTCATGGCTTCGGGTTGCGACCGCGAGGTCATTCTCACCAAGGCCGACAAGGTGGGTCGCGGGCAACGCGCGAAGATGCAGCAGGCCGTGCAACGGGAACTCGGCCTGCACGTTCCGCCGGCGGCGGTGAGCGTGCGGACCGGCGAGGGACGACGCGAAGTATTGGCAGGAATCGACGCCATGGTGTCGAGGTGGAGAGAACGGCGACGGAGTGAATGATGGTAACCAAGAAGAAGAAAAGTGAAACAGAAGAAGCGGTGGTGATCCCACTCGATCTCGAGGATGAAGAAATCGAGGAAACGGTGGGTGGGGATGGCGAGACCCCGGAGGGGCGGCTCGACTTGAACCAGCTCAAGGAGATGAGCATCAGCCAGCTCAGCGGCGCGGCCAAGGGTCTCGGGGTGGAAAACCCGGCGGGGATGCGGCGCCAGGACCTCATCTTCAGCATTCTCCAGCACCAGACCGAGGCCGAGGGGCTGATCTTCGGAGAAGGTGTGTTGGAGGTCCTGCCGGAAGGCTTCGGCTTCCTGCGGGCGCCCGAGTACAACTACCTCCCGGGCCCCGACGACATCTATGTGTCGCCGTCGCAGATCCGCCGGTTCAACCTCCACACCGGGGACACGGTCTCGGGTCAGATCCGGCCGCCCAAAGAGGGCGAGCGCTACTTCGCGCTGATCAAGGTCGAGGCGATCAACTTCGAGCCGCCCGAGGTGGCGATGGAGAAGATCCACTTCGACAACCTGACCCCGCTGTATCCCGAGGATTGGATCCGGCTCGAGGTGCCCGACAACATGACCGCCCGCGTCATGGATCTGGTGACGCCGTTGGGCAAGGGACAACGCGGTCTCCTGGTGGCTCCGCCGCGCACCGGCAAGACGATGATGCTGCAGGCGATCGCCAATTCGATCACCGCCAACGACCCCGAGGTCGCGCTCATCGTCCTGCTCATCGACGAGCGCCCGGAGGAGGTCACGGACATGGAGCGGTCGGTGACCGGTGAGGTCATCTCCTCGACCTTCGACGAACCGGCGACCCGCCACGTCCAGGTCGCCGAGATGGTCATCGAAAAAGCCAAACGCCTGGTCGAGCACAAGCGCGACGTCGTGATTCTCCTGGATTCGATCACCCGACTGGCACGGGCCTACAACACCGTGGTGCCGCCTTCTGGAAAGGTCTTGTCGGGTGGTGTCGATTCCAACGCGCTGCAGAAACCGAAGAGATTCTTCGGCGCCGCGCGCAATATCGAAGAGGGCGGCAGTCTGACCATCGTCGGCACCGCGCTCGTCGACACCGGGTCGCGGATGGACGACGTGATTTTCGAGGAGTTCAAGGGAACCGGCAACATGGAGGTCCACCTCGACCGCAAGCTCGTGGAGCGGCGGGTCTTTCCGTCCATCGATATCCACAAGTCCGGCACCCGCAAGGAAGAGCTCCTGATCGACGAGTGGGAGCTGCGCCGGATCTGGGTCCTGCGCAAGGTCCTGTCGTCGCTGTCGCCGGTGGAGGCCATGGAGCTACTCCTCGAACGCCTGTCGAAAACCGAGGACAACAAGGAGTTTCTCGAGGCGATGTCCCAAGGCTGAGGCAGTGGGGCAATGAGGCAGTGAGGCAATGGGCGTAGGCGATGGGGCAGTGAGGCTGTGGTCGAGATCGAGAGCTTCAGCCGCTCACGGCCATCGTGAAAGGCCCACCGCCCCACTGCCAGGCCGCGCAGCGGCCGGCCACTGCCCCATAAGCCCCTTGCGGGAACGCCGACGGCGTTCGCGGTGTTACAAAGAAATATGAGCCATTCCGTAGATTCAATCCTCGACAAAGCGATCGCAGGCGACCGTCTCACCAGAGCCGAGATCCGGACCCTGTTCGACGACGGCGGGCTGCTCGAACTCGGGCAGGCGGCGGCGGCGGTGAGGCGGCGCAAGAATCCTGGTGACGAGGCCACCTTCATCGTCGATCGCAACATCAACTACACCAACGTCTGCATCTATCGCTGCCGGTTCTGCGCCTTCTACCGGACCGCCAAGGACGACGATGCCTACGTGTTGCCGTTTGCCGAGATCGCAGCCAAGGTTTCGGAGACCGTGGCCGCCGGTGGGACCGGAATACTCCTCCAGGGAGGCGTTCATCCGGAGCTTCGCCTGCCCTACTACCAAGGCCTGCTGTCGGACCTCAAACGAACCTTCCCACAAATCCACCTCCACGCCTTCTCGGTGCCCGAAATCTGGTATCTCGCCAAACTCGAAAAGATGGCGGTCCGGGACGTCATCAGCCGCCTCGTCGAATCGGGGCTGGACTCGATCCCCGGAGGCGGGGCCGAGATCCTCGAAGACGAGACCCGCCGTCGGATCTGGTCGCGCACCAAGGCCTCAACCCGGCAGTGGCTCGACGTCCATCGCACGGCGCACGACCTCGGTCTGCGGACCACCGCCACCATGATGTTCGGGGTCGGCGAACCGACGACCGCGCGGGTCGAGCACTTTCTCGGTGTCCGCGATGTCCAGGACGCCACCGGCGGCTTTACCGCCTTCATCCCATGGACCTTCCAGGATCAGGCGACCGACCTCGAGGGCGAGGTCACGACCTCGGGGGGGTTCGACTACCTGCGGACGCTCGCCATCTCCCGCCTCGCGCTCGACAATGTGGACCACGTCCAGGGCTCGTGGGTGACGCAGGGCGCCAAGATCGGCCAGCTGTCGCTCTATTTCGGCGCCGACGATCTCGGCTCGATCATGCTCGAGGAGAACGTCGTCGCGGCGGCAGGCGCGAGATTTCGCATGAGTCAGGACGATATGGAGCGGACGATCCGCGGCGCCGGCTACACGCCGAGGCAGCGGCGCACGCTGTACGAGCCCCTCTGATTTCCTCGACGCATCACACCGAGATTTCGAACTGCTCCTCGTGCAGGAGGGGGTTTTCGCACAGGATGATGTGCAGCCCGTGGACGTCTTCGAGCTCACGCATGAGATCCCGAAACGGCCCCTGAAGATAGTGCGAGATCGCCGGGTGGACGGTGAGTGAGACCTGGTGGTCGATATCGCCGGCCGTGGCGGCCAGGAGCTCCCTGCGGATCTCCAGGCACACTGTGGGCAGCGCTTTGATGCGTCCAGAACCGTGGCAGTAGGGGCACTCGCGGCTCAGGGTCCGTTCGAGGCTGGGCCGGGTCCGCTTGCGGGTCAGCTGGACCAGACCGATGTCGCTCATCGGCAGGAGTTGGGTGCGGGCGGGGTCGTTGGCGAGCTCCGCGGCGAGGGTTTCATAAACCATGCCCCGGTGCTCGGCCTCTTCCATGTCGATGAAATCGATGACGATGATCCCGCCGAGGTCGCGCAGACGGAGCTGGCGCACGATCTCCAGGGTGGCCTCCAGGTTGAGCGTGAAGACCGTTTCCTCGAGCGATTCGAGCCCGACGAACTTGCCGGTGTTGACGTCGATGGTGACCAGGGCCTCGGTCTGGTTGATGACCAGATAACCGCCGGATTTGAGCCACACCCTGGGCTTCAGGGCCTTTTCCAGCTCGCGGTCGATCCCGAAAGAGCTCATGAGGTCGGTGGCCTGGCGGTAGAGCTTGACCCGGTCGACCAGGTGGGGGTCGGTTTGTTCGAAGTAGTCCAGGATCTCCTCGAAGCTCTCCTCGTCGTCGATCCACACCTCGGAGACCGCCTGGGTGAACATGTCGCGGACCGAACGCAGGACCGGGCTCAGTTCCCGGTGAATGAGGCACGGGGCGCGGGCGCCCTCGGCCTGCTGCTGAATTCGCTCCCAGAACTGGAGAAGGATCCGGCGGTCGGCCTCGAGCTCCGGCTGTTTCCGATCCTCGCCCGCCGTGCGCACGATCCACCCACCGGCGTCACCGAAGGCCTCGGCCATCTCCTTGAGCCGGGTCCGCTCATCGGGGTCCGAGATGCGGCGCGAGATCCCGACCTGGCGGACGTTCGGCAGATAGACGAGAAAGCGTCCCGGCAGGCTGATGTGGGTGGTGAGCCGCGCGCCCTTGGTGCCGAGGGGGTCTTTCACTACCTGGACGAGGGCCTCCTGCCCCTGGCGCAGCAGATCCGAAATATCCGAGTTGGACGGATCCGGTTGCAGCGCGGAGCCGTCCTCGGCAAGGAAGATATCGGTGAAATCGTCGAGGATGCCGCCGGCCTCGCGGACGTAGAGAAAGGCGTTACGGTGGAGACCGATGTCGACGAATGCCGCCTGCATCCCCGGGAGTACCCGATTGACGCGCCCCTTGTACAGGTTTCCGACCACCGACGACGTGCGGTGGCGCTCCGCCCGATAGGACACCAGGCGGGAGTTTTCGACGACCGCCACCCGGGTCTCGAACGGGTTGACCGACAGAAAAAGGACCGTGCCCACTACTGGTTCACCAGACGGTAGCGCCACACGGCCTGGACGACTCCGAGGGCGGCGCAGGTGGAAATCAACGACGAGCCTCCATATGAAAACAGGGGGAGTGTGACACCTGTGGTGGGGAGCCAACCCAGGACCATGCCGAGGTTCACCACGACCTGGAAGGTCAACCAGGCGCCGACCAGGACGGTCAGGGCGACCCCGAATCTGCTTTCAGTGGTGAGGGCCACGTTGGCGATCCTTCCCAACAACAGTGCGTACGCGAGAAGGAGCATGGTGGTTCCGAAGAAGCCTGTCGCCTCGGCCCACACAGCAAAGGCGAAGTCCGTGTGCTGCGCCGGCAGAAAGCGGAGCTGTGATTGGCTGCCCTGACCGAGACCGTGGCCCGAGACACCGCCGGAGCCGACGGCGATCTTCGACTGCCGAACCTGGTAGCCGGCGCCAAAGGGGTCGCGTTCGGGGTTGATCACCGTACGCACCCGCTCCTTCTGATACGGTTTCAGCGCGTAGTGCCAAGTGACATTGATGCCGATGATCGCGATGACGATCAGCAGCGCCCAGACGACCCGCGGCAGACCGCCGAGCCACAGCGCAGCCGCCAGGATCGGCACGTAGGTCAGAACGACACCCATATCGGGCTCGAGGATGATGAGGAAAACGGGCGCGGCGACGATCGCGGCGGTGATGGCGGCCTGATGCAGGCGGAGGGTTCGTGCGCCTCGGCTGGCAACCCACGCCGCAGCGAGGAGGATGGTACTGAGCCGGGCGAATTCGCTCGGTTGCACGGTGATCGGCCCCAGGGCTATCCAGGCGCGGTTGCCACCACGGGCGACTCCGAAAACGAGAACGGCAACCAACGCCACGAGGCCGATGGCGTAAAGAAAAGGTGCCGCCCGTTCGTAGATATCGACCCGTACCCGCGACATCAACCACAGGATCACCAGACCCGCGATCCCCCACAGCAGTTGACGGAGCAGCAGGTTGCTGCCGATCACGCGGGAGACGCTGTGCAGGGTCGGCAGCGACGCCCCGAGCAGCCCGACGACGGCGAGGATGATCCAGGGGTCGAGACGATGTTCCACGGTCCGATTCTAACCGGGTATCGTCGCGAGAGCGGCGATCACCTCCACGCGGTGATCAGTTCCCCGCGGTAACGGGTTGAGGAGTCTCCGGGGCCGGGTCGGCCTCGATGACAAGCGGGCCCTGATTCTCGGGGGTCAGACCGAGGTAGGCCTCGACGACGCGTCCCGCCACGGGTGCCGCAGAGCGGCTCCCGTCGCCGCCGTGCTCGACGATCACTGCGACCACGATCTCGGGCGCGTCGAGCGGTGCCCAGCCCACGAACCAGGCATGGTGCCGGAGGTGGGATGCGAGTCCCGCGTTCGCCACGCCCTCCTGGAGACGGACGACCTGAGCTGTCCCGGTCTTGCCGGCCATGGGGAGGGCATCCAACCTGCGCGCCGTACCGTGGGGCCCGTGGATCACCTCGGCAAGGGCGGCGTTGACCGACTCCAGGTTGTACGGATCGATCTCGAGCGGCCCGGCGCTCTCGGTGTCCGTCGGTACCAGGTTTGGTTGCAACGGGCGGCCACCGTTCGCGAGCATGGCATAGGCCCGAGCGAGCTGCACCACAGTCACCAGCAGCGGGCCCTGGCCGATTGACATGGACACCGCCTCCCCCGGATACCACGGCGTCTTGCGGACTCTCAGGCTCCACTCGGGGCCTCCGATCAAACCCGCCGACTCGAACGGCGGATCGAGCCTGGTCTTTTCACCGAATCCGAAGCGGCGCAACCACCTGTCCACGCCGTCGATTCCCGAGCTTCTGACCGAGGAGGTAGAAGTAGACATCGCACGACTCGGCGATCGCCTGGTTGAGATTGACAAACCCGTGACCACCACGCCGCCAACAGTGAAATCGATGACCGTACAGCACGATGGACCCGTTGCAGTAAACGGTTGTCTGTGGGTCGATCAGGCCTTCGCTCAAGCCCCCGAGAGCGAGGAAGGGCTTGATGGTCGAACCTGGTGGATAGACCCCCTGCAGGCATCGATTCTGCAGGGGGTGATCGGGGTCCTCCTGCAACGCCTGCCAGTCGGCTCTGCTCAACCGGCCGCCGAAAACGGTGGGATCGAAACTCGGGGAGGAGTAAAGGACGCGAACCGCACCGTTGCGCGGGTCGAGGGCGACGACACCGCCGGCCCGATCACCCAAGGCTTCGGCGGCCGCCCGTTGCAGCGACATGTCGAGGGCGGCGCCGAGATCGTTTCCGGCAGTCGGCCGCGTTTCGCGCACGACCCCCAATTGGCGTCCAACGGCCGAAACCATCATCCACCGGTGCCCCGACGTGCCGGCGAGGAAGTCCTCCTGGTTGCCCTCGATACCGGTGGCTCCGACCATCGAGTCGGGCTCGAGATCCGGGCTCTCCTCCACCTCGCTTTTCGAGATCGGGCGCAGATGGCCGACGGCGTGGGCTGTGAGGAGGGCATACGGGTAGTGGCGGCGAAAGCGGCTGACCACCGAGAGTTCCGGGTGGTCGCCCTGGTGCGAATGGACGGCCGCGACCTGGTTCCACGTCAGGTTCTCCCCGACCACGAGCGGCGCCTGGCGGCCGATGCGGCGCTCGGCGAGGAGCTCGCGAAAGGTCTGGGTCTCGGTAATCCCCTCTCGGGCGAGAAAGAGGCCGGTCTCATCGAGGTTTGACGCCTCATCGGGGAACAGCAGGAGCTCCCAGGAAGGGACGTTTTCAGCGACCACCTCGCCCCGCCTGTCGTAGATCCAGCCGCGCGGCCCGGGCAACGGCAGCCGCCGGAGACGGTTGTTCTCTGCGAGGTTTCGCCACTCGGCGCCATGCACCAACTGGAGGTGGACCAGCCGCAGGTGGACCAGGCCGAGGACCGCGAAAACCAGTATGAACATCACCACGGTGCGGCGGCGGAGGGGGCCGATGTCTTCTCGTATTTCCATGATCTCAGCGCAGCTTTCGAGCCCGGTAGTTCCGCCACTGACCGGGGAGATCGAGGGCGAGGACGGCAGCCACGAGACCGCACCATCCAGCGGTGAAAACGACGGTACGCAACCAATGGCCCAGGCTGAGGGCGAGTGGGAGACCGAGGGGGACGACGGCTGCCCTTTGTACCAGGGTGATCGTTGCGGCGCCGACCAGCCCAAACCCGGCCCAGGCCTTCGGCGACCGGTCGGCAACCACGCCGGCGAGAGCATACAGGGCGAGACCCGCCGCGCTCCATGCGATCCCCCCGGGGCCGATGATCGGTTCGAACAACACGTCCCATGCCAGACCGAGCAGGAGGGCCTCGTACGGCCAGGTCCGTTCCTTCTGGAGCAGCGCGGCGGCCACGATCCACACCACGGGCAGCAGGATCTCCGCCGTCCACGGCGGCATCCCGGGCAGACCGAGCGTGCGTTGAACCAGGAGGGTCAGGACAACCAGCAGGATCAGTTTAAGCCGCATGTCGCGAGGTCCTCGCCACGCCGTGGAGGCATTGAGACATGCAGGTCCGGTCGGCGTCGTGGAAGCGGGTATTTCTCATTCGGTCTCACCGCCGCCCTTCGCCGACCACAACGGGAGGAACATGACGACGCGGGTGGAGCGCAGATCAGCCGTCGGCGCCGCTCCGATTTCCAGAAACGGGTCGTTGGTCTCCCGCACCCGGACCACGGTGGCTGTCGTGATGCCGGGTGGAAAGATGCCGTCGCCGCCGCTGGTGAGCAGGACCTCGCCCTTTTCGAGCATGGCCTGGCGGGGAACATAGGCGACGGTGAGGGTGTCTTCGCCGGTGCCGACGACAAGCCCCCGCACGCCGCCGTCAGGGGTTTGTACGGCCGCTGCCGCGGCGCCGTGGGTGATCAACTGGAGCCAGTGGCGGGTGCCCTCGCTGCGCACCACGCGGCCGACCAGACCGCCGGCGGTGATCGCCGGCGTATCGCGTGGCAGGTAGACCACGGAGGCGGTCCGGACCTCCATGGAACCGGCCGCAAGATCGCGGAAGGTGCAGCGAGCGATGACGGTGCCGTTCGAGTAGCCGACGCTGTCCTCCACCAAGGAGGTGGCATCGCGGAGCGCCGCCAGATCCTCCTCGAGGAGAAGGTTTCGTGCCGCGAGGCGTTCGACCTCGAACCGTAGAGTACGGTTGTTGACGATCACCTGCTGCAGGTCGGTGGTGCCGACGCCGATGTCGTTGGCCAGGTTGCCGATCTGCTGCGCCGACCAGGCCACGGGTTGGACGACCGCTCGAACCCAGGTCACCAGCAGGGGGGCGCCCTCAGGAGTTCGGACCTGCCATGCAGCGATGGCCTCGAGGACGATCCACAGCAGGATCGTGAGGAGTGCGGGCGGCCGTGAACCCGTCATCGAGCTACCACCTCCAGCCCGAAAACACGACACGAGCACGGGCCGAGATCAAACACCCCGCCATGATACCGCGACGACGGCCGTTCAGCTGATGGCGATCTTGCGCAGAAGGTCGATGTTGGTCAGCATCATGCCCGTTCCGCGGACCACAGCCGAACCAGGCTCCTCGCAGTGGGCCACCGGCAGACCGGTTTCCTCGCGCAGGCGCTTGTCGAGGTTCTTGAGCAGCGAGCCGCCCCCGGCGAGGATGATCCCCTTGTCGATGATGTCTGCCGAGAGCTCCGGGGGTGTCTGTTCGAGGGCGTTGCGGACGGCGTCCACGATCGTCGACACGATCTCGGTAAGGGCCTCCCGGATCTCCTCGTCGGTGATCGTCAGGTTTTTCGGCACTCCCTCCACGAGGTCCCGTCCCTTCACCTCCATGGTCAGGGGCTCATCGAGGGGGTAGGCCGACCCGATCGCGATCTTGATCTGCTCCGCGGTGCGCTCGCCGACTAAAATGTTGTATTTCTTTTTGAGGTAGTGAATGATCGCCTCGTCCATTTCATTTCCGGCGACCCGGACCGAACGCGAGTAGACCACGCCGGCGAGCGAGATCACGGCGACATCTGACGTCCCGCCGCCGATGTCCACGATCATGTTGCCCGAGGGCTCGGTGATCGGAAGCCCGGCGCCGATGGCCGCCGCGGTGGCCTGCTCGATGAGGTAGACCTCCGACGCGCCGGCCTTGAGCGCGGTGTCCTTGACGGCGCGCTTCTCGACCTGCGTGATCTCTGACGGCACCGAGATGATGATCCGCGGCCTGACCAGGAACGAGCGCCCGTGCGCCTTGCGGATGAAGTGCTCGAGCATCTTTTCGGTGACCTCGAAGTCGGCGATCACGCCGTCCTTCATCGGGCGGATGGCCTGGATGTTCGAGGGCGTCTTGCCCAGCATTTCCTTGGCCTTGGCGCCGACCGCCTCGACCCGGTTGGTGATCCGGTTGACGGCGACGATGGACGGCTCGCACACACAGATACCGCGGCCTCGTACGTAGACGAGGGTGTTGGCCGTGCCGAGGTCGATGGCGAGATCGGAAGAGAACAGCCCGAAAAGGCTGGAAAGATGCATCAATAAACCTCCACGAACACGCGTTCGCGGTGTTCGCTGTGATTGCCCGATGGATCGGTGGCGACGATCAGGATGTCATTCCATCCCTCCTTGAACATCTCCACCGTCTTGCGGAATTTGCCCTGCGACGCCGAGTTCGACCCGTTCACCGTTGATGGTGATGGTGGCGCCGATCTCGGTCGTTCCCTCGATGATGAACATTCGGCCGAGCTGTTGCATCGGGTTGATGGTCAGCTCGGGCGGAGTGGTGTCCTCGAGAGCCTCGTTGCTGACCGACGAATAGACCCGGAACCGTCGCGCCGAGCTCCACTCCGAGGCAGGCGAATCTCCGAGACGGCACGCGACCCTCCAGAAATAGGTGCCCGGGTTGACCAACCGCATGCGTGCCGCGTCCTTGGCGAGGTTGGGCGCGTCCACGTCGAGCTGGGTCGCATCGAAAGTCTTGGAGCGTCCGACCTGGAGATGAACCGTCCCCGAGGCCGGCCGGCCCCGCCACGCGAGCTCGATGACCTGCTGCTGGCCGACATCGAAACCGACGTTGTTCTGCGGCGAGGTCGGCAGAGGGGCGGCCGGGATCTGTTGCTTTTCGGAAATCGCCCCACCCGAGGTGGTGGCGACCGCCTCGCGCTCGCGGATGACGATCTCGTCACCGCGGGTGCTGCGAACCTTGGCCGAGCCCTGGAACGTCGAGACCCGGGTCTTCTGATCGTCGGCGGCCACGTCGACCGCAACCCGGCTGTCGCGGTCGATCTCGGTCGAGGCGGTGTCGGTGGTCACGGTCGAGGGGGTTCCCGACGTATAGACGTTGATCCGGCCCACCACCATTTTGACGGTGCCGCTCGACTCCGCCGACATTTCGGTGTGAATCTCGAGCAGCGAGTTGGGCGCGATGCGATACAGGCTGCCGTCGGCAAACAGGATCTCGGCCTCGCCGTCGCGTCCGGTGCGGACAAAATCGCCGTTGAAGACGGGCTGTTGTTCGTGACCGCCCTCCCACCCGGTTTGGCCCGCGCGCTGGATCTCGACCCGCCCCTCGAGGCTGAAGAACTTGCCCGCTCCGACCAGTTCACCGCCGGCCCCCGCGAGGGCTTCGAACCGCCGCCGCGCGCCGTCGGCAAGCGTCTCCGCCTCCTCCCAGCGCCCTTCAATGAACACGGCGCGCGCGGAGTCGAGTTGCTCGGAGGCGTTGCGGAGTTCGCCGCGCCACTGCGCGGGCAGGGTCTGGCCCTCGGCGTCAGCCAGGGCGGCCGCGGCACGGTCGATCGCCCGACTGGCCCGGGCCTGAGGCGGAAGGTTGAGGCTCTTGTACGCGAAGTAAACCAGTGCCGCCGCGATGAGACCGACCATCAGCACCGCCAAGAGGGTTCTCAGCGGTTGCACACGGATCACTATCCAGTCGAGCTCCAAGCCTCTCGCCACGGCCGTCGTTCCTCCAAAAGCCACGGTAACACGGCCCTTTACAAGCGGCAAGCCGGACCGTGAAGGGCGCCCGGTGGAGAGGAATTCGAGCCCTCAACCGAGGGCCCGACGGCGGTTGATGAGGTTGCAGCGCCAGGTCGGCTCCGCTACACTGCGCTGTCCCGACGCGTCGGTCGGGTGGAGGACTGCATGGCTCTCAAGTGGTTGCGCGACAACCTGCGTCATCTCAAGTTCATTCTGTGGGGCGTGGTGCTCGTGTTCGTGTTGTTGGTGTTCGTTGACTGGGGCGCGGGACGCGCGGGCGGGGGCGGCGGCGGCCAGCCGGCGGTGAGAGTCGGCAAACGGGCGGTCTCCGAACAGGAGTTTCTCAACGAAATGCGGCGTCTCGACCAACGCTTTTCACAGATCTACGGCGAGCGCTGGAACGAGCTCCGCGACCAGGTGGATCTTGCCGGTCAGACGGCCAACTATTTCATCAACCGTGAACTCCAGCTCACCGAGGCAGCGCGCATCGGGGTCATCGTGACCGCCGAAGAGCTTCGCCAGGCGATCCTCGAGAACCCGTCCTTTCAACGCGAGGACGGCGGGTTCGTAGGCGCCGAGACCTACGAGCGGATCGTTCGCGGATATTTCCGCATGTCGCCGCAGGAGTTCGAGGCCCGGCTCACCGAGGACCTGACGATCGGCAAGCTCAACGGGTTGGCCGAGCGCAGCGCCTGGGTCGGTGACGCCGAGGTCGAACGGGAGTTTCGCCGCCAGCGCGAGCAGGTCGACCTCGAGGTCGTCAGGGTTCGTTACGAGCCCTTTCTCGCCGGGGTCGAGATCTCCGAGGACGAGGCCCAGGCCGAGTACGAAAGAACATCGGCCGACTACCATCGCGACGAACAGCGCGTCTTGCGCTATCTCGTCGTCGAGACCTCCAAGCTGCGGCGGACGCTGCCGGTCGAAGAGAGCGAGCTTCGGGCCTACTACGACGCCCACAAGGACGAGTTCCTCGAAGGTGAGCAGGCCAACGCACGCCACATCCTGATCCAGGTTTCGCCCAACGCCTCCGAAGAAGAGCGGACGGACGCCGAGCTCCACGCCAAAGGCGTCGCCCAGATCGCGCGCACCGGCGCGGATTTTGGTGAAATCGCAGCCAAACACTCCGACGACACCGGGTCGGCGGGCGAAGGGGGCGATCTCGGGTGGTTCGGTCGCGGCCGCATGGTCAAGGAGTTCGAAGATGCCGTGTTCTCGGCCAAACCGGGCGAGATCGTCGGTCCCATCAAGAGCCAGTTCGGCTACCACATCATCCGGGTCGATGCATTCCGGCCGGAGCACCAGCGACCGTTCGAGGAAGTGGAGGAACAGGTCCGTTTCGCCGTCTTGGAAGGCCGCGCGGCTGCGGAGGCTGCGTCGCGGGCGGAGGCATTGGCGAGCCGTCTGCAATCCGAGCAACCGATGACCGAAGAGGCGTGGCAGGTGTTGGCCGACGAGGATGAGGCGGTGGTGCTGAATCAGAGCCCCTCCTTCTCGGCCGGTGAGATTATCCCGGGTACGGTTCAGGGAAGCACACTCGCCGACCAGGCGTTTGCCGCCGAGGTCGGCCAGATCGCGGGCCCCGTGGCCGTGCCGCGCGGTTGGATGGTGTGGCAGCTGGCCGAGATCCGCCCGGAGGGCATCCGGCCTTTCGAGGATGTCCGGCTCGCGGTCGAACAGAACCTGCGCCGCGAAAAAGCCGTGGCACTTGCCCGGGAACAGGCATCCGCGGTGGCCCAGCGCTGGCGGGCGGGCGAGGACGCCGCCCTCCTGGCCGGGGAGATCGGGTCGTCCGTGACCGCAGCTGACGGCCATCGCCGCGGCACCCAGGTTGGTGACCTCGGGATCGTGCCCGCCATCGACGGTGTGGTGTTTGCGGCCGCGGTCGGGGACGTGCTCGAGCCGGTGGACGCCGGCAACAACGGCTTCATGGTCGTTCGGGTGACCAACGTGGTGCGTGCGGACGAATTCGAGCTCGCGGCCGAGATGGAGAACCTGCGCGCTCGCCTGATGGCCGACCGGGCCGGTCAACTGATGCAATCGATCCTCAACGAACGCCGACGCGACACCGTGGTGACGGTCGACAACGAACTGCTGCAGCGCTTCGCACCCACCAACTCATGATCGGTCGGCTCGAGGGCCGTCTGGTCCGGGTTGAACCCGGGACGGTGCTCGTGGACGTGGGTGGTGTCGGGTATCAGGTGGCGACCACGCTGCGCGTATTCGAACGCCTGAGTGACGGGGACAGTGCGGTGTTCTGGATCCACACCCAGGTGCGGGACGATGCCATCGTGCTGTTCGGCTTTCCGGACCGCCGGGACCTCGACGCTTTCGAGAAGCTGATCTCGGTGGCGGGGGTGGGCCCGAGGACGGCCCTCGGCGTCCTCTCCGCCGTGACGGCTGCAGAGCTTGCAACCGCCGTCGAAACGAGGGATCTGGCGCTCTTGCAGCGCAGCCCGGGCGTCGGCAAGAAGACCGCGGAGAGAATTCTCCTCGAACTCAAGGACCGCTTGGGGCCCGCTACATCGTCGCCGGACACAACCCGCGGAGATGCGGTTTCCGCGCTCGTCAATCTCGGCTATTCACAACGGGACGCGGCGCGGGCAGTGGATGTGGTGGCGGCGGACGGCGGGGATGAGAACCTCGGCGAGCTCCTCCGCCTGGCGCTGCAGAAGCTGACGCGCTGACGATAGGATAAAGTCGCATGGTGACTGACGAAGTCTTGACCGGCGACGTTCGACCCGAAGAGCTGCCGCTCGAGGAGACCCTGCGGCCGCGGCGTCTCGAAGAGTTCGTGGGGCAGGAGCGTTTGACCACCAACCTCGGGGTGTTCGTCAAGGCTGCCCGTCACCGGGGTGAAGCCCTCGACCACGCGCTGTTCTTTGGTCCCCCGGGTCTCGGCAAGACGACCCTCGCCTACATTATCGCCCACGAGATGGGGGCCGAGCTGCACATCTCCTCCGGTCCGGTTCTCGAGCGGGCCGGCGATCTTGCGGCGATGCTGACCAACCTCCAGGCCGGCGATGTGCTCTTCATCGACGAGATCCACCGGCTGCCGGCGGCGGTCGAGGAGATCCTCTATCCGGCCATGGAGGACTTCGAACTCGATCTGGTGATCGGCCAGGGGCCCGCGGCACGCAGCGTGCGGTTGAGCCTGCCCCGCTTTACCCTGGTCGGGGCAACCACCCGCACTGGTCTCCTGACCGCCCCTTTGCGCGACCGCTTCGGGATCGTCCACCGCCTCGAGTTCTACCCCGCCGACGATCTCGCCGTGATCGTCGCGCGTTCCGCCGGGATTTTAGGGATCGAGGTCTCCGACGATGCCGCAGCCGAGATCGCGCGCCGCGCGCGCGGCACCCCGCGCATCGCCAACCGGTTGTTACGAAGGGTCCGCGACTTCGCGCACCACCTGGGATCGGAGACCGTGACCCTGGAGGCGACGCAGTGGGGGCTCGAGCAGATGGAGGTTGACGCCTTCGGTCTCGACCACCTCGACCGGCAGTTGTTGGCGACGATCATCGATATCTACGACGGTGGTCCGGTGGGGCTGAGAGCGCTGGCGGCCTCGATCGGCGAGGACCGCGGCACCCTCGAGGACATCCACGAACCGTATCTGCTGCAGATCGGGCTGCTGCAGCGGACCCCGCGGGGGCGGACAGTCACCGCGCGCGCCTACCGCCACCTCGGTCTCGAACCGCGCGACGCCGAAGGCCGTCTGTTCGAGGGACGGGAGTCGGATTGACCCCGGTGCCGGTGATCCTCAACCCGACAGCGGGTGGTGGGAGACTGCTGCGCCGGCGGAAGGCGCTTGATGCCGCCGCCCGCTCAGCCGGGGTGGAGCTCGAGTTCTGGATGACCCGGGGTCGCGGCCATGCGACCGAACTCGCCGCGCTGGCGGCCGCCGAGGAACGACCCCTGGTCTTCGCCTTCGGTGGCGACGGCACCTACAACGAGGTCGCCAGGGGTCTGCTCGGCAGCGCGACCGCCATCGGCGTCCTGCCCGGAGGCACCACCTCGGTGCTGGCCTACGAGTTCGACATTCCGCGCCCGGTTGAACGGTCGGTCACGGCCCTGCTGGCGGGCGAGGACCGGGCGATGCGGGTGGGGCGGACCGACCACGACGACATCGTGCTCCTGATGTTGTCGGCGGGGCCCGATTCTCACGTTCTCGAGAGGTTGCGGCCCGGGTTCAAACGGTTCGGAGGACGGGTCGGCGTGGCCCTGCAGGCCGTGTTGGAGGTCGCCACCGGCACGCCCCTGCCGCGGATGCGGGTGACCGGTGACGGTCTTGCGGAAGAGGCGGGCTGGGTCATCGTCGGCACCTCGCGGTGCTACGCCGGAAAAGTCCACGCAACGCCTGGCGCCGATCCGTTCCGGGATGACCTCGAGGTTGTCGCCCAGAAGTCGGGCGGGCGGCGGGTCGCGATGGCATTTCTGCTGTCGATGCCGAGCGGTGGCCACGTGCGCCGCGACGATGTCGTCCGCCGGATCACCGGCCGCGTCCGGATTGAAAGCGCGGTGCCCGATGTGAAGGTGTCCTACCAGATCGACGGCGACGTGGCCGGCACCCTGCCGGTGGAGGTCACGATCGATCCTCGACCTCTGTGGGTCAGGCTTCCCGCCTGATTTGGCTCACCCGAGCCCGGCGAACAGATCGGTCGAGATATAGCGTTCGCTGGTCGAAGGCACGACAAAGACGATGAGCTTGCCGTCCATCTCGGCACGAGCGGCGATCTCGAGGGCGGCCGCACACGCGGCGCCCGAGGAGATGCCGGCCAGAATGCCCTCTTCGCGAGCCAGGCGGCGAGCCATCGAAAACGCGTTCACGTTGCTGACCGTGATGGTTTCGTCAACCAGCGACATGTCGAGGTTGTCGGGGATGAAACCGGCGCCGATGCCCTGGATCTTGTGGGAACCCGGCTCGCCGCCGCTGAGGACCGGCGAGTCGGACGGTTCGACGGCGACGATCCTGACGTCCGGCCGGCGTTCGCGCCACACCCGACCGACCCCGGTCAGGGTTCCGCCGGTGCCGACCCCGGCCACGAAGACGTCCATCGTACCGTCGGTGTCGCGCCACAGCTCGAGGGCCGTGGTCTCGGCGTGGATCTCGGGGTTGGCGGGATTTGAGAACTGCAGCGCCATGACCGAATTCGGGATTTCATCGAGCAGCTCGTGCGCCCGCGCGGTGGCGCCCTTCATACCGTCCGCCGCCGGTGTCGGGTGGAGTTCGGCGCCGAGCAGGGCGAGGACCTTGCGCCGCTCGGCCGACATCGACTCCGGCATCGAGAGAACGCAGCGGTAACCGCGCGCCGCGGCGACCATCGCCAGCGCGATACCGGTATTGCCGGAGGTCGCCTCGACGATGGTCGAGACCCCGGGGGTGAGAGCGCCGTCGCGCTCGAGACGATCGATCATGGCGACACCGATGCGGTCCTTCACCGAATGCGCCGGGTTGAAAAACTCGAGCTTGGCGGCCACCGTCGCCGCCAGGCCGGCCGTCAGCCGGTTGAGCCGCACCAGGGGCGTGTTTCCGATCAGGCGCGTGATGTCGGACGCGATGCGCATGGTGGACCACCTTTCAGTCTCACCCAACACAACCCGCCGGAGAGAGTGCTTCTTCCTGTGGGCCTCGAGCGTTTGCTGGGTTACAATTACTGCTGGGGTGAGCTGTGGAATTTCTCGAAAACCTCGCCGCACGAGCGGCCGGCGTCGGCGGCCGTGTGGTGTTAGCCGAAGGCCATGATCCACGGATCATCGAGGCCGCCCGCCAGCTGGTGTCGTCGGGCCCGTACGGTGTCACCATCCTGTGTCCCGAGGGCGAACGACGGGACGAGCACGCAGACCTCACCGCCGCGGGTGTGGAAGTCACGGACCCCACCACCGATCCGCGGCGTGAGGAACTCGCCCGCTACCTGCATGGGCGGCGCGAAGCCAAGGGATTGACCCTCGACGGGGCGTTGGAAGCGGTGGCCGATCCTCTTTACTTTTCATCCCTTATGGTCGCCACCGGGGCCGCCGATGCGTCGGTCGGGGGGGCGGTTCGCACCACCGCCGACACCGTTCGCGCGGCGCTTCACTGTATCGGCCCGGCTCCGGGATTGAAGACGGTCTCATCCGCCTTCATCATGGTTCATCCGGACGCCCAGTGGGGCGATGACGGCGTGATGGTGTTTTCGGACTGCGCGGTCCTGCCGGACCCGAGCGCCGAACAACTGGCCGAGATCGCGATCTCGGCTGCCGCCACGTTTTCCTCGATCGTCGGCGGCGAACCCAGGGTCGCCATGCTGTCGTTCTCCACCAAGGGATCCGCCGCGAGCCCCCTCGTGGACAAGGTGACCGCTGCGGTCGCCGAGCTCGAACGGCGGCAGGTCGGTTTCAGTTTCGACGGCGAGCTCCAGTTCGACGCCGCGCTGCTGCCTGGAATCGGCGCGAAGAAGGCGCCGGGCTCGGCCGTCGCCGGACGGGCCAATGTGCTCGTCTTTCCGGACCTCAACGCCGGCAACATCACCTACAAGGCCGTGGAACGCATGGGCGGCGCCCGTGCCCTCGGACCACTCATGCAGGGGCTCGCGATGCCCGCCAACGATCTCAGCCGGGGCTGTTCGGCCGCCGACATCGTCCAGACGAGCATGTTGAGCCTGTTGCAGGCCAGGGGTTGACCGCAATGCGAGTGTTGGTCATCGGTTCCGGAGCGCGCGAACACGCGATCGTCCATGCGTTGCGGCGATCGTCGGGGGTGACCGCTTTGTTCGCCGCCCCCGGGAACCCGGGTATAGCCCAGGCCGCCGATTGCCTGCCGGTGTCGGCTGACGACCTGCCGGGGGTCGCGGAGGCGGCAGCCGACCTCAAGGTCGACGTCACGATCGTCGGTCCCGAGCTGCCGCTGGCCCTCGGCATCGGCGATGAGTTCGCGCGCCGTGGTCTGCGGCTTTTCGGGCCGCGTCGCGACGCCGCCGTGCTCGAATCGAGCAAGGTCTTTGCCAAGGAGTTCTGCCGGCGCCACGGTATACCGACCGCCCAGTCACGCTGCGTCCGCACCCAGGACGAGGCGCGTTCGGCGGTTCGCGAGCTCGGCATGCCCGTCGTGTTCAAGGCCGACGGTCTGGCCGCGGGCAAGGGCGTTTTGATGGTTCGCGACAACCAGGACCTCGACAACGCCCTCGACGTGTTCTTTGTCCAACGACGGTTCGGGGACGCTGCGGACCGGGTGCTGGTCGAGGAGTGCCTCGTGGGTGACGAGGTCTCCTATATGGTGATCACCGACGGCACCCGGGTGGTGCCGATCGCGACCTCTCACGATTACAAACGCGCCCACGAAGGCGGAGAAGGTCCGAACACCGGAGGGATGGGAGCCCACTCGCCGGCTCTGGTGATCCCGCCGGGCACCAGCCGTTTGATCCTCGACACCGTGGTCCGCCCGACGATCTCCGGAATGGAGGCCGAGGGTCGGGACTACCGCGGTGTGTTGTACGTCGGTCTGATGATGACCGTCGACGGCCCCAAGGTGCTCGAGTTCAACTGCCGCCTCGGAGACCCCGAGACCCAGGCGATCTTTCTTCGTCTCGATGACAATTTCGCCAAGATCGCGTGCGAGGCCGCGGATGGTGCCATGCACACTGCGAGCTTGCAGTGGCGCAAGGAGGCGGTGGCCTGCGTGGTGTTGGCGGCCGCAGGTTATCCCGGCAACCCCCGCAAGGGCGACGAGATCACGGGCGTCGACGACGCGCTCGCTCTGTCGGGTGTCACGGTCTACCACGCCGCTACCCGACGCGACGACGAAGGGCGGCTGGTCACCTCCGGCGGCCGGGTCCTCTCGGTGTGCGGTCGCGGCGCCACCTTGACCGAGGCGCTGGATGCGGCCTACTCCGGGGTGGCCAAGATCCACTTTCACGACATGTGGTACCGGTCCGACATCGGACGCGACACCCTGACCAAGCTCGGGACCGAAAGTGGCTGATCTCGACGTCTTGATCCTGATGGGATCTGCCAGCGACTGGAAACACCTGCAGGGGGCAGTCGGCGTGCTGCGTCAGTTGGGGCTTTCCTTCGAGGCGCGGGTGTCGTCGGCGCACCGCACGCCGGAGCGAACGCTGGAGCTCGTGCGGGACGCCGAGGCCCGGGGCTGTCAGGCGTTCATCTGTGCAGCCGGCATGGCCGCTCACCTCGCCGGCGTGGTCGCAGCCCACACGGTGCGGCCCGTGCTCGGTGTGCCGCTGCCGGGCGGGGTGCTCGACGGTGTCGATGCCCTGTTGTCGACGGTCCAGATGCCCTCGGGCATCCCGGTGGCGACCTTCGCCGTCGGTCCCGCCGGAGCCAAGAACGCGGCCTTTTTTGCCGCACAGATCGTCGCCTCCGGGCGACCCGAGGTGCGGCGGGCGATCGAAGCCGCTCGTTCGGAAGGGGCCGCGGCGGTCCTCGAGGCGGACGGCGAAATCTCTGAAGCGATGAGCGAGGGGGTGGGCAGGTGATGTCCGAACTCGTCCCCGTGTCCGTCGTGCCGGTGACCGAGGACTGGGTGCCCGTTCTGGTGGACCCGGACCTGCCCCCGTTCGCCTGTCGTTCGAACAGCTTCGACCTCCACCACGGTGAAACGATCGTCGTCGAGACCCCGGATGGCAAGTTCCTGGGCAAGGTGACGGCCTATGCGTCGCCGTCATACAAGCTCCCCCGCCGCAAGACCGCGAAGGTGGTGCGGCGCGCAACCGCCGAGGATGAGAAGCGCCACGAAGACTCCGGCCACCTCGAGCGCGAGATCGAAGTCTTTCTGAGGCGCCGCACCCGGGAACTCGAGCTCGACCTCCATCCTGTCAAGGTCTCCCTGCCGCTCTCCGGAAGGAAGGCGGTGATCTACTTCTCGGCCGAGAAACGGGTCGATTACCGGCCCCTGCAGAGGGACCTCGGGCGCCGTTTTCGGCGCCGCGTCGAAATGCGGTCGCTCGGCGTCAGGGACGGAGCGAGGATGTGCGGCGGCCTGGGTCCGTGCGGCCGCTGTCTGTGCTGCACCACGTTCATGGACCGATTCCACTCGGTCACCGTGCGGATGGCCAAACGCCAGAACCTCTCCTTGAACCCGAGCAAGATTTCGGGACTGTGCGGGCGCTTGATGTGTTGTCTCGCACACGAGGTGGAGCAGTACCCGAACGATTCACAGAACCGGCGCTGAAAACCTCCGCCGAGCCCGTCGTCAGGATCGCGGGCCGGGGAGACACCGGTCGGCGAGTCTGCTACTCTGCTTACCAGAACCTGAAGACTTCATGCTTCCGGAAAAGTTGCCGCACAGCATGGGGCGTGAGGAGAGCTTCATGTCCGACCGAAAGCTGATTCGTCCGTCGATGAATGAGATGATGGAAAAACACCCGGCACGATCCACGACGCGGCGCAAACAGGCGCCGGCAGAGCAGACCAACGCTGAGAGCTTTTACTACCTCAAGCAGATGCAGAACCGGACCGCGATGGTCGTTGTTCTCACCGACGGTACCGAGCTCAAGGGCTGGATCGAGTGGTACGACAAGACCTGTATCAAGCTCAACCGGGTCGATGCGCCCAACCTGCTGCTCTTCAAACAGTCGATCAAATTCATGTTCAAGGAAGAAGAGCTTCGCAGCCGGCGTCGCCGCCGGCCCGTCGCCGATTCCCGCTGAACTGCGTTTGGCGATGGCGGCGCATGTCAGCGGGACCGCGCCGTGCCCCCGGGTGGCCGGCCGTCCCCGGCGGACGTCACGATTCTGCGGTCTGCAGCATCTGCACGATGCGGCTGATGACGAGATCCAGAGCGACGGTGTTGTAACCACCCTCGGGAATGATGACGTCAGCCCAGCGTTTCGAGCTCTCCACGAACTCGATGTGCATCGGTCGGACGGTGGCCAGATACTGTTCGACCACCGATTCCAGGGAGCGCCCGCGCTCTTCCATGTCCCGCCGCAGCCGTCTGATAAACCGTAGATCCGCGTCCGTGTCGACGAAGATCTTGATGTCGAGAAGCTCCCGGAGCGCCGGAATCGCGAGCACCAGGATGCCCTCGATGAGGATCACGGGTTGCGGGTGGGCGGCCTCGGTGGCGGCGGTTCGCACGTGACGGGTGAAATCGTAAATCGGGAGAGCCGCCGACCGACCGGCCTTGAGCAGGCGCACGTGCGCGACCAGAAGGTCTTCCTCGATCGCCGATGGATGATCGAAGTTGTGGTGGATCCTCTGGTGCTCATCGAGCGGGGCGAGGTCGTGGTAGTAGCGGTCCTGGTTGACGGTAACGATCCGGTCGCGACCCACCCGGCGGAGGATCTCGTCGGCGACGGTGGTCTTCCCGGAGCCCGTACCGCCGGCGACGCCGATGCACAGCGTGGCCGCCGGTCGTTGGTCCGTCTTTCGTCGTTTGTCGTCACCCATGGGCGTCAAAGATACTTGATCGTCTCCACGGCGGTGGCGGCGTCGGGTCCGTCCGGTGCGACCTCGAGGTACTTCTCGAGATGGGTCTTGGCGCCTTCCATGTCACCGGTCCGCAACAGCAGCATGCCGTACTCGAAGTTGCACTGCGGAAAATCGGGGTCGGCCTCGAGGCATCGCTCGAGCAGCGGCCTCGCTCCATCGTCGTCGAGCTTGTTGAGAAAGCCTGCGGCAGCGTTATAGAGGATGGTCGGGTCCTCGGGATTGGCCTCCTCATAGCGGGCCATATAGGCGGCGTGTGCCGCCTCGTCGCCGAGATTCTGTGCCGCATTGGCCGCAATGGCGAGACAGTCGATGGACTCGTCATCCTGTTCCAGACAGAGGTCGGCGGCCTCGATCGCTCCCTGATAGTCCCCCGCCCCGTAACTGAGTTCGGCCACCGCGGTGAGGGCTTGAATGAGATCAGGTTTCGCAGCGACAGCCTCCTTGAACTTGGCCAGAGCCGCCGTCTTGTCACCCGCTTCGTAGAGGTCCCGGCCCTCGGCCATCTGCTTGTAACCGGGCTGTTCCATCAGACTCACCGTCCCCGCGGCGGCCGCCTCCTGAACCGTGTTCAGGGTGAATTCGAAAACGCTGTCGGTGCTGCCGGCAGCGACCTTGAACGGACGCTCCTGGGGTTGATAGCCCGTGGCCGCCACGTGAAACTTGTAGTTCCGGGTGGCGTCAAGCAGGAGGAACTTGAACACGCCCTTCTTGTCCCCGTTGACCACCATGTTGAACGTCGAGACCTCCGGCGAAGTGATGGTGACCACGACATCCGGTATCGGGTTTCCCTTGCTGTCGGTGACGTGGCCCTCGACCCGGGCCTGGGCGCCGGCAAAGACGACGGCCGCACCGGCGACTGAGAATAGAACGGCCATCGACACCACGACTCTGCGCAAACGCATGGCACTCCTCCGGCGCGCGGCAGCGCGCAGGTGCAGCATACTCGTTTTCCGCCGCCGTCTCAACGCGCCGCCGTTCAGGTCGGGTGTGAAAAGGGCATCATGGCGCGCATCACGTGCCGGGCCACCGATGGGTTCTCCCGCAACCGGCGCATCGAGTAGGGGTACCAATCGCGACCGAAAGGCACGTAGACGCGCAACCGGTGTCCTGCGGAGAGAATGATCTTGCGGAGATCGGGGTCGACGCCGAGGAGCATCTGAAACTCGTATTGGTCGCGGTCGAGACCGAGGCGGTCAACCGCGCTCATCCCCGCCCATACGAGGTGGCTGTCGTGGGTCGCGATGCCGACATAGGCCCCCTGTGCCAGGAGTTTTTCCATGTTGTAGATGAAATTCGCCCGGACGGTCGAAAAATCCTGCCAGGCGATGGCCCGCGGCTCGCGGTAGATGCCTTTGCAGATTCTGATGTTGGGGCGCAGCTGGCGGAGATCGTTGATATCGGCGGTTGTTCGATGCATGTACGCCTGGAGGACGACGCCGACCGCGTTCGGGTGGGCCTCGTGGACTCGCCTGTACATCCGCAGCGTGGCGTCGGTGCAGGTGTGATCTTCCATGTCGATGCGAACGAAATTGCCGAGTTCGGCAGCCCGGTCGACGATGGTCTGGATATGCGACGTGCACAGCTCCTCGTCGATCTTGAGCCCGAGCATGGTCGGTTTGATCGAGACGTTGGCATCCAAACCTTCGGCCTCGATCCGTTCCAACAGCGCCAGATATTGCGCGACCGCGCCCTCTGCCTTGGCGCTGTCGCGAACTTCCTCGCCGAGGACGTCGACAGTCCCCATGGCGCCCTCATCGTTCATGGCGCGCAGCGTCTCGACGGCATCGTCCATGGTCTGGCCGGCCACGTAGCGTTGCGCGACGCGACCGACGATGGGTCGTGGGACCAGCGGCATCCCGTGTTTGACGAGGGAGTCGAACAGGCTCATAGGAATCTCCTCGGGCTCGGCGTCGCCGCCAGGGCCGCACAAAAAACCGACGACCCCCCGGCCGCCAGCACGGCGGCGGCCGCGCGGCGGATGGTGGCGCCGGTGGTGATCACGTCGTCAATCAAGAGCACCGTCCGGTTGCGGGCGGACCGGGCGGGGGTGAAGGCCCGACTCCCGAGACGGAGGCGGCGGGCGCGGGTTCGAGTCGCCTGGCGTCCCAGACCGCGTCTCACCAACATCTTCGCGCAGGGTCGGTCGAGACGGCCGGCGATGCCGATTGCCAACATTTGCGCTGCGTTGTACGGCCGGCGGAACCGGCGCAGGGTGTGCGAAGGCACCCAGGAAATAAGATCGATGGTAGCGGCCCAGGGAGTCGCCGCCACCGCGGCGGCCAGGCGGAGGGCCAGGGGGTGAGCGAGGTCGTCTCGACCGCCGTGTTTGAGCGACAGAATGGCGCTCCTCAGGGCGCCGTCGTGTTCGCCCCAGACAACCATCCCCTGGTACGGCGGAGCGGATCGGGCGCAGCCGAGACACGGCTCGCTCGCTTCATCCACAGGCGCGCCGCAGGCCGCGCACGAGGCGCCGGCGCGGGGCAGCACCATCGCCCAGCAGGTGCCGCACAATCCCCGATCGTTGCCCGCAAGCGGTTGATCGCAGTGTGGACACAAGCCGGGAAGCATCGCCTCGATGGCGGCGGTCAACACGCCCCCCATGTGCACGGCCGGTATGGTAGCAGAGGATGTCGCAACCCGGCAGAGGCCATATACTCACCACGAGCCGGTCCGGTGGCCGCGCCAGGATTCTGGAAGCCGGGTCCCCGGTTTCTCGGCAGCGACCCCGCGCCGCGCAACCGGTTGTGCAGCAACGACGGAGGAAGGCCGATGCCCCATCTCGTGTTTGAAGGCGAACTCGATCTCGAAAAGCTCAGCCGCGAGATCCCCAAGGCGGTTTATCGGTGGGGCACGGCGGTTCTCAAGACCGAGAACGTATGGTGCCGCGCCGACGGACTGGCCCTGCTGGTCGAGGGCGTCGTCGTCGAATTCTCGAGAGCGGTTCACCCGGTGGCGGTGGTGGCGACGGCCCGGGGCACGACCGGGGTTCGCCTGTGGCGACAGGTCCACGTGGAACGCACGCCCGCGGTCCAACGGTGGCTGGCGGTTCTCGCCACAGATATTCATCGATTCGGCGGCGGCGCCCTGCAGACTACGAATGTGGGTGAAGAAATCCTGGCCGGGCTCGAACTTGGTTCGCGACCGGGATGAGCATCACCGCCGGAGCGCCTCGTCGACCTGCTGCCGCTGCTCGCGTTGCGCCTGTTCAAGGTTGTGCATCTGGTCGCGGAGCCCGTCGGTGGCGAGGGGCGGCTCGGGCGGGTCGTCGCCTGATGCGATCGCCTCGAGGGAGTTCCGCGCCTGATCGAGGAAGCGCCGCGCCCGCAGGAGGTGGGGGGGCGATGGGTTCAGAGCGTGGGCCCGCAACTCTCCGGCTGCGCTCCTGAGGCTCACCGCGATGTGCAGGTCCCGGCTCGCGGGCCGCGCCTCTGCGGCCCAGGCGGCGGCGGTGTCGGCAACCATCCGCACCTCCTCGACGTGTTCACCGACGGTATCGGGAGACTCGAGGAGACCGTTCATAAACGTCACCATCCGGTCGGCCGTCTGCAGGTCGAGCGCCCGTCCCACCACATCCCGTTCGCGCAGTCCGTCGGCCGCCACTGCTACCGCGTCGACGGTCGAGGTCGCGTCACGACCGGTCAGATAGAAGGCGAATCCAGCCGCCAGCAGGGCCGTGACCATGAACCCTCCCGAAAGCCGCATCGACCGTCCTCCCCTTCAAGTATAGGGCCGGGGTCGCCCGCCGTGTCCTCTCAGGAGGACGCACCTTCCCGGTGATCCGCGAAACGCGGGTTTCGAAGGTGGCACGATCCTTGCCCATTTGAGGATTGGAGGTTGCCATGAAGGAATCGATCGTCGTGCGTCGTGTCGCCGTATGCGGATGGATCGTGATCGCGGGTTGGGCGCTCCCGGGGGCGGCGCAACTCTCCGCCGACTGGATGATCCCGGCCGCGGCCTCAAGTCCCGGCGCCAGGGGGACCTTCTGGAGGACGGACCTGTCACTCCACAACCCCCACGAGTACGACCTGCCGGTGGTCGTCCAGGCCTTGCCGAGTGAGACCGTCAACGACGTGGTGCCGACCCTGAATCTCACCCTCACGCCGTGGCAGACCATGAATCTGTGGGACGTTCTCGGCCCCGGTGTGTTCGATCTCGAAGGCACCGCGGCGATCCTCGCCTACGCCGATCCGGTCCTCCTGTGTGATCCAATCGAGGACTGCCACTTTCTGGTCACTTCGCGGACCTACACGCCGGACGACTCTGGCAACGGGGAGTTTGGCTTGACGGTCTCCGGGGCGGCAGTGGAACGGGGAACAGACTGGGCCTCGCTCGCCTACGCTGCCGGAATCCTCAACGACGGCAGGTACTTCAGGTGCAACGTCGGAGTCGCCTCGTGGACGGCCGAGTGGACAACCGTTCGCCTCGATATCCAGGATGCTGCAGGAACCATCCTGGCATCCGATTTCTTCGACGTTCCGCCCTTCGGCCACGTCCAGCGGCGGCTCGCAGAGTCCATGGAAGGTGGGAGCCTGGTCTTTTATCTCCAGTCCGGGCCCGACAATGCTCTCGTTTTTCCCTACGCCACCATCATCAATCAGCAGACCGGTGACGCCAGCTACATGTCTGCCGAAGCCTCAGTGGTCGGCGCGTCAGTGGCGAAGGGGTCGAACCGCGAGAAGGCGCGTCCCGACCGGCCATCGAGCGGCGGGTAGCGCGGCGGCGCGGTGGGGGTCATAATGGGAGGACAGAGGCTGGAGGCTCATGGTTCAGTTCGACAATCAAAACCGTCTGGTCAAGATCAAGATCGTCTACTACGGACCGGCCATTGGTGGCAAGACGACGTCGCTCCAGCAGATCCACCGTGCCCTCGATCCCGAACGGCGCACCCGCCTCTATTCTCTCAACACGGCCGAGGACCGGACGCTCTTTTTTGACCTCATGTCCCTCAATCTGGGACGGATCCGCGACTTTCGCCTGTCCCTCCAACTCTACACGGTGCCGGGCCAGGTGCAGTATGACGCCACCCGTCGAACCGTCCTCGCGGGCGCCGATGGTGTGGTGTTCGTGGCGGATTCGCAGGTCGCGCAGCGCGAGGCCAACCTCGAATCCTTGAGCAACCTGAGGCTGAACCTCATCGCCAATAGCCTCGATGTCCAGAAGATCCCCGTCGTCTTCCAGTACAACAAGCGCGATCTCAGCCCGATCCTGAGTCTCGGGGAGATGGAATCCGCTCTCAACCCGCAGGGGCTTCCGTCCTTTCCCACCGTGGCCGTCACCGGCGACGGAGTCCTCGAGGCCTTTGCCTCTATCGGCGAACTCACCCTGGTCACGGTCGCCGACAAGCTCGGGGTCGGCGGCAACCCGCAGGCACTGGAACGCCTCCGGCAGCAGATGAACAAGGCGATGGCGCCGTTTCTCGCCGAGGACGAGGCCCCGCAGCCGTTTGAAGACAGCGAGGTCACCGTTGCCGAGCGCAGCAGCGAGGCTCTCGAACCGCTGACCGACGACGATCTCGTGACGGAGGCCGTTCGCGCCAATCTGGCGATGGGTGATCTCAATGCCCGGCTGGACAGCCTGAGCCGTCTCCTCGAGCGCAAGGTCCGCGTGATGGCCGGGATCTCCGAATACGGCCGCGCGGTCAGCAACCAGCGCGATCCGGCGGCGGCTCTGCGCCTCCTGATCTCGACCACGGTCAAACTGCTGAAGGTCCAGGGAGCCTCGGTGTTGATCGCGCCGACCTCAGGTCGCCTCCGCGAGGCAGTCGTACACGGCTTTACCGAGGACCCGTTCAACAGCGAGGTCGATGGCGATGGGCGCTCGATCGCCGCGGTCCTCCTCGATCGTCGCGCACCGCAACTGGTGACCATGACGGCCGGCGACGACGTCGCAGCGGAAGCGATGAAGGTTGTGGAGAAGGCGGGGTTTGCGTCGGCGGCCGCGGTGCCCCTGCAGACCCAGGACAAGGTGGTCGGTCTTCTCACGGTGTTCGGTAACTCCGAGCGCAGCGACCTCGACGAGGATGACCTGCAATTGGCGACCGTTCTCGCGTCGACTGCTGCCATGGGTTATGCCAATGCCATTGCGTGGAAGCAGATGGAGGAGCTCAGCCAGGGCCTCGAGGAGCAGGTCGCCGAGCGCACCGCCGAGTTGCGCACGTCGCTCTCCCAGTCACGGCGCCTGGCCGACGACCTGGCCGAAAAGAAGACCCTTCTCGAAGACGCGTATCGGGATCTCGCCGCGCTCGACGGGGTCAAGAATGAACTGATCAACCGGCTGTCGCTCGAGTTCAGGACCCCCATCACATCGCTCTTCACCGCGGCCGGACTCCTCGAGCGCGAAAAGGACATTCAGCCCGAGAAGATGCGGCGACTCGTGGCCATCATTCACGACGAGGGGGAAAAGCTGCTGGAGATGATCCAGAGCATCTTTCAGATCTCGGTGCTCGGTGCGGCCGAGCGGGATCTCGAAACCGCGCCGGTGCCCGCCCAGGACCTCTTCCGGCAATCCATTGCGCCGTTGCGGGACCTCGCCAAGGACCGCGGTGTCAACATCGTGATGCTGATCCCGAGTGGGCTTGCAACCATCTTGTGCGATCGGGAAACGATCGAGGCCGCCCTGCGGGCGGTGGTCCGCAACGCGGTCGAGTTCAGCCCCGAGGGCGGCGAGGTCAAACTCGAGGTCCGACGGGTCACACGAGGTGATGCGAGGTGGCTGCAGCTGCGGGTCACCGATTCGGGTGTCGGCATCCCGGAGGCCGACCTCGAGCGGGTTCGTGAGGCCTTCTGGCAGGGCGACGATTCGTCTGCGGGCAAACGGCACGGCGTCGGGCTGGGCCTCGCCATCGCAGACAGGGTTGCCAAGAACCACGGCGGGGAGATCAGCATTTCCAGCACCCCCGGCGCGGGCACCGAAGTCGTGATCGCCCTGCCGCAGTAACTAGCCTGCATATCTCACCAGGTTTCGTCACGAGGGCGACGAGGCGCCGTGGCCAGGCGGGTTTTCTCACCTTGGGGCGCGCAGGCGTACTTTTTTCAGTACGTTGAGCACCCCAAGGTGAGAAAACACGGCTGGGTAGGATGCATCGTCGGCCGCAGTGGAAAGCTGGTGAGATATGCAGGCTAGCCGATCGCGAGAACGTCGGCGTCGGTCTGCTCCGCGGTCTGGCGGGCGGCGTCCGCCGCCATCGCCAGGGCAGCCGAAGAAGCGAAGTCCAGTTCCGCCCCATCGTCGTCCGGCACGGTTGCGGGCCACCCGGAGACGGTGGGCAACACCCGCCGACCGAGGTTGAGGCAGACCCCGAGCGGGGTCGCCGTGAGGGGGTTGATGATGTTCCTGAACGGGGCAGGAAAATCCGCCATCCGCGCCAGGCGGGAACCCACTCGCCGCGACAGGTGTTCGAGGAGGGCCTTGCGGAGCTGGCGGTGGGGCACCGGCAGCGTTGTCAGAACCCACAGTACGAGGTCGGTAGGGACGGCCACCAGGTGGACCGCCAACGACGCCATGCGGCGGTCGACCCCGAGGTGGGGCGCCGCTGCGGCGGCCGTCCTCGACCACACGCTGACCAGACGTCGCACCAACCGGTCGAGCCTGCCGGCGTCGGGCCGCTGCAGAAACTCGGCCCCTGCCAGATCCGGTGCGATGCCGATCTCGGCGGTCGCGGATTCGATCTCCGTCATGGATAGAGGGCCCTCCTGCCCGGAGATATGGAGGGCGCGCGCCAATACCATCTGATCCCAGGTGACGTGGGGCAGACCGAAGAGCTCCTCGGGATCGCGGCCGATGACCCGTCCCGCGATGGCATCGACCTGACTCACCGGCAAGGGTACCAACCCGGGGCTGGATGCCATCCACTGCGCGAGGGTGTTGACGATCTTCTGGACGATGTCGTGGAACTCCGTCAAACGGGCGCCGTCCACCGGGTCATCCGCCGAAATACCGTCTCGAACCAGGTCCCAGAACAGACTCTCGAAGGCCTCGCCGCCGAGCGGCAGCTCCAGCTCCCCCTCGTCGTGCGCCAGGGGGTCCCGTTCGTCGGAGCGGCGCGCGGCCTCCAGCAGCAGCTGGCTGGGCGCGACGTCGAGTCGCAGACCGAGAACGTCGAGGACCGGATAGTCGGGGTCGAAGGCGAAGTCGACCTGCGGCGAGGTCAGGACCCGGCCGGTCACGGCCTCGGCGAGATCGGTCAGGTTCTTTCTGAGCAGCGCGGAGCTGAAACCGCCGTTGGCGAGCAGGAGGTCGGTGAAGAGCTCACGTCGCAGCATCGAAAGTGCCAGGATGCGGCGGAGGTCGGTCGGGTGGAGGAGGCTTCGGGCGCCGACCCAGGACGCCAGGCGTTCCTCCGGTACGGTGGAGGATACGAAGCACACCTTGCCGCGACTGAAATCCAGGCGGCGCTCACCCCGGCAGCCCTTCAAGGTGAGGCGGCCGCTGACATTGCCCATGTGGAACCACTGCAGAAGGTCTCCGAAATGGAGACGGTCCAGACGGCCTTTGATCATGCACCAAGTATAACCACGCCCCGCCCTCCGTCAGCCCTGCGGTACCATGGCGCGGTGGATCTTCTGCTTCTGACCGCCCGCCCGGAACTCGAGACCAACCGCCGCCTGGTCGAGGCGGCCGGCGCCCTCGGGCACCCGCTCACGGTGCTGGACACCAATGTCCTGTCAGCAGCAGCGTCGACCGCCGGTCTTCGCGCGATCGGCGGGACCGCCCTCGAGTCCCGGCCGGCGGTGGTGCTGGCCCGGATCGGGAACTGGCGGCCGGACAGCGCCCTCGCGGTGCTCGAGGCGCTGGTCGCGGACGGAGTGGCGACGCCCAACCCGCCCGCGGCCATTCGCGTCGGCCGGGATCACTGGTCCACGGTGAGAGTGCTGGCAACCTGCGGGCTGCCGGTGCCGGAGACCGTGGCCGGGGCGGACCCCGAGGCCCTCGCCGCGGCCGCGATCGACCGTTTCGGACTGCCCGTGGTGGTCAAACAACGACGATCGCGGATGGGCGTGGGGGTCATTCGCTGCACCACCCGCGATCACCTGGACGCCGTCCTCGACAGCCTGTGGCGGCTGGGCGACGAGGTGATCGTCCAGCGATGGATTCCGGAGGGCGTCACCACCATCCGGGCCCTGGTGGTCGGCGGCGCGGTCGTGGCGGCGGCGAGATTCCGGGCGGCCGCGGGCGATTGGCGTTCCAATGCGGCACGCAGCGGCACCGCGGAAGCCCTGCGGCCGTCAATCGATGAGTCGCGGTTGGCGGTGGCGGCGGCCGAGGCCCTCGGGCTCGGTCACTGCGGTGTCGATCTCGTTGTGGAGCAAGCCGGCCCGGTGGTGCTCGAGGTCAACCCGACGCCGGGCTTTCTCCGTCTCGAACAGACGACCGGCATCGACGTCGCGCGCGAGATCGTGCGCGGCGCGATCGGCTGACTCCTGCAAGACCTCCCCGGGAGGGCCCGTCAGGCGGTGGTGGTGCCGATCGGGGTTGCCGCCGGTCGTCCGGCCAACTCGCGGTCGATCATGAGCAGGCCGTGCGGGCTCGCCTCCACCATCTGCACCTGGTGGAAGAGGGTGTCGGCAGTGGCTTCCTCCTCGACCTGTTCGTTGACGTACCAGTGCAGGACCACGGTCGTCGCATGGTCGTTTTGGTTGTTGGCGAGGTCCACGAGCTCGTTGATCCGCCGGCTGATGTACTGCTCGTGCTTGAGCACGGCCTCGACCGCCGCCGCCGGCGACGACCACTCGCTCTGGGGAGCGTCGAGGGCCATCAACTCGACCGTGCCGCCCCGTTCATTGACGTAGTTGAAGAGCTTCATCGCGTGCCCGAACTCCTCCTGCGCCTGGATTCGCATCCAGTGCGAAAAGCCGTCGAGGTGGATCTTGGTGAAGTACGAAGCGACCGAAAGGTAGAGATAAAATGAAAAGAACTCAGCGTGGATCTGCTCGTTGAGTCCCTGTTCGACCTTGGAATTCATGGCGTCAACTCCCTTGTATTGCCGCCCTCCGGAGCTCCGGAGCTCCGGTCGACGGCGCGTTGCTGCACAGTATAACGCCTCTCGGTTGCCGTTCATGCCCGTGACGAGGTGATTCCGGCTCAATCGTCCCCGGTCCCGAGGTCCGCGGGCGACCACGGCTGGATCCAGGCGCGGATGTTGTTGAAACTCCCGGCCTCTCCCCACACCAAGCCCGACACGCGACCGTCCGCGAGCGGACGGCCCGCCAACCAGATCGCGCACGCCGCCAGCACGACCGCGGCGAGGAGCGCCGCCGCGGCGCGTGGGGAAGGCGCCGGCAAGGGCCGAGGATATGGAGGGGGATAGCGAAGCCAGGCCAGAACCAACGCCGCCGCCACCGGGGCCGCGAGGCCGAGAAGCGGCCGCCACGGCAAGGTGCCGCTCACGATCCTGACCAGCCCCAACCAGCCCGCCACCGGCATGACGAAGTGGATGACGATGGTCGCGACACGGCGGGCACGGCCGAGGTCGGATCGAAAACGGCGGGCCAGTTCCAATAGTCGAAATGCGGCGAACCCGGCCAACACTGCCGCTACCGCAGGCGCGAACCAGACCAGGGGCGGCGTCAGTTCGTGCAGCAGCAGCCACCGCGCGAGGTGGCCATCGACGGGATCGAGCAGCGGCAGCCAGGCGCCCGCTATCAATATCGCCCACCAGACCGTCTGGACCAGCGCCAGCTGTCCGGCGAGGGTCGGATTCTTCGGCCGCAGCGTCAACAGGAAGATGGCCGTGACCATCGGCAGCCCGATGGATCCGAGCCAGTATCCGCCGGCACCGGAAAGTGACGAAAAGTTGAGAACGGGCTGGTTCACCAGCGCCCACACCTGGCGGTCGAGAGGGATGGTGACACCGATCCATCCGCACCCGCCGGCCAACGCGCCGAAACCCTGACCGACGGCGGACAACACGAGCGCCGATCCCTGCGCCGCGATCGCCGCCAGCCACGAGACGGCGACCGCCGAAACTGCGGTCGCGTGGGTTTCAGTGCGCATCGGCCGGCATGCTACCATGACGGCCGCCATGAAGGTGCAACACCCCTGTCTCCAGTGCTTTCTTTTTTTTGCGGCGGCCGCGTTGGGCGGGGTCGCGCCGGTGTCGGCCCAGGCCCTGCACAGCGAGCGTCTGGCCAACGGCACCGTCCTCCTCGTGGTTGCGGGACCGCTGTCCGACGCGACGACCGTTGTGTGGCCGGTGGTGGGCGGCGCGACGCCTTCGGTGGTGACCAGCGGCGACATGACCCTGATCAGCGATCTCGAGGCGGCGCTGACGCTGTCTGCAGACGAACCGGCGCCGCCGGTTGTGATCGCCGCCGGAGGGGCCCCGGTCGCCGAGCTTCGCGGAGTCCTCGAAAGAACTCTGGCCGGACGGCCCCCGGCGCCGCTCGCGCCGCCCGTCAGCGACCTCGTCGACGAGGCCCGGCTCGAACGCCGTCTCGGAGCCCCGGGGTCGGAAGCCGAGATCCGGCTTCGCGTCAACCTGCCGCCGCCGGCCGACCCGATGCGGACGTCGGCGGAGGTTCTCTGGGACATCCTTCCCGAGGTCCTGGCCGGCGACCTCGCGGGATTGCGCAGCCGGGTTGACGGCAACGTCGGCTTCCTCGAGGCGCGGGTCGATGCCGAACGGGTGGATCTGACGCTGCGCCAATTGCGCCTCGGTCTGGCCCGGATCACGGAAGACCCGCGGCTTCGCGACGAGGAGGTTGCGGCCGCGGCCCGCCGGCTCACGGTCCAGCGGCGCGCGTTTCTGGAAAAACACCCTGCGGCGGCCCTCCATCTCCTTGCCCTGTGGAGCGAGGGCGGTCTCGCCGCGATTCGGGAGTACCTTTTTGCTGCCGAGGGCGTCACCCTGACTGGAGTTCGTGAAGCTGCGAGAGGCTGGCTTCCGCAGCACCCGGGAAGCGTGGTGGTGATCCTGCCGCCGCAGGCGCTCAACCCGAGGTTCGCTGCGCCGCCGCAGATCGTGCAACTCGAAAGCGGCCTCACCGCCGCGATTCTCGAACGACCATCCGCGCCGCTGGCGGTGGTCTGTCTGCGGCCGGTGGTCATCCCGGATCTCGACGATGAGATGGCGGCCACGATCCTGACCAGAATCACCCGCGAGCTGCGCGCCGGCGCTGAAAGGCCCGGCTGGATCGAAGTCGCCTCGACCCCGCCGCGTCTCGAGATGGCTGCCCCGGCGGACAGCTTCGCAGAGCTTGCCGAGGCCCTCCGGGCGGCCACGGACAAGGTGGCGAAAGATCAACGATCGATTCCCTTCGAGCCCGGTGATGCCCGGCGCCGGGCGCTCCGCCTGACGGCCGGCGTGCTCGGGATTGCCGAGGGGTCGGAGTTGGCGCCGATCACCCTCCTGCGTCAAGACAACCTCGCCCTCGGCGTCGTCGCCGAGGACAGCGAGGCGGCCGCCGAGGCGATCAACAAGTTCTGGGGGGGTGGCGTACCGGCAGGCGGCGCCTCCGTCCGTCAGATGGCACCGGTGCCGAGGACCCGAGAGGCGATCGCCGGGAACCAATCTTCAATCGTGGTGACCCTCGAACTGCCTCTCGCGCTCGGGGTCGCGCAGCCGTTGGTGCTGGCAGATCTTCTCGTGGGACGTGGATTGTCGCTGTTTCCCGATGCCGCCGTGGACGTGCTCGCGCCCTTTGTGCCCGGCCGCACCGTGTTGTTGCTCGTGGTCACGGCGGTGTCGCCGCTGGAAGACCTGGAATCAGCCCTCGAGAAGGGCTGGAAGAAGTTGACCGCCCCCGTGAACGAGGCGGAACTGGTCCGGGTCCGCCGCGGTCAGGCTGCAGCCGCCGCCGCGCGCTGGAGCGGTGCGACGGGCCAGGCCCGACGCTGTGCGGCCGTGGCGGCCGGCGAGGCACGGTGGCAGCCGGCTTCCGAGCTGGAGATGAACATCTTGTCGGTGTCGGAAGAAACCGTGAACCTGCTGTTGAGCGGTCTGCAGTGGGAGACGCTTCAGGCCACGGCGGCCGGGGTCCTGCCGATCGGCGAGCTCGAAAGACGATGAGAGCAGTCTGCACATGGAGGAGAGCGTGAAGGAGCTCGATGTTGACGAACAGCTGAGCTATTTGACCAAGGGGTGCGTCGATGTCGTCCCCGACGACCAGCTCGCGGCCAAGCTCAGACGTGCTCAGAGCGATGGCACCAAGCTGGTGGTCAAGGTGGGGTTCGATCCCTCCGCTCCGGACCTCCACCTCGGCCACACCGTGGTCATTCGCAAGATGCGGCACTTCCAGCAGTTGGGACACACGCGTGGTGTTCCTGATCGGTGACTTTACCGGTCTGATCGGCGATCCCACCGGCAAGAAGAGCACCCGTCCGCAGCTGACCCCTGAGCAGATTGCGGCCAATGCCGCCACCTACAGGCGCCAGATCTACAAGCTGCTCGACCCGGAAACCACCGTCATCGATTTCAACTCGCGCTGGCTCGGCCAGTTGAGCTCGGCGGACTGGATCCGTCTCGCGGCCAAGGTGACCGTCGCCCAGATGCTGGAACGGGACGATTTCCGGACCCGGTACGAGGCGCAACAGCCGATCGCGCTGCACGAGTTCCTGTATCCCCTGGCGCAGGGCTATGACTCGGTGGCGCTCGAGGCCGACGTCGAACTCGGCGGCACCGACCAGCTCTTCAACCTGCTGGTGGGCCGGCACCTGATGCGCGAGCACGGGCAGGAACCGCAGGTGGTGATGACGCTGCCCCTTCTCGAGGGGCTCGACGGCGTCGAAAAGATGTCGAAGTCTCTCGGTAACTACGTGGCGGTCGAGGACACCCCGACCGATATGTTCGGCAAGCTGATGTCGGTCTCTGACGAGCTGATGTGGAAGTACTGGCTGCTGTTGACGGATCGCACCGAAAGCGAGATCGAAACCGACCAGCGCCGGGTCAGCGAGGGCGCCCTCCACCCGATGGAGGTCAAGAAGGATCTCGCAGCGACGATGGTGGCGGAGTTTCATTCCCAGGACGATGCAACGAGCGCGCGCGCAGAGTTCGAAAGGGTGTTTTCGAAGGGAAAACTGCCACAGGACATCCCCGAGCTCAACCTCGAGGCGCCCGAAGACACGATCCTGTTGTCAAGAATCCTGGTGGATGGTGGTCTCGCTTCGTCGAACTCAGAGGCGCGGCGACTGATCCAGCAGGGCGGTGTCAAGGTGGACGGAATCGCGGTGAGCGACGCCAAGGCCCTGGTGAGCACCGACGGCGCCGAACCCCTGCTGGTGCAGGTGGGCAAGCGCCGGTTCGCCAGGGTGAGCTTCGACCGCAGCTGACCGCCGGCCAACAAAAAACCCGCTCTGCAGAGCGGGTTTCCGGGTGGTCGAGTGGGTTCGGGATCAGAAGAACGTGGTGTCCTGTTCGACCTTCTGTCCTTCTTCGCTGAGCCCCTGAACCTGGATCGAAATAAAGGTGGGCCGGAACTTGTGCTCCTGGCACAGGCGGCGCAGCCTCTCGTCGAGGTCGGCGTCCCAGAACTCGATGATCTTGCCGGTGGCGGTACACACCATGTGGTGGTGGCCGCCACCGGGCTCCATCTTCTCGTAGAAGTAGTGTTCGCGCCCGAGCCGGCTCTTGCGGACCAATCCACACTGAACCAGGAGGTCGAGCGTCCGATAGACGGTCGCACGGGACACCTTGCGCTGCTTGACCTTCATCCGCGCGAGGAGATCGTCGGCATCGAGGTGCTCGTCGGTGGCGAAGATCTCATCGAGCAGCGCCAGCCGTTCCTGTGTCACCTTGAGGTTGTTTTCCCGAAGGTATTGGATAAACAATTTCTGGGCTCTTTGTGCCAATTTGCTGCTCATAGCTTTAATCCAGTCTCATTATCATTGTCTCAACCTAAGGTAGCCTTCGCGAGACACCGTGTCAAGAGCGTTCACAGGAGTTTCTCACCTCGCAAACCGGTTGTCCACAAGGTTGTCATCGACTCGCGCGGTGGACTCGGCGAGGTCCTTGTTTTGTCACTTGTTCAACCCTACATCCTTTGGGGCCAACCATTTGCGAGAGAATGTCGAGGATGATACCTTGTCGCGCGCACGCCCAAAAGGGGCGGCCCGCTGCCTGGGATCGTCGACACCAGCCTCGGGAAGCGGCGTCGGTTGAACGGCCGGCTGGGAGGCATTCATGGACTATCCGGTATGGGACCTCGCGATGGGCGGCGGTCTCCTCATGGCGTTGGTGGCGATCCCGCATGTGATCGTTTCTCATTTTGCGGTCGGGGGCGGCCTCTTGATCGCCGTCACCGAGACCCTTGCGGTCAAACGCGGAGACCCGGAACTGCGGGAACTGGCGCGGCGATCGTCACTGGTGCTGGTCCTGGTGTCGACGGTGTTCGGCGCCATCTCGGGGGTCGGCATCTGGGTGGTGGCCGGGCTGATTTCTCCGGCGGCGATCTCGGCGCTGATCCACACCTACGTGTGGGGCTGGGCGATGGAGTGGGTGTTCTTCATTGTCGAGATCGTGGCCGCCCTGGTCTACTACACGACATGGGACAAGATCTCCAAGAGCGCGCACGTGATGGTCGGTTGGGTCTATTTCGTGGCGGCCTACATGTCCCTGGTGATCATCAACGGCATCATCACCTTCATGTTGACTCCGGGACGGTGGCTCGAAACCAACGCCTTCTGGGACGGCTTTTTCAACCCCACCTACTGGCCGTCTTTGGTCCTGCGCACCGGCATCGTGATCCTGATGGCCACGGCGTTCATGGTCTTTCCCGCCCTCAGGACGACTGAGGATCGTCGCGCCGGAGTCCTGCGCTATCTCGGCTGGTGGTTCGCCGCGGGGGCCCTGGTCAGCTACGCAGGCTTCAGATGGTGGGAATCCGCGTTGCCCGAGACCGTGCTCAACCTCTTCGCCGGCGAGTCGCCGGCCCTTGCAACCCTTGCCGAGACCCGGGCTTTCGCCCTGTGGTCGCTTACCGGTGCGTTGGCACTTGGTGTTCTCGTCCTGATCGCGGCCCCGAAACTGGCCCGGGGCGCGACCGCGGTCGTGTTGGCGGTGTTGGCTTTTGCCTTCTTCGGCGGTTACGAGCGGCTCCGGGAAGGCACCCGCAAGCCGTTTCTCATCCATAGCCATATGTTTTCGAACGGCTTGCTTGTAAGCGATATTTCGGCGGTCAATTCCGAGGGCGTTCTCGTTCGATCGGGTTGGGCTGTGCGAGGCCCGGAGGGCGATGTTGCGGTCGGACAAAGGGTCTTCCGCACCCAGTGTTCGAGCTGCCACACCCTCGACGGCTACCAGGGAATTCGCGGGTTGCTGCCCTCTTACGACGATTTGTATCAACTCGCAGTGGATGCTCCCCCGGATACCGCGGAGGTGGTTTTTGCAGCGGAGTGCGCCGCCTGCCACTCCGACCTCAGCCGCGCCGAGATGCAGGAGATGATGCCGTCGACGACCGAGATGACCGACGACCCGGAGATGATCCACCAACTCGTGGCCGGGATGATCTCGGGCTCGCTCTTCTACCTCCAAGAGATGGGAATGGATTACGCCAACGCTCCTGAGGGTGTCATGATCGACACAGCTCCCTTCTACGCCCCCTATATGCCACCGTTTGTCGGCACGGATGAAGAACTCGAAGCTCTGGCGGCATACCTCACCGCCCTCTCGCGGAATCAGGACCCGCCGCCCCGGATCGCCGGCTCTGGAGGTGTGGAATGAACCCGAACCTGATTCCCGCACTCGATGCCGCCGGATTGCCGGGGCCACCATGGCTGTTTCATGTGCTCTTGGTCTTCACCTTTTTTCTCCATCTGGTGTTCATGAACCTGACCCTCGGAGGGACCCTGCTCGCGGCCGTCGCACACTTCAGAAGCGGCGGCCGCCGGGACGACTACCGGGGGGTCGTTTCCGGCCGTCTGATGGCCATCAACAACTACGGGATCTCCCTCACCATCACGACCGGCATCGCGCCGCTGCTCTTTATCCAGTTGGTGTACCAGCCGTTTTTCTACTCGGCCACGATCCTGCTCGCGCCGGTGTGGCTTGCCATGTTGCTGTTGCTGACGGTCGGGTACTATGCGGCCTACCTCTATAAGTTCCGGGGCGCGCCGGCGAGAGGGCGGGGCGGCGGAGTGTGGTTGACCGTTTCCGCACTGATGTTTCTCGCGATCGCAATGATCCACGTGGCAGTCCACCTCGTCCATGCACAACCTGGGCAATGGGCCGCGCTCTCAGACGGGGTCTGGTGCGTTCTCGGCGACCCCACCTATTGGCCCCGGCTTCTCCACTTCGTGTTCGCAGGCATCGGCTTTTCTGCGCTGGTGACGGCGTGGTGGGCGGTGCGCCGCGCCCGCGAAGGCGTTGAGGTCTCCATCAACACCGACATTGCGGCGTGGGCGTGGCGGTGGGCGCTGTGGACGACCGTGCTCCAGGTCGTCGACGGCTTCATCCTCCTGATGGTCCTGCCACAACCCGTTCTCCGAGGCGTCATGAGCGGGGGGTTGACGACCCTCGGTCCTCTGACCGCCGCGATCCTGATCGGTATCGGGCTCCTGATGATGCTCTCGAGAGCCAGCAATCCCGTCGACAAACCGGGGCTCGTCACCGGCACCCTCGCTGCCATGACCTTGACCATCGCCGTCATGAGCGTCACCCGACACCAGGTGCGGGCCCTGTATCTGGACGCCTTCACGGCCGGTTCGGACTTTTTGGTCGTGCCGCAGTGGGGCAACTTCCTGTTGTTTGTCGTGTTGCTGGTGGCCGGTCTGGCTACGGTTGCCTGGATGGTCCGCCGAGTCCTCACCTCGCCGGCCTCGGGCGCGGACGCGGCCTGACAAGCGCCGGCGACCGGGGCAGCGCCGGCTGACGGGGACAGGAACAGCGTCGGCCGCGGCGCCCGCTGACAGTGGCTGGACCGGGTACGGGGTTGTGATCATTTAGAGCTTCGGGTTGATGAGCCGCCGGGTCATGCCGCGGTCGCTGCACCCGAGTACCGCCGCCGGTCGCTGTGGCTGTTGCTGCCGTTGAACCCCGCCCTGACCCTGATGCCTGGCGCCGCCGCGGCCGCTGCCAACGTCTCGGACCATTTTCGACCTCACGCAATCCCGAAGGAGCCGATCGATGCGGGCGATCTTGACGATTGTATACAATCTGTATACAGTTGATTGTGATGCGAGGGGTTGAAGAGACTTCAGGTGAGGAACGGCGAACGGTCGCAGAGCACGTCTATCGAGCTCTCAAACGCGACATCATCATGCTCCGGCATCGCCCCGGAGCGCCCCTCACCGAGAGCGATCTCGCCGCACTCTACGGCTCCAGCCGGGTTCCGGTCCGGGAGTCGTGCCGGCGGTTGCAGCAAGAGGGGTTGCTGACCTCCCTCCCCTACAAGGGGTACTTTGTCTCCCAGATCTCGCTCAAGGAGATCGGTGACAGTTTCGACCTCCGGGAGGTGCTCGAGACCCACGCCCTCGCCCTCGCCGTCCGCCGCGCGACGGCCGAGGAGCTCGACCGATTCGAAACCCTGGCCGCCACCGAATACACCTATCACGACTGGTCGTCCTATGCGGACTTCCTCGACCGCAACTTCGATTTTCACGTCAAACTGGCTGCTCTCGCCCGCAACGAACGCCTGGTCGTGATGTTGCGGGACCTCCTGAGCTCGATGCAGCGGTTCTTCTTTCTCGGTCTCGATCTCGGTGATTATGCGGCAGAGATGCGTGCCGAACACGAAGACCTCGTGAGGCTCCTGCAACTGGGCAACGCTAAGGACGCCGCCAACTGCATTCGCCAACAGATCCGGGCCTCCCGCGACCGCATCCTGCGGGCGCTGATCGACGACCGTATCGACCTTCCATTCGAATGAGGTGAGACATGTCCGATTTCGTCTATCTCGACAACGCCGCCACCACCTTCCCGAAACCGCCGGAAGTCATCCAGGCCGCCTGTGACTTCTATTCGACCCGCGGCGTCAACCCCGGTCGAACCGGGTTCGACCTCGCCCTCGAGGCGGAAGAAACGCTGGCCGGCGCCCGCCAGGCCCTGACCGATTTCTTCGGCGGCACCGACCGCAACCGCCTGGTCTTCTCCTACAACGTGACGGACGCCCTCAATCTCCTGATCTCGAGCGTCCTCGAGCCTGGCGACCATGCCATCACCACGTGTCTCGAGCACAACTCGGTCCTGCGCCCCATGTACCGGCAGGCCGAACACGGCGTGAATGTCGATTTCGTGCCGTTCGACGGCGCCGGGTATGTCGATCCCGATGACATCGCGCGCCGTATCCGGCCGAACACGAAATTGGTGGTGGTCAACCACGGCTCCAATGTCATCGGCACCATTCAACCGGTAGCCGAGATCGGCCGTCTCTGTCGAGAGCGCGGGGTTCTGTTCGCGATCGACGCCGCCCAGACCTCGGGTCTGGTGCCGATCGACATTACTGAGATGAACATCGACGTGGTCTGCTTCACCGGACACAAGTCCCTCTTCGGCCCCTCCGGGACCGGCGGCATGTACATCGCCGAACACGTCGAGATCGACCCCTGCCGGGCGGGCGGAACCGGCGTGATGAGCGCGCTCAAGAGCCAGCCCGAGGCCTACCCCTGGAGAATGGAGTTCGGGACGGTGAATCTCATGGGGGTGGCGGGGTTGTTGGCCGCACAACAGTGGATTGCTGCACGTGGTGGGGTCGAGAAGATCTTCGAACACGAGATGCGCCACGCACGCCGGCTTCGCGACGGCCTCGCTGACAACGAGGGCGTCACTTTCTATTGTGCCGACCTGGATCGCGATCACCTGCCGGTCTTCGTCTTCAACATCGACGGTCTCCCGGCTGATCAGGCCGGTACCTTTCTCGATGTCGAACACAACGTGATCACCCGTACCGGACTCCACTGTGCGCCCCGGGTTCACGAGGGCATCGGCACCTTTGATGCCGACGGCACCGTCAGGTTCTCGCCCGGGATCTTCACAACCGACGAAGAGATCGAACGCGCCATCGCGGCGGTGGCTGATATCGCAGCCTACGGCCAGGACCGAATTGGAACGAAATCGGCGGTGCGAACGATTTGAATCCGCCTACCGGGCGGCCTGCTCGCGCCACCTCTCCGGCGTGTAGGTGTGCATGGTCAAGGCGTGAATCTCGGTGGTCATCAGATCGCCGAGGGCGGAGTAGACGAGCCGCTGCGCCGCCAACCTCGACACGCCCTCGAATTTCCCGGAAACGACGATGACCTCGAAGTGTCCGCCGCCGGCTTCGGCGCCGGCGTGGCCGGCATGGGCGGCGCTGTGGTCGATCACTTCGACGTGGCCGGCATCGAGCCCACGCTCGATCGCATCATGGATTCTGGCGACTCTCGGGTTGCAGCTCACGGCGGTTCCTCCGGTCCATCTTTCAGTTGACACCAACCGCCACCGGGCCGCGATTGTTCCCGGCGGAAAACCGTCCTTGAACCCGATGAGCGCCGGTGTCAGCCGCCGCCGTTCCCGGACTTCGAGTTGTCGTCCTTTTCAGGGTCGGTCTTCTCGGTACGCACCGACTCCTTGAAATTGCGGATGCCCTCGCCGAGACCCTTGCCGAGCCGGGGCAGTTTGTTGACGCCGAAAATCAAAATGACGATCGCGAGCAGAATCAGCAGCTCGGGAACACCGAGACTTCCGAACATGCGTACCTCCCTGACTCGCACGGCACTGTGGCGGCACAGTCCTCGATACGCCGCGCGGCCATCAGTCTAGCAGAAGGCCGGTCAGGTCGGGAGGCGCGCCCGCTGCTTCGAGACCCGGCGCCACCTCGCGGGCGAGGGCGAGCATCCACGGCACGTAGGCGCTCCAACCCACCGCTTCAAACCGGGCGAAGGAACCGAGGACCTTGAGAGCCCTCTGCAGCCGAACCACACGTGCTCGATCGCCCCACCCGTCAGCCGCCGAGGTGCATTGCGCCCAATGTCTCATGACATCGCGCCGCTGCCCGGAACTCAAGAGGTCGGGCATGGCCCGTTCGTTGAGCAGGGAGACGACGTCATAGGTGTCCGGGCCGATCAGCATGTCCTGGAAATCGATGACGGCCGCCTCACCGCCGGTCAGGACGAACAAATTGTTGAGGTGATAATCGCGGTGACAGATTCGTTTCGGGTGACGACCGATCTCGACCGCCAGATCATCCAACCACGCGCCGACTGCGACGGAAGGCCGCGAGCCCTTGCGGTGGCGCAGAAACCAAAGCTCGAAACCGGCGAGCTCCCACCTCAGGCGGTCGGCGTCGAGAGGGCGGTTCCACGGTGGCAGTTGCGATGTGGCGACGCCTGCGAGCACCAGAAGAGGCTCAACGAGCAGCGCCGCCACTGCCGGCCGATCGTCGAGGGGCGTTTCTCTGAGCGCATGTTCGGCATCCGCCGGACCGAGGTCTTCAATCACCACCCAACCGGATTCCAGCGGCTGTTCGAGCACTGCAGGGACCCTCACGCCGCACTCCTCGCACCACGCGCGCGCCCCGAGATCGCGTTCGATCTGCCAGCGGATGTCCTCGGGATAGCGCACCAGGATCGCCGAGACCCCGGAGGCGTCCCACACCCTGGAATAGTTCCGGGTGGATGCATCTCCGGCCAGCGGTTGCTCGCGAACCCAGGGCGCCGGGAGTTGGTGGCGGTCCATCAGACCACTACGCTAGCAAGAGCATCGGTCGGCCGCAATGAGGTAGGATGGGAAGGTCTGACGAGTGGCGCCGGTTACCTTGACGTGGAGGATCGATGGACGGGTCGAGAACAGACAGGCTTCACCAGCTGTTGCGGCGGCTCGGCAAGGCCGTGCATGGCTCGGTGGTGCGTTCCGACGAGGTCCGCGCGTGTCTGTCCGAGCTCCACGACGACGGTTGGCGGGCGGTCATGTTGGTGGAGACCTCGATCGCGGTCAACGAGGACGGTGCGGTGGAAGCAAAGGCCGGGACCATGCGGTTGCACGTCGACGGCGACCGCGAAAACCCGGACTATCGAATCGGCGTGGTTGATGCCTCTCTGCTGTCATCGCTTGGGATCGCTCCGGGCCGCCACCGTTCCAACCGCGCCACTCCGCCGCGCGCCCGTGTCGAGCAGGATCTCGACAGCGAATCGTAGATCTTCCCGGGTCTCACCATGAATGAAAGGATCAACCTCGTGGGCCGGACGACGGCCGAGATCGTGGAGGTCGTGGCGCCGCACGTCGACCGCCCCTTCCGCGGTCGCCAGGTCGCCCACTGGATCGTCGAACGCAACGCCTCGTCCTTCCTCGAGATGACCGATCTTTCGAAGCAGCTTCGCGCCGACCTCGGGCGGCTCTTCACCATCGAAGAACCGGTGCCGGTTGATGTGGTCGAGAGCGCCGACGATTCATCGAAACACCTCGTGCGCTTTGCTGACGGCGTCGAGGTGGAGTGTGTCTCGATGCGGGAGGGCGCGAAGGCCACATTCTGTCTTTCGACCCAGGCGGGTTGTGCGGTGGGGTGCACCTTCTGTGTCACCGGCGCCATCGGGGCGGGCCGAAACCTCAGACCCGACGAGATCGTCGGCCAGTACCGCCTGATGGTGCGCGACCTCGACGCCTCGGTGGAGCGGGTCAACCTCGTGTTCATGGGTATGGGCGAGCCGCTCCTCAACACCGAAAACCTGGGCCGCGCCCTGGAGGTCCTGTACGAAAGCGTGAGCCCGAAGCGGATCACCGTCTCCACCGCCGGCATCCTGCCCGGCATCCGATGGCTCGGGAGTCTCTCCAAACGCCCCAAGCTCGCCGTGTCGCTGAATGCGCCGGATCAGGTTCGCCGCGAGGAAGTCATGCCGATCGCCCGGCGCTACCCCCTCGACGAGTTGTTTTCCACCCTGCGGGCCTTTCCCCTCGAGCGCGGGCGGCGCATCACCTTCGAGTACGTGCTGATTCGCGGTTTCAACGACGGCGACGACGACGCCGCAGCCCTCGCCGGGCTCCTCCACGGCATTCCCTCGAAGATCAACGTGATTCCGCTCAACGAGGATCCCCAGCATTTCCCCGACCTGCGGCGACCCGAGGTCGACGTGATCAACCGGTTTGCCGTGCGGCTGCGCGATTCAGGACAGACCGTGACGGTTCGTTGGTCGCGAGGCGCGGACGTGGCGGCCGCCTGCGGTCAGCTGCGAGGACGCAGGTCGTCCTCGCCCGCCCCGTCGCCACCGTTGCGCCGCCGGTAGACCAACGACCACTGGCGGCCCGCTTTGACGCCGTCCCGGCGGTACGAGGCGAGGTGGGTGGTCGACGCGGTGCAGGGACCGACCACACGGATCGACCCGGGCGCCACGCCCAAACGGCGGAGTCTGCCGGCGAGAAACCGGCGCAGATCGACCCGGTTGCCACGGCGCCAGGTCTCGTCGTCGGTGCCGACCGCCGCGAGGGCATCGACGACTTCCGCTCCGACCTCGTACTGCGAACCGGAGATGGCCGGCCCCAAGGCTCCTCGGATACGGTCGGTAGCAACCCCGTATTCCGTCGCGAAAAGGCGGACGACCGCACCGACGACATCGGCGGCCGTTCCCCGCCACCCGGAATGGACCGCGGCCACCACACCACCGCCGGCGAGGAGAATCGGAACACAGTCGGCGGTCCACACCATCAGACCGACTCCCGGTTCGGTGGTGACGAGAGCGTCACAATCGCCGGCGCAAAACGCCCCACCGAGACCGCGGTGTCCGTCGCCGGTGATCCTCAGGTACTCGCGCCCATGAACCTGGCGGCCCCAGCGCAACGCGTGGATTTCCGGTTGGAGGGTGTTGAGAAGCCGGACGCTGCGAAGCTCGGAAGGGTCGGCCGCGAAAGGCGGGCCGAGCCCGAAGAGCATGCGGGTGCCTCCGAGAAGACCGCTGAGCGCGCGTTCTCCCGCGATCTCCGTTTCCGAAAATGTGGTGTCGATGGCGGCCTCCCCGATGCAGTCCCAATGATACAATTCGTGCTTCCGGGGGGGGCATTGAGAAGCGACGCGATATCACACGGCACGCGAACCGGTTCGTGATTCGCCTGCGCAATGTCTCCAAGGCTTTCGAGGGGCGGTTCATTCTCCGTTCGCTCGATCTCCAGGTCGAGGCCGGCGAGTTCATCTTTCTCACCGGGCCGTCCGGCGCCGGCAAGACGACCCTCCTCAGGTTGCTGTACGCCGCCGACCGCCCTACGGAAGGCGAGGTGTGGGTCGCAGGGCGGCGGGTCGACCAACTTCAGCGGCGGCGCCTGCCCCTGTTGCGCCGCAAGATCGGGGTGATTTTTCAAGACTTCAAGCTGTTGCGGAGAAAGACCGTTCTCGAAAACATCACTTTTGTGCTGCGGATCCACGGGGTGCCGCTGCGGGAGTCCAATCGCCGGGCGCAGCAGGTCCTCAAGCGTTTGGGTCTGCAACACCGTCAAGGCGCCCTGCCGGACGCCCTGTCGGGCGGCGAACAACAGCGGGTGGCCATCGCCCGCGCGTTGGCCTACCAACCGCGGCTGATCCTGGCCGACGAGCCCACCGGCAACCTCGACGCGGATCTCGCCTCCGAATTGCTGAGTCTGCTGTGCGACATCAACTACCAGGGGGCGACGGTCCTGGTGGCGACTCACGATCACGCGATTCTCGAATCGATCCCGGCCCGCGCCCTGGTGCTGCACCAGGGAAGAATCCACTACGACGGGATGTGGCCGCCATGATGCAGCACGCCCTCAACGAGGGGTTGCTCCTCTTGCGCCAACGGGCGGGGGTCAGCGCGGTGCTCGCGCTCGCCCTGGCTGTACCGATCGCGCTCGCCGGCGCGGGGCTGGCTGTCAACCGCTGGCTCGGTCCGGTGGCCGAGCTTTCGGGGACTGAGAGCTCGGTTGCGGTCCTGCTGCATCCCAAGCTCGACGCCGACGAGCGGCAGCGGTGGGTATCGGCTCAGACGGCGGCCCACCCGGACTGGAGCATTACGGAGGTCTCCTCCGAGGAACTCATTGGCCGCCTGCGGAGGTGGTTTCCCTATCTCGAGGACCTCGTCGCAACCGGCGACGCGTCGATGCCGCCCCTGATCGAGGTCGCGACGGCCGATCTCGAGTCATTGCAGGTGCTGGAGGGCCAACCCGAGGTGCTGGCGGTAGGCCCCCAGTCCTCCGTGCAACAGCTGCTGGGCCAGGTGGCGCGCCGGTTGTCGTGGACGGTCGCGATCCTCAGCGCGGTCCTGCTCGCCGCCGCGGTCCTGCTGGCGGTGGTGTGGGTCCACCTCGAACTCTATCGACACTCCGACGAGCTCACGATCATGCGCCTCGTGGGCGCTACCGAGGGAACGATCCGCGGGCCGTTCGTGGTCGCGGTCGGCGTCAGCGGGGTGGCTGCCGGGGTGGTTGCGGTCTTTGGTTCGTTGGCGGCGGCGGACGGACTGACGCGCATGGTCACCGTGCTGGGGCTTCCGGCAGTCGTGGTCACGCCGGAGATCGTGGTGATGCAGCTGATCGCAGCCATCATGCTGCCGGTAACGGCCGCGGTCCTCACACTGGCCCGGCACGCACGAGAAGAATTCGAAAGCTAGCCTGCAGTTCTCGCCAGGTTTCGTCACCAGGGTAACGAGCCGCCCGGGGAGGATGCATCGTCGGCCGCAGTCGGAAACTCGTGAGATCCCGGGCCAAAAAAGCGGCCCCTAAGGGCCGCTCGAAAATATCGTTCTGAGACCGGCTCAACGACAACGTTCGGCATAGTCCTTTTCAAGCGTCGGCAGCTGTTCCTGCAGCAGCTTGGCGTTGTCGGCGTCGCCGAGCTTCTCGAGCTCCGTGACCTGCATCTTCAGCGCGTCGATCTTGCGTTTGAACTCGGCGCACTCCCTGTCGGCCGCCGCGTTCTGTGAGGCGCTATCCTGTTTCGTCTTCATTTGGGCGACCATGCTGGTATTGCCCGCATTCTGGTACCACTGGATGGCCTGGTCGTAGTTCTTCATCTTGTCGTAGACGTAGCCGCCCTGGTTGTAGATCTGAGTGCGGACCTTGTCCGAAGGCTTGAGCTTGATCGCCTGCTGAAGGTCGGCAACCGCCGCGTTGAGCTGGCCGGTCGAGGTCTTGCACTGCGAAAGGTAGAAGTACACGAGCGCGTTGCTCGACTGCTGAGCCTTGGCTTTGTCAAACCAGCCCTGCGCCTTTTCGTAATTCTTGGCACCGAGCCAGGCCTCTCCGGCGAGGAGTTGATGGTCAAAGGTCGGGAAGCTGGAAGCGAGACGCTCCGCCACCTGCGCGGTCGAGGTGTAGAGTTGCCCCTTCTGGGACTCGGAATTCGTCCGTCGCGCTGCCACGATGCCGGCGCGGACCGCGTTGCGGCCGCTCGACTGGTCCTTGGAATCGAGCTCGAAGGCCTTGGCGAAAGCGGCGAATGCCTGGGCATCGTCGCCGTTGGCGTTATAGGCCGCTCCCAGCGCCTGCTGCAGACGCGCGTTCTTGGGATCCGCCTTGGCCTGGGCATTGAGAACGCTGATGGCCTCGGTCGGGCGGTTGGTCTTGGTCGCGGCCTGGGCGAAGAGCAGCGCGTAGTTCGAGCGATTGGCCCCGTCCACGGAGCTGATGGAGAGCGGTTTCAGCAGCTCGTAGGCGCTCTGGAACTGGTCCGCCTGGAGCAGGGCCTGGCCGAGAGCGATCTTGTAGGAGGACTGGGCGCCGTCGAGCTCGACTGCCTTGCGCAGGCTGGCGATGGCCGGGCTGAGTTGTCCGAGGGCCCGCTGCGACACACCGAGCATGTAGTAGGCACCGGCATAGTCGGGGTTGGTCTTGGTGACCTCCTCGAACTCCTTGACCGCGGTTGCCCAATCCTTCTTCTTGTAGGCCTCGAGGCCGTTGTTCCACTCCGCGCGTGCCGGTACGACCGCCGCGAGCAGCACCAACAACGCTGCACCTGCGACGAGTGCCCGGCTGAACCTCGATTTCATGATCACTGCCTCCAATTATGTAACGCGTTTTTCATCAAGATTGTTGCAGGTTGCCGAGGAGCGGGCGGACCTGCTCGTCAAACATCGCGGCCGTGTCGGCCCCCTTCAACAGGGAAATGGCCTTGGTGTTCTGTTCGACCATTTCCCGCACAGCGTTGAATCCCTCACCGCGCTCGATAAGGGTTCGCGCAGTAGTGTACTGCTTCTCAATGGTTCGTTCACCCCCGGAGCCGACGACATCGAGGGCCACGGTGCGAATTTTTTCCGCCAGTCCGAGGAGGGTGACCGGGCTCGGGCCGGATTGCCAGCGTCGGCCCTGGGGACCCGACTCGCCCGGAGAGCCGAGAGCGACGAGACCGGTCGTGATCATCCCGAAGAGCAGTTTTGAAACGTCGAACGGGGCCCATTTGAGCTCCGCCGCGATGCCCTCGATCGACCGCTCGCCGTCGATTCGCGTGACCAGGATCCACTCCTGCGGGCTCAGCGTCACCTGATCGGCGCCGTGTTCGCGTGAGGTGAAGTATGGGACCAGATCCAATGACGGGATCTTGCGCGAGAGCACGCGCCACTCGTCGAGCCGGCGCGCCGCTTCCATCATCAGCGACGCGTTCGACATGTGAATCGTGACGGTGCCGCTTTCCTTGCCGGGGTCGAATGAGAAGGTGCCCTCGGACCAGATCGCCATCTCGTAGACCGCGCTGTCGCCGCGCAGATTGCCGACCTTGGCGTCGACGATCTGACCGTCGCGGAGGTAGATCCAGCCGAGATCCTGCTGCCCGCGGATTTCGAACGCACCTGTCTTGCCAGAGACACTGACCAGTTGGATCACGTCCGGCAGAGGCAGTTCGCTCAAAGACCCTTGCAGCGACATCGTGGAGAGTCTACTGCAAATTGAATCGAACCGTAAGGATGTAGAGAACCTCCACCGGTTTTCCGTTCAGGGTCGACGCCTCGAATTTCCACTTGTTGACGGCATCCACGGCCGTTTCAGTGAGACCGAGGGGCAGCCCACGCAGGACTTTGACGTTCTGCACGCGGCCGTCCTTGCCGATCGTGCATTCCAGCACGACCACGCCCTGGATGCGCGCTCGCCGCGCCGCTTCGGGGTAGATCGGTGTCGGCCCGCTGATCTTCTTCGGTTCGGTGATGTTGCCGCCGACGACGAACCGCACGGGGCCTTCGGGCTCCGGCGGAGGGGGCGCGTCGGGGACACCGAGGACCAGGTTGTCATCCGGCACGAAATCGATGTCCTCGTCCGGCTGCTGGTCGCGGATCGGTTCCGGTTCGTCCGGCGTCGGATCGGGGATCGGAACCTTCTGGGTCTTCGGTTTGGGAATCTGCTGCATCTCACGCCGCGGCGGCTGTTTGAACTTCACCTGTTTGACGACGTAGATCTTGCTCTTCTTTTCCTTCGCGTCCGAAAGACCGCCGGCGAAGGAGGGCCAGTGCATGGCGAAGATCACGATGTGGAAGATGACCGCGATGCCGACGGCCCAGCGGGTGACCTTGCGGTCCTGGCCCTCTTCGGCGACCAGCATTTCGGCTGTGGTCATCGGTAGCTGATCATCCACGGCCGCATCCGCTTTCTTCTTGGCTTTTGGTGAATCGCCCATCGCCTCCCCCTTCACTGGATCCCGAGCATGGACCAGAGATTCTCGATCTCACGCCGGGTCGGGATGGAGATCGTCTTGATCTCCACGTCGATTTTGCTAGGCGCCTGTCGCAATTCGTCGAAGACCAGGATCATATCGCCATAGGTGGCGTCCGGGTCGGTCCGCAGGATCACCGGCTTGTCGGGGTTCTGCTTCAGCTTGTCCGCCACGTAGGGCAACAGACCTTCAAGAGAGATGCCCGTGCCATCGACCTGGATGACGCCCCCGCGCGATACGTGGACGTCGATGGAGTCCTCCTGCTTGATCTCCGGAGTCTGGGTGTCTTCGGGAAGTGCGAAGTCGAGACCGCGCGTCGCCGAGAACGCCGAGGTGATCATGAAATAGATGATCAGCAGGAATGAGATGTCCGCCATCGACCCGGTGAAGATCTCGGATTGGATTTCTTTCTTTTTGATCCTCATATCTCCCCCGGATGCTATTTCACTGTCTTCTGTTCAGAGAGGAGAAAGATGTACTTCACCTTGGACTGCTTGAGCGCGTCGAGGACGGCGTCGACCCGTTCATAGGGCACGCTCTCGTCCGCCTTGACGATGAACTCCTTGTTGGGGTTCTGAGCCACTTCAGTCGACGCAAAGGTGACGATCTCCTCGTCGGTGCTGACCGGCAGCGACATTTCCTCGCCGGTGGAAACCCGGATGGTCAGCGGCGGGTTGGCGTCAGGCGGAGAGATGGAAATCACGGCCGCCTTTTCCGGGACCTTGATCCGAATCCAGGTGTCCGGCAGATTCATTTTCGTGCGGTCCACCTCGACCTTGTAGGTGAGCACGAAAAAGACGATGAGCAGGAACACGATGTCCGCCATCGACGCCGTGAAGATCTGTGCTCCAGATTTGCGGTCCCTACCGCGGATGAGTGCCATCTGCGGACTCCCTTCTAGGCCTGACCCTCGCCCCCCTGGGCGTAGCGCTGGCTGTCCATCTCGGTGAAGGTCTCGACGAGCATGTTGGAAGCCGTCTCGATGTCGCGCACGAAGCGGGTGATCTTGGTGGTGTACCAGTTGTAGACCAGCTGCGCGGGAATCGCGATGATGAGACCGGCGGCGGTCGTGATCAGGGCCTCGGAGATGCCGACCGCAACCGCTGCGGGGTTGGTGAGACCCTGCTCAGCGAGCGTCGCAAAGGACTTGATCATGCCGGCGACGGTGCCGAGAAAGCCGAGCATGGGGGCCACGTTGGCGGTGGTGGCGAGCACGCCCAGGCGCTTCTCGAGACGGTCGAGCTCGTAAAGGGCCGCGTTCTCGATGGTCTTTTCAATGTCCTCTCGGGAGTGACCATAGCGGAGCAGCCCGGCCTTCATGACCGAAGCCACGGGGCTCTTGTTCTGCTCGCAGACCTTGATCGCCTCTTTGACGTTCCGGTTGACCAGAAGCGCCTTGCGGATCTTGGTCAGGAACTCATTGACGTTGATCTTGGCTTTGGAAAAAACGATAAAACGCTCGATTGCAACGGTGGCGGCGAGCACCGAGAAAAAGAGCAGTGGGTACATGAAGATCCCACCTTGGCGAAAATACTCTGCTACTTGTCCAGTCACGGCTTAGCCTCCTCCTGGTTAGAGTCCACGTGCGGGGATGAGTTCCAGCCTCATCCAGGTTTTCCTGCGTAGCGCTCCATCGTCTCCCGAATGTTTGAAATCGTGAGGACGATACTTCGTTGTTGCCTCATCTGAGAACGAAGGCAGGGCATCGTAGCATGGGGTCCTGGGGTCGTCAACGGGATGTTCTCCAGCCTCCGATGTGGATGTGCGTGAGGGCCGCAGCCATCGCATCCGCGGCATCCGTGGCTGGTGAAGCGGCCAGTTTCAAGAGCTTTTCAACCATATAGACCACCTGTTGTTTCTCGGCCCTGCCGTTGCCGACGATGGCGGATTTTATCTCTGCGGGAGTGTACGATACCGTGGCGAAATCGTTGCAGCCGAGCACCGCCAGGATGACGCCACGACACTCGGCGAGGGCGAGTCCCGACTTCGGGTTGCGGCCCGAAAACGACGATTCGACGGCCGCACAGTCCGGCGCGCAGGTGGCGACCACATCCGTCATCGTTCGATAGAGGTCGGCCAGGCGATGCTCGCGGTCACCGCCGCGCGGCCTGACCACTCCCGCGGCCTCGAGCCGATAGCGATTGCCGGCGGCGACCACCATGGCCCAGCCGGTCGCGCGGGAGCCTGGATCGATGCCCAGCACGCGGACGCCCATCAGCCGACGTTCCACTCACCTCACTCGGCGTTCAACAGATCGTCGTCGATATCGAAATTCGCCCACACGTGCTGGACATCGTCGTGATCCTCGAACGCCTCCATGAGCCGGATCATCTGGCTTGCCTGTTTGCCCTCGAGGCGGGTGGTCGATGAAGGTTCCATTTCAAACTGTGCGGTCTCGACCGCCAGCCCACCGCTCTCGAGGCGGTCCTTGACCTGGTGCAGCTCCTCGGGGCTGGTGTAGATGCGAAAATATTCGCTGTCGTCGGTCTCCAGGTCCTGCGCGCCGGCTTCCAACGCGATTTCCATCACGGTGTCCTCGTCCATTTCGGGCGACCGCGGCGCCAGGATCAGCCCGGTGCGGGTAAACAACCAGGCGACGCAACCGTTTTCGCCGAGGTTCCCGCCGAATCTCGAAAACAGGTGACGGATCTCAGGCGTGGTCCGGTTGCGATTGTCCGTAAGGAGTTCGAGCATCACGGCGACGCCGCCCGGCCCGTAGCCTTCGAAGCTCATCTCCTCGTACTGGATTCCGTCGAGGTCGCCGGTGCCGCGGTCGATGGCGCGTTTGATGTTGTCGGCCGGCATGTTCGCTGCTTTGGCATCCGCGATGGCGGCGCGCAGACGCGGGTTCGCATCGGGATCGCCGCCTCCCTCCCGGGCCGACACCGTGATCTCGCGGATGATCTTCGTGAAGACCTTGCCCCGCTTGGCGTCGGCTCTGCCCTTCTTGTGTTTTATGGTGCTCCACTTGCTGTGGCCGGACATGGCGCCTCCTCAAAGCTCGACCCTTCTCCAACCGTCTCGGGAGAAGCCGCTGGCATTATAGCCCCAGGAAACTGATCGACCATCAACTGGCCCGCATATCCGTCGGGTTTCATCACGAGGGCGGCCTGCAGCGTCGGGTTCGGTTGACTTTGCAATCCCGTCACAGATAATGAGGTTTGGACTCTTAGAGCCACAAAGAGCTTGCGAGGGCGGTTTCATGAGCGCGAACATCCTTGTGATCGAATACGAGCCCCGGTATCTGGAGCACGTGCGGGCGGCGCTCTCGGATGGGGACTTCCGGCTCGAAATCGCAGGGAACATGGACGACGCGGTCAACCGTTGCGCGCATTTCGAACCGACCATCGTGATCATCACCTCGGTGCTCCCCAACCTCAGGGTCGAGGATGCCATCACTCAACTTCGTGCCCGGGCAGGCCTGCGGATCACCCCGTTTTTGATTCTGATGTCCGGATACCAGGGCAACGATCCCAAGAAAGACGCCCTCCGGTACGGCGCACAGGACCTCCTGCAGCGTCCTTTCGGCCGCGACGACCTCCGTGCGCGGGTCGATGAACTCGTCGCGACCGCCCCGAACCCGGCCGCCACCCAGGCGATACCGCAGGAGATGCTGGAGGCGTTGCGCCGCAGTGCGGGTCTCGACGGGGACGGGCGCCCGGTGACCTCCGACGACCTTTTCGGCGAGATCCTGTCGGACGTCGAGGGCGGTGAGCGGCAACCGGTTGCGGCCCCCGAGGTCGCGAAGCCTGTGCCGGTACCCCCGCCGGCAAAGGCGGCGTCGCACTCGACAACCGTCGATGAGGCTTTCTCGCAGATATTGGAGAGCCCCAAGAGGCACTCCTCTGCCGAGGTCAAGCGGGAGGCCGAGGAAGCGGCCGAGAAGATGCTGTCGGAGACCCTGGCGGGTCTCGACATCGGGCCCCCGGCGTCGCGTTCGCCGCGACCCCCAGCGGGCGAACCGCCGGCCCGGCAGCCGGATCCGCCCGTGAGCCCCCCCCCGCCGGCGAAACCGCCCGCGCCGGCACAGGTTCAAAAGCCGCCGCCGCCAACCGGAGCGGCACGACCGACCCCGGCGGCGCCGACGCCCCCTCCGGCGCGGGTCAAGCCTGCCGCTCCCGAAGCACCGTCTCCGGCCGCGGCGGGACCGAAACCGACGGCCGCGAAGCCGCCTCCGGCGAAAGCGCCGGCGCCGAAGACCGAACGACCGGCGGTCACGACCGAAGCGCCGAAACCGCAGACCCGGGCGGTCAAGGGCACCCAGTTCGGCCAGTACGTCATCGAGGCCCACATCGCGACCGGCGGGATGGCCGAGGTCTACAAAGCGCGGATGGTCGGGATGGAGGGGTTCCAGAAGACCGTCGCCATCAAGCGCATTCTGTCCAATCTCACTGACAGCGAAGAGTTCGTGCGGATGTTCATCGACGAGGCCAAGCTGGCGGCCCAGCTGAATCACAACAACATCATCCACATCTACGACCTCGGCAAGGTCGATCGTTCGCACTACATCGCGATGGAGTTCATCGAGGGCCGGGACCTGCGATCGATCCTCGGCGATTGCCGCGACACCGGTCGGCGCATGCCGATCCCACTCGCCCTCTCGATCACGATGTTGCTGGCGTCGGCGCTCGATTACGCCCACAAGAAGAGGGATTTCGAAAATCGCGACCTCGGGCTCGTACACCGGGATGTCTCGCCGCAGAACGTTCTGATTTCCCACGACGGTGACGTCAAGCTGTGCGACTTCGGGATCGCCAAGGCCGCCTCCAAGGCCTCCCAGACCCGGGCCGGCGCGCTCAAGGGCAAGCTGCAGTACATGTCCCCGGAGCAGGCGTGGGGCAAGAACATCGACCACCGCTCCGATATCTTTTCGCTCGGTCTGGTGCTCTACGAGATGCTGACGTCGCAAAAGGTCTTTGCGGGCGACTCTGAGCTATCGGTTCTCGAACAGGTGCGCGACCCGATCATCGCCGCGCCGTCGTCGCACAACTCCGAAATCGACCCGGAGATCGACCGCATCGTCTTCAAGAGCCTGCATGCCGATCGCGAGGAGAGGTACCAGTCGGCCCACGAGCTGCACACCGATCTCGAGCGCGTGCTGCGTGCCCAGGAATCGGTTCCCGATCGAGCCGCCATCGCGGTCTTCCTCGCCGAGCTCGCGGGCGGTCCGCCCGCACCCAGGATCGCCGCCCAACCGACCGCAGCACAACCTCCGGCCAAGCCGCCACACAAAGGCCGCGACACGGCCGCGGCGTCGTTGCCACCGCCCCCCGGTGTCGAGCCGGTCACCCTGCCCGATCACGATGTCGAGCTCGAACGCGTATTGAGCGGTGACAGCAAGCCGATGCCGACACCGCTCCTCGACGAGTTCCGGGAAAGCACCGGTTCGTTCACCAGAAAACGCAGTCCACAGGGTCGTTTGACGTGGTATCTGCTCGGCCTCCTGGTGGTCGTCCTGGGTGCTGCCGCGTGGTGGTGGTTCTTGGGTCGCGGCGGAGGTGCAACGACAGCGGGCCGGCCCGTTCAACCTGCGCCGGTGATTCCGGTGGCGACCGAATCGCCGACCCCCGGACCGGAAACCGCACTGATGTCGGAAGAAGAGCTCATCGAGCAGGCGCGATCGGTGGCGGCGGCCGAGATCGTCAAGCAGGAGGAAGCTCTGCGCAAGCGCCTCGAGGAGGAGTTCCCGACGCCGACGCCGATGCCGCCGACAGCGACCCCGACCGAGACTGCGACGCCGACCGCCACCGCCACCACGACTCCGGTGCCGCCGACGGCGACGCCGGTTCCCTCGGCCACCCCGATCCCGCCGACGCCCACCCCCGTCGTGCGCGAGGGTGATATCGTGTCGCCCGGTCCGGGTGTGATTCCGCCGGAGCCGATCTACCGGGAAGCACCGGAGTATCCGCGCAAGGCTCTTTCGAGGAAACAGCCCGGGCAGGTCGACGTCGAGGCTCTGGTGGGCATCAACGGGGACATCGAAGACATTCGAGTCATCAGTGTCAGCAATAAAGGGTATGGGTTTGAAGACGCCACCGAGGCCGCGATCAGGAAGTGGCGCTACCGACCCGCGACAAAGCTCGGTGTCAAGGTGCGGATGTGGGTGACGATCCGAGTGCCGTTCAAGATGCAATAGTCAGGTGCATGGAGGGGATGATGCCAGAGCTTACGGATTCACAGAAAAAATTCTACGAAGAAGCGCTCCAGCAGACCAAACAGGAGATCCAGGAGCTCGAGGGCCAGATCCAGGAGGAACTGGGACGCGTCAAGGAAAAGATCGCCAATCTCCAGGTCGCGCAAAAAGCAGCCCGACAGATGTACGATGCGGCCTGTCAGCGTCTGGGCATTCCAAACGATCTCGAGGGCGAGGATTCAGGCCGGTAGGACCGTGGGGCCCGTACCCCAATGCCTGCCCTGGCCTGACACCATCTGGTGAACACCGGGATGACCCGCCGTAACCTGGATCGGCGGGACGACGCCACCGGCCGGAGAAGAGACGGAGCAATCAATGGCCACTGAAAAGCGCGATTCGAAGGGCCTGTGGATCAAGTGTCTGGGTTGCGGAGAAATTCTCTATCACCGCGAGGTTTCGGACAACTGTCACGTGTGCCCGCGGTGTGGCTACCACTTCCGTATTTCGGCAGACCTCCGTCTGCAGATGCTTTTTGACAACGGGCGCTCCAAGAAGTTCTTCGGCAGGATCCGCTCCGCAGACCCGCTCGGTTTTGTCGACTCCAAACCCTATGCCGATCGCCTCAAGGTCTACAACAAGAAGTTTCACGGGTCCGACGCCGTGGTGGTGGCCCAGGGTGAGATCTCCAAAATACCGACGGTGGTTGCGGCCATGGAGTACGGTTTCATGGGCGGCTCCATGGGCTCGGCGGTGGGCGAAAAACTCTCCCGCGCCATCATGCGTTGCGTTGACCGCAAGTTGCCGTTGGTCATCGTCTCCTGCTCGGGCGGTGCGCGCATGCAGGAGGGCATCCTCTCGCTGATGCAGCTCGGCAAGGTCTCTGCGGGTCTCGCGCGCATGCGCGCCAAGGCCCTGCCCTTCATCTCGGTGCTCACCGACCCGACAACCGGGGGCGTGACGGCGAGCTACGCCATGCTGGGCGACCTCAACATCGCGGAACCGGGCGCCCTGATCGGCTTTGCCGGACCGCGGGTGATCGAACAGACGATCCGCCAGACCCTGCCGGAAGGATTCCAGCGCTCCGAATTCCTGCTCGAACACGGCATGCTCGACATGGTGGTGCCGCGGACCGAGCTCAAGACCACCCTCGCCACATGTCTGTCGCTCCTGCGCTGAAGCTCGACGAGCGGCGGCCCGGCCGGATCCGGCCCGATCTCGGCGTCCTTCGCGCGGTCCTCGAAGACCTCGGCAGCCCCCACCTGCAGTTCGACTCGGTGCTCGTGGTGGGCACCAACGGCAAGGGGTCGACGGCGGTCATGTTGGAGGCTGTCGTTCGCGAGCACGGTCTGACCACGGGTCTCTTCACCTCGCCGCATCTGGTGCGGGTCGAGGAGCGCGTGCGGCTCGACGGGATCCCGGTGGACGCCACCGTGCTCGCGCGCCAGCTCGACCGGCTGGAGCGATATCCGGACCTCACCTATTTCGAGACCATCACCGCGGCCGCGTTTTCGATCTTCGCTGAGCACGGGGTCGGGATGGCGGTGCTGGAAGCGGGGATGGGCGGGTCCTGGGACGCCACCAGGTTGGCCGGAAGCGAGATCGCCGGTCTCACCAACGTCGGGACCGACCACCGTCGGTGGCTGGGCGCATGAGCGCTCCGAGATCGCCAGGGACAAGGGCCGCGCGATCGCCGCCGCCAGGTTCGGCGTGATCGGCGACGGCGTGGATCCGGCTCTCGTGGCCGACCTCGAGGCGCCCCGCGCGCGGGCGGTTGCGGAGTTGGTCGAACGAATCATGATCGAAGACGGGAGTTTCCGCCTCGAGTGGGCGGGTGGTCGTGCGGACATCTCTCTGTCGATGCCGGGTCGACACCAGGCGGCCAACGCCCAACTCGCCGTCGCCCTCGCCCTCGAGACGGTGGCCGCCGGGTGGCTGCCGGGACTCGATCCGCGGCGGGTGCGAACGGGCCCTCGATCGGCGCCGAATGGCCGGGGCGGCTGAGCCTTCATCGGGTGGAGGGGCGCGAGGTACTGGTGGACTGCGCCCACAATCTCGAGGCGGCGCAGGCCCTGGCGAGAGTTCCTGGGGCGGTCGGAGCGGCGCTACAACCTCCTCTTTTCGTGCCTCGAGGACAAACCGCGTCGAGGAGATGGCGGCCGTCTTGCGGCCGCACGTTGAAAGTGGTTGTGGTCTGCCCGCTCGCCGACGAGCGGGCCATGGACATCGGTCGGATGCTGGCGGCTTTTCGGGGTGCCACCTCCGCCGCGTCGCCGCTCGACGCATTGCGCGAGATCCGGGATCCGGTGCTCGCCGCGGGCAGCGTTCGTCTCGCAGGCGCATTGCTGGCGTACGCTGACGATGGGGAGGTGCGATGACCCGCCCAGGCATTCTCAGACGTGGCGATCTTGAAAGACTGAGGCGGCGCGCCTGTCGCTGGTCGCGACGCGCTCTGACGAGGCGACGCGACAGCGTTCCGAACCACAGGAGTCCGACGACCTGCGCCTGGCGTTCCAGCGCGACCGCGACCGCATCCTCCACGCGCGGGCCTTTCGCAGGCTCAAACACAAGACCCAGGTCTTCGTGCCCCACGTCGGGGACCACCCGCGGACCCGGCTCACCCACACTCTGGAGGTGAGTCAGCTGGCGCGAACCATCGCCCGCGCGCTGGGCCTCAACGAGGACCTGGCCGAGGCCGCGGCCATGGGCCACGATCTCGGTCACACGCCCTTCGGCCACACCGGCGAGTCGGTGCTCGACGAGATCCTGTGCGGTGACAACTCCGAGGTGATGTCTGCCGCCGGCGGTGGTGGCCGAGGTCGGGCAGGTTCAAACACAACTACCAGTCGTTGCGGGTGGTCGATCTCTTCGAGCGCCGCTATGCGCAGCCCGGCATCAACCTCACCGACCAGGTCCGCGAGGCGATTCTGAAGCACACCTCGTGGAAGGTCGGTTTCGCCTTTCCCCTTCCTCGAGACGGAGGGCTCCACCCCGACCTCCCCTGCCACCTCGAGGGCCAGGCGGTGGCGGTGGCGGACGAGATCGCCCAGCAGACCCACGATCTCGAGGACGGGCTGCGGGCCGGATCGGTCGCCCTCGAGGAGGCGGAGCAACTCGCCGTGGCGCGGCGGGTCATGGACTGACTCCGGCCCCGGCTATCGCGACGAGCGCCCCTGGGACCGCCAGAACACCCTCGTGCGTGGCCTCATCCGGCTGTTTGTCGACGATGTCGTCACGACCTCGGCCGCCCGGATCGAAGCCTTCTGCGAGCGCCGACGCCATCACGAACCACGAAGAATTCGCCGCTCTGCTCGCGCGAGGTTTCGCAGACCACGGTGTGGTTCTCGAGCGAGGTCGAGGGGTTGTTCACCGAACTCAAGACCTTCATCTACGCGCGGATCATCAACCAGGCCCCGGTCAGCCGCCAGGACTGGCGGGCTCGCCGGGTCCTCACCGCGCTCTTCGGAGCGTTCTGGACGATGCCGTCGGTCCTGCCCGACTATCTGCTGCTGCGGGCCGCCGAGGAGCTCGAACTGCCCTACCTCCGCGACCTGCCGCTCAAGCGTGTTGCGGCAGTGGTCGGCGAGCGGTACCATGCCTGTCCCGGGTTCGCGCGGCTGATCGTTGACCATCTCGCCGGGATGAGCGACCGTTTCGCCCTCGAGGAGTACTCGAGCGCTCCAGCTGCCGTCCCCCGACCGGGATATTTGAGGAGGATAGCCATGATCGTCATCGCCTCCGACCACGCAGGGGTGGAGTTGAAAGCAGCGCTGTGTGAGGCCATCCGCGCCGGCGGTCGTGAAGTCGCGATCTCGGGCCGGCCGACACCACGCTCGGTCGACTACCCCGACTTCGCGCACCGGGTCGCGGATGCGGTGTCTGTCCGGCGAGGCCGCCCTGGGCGTGCTGATCTGCGGCACCGGGATCGGGATGAGCCTGAGCGCCAATCGCCACCCCGGGGTGCGTGCCGCCCTGTGCCACGACGCCTTCACCGCCGAGATGGCGAGGCGCCACAACGACGCCAACGTCCTCTGCGTGGGCGCACGCGTGACCGGCGCGGGGGTCGCCGAGCAGATGGTGCGGATCTTCCTCGACACCCCGTTCGAAGGCGGGCGACACCAGCGACGGGTCGAGAAGATCGAGATCGAGCGGGAGGGTTCATGACCGACAGGAATCTCACGGAGCAGTTCTTCGAAATCCATGATCGCCTGGTCAAAGGCCATGATCCCGAGGTCGCAGCCGCGCTCGAAGACGAACGCCGCCGCCAGAGTCGAAGGGCTCGAGCTCATCGCTTCGGAGAATTTCGTCTCGCCGGCGGTGTTGGCGGCGATGGGTTCGGTGATGACCAACAAGTACGCCGAGGGCTACCCCGGCAAGCGCTACTACGGGGGCTGTCAGTTCGTCGATGTCGCCGAGGACCTGGCGCGCGAACGGGTCAAGACGCTCTTCGGCGCCGAACACGCCAACGTCCAGCCGCACTCGGGTGCCCAGGCCAACATGGGCGTCTATCTCGCCGTGATGCAACCCGGCGACACCATGCTCGGGATGGATCTCACCCACGGCGGCCACCTCACCCACGGCCACCCCCTCAACTACTCGGGCAAGGAGTTCGAGGTCGTCGCCTACGGCGTCGACAAGACCACCGAGACCATCGACTACGAGCGCCTCCGCGAGCTCGCGCTGGAGCACCACCCCAAGCTCATCGTGTGCGGCGCCTCCGCCTACCCCAGGATCATCGATTTCGCGCGGCTGCGGGCCATCGCCGACGAGGCCCAGGCTCTCCTCATGGCCGACATCGCGCATATCGCCGGTCTCGTGGTGGCCGGCCTCCACCCGTCGCCGGTCCCGCACTGCCACTTCGTCACCTCGACCACCCACAAGACCCTGCGCGGGCCGCGCGGCGGTATCATCCTGTGCGGCGCCGAGTGGGCCGAGGCGATCGACAAGGCGGTCTTCCCAGGTGTCCAGGGCGGGCCCCTGATGCACGTCATCGCCGCCAAGGCAGTCGCTTTTGCCGAGGCCATGAAGCCCGAGTGGAAGGCCTATCAGCAACGGGTGGTCGAAAACTCGGCGGCGCTCTGTACTGCGGTTGCCAAACGCGGATGGCGGATCGTCTCCGGCGGCACCGATAACCACCTCTTCCTGGTCGACCTCGGCGCCGACTTCATCTCGGGCAAGAAGGCCGAACGCTGGCTCGGCCTCGCCGACATCACCGTCAACAAGAACACCGTGCCCTTCGACACCCGCAAGCCCTACATCGCCTCGGGTCTGCGCATCGGCACGCCGGCGGTGACGACCCGTGGCATGGGGCCGGCCGAGATGGAAAAAATCGCCGACCTCATCGACCGCGTGCTGAGGGCTGACGAGGACACCGAGGACGAAGCCAAACTTGCTGCCTTCACCGCCGAGATGGAGGCCGTCAAGTCAGAGGTCCACGCCCTGACTGCAAAGTTCCCGCTGTACTGATCCCCTCCCGGCTCGAGGTCCGAGCTGAACACGGGAGAAGGGGGGGTTGCATCGCAGAGGAGCGGAGGAGCTGAGGCGCAGAGGAGAGGCCTTTCAAAATTGGCTCGACGAGGTCCAGGCCGCAGACGACACTTTCGTTGCCCCTCTGCCCCTCTGCCCCTCTGCCCCTCTGCCCCTCTGCCCCTCTGCCCCCTCAGCGGTCGGCCAGCCACGCTTCGAACTCGTCGGCGTGGAGTACGTTGAGGATGCGCTCGCGGGGGACCTCGGCGCGCATGGCGATAGCGGCGGCATAAGCGTCGTACTCGAGGTGGGGGACGGCGTGGGCGTCCGAGGCGAGAATGATCTCGCAACCGGCATCGACGGCGAGGCGGGCAAGCTCGGCGTCGAGGTCCTGGCGGCGCGGAAAGCCGTTGATTTCGACCGCGACACCCTCGTCCACGCACACCGCAAAGACCCTCTCCCACCGCGCCTTGAGCCCCGGACGGTGATGGAAGTGGCGCCCGCGCGGGTGGGCGAGGACGTGAACCCCGGGGTCGAGACGGCCCGCACCAGGCGGTCGGTCTGGTCGCGGTCGGGGTCGAACTGGCTGTGGACGGCCGCGACCACGCAGTCCACCTCCAGACGCTCGCCCCTGGGCACATCGAGCGAGCCGTCGGCGAGAACCTCCACCTCGAGCCCCTGGAAGACCCGATGCTCTTCACCGTGCCGCCGATTCCACTTCTCGATCCGGCCGCGCTGCAGCCTGAGCCCTTCACGATCGAGACCCGAGGCCACCTCGAGGCCCCGCGAGTGGTCGGTCACCATCGACCACGCAAAGCCCCGCCGGTGACAGGCGCGGGCCATCGTCTCGAGGGTGGCCTTGCCGTCCGAATCCCGGGTGTGCCAATGAGAGGCTCCGCGAAGCTGTTGCGGGGAGAGCTCCGCCGGACCGTTGCGCAGGGTTTCGGCTACGGCCGCGCGCGAAAGGTAGCCGGCGCGTGTGGCGCGCCGTCGTGGGTGCTGTCCCGCCGCAAGCCGATCCACTGCGGCGGCCAGCGCGTCTTCACCGTGACAGGCCGCAAGTTGCTCGATAAGGGGCCGCAGCCAGGGCGGAGCGCCGTCCAACGCGGCACGGCGGGCGCCTGATGCGGTGTCGAAGGCGGCGTAGCCGGCGCGCAGCAGCGCCACCCGGCGCTCACCCGGCGGTTCGGTCTCCGACAGGGTGAAGAGGGCCTCGGCAAGAGAATGGTTGGCCGGTTGAGAGCGCCGCGGTGGCGATGGTGGATTCGTCTCCATGACCGGGACAGCTTAGCCCACATCGCTCGAGAGCATTCCAGGGAAACACGAAGTCGTCAGTCGGTGGTTTCAGACGCCAGGCCTTCGAGTCGGTCCAGGTCGGCCCTGATTTTGGCTCCGTAGTGGGCAACTGCAGACGGGCTGGACATGATCATGTCGAGCTGCCGGGTGTGCATGATGAGGTAGCCGACGATCTCGATCTTGTCCGCCATCGCCGGGCCCGGCAGCCCGGCGAGGCGGGCGGTGGCGTGGTCCTCGCGCGCTTCGACCGAGAACCCGTAGTCGGCGAGGATCTCGCAGATGAAACGCACCCGCGCCGACCTCCGTTCGAGATCGGCAGCCCCGCCCTTGAGCGAGAAACTCAGGTAGTTTTCCTGGTCGCGGTCGCCGATCACCGCCTCCACCGCCGCGAAGTGAAAACCGAACCGCGACTGCAGGTTCATGAACCGCTTGGAGATCATGAAGTAGTTCTGCTGTGCGTAGGGTTTGCGGAAGGGCGTGGCGAGGGCCGGGTTGGCGGTGGCCTCGAAAAGCACCGACGCGAAACCCCGACCGCTCATCGCCGGCGGGCCTTCCCACGGCACGGCCACCATGCCCTCCCACAGGGCGAGCATCGGACGACAGGCGATCTCGTCGAGGCGGACGTATTTTCCGGTGACCTCCCGGGTGAAGCCGTCCTCGAGGTCGAGCACCCACCACTGCATCGGCACGTTGTGGTGGAGTTGTTTGCTGGCGTGTCTGGGGAAGCGGTGGTTTTTGCCGAAGTCGAACATCTCCCGCACCGCCTTTTCGTGGCAGAACCGGGTGATGTCGTGCAGCGTCCGGCAGGACGACGGCCGGAAGCCGAGATCATCGGGGTCGAGCAGGTGGAGCGGGGCGATGTGCTGAAGGGCCGCCAGAAGGATCTCGTGGACCGGGCTGCCGGTCATGATCGGCGGCCTCTGCGGGCGCCGGGTGAGGAGCGATTGCACAACCCCGGCGTAGACCGCTCCCCCGTCCGCGTCAACCGTCACCTCTGCGCCATCCTCCAGGGTATCGAGGGCGGACACCCCGAAGATCGCCGGCACCCCGCTCTCGCGGGCGACCGTGGCGAGGTGGCCGGCGATACCGCCCGCGGCGGACACCACCGCAACCGCCCGCGGCAGCAGAGCGGCCCACTTGGGCAGAGGGTGGGAAACGACCAGCACGGCGCCCTCGGGAAAACGGAGGGCGTCGCTGTCGCGTTCGACCCGCATCACCGGGCCGGCGGCGGCGCCGGGGCTGACACAGATTCCACCGGCGAGAATCGGTTCGACGCCGTCGTCTCGCGGGGCGGCGTCTTGCGGGGCGAACTGTTGCAGCGGCCGGCTCTGCAGCACCACCACCTGTCCCTCTCGGTCGAGGGCCCACTCCACGTCCTGCGGCGAACCGAAATGGCGCTCGATCAGAATGGCAGCCGCTGCAACCCGGCATGCCTCCCCGTCGTCGAGCGAGGGTTTTTCGCGCTCGCTTTCGGGGAGGGTCTCCCGCGCCAGACCCTCGGCCGGGTCGAGGACCAACTGCGCCGTCTTCCTCGCGATCCGTCGCTCGACGATGGCGGGCGGCTCCTCGCGGGAGAGGACGAATTCGTCGGCGGCGAATTCACCGTCCACCACCGCTTTCGGCAGCCCGGGCGCAGCATTGATGATCACGCGTCGGTCCGCGGGGTCCTGCGGATTGCCGGTGTAGGCGACGCCGCCGCACCGGGCGTCGACCATCGCGATGCAGCCGACGCACATGGCGAGCTGGTCATCTCTCAATCCGCGTTGCAGAAGGTACTGCATCGCCTGCGGCGTGTACTTGCTGGCTGCCACCTGGCGGTAGGCGTCGAGGAGGTTCTCGGGTCGAACGTTGAGCTCGGTACGGTACTGACCCGCGAACGAGGCCTCAGGGCTGTCTTCGCCGATCGCGCTCGAGCGCAGGGCGATGGAGGGCCGCCCGTCGACGGCTGTGGCGAGCTCCTCATAGGCCGCTGCGACGGCCTCGGCGAGCTGTGGCGGCACCGGAGCGTTGACCACGAGCTGCTGGAGGCGCGAACTGAGTGCGAAGATCTCGGCCGGGCGCCCATGGTCTGCGGTCTGGATGAGGCTGTCGATCTCCGGCTTGAGATCGTTGGCGGAGAGCAGCAGATCGAAGGCCGCATCAGTGATCGCGAAGCCCGGCGGCACCCGCAGTTCGAGGGTGTTGCCGACCTCGCCGAGGTTCGCCATCTTGGAGCCGACGGTGTCGGCACTGTTGCGGTCGATGTCGGCCATCCGAATGACCAGGGGCGTCGCCGCGGCCGGGCCGGACACCGCAAGCTGACGCTGGATGCGGCCCTGGATCTGCTCGAGAACCGGGAAGAGCTCGCCATACTTCTGTGGCGCGAGGGCATCGAGATGCCGGACCATCGAAAACACGCTGACCCCGACCGCCGTGCAGCGGGAACGGACGAAGGCCATGCCGAAAATACGGGTTCCGAGTGCCGCCTCCTCCATCTCGGCCATGGTGTCGAGGGCCTTGTTGTTGGCGGCGAGCAGCAGCCGGAGGGAGTGATAGCGGGCCATGAAAAGAGCGGTGCCGTCGCCGTCGGAGCCTTGATTCACCGGCTGCCTCAGGCTCGAAAGCCACGTGCGGAGACGATCAAGAACCACGACGCGCCGCTCCCTGCTCGCCCGCCGGGTCGCGTCTCATCACCATCACCCGGGTTTCTCTTCCGCGGTGTCGGTCGATAAAACGTCCGCCTGCTTCTGCCGGAGACTCCGGCGGCGGTCGGCGTCCTCGATCTTGAACAGCAGTTCGTCGATACTGACTGGTTTCAAGAGGTAGTCGAACGCTCCCATCGTCATGCCCTCCATCGATGCCTCGAGGCTCGCGTGTCCGGTCAGGAGGATCACCTCGACGGCGGGGTGTGTCTTGCGGATCATCCGGGTCGCTTCGATGCCGCCGATGCCGGGCATGCGAACGTCAAGGACCACCACATCGATCTGCTCGCGATCGAGCACTGCGAGCGCGTCTTCAGCGCTGGCCGCCGTGACCACCTCGAGTCGCCGCAGGACCAGGCGTTTGCTGAGCGTTTCGACAAAGCTCGCCTCGTCGTCCACGAGCAGGACTTTGATACCCATCTCCCCTCCTCAATTCCGCTGCCGGGGCAGCACGACCCGAAAGGTGCAACCGGACCCCGGGAGATTATGGACCTCGAGCCTGCCACCGAGCTTCTCCACGATACCGCGCGAGACCGCCAGCCCGAGGCCGGTGCCGTGTCCCTCTTCCTTGGTCGTGAAAAACGGCTCGAAGATGTGTTCGATGTGCTCCTCGGCGATGCCGGGTCCGGTGTCGATGACAGCGATCGAGGTATGCTCCGGACCGCCTTCGACCACGATATCCACCTGGCCGTCGCGGCCTATCGCATGCAGAGCATTGGTGACCAGGTTGAGCAGAACCTGGCGCAGTTGGTAGGGGTCGGTCGCGATCGTGCTTTCCCCTGCCGGCGCGCGGCGGACGATGATTTCGATGTTGGCCGCGACGGCGGGACGCAGGGTCAGTTCCCGGACCTCGGCGGCCAGGTCGCCGAGGTCGAACGACCGCACCATCGTATCCGGACCGCGCGAGAAGCGGAGGAAGTTCTGACTGATTCGGGCGGCGCGATCGACCGCACTCTCAATCTTCGTCAGGGCGCGGTCGACGGTCGTTTTCAGTTCCTCCTCCGAAATGCCCCCGCGCTCGAGACGCGAACGCAGCCAGCCGGCCGACTCGGTGATCACCGCGAGGGGGTTGTTGATCTCGTGGGCGATGCTGGCCGCCAGCTCACCGAGAGAGGCCAGACGGTCGGCGACGATCATGTGCTCCTGGAGCTTGCCGGTAAAGGTCTCGTTGGCTGGGACCTGCTCGCCGCGGCCGCGCTCGAATGCCTCCTGGATCTTCTCGATCAGGTGTTCGAGGCGCACCGGTTTTGTCAGATAGTCGAAGAAACCGAATCGCATGCCCTCGAGTGAGGTCTGGAGGTCGGCGTGGCCGGTGAGCATCACGACCTCGATCTGCGGGTGGGTCTCCTTGATGCGGCGCAGGCACTCGATGCCGTCCATACCGGGCATGCGGACGTCGAGCACGACCACATCGACCGGATTGTCGGCGATGATCTCGAGGGCCCGGGGGCCGCTGGCGGCGGTCAGCACCGGCAGACCCCGCAATCTCAGACGTTGGCCGAGGCTCTCGAGAAAGTCGGCCTCGTCATCGACGAGGAGGACCCGGGGTTTTTCGGGGTCACTCATCGCGGGGACGTTTTCCATCGAGGTGAGGAGTTGTGCAAGTCAACGACTGTCCGTGCCCTTGTGGTGGCGGGAGGCGGCTGCGATGCGCTCGAGGATGGTCTCGAGGCGGATAGGTTTGACGAGATGGTCGAACGCGCCGAGCTCGCGGCCGAGCCGCGCGAACTCCTGCGAGGCGTGACCGGTGACGACGATCACCTCGATCCGGGGGTGGTTCTTTCTGATGCGGCGCAAGGTCTCGATGCCGTCCATCCCCGGCATCTTGATGTCGAGCAACACGATGTCGACGGCATCGGGGTTCGCCTCGAGGTACTCGAGCGCCGCCGTCCCGCTGGTGACTCCGTGCACCTCGATGCCGCGCAGTTCGATGCGCATGACGATCGAGCGCAGAAAGTCCTCCTCGTCATCGACTACCAGCAATCTCATGGCCATCTGGCCGCTCTCCTTTCGTCGTCACTATAACGGTCACACGGGCGTCCGTGGCAGCCGGACCCTGAAAATCGTGCCTTTGCCGGGTGCGCTTTCGAATGTCAGGGAGCCCCCGAGGCCCTTCATGATGGTGTGGCAGATGGAAAGGCCGAGCCCACTGCCCTCGCCGGGCGCCTTGGTGGTGAAAAAGGGGTCGAAGATTCGGTCCTGGATCTCCTTGTCAATGCCGCTGCCGTTGTCCGCAATGGACACCTCGAGCGCGTCGGCGGCGGTACGGCTCCCGACCGTGATCCGTCCACCTTCGGCGACCGCGTCGAGGGCGTTGTTGATGAGGTTCAGGAACACCTGCTGGAGCTGCGCCCGGTCGCTCTTGATCATCGGCAGGTCGGACTCGAGCTCGCGGATCAGCTCGACCTGGCGGAAGGAGGCCTCCCGCTCGATGAACGAGAGGGCCTCGACGGCCACGTCGTTGACGTTGAACGTGTCCTGGTGGGGTTCCATCCGCCGCGCGAAGCCGAGCATGCGGTGGGTGATGCCGCGGGTGCGGTCGACATGGGCCTGGATTTTCCGCACGTTGTCCCGGAACAGAGGGCCGTGGGCCGCGCGTTCGAGAAACTCCTGGTCGATGAGGTCCTCCATCAGGCCTGCGAGCTCGCCGATGGCCGCGAGCGGGTTATTGATCTCGTGGGCGACCCCCGCGGCCATGCGACCCAGCGAGACCAGTCTCGCCGAGTGAGCGAGCTGGGCCTCGGCGGCGACGCGGTTGCGGTCCTCGGCGGCGAGCCGGGCCACCAACTGGCGGGTGTGGAAGACCACCGCGCCGCCGACCAACAGCGACGCCGCCAGGAGGGCGACGAGCTCGATTCGAAGGGCCTGTTGAAGGGGCGCCATCGCCTCCCGCGGGTCGCGGTCGATCACCAGCAGCCAGTCTTTGGTGTTCATCCAGGCGAAGGCCGTCAACACCCGGTGGCCCGTGGAGGTCTCGCGCGAAACCACGTTGACTCCCGGCGGCGCAATCGTGGTGCTGAAAGGCAGCTGGCCGAGGATCTCGCCTTCGAACCGCGGCGGCGTCTGGTACTGGCCGTCGCGGTTGACGATGTAGGCGTCGCCGGTGAGCCCGACCTGGCCGCTGCGCACCAGGCGTGTGAAGACCTCGGAGTCGATGGTGGCGCGAAGGATCCACGGCCGCGGCCGGTCGTCGCGGCGCACCGCGATCACGAAGTGGGGCACCCGGCGAAAACCCAGGAACACGTCGCTGACGTGCA
>CAVQQC010000018.1:0-180244 GCA_963714895.1 Candidatus Sulfomarinibacteraceae bacterium
ACATCGGATCGCGTCGGTATGACACGCCCGGTATTTTGGTCCCGGTCTTTTTCACATTGGTGTCGTCGATCGCGACCACCAGTGGTGAGGAATCCTCGACGAGTTCGACTACCGATTGCAGCACAGGGGCGAAGAGGTCATCAGGATTCCATCGTGCTTGAGAAGAGAACCTGTAGTCGGACGTCCAATCCAGGTGATGTCGTCCGGTGGCTGTGAGGGCCCCAGTGATGGTGTGCCGACCCAGACAAGCGAGCATCCCCAAGGCGAGACGATATGCCCTTTCTCGGGTCCTCGCCTGGAGGAATGGGCTTGCAGGAGAGTTCCACACGGCGTCGAACTCGCTGAGCAAATCTACGGAGTTTTTTTTACTCCCTCATCCTCGGGACTGCTGCGAGCCTCGGTCCGCTCCAGTACGAGCGAGTACTTATCGCGGACGACCCACTCGACGGTCTCTCCCTTGGAAAAATCGCAGGCTTGTGCGAGGGCAGCGGGGAAATTGATGTACCACTGTTCGCTGGCCTTGCGTTTGATGAGTTGGACGCGGGTTGGGTAGCCCATGATGGCCTCCAAAATCTAGTATGATAACTAGATATCATGGGACACAAATCTTGTCAAGGCCTCACACGCTAAACAACTGATCCTCTTGCCAGTTCCAACGTGAAATCACAAACCGGAAAACGGCAGCCCACTCTCTCGATGCCAAACCCCAGGGGCGGCACCTGTGCCGCCCTGTCGAAAGGGCTGGACAGGTCCAGCCCCTACCCTGTTCGATTGTCAGAGTGGAGTGATGTGGATGCCCGGCTTCGCGATGCGCTTCGCCGTGACAAATTCGGCCCCCAACCCAGGGGGTTGCGGGCCGATTTTGGTGGAGGCGGTGGGAATCGACACTGCGGGACAGCGGCGCAATGTAAACGCGGACCGATCGCGGAGCGAGCTGTCCTGCGTGCACGCGCCGATGGGCCGTAGACCGATTGGGACAATGTTGGGAAAAGGAAAGCCCACCACGTCGGCGGGCTGTTTCTTATGGTGGAGGCGGTGGGAATCGACACTGCGGGACAGCGGCGCAATGTGAACGCGGACCGATCGCGGAGCGAGCTGTCCTGCGTGCACGCGCCGATGGGCCGTAGACCGATTGGGACAATGTTGGGAAAAGAAAAGCCCACCACGTCGGCGGGCTGTTTCTTATGGTGGAGGCGGTGGGAATCGAACCCACGTCCGAGGAACTCCGGTCGCCGGTTTCTCCGTGTGCAGCCGGCTAGTTTATCTCGCCGCGTGGTCAGTTAGCTGGCAACCTTCCTCGCGGCCAGCCCGAAAAATCTCGATCTCCGTATTCGGGCGCTACGGCGATCCAGCCCATCTAACTTCGTCCCTCTCAGACCGACGGGCCGAGCCTCGAGAGCGACGTGGCTACTTACGCAGCCAGAGCGTAGTTGTTATCGGCAGTTGTAAATGCCTTCACCCGATTAACGAGCGGATGACCCTCGACACGCTGCCGACAACCGGAACCGTTCCCCGTCAAAACCTGGACGCCCCCAGACTTTGTTGGCAAGAGAGCATTCTAGCACCGAAGTGCCTTTCGCCTCTTGTATGTGTATACGCAGCCGAGGGCCGGGCTATTCCCGCGTTACCTGGGGCAGTGAGGCAATGAGGCAGTGAGGCGGTGGGGCGATGACACAGAGAGGGGCAATTGGACAGACCGCTCAACCAGCGCCTTGATGCCCTTTGTGGTGCAGGCGTTCCGCCCGGCACCACAATGCGTTCGTGAGGTGATTGGCGCGGCGAGTTTCGCCCCGAGCGCTCGCTTCCGGCTTGTGCATCCCGATGTTCACGGCGTTGTTGCCCGTGAGTGCCCCTGACAATGATTGGGCCCTTGGCGTGGTCTCGCAAAATGCTCTCGGTTCCGGAGCATTGTCAGAGACGGCACGTCGGTGAACGCATTCTCGATCCAATATCCACCATCTGCGTCTATCTGCGGTTTCTCCGGGACGTACCGGGTCTTTCCCTTGACGACGGTCCATGCCGGTGGCATATTGAAAAGGTTCCACGCTGCACAATCTGAGGAGAGAACTATGCTGGCGAAGGCGTACTCTGCCACGCCGCGCGGCGTGGATGCACTGTGTCGACGGTCGAGGTGGACCGCATCCGTTCGCAACAACCATCGGTGATCGTGGTCGGCCTGCCCGATACCGCGGTCCGCGAAGCGCGCGAGCGGATTTTTGCGCCATCCGTCATCTCGGCCGGCAATCGGAGCCGGCCAACGTGGTCATCAACCTGGCCCCGGCCGACGAACGCAAGGAGGGGGCGATCCTCGATCTGGCGATGGCGATGGCATTTCTCGCCGCCGCCGGCGACATCCCGGCGTCCGTCCTCGAGGGCCGCTTGCTCCTCGGCGAACTCTCCCTCGAGGGCCGGTTGCAGCCGGTGCGTGGGGTGCTGCCGATCGTTCTGGCCGCACGCGACCGCGGCATTGCCGAGGTCGTGGTCCCGGCCGCCAACGGCCGCGAAGGGTCGGTGGTGACGGGGGTGAACGTGGTGGCCGCCGCCACCCTCGGCGAGGTGGTGCGGTACGTGAGGGACGGGACACTTCCAATCGGTGATTCCTCTTCGGTTGCCGGAGGCGGCGTCGGGCGGTCCCGATCGACGCCCGATCTCGCCGACGTGATCGGCCAGGAACAGGCGCGACGGGCGCTCGAGATCGCGGCTGCCGGCGGCCACCACCTTTTGTTCATGGGGCCACCGGGAAGCGGCAAATCCATGCTCGCGCGACGGTTGCCGGGCGTCGCTGCCTCCGCTTTCCGAGTGAGGAGGCCCTCGAAACCACCTGTGTGTACTCGGTGTCGACGAGGGTGCCACGGCCGTTGGGTCTGATGGAGGAGCGGCCGTTCCGGGCCCCGCACCACACCACCTCGGCCGCCGCTCTGATTGGCGGCGGCGCCAACCCGCAACCGGGTGAGGCCTCGTTGGCGCACCACGGTGTTCTCTTTCTCGATGAGCTCACCGAGTTCCGGCGCGATGTGCTCGAGGCCCTCCGGCAGCCTCTCGAAGACCGGATGGTGACGGTGGCGAGGGCGCAGTCGACCATGGCCTTTCCGGCCAGCTTTCAGCTGGTCGCGGCGGCCAACCCCTGCCCGTGCGGCTTCCTCGGCGATGCCCGCCGCGAGTGCTCGTGCACACCGGTGGTGGTCCAGCGCTACCGTGCGCGTCTGTCGGGGCCGCTGCTCGACCGTCTCGATCTCCAGGTGGCGGTGCCCGCGGTGCCGTGGCGAGACCTGTCGGCCGATCGCCGTGGCGAGGCTTCGGCGGTGGTGGCGGCTCGGGTCGCCGGCGCCCGTAGGCGGCAGGCTGATCGGATGGCGGGGCCGACCCGATATGCAACGGCGAAATGGGGCCGGATGCCATCCGCCGCTGGGCGCAGCCTGACAGGGACGGCAAGCGGTTGCTCGAGCACGCGAGCCGCGGCCTGGGGCTGTCGGCGCGGGCGTACCACCGCATTCTGCGGGTGGCGCGAACCATCGCCGACCTCGCCGTGATGGACCACGTCACCTCCGCCCACCTCGCCGAAGCCATCGCCTACCGCTGCCTCGACCGCGAACCGGCCGCACGACCCAAGGCGGTGGGGGAGTGGAAGAACGAGTGAAGAACGCTGTCGCCCCGCCGGGGCTTGTCCGTTGTTGTGCGTTCGAATCCTGGGGCTTGCGCCCCAGGCTCCAACCTGTCGCTGCTCCGCAGCTCGATCGCGGGTGGCGGAGAGGGTCTGTCGCCCCGCCGGGGCTTGCCTGTTGTGTGCGTTCGAATCCTGGGGCTCGCGCCCCAGGCTCCAACCTGTCGCTGCTCCGCAGCTCGATCGCAGGCGGCGGAGTGGGTCTGTCGCCCCTCCGGGGCTTGCCTGTTTGTGTGCGTTCGAATCCTGGGGCTTGCGCCCCAGGCTCCAACCTGTCGCTGCTCCGCAGCTCGATCGCGGGCGCCGGAGTGGGTCTGTCGCCCCGCCGGGGCTTGTCCGTTGTTGTGCGTTCGAATCCTGGGGCTTGCGCCCCAGGCTCCATCCTGTCGCTGCTCCGCAGCTCGATCGCGGGCGCCGGAGTGGGTCTGTCGCCCCGCCGGGGCTTGTCCGATGTTGTGCGTTCGAATCCTGGGGCTCGCGCCCCAGGCACCAACCTGTCGCTGCTCCGCAGCTCGATCGCAGGCGGCGGAGTGGGTCTGTCGCCCCTCCGGAGCTTGCCTGTTTGTGTGCGTTCGAATCCTGGGGCTCGCGCCCAGGCTCCAACCTGTCGCTGCTCCGCAGCTCGATCGCGGGCGGCGGAGTGGGTCTGTCGCCCCTCCGGGGCTTGCCTGTTCTTGTGCGTTCGAATCCTGGGGCTCGCGCCCAGGCTCCAACCTGCCGCTGCTCCGCAGCTCGATCGCGGGCGCCGACACCGGGCGGAGATGTCGGTCGGGAAGCGCCGGAGGCGCGTCAGGATTTAGCCCGGGGCGTGAGCCCCGGGAACTGCGACCAGCCCCTATGCCAAGCCCCGGAGGGGCGACAGAACCGAACAATTTGATGGAGTCACCATGTCTGACACATTCAGTTCACTCACATACCATCTTGTATTTTCAACCAAGGACCGGTTGCCGCTGATGACCCGAGACGTCCGTGAAAGGCTCTTCCCCTACATCGGAGGAATTGTCAGGAATCTCGGCGGAACGGTGGTTGCGGTTGGCGGCATGCCGGATCACCTTCACCTCGTGTCGACCTTGCCGACGTCGATCGCGATTGCGGACGCCGTGCGGACCATCAAGGCCAACGCCTCGAAGTGGACCAACGAGCAATTCGCTGCTTCGAAGTTCGGTTGGCAGCGGGGATATGGTGCGTTCTCGATCAGCCGATCGTTGGTGCCGGTCGTGGTCGAGTACGTCAGAAACCAGGCACAACATCATCGTGACCGGTCGTTCGAGGACGAACTGGGGGTCCTCCTCCGTGTTCACGGGATTGATTTCGATTCGAAACACCTCGGCTGATCTCTGCCGCCCCTCCGGGGCTTGGCTGTTGTTGTGCGTTCGAATCCTGGGGCTCACGCCCCAGGCTCCAACCTGTCGCTGCTCCGCAGCTCGATCGCGGGGGCAGTCTGCCTCGGGGCTTGCGTTCTAGGCGTTCGAATCCTGGGGCTGCGCCCCAGGCTCCAACCTGTCGCTGCTCCGCAGCGGTCGGAGATGCGCCGCCGCGTGGTCGATCTGGGAAGCGCCGGAGGCGCGACAGGAAGATTAGCCCGGGGCGTGAGCCCCGGGTACGGCGACCAGCCCCTATGCCAAGCCCCGGAGGGGCGACAGATCGCGTCACCGACGCACGTTCGAAGGCGTCCACGAACCCGGGTCTTGCGGCGCGGTCTCAGACTGGCGTTCAAGAGCTTGTGAAAAGATTGACAAGCAGTGATGCACCGTTAGAATGATCGCGCCCGACAGGAGGAGGGGGTATGGAACATTACGTCCCGATTCTCATCTTCACCCTCGTGGCGGTCTCCGTCCCGATCATCATCCTGCTGATTGCACGATTGATACGTTTCGGTTCCTACGACCCGGTGAAGGCTGAGGCCTACGAGTGCGGCATCGAGGCGACTTCGCTCGCCTTCGATACCCGGTTTTCGATCCGGTACTACCTGATCGCCGTCCTCTTCGTGGTCTTCGACGTGGAGACCATCTTCCTCTTCCCGTGGGCTGTCATGTTCGACAAGCTGGCGCTGTTCGGGTTCATCGAGATGATGGTCTTTCTGGCCATTCTGCTCGTCGGATACGTGTATGCGTGGCGAAGGGGGGCTCTCGAATGGGCCTGATCGAGAACCGGTTCTCGAAGAACATCATCACCACGACCTACGACACGGTCTTCAACTGGGCCCGGCGTTCGTCGCTGTGGCCGATGCAGTTCGGTCTCGCCTGCTGCGCCATCGAGATGATGGCGACGCTCGACCCGCGCTACGACATGGCGCGCTTCGGCGCCGAGGTCTTCCGCGGTTCACCGCGCCAGGCCGACATGATGATCGTGGCCGGCACCGTGACCGAGAAGATGGCGCCGGTGGTCAAGAGACTCTACGACCAGATGGCGGATCCCAAGTGGGTGCTCGCGATGGGCTCCTGCGCCATGTGCGGCGGTCCCTACAAGACCTACGCGGTGACCCAGGGGGTCGACCGCATCATCCCGGTCGACGTCTACATCCCCGGTTGCCCGCCGCGTCCCGAGGCCCTGCTCTACGGTCTGATGCAGCTGCAGCGCAAGATCGACCGTGAGACCATCGCCCGCACCCGGGCGTCGTGAGGTGGACATGAGCGACGACAAACCCACCACGCCGCCTGAAGACCAGCCCGCCGCCGAGGAGAAGGCGCCCGAGAAGACACCGCTGTCCGACGAGGAGAAGGCGGCCAAGATCGCCGAGGCCAAGGCCAAGGCCGCCGCCAAGAAGGCCGCAGCAGCCGAGGCCGAAGAGGCCGAGCCCAAACCTCCGTGGGAGGAAAAGCCGGTCCCGCCCGATCACGAGGACGCCGCCGACGACGCGGATGCCGTGGCTCTCGAAGCGGAGTTCCCAGGTGTCGTGCTGGCCGCCGACCGCTATGCGGGCGACGTGACGTTGACCGTGCCGGCCGACCGCATCACCGATGTGTGTCGGTTCCTCAAACGCGATTGCGACTACAAGTTCCTGGTCGATCTGACCGCCGTCGACTGGCCGGAGCGCGAAGAGGGCCGTTTCGACGTCATCTACTGGCTCCACCGCCACGACGACTCCAAACGCCTGCGCTCGCTGCGCCGTGGCCGAGGACGCCCCCATCGACAGCGTGGTCGGGGTGTGGAAGACCGCCGACTGGATGGAGCGCGAGGTCTACGACATGTTCGGAATCGTCTTCGAGGGCCACCCGGCGCTCGAGCGGATCCTGACCTGGGAGGGCTTCAACGGCCACCCGCTGCGCAAGGACTTCCCGGTGGAGGGCATCGACACCGGCGCGGCCATCTACCCCGACGTCTACCCGCCCGGAGGCGGGCCCGTGGTCGAGGAAGCCGAGTCCGAGGAAGGGGGCGCGGCATGAACGGCCCCGATCAGTCCCTCTTCGACGTCGAAGAGATGGAGATCAACTTCGGACCGCAGCACCCGGCGACCCACGGTGTGCTGCGGGTCAAGCTGAAGCTCGACGGCGAGATCATCACCGAGGCCAAGCCCATCATCGGCTACCTCCACCGCGGCACCGAGAAGCTCTTCGAGACCATGGATTTCCCGCAGTGCCTTCCGCACACGGACCGGCTGGACTACGTGGCGGCGGCGACCAACAACCAGGGTTTCTGCGTGGCCATGGAGAAGCTGCTCGGGATCACCATCCCGCCGCGCGCGGCCTACATCCGCATGATGCTCGCCGAGCTGCAGCGGCTGGCCTCGCACCTGGTGTGGCTCGCCACCCACGCGGTCGACATCGGCGCGATCACGCCGTTCTTCTACACCTTCCGCGAGCGCGACGCGATCCTCGACCTCTTCGAGGAGTACTGCGGCGCCCGCCTGACGCTGAACTGCATGAAGATCGGCGGCGTGCCCTTCGAGCTGCCCGACGGCTGGCTCGAGCGCTGTTCGACGCTGGTGGACGGCTTCAACGCCCACATCGACGAGTACGAAAACCTGCTCACCGAGAACCGGATCTGGAAGAAGCGCACCATCGACGTCGGCGTGGTCACGGCGGAGGAGGCGATCGAGTGGGGGCTCACCGGCCCGCCCCTGCGCGGCTCCGGCGTGATGTGGGACATCCGCAAGGTCTTCCCCTACGACCGCTACGACGAGATCGACTTCGACATCCCGATCGGCAAAAAGGGCGACACCTACGACCGCTACCTGGTGCGGATGGAGGAGATGCGGCAGTCGGTGCGGATCCTCCGCCAGTGTCTCGACAAGCTGCCCGACGGCCCCTTCATGGCCAAGGCGCCGAAGATTCTGCGCTCCAAGGAGGGGATGGTCTACGGCGCGGTCGAGGCCCCCAAGGGCGAGCTCGGCTACTTCATCGTCGCCACCGAAAAGGGCACCACGCCCTACCGCTGCCACGTCCGGCCGCCGTCATTCGTCAACCTCCAGGTCCTGCCTCTGATGGTGGAGGGACGCCTGGTGGCCGATCTGATGGCCGTCATCGGCACCCTCGACATCGTCCTCGGGGAGATCGACCGATGAGCGCATGGATTTCGGATTTCGGATTTCGGATTTCGAATTTTCCGGCAGCCCAGATCATGGACATTCTGCGGATGGGTGAAAGCAAATCCGAAATCCGAATTCGAAATTCGAAATTTTTGACCGGGCCGCAGGCGCGCGGAGATCGCTCATGACCGATCCCCTGATGGTGTACATCGGCATCCCGCTGATCAAGATCGTCGTGCTGCTGGCGGTGCTGCTTCTGACCATGGCCTACCTGACCTTTGCCGAGCGCAAGATCCTGGCCTACATGCAGGTGCGGGTGGGTCCCAACCGGGTCGGCCCCAAGGGCTGGCTGCAGCCGATCGCCGACGGTCTCAAGCTCTTCGTCAAGGAGGACCTGGTTCCCGGCCAGGCCGAGCGCTTCGTCTTCTTCCTGGCGCCGATCCTGATCTTCGCGCCGGCCATGCTGGTGTGGTCGGTGATCCCGTGGGGTGAGAATTTCACCGTCGCCGGAGTGCTGATCACGCCGTTTCTCGCCGACATCAACATCGCGGTTCTCTTCGTGCTCGCGATTTCTTCGGTCGGGGTCTACGGCATCATCCTCGGCGGCTGGGCCTCCAACAACAAGTTCTCGTTGATGGGCGGGCTGCGGTCGGCGGCGCAGATGGTCTCCTACGAGGTGCCGATGGGCTTCGCCGTCGTGTCGGTGCTCTTGATGTCCGGGACCCTGTCGTTGGTCGGCACCGTCGAAGCGCAGCGCGACGCCGGGGTGTGGTTCATCTTCCCGGGCATTCTCGCCTTCGGCATCTACTTCATCTGCGGCGTCGCCGAGACCAACCGCAACCCCTTCGATCTGCCCGAGGCCGAGGCCGAGCTGGTGGCCGGCTTCCACACCGAGTACTCGGGGATGAAGTTCGCCTTCTTCTACCTCGCCGAGTACATCAACATGCTGGTGGTCTCGTCGCTGGCGGTGATCTTCTTCTTCGGCGGGTGGCTGCGGCCCTTCCCGAACGTCGAGTTCCTGGCCTTTCTCGATCTGGTGCCGCCGTTCTTCTGGTTCTACGGCAAGGTCCTGGCCTTCATCTTCGTCTACATCTGGTTCCGCGGCACCTTCCCGCGCTATCGCTTCGACCAGCTGATGCAGATCGGTTGGAAGTGGCTTCTGCCCCTGTCGCTGGCCAACGTGGTGGCCGTGGCGCTGGGCGTTCTGCTCTTGAAGGGATGAGTTCATGAGCATCGGCGAGTTTTTCAAAACGTTGATCCCGACCGACCTCTTCGGTGGGATGGCGGTGACGGGCGGCTATCTCTTCCGCAAGAAGGAGACGATCCAGTACCCCGAGAAGAGGATGCAGCCCAAGGACCGTTTCCGCGGCCTCTTCGGCTACGACCTCGAGCGCTGCATCGACTGCCACCTCTGCGCCAAGGCCTGCCCCATCGACATCATCTTCATCGAGGACCACACCGAGGTGGAGATGGTGGGCGAGAAGAAGAAAAAGAAGAAGATCATCGACCGCTACGACATCGACGTCAAACGGTGCATGTTCTGCGGTCTCTGCGAGGAGGCGTGCCCCACCGAGCCCAAGTCGATCTGGCTGACGACCCTGAGCTACGAGGGCACCGTGTACGAGCGCAACGAGCGTCTCTATTACACCAAGGAGCGGTTGGCGAATTGGGACGGCATGCTGGCCTTCCCCGGTGTCGTCCTGCCCAAGGACGGCCAGAACCCGGCCGCCCCCATGACCAAGATCGAAGCCGATACGGCGACTGACGGCTAAGGAGTGGTGTGATGGACTTTCTGGTCGCGAATACGGAAGCGATCGTCTTCTACGTGGTCGCCGCCCTGACGGTGGCCGGGGGCATCGGAGTGATCGCTTTCAAGAACCCGGTGCACTCCGCCCTCGCCCTGCTCGAGACCTTCATCATGGTGGCGGTGCTCTTCATCCTGCGCCACGCCGAGTTTCTGGCGGCGGTGCAGGTCCTGGTCTACGCCGGCGGCATCATGGTGCTCTACCTCTTCGTCATCATGCTGGCGCGGGTCAAGGATGTGAGCGTCGAGCGGGTCTTTCTGTCCGGCGTCGCGCCGCTGGCAATCCTCGGCGGCGTGCTCCTCGGTTCGCTGGTGGCGGTCGGCATCCTGCTCGGGACCATGGCCGCAGGTGACGGCGGCGTCGCGGCGATGACGGCGGTCGAAGGCATCGAGCGCGGCAACACCGAAGCCGTGGGCTGGGTGCTCTACACCACGTACCTGATCCCCTTCGAGGTGGTCTCGGTGGTGCTCCTGGTGGCCATGATCGGCGCCATCGTCTTCGGCCGAAGGGACGCTGTGGCGGCCGGTCCCGGCGAGGGGGTGCAGTCGTGATCTCCGCCGAGCCCTATGTCGCGCTCTCGCTGGTTCTGTTCTGCCTCGGTCTCATCGGACTCATGGTGCGGCGCAACTTCATCACGGTCCTGATGTCGGTCGAGCTGATGTTCAACGCCGTCAACATCAACCTCATCGCCTTCTCCTTCCGGCTCGGCGATCTCGCCGGGCAGGTGCTGGCGATCTTCGTGATCACCGTCGCCGCCGCGGAGGCGGCCATCGGTCTCGGTCTGATCATCGCCCTCGTCCGGCTCAAAGACACCGTGATCCTGGACGAGGCCGACGAGATGCGGGGTTAACGGGATGTCTTTTTACGATCTGATCTGGCTCGTGCCCGTCTTCCCGCTTGCGGGAGCCGCGTTCAACGGGCTCGTCTCCAACCGTTTGGGCCTCGAGAAAAAGGTGACCCACACCGTGGCGCTTCTGGCCTCCGGTCTCGCCTGGTTGTGGGGTTGGGCGGCGGTGATTCAGTGGTACCTCACCGAGGACGTCACCAAGCCGTACGTCGTCAAGGCCTTTACCTGGATTTCTGGCGGTGAGTTGACGATCTTCGGCGGCCGCGTGGTGCCGCTCGACATCGCAGCCTCGTTCCAGGTCGATGCGCTGTCGGCGACCATGGTCGGCTTTGTCACGTTCGTCGGTTTCCTGATCCACCTCTACTCGGTCGGCTACATGCACTCCGAGCCCGACCGCGACTACGCGCGCTACTTCTCCTACCTCAACCTCTTCATGTTCGCCATGCTGACCCTCGTCACCGGCTCCAACCTGCCGGTGCTCTTTGTCGGGTGGGAAGGCGTCGGTCTCTGCTCCTACCTTCTGATCGGCTTCTACTTCCAGAAGGACTGGTGCGCGTCGGCCGGCATGAAGGCCTTCATCGTCAACCGCATCGGCGACTTCGGTTTCCTGATGGCGATCTTCTTCGCCTTTTACTACTTCGGGACGCTCGAGTTCGACGGCCTCTTCCAGGCGATGGCGGCGGACCACCACCACGTCTTCGCCGGCGCCGCCACCATCATCGGTCTCTTGCTCTTCGTCGGCGCCATGGGCAAGTCCGCCCAGCTGCCGCTCTACGTCTGGCTGCCCGACGCCATGGCCGGACCGACCCCGGTCTCCGCCCTGATCCACGCCGCGACCATGGTCACGGCCGGCGTCTACATGGTGGCGCGGTGCAACTTCTTCTACCAGGCGAGCCCCACCGCCATGCTGACGGTGGGGGTGATCGGCGGCGTGACCGCGGTCTTCGCCGCCACCATCGGTCTGGTCCAGAACGACATCAAGAAAGTCCTGGCCTACTCGACCGTGTCCCAGCTCGGCTACATGTTCCTGGCCGCCGGCACCGGCGCCTACATCGCCGCCATCTTCCACGTCGTCACCCACGCCTTCTTCAAGGCCTGCCTCTTCCTCGGTTCCGGCTCGGTGATCCACGGCTGCGGCGGCGAGCAGGACATCCGCAAGATGGGCGGGCTCAAGAAGTACATGCCGACCACTTTCTGGACCTTCCTGGTGGCGACGGTGGCCATCGCGGGCATTCCTCCGCTGGCCGGCTTCGTCTCCAAGGACGCGATCCTCGCCAAGGCCTTCGAGGCCGGTCTCACCAACCTCAACGGCCACGGCAACACCTACTTCGTGCTGTGGTTCCTCGGTCTCGCCGGGGCCGCGATGACGGCCTTTTACATGTTCCGCCTGGTCTACATGACCTTCTACGGTTCCTTCCGCGGCGGCGAGGAGGCCGAACACCACGTCCACGAGTCGCCGTGGACCATGACCCTGCCGCTGCAGGTGCTGGCGGTGCTGTCGATCGTGGGTGGGCTTCTCATCGGTTTCCCGGGCCAGCTCTTCCACCTCGAAGGCTGGAGCTTCATCGATCGCTTCCTGGCGCCGGTCATGCTGACCCACGGCGAACACGGCGGCCACGCCGTCAGCCTGGGTCTCGAGTGGGGTCTGGTCGTGTTGTCGGTGGCGGTGGCGGTGGGTGGAATCCTCCTGGCGAGGCGCTTCTACCTCAACACCGATCCTGCGTTTGCCGGGGCCAACGCGCTCGCCGAGCGCTTCCCGCTGATCTACAAACTGCTGCTCAACAAGTACTGGGTGGACGAGATCTACAACGCGACCTTTGTTGCGGGCTCCATCAAGCTGTCGCGTCTGCTCTGGGAGTTCGACGCGCGGGTGGTGGATGGGGCGGTCAACGGCACCGCGCTGTCGACGGTGGGTTCGTCATTCATTTCCGGCGTCTTCGACCTCAAGGTGGTGGACGGCGCCGTCAATCTGGTGGCCAGGATCTACGACGTGGCGAGCCTCCGCTTCCGGCGGCTGCAGGTGGGCTTTGCCCAGGGCTACGCCATGGTCATGGTCTTCGGCGCGGCGATGCTGCTCGGCATCTTCTACGTCATCAAACTGTGAGCTAGGGGACGACGATGGATTTTCAATACAGCTGGCTTCTCAACCTGATCTGCTACCTGCCGCTGGCGGGCGCGCTCTTCATGATGGCCTTCATCAACAAGGAGAACTCCTCCGCCATCAAGGCGTTTGCGACGGGGGTGGCGGCTCTCGACTTCGTGATTTCGATCCCGCTGTGGTTTCTCTACCGACCCGATGGGGCGGAGTTCCAGTTCGCGACCCAGTTCGACTGGATCCCGTCGCTGGGCGTCCAGTACATCTTCGGCGTCGACGGTTTCGCGGTGCTGTTGATCCTGTTGACGACGCTGCTCGGCCTGATCGCCATCTACAGCTCCTACACCGCCATCACCGAGCGCCAGAAGGAGTACTACATCTTCCTGCTGCTGTTGCAGACCGGGATGCTGGGCGTCTTCTGCTCGCTCGACTTCATCCTCTTCTACGTCTTCTGGGAAGTGATGCTGGTCCCCATGTACTTCCTGATCGGTGTGTGGGGCGGGCCGCGGCGGCTGTACGCGGCGATCAAGTTCTTCCTCTACACCCTGGTCGGCTCGGTCCTGATGCTGGTCGGCATCCTCACCCTGTACTTCTACAACGCCGGCGGTCTCGCGGCGATCGGCCTCGAGGGGCTCGGCAACACGGCCACCTTCTCGGTCACCCAGCTCTATTCGATCGCCCCCATGATCCCGGCGGGCGTCCAGTTCTGGGTCTTTCTGGCCTTCTTCGTCGGGTTCGCCATCAAGGTCCCGATGTTCCCGTTCCACACCTGGTTGCCCGACGCCCACGTCGAGGCGCCGACTGCGGGATCGGTCATCCTGGCCGCCGTCCTCCTCAAGATGGGGACCTACGGTTTCATCCGCTTCTCGCTGCCGATCCTGCCCGACGCCACCGTCAAGGCGGTGGGGTGGATCGGAGTCCTGGCCATCATCGCCATCGTCTACGGGGCGCTGGTGGCGATGGCGCAGAAGGACATGAAGAAGCTGGTTGCCTACTCGTCGGTCAGCCACATGGGCTTTGTCATGCTCGGCATGTTCGCCCTCAACGCGGCCGGGCTGCGCGGCTCGATCCTGCAGATGCTCAACCACGGCGTCTCCACCGGCGCCCTCTTCCTGCTCGTCGGCATCGTCTACGAACGCCGCCACAACCGGATGATCGCGGAGTACGGCGGGCTGGCGAAAGTCATGCCGCTCTACGCCATCTTCTTCATGGTCATCACCATGTCGTCGATCGGCTTGCCGACCCTCAACGGTTTCATCGGTGAGTTCACCATCCTCATCGGCGCCTTCCACCACTCGTGGGTGTGGGCCCTGTTCGGCGCCTCGGGCATCGTTCTCGGTGCGGCCTACATGCTGTGGCTCTACCAGCGGGTCTTCTTCGGCGAGCTCTCGAACGAGAAGAACAAGGACCTCCCGGACCTCAACCGCCGCGAGCAGTGGACCCTGATCCCTCTCGTCATCGTGGCCTTCTGGATCGGGCTCTATCCGAAGCCCTTCTTCGACCGCATGGCCCCCACCGTGGATCGCGTGCTCGAGCGGGTGGCGGCGGCGGTGCCGGATTTCTCAACCGCCGCGGACCACGTGGCCGAGATCGCCCACGAACCGGCGCCCGAGGCGGCGGGGGAGCACGGGGAGTAGGGCATGACCATGACCCTCGACCAGTTCATACCGTTCCTGCCGGAGATCTTTCTCGCCACGGCGGGCTTCGTCGTGCTGCTGCTCGGCGTCTCGATGGGGCGGCGGGGTATCCGGACGTTGTCCCTTCTGGGCATTTCCTCGTTGGCCATGGCGGGTCTCCTGGTGTGGCTCGTGGCGCGCCCGCTTGACGGCCCGACCAGCATCCTCGGCGACATGCTGGTGGTGGATTCGCTGGCGGTCTTCTTCAAGCTCCTGGTGCTGGCGGCCGGCGCGTTGACCATCATGATGTCGGCTGGCTATCTGGAGCGCTCCGAGTACGGCGGCGGTGAGTACGTATCGCTGATTCTCTTCGCCACCGTCGGCATGTTCGTCATGGCCTCGGGCGCCAACCTGGCAAGCCTCTACGTCGGTCTCGAATTGATGGCCCTCTCGGTCTACGTTCTCGTGGGTTACTTCAAGCTCGAGAAGAAGTCCAACGAAGGTGCGGTCAAGTACTTCGTGCTCGGGGCCGCGTCGTCAGCGGTTCTCCTCTACGGGATTTCGTTGGTCTACGGCGCTCTCGGCACCCTTGATCTCGCGACCATCCGGTCAACCCTGACGGCGGTGCCTTCGACCAATCCGATGTTGGCGCTGGGCATGTTGCTGGTGGGATTCGGAATGCTCTTCAAGGTCGCGGCGGTGCCCTTCCACGTGTGGACGCCGGACGCCTACGAGGGCGCGCCGACGCCGGTGACGGCCTTTATCTCGGTGGCGCCCAAAGCGGCGGCCTTCGCGATGTTCATGAGGCTCTTTCTGGGCGCATTCGCGCCGGGTGTCGACCAGTGGCGGGTCGTCCTTTGGGTGGCCGCCGCGGCGACCATGATCTTCGGCAACGTAGCGGCCCTGACCCAGGACAATGTCAAACGCATGCTCGCCTACTCCTCGATCGCCCACGCCGGCTACGCGCTGATGGGCATCGTGGCCGCCAATGCGATCGGCGCGTGGGCGTTGTTGTTGTACATGGTGGTCTACGCCTTCATGAACCTCGGCGCCTTCGGTTTCGTGATTCTGCTCGAGTCCAAGGGCTACGCCGGCGAGGTGATCGGCGACTACGCCGGGCTTTCGCGGCGTCACCCCGGGGCTGCTCTCGGCATGTTGATCTTCATGTTGGCGCTGGCCGGCATTCCGCCCACCGCCGGGTTCATGGGCAAGCTCTACCTGTTTGCGGCGGCGGTGGAGGGCGGATACGTCGTGCTGACGGTCATCGCCGTCCTGATGTCGGCGGTGAGCCTCTATTACTACTTCCGGATCGTGGTCCAGATGTACCTGCGCGACGGTGAGGAAGAAGGCGCCGCGCCGGCCGAACTGCTGCGCGACCGCTGGACCGAGGTGGCGATCGCGGTGTGCGTGATCGTCACCATGATCGTCGGCATTTTCCCGGCCCCGTTGGTGGGTTGGGCGAAGAGCGCCGCCGGCGCACTTGGGTTGATGTAGTCACGCCGGAAAGGCGGGAGCGATGGCACGCCCGACCAAACAGCTGCGAAGGGCCCGTATCTGGCTCGACGTGTCCATCATCGGCATCCAGTTTCCCGTCGCCATCGCCCTCGGATACTTTTTCGGGCGCTGGCTGGATGGGATGTTCAAAACCGCCCCCTGGTTGACGATGATCTTCGCCCTGTTCGGTATTGTCGCGGGCTTCGTCAATCTCTTCCGGATCACGGCCCAGGCGGGCCGGGCGGAGGAGCGGTTGGACGCTCTCGAGGCCGCCGAAGAGGGAAAAAACGATGCCGAGTCGGACCCCTCCTGATGGCCGCGGATTCTCGGCCCGGCGGGTGCTGTGGATCACCGGCACATTGGTGGTTTTTGGAGCTGTCATCGAACTTGTGCTTTTTCGCACTTGGATGGGCGCTTTGAGCTTGACCGCGGCTGGGGTGGTGGCTATGATCAATTTTCGATGGCTGGAAGTGATCGTCCATCGGGTGCTGCAGCCGGGGAAAGCGGACCTCGATCGCTGGACCGTGCTGCGGGTCGTCGGACGGTTTTTTCTTCTCGCCTGCGTGCTTGCGGCCCTCGCGATGGTGCCGCGGATCGATCCGGTTGCGGTGACGCTCGGTTTCTCGGCGCTGGTGGTGGCCCTCGTGGTTGAGGGGCTCCGCGGCGATCGAGTCGGAGGAGGTTGATTTGGAACACCCGGTCTCATTTCTCTACCACCCGGTCAACAAGCTCCTGATCGCCCTCTTCGGTGAGTCGAGCCCCCGGGTCCAGGAACTCCTGGGCCTCCACGAGGCAGGCTACTGGCTGCCCGACCACGTCGTGATGGCGATGCTGGTCGTGGTGTTGGTGGCGGCGGTACTGATCCCCACCAGCCGGCGGCTGTCGGTGGACTCGCCGGGCAAGGTGCAGCAGATCCTGGAGCAGTTGATCACAGGTCTCGAGGACCTGATCGAGGACGTCGTCGGACACGGCTTCGGCAAACGATTCCTGCCCTTCGTGATGGGTCTGGCGGTGTTCATCTTCGTCGGCAATATCTTCGGGCTGTTCTATTTCGTGCAGCCTCCGACGGCGAACCCCAACACCACCTTCGCCCTCTCGATCACGGCGTTCATCTTCTACAACATGGTCGGCATCAGGGACAACGGGCTCTTCAAGTACCTCAAACACTTTGCCGGCCCGCTGCCGTTGCTGGCGCCGCTGATGGTGCCGATCGAGATCATCTCGCACCTGGCAAGGATCCTATCGCTGGCGCTGCGGCTTTTCGGCAATATCTTCGGCGAACACACCGCCACCGGCATCTTCTTTGTCATGTTTCCATTCGTGGTTCCTTGGCCGATGATGGGCCTGGGCATCTTCGGTGCCTTTTTGCAGGCTTTCATCTTCATCATGCTCACGATGGCGTACCTCCAGGGCGCCGTCGGAGCGGAAGAACACTAACCGAGACAGCAAAATATCTTCGAGGAGGTAGGTACATGAATCGACGTCTTGCAGTTCTGGCAGTGGTGGTCATTGTTCTGGCAATCGCTTCGCCGGCGTTGGCCCAGGATCATGGTGCGGCTCCCGCCGGCAAGAACATGTTCCAGTATCTTGGGGCAGCGTTCGCCATCGCCTTTGCGGCCGCTTTCGGTGCGCTGGGTCAGGGCAAGGGTCTTGCCGCCGCGGTGGAGGCCATCGGCCGCAATCCCGGTGCGGTGGGGCCGATCCGTATCACCATGATCATCGGTCTGGCGCTCATCGAGTCGCTGGTCATCTACGCTTTGATCATCGCGTTCCTGATCCTCGCCTAGGCGCAATCCGAGGTGTTGAAGGGGCCCTTCGGGGCCCCTTTTTTCGTCCCTACGATGCGGTCTCGATCTCCCGCGCGGTTTCTTAAATGAAACATTCTTGAATTTTATGTATATTCAAGATTGATGTTGACAAGAGTGTTTCATATATGTAGCATTCATTACAGGAGGTCACCGTGACACAACCGACCGAACCGAGAATGTGGGATTTCACGACCGGAAGGTTGCCGTACCGCGAGCAGCTCTACAAAAGCGCGCTGCGGATGACCCGGTCGGTCGAGGACGCAGAGGATCTCATTCAGGAGACCTACCTCAAGGCCTACAAGTACTACGAACGCTTCTCCGAAGGCACGAACTTCAAGGCCTGGCTCTTCAAGATCATGAAGAACACCTTCATCAACTCCTACCGCAAGAAGAAGCTCCAGCCCCCCAAGGTGGATTTCGACGAGATCCAGGAGGGGCTCGAGGAAACCCTGGTCGAGCGGTCGAATGCGTCGCTCGTCGACCCCGAGAGCTGGTTGATGTCGGTGGAGATGGACCACGAGGTGCGCGAGGCCCTTTTGAGCCTGCCCCACGACTACAAGATGGTGGTGCTGTTCGCCGACCTCGAGGGCTTCGCCTACAAGGAGATCGCCGAGATCCTGGCGGTCCCCGTGGGAACGGTGATGTCGCGGCTCTACCGCGGTCGCCGCATGCTCGAAAAGGCGCTCCTGAGCTTCGGCCGCCGCTACAACTACGTCAACACCCGTCCCGAAAAGATGCGAGACACCAACATCGACCTCGACGACTTCTTCTCAAGCGAAGCTACGGCGGCCTGAAACGGCGTCTGTCCGTAGCACCTCCCACCGCCGGAAAGGGACCCTCCTTCCCCTTTCCGGCGCTTTTTTTTGCGGCGCGCTCTTGCGCGCCGTTTCCGATTTCCGGCCGCTGTCGGTCGTTGCGGTCGGACTTCGAGAATTCGGTATGCTCTGCGGGCGACCGACAGCGGCCGGAAATCGGAGAAGAGGTCAACATGCGACAGGTATGGATCCCGAAGATTGGTGAGCCGGAGGTGCTCGAGGTTCGCGAGGCGCCGGACCCGGAGCCGAAGGCGGGTGAGGTGCGGGTCCGGGTCGCGGCGTCGGGAATCAACTTCGCCGACATCCTGGCGCGGATGGGTCTCTACCCCGACGCCCCGAAGCTGCCGGCGGTGGTCGGTTATGAAGTAGCCGGGGTCGTGGATGCGGCAGGGGAAGGTGTCGATGGTCTGCGGGAAGGCGACCGTGTGGTTGCGATGACCCGCTTCGGAGGCTATTCGGACGTTGTCTGCGCACCCCATCAGACGGTGCGCACCGTACCGGAAAACCTCGATTTCGAAGGTGCCGCGTCGATTCCTGTCAACTATCTGACGGCCTGGTTGATGCTGGTGCGGCTTGGCAATGTGCGGTCGGGCGAGCGGGTACTGGTGCACGCCTGTGCGGGCGGGGTCGGTCTGGCGGCGGTTCAGATCTGCAGAAACTTCGGCGCCGAGGTCATCGGAACCGCCTCCGCCTCAAAACACGAGCGGCTTCGCGAGATGGGCGTCGCCGAGTGCATCGACTACCGGACCCAGGATTTCGAGGCAGTGGTGAACGATCTCACTGACGGTCGAGGTGTCGATATCGTGCTTGATGCGGTGGGCGGGGACTCCTTCGCCAAGAGCTACCGCTGTCTCGATAGTCTCGGCCGGCTCTTCGTCTTCGGCGTCTCGAGCTTCGCTCCCGGCACCAAACGACACCTCGGATCAGCCCTGCTCGGTCTCCTGCGCATGCCGAAATTCAAACCGCTGAGCCTGATGACTTTCAACCGCGGCGTCTTCGGAGTCAATGTCGGTCACCTGTGGGATCGCGGCGACGAGATGACGGCGATGTTGGGCGAGATCCTCGATCTCTTTGCCGACGGAACCTTCAAACCGGTGGTCGATCGAACGTTCCCGTTCGCCGAAGCCGCCGCTGCCCACCGCTACATCCAGGACCGGAAGAACTTCGGCAAGGTGGTGCTCACGCCGTGAGGCGATGGCCGGCCGCAATGCGGCCTGGCGATGGGGCAATGAGGCGATGGCCGGCCGCGCTGCGGCCTGGCAATGAGGCAATGAGGCGGTGGCCGGCCGCAATGCGGCCTGGCATTGTGGCAGTGGCAGGTCACTTTCGACTTCGTCTCGGGAGCTTCGTCACGACATCTCGGGACCTGGCGATGGAGCCGTGTTCGGTTCCTGCGCAATCTGGCAACGAGGCCGCTGGCTATCTTGAACCTACCTCACTGCCTCACTGCCTCACTGCCTCACTGCCTCAGGCCCCAAGCCTCAGGCCCCAAGCCTCAGGCCCCAAGCCCTCAATCAGTACGGTCTCATCGGTGGACCGACCATGACCGGCGGCGGGCGGTAGCCGCCACTCCATCCGTAGCCCCATCCCGGGCCATACCCGCCGTAACCGCCGTAACCGACGCCGACGTAGACGGTCGAGGTTCCGCTGTAGCCGTCCGAGCTGCACGCGGTCCAGGTCAGGGCTGCCACCACAATTACCGTAAAGATCAAAATTCGAGAGTATTTTTTCATTGTGTGGCCTCCTAACGGCTGGCGATCTGGTAGAGAAAGAGCACTGCGCCGGTGGGGTCTTTGATTAGAGCCACCGCCCCTTCCGCAGGGTGCTCGGTTGTCGAGAAGACGAGAGTGCCGCCGAGCCGTGTGACCTCTTTCAGGGCTGCGGCGAGGTCCGCGACCGCCACGTACAGGTGCCCACCCCGGCTCCACGTTTTCGTACTCGTCGGGAATCGTGACCATGCCGGCTCGGGCAACGCCCTTCGACATCAGGACGTCGTACGCCTGGCCTTCGCGGTTGAGCTGGCCGTATTCGAGGCCGATGGTGGAGGCGTAGAATTCGGCCGCATTCGCCGGGTCGTCGCTCCACAATTCGGCCCACACCCAGGAGCCGGGACCGCTGGTGCCGCCGATCGGCTTGACACCGGATTGAACCAGCATCAACGGCGCCCCCTCCGGGTCGGCGATGACGCCGAATCGGCCGTAGTCGCTGAAGCGTTCGGCGTCGATGAAGACCTTGCCGCCGTTCTCGCTGGTTGCGCGCAATACCCGGTCGAGGCTGTTGACGGTGAGGCCGACGAGCCAGAAGGACTCCTCGATGTCTTCTTTCGCATTCTGCAGCGGACTGATGCTGGCGACCAGGCGGCCCTTGTGGTGAACCGCGAAACCCCCATCCTTTGCCTTTTCCATGTCCCAGCCGAAGAGCTTGCCGTAGAAAACGCTCGCCGCCTCGGCATCGTCGGTCAGCAGGACGGCGCCGACGAAGGTGCCGGTGGCGGGTGACGACTGCTGAGCCGTTACGGTCGAACCGATCGCGAGCGCCAGCACACATGCGAAGATGATCGCAGGGTAGGCCTTGAAGCGCCGTTCTCCGAGAAATTCGTGCATCGTGGGTTCCTTTCGCTCCATGTCGTGACCGCGGTTCCGAGATCTTGATGCCGCGAGTCTAGCATCCCCGACGGTGGGCGGCGCTCCCATACTGATGATCACAGGTCCGGCGTGCCGATCCAGGGGGTGGACTGCGAGGCCGCGAGCAGGCGGGTCGGCGTCAACAGGCCGCCCGAGATCACCAGCTTGACGCCTTCCTCGACGGTCATGTCGAGGGCCGTCAGGTCGATCTGTTTGACCACCACCAGATAGCCCGAAGTCGGGTTGGGTGTGGTCGGTACGAAGACCAGGGCGGTCGGCTGGTCGCCGAAGGCCGTGGCGGTGCGAAAATCACGGGTCACGAACCCCAGCGAACGCACGTTCTGGTTGGGGAAAGGCAGCAGGACCACCCGCCGGAATTCGGCGGTGTCGTGCATCTGGATCGCCTCGGTGATCTGGCGCGCGCCCTGGTAGATGGGGCTGAGCAGCGGCACGCCGGTGATCTTCCGTTCGAAGTACGAAAACAGGCGGGCGCCGATGACGTTGGTGGCTGCAACACCCAGCAGTAAGAGGATGAGCAACGAAAGAACCAGCCCGACGCCGACCAGGGGCTCTCCAAAGAACCGTTCGGAGATCGGCCGGAACCAGCGGTCCATGAGACCGAAGATGAACCGCGCGAAGAAGATGGTGACCACCAGCGGCAGGGCCACCATGAAGCCCACCAGGAGTCGGGCGCGGAACCACTTCCCGATCCCGCGGCGGCTCTCGCCGCGGCCCGCGAGGTCGTTGAGGCGCTTGAAAAAGCCGCTTTCCTGAATTTCGTCGTGAAGACCCATGGCCGCTGATTGTACCGCGGTTATGTTGAATGCCTCCTGAGATTTTACTGCCGGAGGCAGGCGCGCTATCATGTGCGGCCGGAGGCCGGATGGACACAGATTCCCTGATGATCATTGGCGGACAGTGGGGCGACGAGGGCAAGGGCAAGGTCGTCGACCTGCTGTCGTCGGGCTTTGCCGCCGTCGTTCGCTACAACGGCGGCAACAACGCCGGCCATACGGTGCGCTACGCCGATCGCCACTTCGCCCTCCATCTCGTGCCGTCAGGCATCATTCACGATGGTGTCACCTGTTATCTGGGCTCCGGCATGGTTGTCGACCCCACCGGCATGCTGGGGGAGATGGACAAGTTGACGTCCGAGGGCATCGACATCGATGGGAGGCTCTTCCTTTCGCCGCGCGCAACTCTGATCCTGCCGACCCACCGCGCGCTCGACAGCGCTCGTGAAGGGACCCTCGGCGCCGGCAAGATCGGCACCACCGGTCGCGGCATCGGGCCTGCGTATCAGGATCGTGCCCAAAGGCGGGCCCTTCGCGCCCACGTCCTGACCGACATGGGGCGTCTGCGCGAACGGGCCCTCAACCTCATGGAGCAGCACAACCGGGAACTCACCCTCCTGTTCGGCGCCGAACCCGTGGATCTCGAACAGGCTGTGGCGGAGCTCGAAGAGGCGGCGCGCCGTCTCGGCCCGCTCGTCGCCGAAGTCGGGCCGGCTCTTCGCCGCCACCGCGCCGACGGCCAGGCCGTCCTCTTCGAAGGCGCCCAGGGCGTGATGCTCGACCTCGCCTGGGGCACCTACCCCTATGTGACCTCGTCCTCCTGTCTCCCGGGTTATGCCGCGGCGTCGTGCGGAATCGGACCGAAGCTCCTGGGCCCGGTGATCGGGATCATGAAGGCCTACGCCACCCGGGTCGGCAGCGGCCCCTTCCCGTCCGAGCTCGACGACGAGGTCGGTGAGCGGATGCGGGACCGCGGCGCCGAGTTCGGCACCACCACCGGCACGGCCGCGGCGCTGCGGCTGGTTCGACGCGGTCGCCGCCCGCTACGCGGTCGATGTCGCCGGTATCGACGCCGTCGCCCTCACCAAGCTCGATATCCTCGACGGCTTCGAAACGATCAAAGTGGTCACTGCCTACCGGCTGCCTGATGGCGCCCTTATTGACACCTTCCCGGCTGACGCGGAGATCGCGGAGACCATCGAACCGGTGTACGAAGAGCTGCCGGGTTGGACCTCTGCGACCGAGGGTGTAGTTCGGGAACAGGACCTGCCCCCGGAGGCAGAAAAGTACGTGCAGTACCTTGAGGCGAAACTCGGCGTGCCGGTCGTGATCGTCTCCACCGGCCCCCGCCGTGAAGAGACCCTGGTTCGAGGAACTTCCGACCTCGCCGACCAGGCTGCGCGGCATCATCGCTCTCCGTCCTTGAAATTCGCCGCCCGAGGCACTATTTTGTTGTACCCGATGTGGGCCGTTAGCTCAGTTGGTAGAGCATCGGACTTTTAATCCGGTGGTCGCTGGTTCGAATCCAGCACGGCTCACCAATTTTTCGAACTTCGTTCGAGAAATTGGTGCCACGGCCTAGCTCCGAGCGAAGCCGGGCATTCCCCTTCACTCCGAAGGGTTACTCAAACTCAGCCCAACACTCCTCGTCATCACACATCAGCACCACAACCGATGACTCGCAGAGGTCAATCGCCTGCCATGTGACACTGCCCCCCTCGTCATCGGTGACCTGCATGTCCCACATACAGGCACTGCGACCCGAGAACTGAATGAAGAGACTACCGCCGGAAGGCAAAACATTCTCACCGAGCACGTCTTCCTCCCAGTTTTCGTTGTTGGCCTCCGAAATGTACAGGTTGTAAATCTCGACCCCGGTCTGATTGACCAACCGAAAGTCCTGGGTCCCGGCCATCGCCGGCGCTGCGAAAAAGGCACCGATCATCGATACGATCACACACCTCAAAAACTGTTGCCTGATCATTGGTATCCTCCTTCGGCCGACGAATCTACCAATGGTATCAAACAAACTCAGATTGATGATCGGTGCCACGGCGGAGCTCCGAGCGAAGCCGGGAATGTAGTTCTTCGCACGTGCCGGTTCGATTTTTTTTCGAGAGAGATTCTCCTGGCACGGATTCGGATTGAGGTCTTGCCTACGGTTTCAGCCTTTCAAGTAACCAGCCGAGGTTGCACGAGGCGCGCTCGGTCCCGCCGGTCGTCCGTTGGGTTTTCGAAACGAGAATACGGTGGGTGGCCCCGATCATGTCGGCGGCTTTTTCGAGTCGGTCCATATCGCGCGGCCCGGGTGATGCCGTCAGTTTGACCTCGAGTGCCCAAAGTTCGTTTCCCATTTCGAGGACGAGGTCAATTTCGTGCTGATCGCTGGTCCGGAAGTAGAAGGCCTCGAACGGCCGACCAAGCGAATTCAGCACTCCGATGGTTTGTTCTATGACGAACCCTTCCCAGCTCGCACCGACCCAAGGCTGCGCCAGAAGCGCCTGCTCGTCGGTGATGTTGAGTTGCGCGTGGAGCAAACCGGAGTCACGCCAGTAGAGCTTGGGGCTCTTGATGAGACGTTTTCGAATATTCGGTCTGTAGGGAGGAAGCCGCCGGATCAGAAACGCCCCCTCCAGGTAGTCCACATAGCTGTTCACGGTGTGGTAGGACAGGCCGAGGCTCTGCCCGATCTGCGATGCGTTCCAGGTTTGGCCGTGGACTGCGGAGAGCATCCGAAGCAATCGATCCGTCGTCTGGGGCCGTGACGGCAAGCCCCAACTCGGGAGATCGCGTTGAGTCAACAGTGAGAGATAATCTCGCTGCCAGTGCGGGAAACGCTCGCTTTCCAGCACACCCCCATCGGGGAATCCTCCACACATCCAGAGACTCCCCTGGTGTAGACTTTTCTTCAATTCGGTCTGCAGAAATGGGGTGAGTTCGACCAGCGCCAGGCGTCCCGCAAGGGATTCCGAAACCTGAGTCATCAGGGACGGTGAGACCGATCCGAGCAGCAAGAATCGACCCATACGCTTGCGATCTCGGTCGATCGCGCCGCGAAGCCGTGGGAACAGCTCGGGCCAGGACTGGGCCTCGTCGAGTACCACGAGATCGTTGCTCGAACCGAGATCGCCCCAATCCAGGTCGAGCCTGAGGCGCTCGGGTTCCTGTTCAATGTCGAAGTAGGTCCCGCCCATCGTCTGGGCAAGGGTCGTCTTTCCGCACTGGCGTGGGCCGATGAGTGCGACGGCCGGAGAGTGTTCGAGTCGATGCCGAACCAGTGACTGAGCCTGTCTGGGAATCATGTTTGCATTATAGAATATAATTTCTATTTTGCAAACTCTGTTGATGAGGCTGCATGATAGGAGGGCGGAGATTTCACGATTTGAGCGGGTGGCCAGGACTTTCTGAGTTTCTCAAGCCGGGTACCGACAGGCACCGATACCTCGCCTCCAGGCGGTGGAGGCGCTCAAATGATCACATACAATGAAGGACGCGAATAGACGAGGGGCATCACGTAGGGAGAGAGGGAGTCTGCGATGAAGAAAAAGGTCGTGATCGTCGGAGCGGTTCGGACCCCAATCGGCGCCATCGGAGGTGGTCTGTCGTCACTTCAGGCCGAGTCTTTGGCGACCCACGCGATCAAGGCACTGCTCGCCGCCACCGGCGTCGACCCTGCTGCCGTCGAGTACACCTGTATGGGTTGGGTGATGCAGGATCCGCGATGCCCGAATCTCGCCAAGACAGTGGCCGAACTCGCCGGCGTTCCCTGCACCTCGCCCGGCACCACGTTCCACGAGAATTGCGCCTCCGGCGGTGCAGCCATCCACAGCCTCACCCGCCGAATCCTGCTCGATGAACTGGGTCTCGGGATCGCCGGCGGCGTGGAGTCCATGAGCAACGTCGCGAGGTATCTCTTCAATGGTCGCGTGAAGAACCAGCTCTACGGCGACATGGCCCTGGTGGACGGTCTGTTCGGCGCACTCACCGACGTCCACGTGGGCGGCGGCGAGCTCATGGGTCTCCTGACCGAGCGCTTAGTGGAGAAGTATGGGGTCAGCCGTGAAGAGCAGGACGAGGTCGCGCTCCGGAGCCATCAGAACGCGATCGCAGCGTGGGACGAAGGCGCATTCGCCGACTACGTCGTGCCGGTCGAGGTACCCCTGCGCCGCGGGAACCCGATTGTCGTCGACCGTGACGAGGGCCCCCGCCAGATCACGATGGAGCAGCTGGCAGCGGCCAAACCCTACTTCAAGCCTGATGGCGGCACCATCACCGGTGCCAATGCCTCGACCCTCAACGACGCCGCGGCGGTGGTCCTCCTGGCGAGCGAGGAGCGAGCCGCCGAACTCGGTCTCGAACCCCTCGCCGAACTCGAGGCCTACCACAACATCGGCGTGCCCCGCGAGCTGATGGGCGAGGGTGCGTTCAAGGTCATCCCGCCCCTGCTCGAGCGCGCCGGGGTCGAGATCGGCGATGTGGATCTGTTCGAACTCAACGAGGCGTTCGCCGCAGTGGTCGCAGCGGCGTTCCACTTTCTGCCGGGACTCGAGCCCGCACGCACCAACCAGTGGGGCAGCGGCATCTCCCTCGGCCACCCCGTTGGATGCACCGGGGCTCGCCAGGTCGTCGACATGGTTCACCAGCTGCGCCGCCGCCAGGCGACGCTCGGTGTCACCAGCCGCTGCGTCGGCGGAGGCATGGGCAGCGGCGAGGTCCTGCGCAGGCTGTAACCAGCCACTCCGGCCGATCAACACGGGCGACGTTGGAGGTAATCCGTGACTGCCGAAAAGATCATTGAGAGTGACTTTCCAAGCGGGCATCAACAACCGATCGAGGGCGGAGAGGCATATATCGACAGCCTTCGCGGGCGCGATGTCAGGGTTTACCTCTTCGGGGAGCTGGTCGAGGAACCGGTGGATCATCCGATGATCCGACCCTCGATGAACGCCATGGCCGCAACCTACGATCTTGCGGTCGAGCGGCCGGACCTCGCCACCGCCGAGTCTTCAATCAGCGGTCGGCGGGTGAATCGATTCCTCCACGTGACCGAGAGCGCCGACGACGTGGTGATGCAGAACCGGATGCAACGGCGGCTCGGGCAGCTGACGGGAACCTGCTTTCAGAGGTGCGTCGGCATGGACGCCCTCAACTCGCTCTATTCGGTGACCCACGAGATCGACGAGGCGCATGGAACCGATTACCACGAGCGACTTCTTCGCTTCATCCGCCACTGCCAGAGGCTCAACCTGGTGATCGGTGGCGCCATGACGGACCCCAAGGGCGATCGCAGCAAGGGCCCGTCGCAGCAGGAAGACCCGGATCTGTACACGCGGATCGTCGAACGCCGCGACGACGGCGTGGTGATCCGCGGTGCAAAGGCCCACCAGACCGGTTGTGTGAACTCCCACTGGATCATCGTCATGCCGACCATCCGCCTGCGTCCCGAAGACAGCGACTATGCGGTCTGCGCCGCGATCCCGGTGGACGACCCCGGTCTCAGCTTCATCTACGGCCGCCAGTCGTGCGACACCCGCGCCCTCGAGGGCGGCGACATCGATGTCGGCAACGCGGGTTTTTCCGGCCAGGAGGCGCTGATCGTCATCGACGACGTTTTTGTGCCCTGGAACCGGCTGTTCCTGTGCGGCGAGACGGAGTTCGTCGCGCCGCTGGTTGAACGCTTTACCGCCTATCACCGGCGGAGCTACGTCTGCAAGACCGGCGTCGGCGACGTCCTGATCGGTGCGGCCGCGACCATCGCGGACTACAACGGTGTTCCCGGCGCCTCCCATATCCGCGACAAGCTGGTCGAGATGAGCCACCTCAACGAGACCATCTACGGTGCCGGGATCGCAGCCTCGCACGAGTCGTATCGCACCTCGGCCGGGAATTTCGAGCCGGACGGATTACTCGCCAACGTCTGCAAGCACAATGTCACCCGTTTCCCGTACGAAATGGCACGGCTCGCGCAGGACCTGGCAGGGGGGCTGATGGTGACCTGCCCCTCCGAGAAGGACTTCCACTCAGCCGAAACCGGGCCGATTCTCGAGAAGTACCTGAAGGGCCGCAGCGACGTGCCCACCGAAAACCGGCTGCGCATGTTGCGCCTGATCGAAAACATGACCCTCGGCCGAAACTCGGTCGGCTATCTCACGGAGTCGCTTCACGGCGCCGGTTCACCACAGGCGCAGCGGATCCAGATCGCCCGCCAGATGGACCTCGAGGCGAAAAAGGGCTTTGCGAAACGTCTGGCGGGCATCAAAGACCACGAGGAAACCTAGGTCGCGGGTGCCACCCTTCGCATTGGCGAGTTCATCATGAGTGGGCGCCAGGCACCCCTGGAGGAGGTTCACGATGGAGAGCGCAGCGACAGGCGAATTTATCGACGTCCCGTCCCTGTTTTCGATCCGCGGCAAGACCGCCCTGGTCACCGGCGGCTCGCGCGGCATCGGGCTGATGATCGCCCGCGGTTATGTCGAGGCGGGCGCCACGGTCTACATCACCTCACGAACCGCCGAGGTCTGCGACGCGGTTGCCGACGAGCTGTCGATGATCGGTCGTTGTATCTCGCTGCCTCACGATCTGTCGACGATGGAAGGCGTGCAATCGTTGGTCGCCGATATCGGCAACCGTGAAGAGCGGCTCCACATTTTGGTCAACAACGCCGGCGCCGCCTGGGGCGAACCGATCGAGACCTTCCCGGAAAAGGGCTTCGACAAGGTCACCGACCTCAACCTCAAGTCGCTGTTCTTTCTCACCCGCGAACTGCTGACGCCGCTGGAAACGGCAGCAACACCGGACGATCCGGCGCGGGTCATCAACATCGGGTCCATCGACGGTCTCCGGGTGCCGATGGTCGAGAACTACTCCTATGCCGCCGCCAAGGCCGCGGTCCACCACCTGACGCGGATGTTGGCGGTCCACCTCGGCGGTCGGGCGATCACCGTCAACGCCATCGCCCCCGGTTTCTTCCCCAGCAAGATGACCAAAACCCTGCTCGAGAGTCACCGCGAGGCCTTCGAAAAGGCATGTCCGCTGGGCCGCATCGGCGAGGCGTCGGACATGGCCGGCATCGCGATCTTTCTCGCTTCCAGGGCGGCAAGCTACATCAACGGCGCCGTCATACCCGTCGACGGCGGTCACAGCCTCAAGACCGAGGCCTGACAAGTCTGCAAAGTTGTTCGGTCAACGAAGAGTGCGACGTATCACCTTGCCACGTTGGGCGATGCAAGGTCACGAAGTGATTCGTGGCACCCGTGAAACCGGTGCGATTATGGTGCACTGCTGATGAACTTGAACTCAACAAACACCTCCCGGCTGCGATACCATAGCCCCGCTGGGTACCCGAACAATGCGAGACCGTTTCGGATTCGCTTTTTGCCGCCACCGAATTGGTGAAAACCTCGGTGGTGACGGGATCAGTGTTGCGTACCGCCTGAGGGCCAATTTATCGACTGTGAAGCGAATGGCGTTGGCTGGGTCTGATCCATGAGCGATCCCGAACCCTCCTCGTTCGGTGACTTTCGGCTTGGCGACTGGGTTGTTCAACCGCGTTTGAACCGGATCACTCGAGGCGACTCGACGGTCTCGATGGAATTGAAGATGATGCAGGTGTTGGTGTGTCTCGCCAGACACGCCGGCGATCTCATGACCCGGCAGGAACTGATCGACACCGTGTGGGCCACCGAGTTCATTGGCGAGAACATCCTCACCCGAGCCATCGCGGAGCTCAGAAAAGCCCTTGGCGACGACGCCCGCAACCCGAGGTACATCGAGACCATTCACAGACGCGGCTACCGTCTTCTGATCAACCGGGTGCGGTCAGCGACGAGGAGTCGTCGATCAGCCGCACCTTCTCTCACTACCTGCTCCTGGAGCATCTCGGTGGGGGAGGAATGGGGGTGGTCTACCGGGCGGAAGACACGAAGCTGCGGCGTGAGGTGGCGCTGAAGTTCCTGCCGAAGGCGATGACCCATGATTCCGACGCTCGCAAGCGGTTCATTCGCGAAGCGCGCGCCGCTTCGGCCCTCGACCACCCGCACATCTGCACGATCCACGACATCGACGAAACGAGCGACGGACAGCTCTTCATCGTGATGGCCTACTACGACGGGGAGACACTGAAAAAGAGGATTGAGCGGGGTCCCATAACGGTCGATGAGGCGGTACGTATCTGTAGAGAGGTGGCTGAGGGACTCCAGCGCGCACACCAGGCCGGGATCACTCACCGCGACATCAAGCCGGCGAACGTGATGATCACCTCCGATGGTGCGGCCAAGATCGTGGACTTCGGCCTGGCGAAGTTGAGGCACCAGACGCAAGACCTCGATACCGAAGCCCCCACCGGCACCCTCGAAACGTCGGCCGGCATGCTCATCGGTACCGTAGCTTACATGTCACCCGAGCAGGTCCGGGGGCAACCGGCAGATCACCGTTCGGACATCTTCGCCCTCGGATGCGTGTTCTACGAGATGCTCACGGGGCATCGGGCCTTCAGGCGCGACACCGCGGCCGAGATCATGACGGCCATCCTCCGCGAGGAGCCGCGGTCCTTCTCAGAGTCCGGTGTGGAGGTGGCCCCGGAGGTCGCCAAGGTGATCCAGCGTTGCGTCGAGAAAAACCCCGAAGACCGCTTTCAGTCGGCTGCAGATCTTGCTCTCGCGCTCGGCGCGGAATCGGAGGTCAACGAGTCGCCCGTCGTGCCGAAGGAACCTGTTCGACGTCGCCGTTGGCTGGTGCCGACGCTGGCGTTTGCAGGGATCGTGGTCGTGGCCCTTGGCATGGTCTTCGGCCCCGCGATGCTGGAGCGCTTCAGCGGCCGGCCTGAACGGCCACCGATCCGCTCCATCGCCGTTCTTCCGTTGGAGAACCTGACCGGTGACCCGGAACAGCAGTACTTCGTCGATGGTCTCCACGAGGAGCTGATCGCCACCCTTTCGCAGCTTTCGGGTTTCGACAAGGTCATCGCCCGCACCTCGGTGATGGGCTTCCGGGACTCCGACACCCCGATCCGGGAGATCGGTGAACAGCTCGACGTGGACGCGGTCCTGGAAGGCTCGGTTCGCCGGTCGGGCACGACGGTACGTACGACGCTCCAACTCCTCGAAGCCGACACGGAAGAAGACCTCTGGTCCGAGAGTTTCGACCGCGATGTGGCCGACATCCTGACACTGCAGCGCGAGATGGCACGAGCTGTCGCCCAACAGGTCAGGGTGGCGCTTCAGGCGACGGAAGATCGGCGCCTGGCCGGCGCTCGGCGAGTCGATGAACGGGCGGTTGATGCCTACCTCAGGGCGAGTTACTCGGGAGGGTTGACTCTCCGTGAACGGATCGCTCTCCTCGGACAAGCGATCGAGATCGATCCAACCTTCGCGTCGGCACACTCGGCTCTGGCCAACCAACTTTGTCTGGCCCTCCTTCATCATCTGGAGCAGTCCGAGGCCATGCCGCGAGCTCGTGCAGCCGCTCTCAAAGCCGTCGAGCTGGACAATACCTCGGCCACCGCACACCTGGCTCTCGGACGTGTGCTGCTTGAAGGGTTCTGGGACTGGTCGGGCGCCGAAGCCGAGTATCGGTTGGCTCTGGATCTGGATCCCAACAGTGCGAGGGCACACCGGGCTTGGGGCATCTTTACGTCGAAGGTCGGTCGGTTTGACGAAGCCATCACCCACGCCAAGCTGGCCGTGGACCTCGACCCGTTGAGCATCGCGTCTCACCGAAGCCTGGTAGCCAAGTATTACTTCGCACGCCGCTACGATGAGGCCATTGAATCGGCCCGAAGGTCGATGAGTCGATTCCCTGGCATGCCCATGAAAAACCTCCACAACTACCTCGCGTGGTGTCTCACCATGAGCGGACGTCATGCCGAGGCGATGCACGAGATCGACCTGTCCATGGAAGACCTCGATTCGGTGTACCGCCCGTATTTTCTGGGTATGAGCGGGTGGATCTACGCCCGGGCGGGACGAGAGGAAAAGGCCGTGGAGTTTCTCAACGAGCTCCTCGAATTGAGTCAAGAACGGTACGTGGCGCCGACATATATCGTGGGTATCTATGGCGCTCTCGGACAGGACGATCTTGCGATCGAGTGGCTCGAGAAGGCCTACGACACTCACGATACCGTTCTGACGACCCTCAAAACGGACCCCATCTTCGACCCGCTCCGCGATGATCCCAGATTCCTGGACATCCTCCACCGGATGAACTTCCCCGAGAACTGAATGTGATCGGCGCCCCTCAAGGGACGGCGTGTGAAAACCGCGAGGTCCCGCCGGTCTCGAATCCGTCGGCGAAAATCGTCGCCGGGCCGTAGGCGATGAAGACGTCCTGGAAACCGTTGGCGTCGTCGCGCTACCAGATTGGTCGCCACCGAGTTGAAAACGACGAAACAGCCGTCTCCCTGACAGGGTCGGACCGGTGCTGTTGCCGTCGGACTGAACGCCAGCCTCTGTGATCGTCAGGCAGCGTCGTGATGCCGGTCGCACGGTCGCGACCAAAGATGTCGGTGGCGACGTTGTCGTCGCCGTCGACGAGGTTCGAGGACTCCGAGTGGAACGCCACGTACCTGCCGGTGCCGTCGATCGTGGCCGGCCCGCCGCCGGCATCGGCCTGGGCACCCGAGCTGCTGACACTCACCCTCTCTGTGACTCCGAGGTCGAGATCGCGGACGAACGCGTCCTGGGCTGCGTTGGTGTCTTCGCCGGGGGGCAGCAGGTCCGTGGCGTTGGAAAAGACCCCGGCGTAGCGGCCGTCGGCACTGATGCCGAATCCACCGGTGTTGCCGTTCCCGGCTTCACCGTCGGTGTTGACGCCGATCATGGTGGTCACACCGAGGTCGAGATCCCGCATGAAGACGTCGTTCGATGCGTTATTGTCGAAGGCGACGAGGTTGGTCGAGTTCGAAATGAAGGCGACGTGCCGACCGTCGGCGGAGATGTGGGGGTACCAGCTGCCGCCGTTCTCCTCCGCGCCTTCCCACGTCACGCTGACGAGCTCATTGTCACCGGTCTGCCGGTCGCAGACGTAAATGTACGTCGACTCATCGATGGGTCCGGACACGAGGTTGGTGGCGCCGGAACGGAACGCGACGTAACGGCCGTCGCCGCTGATCGACGGTGTGCGGCTGTCGCCGTTGCCCTCGCTGCCGTCCCAGCCCATGCTGACCCGCGAAACCTGGCCTGTGAGGCGGTCGAACACGAACACGTCCTGGGCCGCATTCGTGTCGTCGATCACGAGATCCGGAGCGTCCGAAGTGAACGCGATCCAACGGCCGTCCTCGCTGATGGAGGGATAGCGGGATTCTCCCGTGGCGTCACCCCCGCTCCACGCTTCACTCACACGGGTGGTGGTGCCGAGGAGGCGGTCGCGCACGAAGACATCCCTCAACGCGTTGCCGTCGGCCGGTACGAGATTTGTGGCGTCGGATTCGAAGACCACGAAGCGCCCGTCGGCGCTGAGAGCGTCAAAGAGGGGAGCGAAGCTGTCGCCGTTGCCCTCGATCCAGGAACTGCTGACGCTGACCCGCTCGATCACCTGGGCCGCCGCCGTGCCGGCCGTCACAACGAGCAGGATTCCAATCCAGCCGACGCTGAGGTGGCGCATGGTCTCCTCCTGACTCTGGGTTTTGAGAACAAACATGGTTCTGCGATGTTCTTTTGTCAAACGGGGGCAATTCAGAGACCGGGTCCGGGCAAACCATATGTCGCGACATTTTGAATACCGGCAGGATGAGTTCACCCCTGCATCGATATTCTGATGACGTGGTGTCACAAGGCATTTCGGTGCACGCGGCATCTGATAGGGAAATACCCTTGGGTATCCGTGAGTTGACTTGTGCAGCAGGGCTCGGAATTTCGCGCAACGGAGAACACCATGGCAACAACAGAATCGAAAGACACCAATTCGCCTCTCGTTGGTCTGGGGGAATGGGAGGACGATGTCCTCAGACGGTACCCCGAACCGGAGGTATCGCCCAAAGCCAAGGATCAGTTTCGAAATTACGCAGAGCCACCGCGCGAAACCGTGCGCGAGTTCTATCGGCTGAATCACACCCATCAGACCTTCGATTTCGTTATGGAAAAGAAGAAGGACTTTCTCTCTCTCGACAGAAAGAAGATGAGTGCGTGGGAGGCTGCCGAGTATCTGAACACGTTGGTCGACGATTCAGACCCGGACACCGATCTTTCGCAACTCCAGCATCTGCTCCAGACATCAGAGGCGATCCGGGCGGACGGCCATCCGGACTGGTTCGTCCTCGCCGGCTTCCTCCACGATCTGGGAAAGGTCCTCTGCCTGTTTGGCGAACCGCAGTGGGCGGTCGTGGGGGACACCTACCCGGTCGGTTGTAAGTACTCCGACAAAGTCGTGTTTCCCGAGTTCTTCGAGGGCAATCCGGATTTCCTCAACGCCAGGTATCAGACGGCGACCGGTGTCTACGAAGATGGTGTGGGTCTGGACAAGGTTCACCTTTCGTGGGGGCACGATGAGTACATCTACAACGTCGTGAAAGACTACCTCCCCGAGGAAGCGCTCTCGATGCTCCGGTACCACTCGTTCTACGCGGCACATCGCGAAGGCGCATACAGCCATCTGATGAACGATCGCGATCGGGAGATGTTCGTGTGGGTCCGGAAGTTCAACCCGTACGACCTCTATTCAAAGAGCCCTGTGGCTCCGGATGCGGATGCACTGCGACCCTACTATGAGGATCTGATCGCGCGGTATCTTCCCGCAACGCTCAGGTTCTAGCCCGCATTTTCGCGGCCGGATTCCTCATCTCTGAGGTGGCAGCCGGATATCGTCGGGCAGATCAAGGCCGAACCTCTCGCGCAGCACGGCCAAGAGGTTCTGGTCCTCGATGTCGTGAGCGGTCTCGGTTCCCCCGCGGCGCAGAGCCAGTGTGCTGCCCCGCAGGATGCGGCGCTCTTCAGGCAACGAGAGCTGCGCTGTCAGGGTCTTCACAAAGGGGGACTCGGGCCAGGTCGAGGTGTAGTGGTTGGCGACCTGGAAGTCGATGGGCAGGGCCTCGTCGAGGGCAAAGGCATAGAGGTCCCGCCAACCGTCGATGCCGCGTATCTGCAACACTCTGACGACGCCTTCCTCGACGACGCGATAGGCGCTGCCGCCCTGCTCTGAGATTTCGCCGTGGAGGTCGACGGGCTGCAGCGGTCCATCGCCCCCGAAACCGACATCGGCGAGCACCGCCCGATCCGGAAAATCGACCCGCAGCGTCATGTGGGTGCGGGGCAGAGTTTGCGTCGCCCCGGGCGGCCGGACCCTCGCTTCGAGCGCCGTGACCCGAAAACCCAGATTCCGGAGAACGGCCGCAAAGAGGGTATTCAGCTCGAAGCAGTAGCCGCCCCTGCGCCCGCCCACGATTTTCGCCTGGAGGCCTGCGAGGTCGAGCCGGATGCGCCGGCCGAGCAGCACGTCCACATTTTCGAAGGGTATGGATCCGAGATGGCCGGTGTGGAGCGCGGCGAGGGTTTCGAGCGAGGCCTCGCGCGGTCCGGTGTATCCGATCCTCTCGAAGTAGGCTTCCAGGTCCAACGATTCCGGCTTCCTCATGGCTGTCCTCACCTTGCTTCGATTCGCACCCGGGAAGGCCTCGAGGTGCCATTGTCCACCGAAACTCCAGAAGAGGCCTTTCTGTTCCCCGAACGTGGTCTTGATGCCATCGGCGCCGGCGGTGATTGACAATGTCGTAAACGAGACGTAGTTTCATGAACAGGAATCCTCAACGCGACGAGTCCGGAGGTGCCGGTGAGCTACCGATGGTGGGTTGGAATGGCCGTTTTCGTCCTGTGGCCGTGTCTCGGCGGCGCCGACGACATTGTTTTTGAAGACGGCTTCGAATGGGCTTCGATCTGCGCCTGGAGCAACCTCTGGTTCACCGACAACGACGGCGATTCGTGGGGTTCCGCCGTCTCCACCGGTGTTCCCGTGGACTGTCCAGGACCGCTGGGGCTGGCGCCGAACAACGGCGACTGTGACGACGGCGAGCTGCTGATCAACCCGGGGGCTTCAGAGATCTGCAACGGGCTCGACGACGACTGCGACGGCATCGGCGACAACGGCCCCTTCGGGGATGCGGCCGAACCGAACGACAACTGCGGTAGCGTCAAGGTGCTGGCCCAGGTCGGCAGCAACCAGGTGATCCAGCGAACAGACCTGAGCATTTACGGTGCCGGTGACCACGATTACTTCATGATCCCGGCTCGCGAGACCGACGGCAGTTGCAGCTGTTGCGATGCGTTTTGTCAGGACGAGGATTTCCAACTCAAGGTCACACTGACGGTTCCCGCAGGCGCCGGCTCCTACCGGTTCTGCTTGGGAGCGAGTTGCTCCGGCGTCGATGACCACTGCCAACAGGTCATCGCCGGACAGTCGGGGACCTGGACCTGGATCCTGGACGGTTCATGTTCGGCGGCCGACGGTGGGGACTACTTCGTCCACGTGCACGGTCTCGGTCCTCCGGGGTACTCATGCAACCCGTATGTCCTGAAGTACGAATTCACGACGGGGTGTTTTTAACGTCAGCGGTCGTAGCGCTCGACCTTCCACGTTTCGGCGCGCGCCTTCTCTGCCCAGTCCCGCATGGCGGGCAGGGCCCACACCGCATCCATGTAATCGGCGGCGGTGCCCGACAGGGCGACGCCGTAGGTGCGGAAGCGGCTGACGACAGGGGCGTAAAAGGCGTCGGCGATGGTGAAATGACCGAAGAGGAGATCGCCGTCGGCGCCGAACCGGGTCCGGCAGTCGCTCCAGATCGACGTGATTCGGGCGATGTCCTCCTCGACACCCTCCCCCCTGCCGACGCCGGGGTAGGAGGCGCGGAGGTTCATGGTCATGTGTTTGCGCAGCGGCACGAAACCCGAGTGCATCTCGGCGGTGACCGAGCGGGCGACGGCGCGAGCCACCGGGTCGGTCGGCCACAACGCCGCCCCGGGATGGGTCTCGGCGAGGTGCTCGCAGATCGCCAACGAGTCCCAGAGGAGGATCTCGCCGTCGCGATAGGCGGGTACCCTGCCGGTCGGCGACCAGCGGAGGATCTCGGCCTCGGTCTGGGGTGTGCCGAGCGGCACCACGACTTCATCGAAATTCACGCCGGTGGCTTCGAGGGCGAGCCAGGCGCGGAGCGACCACGAGGAGTAGTTGCGGTTGGCGATGATCAGGGTGGGTCGGTTCATGGTGCCTCCAGATCGGGTGAGTGTATCCGAACCTCTGCGTCCGCAGATCGTAGTACGCTGTGGGCAACGATGAAGATGGGCGAGTGGTTTCACCAGGCAGAGCGTTTCGTGCGCTCGCAGGCCGGCGGCTTCGACGGTGGCGAGTTCCAGCGGCTCTTCGACCGCGATGCGGCCCGGGCCTTTGGCGTGGTCACCCGCGACCACGCCCGAGAGGAGGAGCCCGAGAGTCGGGTGGGCCGGTTCTTCTATCGGGTGCGGATCCTCTTTCTCGGTCTCGCCTACAAGCTGTCGCCGCCGAGGCGACTGGTGTTCGCGGCCTGCATGGTGCTCGCGGTCTGGGGGATGGTTGATCTCGACGTCGATTCCGTTCCCAACCTGCGGGTCGGGCTCCTGCCGCTGCTCAGCATCGCGGGACTCGTGTTCCTGCTCGTTCTCGAGTTGGCCGACCGGGTGATCGTCCGGGACGAACTCGAGGTGGCGCGGGAGCTGCAGCGAGAAATCCTGCCGGTTGAAGCGCCGGACGTTGAAGGCTATTCCTTCGCCTTTTCCTACCGCACCGCCAACACGATCGGCGGTGACTACTACGACTTTTTTCCCCTCGAGGAAGGGCGTCTGGCGGTGATCACGGGCGATGCCAGCGGCCACGGCATCGCGGCAGGGCTGCTGATGGCGATTGCGGGCTCGGCCCTCAAGCTCGGATTCGACGCCGATCCGGACCCGGTTGCGGTCACTCGATTGGTCAACCGGGCCCTCTGTCGAACCGGCGGGCCTCGTGCCTTCATGACGCTGTTCTGCGGTGTGCTCGAACCCGACTCGGGGAGGCTGCGCTTTGTGTGCGCCGGCCACCCCTTTCCGCTGCTGCGCCGCGCCACCGGTGAGATCGTCGAGCTCGGGGTGGGGTGCCTACCGCTCGGGATTCGCGTCGAACTCGAACTCGAGGCCCACGAGGTGCAGATCGAATCCGGCGACACTCTCTTGCTCTACACCGACGGTGTCGTGGAGACCTTGAGCCCTGCCGGCGAAACCTTCGGTTACGAACGACTGTCCGCGGCGTTGGCGCCCGGAGGTTCGGGCCACGCGGTCCACGACCGGGTGCTCGGCGAGGTGGCGGGATTCCGGCTGGATGAACCGGTTCTCGACGATCTCAGCCTGGTCGTCATCACCCGCACCTGATATTCCGGCGGGATCGAAGACGTCAACCCGTGGAGGTGGTGGCGCGGCCCCGGTCCCGCTTGCGCCTGGCAAGCCCGAGAATCCGGTGCAGGGTCCGCACCAGTTGATCCGGATCGCACGGTTTGTCGACAAAGCCTTCCGGTGCCGTCACCGGGCGGTCATATATCAGTTTTCGAAACTCCGGGTGACCGGTGATGATACACACCGGGATTTCCCTGGTCTCGGGCTCGTTTCGCAACCGGCTGAAGGTCTCGATGCCGTCGGTGCCGGGCATCGAGAGGTCGAGCGTGATCAGGTCGGGGCGCGACCGTCGGGCGACCACGAGGGCCCCCTCGCCGTCGCAGGCCTCGAGGACCGCGGCGCCGTGGTCGGACAGAAGGGTGGCGAGAAAGGTGCGGATCTCCTCGTCATCGTCGACGACCAGTATGCAGGCCCCGTTCAAACGACCGAGGGGAACGTCGCCGAGGAGTGAACGATCATCCATGAACTGACCTTTGCCTTTGCGGTTTCGACGTCCGTCGCAGCGAGCGCCAACGCGGTGACGAAACGAACGGACTAGTCGACGATTTCGAGTTCTTCGAGCTCGTTTGGCGGCCACAGACCCAACTCGGTGAGCGCTGTCAGATTGTCCCACGTGACCCAGGTTTCGGCGATCTTGCCGCCTTCGATCCGGTGGATGCCGGCAAAGTCGATCTCCATCCGGTTGCCGGTCGCAGGGAACGGCCCCATCGGGCCCTCTTGCACACCTGCATACGTGGCCCAGAAGGCGACCAGGTTGTCCTCGGCGATCAGGTGGACCACCTTGAGTTCGGGGTCGGGGAAGGACACGCGGTCTTTCAGGAGGTACTCCTTGAACTCCTCGAGGCTGGTGACGGTGACGTCGGGTGATGCCTGGCAGTGGCGCACGTAGTCGATCGCCACCAGGTCATCGAGGGCGTCCAGGTTGCCCGCGGCCACGGCCTCGAAGGCGGCGAGGGCCAGTTCCTTGTTGGTGGTTGCGATCTCACAAGGTCCGCAGAGACAGCTCATGTGCAGAGCTGCGAGAACGAATACGACGACCCCTCCGACAAGCGCCCTCAATCTCATGGTTCCCCCTCCTTCTCTCCGGATCCCGAACGGTCACCACCTGTGGGACGGTGCCGCCGCACGAGAAATCGAGACAAGCCCTCAATACAAGGCTTTTTCGCCCATCCGTCGTTGTTGAGAATGTGCGCTCCGCGGCGGGCGATGTCAAGGGAACGGATGGCGCTTCGCCGGCCGGAGTCGTCACCCGGTGAGACATGCAGGCTCGACTCCGTGCCATACTCGCGACGAGACAAAGGAGTTGTGAAGATGCGATCGAAAAATGCTCTTGTGTGTCTGTGCGTACTTGCGGCGGGTGGTCTTGTCGTTGCTGAGGAACCGGCAACCGGCGCCAACGTGATTCCGACCGACAACGGCTCGTTGGTCATCCACCCCATCGAGCACGCCACCTTCGTGATGGAGTGGAACGGCAAGACGATTACCGTCGATCCGGTGGGCGGTGCGGCGGCATTCGAGGATTTTCCGTCGGCGGACCTCATCCTCATCACCGATATCCACGGTGATCATCTGTCGAGCGAGACCGTCGCAGCGCTGGCCTCTTCGTCGACAACCGTCATTGTGCCGGCTGCGGTGGCCGAGCAGTTGCCTCAGGGTGATTGGGCGCCGGTGAAGGTGCTCGCCAACGGCGCCTCCACCACCTGGCAGGGTGTGGCGATCGAAGCCGTCCCCATGTACAACCTCGACCCGGAGAAGCAGAAATTTCATCCCAAGGGGCGGGGCAACGGATACCTGCTGACCCTCGGCGGCACTCGGGTCTATATCGCCGGCGATACCGAAGCCATCCCGGAGATGCGGGCTCTCGAGAACATCGACGTCGCGTTTGTCTGCATGAATCTGCCCTACACCATGGATGTCGCGGCCGCCGCCGGCGCCGTTCTCGAATTCGAGCCGAAGGTCGTCTTTCCCTACCACTACCGCGGGACTGCCGGAATGAGCGACCTCGGCGAATTTCGCTCGCTGGTTGCCACGAACCCCGCCATCGACGTGCGGGTACTGGCCTGGTATTGATCGAAAACGCGGGTCCGGCAGCCACGTCCGCGGCAGGTACTTTCCCGTCGGCGGTTTTTGCGGTAGGATACGCTCCCGTCGGTGGCAGTCGCTTCCGACGGCGGTGTGACCCCATCGTCTAGCTCGGTCTAGGACACCGGCCTTTCACGCCGGCAACACGGGTTCAAATCCCGTTGGGGTCACCACTTTCAATTCGCCGCGATTCGTACAACGAATCGCGGCGAATTGCTAACCCACGAGCTTATAGCCCAACCGGTGCACCGTGATGATGTGGCGCGGGTCCGACGGGTCGTCCTCGATCTTCTTGCGCAACTTGGCGACGTGGGTGTCGACGGTGCGGGTGAAGGGGATGGTGTCGTAACCCCACACGGCGTCGAGGAGTTCCTCTCGCGACACCACCTCGCCGCGGTGCTCGACCAGGTAACCGAGCAGCCGGAACTCACGTGGGCTCAGTTCGAGGGCTTCGCCGCCCCGGGTCGCCTGGTGGCGATCGAAATCCACGGTGACCTTGCCGAAGGTGTGGACCGGCCGCTGGAAACCGCCGCCGGGCCGGGCCCGCCGCAGCACCGCTTCGACGCGCGCCATCAACTCCATGAAACTGAAGGGCTTCGTGACATAGTCATCGGCCCCGAGTTTGAGGCCCAGGACCTTGTCGATCTCCTGGCCGCGCGCGGTGAGCATGATGATCGGCAGGTCAGAGCCCTCGCCGCGCAGCAGCTTGCAGATCTCGAGACCGGTCATCTTCGGCAGCATGACGTCGAGGATCATCAGGTCCGGTGGGTCTTCGCGCGCCATCTGCAGACCGGCCTCACCGTCGCGCGCCACCACGACCTCGTAGCCCTCGTAGACAAAACCGTCGCGCAGCGCAACCGCCATCGCCTCGTCGTCTTCGACAACCAGGACTCTGTTCATGCGGTCTCTCCCCGTGGACGAGTGAGCGGAAGGTGGATCGTGAACGTGCTGCCCTTGCCGAGTTCGCTTGCGACCGTCACCCGGCCGCCGTGAGCATCGGCGATGTGGCGCACCAACGACAGGCCGAGCCCCGAGCCCTTGACGTCGTGGACGAGACCAGTGCTGACCCGATGGAAGCGCTCGAAGATCCTTTCGAGCTCGTCGCGCGGGATGCCGATGCCGTGGTCGGTGACCGAGATCAGCGCCTCATCGCCGTCCCGCTGGAGCTCGAGGAGGATCCGGCGGTCGCCGTTCGAGTATTTGACCGCGTTGTCGAGAAGATTGGCGACCGCGCGGTCGATGGCGTTGGCATCGACATCGATCTCCGGCAGCGGTTCGTCGGGGCCCTGGTAGGAGACTTCGAAGCCCTTGTCGCGCAGCCGCACCGTAAAGGTCGAAAGCGTACCGGCGAGGATGTCTTCGAGATCGGAGCTTTCCAAGGTGTAGACCTTGCGCCCCGACTCGATGCGCGAAAAGTCGAGGATGTTGTTGATGAGCTGGGTGAGTCGGCGGCTCTCGGTCTCGATATAGGTACCGTACTCGCGGACCTTGGACTGGTCCGTGACCCGCCCTCTCCGCATGAATTCCCCGAAGACGCGGATCGACGAAAGCGGCGTGCGCAGCTCGTGGGAGACGTTGGAGACAAACTCGTTCTTCATCGCCGACAGCTTCATCTCGCGCATCGCCGTGCGGACGGTGAGAGCGATGCCGCCGAGGAGGACCGCGGCCAGCACCGCAGACATGGTCATATTGAGCGCGAAGTTGGCGCGCGCCAACTTTTCGGGCGCCGCGAATTCTCCCTGCAGGCTCAGGCTCCAGTCGGTGAAGATGAAATCGAAATTGCGCCTGGCGAGGTCCTCCTTCGGGTTGGTCGGTGCGGCCCGGGGGAGGATCTGGTGTTTCTGACCGTCACGGACCACCACCACCAGCTCCTCCTTCGATCTTTCGAAGGACGGCAGGCTGGTCTGGATCGACTTCGGCAGCACCTCGTTTTCAAAGAAATCCTGATCGACGATGAGCCCGGCGAGACCGATCAGCTTCCAGTTGTCATCGACGATGGGGTTGAGGATGATGAGGTTGTCCGGGTCGCGCTGGTCGACGCTGAGGTTGGTGGTGTCGATCTTGGCGCCCTTCTTTCTCAGATAGGCCCACGGCGCTGCGGCGGCCCACACCGCGACCGTTTCGTCCGAGAAATCCGGGACCTCCATGGAATGGTCCTCTGGGTTGTAGAAGTAGATGGAGTCCCGGGTCAGGTAGCTGACGACGAAGAGCCTCTTGGCGCCGACGATCTCCTTCTTCTTGAAGTAGCCGCCGGCGTTCTTGATCGACTTCGGGCCGAGGGCCTCGGGCGGCAGGTTGAGGGCGCGTTCGGAGATCTTGAAGTAGAAGTATTTGACCTCTTTCGAGATCGCATCGAGGTAGTTGTCGAGGGCTGCTTTGCGGGCGATCGCCGAATTGTGTTCGAGATCGGTCAGCCACCAGTACTGTAAACCCAGCAGGATGGCGAGCGGCAACAGCACCGCGAGAACGCCCGCCCACAGGACGCGGGGGCCACCGAGGACATTGCGTTCCACCGCGCGCAGTTCAGCGCCCGAGAACCCTCCGTTTCTGTGATTGCTGAAAACCGACATCTTCCGATTCCTTCAGCCGGGTCGGCGACGACCCGGTTGCAACGAATATAGCGCCAAAAAACGCGGAAGTCGGCGAGTTTTGCATCTCGGTTACATCCTTGACAGCGTATGACGACTTCGTGAGGACATTCACATCCGGGTGGAACAGATTGGCTGCATGGGAAGACAAATTGCCGTTCGATCTGCAAACCGGACCGCCGACATCGGCGGTCCACGAACCCGGGAGGTCAGGGAATGAAGAGACTGGGTGTGTTGCTCGTGGTGGTGTTGTTGGCGGCCGCACCGGCGATGGCCGGTGACAAGGGCAAGTGCGAGGGCGATCCCGACGACTGCGCCAAGAAGATGGAGCAGAAACTGGCACAGAAGGCGTGGCTCGGGATCAGCTACGACACCGACGATAAGGGTCGGTGGGTGGTCTCAGAGGTCGAACCCGGCAGCCCGGCGCAAAAGGCCGGATTTGAAAAAGGTGATGTGATGCTGGCTGTCGACGGTGTCGCCTATTCGAAGGAGAACAAGGCCGAGCTCAAGGCCGTGTACACCAAGCTGCAGCCCGGGTCGGAAGCGACCTATGTCGTGAGCCGCCAGGGCGGCAAGGTCAAGCTGCACGCGACGCTCAGCCATGTCCCGGAGGAGCTGCAGGCCAAGTGGATCGCCGAACACATGTCGGAGAGCCATTCCGAAACCCAGATGGCGTCGAAGTAGTCCTGCCTGACGACCCGGGCGGGTCGTTCGCGGTCCGCCCGGGTTTTTGAAGGGTTGCAACATTTCGGTTGTTTGCGGCGTCTTATATATGAGAGAGAAGGGCGGAGAGCATGACCAGAATCGAGGCTGAAACGGCTGGCGACCTCGGCAGCGAGCAGCGGGGCGGCTCGACCTGGTCCCAGGTCGTGGTATCGATCGTGACTGCTGTCCTCGTCCTCGCTCTCGGGCTGCTGTTGGTGGGCATCACCTCTGACAGCGCCGAGTCCCAACCGGGGTCGGGAACGTCTCTCGGAACCCCACTTCGTTAACTCGCACTCTGGCGGGGCAAGCACTGCCGAGAAAATGAACTGCTGAGAGACGGCGTTCATCCCATATTTGCGGGTTAGGTGACCGAGCCCCACCGGGGCTTCTGGCTTATATCTGAGTCTCTTGCAGAATCGCTTTGTGTCGCTGTCGCTCTGCGGGTACGTATGAACCGCAACCACAAAGACACGAAGCCGCGAAGGACTTCACCAAGATGGTTTTCTTTGTGTTTTTCTTCGAGTCTTCGTGCCTTCGTGGTTGTGACGTCATTACGGCCGCTTAGCGATTTCCAGGTGGGGCGGGCGTGGATGCCGCGCGTTGGTTGTCGGAGGCTCAGTTGAGACGTTCGGGGTCGAGTTTTTCCATCCCCGGATTGACGTCGAGGTGTTTGTAAAGGTCTTCGTACAGCATGAGGAAGCGCTCCGACAGCGAACCCGCCTCGAGCACCTCCTGTTTGCGGTCGCTGCGCAGTTCGAGGATCTGGCAGGCGAGTGCGATCAGCTGAGCGTCGGAGACATCCGCGACGTGGTTGGCGAACTGCCCGAGGGCGGCGTCGTCCAACTCCACCAGGCTCGGCAGCAGGTCGCGCAGTTCCTTGCGGAGCTCGCGGATTTCGGCGAGACGCTTGGGGGACTCGTGGGTCGGTTCGTACTGCACCCTGACCTGCCGATAGGCCGTGGCGGTCTCCAGTTCCTCGAGAATCCGGAAGCGCTCGAGACCGAGCAGCCACAGCAGAAAACGCCCGTCCGGCAGTTCCTCGTGCGAAGCGATGTAGCCGATGCAACCTACCTCGCGAACCGGCGGCGAGCCCGGCAGTTCGCGCTCGAAACCTGGTACGACTCCGACGATTCCGATCACCTTGTGGGTGGCCACGGTGTCGCGGACGAGGGCGCGGTAGCGTGGCTCGAAAACGTGCAACGGGAGCACTTCTCCGGGCAGCAGCACGGTCTTCGGCAGCGGGAAAATCGGGATCACATCCGGCACGTCCATGCTCTGGAGATCGAGGTTTTCCAGGTCTTCTTGTGGTGTCGGTCGGTGCATTGCGTCTCCTAGTCAACCCGTGCAACTCTGGGGAGGCCCCGTTTCTTCCATCTGCAGGACCAAGACAGGCGGTCGGGTTGAAGGATCAGCCCACCCGGCGGGCTTCGTGTGACTGGATAGTGGTGACGGTGCCGTAGGCGTTGAACGTTGGAATGTTCAACGTTTGCACGTTGGGCTCTTCCGGAAAGACGTGCAGTCGAAAGTTGGTGAGAAATGCGGGCTCGACGCGAGCTCCGAAGGAGCGACAGGTTGTAGCCTGGGGCGTGAGCCCCAGGAGCACGGGGATAATGAATTCTCCAAGCCGCGGAGCGGCGACAGTTGTTCTACATCGACAAAGAAAACCCCAATCGCGGGCTGGATCTGTCGCCCCTCCGGGGCTTGATTCAATAGAGAACCCGAAAACCCCGGGGCTCACGCCCCGGGCTATTCTCTATCGCCGCTCCGCGGCTCACACAGAGTCTGATGGTCGTGTTCGTCCTCGATCGACGTCGCAAGTCTTCCTTCACCCCACGAATTCCAGGATGAACCTTTGAAACGTCCCCGGTACCTCCACTACGGTAGGTTTCCGCGCGCTCTTCCCGGGAGGAGCCACTCTATGCATTGTTCGCTCGAAGCGTCGTGGCGACGTGAAAGTCGGGGCATCGAACAATGCAAAAAATGGAACCTCCGCCGAGCGCAGGTTTTCCGAGCACGCTTCCCGAGCGGGTCGACCCACCATGAGCACTCGGGCGTTTCACGTCGGTGGGTTGTGTTCCGAAACTAAAAACTCAAAACTGGGAACTCAAAACTCAGCTGTGCGACCCCATCACGCGCCAGGCGACGAGGCGCTCGTTCATGGCGCGCAGGCGCCGGCAGAGGAGGCGGCAGAGGAGGTTGAGGAACTGGACCGCGGCGTCCGGGTCCATCGAAAGCACCTCCTCCAGGAGCGACTTGCTGACCGCGAACACCGTGCACGGGCCGCCATGCGCGCGGGCGTCGGCTGAACGGGGCCGGTCGTCGATCAGGGCCAACTCGCCGAAGACCTCGCCCCGCGACAGGATGAGCAGGCACTCCTCACCCATCCCGGGCACCATCCGGGAGATCCGGACGGCGCCGTCGACCACGATGTAGAGGGAGTCCCCGGGCTCGCCCTCGGCAAAGATCATGGCATCGGTCCGGAAGCTCTGCTCGCGCGAGTACTTGGCCAGCAATCGCAACTCCGAGGCGGAGAGGCCCTGTTCCCTCAGGATGTCGACCTTGGATTCCTCGGTGAGGTGGACCCGCTGGCCGACGTTGGCCGGCGTGCGCTGGGCCGGCGCAGGGGTTGCCGGGGCGCCGAAGAGCTCGTTCATCTGCAGATTGGCGGCCCGCACCTTGTCGGCCAGAGTCTGCCAGAAGCCCCACAAAAGGCTCACCGCCAACTCGCGGTTGTTGGCGACCGCCTCGTCGAGGGCTGCGGCCGGAATCGTGAAGACGGTCGTCGGGGCGACCGCAACCGCGGTCGCCGACCGCGGCAAGTGGTCGAGATACGAGACCTCGCCGAAGAGGGCTCCGGTGGTGAGGCTGGTCAAGATCTGGGTACCGACCGGCGTTGACCGGGTGATTCGAATCGCCCCCTGGCGGATGATCTTGAGGTCGCGGCTGGCGTCGTCCTCGGTGAAGATCGCGTGGTTGACGGCCACCGATTCGGGCACCACGATCCGCGCCAGCGGGATCAGGAGTTCGTCGCTGAAGTGCCGGAACAGCCCCATGGTCCGCAGCTCGTTGGCCCGCAGCAGCAGATCGTCGCTGAGCGGTTCGTCGGCTGCAGAACGGATGCGCCCGCTCGGCAGGTCGGCCTGCGAGAAGATCTTGGCGTGGCTGAGCGCGACGTGATCGCAGGCCTTCTGCAGAGTGGAAATCCTCGCGGTCATGACTTTTTCGACCTGGGCCGGGTCGTTCTTGCTGAGCCGGACCAGGGTCTCGACCCGCCGCTGCTCCTGGTGCTGTTCGCGTTCCGACCGCCAGGTGGCGAGCAGCATGGCATCGATGGCCGCCTTGAGCGCGGCGTCGAAGTTCTCGTTTTCGAGGGCGGCCCGTGAGGTTTCGATGGCCAACCGGTAGTCGAGGGGGTTGAGACGCCGTGCCTGGGTGAACTCGGCCAGGGCGGTGGCGGCATCGCCGTGCCGCATGTGGAGGTATCCCGCCGCGGCATAGGCCAGGTAGTTGAACGGGGTGCGGAGCTTGGCGAGGTCGATCATGTCGATCGCGCGTTCGAACTCACCGCGGGTCTCGAAGATGTGGGCCATTCCCAGAGCGTGGGAGGCCTCGAGGTTGCGGCGCTTGAACTCGCGGTCGAAGTCGTCGATGCCCTCCTCGCCGTGGAGGCGGGCGGCTTCCTCCCTGAGGTCCGCGCCGTGGGGAGTCAGCGCGGCCGCGATCTTCAACAGCTCGGCGGCCTCGGCCGGTCGGCGCAGAGTGCGCAGCCTTCGTGCGAGCTCGACGAGCCTGGCGACCATCGAAGGGTGCGGCAGCACGGTTTCGCTCATTCTGACTCCGATCCTGGATTGTAGTGAAGTTCGGCCTCGTGGGTCAAACGGCAACCCGGCTGTCTCGGAATTCGTACCGGATTCTGACAGGTTCGGGGTAGGATGACCGTTCGATGAAGATGCTGCAGAACTTCGTGTTGATGGGTGTGTTGGCAGCTCTGCCGGTCACGGCGCCCGCCGTCGACCTGGTCGAGCTTGCCGATGCGACTCCGGGCCGGACCGGCGTGTGCGTCACCGAGATGGATGGGGGAGAGCGGGTCGAAATCCCTCTCACCGTCCTCGGGACCATCGGTTCCGGCGCGCCCAGGGGCGAGATCGTGCTCGTGCGTCTCGACGATCCCCGGTTCGCCGAGACCGGGATCATCGCCGGGATGAGCGGATCGCCGGTCTACCTCGACGGGCGGCTGCTGGGCGCCCTGGCCTACGGGTGGGCGTTTTCGAAACAGCCGATCGGAGGTGTGACGCCGTTTGCACGGATGCAGGAGATCGAAGTCGTGGGCGCCCGCACGGAGAGCATCGGCGGGCGACCCGAAATGTCCGAGCTGCTCGCCTCCGCGGCCGACGGCAAGCTCGGCGCCCTGGTCCTGGAATGGCTGGTGCCGCCGGGGTCCGGGCGGTTGCAGCCGCTGCCGCTGGCGGTCACGGCCGGCGGTCTGGCCCTGCCGGCAGACGGGACCTGGCTGGCCGAGGGGTGGCGCCGGATGGGTTGGGTGGCGTCGCCCGGTTCTTCGGCCGCCGGGGCCGCGGCCTCGACTGATGCCGAGCTGGCGCCGGGGGCGATGGTCGCGAGCATTCTGGTTGATGGCGATGCGACCCTGGCCGCGGGCGGTACGGTCACCGAGATCCGCGGCGACCGCGTGTGGGCTTTCGGCCACCCCTTTCTGGGGGCCGGCGCGACCCTCATGCCGCTGGCGCGGGCGCACGTGGTCGCGGTGCTGCCGAGCCTGATGTCGTCGTTCAAGTTCTTCACGGCCGGCCGGCCGATCGGCGCGGTCGTCGCCGACCGCAAGGACGGCATCGTCGGCGAGCTCGGCCGCGAAGCGCCGATGGTGCCGATCCGGGTGACGGTCGGCGAGGAGGCGTACGATTTTCGGGCCATCCGCCACCCGGTGCTCCTGCCCCTTCTCGCGGCCTATCTCTCGCAGGCCGGTCAAAGTGCGACCGGCAGGACCTTCGGCGACCAGACGGTTCGAGGGCAGGTTGAAGTCCGGTACCCGGGTTTCGACCCCGTGGTGATCGGCGCGACCTTCGCGGGCACTCAGGCGGCGGCCGAGGCGTCAGGGTTCGTCGCCGCGGTAGTGGCCTATCTCGAGAACACGCCCTTCGAGCGACCCGATGTGGAGTCGGTCGATGTCAGCCTCGAGCGCGTCGAGGAGCTCGAGGCGGCGGTCATTCTCGAGGTCGTCCCGGAGCGCCGGGTTGTCCGGCCCGGCGACGACCTCAACGTGCGGTTCAGGGTCCAGCCGCACCGCGGGCCCGAAGTGATCTACAACCTCGAGGTGAAGATCCCTGAGGGGCTCGCCGACGGTCGGATCGACCTGGTCGGCGCCGACGGCGCTGCGTGGACTGCGTATGACCTCCAAATGCGGCCGTTGGCGCCGGCGAATTTCGGCGACGAGGTGCGGCTGGTGAACTCTCTGCAGCCGTCGACGACGCTGGTCGCGGTGCTCGAGCGCCAGGATCTCGGTTTCGCGGTGGCCGGCGGGAGCATGTCGGCGCCGCCGGGCATCGTCCTCCAGCTTCAATCCGCCCTCGGCCCCAACCTCGGGACCGTGTCCTACGCGGTGTTTGCAAAGACCGACCTCGAAGTGCCGATGGCGGTGACGGGGGCACAGAGAATTCAGCTGACCGTCCGCGAGGATTACCAATGATGAACGTGACACGAGCCTGCTTTCGATTGCTCCTGCCGACCGTCGTGTTGGCGCTCGCCGCGCCGCCGGCCGGCGCCACCGAAACCCGACGCTGGATCATCGACACCGCGGACGGGTTCCTCGAAGGACGGGGGCAGGACGTGGAGGTGACGGCCGACGGGACGTTGCGGTGGGTCGAGGGCTGGAACGTGGGCCCGAATTTCGAAGAACCCGTGGTCATGGCGGGCGCGGCCGCCGGCGACGGATCGTTGATCGTCGGCACCGGCCACCCGGCGAAACTGTACCGGGTCCGTGGCGCCGAGGCGGAACTGCTGGCAGACATTCCGGCCGAGCAGGTGACGGCCGTCGTGATGAGGAATGACGGCACGATCGTGCTGGCGACGGTGGCGCCGGGGATGGTCTACGAGTGGTCGGACGGCGCCCTCAGAGAGGTCGGGCGACTGGCCGAGGGCGGCATCTGGGACCTGAAGGTCTTCGCCGGGCAGGTGGTGGCGGCCGCCGGTCCGCCCGCGACCCTGTACCGGGTGGCGGAACGCGGCCTCGAACGCTGGAAGGAACTGCCGGACCTGCACGCGCGATGTCTCGAGGTCAACGGCGATCGTCTGCTGGTGGGGACATCCGGCAAGGGGCTGATTCTGAGCGTGGACGCCGCAGGCCGGGTCGGTGTCCTCGCCGACAGCCCTTTCACCGAGATTTCGGATCTTGCGGTGGGCGGGGGGTCGGTGTGGGCTGCGGCCCTGGTCGGTGAACCGGCGGTGTCCGCACCGCGAAACAACGATGAGAGTTCGGAGGGCGACGGCGCTGCGGTCGAGACCGAGATCAGCGCGGGCGAAGACCTCAAGCTGCCCAAGGTCAACGGCAAAACAGCGACCTCGGAGGTCCTCCAACTGACCGCGGATGGTGGATTGCTCAGCCTCCACCGGTTCACCAAAGAGGTGGCGGCCTCCGTCGCGTGGGACGGCGAGGGCCTGCTGGTGGGCACCGGCTGGGAGGGCGAGGTGTGGCGGTTCGTCGCCGACGGCGGCGCCCGTCTCGCAACCGTCGATGCGGTCCAGATCGTCGGCGTGATCGACGGCGGTGAGGCGTTGCTGACACAGGGGCCCGGCGGGGTGCTGTGGCGCGCGGCCGAGGGAACGCGTCCGGGACGGTTCCGCTCGCCCACCAAAGATTTCGACCAGCCGGTTCGATTCGGCGAGTACCGGGTCGATTCGGCGTCGCCGGGGGTGGAGATCCGTTTTCGAACCGGAGTGTCGGCCTCGCCCGACGACACCTGGTTGGAGTGGACCGATTGGATGCCCGCCGGGGTCGGGCAGGTGTCGCTACCGCCGGCGCGGGCCGTGCAGTGGGAGCTCAGGCTGCCGCGTGCGACCGGCGCTCCCGTGATCGTCGACCGGGTGGAGGTGGCGACGGTCGAGGTCAATCTGCCGCCGCGGGTGTCGGCGCTCGTGGTCGAAGACCCCGGGGTCATCTATCTGGCGGCGCCGCCGGTTTCGGGGCCGGTGATCGAGGCCGTTCACCCCGACGTCAACGGCATCTTCACGGTGATCGACGAGACCGCGGCCAAGAACGGCGCCTCGACCAAGGGCAAGAAGTACTACCGCGCAGGTTTCCGCACGGTGAGTTGGGAGGCTCTCGACCCGAACCAGGACCCGTTGAGCTACCGGCTCGAAATCGAAGGCGAGGGCGGCCGCAGCCTCGAGATCCGGGACCGCATCACCGGCACCCAACTCGGGATCGACACCAGCGCCGTGCCCGACGGCGTCTACCGCTTCCGCCTCACCGCCAGCGACAGCCCCGACAACCCGGAGGGGGCCCTCGAAACCACCCGGCTGAGCCGCTGGTTCTCGGTGGATAACACGCCGCCGGCGGTGGCTCTCGAACGCAGCGGCGCGACATGGACGGTGACGGTGACGGACGCCCTGAGCCCCATCGTGCGCGCCGAGTGGTCGCGCGACGGCGATGCCTGGGAGACCCTGGCGCCGACCGACGGCCTGCTCGATGGAAGAGTTGAACATTTCGAGTTTCCCGTCGAGGCCGGCGCACACCTCGTCGTGGTGCGGGTGGTCGACCGTCAGCACAACCGGGCGACCGCGGGAGCGGTTGAGGAGTAGGACACCTGGCGGAATTCGGAATTCGGAATTCGGATCGGAAGTCGGAATTCGGAATTCGGAATTCGGAATTCGGAATTTCCATCGCAACCGCCCGCCGACAGGAAGCGTCCGAGTGCTCACGGAAACCCGTGCGGAAACGGGTCGCGTGCGGCGGAGGCGCTTGTCTCCTCCCGGAAAAAACAACTGAACGCCCGCGTACACCGGACGCACCACTCGAGCCTCCTGCAGAATTCTCGATACTGCCGTTCTTCGGTGGTGCTCGAGGGAGGTGGGGCAGGCCCCGCCACTACCCGGGAATCGCCTTTTGCGGGTAGGGGCGGCACCTGTGCCGCCCGGTCATAAACCACTCCCCTCCGGTGCTACAATCGCGCCATGTCTGCATCTCACGCGCCGGTTGCTGTTTATCCCGGGTCCTTCGACCCGTTCCATGTCGGTCACGTGGCGATCGTCGAGCGCGCGACGCGGATTTTTCCGAGGGTCGTGGTCGGCATCCTCCTCAACGCCGGCAAGGACGCCCTCTTCAACCCGGTGGAGCGCGCCGAGATGGTGCGCGAGATCTACGCCGACAACCCGATCGTCGAGGTCCGGTCCTTTTCGGGCCTGCTGGTGAATTTCCTCCAGGAGATCGAGGCCACCATCATCATCCGCGGGATGCGCGCGGTCTCGGACTTCGAGTACGAGTTCCAGATGGCGCTGATGAACCGGCGTCTGTACCCGGAGGTCGAGACGGTCTTTCTCACCCCCAAGGAGGAATTCCTCTACCTATCGTCGCGGCTGGTGCGGGAGGTGGTGGCCCTGGGTGGGGACGTGACCGGTCTGGTGCCCGACCCGGTTCGCTTGCGTCTCGAGGAACGGTACCGCAAGATCACCCATCCGCCGACCCGGTAGGGCGCTGTGCGCCTGGTGGTCTTCGGGTCCGGCCATCCCTTTCGCGGCGGCGTCGCGCGGACCACCACCGAGATGGTGAGCGCCCTCGAGGGCCGCGGTCACGAGGTCCTCTATCTGACGCCGCGCCGACAGTATCCGACCTGGTTGTTCCCCGGCGCGAGCGATCGCGACCCCGGCGCCTGCCGCCGGCTCGAGTGCGCCGAACCGGTTCTCGAGCCCATGAACCCGTTGACGTGGGCGGCAGGCCGCGGCCGGGCTGTGGCCTTTGCAGGAGATGCGTGGATCATCCCTTACTGGACCTGGGCGTGGGCAGGTCTGTGGCGGTTTCTTCTGCGCGGCGCCGGACCCCCGGCGGTGGCGGTCGTCCACAACCCGGTCGATCACGATGCCGGCACGCTGCGGCGGTGGGCCGCGCGGTCGGTTCTCGGGCGCTGTCAGGCCCTCTTCACGCACGCCGCCGCACTCGAGTGCCACCTCACGGAGGCATACCCGGGAGCTCCGACGGGCTCATACCCGTTCCCGCCGACCGCCGTGGGGCCGTTGCCCGACCGTGCCGCAGCACGGGCCGCGCTCGATCTCCCGGCGGATCGGCGGGTGGCGCTGTTCCTGGGTCTCATCCGGCCCTACAAGGGAGTCGATCTCCTGATCGAGGCCGCTGCACGGCTTCCCTCCGAAAGCGACTGGCTGCTGCTGGTGGCGGGGGAGCCCTGGGGCGGACTCGAGAGCATTCTGCAGCAACAGGTCCGGGGCCGGGGCCTCGAGGACCGGGTCCGGTTGCTGCTGCGGTGGGTCCCCGAGGTCGAGGTTCCACGGTTGTTGGCGGCCGCCGATCTGGTGGTTCTGCCCTACCGATCAGGATCGCAGTCGGCGGTGGCCCCGATGGCGCTGGCCGCCGGGGTGCCGGTGCTGACGACTGACGTTGGTGGGGTCGCCGAGATCGTGCGCCACGGCATCGACGGCTGGGTGGTCGAACCGGGATCGGTCGCTGCCCTGGCAGCGGCCCTGGTCGAACTCGACCGTCCAACGCTGGAAAGCCTCGCCCGCGGCGCCGTCGAGGGCCGCAACCGCTTCACCTGGGACGGCTACGCCGGAGCACTTGAAGAACTGATCAGAAGAGTGGTCTGACCTTGCATGATCGAAGCTGTCCGCAAGGCCAACCGGATTCAGGATGCAGGTCACAAGTCGCAGGATTCACCCACCCGCCGCGGGTATGAAGGTGGGCCAAGGCCCACCCTACTTCGGACCCATCGACCGAGCGGGCTTGTAGGGTGGGCCTTGGCCCACCTTCAGAACCGTAGATGGAGTGCCGGATGTTGGATATTTGATATTGGATCGAAACCCCCACCATCCACCATCCAAGATCCAAGATCAAAAAAAAGCCCACCGAAAGGTGGGCTTTTTGATTATCAGATGCCTTGATCAGTTGGTCAGACCGCGGATCAGCTCCACCGCCTGTTCGTGAGAGAGCTTGTCGCCGAGCGGCAGGCTCTTGGTTTCCGACAGCCCCTCCTGATCCAGCTCGAGATAGTTGAGGAGATCTTCCTCACCGTCCCAGTGCATGAGGAGCCTGAGACCACTCCCGACTTCGATCTTGGTGGCCGCCAGGGGCAGATCGGGGCGCAGGGCGACGGTCGACGGGCTGCGCAGGATGATGATCTGGCGCCGCCTCTTGGTGATGCTGTCCTCCACCACCTCGGGTCGCGACTCGAAGATCTGGAACAGGCAGCTGTTGAGGTCGGTGGCGAACACGGCGGGATAACCGGTTCTCGGGTCCGTCAGGAGCTTCGGGTGCTGGAGATTTTCGGCGGGCCCGATGTCGAAGCAGGCAATCCCGTAAGGGAGGAAGTCGATGAGCGGAACCGGCTCGGTGTCTTGAAACTGAGGCACGCCGTCGTCGTCCACCGGCACCGCCATGTACTGAGCGGCGCCGATCTCGTTTTCGCTCGTCCGACTCCACCACGCGAGGTGGATGAACGTGGTGGCGATCTTGATTTCGGCCGGCTCTTCGCCCTCTTCGGTTGCGGCGTCATAGGTGGCAACGGAGCGGTGGATGATCATCTGGGGATTGGCCGTTGCGGTGCCGTCGTTTCCGGCGAAAGTGATCGGTCCGATCCAGGTGCCGTCGAGGTAGCCTGCGAGGCGCAAGCGGGCTTCCATGTCGGTCTTTTTCTGCCACAGGACGTACAGGGCGCCGGTCGCGGGGTCCACTCCCACCTGCAGGGAGTCTTCAATCGCGGCGGCAGACTGGGGGACGATCAACTCGCTGACTGTGCCGTCGCCATACCGGGCGGTGACCACCACCTGGTTGTCGACAGTTGCGACCGAAAAAAGGTCACCGGTCCTGGCCAGCGTCATCGGCCCAACCGCTCCGGCAATGCCGGCGAAGCCGAGGATGACGGCGAGCAGAATGTATCTGACTCCCCTCATCGCTACCCCCTCAAATTCACCACGGAAGTCAGATCGGTGGCGAGGAAGACATCGATGATCTCCTCCGACACCCCGGCCTCCGGGTAGTACGCGGTGAGTTCGCGCAGGTAGCGGCGGGCCCCGAAGGTATCGCCGCGTCTCACCGCGATTTCGCTCAATAGAAACAGACAGTTCTTTGCGATCTGCTCGTCCGAGTGTTCGATGGCCAGTTCGAGAGCGCGGGTTCCGCAGTCTTCGGCGCGATCGAGGTCATCGGTCAGTACGTAGCCGTAGCAGAGGTCTTGAAGGGTCTCGAACAGATAGTGGTCGGCGCCGAGCTCTTCCATGATCGCCCGCGCCTTTTCACAGTGGTCGAGGCCCTCTTCGAGGCGCTCGGTGCACATCATGACGTAGCCGAGGTTGTCTTCGACCTGGGCAGCCATGACCTGCTGGTAGCCTTCGCCGTTCCTGTGTGCCTCGAGGCACCGCAAGAATGCGTCCTCGGCCTCGTCAAAGAGAGACGCTCGCGCCGCCAGGGTGCCGACAAGGTTGAGGCTGCGATGTTCGAGACTCGAGTCATCAAGCTCGCGGGCGAGGGCGGTGGCGCGCCGGGCGTAGTTGTGGGCGCGCTCGAAATCCTCGGAGATGTAATAGGCGACGCCGGTGTTGTAGGCGGCGAGGAAACGATTGCGGGTGTCGCTGCTCGAAAGCAGGATCTCCTTGAGTCTGGGGATCTGGTCGGCGCCCTGGTCGAGCTCCACCAGCACCGAGCAGCGATTGCAGAAGGCCCGGTCGGCGAGATCGACCTCGCCGTGTTCGCGGGCGATGGACTCGGCGTCGGCGAACAGACCGGCGGCGAGCTCGAAGTCGTCGGCGCCGAGCGCTTCCTCCGCGAGACCCAGGAGCACGTCGTAGCGGTCCCTCATGAGCGCTGCTCTCCGGAGCGCAGGCGCGAAGTGAGGGTCCGCCGCTCCTGGCGCTCCTTGCGGAGCTTGAATTCGAGGAACTCCTGGACCTCGGCCCTCGCCTGAGGGCCCAGCTCGCGGAGCATTTGCAGGATCTGCATGTCGCGTTGGCTGAGAGGCTGTTGTTCCTCGGCTTTGGCGGGCTGGTCGCCGAAGAAATCTGCGAGGTCGAGATCGAAGACGGCCAGGATCTTGAAGAGCGTGTCGAGGGAGACCCGGTACTCGCCCTTCTCCATGCGGGACAGATCGGACTGTTGGATGCCAATCTGGCGCGCCAGGTCGGCCTGAGTCACGCCTCTTTCTTTGCGCAGCTTGCGCAGGCGGCTGCCGACGGCGGCCACCTGGGGCGAACTCAGCTGCGCTTTGTGGGCCATCTGTTTGGCCTTCCCTTCCGACCTGTAGTACCATCCCGCGTCGGCACGCGGACGCAATTCTGCCGGACGCTATTTATCTTATGCTGCTGCGACAAGGGCGTCAAGGGCAAAGGGCAGTGAACATGCCGGTCCTCACGGGCACGCTGGCTCTGCGGTGAGTCTCGCCGGCGACGGTGAAGGGGAGTTTCTTCGAAGACCATGATGAGTCACGTGTTTGCAGTCTTTCGGCTGCCGCAAACCCTGTACCGACACCGCTTCCTCCTGCGCCAGCTCGCCTGGAGGGCGTTTGCCGCCCGTCACGCCGGCTCCTACCTCGGGTGGTTGTGGACCCCGATCAGCACCGCCGTGCAGTTTGTCCTCTATATGACGGTCTTTTCCGCGATCCTCCAGATCAAGGTCGACGGCCTTGGTATCGATCTTGCTAGACGCCCCGCCGTGGGATTCGGAGTTTTTCTGATCACAGGGCTCGTGCCCTTCCTGGCGTTCAACGATGTCGCGATGAGGGCGGCGCGTTTGTTTCGGGCTCACGCCAACCTGGTACAAAGGGTGCGGATGCCACCCGAGGTGCTGGTCGTCGGCGATGCTCTCGGCACCCTGATGCACCACGCGATCTCCTTTGCTCTCGTGGTGGTTTTTTGTGCGTGGCGCGGCCACCTCGCCTTGGCCGGCGTCGGGTGGATCGTGCTCGGGTTGGCGACCCTCGTCCTCTGGATCATCGGCGCGTCGCTGTGTGTGAGCCTGCTCGGCGCTTTTCTTCCCGATATCGCCGAGATGATGGGTTTGGCGTTGCAGGTGGTGTTCTACGCCGCGCCGATCGTGTATCCTCTCGCCATGGTGCGGTCGGACCTCATGCGCACCGTCATTGAAATGAACCCACTCACCCCGCTGGTCGGGGTACTGCGCACCGGGCTCGTCGGGGCCGCGCCGCCTTCCATGACAGCGGTCAGCTACCTCCTGGTTGGAGGCATCCTGCTGATGTGGATCGGTGCGACAACCCTGGATCGGTGGCGAGCGTCGATCCCCGACGTGGTGTGATTCTTCTCTCGAAGTGGTTTTGAACCGGAGGTTATTCATGGATCGCAAGACACTCATTTTGGCGCTGGTGGTCGTTGCTGGGGCGGCGTCCGCGAGTTGGGCGCAGCAAGTCCCGGCCGAAGGGACGCCGGCCGGGCCCGGGCAGGTTGCAGAAGATCGTTCGGGACCCCGAATGGACGAACAGCGCCAGCAGGAGCTGCTCGAGCACTGGCGGACGAAACCCGACCAGACCTGGTCCGAGTTCATCGCCGATTGGTTGACGCCGAAACCGTTCTCCAAGAAGTACGCGGTGAAGATCAACGATAAATACGCCTACCCGCACGTCGCCGCGAGCATCAAAATGGAGATCGTGCGCGAAGACGAGGACACGGTCTGGCTGCGAGGCGTTCCACCCGAGGACCCCGAGTCGCCGTTGTATTCCCTGTGGGCGCAGAATCAGGCCGAGGAGGCGCGTCTCGCCGATCAGGTCGAGGCGATGAACACACCTGGCGCGGTGTATTTTCTGGACTTCACCGAGGAACCGGTGCCGCCGCCGTTTCAGGACAGCCTGGATTTTGAACCGGTGACGAAGAACCTGCCGAGCGGCGGCCGTTGGCAGATGGGCTTTGCGGTCGCGGACATGAACGAGGACGGCAACCCCGATCTCGTCTTTCCACCCCGCCGCAAGGGATACATCGGCAAACCGACGATCTTTCTCGGCGACGGAAAGGGTGGATTCAGCGAGTGGCAGGATTTGCGGTGGCCCGAGAATCTGGCGCTGGACTACGGCGGCATCGCGGCTGCGGACCTCGACGGTGACGGCCATCTGGATCTCGTGCTCGCCGTTCACTTCGGGCCGCAGTTCGTGGCCTACGGGGATGGGAAGGGCGGCTTCGGCCGCGCTCAGAAGTTGCCCTCGCCCGACCCGCGGTTGACGTCGCGTGCGGTCGCCGTTGCCGACTTCGACGGCGATGGTCGGCTCGACCTCGCCTTCGGCGCCGAACTCGACTTCGACCTGAAGACCAGCGAACAGCTTGTGGACTCGCCCACGGTGTGGGTCGTGCTCAACCGCGGCACCTCGTGGGAGCTCCAGATCAAGGGTCTGCCCACCAAGCTCATCGCCGACGTCATCCGCGCCGCGGACATGGACGCTGACGGCCGTCCGGATCTGGTGATCTCATCCAATTCGCTCGGAGAACGTCGCTTTGTGTATTTCAACCGGGGCGATGAGGGGTGGCAGCCGGCGAGTCTACAAGGGCGTGCTCAGCGCCGCGTACCATTACGACGTGCGAGCCGGTCGGCGACGAGCTCTTCGCCGTTTTTGTCCAGTTCAGGATGGTCGGCGGCAAGACCCAGTCGCGGAACGGAATCATTCGCTACCCGATGTCGTACTCCGAACTCTTGTGGGAGGACGGCAAGCCCTTGATCTGGGACAAGGACCGGGTTGCAGTGTATTTCCGGCTCGCGGCAGGCGACATCAACGGTGACGGTCTCATCGATGTGGTGGCGGGCCGTAAGACGGGCGGTCTCGAGGTCTTCCTGCAGAACGACCAGGGTGACTTCATCAAGGAAGATGCGCCGGGGCTGGCCGAAATCGGCCTCGCCTATGATGTCCGCCTCGTCGACCTCGACGGCAGCGGCACCCTCGACATCGTCGCCAGCTGCGCACCCGCCGGTAAGCGGAACGGCGGCGTTCACGTCTGGCTGACCCGACCCGGCGAATGACCGGTGGCCGGCAGTACTGATTCGTGGACGACCCGCACCGATCCCGGACCGGGCTTCTGTGCGCGGGGCGCTTGACTTGCGAGGTGATGAATGGGATCCTTTGACAGGATTGAATTGGCTACGGGCGCCTTGACAACCGGGTAGACCAGATGCTATCTTTTATGCTGTTGTGACATATCTTAGACCTAAGTTGACGGAAGCAAATATTTTACGGGAGGTGATGCGGAACATCGGCGGAACGGAAAGACCGCAAACCGGTACGCATTAAGAACCGGAATGAGTGTGAAATTGAGAGGAATGGAAGGAGTTGAGAATGAAAAGGTTTCTTACGATCATCGTGGCCGGGGTTATGGCCCTCGGTCTGAGCGGTGTGGCGTATGCCAACTACTGCTCGTTTGACGCGGTGCCGGCGGCGACGCTGCTGTTCCCGTTTGTCTCCTATGACTACGACGGCGGCTTCGACGGCCAGACCACCCAGTTCGCCATCACCAACGTCTCCTCGGAGGCGCAGATCGTTCACATCACGGTGTGGACCGATTACTCGGTGGCGATCCTGGACTTCAACATCGTGCTCACCGGTTACGATGTCGCCCGCATGAATATCCGCGACATCCTCGGTTTCGGCCTCCTGCCGACCGACGACGAGGACACCGGCCGCAACGACAACATCTGGCTGCAGTACAACAGCTCGAAGCTGCCCTACTACGGCTACAACGGCGGCGACACACCGTTTGATGACGGTCCCTACTCGAAGCACAACGAGCTGCTTCCCGTTGCGCCGGGCTACACCAACCTCCCCGATCCGGAGATGGCTGGTGACTTCGGCTCCCTGGTCATGCTTTGCAACCCGGCCACCTACATTGCGTCGCCGGCTGCGCTACGTGGATCCGATTCCGCAGAGCACTCTCGACGTCTTCGAGGGTTACCTGTCGGCCAGCCAGACCTCGGCCAGGTCGTACACGGATTGCTCGTGGGGCCTCTACGAGTTCGTGAATGACCCGTGGTTCATCACCCGCGATGACGGCCCGGTGTGGCTGTACATCACGGCTGACGTGGTCAACACCTGCAACAAAGACCTGCCCGACGCGACCCCCGAGACCTACTTCGCCGCCAGCCGTCTGACGGGCGTTATCGACGAGAACGTGCTCATCGGCGACGTGATCTGGCTCAACAACACCGACCGTTACTCCGAGGCCGACAATGCGGTCCACCTCGAGTCGAATCCTGCCGGCGATCCGGCCCGACCTTCTACGAGCGCTACGTCAGGCTGTCCACGACCGCTGCGGCCGACTTCCGTGAGCCGCTGCCGACCGCTTGGGCGCTTCCGTTACCAGATCTTCGAAGATGCCGGTATCAACACCTGGATTCGCGCCTTCAAGGCGTCGACCAACTACCGCACGGTTTATGATCTCGCCAGCACCCGCTCGCGTGTCGGTGGCGTGATCTCGATGAACTGGGGCAACATCTCGAAGGCCGGTCCGGCGACCCTGTACGCCAACGCCTGCATCGCCTACACCTACTGGGCGTGGGACGAGCAAGAGAACGTGAACTCGGTGAGTTCTGACGAAGATCCGTGGTCCGGTACCGAGACCCCGATCCGTCCGGTTCCGAACCTGCTGCCTCTCGAGACCCAGGAGGTCGAGGCCAGCCAGTTCTTCCTCGTCGGCCAGAGCGACGGTGACGCCTTCGGTTGGCTGCTCTTTGCGTGGCCGGGATCCAACGGCAGCACCTCCGATCTGCTACCAGACCTGGATGGGCGTCAAGTACTCCGGCTTCGGTGACTACACCGCGGCCCTCTCGGGTGCTGTGATGGCCAACTACAACTGCAACGCCAACGAGACCGTGCCGCTGTTCAACCTCGGCCAGTACTCGTTCAACCCGCCTACCGGTCCTCCGACCGAGTAAGCTTTTTGTCAACCATTCAGGGGCGGCCTTCGGGCCGCCCCTTTTTCGCAATTCGAAGTTCCGCGGCCGCGGCCGCGGATCTTCGAATTGCTAAATTGACATGTGGTTGATCAGGACGTATGATGCCGCAGCGCGGCGATGGTCGCCGCCGCCGCGCGTGACCGCGGTCACTCCCCCCTCGTATGATTCTTAAAGTATTGAAAAACGACGGCTCTAGAGGCTTCTCGGCGATTGACATCCGAAGCTTTCTTGAGCTACTTTCCCAGGTGGAGGTGAGCATGAATCGCTCCCGTTTCTCACATAAAATCTCGAGTCGCATCGTTCTCGGTGCACTCGTCTTCGCCCTTGCCGCGACGGCACTCCCTGCGATGGCTCAGAGCTACTGTCAGAACTGGACAGAGACACTGCTCGACACCAGCAACAATTGCGTTTCGGACCCACGGCGAGACCGCGCCTTCGGGGTTGAGACCTTCACCTGGAAGGGTCACGACTATCTGATGCTCAATCGGGGCAACGAGCTCGAGATCTACAACATCGACGATCCATCCCGGCCCATCATCGTCGACCAGTCGAAATACGACTTCGGGACCGCCGGCGACTCGGACTACGATCTTCTCGCATTCGACGTTTGCAATGACTGCCGCTACGCCGCCTTCGCCCACAAGGTGAAGTACATGGTCGTTATCGACCTCGGTACCGGTTTGTACCCGCAGTTCGCCGGCTACTCGACCTACCAGTCACCCATCTTCGGCGGAATGGTCTTCAAACACGCAGGCCAGGACTATGTGATCATGGCGCAGGAGTCGTTGTGCGGAGGCAACTCCGGTCTCTTCATCCCGAACGGGACCAGCAACCTCGGTCTGGTCCAGTGCCTCGAGGCCGGCGGCAATCCCCTGTCGGTGCGGATGGGGCAGAGCCTGCATGTCGGGGCGGCAACCTACCTCTACCTGGGTGAAAACCGTTCCGGCCAGGCGTACGTCTTTCGGGTGAACGGCTCGGGCACAGCCACGTCCCTGACCCATACGGCGACGCCGTCGGGAATGAAAGCCTATGGCCATGCCCTCGCCATCGACGAGAACAACCTGATTGCAGCATCGGCTGATTTCAACGCCAACGATGTCGGCGTGTGGGATCTCGCGAATCCGGGGCAGCCGACGTTGATGTATTCGATCGACCACAAGTGGGCCAGCAACGTGGCGATGGCTTCGGCCGGGTCCGGCGTGCCGCCGGTTCTGGCGATTGTCGCGGGCAGCGACATCAACTCCGCCAAGTTGTATCTGATCAAGAGCTCGGGCCCCGAGCCCGTTGACAACGAATTCTGGGGCGACCCGAGCGAGCCCCACAACGCCGAACAGGCGTGCGCCCTCGACATGGATGCGGCGTTGTCGCCCACCGGCGACACGTTCTACTGGAGCCGGTACTCCTTGTCTCAGGTCTTTGATATTTCGCAATGCGTTGACGCGGGGCCGGCCACGGCCGGCGTCGACGTGAGCCCGGTACCGGTTGGCGGAGTCTTCCCGGGCAGCCAGGTGACGGTGAAAAACGTCTCCTTCGGCTCCTATGATCGCTGGGCGGTGTGGGCGACGGCTCAGCCGAGCGGTGCGACCTCCGGTTTTCCGACCCCGTCCGCCACCAATCCCCAGTCATTCCAGCTGACGATCCCACAAAACCTTGCCACCGGCGTCACCTATCTCGCCTCGGTCGAGGTCGAGAGCGACGAATTGGTCCCCCAGCAGGCTCTGGCTACGGCCGCCGTCACGATCAACCGTTCGCCGCTGGCGAGCTTCACGGTGACTCCGGAGGCGGTGATCGTCGGCGAATCGGTCAACCTCGCGGCCTCCGTCACCGGCGGCATTCCGGCCAAGGGGCCGACCGATGTCGCGGCGTATCGGTGGCAGGTCTTCGCGCCGGGTTCTACCACGCCAGTGGTCTACACCGGAGCCAACGTTTCCGGTCTCGCTCTCACCACCGCCGGCGATTGGCTTGTCAAGCTGAAGGTCAACTACCTGCACGGCTCGACCACGTCCGACCCCGACGGGGACGGACTCTACGAGGCGCTTTCGGAAAAGACGATCAAGGTGACATCGGTCGCAGCGGCGTTCACCGTCACGCCCGCCGCTCCCCTCAACACCCAGCCGATCACTCTCAACGGTTCCGCCTCGAAACCGGTAGGCGGCAACCTCAGCTTCTTCTGGCAGATCGACGGCCCGAGCGTCTACACCTGCCCGGCGAGCCCCATCTGCGAAATTCAGGCCGACGCCCTCGCGTGGGGCAGTTACACCATCACGCTCACGGTGACCAATCTGAATGACTACGAAGAGTCAACGGTGACCAAGCCATTGGCGGTGGGGGACGGCGCCATCCAGCCGATCTTCACCTGGGCGCCCGGAAGCCCCGAGATCGGCCAGATCGCGACTTTTACCATCGGCGGCGTGGAGGTGGCGATCGACAAGGCGACCTGGAACATGGGCGGCACCGGTTGCGACGGCGCCAGCGCCACCCAGGTGTGCACGCCAGGGCAGTTTGCAGGCTGCGAGGCGAAGGCATTCAAGTACGCCTCGAGCGGCAACAAGATTGTGAGCCTCACGATCGAGGTCGGTGGCGTGAGCTACATTGACGAACGGCCCGCGGCCGAGCGCACGGTGACGGTGGCAAACAGCGGCAGCTGTAGCGGCATTGTGCCGCCCCCTCCGACCTGCAGCTACAGTCTCGGCGCTTACAGCGCGAAGTTCGGTCCCTCGGGCGGCACCGGATCGTTTACCGTGCAGACAACGTCTTCGTGCAAGTGGACCGCCAGCGACAACGCCTCCTGGATCACCATCACGTCGGGCGCCAGCGGCACCGGCACCGGCACGGTTCGCTACTCGGTTGCGACCAACACCGGTGCCCAACGCACCGCTTCCATAACCGCCGGCGGACGGGTCTATACCGTGACCCAGGAAGCTCCCTACGTCCCGGCGAACTTCACGATGTCCAACCCCTACCCCGATATCGGTGAAACGGTCACGTTCGAGGTCGATCCGATCCTCGAGGTCGAGTCGTGGGACTTCGGCGACAAGAACTGCAAAGGGATCGGACCGGTCATCGACTGCACCTGGCTCCCCGCGGGCAGCTGCAACTCCTTCCAGTGGACATTCCCGACGGCCGGCCAGAAATCGGTGACCATGCACCTCGTGGACGGTCGGACGCAGACCAAGCCTCCGGTCGTACAGGACAGAGGAGAGTGCTGCCGGGCCGACCAACAGCCCTTCGCTTCCTTTGCCATGAGCGCGGAGGAGGCCCACGTCGGTGAGACCGTGGTGTTTACCGACACGTCCGGCAAGTCGCTCGCGACCAAAGCGCTGGGTTTCGGTTGGGCGCCATCCGACCCCGAGATTGGTGAAAAAGTACTGTTCACACTCACCGGTTTGACGGGGGAAGTGAGCAAGGCGACCTGGAACTTCGGCGACACCGGCTGCGCCGGCGCCGGCCAGACCCAGATCTGTATACCGGACCAGTGGAACACCTGCACGTCCATGAGTTTCACCTACGCCGATAGTGGCGCGAAGACGGTCAGCGTTGCGGTCGAACTCGTGGTTGGCGGCAACGTGAACGCCGGTCCCAGCACCGTCACGGTTGCCAACGCGGGAACGTGTGGTGGAGGTGGCGGTGGAGGATGCTCCTACACGATCACCCCGCTCTCGAGACAGTTCGGGGCCGGGGGCGGCGTAGGTGAAATTGCGGTCAACACCACCAACGAGTGCAGCTGGAGTGCGACCACAACCAACGCGTGGCTGTCCGTCACGCCGGGCAGCGGCACCGGGTCGGGCACGGTCACCTACACCGTGGACCAGTACCTCGGCACCTCGTTGAGGAGCGGCTCCATCAAGATCGAAAACAAGAGCCACACGGTGCGCCAGGATCCCGTGGCGCCCGAAACCGACAGCGATCCGACCGCGTGGTTGTGGACCGTCTCGCTGTTCACCGAGAGTGGTGGGTCGCAAACGGTGGCAACCAGCACGGACCAGGTCTTCAGCTACGTATTCAAGGAGCCCGGCACCTATTTTGTCGAACTCGAAGCCTCGAACTGCGTCGGGTCCACGACCGACGCCAAGACCATCGAGATCATCGAGTCGCTCGTCGAGGACTTCGTGGTCGGCGCGGCGGTCAGACTGGCCGGCGCCAACGAGACCCAGTGGGAGACCGACTTCCGCTTCCACAACCCGTGCGGGGAACCGCTCGATGTGCGGATCGAGTATGAGCCCGAAGGCACCAACAACACCGATCAGCAACTCATGTTCCGTGAGTTCGAGCTCGCTGCGAACGAGACCCGGATCTTCGCCGACATCGTCGAGGCCATCCCCGGCCTGGCGGGTGAGGAGCGCACGGGTTCGGTGAGGATCGAATCGTCGAGCGGCAGCGGCTGCAAGGTGCTGTCGGTCTCGCGGACATTCAACGACACCCCGGAGGGGTCCCTGGGTCTGTTCGTACCGGCCTTGCCCGTCAAACGCAATGGGACCAACTTCCTCGATCTCACCGGTCTCAACCACAACTCCGACTACCGAACCAACCTCCGCCTGGTGAACTACAGCGACGTCGATGTCTGGGTGCCGCTCTCACTGTACGACCGCAACGGCAATCAACTCGGTCAGGGCCGCAGCACCCTGGTGCCGGGCCACTCCACCAAACAGGTCAATGAGGTGGCAGCATGGCTGGGGGTCGAGGGCGATATCGCGCCGTTCTCGGTGCGAGCCGATGTGACGGGCGTGGATGTCCAGGCCTTTGCCACGGTGGTCGACAACATCACAGGGGACTCGGTCCTGTTCCTGTCCTCCTTCAAGGGCGAGAACCGGATCTGGCTGGTCGGCGTGGCCAGTCTCGAGGGCGTCAACAACTCCCAGTGGCGCACCGACATGTGGCTCTACAACCCGACCGGGGATTGGCTCGCGGGTGAGGTCGAGTTCGTGGTCGGCGAATCGCCGAGCGATGTCTTCGGTTTCACATGGCCGACTCTGGGTGAGCATCGCATCAAGCAATACCTCGACATCGTCGGTGACGAACTCAATCTCTCCGAGACTCGAGGCTACATCGTGCTGACGGGCGCCGACGACGGTCCGGCCCCGCAGGTCGCGGCCAGGACCTACAATCTGGATCCTGCGGGCGGGACAGCCGGGCTCAACCTGCGTGCTTTCGGCAGCGACGATCTCCTGTATCCGGGTGAGACCGGATTCGTGGTCGGGATCTCCAACTCGGCCGACCAGAACATCGGCTTCCGGACCAACCTCGGGCTCCTCAATACGGATCGCGATCATTGGACGGGGGTTCGTCTGACCTTGATCGATGTCACTGGAGCCCAGGTCGGCGAGCCGATGGACATGATGATCGCTCCCGGGGTTCTGCGCCAGTTCGACGTGGCCAAGAAATTCGGTGTGTCGGGTGTGACGGCCTCGGCTTCACTCAAGATCGAGGTCACGGAGGGTGGCGGTGTGGCCGCGTACGCCACCGAAATCGACAACCGGACCCAGGACTCGATCTATATTCCGGCGCAACGGAAATTCATGGGCGCCGCCCGATAAGCGAACGAAGGTTCTCGGTACATTCTCGAAAGGGGCGGCCTGCCGCCCCTTGTTTTTTCGTAAAACATCGCCCGGCCCTTGCCCGGTGGGGTCGTGGTGGCACGGTTGCTGCATTATAATCCTCGGTCTCGACGGAGAATGCCAGACTGGCACCTCGACAAAGGAGAGTTTCATGTTCCAGCGCCTTGCGATTGTGATTTTCATGTTGGGATCGGTTGCGTCACCGGTCGTCGCGGCCGATCCGCCGTCACCCGAAGTTCTGGTTGAGCGGATGATTGCTGCGGTCGGCGGCGACGCCTTTTCGAAAATCGGCGTGCTCAAGCTCGAGGTGACTCAGGAGGAGATCAAACGCGACGGCAGTACCAAAGACCAGAACTTCATCGCTTACGTCGACACCTCCGACCTCGGGAACCTCCGGATGGAGATGTATGGCGACGTCTTTATTGCACGGGTCGGAACTGACGCCTGGTCGACGGTTGGCGGCGAGCTTGACGAGCGGCCGCAGACTCCCCCGATGGCCTACAAGACGCTCAACCAGAGCCTTTTCACCCTGCTCCTTCCCTACAGCCTGAAGATGGAGGGCGTCTGGGCCAAGGAGGTCATCGAGACGCGATGGGAGGACCGCGAAGCATGGGCTCTGCTGTTGCCTTTTGCGAAGGGTTTCTTCGTGTCACCGGTTCTCGAAACCACCTGGCGGATCGTGGTGGACAAGGAGACCTTTGCAATTCTGGCCGTGGATTTCATGCCGCCTCCCGAGTACCGAGAGGTTGAGACCACGGGCGTTCGTTACGGCATCCTCAACTCCAACGAGCTTGCAGGCGCGAAGATCGCATCGCGGATTCTCGCGGTCGGTTTGAGCCTCGAAGAAGAGGAGGTCGGGACCTATCGCGTGACCAAGATCGACTCCTCGATCCACAGCGCCTGGGCGCCGACCCTTTTTATCAATCCGATGGTCCTCGAAGCCATGGAAGAGGGCGGAGCGCCTCTCCCCTGAGCATCAGGAAGCGCCGCGGGCCGACAACACGGCCGGGATCGTCTTGAGCAGGATCTTGAGGTCGAGCCATAGCGACCACTGATCGATGTAGGTGAGGTCGAGAGCGATCCAGTTGCTGAAATCATCCAGCCCGGCGCGCCCGGAAACCTGCCACAGACCGGTCAGACCGGGCTTCATCGACAGCCGCCGCCGCTGCCAGCGCTCGTACCTCTCCACCTCTTCGGGCAACGGCGGACGCGGCCCCACCAGCGACATGTCGCCCTTGAGGACATTTGCGAGCTGTGGCAGTTCGTCCAGCGAGAACCGCCGCAGGACCCTGCCCACCGGGGTCGTCCGGGGATCGTGGCTGGCCTTGAAGGCGGGGCCCTCGACCTCGTTGAGATGGGCCACTTCGTCGAGCCGGCCGTCGGAGCCCTCGTACATGGTGCGAAACTTGCGGAGGGTGAAGCGCCGCCCGTTGAGCCCGCAGCGCTCCTGCGAGTAGAGCACCGAACCCGGCGAGGAGAGCTTGACGGCGGCGGCGATGAGCGGCAAAAGCGGCGCGGTCAGGAGCATCCCCAGCGTTGATGCCGTGATGTCCTGGACCCGCTTGAGGAACATCGGAAACGGCGCCCCCGGCGTGTTGGTGAAGGTGAGCAGGGGAATGCCCTCGAGTTCTTCGAGCACCACCCGTGCCTTCATGTGGGGAAAGTAAAGGGCGACGCGGGCGCGGATGCCGAGCTCCGCGCACAGGAGGAAGCTCTCCTCGAACTCCTCGAGCTGACGGCGCGAGAGGACGAAGATGACCTCGTCCACGACCTCCTGTTGGAGAATTCGCGGCAGATCGTCGGCGCGGCCGAGGACCGGCAGTCCACCGAACTCCTCGTCGTGCTCCCCGTTGGGGGCCACGAACCCGATCAGCTGGAGGCCCCAGTGGGGGTGGTCGGCGATGATCCGGGCCACCTCCAAGGCGCGTGGGTTGATGCCGACGATGAGCAGGCTGCGGTAGTTGTAGCCGCGTTGACGGACGCGCCGCGCCGCCAGCCGCAACACCAGCTTTTCAAGCAGCAGGAACACGAGGTCGAGGGACGCGAAGAGGATCAGAAACGGCCGCGAGACGAAGTCCAACCTCAACAGCCAACCCGCCGCCGCCAGGGTCAGCGTGCCGGCGCCGACCACCCGCACGACCTGCCACACCTCCGACGCGAGGGCCACTGTCCGGCGCGAGGTGTAGGCCTCGCGGGTGACCAGCAGCAGGGTCCAGATGGCGAGCACCAGAGGCAGCAGTCCGAGGTAGCGCGACAAAGGGTAGAGCTCGGTCGGGAAGAGCGAGGGCGCGATGAGCGGCGCGACGTGGGAGCGCAGCCACCAGGCGAGGAGGAACGCCAGGGCCGTGAGGACCAGATCCGTGGTCCACACCCAGTAGGCGACGATCCGGGCCCTTTCCTTCAGCACAGTCCCTCCAGGAGAGTTTCGTAGGCATCGGCGACATCGGACCAGAGATAGTTGCCGGCGACCCGTTCCCGCGACCGGTGCCCCATCGCCTCGAGTTCGCTTTCGTCCTCGAGCACCCGCTCCAGCACCCGCTCGAGCGAAAGCTCGCCCTCGAAGCGGAAGGGCGCGCCGGCGTCGCCCGCGACCTCCCGGTTTTCCGGCGTGTCATAGTACAGGACGGGGCGGCCCGCGCCCATCGCCTCGACCAGCGCCGGATGCGTGCCGCCGACCTCGGTGGCGTGGATGTAGACCCTGCAGTTGAACAACAGCTGCCGGTAGCCGTCGCCGTACACCGGGCCCGGGAGGACGACTCGTTCGTCCGCCAGATCCTGCACGCGACGGGTCAGACCTGCCGCGTAGGGTGCTCCGCCGACCATCGCGAGCCGCCTCCGACCGCCCACCAGGCGATAGGCCTGCACGACCCGATCGGGGTTGTTCTCGGGCTCGAACCGCGACACATACAGAAGGTACCGGTCCTTCTCCAGTCCCAGTTTGTCGAGCACGTCGGTGCCGGTGGGCGGCTCGAGGTCGCCGCCGTAGGGGATCATCTGCGAGGTCGCGCCGTAGGCGCGCCGGTAGTAGCGCCGGATGACCTCGGCGTCGGTCACCAGGGCATCGGGCAGACGCGCGGCGAGTCGTTCGCAGACGCGGTAGTAGGTGCGGCCGGCCACGCCCCACTTGCGGCGTTTGCGCTCGAGACCGTCGACGTTGAGCGCCACCGGGACGCCGGCCATCTGCAGGATGCGGACGAACGGCGCGTTGGCGGCGTTGCACACCAGGGCGACGTCGAAACCGCGGCGCGAGGCGTGCAACGCCGCGGCGAAGGTGTTGGAGACGGTCTCCAGGTGCTTGCTGCGCAGTGACGGAAGAACCACCAGATCCATACCCCTGTAGGTGCCGAGACCGGGATCGATGAAGCCCCGCCGCCCGTAGACGGTGACGTGGTGGCCGCGGGCGGCCAACCGCCATCCCAGCTCCTCGGCAAAGGTCTCGAACCCGCCGTAGTTGGCGGGGACCCCGCGGGTGCCGATGATCGCCACTTTCACGAGGCCTCCACCTCCTCGACCCACCCCTGCTTACGAAACCAACGCGCCATCCGTCGTCCCGACACGGTGCGTCGGCCGAGGACCCAACGCCTTTTTTCGAGGGCGTCGCCGCGCAGTCTCCAGGCATCGACGAGCCCCGGCAGCGACTGCCGTTCCACCGTCAGGCAGGCGCCCACCACGAGGAGGTCCCGCCCCAGCCACCACGGCAGGCACCGTAGATGCCAGCCGGCGTCTGCGCAGTGTGCGCGGAGCAGGAACCGGTTGCGCACTGAATAGCGGTTGATGTCGCGGTGGCCGCGCCGCCCCTCTTCGGGTCGGAAGCCGCGACGGTGGGAGGCGGTCGCGTCGGGTACGTACAGACACCGCCAGTCGCGGAGTTGGAGCCGCCACGCCAGCTCGGCGTCCTCGCGGTAGGCGAAGAAGGTCTCCGCGAAATACTCGCTCTCCGGGTAGGCCGCGTCGTCGAGCGCCTGCCGCCGGTAGAAGGCGGCCGCGCCGGTCCCGCCGAAGACCCACGCGGGGCGGTTGCAGGCGCGGTCGTCGGTGGTTCCGGCGCCGCGGTCGAAGTGCCGGCCCGAGCCGGTCACCATCATCCCGGCGGCGTCGAGCACCGCCGTCGGCGCGAGATCGGGACCGGCGGAGCGCATCAGCCGGGGCGTGAGGACGGCGATCCGGTTCGGGTCGGAACAGGCCGCGAGCCCGGCGAAGAGTTCCCGGACCATATCGCTGCGGGGCGCGCAATCGGGGTTGAGGAGCAGCACCCAGGGTGTGTCGGTGGACCTGATTCCGCGGTTGGCGGCGGCGGCGAACCCGGTGTTGCGGTCTTCGCAGACGACCGAGACCGGCGGCCCCGGGGCGTGCGCGGCCGCGACCTCGGCCGAGCCGTCCTGCGAGGCGTTGTCGATCACGATCACCCGTTCAGGCGCGGGGTCGAGGGCGGCGACGGCCTGCAAACACGCCGGCAGGGTGTCGGCGTGGTTGAAGGAAACGATGACGAGAGCGTAGGGCTCGATGCCGGCCACAGCGTCATCTTGGCACAACGGGGCGAAGCCATCCACCTCATCGGTATACTTCGGGAGATGTCGAGGATACAGACAGGAGTGATGGGTGGGCCGTTGCGCGTGGCGGCGGTCGCTTCTCCGGCGGCGTTTTCGGTCCTGGCGGCGGTGTTGGCCGGGGTCGGCGCCGTCGGGCGGGGCGAGGCCGTGATGGCGTCGGCAGCCGTCGTGCTCGCGTTCGTGCCCTCGGGGTGGTGGTCGGGCGCAGGTCGCGGCCGCTACCTCGCCGAGGCCCTGCTCGTCCCGCCGGCCTTTGCACTGACCGTGGTCGGCGGTGCGGCCATGCGGCGGATGCTGGTGCCGCCCCTCCTGCTGCTGGCGGCGTGGACGGCCGCTTCGGCGGCGTGGGATCGCACGCCGGCATTTCGCCGGCCCCTGCTCGCGGCCTGTTTCGGGTTGTCGGCGCGCGCCGCCACCGGGCTCGGGTTGGTCGGTTTCGGCCTCCCGGAGATCGTCTTCGCCGTTCTTCTTTCGGCCGCTTTACCGTGGGCGGCGGCCCGTCGCTGGGGGCAGCGCGCGGCCGAGCTTGCGGCCCTCCTGGCGGCGGTCATCCCTTGGCAGCGCTGGCCGGTCGCCGCCGCGGCAGTGGTGATTGTGGCAACCCTGTGGGGGGCCCGTGGACGGCGCCGTGACCTCGACGCCCGCCTTCTCGGGTGGCTGCCTGGTGTCGGCGCCGCGGCGCTGGCGGCGGCCTCCCTGGCGCCGTGGCCTGGTTTTCCGACGGCGCAGATCCCGCCGTTCTGGGAATGGCCGGTGTGGGCTGCCCTCGTGGCGGTCCTCGTTGTCACGACCCGGCTGCGGCCGGGGGTGGCCGGCGGCGTGTGGTTTGCGGCCGCGCTGGCACTGGGACCGGCCCTTGCGCCGACGCCCGAACACCGGGCCTTTGCCCTCACGCCGGAACTCGGGACTTTCACCGCACCCGCGAGCACGGGCGAACTGTACCTGATCGAACTTGACGCCCAGGGTCCTGGCGAAATCGCTCCGCAGGTGCCGCTGGTCGTCGTGAGCTTCGCCGGCAGCAGCCTGAGCCTCGCCAAAGACCCCGCCTCGGCGGCCGTGTGGCGGCCGCAGGGTGGTATCGGCAATGCCGCCCGGTGGCGGGCGACGTCGCGGCACGTGCTCGAGGTGCCGGTGGGCGTGAAACCCTTGCTCGACCGCCACCCCGACCTCGACCCATCGGTAGTGGTGCGGATCGAGAGTGTCGGCCCGGCGCGACCGACCGCGCCCCGGGTGTTGGCGCTGCCGGGGTGGCTGTTGGCTGCGGCGGTTGTGGTTGCGGCCCTCCAGTTGCTCGCCGCCACCTGGCGGGGATCGGCGGCGTTCGTGCCCTGGATGGTGCTGGTTCTCGGCGCTCTCGCGGCGCGGACGCCGATCGAACCGTTGCATCTTCTTGCCGAGCGCCTGGCCCCCGATCTGGCACTCGCTGCCGTCGTTGCGGCGTGGCTGCCCGCGGCCGTCGAGTGCCTCGATCGCAGAAGGGTCTTCGTCGCGGTGGCCGCCCTCCTGGTGCCGCTGGCGCTGGCAACTCCGCAGCTGACTCCGCCGATGTACGGCGACGAGCCCTTCCACCTCATGCTCATGGGGTCGCTGGCCGAGGACCATGACTTCGACGTCTCGGACAACCTCGAAATCGAGGAGCGGCCCCAGAACGCCCTCTACGCGCCGGGGTGGCCCCTTTTCCATTCGCCGGCGCTAGGTCTGCTGTTGCTGCCGGGTTATGCGGTGGCCGGGCGCACCGGGGCGCTGGTGCTGCTGGCCCTGATGGGTGGGGCTGTTGCATTGTTGGTGGCGCGTCGTGCGCGCGAGCTCGGTGTCGGCGAGACAAAGATCGGTCTGTTGGTGGTGGCGATGGCCGCCACTTACCCGCTGGCTACCTTTGCCACCCAGATCTGGCCCGAGCTGCCGGGGGCGCTGGCGGTGGCGGCCCTGCTCGTGCTGGCGGGTCGCCCGCGGGGCGGCCGCCTCGGTGCTGCTGCGGTCGCAGTCGTGGCAGCGGTTGTAAAGACCCGGCTCGCACTCCTGGCCTTTCCAGTCCTGGCGGCGATCTGGCTTCGCCGCAACAAAGTTCTGGGAGCGCTGCTGCTGGTGGGGGCCGTGGCCGCCGTTTCCGGTGTCGGTTGGCTGGTGATGGGCCACCCCTTCGGCCCCTACCGCAGGCTCCGCCACCTGGTGCCGACAGACCCGGCCCTCGCAGTTCGTGCGACTGCGGGTTTGGTGTTCGACGCTGCCGGGGGTCTAGTTTTCACCGCACCGTTGTGGGTGGCGTTTGCGGCCGGTGCGGCGTTGCTGTGGCGCCGCGGCGGCACCGGAGAGAGGGCGCTGCTGGCCGGGTGCGGTCTCACCGTGGCGGCCCTCCTGAGCTCCCCCGAATGGTACGGCGGCGGCGCGCCGCCGGCGCGTTACCTGGTGGCGATGTTGCCGGCCTTTGTCCTCGCCGGCGGGATGGTGCTGCAGCGGCCGTCGCGGTGGCGCCGGTTGCTCCTGGTCCTGGCACCGCCGTCGGTGGTGGCTTGGTGGGTGCTGATCACGCGACCCCACCTCAGCATCAACCCCGGCGACGGCGGCTCCTGGCTGGCCGATGCGCTGTCGCGCCGCTTCGCCGCCGATGCGGGGGATTTTTTCCCGTCGTTTCTGGTCCCCGGGGCAGCCACGCTGGCGGTTCCGTTGGCGATGGTCGTGGTGGTGGCGCTGGCCGTGTGGACGGCCGTCCGCAGCCCGCGGGTCGGGGCCGTTCTGCGGCGCTCGTGGATCGCCGTGTGGTTGGTGGCCTCGGCCGCGCTGGTGGCGGTCCTGGCGACGGCGCCGGATCGGGTGGTGGAGCTCGAGGCGCCGCAGGTGCGGCGTTCGGGCGGCAGCCCGGTGCCCCCGGAAGGAACGGTGTCGCGATACAGCCACCGTCGCGGTTGGCGACTCGATGACGGCGATCGGGTGACGGTGCCGTTACGGTTGCGGGAAGACGTCGAGGTCGTCCTCGAGGGCTGGTTGCTGGGGACCGCGCGGCGGCGTTCGGATTTCGTGGTGCAGTGGGACGACGAACCGGTGACGGTCCTGCAGTGGAGGGGTGACGACCCACCCCAACGGGTGGTCCTGCCCGCGCCCCCGGGCGCCGGCCGCCACCGTCTCGAGATTTCGTTTTTCGGCCCTCCCGAGGGAGCGGTCGTGCTGGATCGAGTGGTGATCGGGCGCGCGGCTCCACCACCGGGAACGGGGGGTGGTTCATGACCTGGGCGGCGTGGTTCGTGCTCGTGGTGACGGGTCTCGTGGTGGTCGGTCTGGCGCGCAACCTGGCCGCGGATGCCCTCCTGTGGGGCGCCGTGATCGTGTGCGGGTTGGCGGGGATCCTGACCCTGCCGCAGATGTTCGTGGGTTTCACCAACACCGGGATGCTGACGATCGCCGCGCTCTTCGTGGTGGCGGCCGGGGTCCGGGAGACCGGCGCCCTCGACCTTGTCGGGCGGGCCTTCCTGGGCAAGGTCCGGACCCTGGGCGGGGTCATGGGCCGCCTCGGGTTGGCGGTGCCCTTGCTGTCCGCATTTCTGAACAACACCCCGATTGTGGCAATGTTCATTCCGATGCTGTCGCGGTGGTGCGCCAAACACCACTTCTCCCCGTCGCGGCTTCTCATCCCGTTGTCGTTCATGTCGATTCTCGGCGGCATGACCACCCTGATCGGCACCAGCACCAACCTTGTGGTGCAGGGGATGATGGCCGAGGCGGTGACATCGAACCCGGCGCTCTCCAACTCGCTGCGGCCGATGGGTCTGTTCGAGATCGGCGCGATGGGTCTTCCGTGCGCCATCGTCGGGGTCGGGTATCTGATGTTCTTTTCGCGGTTTCTTCTTCCCGAACGCATGGACATGTTGGAGAAGATCGGTGTCTCGCCGAGGGAGTACCTGGTGGAGATGGAAGTCGGCCCGGACTGCCGCCTCGTCGGCCAGGCCGTGGAGGAGGCCGGTCTGCGCGATCTCCACGGGCTCTACCTGGCGGAGATCATCCGTGATGGTGAGTTCATCGCGCCGGTCCAACCTGATCACGTCATCGCGAGTGGCGATGTGCTCACCTTCACCGGCGTCATCCGGACCATCGTCGAGCTCGAGAAGATCCCCGGGCTGAATCCGGTGGCTGACGAGGACTACGAACACAAGCTGGCTCTGCAACGCGAAAAGCTATTGTCCGAGGCGGTGGTGTCGCCGACCTCGCCGCTGATCGGGCAGAGCATCCGCGACTCCAATTTCCGTGACCACTACAACGCAGCCGTAGTCGCTGTCCACCGCGGCGGCGCCCGTCTCGCAAGACGGCTGGGGGACATCGTCCTGCGGGCGGGCGACACCCTGCTGCTGCAGACGGGACCGCACTTTGCCGAGGTCCACCGCAACAACCGCGACTTCTTCCTGGTCAGCCGGGTCAGCGACTCCAAGCCACCGCGCCACGACCGCGCTGTGCTGTCGCTGGTGTTGCTCGGCACCCTGGTGGTGCTGCTGACGACCCAGGTCATCCCGACCGTCCTCGCGGCGTTTCTGGTAGCGGGGGCCATGATCGTCTTCGGCTGTATCTCGGTGGCGGAGGCCCGCGCATCGCTCGACCTGCAGACACTGTTCGCGATTGCCGGCGCCATCGCCCTCGGACAGGCCCTTCTGAGCTCGGGGGCGGTCCACTTCATCGCTCATACAGCGGTTTCGACCCTCGGCGCCTGGGGGCCCTATGCGGTGCTCGCCGGCATCGCGGTCTTGACCATGCTTTTCACCGAGGTCGTCACCAACACCGCGGCGGCGGCCCTGATGTTCCCGCTCGGGGTGGCGACGGCGCTCGACCTCGGGGTTGATCCGCGGCCCTTCGTGATGGTGGTGGCCCTGATCGCCTCGGCCAGCTTTCTCACCCCCATCGGCTACCAGACCAACCTCATGGTCTACGGTCCGGGAGGCTACCGCTTCACCGATTTCGCCCGCGTCGGCGTTCCGCTCAGCCTGCTGGTGTTGGTGGTGGCGACCCTGCTCGCGCCGGTGGTGTGGCCGTTCTAGACGTTGGAACGTTGGCACGTGAGCCTCTTGCACAATTCACATTCAAAGGCGGGGCAGGCCCCGCCACTACACGGGGATGTCCTTTGTGGGTAGGGGCGGCACCTGTGCCGCCCGACCTCGATCAGGCGCGATACGTCCGATTTCGGTGGGATATTTCGAATTTTTCCAAGAGGCTCACGTTTGACATATTTGGAGAATATGAGGTCGAGGGAATGGTGGACGCGAGCTCCGAAGGAGCGACAGCCTGTAGCCTGGGGCGTGAGCCCCAGGAACACGAGGACGAAAAAATCAGACAAGCCGCGGAGCGGCGACAGATTCAGCGCTCAGGGACAGGGACAGATTTCAGCGGCTGCGACCGAGGCAGTTACGGTGGCCGGTAGCGGCGCTCGGGTGCAGCGACCGGCGAATCATTCTGTCATGAACCGCTAACATCTCGAGAGAAGCTCTGAAGGTGGGCCAAGGCCCACCCTACTTCGGACCCGCAGACCGAGCGGACAGGTAGGGTGGGCCTTGGCCCACCTTCAGAGCCGTTCACAAATCGTAGGCGGACCCGGACGGAGGAACGTGGGAGCGAGCCATGCCTTTCAAAATGTCATCCCGACCGAAGGCCCGGAGGGCCGAAACGGAGGGATCCCTCCGCTCGGTCGCTGCGCTCCCTCGGTCGGGATGACGGGGTGCGCCTGATTTCGATCGGGGATCGCCAGTCAAACCCCATCCATTGAGGCGAGCGCGGCGCGGTAGGCATAGCGGCGGCTGGGTTGCGCCAGAGCGCGGATCCTGAGGGTCAGGCGCAGGCAGGTCAGGATGGCGGGGGCGCGTAGCGGGTGGTGGCGGGCGATGTAGAGGGCGAGGTTTCGGTGGTAGGCGGTGAGAAAGGCCTCGTCGCCGAGTGACGCCACGGAGGAACCACCGTGGTGGAGGATCCTGGCGGCCGGTTGGACGACGAAGCCCTCGGTTGCCGGGAACGAACCGGCTGCGCGACGTTCCTCGAGGCGGGCGCAGAAATCGACGTCCTCCCACCAGGCCGGAGCGAAAACTTCGTCGAATCCACCGAGGGCCTGCCAGACGGATCGCCGCACCAGCCAGGCGGCGGCGGCGGGTTGGGCGACGGGCTGCTCTGCGGTGGGCGTTGCGGCGAACGCCGGGGCGCCCGAGCGCCCGGTGGCGAGGCGAAAGGCGGAGGGGAGGCGACGCAGCTGCCAGCGGTGCTGTGAGGCGCCGTCGGCGCCCTCGAGGAGGGGCACGGTCCCGGCGGTCGCCGGGCGCCGGTCGAGTCCCTCGGAAAGCGCATCGAGGGACCCGGGCAGTAGTTCGGTGTCGGGGTTGAGGAGGAGCAGCCTTTCCTCGCCGCTCGCCGCCGTGCCGCGGTTGGCGGCGTGGGCGAAACCCAGATTCTTCTCGAGCGCCACCACCCGGACGGCGGGAAACTCCGCGGCCAGGCGTTCGGCGCCGCCGTCACCGGAACCCGAGTCCACCAGCACGATGCCGGCGAGCCTCTGTCCGCCGTGGGCGAGGATGGATGCAAGGCAGGCGCGGACCTCGTCGCCGCCCCGCCACCGCACCACCACCGCGAGGGTGTCGGCGGTCACGCCGGGACCCGCGACGGATCGTGCCGTCCCAGCAGGATCGAGGCCGCATCGAAGGCTGCCGGCAGCACCGAGTGGCGCGGTGCCACGGGCAGCTCCGTAAGAGCCTCGCACAGGGGTTGTCCTACCAGCGACCACCGCCAGGCCTCGCGGTGGGAGGCCAGCGCCTTGCGGCACCGCTCCTGCTCGCGACGGCCGAGCAGCAGATCCATGGCGGCTGCGGTGGCGTCCACTGCGTGGGTCGGCACCACGCCCCCCCAACCGCCGACCCGCGCCCACTCGGCGACCGCACCGCCCTCGCTGACCAGCAGCGGGACCCCCGCCCAGAGACCGTCGAGGGCTCGTGTGCGGAAGCTGAGATCGGCCTCGGGACCGGGCCGGTGAAGCACCGCCAGCAGCGAGGCGCGGTTGAGAATGCGGTGCCGTTCGGCGTAGGGCACCCAGCGCTCCAGCGGAACCACCGCGGGAGGCTTGAGGCCGTGCCTGCGGGCCGCTTCAAGGAGGTCGGTTGTGGAGAATGCGCTGGAGTCCGAACCCGGACGGGTGGCGGTCGGCACGACCAGGCTGATGTTCGTCGATCCGAGCAGGGCGCGGGCGGCGAGCAGGGTGTCGAGATCCAGCCACGGCCACACGCCGCCCCACCACAGGATGACCGACCACCCGTGCGGCACGCCCGCGATGTCGGCCTGCTCGGGCGGCGGATCGGTGTCGGGGATCCCGAACGGGACATCGAGGACGGGCACGCCGGGACGCTTGTGCAGGCGTTCACTCCACCACCCGACCTGGGCCGATCCCGCAGCCAACACGGCATCGGCGCGGGCCGTCACCAGCGGTAGCCGCGCAGCCGCGGTCCGGGCGCGCCGCCGGATGGCAGGTGTGGGCGGGCTGGCCGCCAACTCCGCGAGCAGCGGGGTGGCGCCGTCGATGACCAGCAGGCGGGAGCCGACAAAGGCTCGCGGCGGCAGGCTCCACGGGGCTCCGACTACGGCGTCGATCCCGGCCCACCGCGCCTTCGTCACCACCGGCGGACCGTGGCCTTCGGGGTGGCTGGAACCGGAAGCGCCCGCAAGCACCACCTCGTGGCCGGCCTCGAGAAGGACCCGGGAGAGTTCCCAGGCCCTGAGCGCCGAACCGGCCATGACCGGGCCCACGCGATCGTCGGTCACCACGAGCACCCTCACGAGGCGCCCTCCGGGATCGACTCCAGCCGCGGGCCGGGGGAGGAACGCAGCCAGCCGCGAGCGACGATGAACGGCAGCGTCACCAGTACGGCGGCGGCCGCCGGCACCGCCCGTGGGTTGCTCCGCACCAGGGTGTTCACCGCCCGCAGATCGCCGCGCAGGAGTCGGGGCGTCGAGCGCAAGGTAGCGCCGGGTGTGAAATTGCCCGCCAGTGCGCGCCAGCGGTTGGCCAGCAGCCACCACGGGTGGCGCCAGGCGAAACGGCCGCCACTCGCGGAGCCGAGGTGGCGCGCCGGGGCTCCGCCCGTCCACGCCGCTGTCCAGCCGCCACGCCGCAGTCTGAGACCGATGTCGAGGTCCTCGTGATAGCAGTCGAAGGTCTCGTCGAAGACCCGGCCATTGCCGAGGGCGATCCGGCGCAAAGCCTGCAGGCGAAAGGCGCAGGCGGTACCCGAGACCGCAAGCAGAAGTTGTTCCCCCTGGTCGTCGCCAAACGGCAGGCCGCGGTCCACCTGCACCGGCAGCCCCCAACGGTCGAATGTGATCCCGCGACCGTCGATGCGGGTCCCATCGGCAGACACCACGGTGCCCTGGACGGCCGCCGCGTCGGGCCGCCGTTCAAGAGTTCCGGTCAGAACGCCCAGCCAGTGGGGAGCGGGCAGGGCGTCGTCGTTGAGCACCGCCACGGCTTCGGTGTCCTCGCCAACGCAGTCCATACCGAGATTCACCGCGGCGGCGTAGCCGAGGCGCCGGTCTCTCCTTTCGACACGGCAGCCTTCGCCTGACGTCGGCGGCGCCCCTTCGCCGGAGAACACCAGCACCACCTCGTGCGGGGGCGGGTCCAGAGCGGCCACCGACCGCAGGCAGTCCCCGAGGTGGGGACCGCCGAGCGATGGGATCACCAGTGCCGTGCGCACGCGCCCTCGGGCAGCCGGTCATCGGCGGCCGCCTGGCTCGCTTTGGATCGCCTGTCAATTCTCACAGCCCTCAGTATAGCCACCCGGCCGCGACCTGAAGAGATTTCGAATCGACCGAAGCCGCGGCGCGGCTACAATGGCGGCATGGCCATTCGTCTCGCCCTCGACGGGCGCAAGCTCACCGATTTCGGCATCGGCACCTATGTGCGGGCGCTGCTCCGCGGGCTCGACGTGCGTCCCGACGTCGAACTCACCGTCATCGCCCGGATCGGGCACGAGGAACGCGTCGCCGAACTGGCTCCGAGCGCCCGGATCATTCCGACGGCGGCGCGGGGATATGGGGTGGCGGAACATTTCAAACTGCCGGCCGCCCTGTTGCGGGAGAGCGTCGATCTGGTCCACTTTCCCCACTATGTGGTCCCGCGGTTGATACCCAAGCCGATCGTGGTGACGGTGCACGACCTGATCCAGCTCTTTTATCCGCGTCCCGGTCAGCACCAGCTGTCACGCTTGTACCTCCGGCTGGTGCTGGGTTCGGCGCTGCGGCGGGCACGGCGGGTGATCACGGTCTCCAGATCGTCGCGCCGCGACCTGATCAACCTCTTCGCCGCCGACCCGAAACGGTTGGTGGTGGTGCCGAACGGGGTTGATCCCGTGATCGCCGAGCGCCCCGACAAAGAGGCCCTGGAGGAGGTCAAGGCGCGCTACCGGCTGCGGTCGCCGCTGGTCCTGGTGGTGGCGAACGACAAACCGCACAAGAACCTCGATCTGGTCCTGCGGGCGTATCACCTGGCGGTGCGCAAACACCGGATCCCGGGCCAGCTGGTCTTTCTCGGCGGCGCCGGAACCGAAAGCCGCCTGCAGACCCGCGCCGACCGCTTCGGTCTCGGCGACCGGGTGCGGCTGCTCGGCCGCGTGCCGCGCGCCGATCTCTACGCGTTGTACCATGTGGCGGCGGTCCAGCTGCACGTCTCGCTCTACGAGGGGTTCGGGCTGCCGGTTCTCGAGGCCATGTGCGCCGGCGTTCCGGTGATCACCTCCAACCTGGGCGCGATGCGCGAGCTCGGGGAGGGGGTCGCGAGGCTGGTGAACCCGCTCGAGGTGGACGAGGTGGCCTCGGCCATCGAACGGGTGCTGGTGGACGATCCGATGCGCCGGCGCATGGTCGAGGCGGGCCGCCGGCGGGCCGAGAGCCTGAGTTGGGATCGGACTGTGGAGGAGACCGTGGCGGTGTACCGGTTGGCCCTCGGGGAGGTGTGAGTGCGGGTCGCATTGGTCCATGACTGGATGACCGGCATGCGCGGTGGGGAGTGGGTGCTGTACGACATCGCACGGATGTTTCCCGAAGCCCCGATCTACACCCTTGTCCACCGCAAGGGCAGCGTTGCGCCCTTGCTCGAAGAGCACCCGATCCACACCTCGTGGCTCCAGGTGCCGTCGTTCGGCGGGCGGCGCTGGCGATACCTTCTCCCCCTGATGCCGGCTGCGGCAGAGTCGTTCGCCTTCCCCGATGCGGACCTCGTGATTTCGACCTCCCACTGCGTGGCGAAGGGCGTCATCCCGCCGCCGGGGGCGTTCCACCTCAGCTATGTCCACACCCCGATGCGGTACGTGTGGGACCAGCGCGGCCGCTACCTGGACTCCGTGCCGCGGATACTCCGCCCTGTTTTCGAAAGCCGATTCGCCCTGCTTCGTCAGTGGGACATGGTGTCCTCGGCGCGGGTCGATCGCCTGGTCGCCAATTCGCGGTTGGTGGCGTGGCGCATCAAGCACTACTGGAACCGGACCGCCGAGGTGATGCCGCCTCCGGTCGCGACCGAGTACTTCACGCCGGGCGGCGAGCGCGGCGACACGCTCTTGACGGTGGCGGCGCTGGTTCCGTACAAGAGGGTGGAGGTTGCGATTGCGGTCGCCAGAAAACTCGGGCGCACTCTGGAGATCATCGGCACCGGGCCGCGGATGCACGCCCTGCGGCGGCTCGGCGGGCCCGATGTGCGGTTTCTGGGTTGGCAGTCCCGCGAAGAACTGCGGGCGGCCTACCGGCGGGCGGCGGCCCTCCTGGTTCCCAATGTCGAGGACTTCGGCATGGTCTCGGTCGAGGCCCTGGCCTGTGGAACGCCGGTCGTCGGTCTGGCCCAGTCCGGGACGACCGACATCATCCGCGGCGGGGTCGAGGGCGAGCTCGCCGAAGAGTCGTCCGTCGACGCCCTGGTCGAGGCGACGTCGCGGGTCCTCGACCGCCACTGGGACGAACAGCTGCTGTGCCAGCGCGCGGACCTCTTCTCCCGCGACCGCTTCCGCACGCGTTTCCGTTTCCTGCTCGACCGGCTCGGTTTTCGCGAGGCCCTCCAGTGATTGAACGCCGCCGGCAGTTCCAGGTCGTCCTGCAGCTTGTCGGCGATCTTCTCGCACTCGGTCTGGCGGTGCCCGTCGCCTACTGGCTGCGCTTCGTCATCGAGGTGCAACCGGTCACCAAGGGCCTGCCGCCGGTCAGCATGTACCTCAATCTGATACCGGCGGTGTTGGCCCTCTACCCGGTGGTTTTCTACTTTCAGGGCCTCTACCACCGGCGGCGCATCCGCTCGCGGTTCGACGAGGGCCTGCGGGTGGTGGTTGCGGTGCTTCTGGCGACGGTGATCCTCGCGGCTGGACTCACCTTCTACAGGCCGCCGGACTTCACGTACTCGCGGCTCTTCCTGGTCATCTTCGCCGCCGTCGTCATCGCCCTGGTAGGTCTCTTCAGGTGGTCCGTGGCTTCGAGCCTGGCCAGGATCCGCCGCTCGGGCGGCAATCTGCAGCGCGTGCTGGTGGTCGGCGCCGGGGAGCTCGGGCGGGAGGTCGTCGAGCGCTTGGATGTCCACCGCGAGTATGGTTTCGTGGTGGTCGGCTTTCTCGATGACGACCCGGGAAGACAGCAGCGCGACATCCACGGCGTGCCGGTGTTGGGCACGACCAAGGACCTGCAAGAGGCCATTACCGGCCACCACGTGGATCAGGTCATGATCGCGCTGCCGCTGGCGGCCCACCACCGCACCGTGCAGCTGGTGAAGCAGGCCGGGGAGCTGTTGGTCGACATCAAGGTTGTGCCCGACGTTCTCCAGTACTACGTGATGAAAGCTGGCATCGAGGACCTCGACGGGCTGCCGCTGATCAACCTCACCCAGATCCCGCTCCAGGGTCTCAATCAGACCGTCAAGCGCGTTTTCGACATCGTCGGCTCAGCGCTGCTGCTGCTCGCGACCTCGTGGATGTTTCCCATCATCGCCTGGCGCATCAAGAGAGAGGACGGCGGCCCTGTCTTCTTCTCGCAGGTCCGCATGGGAATGGACGGGCGGTCGTTCGAGCTCTACAAGTTCCGCTCCATGACAATCGATGCCGAGGGCGACGGCGAGGAGAAGTGGACCCGCAACCGCGACACCCGGGTCACCCGGATCGGCGACTTTCTCCGCCGCACCGACCTCGACGAGCTGCCGCAGCTCTACAACGTTTTTCGCGGCGACATGTCGCTGGTCGGCCCGCGGCCCGAACAACCGAAGTTCGTCGAGCAGTTCCGCAGCCGTTACCCGGCCTACAACGTCCGCCACCGGGTGCGTGCGGGGATGACCGGGTGGGCTCAGGTCAACGGTCTGCGGGGGGATACTTCGATCCGGCAGCGGGTGGTCCACGATCTCTACTACGTCGAAAACTGGAGCCTCGGCCTCGACCTCAGGATCCTCTGGCGCACGCTCTGGTTGGCCTTTCACGAGGCGAGAAGCTGACACTTCGAGTTCTTAGTTTTGAGTTTTTAGTTTTGAGTGACATCACAGCACCCTACCAACTACGGGCGGTCGAGTGCTCAGGATGGGTATATCCGCGTGCGGCGGAGGTGCCATTTTCAACATTGTTGGACGCACGAACATTCACGTCAGTAGGTTGTTTCGGGCCAACAATGTTGAAGGTGGCTCCTCTCGGGAAGGGCTTGCGGAAAGCCGGGCTACCGCGAACGCTCATGGGCGATGTTCCGAAACTCAAAACTAAAAACTAAAAACTAAAGCCTACGCTCGGTATTCGTCGGGTCCATTCGCCGGCAGGCCGGCGGCCTGGCGCAGGACCGCGGCGGTGGCTTCGGCGGCGCGGTCCCAGGAGAACTTGGCCGCCCGCTTGCGGCCGAGCTCGATGAGGCGGGCCCGGTGCTGCGGATCGGACCGCAACGCCGCCACCGCCGAGGCGATGCCGTGCGGGCTGGCGGGGTCGACATAGACCGCGGCCGGCCCCGCGACCTCGGGCATGGCCGACGTGCCGGAGGTGACGACGGGAGTGCCGCAGGCCATGGCCTCCACCAGCGGCAGCCCGAAGCCCTCGATCCACGAGGGAAAGAGCAGGGCGTCGGCGTGCCGGTACAGGGTCGCCAGCTGCGGCCTCTCGACGCCTTCGAGGTGGTGGATCCACTCTCGTGCCGGGGACGCGTCGAGCTCGCTGCGGATGGCCTCGGTGTGCCACCCCCAGCGGCCGACCAGAACCAGGCTGCCGTCGTAGCCCCACTCCCGCAGCAGGCGGAACGCGCGCAGGATCCCGACCACGTTCTTGCGCGGTTCGAGGGTGGAGACGAACAGCAGATAGGGTTCGAGGATGGGTTCGGGGAGGTGGTCCTCGCCCGCCGCCACAAAGAGCGGGTCGACGCCCTCGTGGATGGTTCGCACGAGCCGCGGGTTGACGTCGAGGCGGTCGACCAGCTCGTTGGCGGTCGCGTCGGAGACGGTGATCAGGCGGTCGGCGTGGCACAGGGTCTTGGGGAGGTTGAGGGCAAGTCCCTCCAGGGTCTTGGGTGACACCGTCTCCGGCATGGCGGCAAAAGCCAGATCGTGGACCGTGACCACCCGGGCGCGTCCGAACGGTTCCTGGTCGCCGTGGAGAAAGAAGTTGGGGGCGAAGAGCGCGTCATTGCCGTCGAAGAGGCGGAGCAGCGGCTCGACGATCGCTCGCAGCAGGGCGAGGGTGGGGCGAACCGGCAACAGAAATCCCGCCGGTATCTGGTGGACCCGCAGCCGTAGGTGGCGACGACCGGGCATGTCGGGCGGCGGCGGTTCGTCGGGGGCGAGAAAGGTCCGGGCGTAGAGGTTGTAATCGAGTCCGTCGTCGCGGCGGTCGAGCGCCGCCAGCAGATTCCACTCGTACCACCCGACGCCGGTCATGGTGTCGAAAAAGGGGTAGATGTCGACGCCGACCGCCGCCACCTCTTCGGCGTGCACCACCCGTCGCTGAAAGCGCCGCCACCGGGCGCGTAACGACCCGGCGAGATCGCGCGCGACGGCGAGGAAGAAACCGAGGGTCGTGGTGAGACGGCGGAGCATCCCAGCAATGATAGCCCAGTTTGGGGCCCCCTCCGGCGACCAAATGACCCCGGAGAAGGAGACGGAGACGGGCGCGGGAAGGAGTAGGATGGGCGCCGTGAAGGTGGGAGTCATTGCGGCCGAGCTGGAAGGCCCGAGCACCGGCGTCGGGAGATACCTCCAGGGCCTCTTCGGCGGGCTCGAGGCGTGGGATCACGGCGTCGAGTGGCACCTCTTTTTTCAAGGCTCCGCCGGGACGGTTCCCGAGCCGTGGCCCGGCGGCGTTTCCCACTTCGCGAACGACAGCGGGAACCGGGTTCTGTGGGAGCACCTGCGGTTGCCCTTCGAACTGGCGCGCCACGATCTCGATGTGGTCTTCTGTCCCGCCTACAGCGTTCCATTCGGCGTCCGCGCGCCGCTCGTGGTGACCATCCACGATCTCAGTTTCGAGCTGCTGCCGGAGGAGTTTGCCTTCCGGGAACGCTGGCGGCGGCGTTTTCTGGCGCGGCGGGCGGCGCGGCGAGCCGCCCGGGTTCTGACCAGCACCAATCATATGGCCGACCTGGTGGCGCGGCGGTACGGGGTCCCCGAAGGACGAATGGCGATCGTGCCCCTCGGGGTGGACCGGGGGCGGTTCGGCGAGCAGCCGTCGGCTGCTGATGCGGAGGAGCTCGATCGGCTCGGTGTGCGGTCGCCCTTTCTGCTGTGGCTGGGGACGGTACTCGAACGGAGGCAGCCCCGTGAGGTTCTGGAGGCCTTCCAGGCCTTGAGATCCGATCGCCCCGACCTCCAGCTCGTGATCGCGGGCGCCAATCGGATGCGGTCGCCGCAACGGCTGGGGCGGTGGATCCGCGAGCTCGGGCTCGAGGACGACACTCTCGAGCTGGGGTGGGTGGAGGAGGCGTCCCTCGCGCCGCTCTACCGTGGTGCCGAGGCGGGCGTCTATGTCTCACGGTACGAGGGCTTCGGTCTGCCGCCCCTGGAGTGTCTGGCGTGCGGCACCCCGGTCGTGGTCGGCGCCGGTCTGGCTCTCGACGGGGCGTGGCCGGACTACCCCTTTCGCTGCCGGGGTCTTTCCGCCGGGAAGATTGGGGAGACCCTCGGCGCGGTCTTGGCGCCGGGCGGGTGGAACGACAGCGTGGCGGAGGAGGCGAGGCGGGTGGTCGCCCTCTTCGACTGGGTATCGAACTCGCGGCTGCTGGTGGCGGAGCTCGCAAAGGCGGCCGCGCGATGATTTCGGTGATCATCGTCAACCACAACGGCGAGGAGCACCTGCGGCGGTGTCTCGAGAGCCTCCGCGGTCAAGGTCCCGAGATCGAGGTCCTGGTGGTGGACAACGCCTCGTCGGACAGTTCGCTGGCCATGGTGCGGGAGGTATTCCCGGAGGTGCGGGTTCTCGAGCAAGACCGCAACCTCGGGTTCGGCGCCGCCAACAACCTTGCCGCGGTCGAGGCGCGGGGTGAGTGCCTGCTGCTGCTCAACGCCGATGCGTGGCTCGAGACCGGGGCCCTGCAGCGGCTCCACCAACGCCTGCAGCGAGAGAACCGGTTGGCGCTGGTGGCGCCGGCCCTCTTCTACCCGGACGGCAGACGGCAATTCGTGTGGTCGCCCGAGCGCGGGGTCGCCGGCGAGGCGTTGCAGCGGCTGCGCAATCCCTTCGAGAAACGGAATTGGGCCCACGGTGCGGTGATGCGGACAGCGAGCCGGCTGGTCGGGCGGCTCTGGTTCACCGCGGCCTGTGTGTTGGTAAGGAGTGATGCCTTCGCTGCCGTGGGAGGATTCGACGAGAGGTTCTTCATGTACTTCGAAGACGTCGACCTCTGCGTGCGGCTCGAGAAGGCCGGCTGGGGATTGGCCCAGGAGCCCGACGCCGTGGTCCACCACGCCGGGGGCTTTGCGCGCCACCCCCACGTCGACGATGTCTACCGGCCCTCCCAGCTTCGCTACTACGCCCTGCACCGCCCGCGGTGGGAGGCGCATCTGGTCGAACGGCGGCTGCGGCGGCGCTACGGAGATGCCGCAGTGGACGGGTGGTTGGAAAAGGACGGTGCGCCGTGAGCATGACCTGGGCCCTTCTCGCGGGGGCGGCGGCGGGTGCGGCGGCCGCGTTCGTGGTCCCGTTTCTGCGACGTTGGCGGCGGGTGAGCCGGCTCGAAAACAGCGAGGCGAGCGTGGCGAAGGCGGTGGCCGACGGGAGGTTGCCACGAGCCAGCGGCGAGGCGCTGCTGCAGCACCTCGAAGGGCTGCGGCGAGAGTGTTCGGGAAAGAACGGGAGCTGAAATGCTGATCGGGGTCGATGCCGGGAGAGCGCTGCACGGGTACGGAGGGGTTGCGACCTACACCCGGCAACTCGTCAACGGTCTCGCCCGCCACGCCACCGGCCACCAGATCGTCCTCTTCGACCTCGATCGCGGCGTGCACCGCCGCGACGACTTCGAGAGGATCTTCGGGACCTTGCCCTCGGCGGTGCAGGCGGCGAAGGCGACCGGGGACGAACTCGGACGCCTCGATATCTTCCACGCGCCGGGGTTCGCGATGCCGCCTCCCGGCGCGCCCAACCACGTCTTCACCCTCCACGATCTGACGGTTCTCAGCCACCCCGGCTACCACACCCTGGACAACCGGGTGCGAACCCTGGTGTCGATCGCCGCGGCGTTGACGCGAGGAGCGACGATGATCGGGGTCTCCCGCGCGACCCGCGCCGAAGCGGTCCGGCTGTTGTCGCTGTCGGGGGAGACCCTGGAGGTGCTGCCGCCGATCCTCGACCCTCGATTCACGCCCGGCGGCAACGACGAACTCGACCGGGCGGCGATCGATCGACTGGGAATCGACGGGCCGTACTGTCTGGCCGTCGGCAGCCTCGAACCGAGAAAGAACCTCGGCCGCCTGCTCGACGCGTGGGAACTGCTTCCTGCGGGCATCAGGGCGGACCTCCGCCTGGTCGTGGTTTCTTCTGCGGGGTGGCTGCAGGGGGGAGTGCGGCGCCGGCTACGGGCGCGCGCCCGCGAGGGGTCCATTCGCCTGCTGACTCGGGTCCCGGGGCTCGTCCTCGCGGCCCTCTACCGCCGCGCCCGGGTGGTGGTCTTCCCGTCACTCGCTGAAGGCTTCGGTTTGCCGGTGGCCGAGGCGATGGCCTGCGGCGCGCCGGTGGTGACCTCCGACCTGTCCGCGATGCCCGAAGTGGCAGGTAGCGCGGCGGTGCTTGTCGACCCCGAAGATGTCGATGACATCGCCAACGGCATCCGCCGGGTCCTCGAGAACACGGAACTGCGTCGCGACCTGCGTGAGCGCGGCCCCGAACGCGCCACCCGTTTTTCAGCCGAGTCCGTGGTGCCGCGTCTCCTGGAGATCTATCAGAGAACCGTTCAACGTTCGAACGTTTAACGTTTCAACGTTCTAACGTGGGCGGTGACTGCTACGATGGACCCATGCCAGACCTGATTCTCGAACGGAACGAAGGCCCGATCGCGGTCCTGACTCTCAACGACCCCGAGCGCGCGAACCCACTGTCATCGCCGATGGTGGAGGCGCTGAGTGCCGCCCTCGAAAGGGCGGCGGCGGACGACATCCGCGCCGTCGTTCTGTGCGGCGCGGGTCGCCACTTCTCGGCCGGCGCCGATCTCGAGGTCCTCGAGCGCCTGGCGTCCGGCGGGGACGAGGACGGCGCCCGTCGCGACACCGAAGGATTGCGGGGTTTGTTCGAAATCCTCCTCGGCCACCCCAAACTGACCGTGGCCGCGGTCCACGGGGCGGCGGTGGCGGGTGGGTGCGGGCTGGCGACGGCGTGCGACTTCGTGGTGGCGGAGCCCGGCGCCCGTTTTGCCTACACCGAGGTCAAGATCGGTTTTCTGGCCGCCATGGTGCTGACCTATCTCACCCGTCGCGTCCCCGGTCACGTCGCGCGGCGCCTGCTCCTCGATCCCGAGATGATCGACGGTGAGCGCGCGGTGGCGCTCGGGCTGGCCGATGAGCTTGCCGCCGAGGGCGCGGGTTGCGAGACCGCGATCGCTCTCGCCCGCTCAATCTGCTCCAAGGCCTCGCCGTCGGCGCTGGCCGCGACCAAGGCCCTGCTCAGCGAAACGGTAGGTCTGGGTTGGCGCGAGGCTCTTGCCACCGCCGTCGAGGCCAACGTCCGGCAGCGGCGGGAACCCGATTGCGTCCGCGGCGTGCGGACGTTTCTCGAGACCAAGACCACCCCGGACTGGCTCGATCCCGCAGACGAAACGGAGTGAGAGGTCTCTCCTGGCACAACGTTCGACCTTGAGGGTTGAGGCGTTTCGGCGTTAGATTCATGCGCAAAAGTGTGGGCGGACCACCATTCCCCGGTTCAAAAACAGAGCCGCAGAGCGGCGGCAGAAAATAGGCCGGGGCGTGAGCCCCGGCGTTCCCGACAACAAGTTGGTCAAGCCCCGGAGGGGCGACAGATTTCTCCTTGTGCCTTGAGCCGGGGTCGTCGAAAGAGGCCATCTGCCGCCGCTCAGCGGCTTGGTTTCAATTGTTGACAGAGAACCCGGGGCTCACGCCCCGGGCTATATCCTGTCGCCCCTGCGGGGCTTGACACTCGTCGAGTAATCGATATCAACACGTGCGCGACCCTGAAGGTGGGCTGAAGCCCACCCTACCGGCCTGCTCGGCTTGTTTGTCCGAAGTAGGGTGGGCCTTGGCCCACCTTCAGGCGCGCCGAATTCGGGATGAGCCAGACCCCGAGACGTTCAACGGGCTAACGTTATTCGCTGTCGACCCGCTCGAGAATATCGGCCACCCGGTCGCGGGGGACGGTGATGGTGAGCATCTTGAGTTTGACGTAGTCGTCGCGGTAGAAGTAGTAGCCCTCGTACGTGCCGAGTCGCGAAGACCGGTTGGAGTCCTTGATCAGGAACCAGTCGCGGTCGCCGATCGTGGTGATTCCGACCAGGTGGATGCCGTGGTCGTCGGTGCTGGTCTGGTTGACGAAGCGGAACTCGCGTGAGTCCTGGTCGATGAATGGGCCGGGGATGTCGAAGGTCGGTACCACCGCGATGTCCTCGAGCCCCCACAGACCCGGTTCGGAGACGTCGCCGCCGATCACCAGGCTCTGACCTGCCATGGCAGTGGACCGGATGACTTCATACCAGGTGTCGAGAGGGACGTTGACATAGCTCGCATCTTGCCACCAGTTGTCGGGCACGTCGTAGGATCCGCGGCTCCAGAACGGGACCGAAAGCGTCGACATCAGGCTCACGTATTGGTCTGGATCGATCTCGCAGACATCGGCGAGAAATGCGGCAGGAGTGTAGCGGGTGCCGTTCCAGACGACCGCCTCGGGCGGGCGTCCCATGGTAAGGTCGAGGATGCGGCGGATGGTGTCGATGATGAACTCCTCGTCCCAGAACCCGGCGTCGCGGCACCAGTCGAGGAACTCGTTCATCCGCTTTTCCATCAGGCTGTGGTCGAAACGCCCGTCCTCGGCGAGCACTCCGACGTAGGCGGCCCGGGGCACAACCCCGTGCTCGCGGTAGACGCGCAGGAGAGCCGCGCTCTGCGAGCCCTCGGCAAACAGCGACTGGCCGCGGGTCGCGATGTAGCCGCGGGCCTTGTTGACGTACTCCCAGTAGGCGGTCCACATCTCGGAGAGCCGGATCTCCTGACCCGAGAGGCGGTGGATCTCGGACTCCATGAAGGAGGTCGCAGAAAAGCTCCAACAGGTGCCGGTGAGGTACTGCGGGGTGGGCGGGAAATGCCAGGCCTGGGTCTCGAAGGCTGTGAGCCCGGCTGGCTTTTCGATGCTCGAGACATCCAGCCGCAGTTCGAGCTTCGCCTCGTCGCGCGCCTTCGCCTCTGCCTTGGCCTGGGCGAGGATCTCGGCGGTCCTGGCCTCGGCCGCCGCGCGCAGTTCGTCGTTGCGCGCCTCCATCTCTTCGATCACCGGATACTTCGTCTTCTCGACGTAGGTCAGCTGGTCCTTCGGTCGCTCCTGGGCCGGCACGGCGGCGGCGAAGGTGAAGGCCAGGAATGTCGTCGCACAGAGAATTGGAATTCGAGATTGCATAGCGCCCTCCATCGATGGTATCGGGACGCGGGGCGTCCCTAAAACCGGACTATACCCCGTTCCGGAGGCCTTCCGGAGTGATGGCCGCCACCAGGGCTGCGACGGCCGCATCCCATTGTTCCGGCGGCGGCGCGGTCACCGCCAGACGCACGTGGGAGGTGCCGCCGAAGTCCTCGCCGGGCCACAACCCGACCCCGCAGCGCCGCGCGAGATCGACACAGAATGCCGCCGTTCCGGCGCCACCGGTCCGGTCACTGACGTCCAGCCACAGGTAGAATCCACCCATCGGCCGGCGGACCGCCAGACCGGTGGCCTCGAGGGCCGCGGCCAGGGTGTCGATGCGCCTGGTGACGACCGTTCGCGCGTGTTCGAGGTAGTCGTCCGGTACCTGCGGCAGCGCCGTGAGAGCCTCCTGCATCGGCCCCGATGCCGGGTTGAAGAGGCCAGCGTGACGTGCCGCCACCCGTGCGGCAAGGTCGGGGTCGGCCACCGCCCACCCCATCCGCCACCCGCACAGGGCCCAGCTCTTGGAGGCGCTGCGCACCTGCACCACCGTCGTGCGGTCGGGGTCGAAATCCGCGGGCACGACGCGGGCGTCCGGGGGGCCCTGGAACTCGGTGTAGGCCTCGTCACAGATGAGGCGGAGGCCGCGGTCGCGGCAGAGATCGACGAGGTCCCGCGCCTGGCCCTCGGTGAGGGTGGCCCCGGTGGGGTTCGAGGGCGAGGACAGGACCACCGCCCGGGTCTTGGGTCCGATGTGGTCGGCCACCGCCTGCGGCCACCCGTCAAAGGTGCCGTTGCCTTCCGCCACCGCCACCGGGCGGGCGCCCAGGCGCGCAGCCATCGCCGGGTAGGCCGGGTAGGAGGGGAGGGGATGGATCAGTTCGTCACCGGGTTCGAGGAGGGCCGCGAACACCGCAAGCAGGCCGCCCTTGGCGCCGCTGGTGACGACCACCTGTTCGGGTGCCGCCGAGCGGTCGGCGCTGGTGTGGTGCGCGGCGAGGACTTCGCGTAGACGGGGGTTGCCAGCCGGCGGCGCATAGCCGAAGGCATCCGCGTGCGAGGCGTGGGCGAGAGCGTCGCGCAACGCCTCTGGGGGCGGGACGCAGGGCTCGCCGACCAGCCAGCTCGAGGTCGCGTCGCCGTGCTCCGCGAGCGCCGCCAGCACCCCGTCGAGGGCCCTCACGCTGGCGTCCCGTCGCCGGCCGCGCCGAGAAAGCCGTGGCAATCGGCCATCAGCCGCCCGAAGGCCGCTGCGTCGCCGCTGTCCACCGCCCCCAACCACTCGTCGAGGGCCTGCCGCAGCCAGCGCGCGGTCTCGGGAGTGGCTTCGTTGAGGACCTGGATCTCGAAGTACAGGCCCGGGTTCTCACCGGTGACCTCGCGCGTGGTCCCGAGCTGCTTGGTGAAGGTGACGCCGGCGACCTCGTCGAGATCCGCCGCGGTGAGGTTGGAGTGCGACAGGGCGCGGGCAAAAACCAGGTTCGAGAGGTGGGTGAGACCGAGGACGAGACCCATCCGCCGGTCGTGCTCGGCGATGGACATCTCCACGAGGCGGGCGGAGGTTTCGGCGAACAGCCCGCGCACCACCGCGAGGTCCTCGGGCCCGGCCTCGTCGCAGAAGACGATGGTGCGACCCGAGAGCATCCGCACGTCGGGACCGAAGAGGGGGTGGAAGGAGACCAGCCGCAGACCGTCGCCGCGCAGGCGGTCCGCAAGCTCTTGCAGGTGGCCCTTGAGGCTGCACATCTCGGCCACCACCCCGCCCGCGCGCAGGCGGGCCAGCTCCTCGAGGACCTCGGCGCAGGCGCTCATCGGAACGGCGACAACGATCAGGTCGGCTTCGCCGGCCGCATCCTCGAGCGTCGCCTGCGGAAATGGTGTGTCGCCCTCGGCGGGGTCGTGGATCGTGACCCGGTGTCCCTGGCCCTGGAGAAAGCGCGCGATCCAGCGGCCCATGCCGCCTTTGCCGCCCACCACCAGCGTGCGCAGGGCATCGCCCTGGTACACGGTGTCGAGGTGGGCCGCCTGCTCCTCGACCGCCTTGCGGATCAAAAACGTCGCGAGATCGCGCCCCAGGACCTCGTCAAGACCGAGCAGGCTGCTGGCGTCGGCAAAGCGTTGATAGACCTCGGCCTCGACCTTGAAGTTGCGCAAGGGGATACCGGCGGCCCGTTTGAGCTCGCCGATCTGACGCGCCAGTTCCAGCCGTTCGCACACCAGGTGGAGGATCCGCCGATCCAGGGCCTCGATGTCGCGCCGGTGCTGATCCAGGAGGTCGCGGGGTGGTTGGTCGGGGTTGTCAGTCCGCATCTTGTGCTCCTCGGTGGGGTGCGGACGGAGGCGGGTTCGAGGTCCCACCGTCGCCGGCGGGCCCCGTGTCTTTCAGCTCAGACGGGTGGCCGCCGACGCTCGCAGAAGGTGCCGTAATAGACGGGCCCTTTTCCGCTGCGCCGGCGTTCGCGAGTGAGAGCTGCACTGTCCACCGAATCATCCTAACAGATGGTCGTGGATTGGGCGATCGACAGAGATTCTCAAGCTGTGGGTCGACAATACCGTGCGCCACACTATATTAGGTATTGCACATGAAGAAAACATCTGATGATCATGTCGACGGCATTGTCCACGAGCTTCGCAGGGGAGTGCTGGTTCTCGCCATCCTCGGCCGCCTTGGCGACGAGCAGTACGGCTACTCGCTGCGCGAAGACCTCCGCGTCAGCGGTCTCGACGTGCCGGAGGGAACGCTGTACCCCCTGCTGCGGCGGCTCGAGAGCCAGGGTCTGTTGGAAAGCCGGTGGCAGATGGGTGAAGGCCGGCCGCGCCGCTACTACCTGCGGTCCGCTCTCGGAAGCGCGACGCTGAAAAAGCTCTCCCAGGAGTGGAACGGTCTGGTCGAGGTGATGGCGGATCTGGTGGAGACATCATGAAGGAGTACGCAGTGGACCTCATCGAACGCTATCTGGCGCAGGTGGGACGCCGCCTGCCGGCGAATGTGCGAGAAGACGTCCTGGCCGAATTGCGGTCGTCGCTGGAAGACGGACTGGAGGCCCGAACCGCCTCCGGCGAGGACCCTCAGCAGGCCGTAATCGCGGCGCTGCAGGAACTCGGACCGCCGGATCTCCTCGCGGCTTCGTTTATCCAACGGCCGCGCTTCCTGGTCGGCCCGGAGCTCTACCCGACCTTTGTCCGGGTGGTCGGCATCACCGTGACCGCCGTGTCGGCACTGCTGGTGTTTGCAGCCCTTGCGGGATCGCTGCGTGATCCGTCTTCCGATCTCGTGAGCGCCTTCGGCAGGCTCACCGGGAACCTGGTGCAGTCGGCGATCGCGGTCTTCGGCTGGATTGCGATCGTGTTCTGGGCGGTCGAGCGGCTGGGACGGAGGCGTGCCGACGACAGACAGATATGGGACCCCTCCGCGCTGCCGCCGGTCAACGACCCGGACCTGGTGTCGCGAGCTGGGCTCGCCGTGGGCCTGTTTTTCCTGTCGGCGTTTCTGCTGGTCCTCAACGTCTTTCCGGACAAGATCGTGGCGCTGGTCAGTTTTGACGGAACGACCGCGGTCATGCCGCTGGTCGGCCCGGGACTGCGGGCCGTCACCCCCCTCATCACGGTGGTCCTCGGCGGGATGCTGGCCCTGCGTCTGGTGGTCCTCGCCCGCGGACGCTGGAGCCGAACGCTGCGCTGGTTCGACCTCGGTCTCGACCTGCTCTGGATCGGGGTGCTGATCCGGCTCCTGCGGACGCCCGACATCCTGGCCGCGGATATCGAAGTGGCCCGGGCCGCGGGGTGGACGGCCGAACAGATCACCACCTACACCGGCACCGTGGTGCCGGTGCTGCAGACCCTGCTCGCGGTCGGAATGACTGCAGGCCTGGTGGGCTGCGCGGTGGGGCTGATCGTCGGCCTCGTTCGCCAGTTCAGACGGTCTACCGGTTCACCCGGGTCACGACGGTCGAATCGTGATTTTCCGCGCAACGGTGGTCACGTCCCTGGTCAGCGCCACCCTCGGGTGCATGCCGATCGAGGTCGTGGAGCACGCCGTCTGCTCGATGCCCTCCAGCCGCCGATAGTTCTGAGGGAGGGACGAAATGTGAGATTGCCGAATACCGGACCCGGGAACCGCTTCGTCAGCGGTTGGCGTTTTGAAGAGACATCGGCGGGACCGACCATCGAACCGGACGCCGGCGGCGCCCGGGTGGAGGTGGTCCAAATGCATCCCCGACCCCGGACTCTGGCCCTCTCCACGAGAGGTGATGTGTCTGGGTTGGTCGTCAGCGCTGCGATCGGTTCCCGGCAGGTGGACGTCCAAACGTCAGGGTCGAACATCGAGATACTGCTCCCCGCGGATCTGGCGCAGGGCCGCCACCTGGTTGATCTCGAGTTCGCCGACCCGTCCGGGGTCGAGATATCCGGTGGGTCCCTGTCAGCCGCGGAACGGTCGGGGCGTGTCGATTTCGAGGGCGACGACGTCGTGCACGAAGGTTGGTCCGCGATCGACTTCGTGCGGTGGGTGGAGCCCGGGACACGTCTGGTGGGGGAGTTCGTGCCGCCGCCGAACGCTTCGCCCGAACAACGTTTTGCACTGCTCCTCGATCGGGGAGACGGCACCCTGGAAACCGTCGTCGAAATCCGGCCATCCTCTCGCTCACCCGGCGAACCGGTCTCCCTGCTCGACCCGCTTCGCGAGACTTCGGGTCTGGTGCGGATCCGCCTTGTGGCGGAGGGCGAAGGCGGCGCCGGGAGGTGGCGGGGCCTGCGCTTGCGCAGCCGTGAGCCAAAGAAGGTGACCGCCATCGAGCGTGTTCCCGAACCACCGAGGTTGGTGGTGGTGTATGTCCTTGATGCTCTGCGTTCCGATGCAGTCGGACATCTGGGTTCTGACCTCGGCGCGACACCGTGCATCGATCGGCTGGCCGCCGAGGGCGCGGTGTTTGCCAACCACTTCAGCGTCGCACCCAATACCGGACCGGCGACCACTCACTGTTCACCGGTTACGGATTCCTGCGCGGCCGGACCATCCCCGAGGCCGAGCCTGTGACCCTCGCCGAGGACTTCGCCGGTGCCGGCTACCGCACGGTATCGATTTCGTCCAACCCGCATCTGTCGCCGTCGTTCGGCCTCACCCGAGGTTTTGACGACATCGTGTTCGACGCCATCGACGAAGGGTTTGACGACGAGGCCCGTTCGACAATCAACGACAGTGCGGACCGGGTCCATCAGGCCGCGCTGAGATGGCTTGACGGTCTGCGCCCGGGAGAACCCGCCTTTCTCTACCTCCACACGCTCAATCCCCACAACCCCTACACGCCACCGGAGCCCTATCCATCGCGTTTCGTTCTCTCAGACGATTCTTCGATTGACGGGAGTACAAAGACCCTCGCCGCCATCCGCGATCGCGATCGGGATGTCTCTCCGCAGGACGAGCGGCGGATCCGTGAGTGGTACACGGCCGGAGTTGCCTACAACGACGCTGCGTTGTGCGGTTTCGTCGAGGAGTTGAAACGACGCTTCGACAGCCGATTCCTCCTCGTGGTGACGTCCGACCACGGAGAGGAACTGTTCGACCACGACGGGGTTCTGCACGGCTATACGCTGTACGACGAACTGTTGCACGTTCCCCTGGTGGTGTGGTGGCCGGAGGCGGTACGGCCGACGCGGGTTGAGGCAGGCGAGCGACACTCTCGACCTCACCGGCGGGCTCCGGGCCCTTGCTGCGCGGCGCGGCATCGAAAAACCCGCCGGTGGACTGGACCTGTGGGCAGCGATCGGCGGTGCACGGTCGACCGTTGGCGGGCCAACTCTTCATTTCGCGACCGCGCCGGGTCTGCGGCGGGCGGCGATGGTGCGTTCCGAGCGCTGGAAGCTCATTGTCGGTGCCGCGGCCGCGATTCGGCTGGGGGATGGGCAGAGGAAGAGGGCGGACTCACGACGCCGAGTACGTCTTCAATCTGACCGGCGACCCCGACGAGAAAATCAACCTCGCGGGGGCCGCCGATCTCGAGGTCGACTGGCTCCGCTCCAGGCTGAACGGGTGGCTTGAGTATTGGGACTCGCGGCAGCCCGACATCGACGATTCCCGCCCGGACGAGGAGACGAGGCGGCGTTTGAAGGCCCTGGGTTACACGGATTGAAAACCGAACATACGCGTCACGAGGCGCCACTTCGCGCCCCGTACCACGATCGAGCAGAGAAGGTTGGGATCTAGGTTCGCGGTCAGGAGGCTCCAGCCGTTGACGTGCTCGCGCAAGCGCCGCAGTTGCGGGGGTTTGCCGGGACGGAAGTCGACGTCCACGTTGCGGAGTCCGCCGGGGAGACCGAGGCCGACGGCCTTGAGGGCCGCTTCCTTGTAGGTCCAGAGGCGGAGGAGCGCGGCGGCGGCCTCCTCTTCGGTGAGGGCGTCCAACTGCTCGAGCTCGTCCGGCGTGCAGATTCGGCGGGCGAGGCGGTCGGGGTTGGGCAGGGGTCGCAGGCCTTCGATATCGACCCCGACCTCCTCCGACGCCATCGCCACCACGACGGTGTCGCCGGAGTCGCTGGCGTTGAAATGCGGTGCGCCGCCCACTGAGGGCTTGCCACGCTCGCCGTAGGTGAACTCGATCCGGGCGGGGTCGGTCGCCGTCACCTGTCCGAGCAGGGTGCGGAGGACGGCCCGGGCGGCGATGAACCGGCGCGCCGCGTTCGGCACCCGGAATCGGTCGGCCCGCTCCAGCTCTCGCGGATTGAGGAGGCGGCGCAGAGCCGTCACTTCACGGTCGCTCACATCGAGCGACGCCCACCACAGGTGGATCTCGCCCGGCGGGATGCTCGATGGCCGTCATTCGGAGATTCTACCGCCTCCGGGGCGGGCTGACTTTCCGGACGCTCTTCCCGAGAGGAGCCACCCGCAGACATTGTTCGCCCGGGGCAACCAACCGATGTGAATGATGATCCTTCGAACAATGTCAAGAATGGCACCTCCGCCGCACGTTGTCCGTATCAGGGAGTGGTTCCTGAGGAGAGGCAGGCACCTCCGCCGCACGCGGGTCGTTTCCGCCTGGCGTCTGGGACAGCCGTGAGTGCGTGCAAGCGACTGCAGTCGTCGATGATACTCAGCGGCCAGCACGTGCCACCTGGAAGCCTGTACTCGCCCTTGAAATCCATCTGCCACAGATGGTTCGGCTTTTCTCGCTGAAATCGACGTGTGGCTGGACGTTGTTTGTCGCTTTCTCTTATCAGTCCATTTCGGGTGATCACGCGATCCACTGTGGCGGCTGAAACTTCGATGCCTTCCCGCGCCAGGAGATCTCGAAGATTGCGCCCTCCCCACCCGTATTCTTGCCGCAGCTCAATGATTCGCTGCTCCAACTCAGGGCTGATTTGATTTGGGCTCCGCCTTGGCCGCCGGGAACGATCAAACAGACCGCAAGCCCCCTCCTTTTTGTACCGGCGAATCCACTTGTAGATCGTCTGCCTGCTTACTCCGTACTCGCGACTCAGCGCGCTCACCCGCTCCCCTTCGCCACGCCGTATCACGGCCTCCATCCTTGACTCCACGGCACCGCTCTCCTTCCACGGCATCCTGACCTCCTGATCGAAGGAAACAGATTGCCAAAAAGTGTCAACGATGTCCTGAGGTCGAAGTGTCAACCATGTCCTGAGGTTCTACACTTCAGGGCCCGCCACCACCAACGCACCTTCCGAGCCTCCAACGGGCGGGCCGTAAACGACCCGCCTACGCCCTTCAGAAGCCGGAGGCTGACCAGGAAATTCGAAATCCGAAATCCGAAATCCGAAATCTGGATTCCGCCTGCTACCCTTCCCCAATGAACGGCTACCCATTTTCGTGTCCGATCCAGGTGCGGTGGCGCGACCTCGACGCTTTCGCCCACGTCAACAACGCGACCTTTGCGACCTACCTCGAGGTCGCCCGGACGGCGGTCTGGGAGGAGCGGTTCGGGGGGCGCGATGCGATGGACATCTCGTTCTTCGTCAAGCGGTTGGAGATCGACTTCAAGAGGCCCCTGGCCCTGTATGACAAGGTCCGGGTGTGGCTGCGGGTGGGCGAGATCCGCGGCGCGTCCTTCACCTTCGAGTACGTCGTCGAGGCCAACGGAGAGATCGCCGCAGAGGCGGCGACCATTCTGGCCTCGGTCGACAACACCACCGGCCGGCCGATGCGGATGTCGGCGGAAATGCGGACGATGCTGGAGAAGCTGCAGGCTGGTTGACGGGTGGGTTATCGATTTCGAGGGTCCCAGCGAAACGTTGAAACGTTAGAAAGTTCGCACCCACGCAACCCTTCAGGACCTTAATGTTCGGTTCATCCGAGATGACGTGCTATCGCAGGATTGCGGAACGAGAGCTCCGAAGGAGCGACAGGCTGTAGCCTGGGGCGTGAGCCCCAGGAACACGGGAAAAATTCTCCGCCAAGCCGCGGAGCGGCGACAGACGTTCAACACCGACAAAGAAGATCCACATTGCGGCCTGGTCTGTCGCCCCTGCCGGGGCTTCCAAGAAATTTGAACCGCGGTCCCCGGGGCTCACGCCCCGGGCTATTCTCTGACGCCGCTCCGCGGCTCACGTCAGAATCTGATGGTCGTGTTCGTCCTCGATCGACGTCCTGGACTTTCCCTCACCCTACGAAATCCCGGATGAACCGAACGTTCAAACGTTTGAACGTCGCGGGCACCTCCGCCGCACGCGGCACGTATCAGCGCGTCATTCCCGAGAGGAGCCACCTTCAACATTGTTGGCCCGAATCAACCTCCCGGCGTGAATGTTCGTGGGTCCAACAATATTGAAAATGGCACCTCCGCCGCACGTTGTCTCACCCACCCTGAACACTCGGGTGCTCAATACCGGCGAGATGTTGCGATGGAACTCAAAACTCAAAACTCAAAACTGAGAACTCCTCAGCCCATCTCCAACCACTCGAACCACAGGGGGTGCTCGGCCTTGTACCAGGTCAAGACCTGCCGGATCAGTTCCTTCTTATCGTGGGCCAGAACCGACTCGTCGACGAGGTCGAAGTCGATCATCATGTGGTCGTTGGGCAGGTAGGAGATGGCCTCCGAACACAGGGTCTGCAGCTCGTTGCGGATCCGCCCGGAGTCGGAGATCTTGACCGCGCGATCACGGTAGTCCTGACCGCCGTAGAAACGGTCGAGCAGCGGCGAGAACACCATCTGCATCTCCTCCACGGGCTCCATCAGCCGCAGCTCGAGGGTGACGTCCATCATGCCTCTGCGGGTGGCGGCGCGGGTGGTGACCCGGTAGCGGTCCTCCGCGACCTGTCTCCACGCCGTCGCACCCGGTGTAGGGGTCGGGCAGCATGTAACTCGCCAGGGCGAGGACCCGCCACTCTTTGAGAGGGAAGAAATCGTCGGCCGTGAGGGTGGCGCGGTGCACCGGCATCAAGGCCTCGCGGGCGGATCTCAGGCTCTGCCGGTAGTCCTCGACCATCTCCGGTGGGACGTCGCTTCCGAGGGTTTCGGCGAGCCTGGATGCGAAGTCGTCCGCGTCCGGGTCGAGGGCGACGACCAACCGTTCGCGGTCGGCGGGGGCCTTGAAGCTCGAGGAGAACAGGGTCATGGAGGTGGCGAGGTCGAGGATCGGGTCGAGGCTGGCGGCCTGCATCGCCTCGGCGGAAGCGGCATAGCCGTCGCAGATGAAGAGGTGGGTCGCGCCGTTTTCGTCTTCCCAGGGACCGACGCGGAAGACGGGCGCGTAGGTTCCCGACTCGGTGAAAACCGGAATGCCGGTGCCCGGCATCTCCCAGCCCTCCTCGACGAGGTGGGCGCCGAGCTCCCGCCACTCGGCCCACAGCGCGCTGAGCCGGTGGTCGCGGCTTTTGCCGCCGAGGGTCCAGACGTGGACCCGATCCGGCGTGATTCCGGGATAGGCTTCGCGGATGGCCGCCATGACCTTGGCGCGCGGGGTCCGGTAGTCGATGAGGACCGAGTGGCCGGCCGCCTCGTCCATCACCCTCTGCGGCAGGATGAGATTGCCCATGTAGCCCTCGTAGGGCCGGGCCACCTTGAGCGGTTGGTCGAAGAGGTGGAGCACGGTCATCGGCCCGGTCGGACTGCCCTTGGCAAATCTCGACGTGTTCTCCAGGGTGTCGATGGCGGCGCCCCAGATGGTGATGCCGGCGGTCTGCAGATCGGACCAGAACTCGGGCCATTCGTAGGCCGGGTCGTTGACCAGGCGGTGGACGCGCCGGTCGAGGAACCGCGCGACCTGGGGCCGCGCATAGACGCGGCCAAAACCGAGCAGCGGGTTGGAGCCCATCTCCGGCGTTTCCCCGGCCTTCGGCATCAGGCCCTCACCGAGGGAGATCATCACGGCGTGGTTTTCGGGGAGGCTGCGGGTGAGATACCAGAGGGCCTCGGACAGGGCGTAGGCGGAAACCGCGTCGGCGTCCTTCTTGACCCGGTTGATGCCGGCCTTGTCGAGCCCGGCGCCTTCGCCCCAGCGACCGAAGAGCCGGGTGCCGAGGGCGGTGACCGCGGCGGCCACCACGAAGGCCCGTTCGAGCGAACCGCCCACGAACGACAGGTCCCGGCTTTCTGAGATGTTGACGAACTCGATCTCCACGTCCTCCAACCACAGGTGGAAACGACCGAGGATCGCCCGTGTGTCGTAAACCCACTGTGCAGTGCGGTTGCGCCGGTCCATATTCATTAGAAGCACTCCCTGATCTGACTATGCCATGGCTCTAGGGACGGGTCGAGTTCAATTCCTCGCTGCGTTCGATCCTGGCTCGCCACCAGTCGAGCAGATCGGCCAGACATCGCTCGAGGGGTATCTCCGGTCGCCAACCGGTTGCCTCGAAGAAGTGGGAGGTGTCCGCCACCAGGCGCTCGATATCGGCGGGGCGTAATCGCTGGGGATCCACCCGGGTCTCGATCTTGGAATCGGAGAGGGCGATGAGCTGGTCGAGCACCTCGCGAATGCTGACACCGCGGCCGCTGCCGACGTTGTAGGCCGCACCCGGTTGCCCGGCCTCGGCCGCCGCCCAGTAGGCGCGGGCGATGTCGCGAACGTCGGTGAAATCACGGATCGGATCGAGATTGCCGACCGCCATCACGGGTGGATCGAGCCCACGCTCGATGCGTGCGATCTGGCGGGCGAAACCGGAAGCGGCGAACTGCGGCGGACGGCCGGGACCGGTATGCGGAAAGAGGCGCAGGCGGATGGTCCGGAGCTTGAAGCCGCGGTGGTACTGGGCGGCGATGAGGTCCTGCGCCGCCTTGCTGGTGGCATAGGGCGAGATCGGGTTCAACGGGGAGTCTTCGCGGATCGGCTGATTTTCGGCGGCAACGGCGCCGTAGATCTCCGCCGATGTCGCGACCACGACCGTCGGGTCGACGTCGAGCGACCGCAGGCTTTCGAGCAGATTGAGAGTGCCGATGGCATTGACCTGGAACGAGCGGTCGGGTTGTTGCCACGAACTGGCCACCGATGTTGCACCGGCGAGGTGGAGGACCACATCGGGCCGCACCTGTTCGAGGCTCCGCGCGAGCGACGAGGGCAGCGTGAGATCGCCGGTCAACGGGTGGACACCGGCCGGTATCTGGGCCGGGTCCTCCTCCCACACCAGACCCCAGATCTCCCCGTCGGGGACCGCGCTGCGGAGGTGGTCCACGAGGTGGTGACCCACGAACCCGGTGACTCCGGTGATCAGGATCTTCATGGTTGCTCCAGATAGCGGCGCAGCCCGTCCTGCCAGGGCGGCATCGGCCGACCGAGCGCGGCCTCGAGCCGGGTGGTGTCCAGGACTGAATAAGGGGGTCTCGGCGCCGGCCTCGGGACGTCGATGGTGGCGACCGGCACCACCGCGACGGCCGACCCCAGAAGACGAGCGATCTCCACCGCGAAACCGTGCCACGTCGTGGTCCCCGCGTTGACCGCGTGCAGGGTGCCGGTCGAGCCGGCGGCGGCGAGGTCGAGAACCGCATCTGACAGGTCGTCGCAGAACGTGGGGCAGCCGCGCTGATCTGCCACCACCTCGAGGCTGGGCGCGCCGGCGTCGATCTGACCACGGATGGCCTCGACGAAATTGCGGCCGCCGCGGCCGTAGAGCCAGGCCGTCCGCACCACCAGGTGGCGGTCCGCGGTGCGGGCGAGTTCTTCGCCGCGCAGCTTGGAACGGCCGTAGGCGTTCCCCGGCGCCACGGCAGCGTCCTCCTCGTACGGGCGATCGGCGTTGCCGGGGAAGACGTAGTCGGTCGAGATCTGGATCAGCAGCGCCCCGGCCTCGTTGCAGGCCGCGGCGAGGTGGCCGACAGCGGTGCCGTTGACGGCCGTGGCCTGCTCCTCGTCGTCTTCACAGGCGTCGACGGCGGTGAACGCCGCGGTATTGACCACCACCGAGGGGTGGGCGTCGACGATCCACCGCCTGACGGCGGCGGCGTCGCAGATGTCGAGGGTGTCGATATCGCGTCCCTCGCACGCGACCCCGCGAGCGGTGCAGGCTGTCGTAAGACTCCGCCCCAGTTGGCCGTGCGCACCTGTGATGAGGATCTTTCTGAGATGTTGTCCCGACCATGCCGCGGATGGTAGCAGACCTGCAGCAGCGGGCTGGAGTCCAGGCTGGAATACGATAGGATCTGCAGCGATTGCCTTGTGCAAGGGAGATCGATCCATGACCGAAGTAGTATCACTCGACAGCGACAAGAAGAACGACGAGGGGGTTACGGCGCACGGCGACAACTCGATTCCGAGCGGCGACGACGAACGGATCGTGGGCGCTGTGGCGAAGCACATGGCGGCGATCATGACCGAGCTCAACCTCGATCTCGATGATCCCAACTACCAACGAACCCCCGAGCGGGTGGCCAAGATGTACCTGGAGATGTTCCACGGTCTGCGCGAAGGCGCCGAACCCGCGGTGACGACCTTTCCCAACGACGAGGGCTACCACCACATGGTGATCGAGAGGGAGATCCCCTTCTACTCCATGTGCGCCCACCACTTCGTACCGTTCTACGGCCACGCCCACATCGCCTACATTCCGGAGTCGGAGGTGGTCGGTCTCTCGAAGCTGCCGCGCATTCTCGAGTTCTACGCCAAACGGCCGCAGATGCAGGAGCGCCTGACCGAACAGGTGGCCGAGTTCCTGTGGTCGAGACTGAAGCCCCAGGGCGTCATGGTGGTGATCGAGGCCCGTCACCTCTGCGTCGAGATGCGGGGGGTCAAGAAGGCCGGCGCTCTGACCACGACCTCGGCCCTCAGGGGCTGCTTCGCGGATCGGCTGGTCCGGGAGGAATTCCTGGCCCTGCTCCGACGCCAGACCAGCTGGTAGAAAACCCTACCTGGAGACTTCGAAGAAGAGGTAGAGGCTCCGAGTGGCCTCGAGCACGGATCCGGTGATCTTGTGCTTCTGGATCTCTTCCCTGAGCCGGCCCCGGCCGGCCTTGACGGTGTCGAGTTCGAGCCGGTCGAGGGAATTGCCGTTCTCGTCTTCGAACAGGACGATCAACAGCACATCGGCGCTCTCCCCGTTGTTGAGGACGTCGACCTCGACCATGATCGGGACCTCTTTGGTCGGGTCGTACTCGCGATCGCTTCTCGGTCGGATGGCGAACCGGATCCAGCGCACGCCGTCGACCGCGACCAGGGGCCGGAGATCGGCGCCGATCTCATAATCGAAATCGTCTTGAAACGGGTTGGCGGCGGTGGTGTAGTCGGCGTTCTGAGCCGCTGCAGGAGTCGCGGCGAGGCACAACGCCATCAGCGCCGCCGCCACGATCGCGCCACGATGGGATTGATAAATCGCCCTCATTCTGAACACCTGACTACTCCAGCGGATTATACACGCCCCGAAACAAGATAGGCCACGGCGCGGGTTGCGCCGTGGCCGGGTTGGTGCTGATCTGCCGGCGGTTGGCCCGCGCGGCTACTGGTGGATCGTCATCCCCTTCGCCACCCTGCCCGCATCGCCGGAGGTGACGCTGCAGATCGAGAGCTTTTCCTTGACTTCGTCGACCTTGAGGCGCGCGAACTCGGTCATGCTTTCATCAAGGACCTCGCCGGTGTCGGGATCGCGAAGCACCTCGACCTCGCCCACCGTGAATGAGTCGCCTGTGGACACACCCTCGCGGCTGCCGCGGTTGATGTAGACCTTGCCGTCCTTCACCATGACCACCGACCCGCTCCACTGGATGTTGGGAAGCTGCGCGATCATGAATTCGACCGCGACGGCGCACGCGTCCTGCACCGCGAGCCCGACGTTGTCGTTGGAGTGGCCGCCGAAGGCCGCGCCCCAACCGCCGGCGTTGTAGCCGACACCGACGGCTTTGCGTTTGTGAGTCCCGACCACGCTCTTCGAGGCCACGACCTGACCGGTGGTGGAGTCGACGATGTAGATGGTGGCGTTGACTTCGCCTTTGCCGCCGCCACCACCGATCTTGAAGCCCTTGATGCGCACTCCGCCGTCGGCGCCACCGGTGTCACCCTGGACGTGGGTGATGGCGCCCTTGACCAGCAGTTGAGCGGGTGTCATCTGGCCGGTCACGGGCGCCTTGGCGCCGCCCGCGGTCCGACCGGAGGCCGCAAAGTCCTGCTCGTCGAGCGCCGCGGCCCGCATGTCGGTCTCTCCGAGGACGATGAACTTGCCGGTCTGGTTGAGCATGTCGGTGAGGACCGTGTCCCAGGCGTCGCCGATGTCCCACTGGCCGTGCCACCCGGCCTGGTTTTCGAACTTGGTGACGGTAATGGAGTATCTGAGACCCCCGGTTGCGTCCTCCGCCGTGGCCGGCAGAGCTGCCGCAACCATGCCGATGGTGATGATGAAAACAAGCGACCTCATTGCACCCTTCATGGCACCTCCTCAGCGCTATTCATTGGTGCCTACAAGTGTACACCGATGCTCAAGGGGGGTGAAGGGAGGACATCATTTTGCGGATTTCGGATTTCGGATTTCGGATTTCGGATTTCGGATTTCGGATTTCGGATTTCGGATTTCGGATTCGGATTTCGGATTTCCACCCGGTCTTTCCCGGCGATCACGGGAATTCGCAGCCCCTTGTGGCGTCAGCAATCAACTTTCCCTCCGTCGCCGGGAAAGACCACTAAAAACTCAAAATTCAAAACTAAAAACTCACCCCGGGTACTTCCCGGTGATGTAATTCACCAGATCCTGGATGTGACCCTCCTGGTTGCGGCTGACCCAGCGCGTGAGGTCGCCGGAGGACACGACCCCGAGCAGCTCGCCGTCGTCGATCACCGGAAGGTGCCGGAAGCGCCGTTCGGAGATCAGCGCCATCGCGTCCTGGACCCCGGCGCTCGACCGTACCGTCTCCACCTCCGACGTCATGACCTCGACGACCCTGGTCGAGGTGGGGTCGCGGCCGGAATCGACCACCCGGGTCAGTACGTCGCGTTCGGTGAAGATGCCGACCAGTTCGTTCGAGACACAGACCAGGAGGGCGCCGACCCGCTCCTGGTTCATCTTGCGCACGGCGTCCAGCACCGTGACCTCGGGGGCCACGGAATAGACCGATGAGCCCTTGCCGGCAAGGACTGCTTTGAGAGTATCCTGCATGATCGCCTCCAGGATCTCGGGGCCCATCACGGGCCCGCTGTCAACAGATCGTACTGATATCTGTTAACAGCGGCCCGCCCCGGCCCCATTCCCGAAGGTCACCGCCAGCGTTGGGCCTTGAGCACGCACAGGGCCGCCATGTTGACGATGTCGTTGACGTCGACGCCGCGCTGCAGCACGTGCACCGGTGCGTCGATGCCGGTCAGGATGGGTCCGATCGCCTCCACCTTGCCGAGCCTCCACAGGAGCTTGTAGGCGATGTTGGCCGATTCGAGGTCGGGGCACACCAGGATGTTGGCGTCGCCCTGAATTCTGGACAACGGGAAGGCCTCCCTGGCGATGCTCGGTTCGACCGCGGTGTCGGCCTGCATCTCACCCTCGATCACCAGGTCGGGCCAGCGCTGTTCGGCGATGGCGACCGCCTCGCGGACCTTTCTGGACCTGGTGTCAACGTTGGAGCCGAAGTTCGAGTACGACAGCAGGGCGATCCGGCCCTTGGTCTGGAAGTAGATCTCGGCAACCTGGTCGGCGAGAAAGGCGATCTCCGCCAGACCTTCGGCGGTCGGGTCTTCGTTGACGGTGGTGTCGGCGATAAACAGCATCCGGTCTTCGAAAAGCAACAGGTAGACACCGGCCGCTCTCTTGATGCCTTCCCGGGTCTTGTGAATCTGGAGGGCTGGTCGGATGGTCTCCGGATACGACATGGTGAGACCGGCGATCAGACCATCTGCGTCCTTCTGCTGGACCATCATGTTGCCGTAGTAGACCGGGTCGCGCACCATTTTCTGCGAGTGCTCGGGAGTGACGCCGTGGCGCCACCGCATCCGGGTCAGAACCTCGGCGTAAGTCTCCCGTTTCGAGTCGGTGGCGGGGTCGACCACTTCGACCGTGCCCTCGGGCACCTCGTGCTCGGCCAGCATCTTGTGGATCTTCGCCGCCGATCCGAGCAGCACCGGTGTGCAGATGCCCTCCTCGGCCAGGATCTTGGCCGCACGCACGATCTTGACCGCCTCGCCCTCGGGGAAGACGATCCGCCGCGGATCGAGCTTGGCCTGGTCGAAGACTCCGTGCATGACCTGGCGAGTCCGCGACAGGCGGTTCTCGAGCTCGCGGATGTACTCCTCTTTCGAGGCGTAGGGTTTGCGGGCGACACCGGAGTCGATGGCAGCCTGGGCCACAGCCGGCGCCTCCCACAACAGGACGCGGTAGTCGAAGGGCTTGGGGATCAGATACTCACGGCCGAAGCGGATCGGCTTGCCGCCGTAGGCGCGGACGACCGAGTCGGGCACGTCCTCCTTGGCGAGGTTGGCGAGCGCCGTGGCGGCGGCGAGCTTCATCTCCTCGTTGATCCCGGAGGCCGCAACGTCGAGGGCGCCGCGGAAGATGAACGGAAAACCGAGCACGTTGTTGACCTGGTTCGGATAGTCCGACCGGCCGGTCGCCATGATGACGTCGGAGCGGACCGCGAAGGCGTCTTCGGGGAGGATTTCGGGGTCCGGGTTGGCCATCGCGAAGATGATCGGGTTCTCCGCCATCGTCGCGACCATCTCCCCGGTCACCATGCCCTTGACCGAAACGCCGGCGAAGACATCGGCGCCCTGCATGGCGTCGGCCAGGGTCCGGGCTTCGGTCGCAACGGCGAAGCGCTCCTTGTAGGGATTCATGCCCGCGGTGCGGCCCTTGTAGATCACGCCCTTGGAGTCGACCATGAGCAGGTTTTCCGGTTTGACGCCGAGCGAGATGTAGAAGTTCGCGCAGGCGATCCCGGCCGCGCCGGCGCCGGAAAAGACGACCTTGACCTGGTCGATCTTCTTGTCCGCGATTTCGAGGGCGTTGACCAGTGCCGCGCCCGAGATGATCGCGGTCCCGTGCTGGTCGTCGTGAAAGACCGGGATGTCGCAGCTCTTCTTGAGGGTCTCCTCGATCTCGAAGCACTCCGGCGCGGCGATGTCCTCGAGGTTGATGCCGCCGAGGGTCGGCGACAGCAGCTCGCAGAAGCGGATGATCTCTTTGGGGTCCTTGGTGTCGACCTCGATGTCGAACACGTCGATATCGGCAAAGCGCTTGAAGAGGACGCCCTTGCCCTCCATCACCGGTTTGCCGGCCATCGGGCCGATGTCGCCGAGACCGAGGACCGCGGTGCCGTTGGAGACCACCGCCACCAGGTTGCCCTTGTTGGTGTACTCGTAGACCAGGTCGGGGTCGCGGGCGATCTCGAGGCAGGGCTCGGCGACGCCGGGAGTGTAGGCCAGCGACAGATCGCGCTGGGTGAGGCAGGGTTTGGTCGCCACCACCTCGGTCTTGCCGTGGCGTTTGCCCGTGTGGTAGGCGAGAGCTTCTTCGCGGGTGATCTTTTTCACGGTTCGTCTCCTTCTCCGTTGGCGTGAGATCTTCAAGAGAAAGATTTCACAAGCGCGCACCATAGACCCTGTCGGGGATCGGGTCAAGCCCGATCCCGTCGTCACATCAATGCTGATCCAGCCCGCATGATAGCGCACGCACGAGCCCGGTCCGGGTCGATCCGGGGTCAGCGCTCCAGCGCGTACCGCACCAGTTCGTCCATCAGCGAAGGGTAGTCGAGTCCCGAGAGTCCCCACAGCCGCGGGTACATCGAGATCGAGGTGAATCCGGGGATCGTGTTGACCTCGTTGACCCACAGACCGCCGCCCTCGCGTTCCAGGAAGAGATCGACCCGGGCCATCCCGGCGCAGCCGAGGAGGCGGAAGACATCGACCGCCAGGTCCTGGACGCGCCGGGTCAGGTCGTCGTCGAGCGGCGCCGGCGCCAGCAGCTTGCAGGTGGAATCGAGGTATTTGTCCGCGTAGTCGTAGAACTCGTTGCCCGGCACCACCTCGCCCGGCACCGAAGCCCGTGGGGAGTCGTTGCCGAGCACCGCCACCTCGATCTCTCTCGCGTCGATGCCCTTTTCGACCACCGCGCGGCGGCCGTGGCTGAGCGCACAATCGACTGCTCTCGCCAGTTCCGCGGGGGCCTTGACCTTGCTGATACCCACTGACGAGCCCAACCGCGCGGGTTTGACGAAGAGCGGCAGCCCGAGATCCAGACACCGACTCTCGATGTCCTCTCGATCCTCGCTCCACGAACGTCGGCCGACCTCCACCCACTGCGGAGTCGCGATACCGGCATGGGAAAGCGTGCGCTTGCAGAAGATCTTGTCCATGCACAGGGCCGAGGCGGCGGTGTCGCAGCCGACGAAAGGGACGCTCAGCATCTCGAACAGACCCTGGATCGTCCCGTCTTCGCCGTACGGTCCGTGGAGCACAGGAAAGGCGACGTCGAAGTCCTCGTCCAGGAGCCGTCGATCCAGCCGCGAAGCGCCCTCAAAGGCCACGACCCCGTCGGCACGGTCGGCCGATTCGGCGAGGACCCGGCTGGCGGTTTCGGCGTCCGCCCACAGACCACGGCGGTCGATGGCCATGGGGACAACATCGTAGCGGGCCGGATCGAGAGCGCGGTGAACCGATCGCGCCGACACGATACTGACCTCGTGCTCCCCCGATCGTCCCCCGAACACCAGCGCGAGCCGGAGCCTGCGTTGCGTGGAATCAGCGTTCATGCATCGACCCCCATGCCTCACTCTAGCGCGACATTGTGACGCAGATCCGGCACAAACGCGGCGCAACTGAGGAATGAACGTCAGTTTCGCGATGAGGTGACTGCAACAGCGAGACCGCACAACAACGAAGGAAAGCCCCGGATTCTGCCGCCCCTCCGGGGCTTCGGATTATTGTCGATGAGCGTTCCCGGGGCTGACGCCCCGGGCTACAACCTGTCGCGCCTCCGGCGCTCAGGCGGGTTCGGAACCCACCAGCCGGACCGAAGCCGCAAGGTGACGAGAGAAAGGGCCAAATGCCGACGGCTCTTCCGCGCTCAGGCGAGTTCGGAATCAACTACCCGGAGCGAAGCCGCGAAGCGGCGATAGATCGTAGCCTGGGGCGTAAGCCCCAGGACCATGGGTGTTTCAATATGTGCTCAGCCCCGGAGGGGCGACAGAGGCGATGCCACCGAGAGGTTACGGCTGGGAGGTGTGCGCGGCCTCGAACAACGCGAGGAATTCGGCGTACCCTTCCTCTTCGAGGTCTTCCACGGGTACGAAACGGAGCGCGGCGGAGTTCATGCAGTAGCGCATGCCGGTGGGCGCGGGCCCGTCGTTGAAGACATGGCCGAGGTGGGAGTCGGCGCCGGCCGAGCGGATCTCGGTCGTGGCGACGAACCAGCTCCGGTCCTTTTTCTCGACGATGTTGTCTTCGACCAGCGGTCGGGTGAAGCTCGGCCAACCGGTCCCCGAGTCGTATTTGTGGATCGAGGCGAACAACGGCTCGCCGGAGACCACGTCAACGTAGATGCCGGCGCGGTGGTTATCCCAGTACTCGTTCTGGAAGGCGCGCTCGGTGCCATCCTCCTGGGTCACCCGATACTGCTCGGGCGTCAGTTTCTGTCGCAGTTCCTGGTCGCTCATCTTCGTGCCCCCCTTGATTGTTTGTGATTTCTGCGCGGACGCCGGGAGTGCAGACGCCCCGATCGCCAGGCTCAGGCAACCGATGAGCATGGCGCGCAGCATGGAGTTCTTCATTTCTTTTCTCCCCACAGTTGCTGGAGACGGTTGTCCCGCCCGCACCCCTTCCTGTAGTAGGAATACCGGATCGGGTTCTTCTTGGCGTAGTCCTGGTGGGAGACCTCGGCGGGGTAGAAGGCGGACTCCTCGGTGATTTCGGTGACGATGGGCTGGGGGAAGGGCTTGCTCTTTTCGAGCTGGGCCCGCGACCTCTCGGCCGCTTCGCGCTGCGCTTCGTCGTGGTAGAAGATCCCGCTCCGGTACTGGTCGCCGACATCGCAGAACTGGCGGTTCTTGACCGTCGGGTCGATGTTGTGCCAGAAGACGTCCAGAAGTTCTTCATAGGTGACGACCCCCGGGTCGTAGACCACGCGGATGGCCTCGGTGTGGCCGGTGCCGCCGGCCGAGACCTGTTTGTAAGTCGGGTTGGCAACGTGTCCGCCGGTGTAGCCGGACGTCACGGTGATCACGCCTTCGACCTTTTCGAAATCGGCCTCAATGCACCAGAAGCAACCACCCGCGAAGGTCGCGTACGCGGTCTCTCCGGTGTCGGCTGCGACTGAGGGCTGCGCTGCGCCAAGCGCGACACCAACCGCCATCGCAACCATCATGATTCTGTTTCGGTTCCTCATCTGCGGCCTCCGCTTCCACATCTAGTAATGCCGGATGAGGGCAAAAGGTTTCCCGGCCCACCCAACTCATCCAAATGCCGGAGGCTGGAGTGCCAGGAACGAGTGATGTCAAGACCGCCCGTTCAAAATCCGAAATCCGAAATCCGAAATCCGAAATCCGAAATTGAGTCGGGGTACCATGCACCCATGGATAAGGTCATTACCGGCCTCGAAGTAGTCCTCGACACTCCGGAGCTGATCGGCGGCCGCCGGTGGGCGCTGCTTGCCAACCACGCGGCCGTGACGTCCGCCCTCGATCCGGCCCGTGGCGCCCTCGTGGCGGCCGCCGTGGGTCCGCTGGTGCGGCTCTTCGCGCCGGAGCACGGCCTCAACGGCATCGCGCAGGATATGGAAGCCGTGGACGATCTCCGCGATCCGCTCACAGGAAGCACCATCCGGTCACTGTATGGCGATGGACCGTCGACCTTCGCGCCTCGACCGGACGATCTCGAAGACCTCGATGTTCTGCTCGTGGATCTGCCGGACATCGGCAGCCGTTACTACACGTTCGCCGCCAGCATGGACGAGACCATGAAGGCCTGCGAAAAGACTTCGGTGGAGGTCATGGTCCTCGACCGGCCCAACCCCATCGGCGGGGTGGCGCGTGAGGGTGGTTTGGTGGGGGCCGGGTTCGAGAGCTTCGTGTCCCAGCTGCCGACACCGGCGCGCCACGGTCTGACGTTGGGTGAGATCGCGCTGCTGCTGCATCGTGAGCGCTGGCCGGATGTCCAGCTCACCGTCGTCCCCTGTCGCGGATGGCAGCGGGACCGTTGGTGGGACCAAACGGGTCTGCCGTGGGTGCCGCCGAGCCCCAACATGCCGACCCTCGACACCGCGACCCTGTACCCCGGTCTCTGCCTGGTGGAGGCCACGAACCTGTCGGAGGGCCGTGGCACCACACGGCCGTTTCACCTCGTGGGCGCCCCCTGGATGGATGAAGCCAAACTCGTGACCGGTCTTCGCGCCCTCGACCTCGAAGGCGTCGCCTTCCGTCCCGCCAGGTTCCGGCCGGAGTTCCAGAAGTACGCCGGCGAGGTTTGCACCGGCGTCGAACTGCACGTCGCCGATCGCGCGCGGCTGCGGCCGCTGGCACTCGGTCTGTACCTGCTCGCTGCCATCCACGACCAGCACCCCGATCACTTCGCCTGGCGGAGGGAGCCCTACGAGTTCGTGAGCGACCCGCCCGCTCTGGATCTGCTCACAGGTTCTCCGGAAGCCCGAAGCTTGATCGAGGAACAGAGGCCGCTCGCACCGCTCCTGGAACAGTGGGAACGTGACGTCGAGACCTTCGAGGCCTCCCTCGAGGGCGTTCTGCTGTACCACGAGGAGGGATGAGGGCCGTGCACAGACTGGCACCGTGGTGTGCGCTGGTATTGTTGACTGCCTGCGGAGGGGCCCCGCCGCCGCCGCCGCCGGCCACCTTCGGTCTTCCAACCGTGCGGTGGGTGCCCGAGGAGGCGCCGACGGTGATCCTGGTCTCGATCGACACCCTGCGCCCGGACCACCTCGGGTGCTACGGACACGACCAGCCTACGAGCCCCAATGTCGACCGATTCCGCGAGGGGGCGGCGTTGTTCTCGAGCGCCATCACCCAGGCGCCGTCGACCCTGCCCTCCCACGCCACCATGCTGACCTCGCTGCTGCCGGAACACCACGGTGCGTTTTTTGCCCGCCGAACACCGCTGCCCGGCGATCTGCCCACCCTGGCGACGGTATTGGCAGGGGTGGGCTACCGGACCGCCGCCTTCACGGGTGGCGGCCAGATCGCACCCGAATTCGGGCTCGACCGTGGATTCGAAATTTACGGGGTCAACGAGCGAGGCCCCGATTTTGACGACGCCGTGCGTTCCGGTCTCGAGTGGTTGGGCGAGGACCCGGATCGCCCGGCCTTTCTCTTTCTCCACACCTACCAGGTCCACCACCCCTATACCCCCGACGCCGAGCTGCTGGCGATCTTGGACGGGGACTACGACGGCCCCTTACCGGACGAGATCTCGAAGGAGCTCCTGAACAGCATCAACCGCGGCGAGGTGGTGATCGACGAGCGCGATCTCGACCACATCAAGGCCGCCTACGACGCCGAGATCCGTTCGGTGGATCAGGCCTTCGGCGGGCTGCTGAACGGTCTTGACGCGTTGGGCCTCGCCGACAACACCCTGCTGATCTTCACCTCGGATCACGGCGAGGAGTTCGGCGAGCACGGCGTCGTCGGGTGGCACTCGCACACCCTCTACGACGAGCTGCTGCGGGTCCCGTTGGTGATCCGGTTTCCGGACGGTCTCGCCGCCGGTTCGACCGTCGAACCCCAGGTCAGGCTGATCGATCTCGCGCCGACCATCACCTCGGTGGTCGGGCTCGAGGCGCCGCCGACCTTCGAGGGCGTCGATCTGCGGCGCGTGATCGAAGGACTGTCGACGCCGCTTCCGGCCCTCAGTCAACTCGACCTCCCGGTCGGCGAACGGGTGATGTCGATGCGCACGCTGAACTGGAAGCTCTATCCCCGGGCGGGGATGGTGGGCAACCCGTTTTCCGACACCAAACCGCCGTTCATGACGCGGGTCAGGAATCGATATCAGCGATGGCGTCACCCCTATGTCTTCTTCGACCTCGCCAACGATCCCGGCGAGACGACCGATGTCCTCGCCGAGAACTTCTGGAACTCGACCGGGCATGAAAAGCTGATCAAACGCCTGAGCGCGGAGCGACCCGTGCCGGCGCCGGTGCCGACGGTGACGGTCGATGACGCCACTGCCGAACGGCTCGAGGCCCTCGGCTACATCAGCGGCGGCGGCTGAGCGTTCGCAATCGGCTCACCTCATCGATGAGCCGCTGCGCGGCACGCTCGATCTCGTCGCCGGTCGTGAAGCGGCCGAGGCTGACGCGGATCGAGGCCGAGGCGAGCTTCTTGCCGACACCCATTGCGCGCAGCACCGGCGACGCATCGGGGTGGTTGGAGGCGCAGGCCGAACCGGTGCTGACCGCGAGATCGGGCAGCGAGGCGAGGAGGGCGTTGCCCTCGATCCCGGCAAAAGAGAGATTGCTGGTGCCGGGGAGGCGGTGCGTCTTCGCACCGTTGACTGAACAGCCCTCCAGGGCCGCGGTGATCCGGCCTTCGAGGTGGTCGCGGAACGCCGCGATTCGCGCGGTTTCCTCGGCGAGCGCGCCCCCGGCGATCTCGAGGGCGCGCGCCAGTCCTACCGCGCCCGCGACGTTGGGGGTGCCGGAACGCAGACCGTTTTCGTGGCCGCCGCCGTGGATGATCGGCGGCAGCTTGAGAGACGGGGTGCGACGGCGCAGGTAAAGCGCCCCGATTCCCTTGGGGCCGTACACCTTGTGACCCGACACGGTCAGAAGATCGACACCGAGGGCGTCGACGTCGAACGCGATCTTGCCGGCGCCCTGGGCGGCGTCGCAGTGGATCAACGCTCCCCGGCCGTGCGCCAGATCCGCGGCCTCACGCAAGGGCTGGATGGTGCCGGTCTCGTTGTTGGCGAGCATCAGGCTGACGAGGGTGGTGTCGTCGCGGAGGGCCGCTTCGAGCTCGTCGAGCCGGACCCGGCCGTCACCGTAGACCCCGACGACGGAAAGCTCCCACCCGGATGAGGCCAGCCACCGCAGCGGTTCGAGGACCGACGGGTGTTCGGTGGCCTGGGTCACCAGGTGGCGGCCTCGCCCGGCGAGGGCGGTTGCGGCGCCGATCAAGGCGAGATTGTTGCCCTCGCTGGCGCCGGAGGTGAAGACGATCTCGGTTGCCGACCGGGCGCCGAGGTGACGGGCGACAGTGGCGCGCGCCTCCTCGAGCGCCGAGAAGGCCTCGCGGCCCGGCCCGTGGTTGCGACTCGAGGGGTTGGCGAAGACGCCGCCGAAATAGGGCAGCATCGCCTCCACCACCAGCGGATCGCACGGCGTCGAAGCGTTGTTGTCGAGATAGATGACGGGGTTCGTTGTACTCACGGTTGAAAGTTTACCTTTCCGGCGTGCGGCAATCGTGGATGTTCACTCCGGGAGACTTCCTTCCCGAGGGTCATCCCGATGCTCACGGCGTTGTTGCCCGTGAGTGCCCCCCTCAGACGATGTTTGGGCCCGATAGAGTGAACTCGCGTCGAGATCCCCCGTGTTCGCAAAATCGTCGAGACGGCACGTCCGGTGAACGCGAACAGTGTACCGTTCTCGAGCGGTCGAGTGAAACCGCCTTTCAGGACGCGCTTCCCGAGAGGAGCCACCTTCAACATTGTTGGCTCGTGGCACCCCGCCGACGTGATTGTCCGTGAGTCCAACAATATTGAAAATGGCACCTCCGCCGCACGCGTCCCGTATCCGTTCGGGGTTCCCGAGAGGAGCCACCTTCAACATTGTTGGCTCGTGTCACCCTGCCGACGTGTTTGTCGGTGAGTCCAACAATATTGAAAATGGCACCTCCGCCGCACGTGTCCCGTATCCGTGTGCGCTTGCGGCATGCCGCGCTCCGGGCTACCATTCGGGTTCGGCGTTGGAGGGGCGCACCGGGAGTTTCCAGATGACCAAGGACAAGAAACGCGATTTTCTGACGGTTGAAGAGGCCGTTGCACGGATTGCCCAGGGCCAGCAGATCATCGTGGTCGACGACGAGGATCGCGAGAACGAGGGCGACCTCATCTTTGCCTCCGACATGGTGACCCCGGAGGCCATCAACTTCATGGCGCGCCACGGCAGGGGGCTGATCTGCGTCGCCCTGACCGCCGAACGCTGTGATCAACTCGGTCTGCCGCCGATGGTGGAAAAGAACACCTCCACCCACGGCACCGCATTTACCGTCAGCGTCGAGGTCCGCGAGGGCACGACAACCGGCATCTCGGCCCACGATCGGGCGGCCACCGTCCGTGCGTTGGTGAACCCCAAGACCGTCGCCGAGGATCTGCAACGGCCCGGCCACATGTTCCCGCTGCGCGCCCGTCGCGGTGGGGTGCTCAAACGGGCCGGTCACACCGAGGCGGCGGCCGATCTCGCGAGAATGGCCGGTTTCACTCCGTCGGGGGTCCTGTGCGAGATCATGGATGAGGACGGCCAGATGGCCCGTCTGCCCCGATTGCAGGTGTTTGCCAAGGATCACGACCTCGGGATCCTCACCGTGGCCGATCTGATCGCCTATCGCATGCGCAACGAGAACCTGGTGGAGCGGGTGGCCGGACCGGAGCTCCCCACCGAGCTCGGCGAATTCAGAATTCTCGGCTATCGGAACCGGGTGACCGGCGAGGAGCACGTGGCGCTCGTGATGGGCGCGATCGACCCCGCCGAACCGGTGCTGGTGCGGGTGCACTCGCAGTGTCTCACCGGCGACGTGTTCGGGTCGCGGAGGTGTGACTGCGGCGCTCAACTCGAGGCCGCCATGGCCAAGATCGCGCAGGAGGGAGCTGGAATCCTCCTCTACCTGCTGCAGGAGGGTCGCGGCATCGGTCTGTTCAACAAGCTGCGGGCCTACGAGCTGCAGGACCAGGGCGAGGACACGGTGGAGGCCAACCTTCACCTCGGCTTCAAGGCCGACCCGCGCGATTACGGGACCGGCGCCCAGATCCTGGTCGACCTCGGGGCGCGCCGGCTGCGTCTGATGACCAACAACCCGACGAAATACACGGCGTTGCGCGGTTTCGGTCTCGAGATCGTCGAGCGCGTGCCGCTCGAAGTCCCGCCGAACGACCGCAGCCGCGTCTACCTGGAGACCAAGAAGAACAAGATGGGTCATCTCCTCAAGATGGTCTAGAACGCTGGTTCATCATGGAACGACTCGCCGAAATCGGACCTATCGCGCCTGATCGAGGTCGGGCGGCACAGGTGCCGCCCCTACCCACAAAGGACATTCCTCTGTAGTGGCGGGGCCTGCCCCGCCTTTGAATGTGATTATTGCAAGAGGCTCAGTCATGAGTTTTGAGTTTCGGACCCCACTCTTCGCCCTGAAGCAGGGAACTGACAACGATGAGTTCAGGGGTGGTGGGCAAAACTCAAGACTGAAGACCCAACCCTCAACGTTCGACACTCAAAACTCAAAACGAAGAACTCAAAACAGCTTTCCCCAGCCGGCTTAAATAGTGAAAAGTCACCCACTTCCCGACCTCGGCGCGCTCGTCCGCGACCTCGATCGCGGGGTGGAGGGGCTGGCTGTGGGCGGTGTGGTCCCCGGCGCCCGGGCATTGGTCCTCGCCGCCGCCGCGGCCCACGGGTGGCCGGCCCGGCGAACCCTGGTGGTCGTGCCCCATGTCGCCGACGCCGATGACCTGGCGGCGGGGCTCGGGCTGCTCGCGCCGGGGGTGACGGTGGGGGTGGTTCCGGCCGAGATGGCCGGCCCCTACCTCGGCGCCGAGCCCCCGCTGGCGGCACGGCTGCGGCTGGTCGATCTCCTGGTCCGGCTCGCTGCGGACGATGTCGATCTCGTGGTGGTTCCGGCCAGGGCGCTGGGGACCCCCATTCCGGAGCCCTCGGCGGTGACCGCGTGCGCCTTCGAGCTGCGGGTCGGCGATCGAATCGACGCTCGCGATCTCGCGGTTCGACTCACCGCCGCCGGCTACCGCCGCGCCGATCTCGTTGAAGAGGCGGGCGAGTTCGCCATTCGTGGGTGGGTGATCGATCTCCACACCGGCGGCGACACCGGGGTCCGGCTCCAGCTCGACGACGACGTGGTGGAGTCCATTCGTCTCTTCGACCCGGCCACCCAGCGCGGCGAGGGCGATCCGCAGGACGCGGTCGCCGTCGTTCCGCTCGAGCCCTTTCCCACTGACTCCGCCCGGCTGGCGGGGCTCGCCTCGGTTCTGGCAACTGACCACCCGGCGCTGGCGGGCGTGGCGGCCGCAGGCGCCGAACGCCGTCTGTGGTGGGGCGCCCTCCACCTCGCAGGGGGTGCTACCAGCTGGATCGAGCTGATTTCGAACATCGTGGTGTGTGATCGCGACGAGGTCATGGGTGAGATCGGCCGGTGGTGGACGGTCCAACAACGCGAGTGGACGGCTTTGAGCCGGCGCGAGATGGATCTGCCGTCCCCCGAGACCATGCTGCAAACTCCGGAAGAGCTCAAGGGTGCGCTCGAGAGCCCGGCCCTGCGGATCGAACGCCTCGAACTGATGGACGGGTCGACGGCGTGGCGGCGCCTGCCGACCAGCGCCGCCGAGAACTTCGTCCGCCGGCTCCCCGATCTGGTGCCGACCCTGAGGGCGCGGCGGGGGCAGGACCTCGCCCAGGTGCTGGTAGTGGCGTCGGTCGGGGAGGGGAAACGGTTCTTCCACCTCTTGAGCGAGGGCGGCGTGACGCCGGTCGGTGCTCCGGTCGGCGCGGGCGATGTGGCGATTGTCCAGGGCGGACCGCAACACGGCTTCGTCTGGGAGGGCGGCCTCGCGGTCTACGGTCGACGCGACCTCACCGCCACTCCGATGCCGCGTCCGCGTCGGTCGGGGCCGAGCGCGTTCATTTCCGATCTTCGCGACCTCCGGCGCGGCGATCTGGTGGTCCACCTCGACCACGGAATCGGGCGCTTCACCGGCTTCCGCCGGGTCGTGGTCGAGGACCGCGAAATCGAGATGATGGTCCTCGAGTATCACGGCGGCGACTCGCTGTTGGTGCCGGTGGAAAGGGCCGACCTGATCCAGAAGTACGCGTCGGGGGAGGCTGACATCACACCCACCCTCGACCGTCTCGGCGGCGGTTCGTGGAAGCGCCGGAAGTCGCGGGTCCGCAAGGCGGTGCGCGAGATGGCGGCGGAGTTGCTGCGGCTGGCGGCGGTGCGCCACGCCGCGGAGGGCTTTGCCTACTCACCGGACTCGCCGTGGCAGCGTGAGTTCGAGGACGCCTTCGAATTCGAGTTGACGATGGACCAGGAACGGTCGGTGGCCGACATCAAGAACGACATGGAATCCACCCGTCCGATGGACCGGCTGTTGTGCGGGGATGTCGGCTACGGAAAAACCGAGGTCGCCATCCGCGCCGCCTTCAAGGCGGTGCTCGAGGGCAAACAGGTGGCGGTGCTGGCGCCAACCACGATTCTGGTCGAGCAGCACCTCGAGACCCTGCGTCGGCGCTTTGCCGGGTTCCCGGTCGAGACCCGTATGCTCTCCCGCTTCTCGACCCCGGCCGAGGCCAAGGACACCGTCAAGGGTCTTGCCGACGGCACGGTCGACGTGGTGGTCGGCACCCACCGCCTGCTCGGAGAGTCGGTCGTTTTTCGCGACCTCGGTCTGGTGGTGATGGACGAGGAACAGCGCTTCGGCGTCGCCCAGAAGGAACGGCTCAAGAGGCTGCGGGCGGAGGTCGACGTGGTCGCCATGTCGGCGACGCCGATCCCGCGCACCCTCAATCTGTCGCTCAGCGGTCTCCGCGACATCTCGATCATCGAGACCCCGCCGCGCGACCGCCAGGCGGTGGAGACCAGCGTCCTCCAGTTCTCGGAGGACATCGTCCGCGAGGCGATCCTCTACGAACTCGAACGGGGAGGCCAGGTCTACTTCGTCCACAATCGCGTCAATTCGATCGGCGCCTTCGCCGACTGGTTGCGCAGGATCGTGCCGGAGGCCAGCGTCGTGGTGGCTCACGGCCAGATGTCTGAGCGCCACCTCGAGAAGGCGATGCGCGCGTTTCTCGACGGCGACGCCCAGGTGTTGCTGGCGACTGCCATCATCGAAAACGGGCTCGACATCCCCAACGCCAACACCCTGCTGGTCAACCGCGCCGATCGCTTCGGGCTGGCCCAGCTCTACCAGCTGCGCGGCCGGGTCGGACGGTCCGATCGCCTCGCCTTCGCCTATTTTCTGGTGCCGCCGAACCAGCCGCTGTCGCCGATGGCGCGGGCCCGCCTCGCGGCCATCCAGGAGTTCTGCGAGCTCGGCGCCGGCTTCCGGATCGCGGCCCGCGACCTCGAGATCCGGGGCGCCGGCAATCTTCTGGGGGCCGAGCAGCACGGCTTCATGGAGGCGGTCGGTTTCGAGACCTACTGCCAGCTGCTCGAGGAGGCGGTTGCCGAGCTCGAAGGCCGGCCGGCCGCCTCGCGGCGCGAAGTGGAGTTGCGCCTCGGCGTCGATCTCCAGTTGCCCGAGCCGTATCTTCCCGAGCCGGCCCTGCGCCTGAGCTTCTACAAGCGGCTGGCCGCCTGCGACAGCGAAGAGGGCCTGGCGGAATTGCTCGAGGAGATGGCCGATCGCTACGGTCCGGCGCCGGCCCAGGTCGATGCCCTGGCCGAGGCGCAGCGGGTGCGGATGGCGGCCCGACGCGCCGGGGTCGCCGCGGTGATCCGTCGCGGGCGGAAGTGGCGTTTGCGGCTCGACCCGGCGGTCGTGCCCTCCGCCGGACTCGTCGAGGCCGTGACCGACCGACCGGGAGCGCAGCTCAGCCCGGATGGCGAGATCACATTCCCCATCGGTGACGGCGGGCCGGGTGTCGGCGAGGTTCTCGAGTTCCTGCGGCAGTTGCATGAGGACGCCGGTCAGTAGCACAGATATGATGGCGCCATGACCAGCGGTCACGGCGAGGACCTCGGCAACGGTGTGTACGCGAGCCCGGCCCGGCCTGGCCAGCTGGTGGTCACCAGCCCCCGTCTGAACCTCGGTTGGCGGCCGCTGGGCAGCCTGTTCGGCTGGGTTCTGCGCCCCCTGTATCGCTCCTCCCTCCCGCCCTGAGCGAACCAGTCATGCTAGGCTTCCCGGATGGGTGTTGCGCATCCCTTTCTCATCGCGTTGCTTCTCGCCGCCGCGGTCCAGACTTCGGCGTGTGGCGGTTCTGCGACCGGGTTGGCCAGGGTGGGCGGGAGCGACCTCGAAATCCCGCCGTTTCAGAAATACATCGGAGAGGCGACCGGCGAGGCGTGGCAGGGGATCAGCGGACGAATCGCTTCGGGGCTCCTCGACCAGTACCTCGACCGGCAGGTGGTGATCGAGGCGGCCCGGCGGCACCAGATACTGACAACCAGCGACCCCTTGCGCCTCGGCCCGGGCGAAATGCGGTGGTTTCTCGGCGAGCTCTGCGGTCCTCCGCCCGAACCGCCGGTGGAGGAGATCGAACGCGAGGTCGAAATGCGAATGGCCGAGGCCCTGCCGGCGCAGGCGCACGTTCGCCAGATCCTGGTGGACAGTCTCGAGGCGGCGGAGTCCGCCCGTCAGCGCTTGGCGGCGGGAGAGGATTTCGTTGCCGTGAGTCAGGAGATGAGCCGCGCACCAAATGCGATGGACGGTGGGGAGCTCGGCGTTTTTTTCCAGGGAAGCCTGCCCGAGGAGGTTGATGAGGTGGTATTTTCGCTGGCGTCCGGTGATATTTCGGATCCGGTTCAGGGGCATTCCGGCTACCACATCATTCAGGTGCTGGAGATGATCCCGGAGGGCCCGCCGGCCCGGGCGGAAGTCGAAGCGTCGGTTCGGCAGGAACGTTTGGAGCAGGGCGCCCGCGAGCACACGCGCGACTGCATCGAACGGTTGGCGTCCGAGGTCGGTGTCGAGGTCACATCGACAAATCTGTGGTTCGCCTACGATGGAAAGTACGGGGAGGGTCGAGTTGATGCGTAGTCGAAATATCCTGGTGGCGTTGATTCTGACGGTCATGGCGACCGCGGTCGCGGCCCAGGACCGGATGGTGATCGAGGGGATCCTGGTGCGAGTGAACGACAGGATCATCACGATTTCGGACTTTACCAAGCGGTTGCAGGTCGAGCTCACGCAGATGCCGACGGCGCCCACCGAAGACGAGATCCGGCAGCTGACCCAGGCCCTGCTCGCCGAAATGGTCGACGAGATGGTACTGCTCGAGCGTGCGGCGGAAAAGAACATCGAAATCAACGAGAAGATGGTCGACCAGGCTCTCCGGAATCTCCGTGAGGAGAACAACCTCCTGGAGGACGAGGCGTGGGAGGCGGCGGTGGAGAGCTCGGGCCTCACCATGGAACAGCTGCGCGAGCGCTACCGCCGGACCATCCTCCTGCAGCGTGCGGTGCAGGGGGAAGTGCGCCCGCTGGAGATCACCGAAGAAGAGCTCCGCCGTTTGTACGAACAACAGATCGAGGACTACGCGGTGCCGGAAAAGGTCGTGTTGGAGCAGGTCTTCATTTCCGACGAAGGTTCGAGCGCCGGCGACGCCATTCGCCGCGCCGACGGGATGGTGGCCAGAGTGCGTGACGGCGCCGACCTCAAAGCCGAGGCCACCCTCGCCGGGAGCCAGCTGCAGGAACTGGGCGCGATTCCGGTCGATGATTGCCGGCCCGAGCTCAAGGCGGCTCTCGCAAATCTCGAAGACGGTGGTGTGACCAATCCCCTGCTCGTCCCCGGCGGGGTCCAGATCATCCGTCTGATGCAGACCATTCCTGCCGGTTACCAGCCCTTTTCCGAGGTGTCGGACGATATCAGGCGCCAGGTGTCGGCTGAAACCTACGAAGGGCAGACCCGAGGCCTGGTCGAAAAACTCAAGAAGGAATACCTGGTGAAAGTGTACGAAGATCGGCTCGCGATCGTGTACGGCAACCTGGGTGGATTGTGATGTCCGCATGAGCCGGCGCCAACGGACGTGGATCAAGGACCTCAAGGCCGGCAACGAAGTCGAGGAGAGCTATGCTGTCCGCACGTCGGATGTCCGCCAGGGGCGCGGCGGCGGGTCGTATCTCGCGGCCACCATCGGCGACCGGAGCGGCGAGGTGACCGCGCTGGTCTGGCAGAACGTCGACCGGTTGCGCGAGGTCTTCGAACCGGGCAACGTCGTGGCCGTCATCGGCCAGGTCCAGCGCTACAACCAACAGTTGCAGGTGGTGGTCCGCAAAGCCGAAAAGGTGGCTGACGAACAGGTGGACCACGAGGATTTTGTTCGATCCTCGACCGTCGATCCGGACCTGCTGTGGAAGCAGCTGAACGCCTTTATCGAGGATGTTGCCGACGAGAATGTGCGCCAACTCCTGTTCCGGGTCTTCTCCGACCCGGAGGTGGAGCCTCGCTTCAAAGTCGCCCCGGCGGCCCGTTCCATGCACCACGCTTTCCGTTCGGGGCTATTGGAACACACGGTTTCGGTCGCGACAGCGGCCAAGATGCTCGCACCGCATTACGGCGCCGACCCGGATCTGGTGGTGGCCGGAGCGCTGCTCCACGATCTCGGCAAGGTCTGGGAGCTCGAGCTCGGGCCCTCGATCGAGTACACCGACGACGGCCGTTTGCTCGGACACCTGCCGATGGAAGTGCTGTTTGTCGAACGCAAGATCGGAGAGCTCGAGGCTTTCCCCGGCGAGACCCGGCGTCTGCTCCTCCATATCCTGCTCGCCCACCACGGCGAATTCGAATACGGTTCGCCGCGCCGGCCGAAGACCCCCGAAGCGTTGCTCGTCCACATGGCGGACAATCTCGACTCGAAGATGGCGGGGATGTGGGAGGCGATCACCGCAGATGGTTCGGAAGACGAGGCGTGGACCCCGTACTCGCGGATCCTGGGGCGGTTCATCTATCGCCGGCGGCCCGGCGGCAACGACGAGAGCTGAGCTCCAGGCAATCTCAGCGGCCGCGAATGGCGGCGGCCACCTCATCGGAGTCGGGGAATCTCCCGAGGGCGGCTTTCGAGAACGCCGGTGCGCCGTCGACCATGACTTCGAAGACTCCCCCGGAACCCTTGATCAGTCTGGTCGAGGTCCCGAACTCAGCATCCAACTCAGCCGCCAGCCCGGCGGCCCGAGGCAGGTAGTTTCAGGTCACGCAGTATTCGATCGAAATATCCATGGCGCCTCCAGCCGTAACAACCGCATCATACCTTGCTTCCCTTCCTTTTTCCGGCGCCTGCGTCGCCTGACGCAGGCGCCGGAAAAAGCCGAGGCGGGCGTTCTCGCCCGCCGAGGTGCTAGCATCACCCTCGAGGATCCCAACGGTGGTGGGCGATGTTCCGTAAACCCTACCGGGGAGACGATATTGAAGGAGAACCTGTGCACGCTGCCGGTGGAAAGGCCGAATCTGAGCGAGGTGGTCATGGATGACCGCTCGTGGGTGGAGTCGGCGCGTCAGGGCGACGAGGGGGCCTTTGCCCACATCGTGCGCCGCCACTCGGGTGGTCTGCATCGGGCGGTCGCCCGGATCCTCGGTGAGGAGACGGAGGCGTGGGACGTGGTGCAGATGGCCTTCCTCAAGGCCTGGCAGCAGCTTGACCGCTACGACTCGCGCTACCGGTTCTCGACCTGGCTCTATCGAATCGGGACCAATGTCGCGATCGATCTGCTGCGTTCCCGCGGCAGCCGCGAGCGCGTCCACAAGGCCGGCTTCGAACACCGTCTGCACCTGGTGGGAGAAGGCGAGAGCGCCGGCACCCGCGCCGACCGTCACGAGGCGGACCGCATTCTCGAACAGATTGTCGGGGTGCTGACGCCGCAGCAGAGGAGCGCGTTCGTGCTGCGCGAGATGCAGGGCCTCGAGACCGCCGAGGTCGGAGAGATCCTCGGGTGCTCGGCGACCACGGTGCGCAATCATGTGTTTCAAGCCCGAAAAGTTCTCCGGAAAGCGATGCGAGAGCATTTTCCGGAATACCTGCCCGCTTCCGAGAGGGGATGAAATGGACTGTACCGAATTCCGACACCAACTGGACGCCTACCTCGAGGAGACGATGGAGGAGGATGGGCGGCCGGATTTCCGCCGCCACCTCTGCGAGTGCTCCTCGTGTGAGACGTGGGCGCGGTCAGTGGAACCTTGTCTGCTCTTCGTCACGGCGCAACCCCTGCCCGACGATCTGGCCCGGATCGAAGCGTGTGCCGCGGCGGTCACCGGACAGATCCGTCAACAGCGTCTGGCAGGGCGGCTTCGAGGACATCGCCGGCCGTGGCTGGCTGCAGCGGCCGCCTGCGTCCTGGCGCTGGTCGGCGCCGGTGTCTGGCAGTTGCTGCCGCCCGGAGGAGACGCGATGCCGCCGTTGTCGCTCGACGCCGGCGCGGTCTCCGAGGTCGGGGCGACACCGCCGACGGTCGAGGTGGAGATGCCTGGGGATGACGTCAGGGTCTACCATTTCGCCAATGACGAGGACAACGACACGGCGGTCTACTTCATCGTCAACCCGGCGCTGGAGCTCTGATACCGTGACCCGCAATACTATTTTTGCCGTGTTTGCGTTGGTGTTGGCGGCGGTGACGGTGGCGTCTGCCGTCGAGACGGTCTCCCGGGCCTTCACGTTGCGGTACGTGTCGGTTGCCGAAGCGACCATCGCCGTCCAACCTCTGTTGTCGGATCAGGGAAGCCTGACACTGCAGCCGAGTCGCTCGCGGATCGTCGTGCAGGACTTCCCCGAGGTCATCAACCGCGTGGTGCGGATGATCGACGAGCTCGACAGGCTGCCGGCCGATTACCGGATCCACATCGAACTTCTCGAGGGCGGTGTCGAACAGCCGTTCGGTTCCGCCAATGAGGTCGAAGCCAATGATCGGTTGCGCAAGATGTTCAAGTTCCCGTCCTACCGGAGCCTTGGGAGTGCGGCCCTCGAGGGGACCCTGGGTGGCGACGCGCAGGCGTCTCTCGGCGGCGGGTTCAAGGTCTCTTTTGTGACCCAGAGTCCGGTCCACTCGGCGGAAACGCCGTGGGGTGCGCCGGACCTGGGAGACCGGATACAGCTTCGCAGCCTGACCCTGGAACGGGTCAAGGTGGGGGCCGACGGGGAGCAGCTGAGCCAGCAGTATCTTCGTACCAATGTTCTCCTGTCGCCAAACCAGAAGGTCTATATCGGCGCCGGTAATTCTGAAGACCCTGAATCCGGTCTGGTGTTGATCGTCCAGCTTCAGGAGCCGGGAGGCAACTGAGTGCCGGAGTTCGTCTGCCGGTTGGGGGCCCCTGATGGTTCGGTGGTGGAGCAACGCAGGGTGGCGGCGTCAGGCGATTCTTTGCGCCGCGAGCTCGAAGGCGAAGGGTTTCACGTCTTCAGTCTTTCAGCCGCGCGCTCACGTTTCCGGGTGCCGTTCTTTTCGAAATCGGAAAAGGTCAGCGGCCAGGACTTCATGCTCTTCAACACCCAGCTCATGACCCTGCTCCATGCCGGAATGCCGCTGGCCCAGTCGCTCGATCTGCTCAAGAACCAGCAGTCCAACCCCCACTTCAGGGCCCTGCTCGACAAGGTCCACCAACAGGTGACCACAGGCATCTCGTTGTCGGATGCGTTCCTGGCCCTCGGCGACACCTTCCCGCGCCTGTATTCCAACTCGCTGCGGGCGGGTGAACGCACGGGTGAGTTGGAGCAGGTGATCGGCCGCTTCGTGGACTATCAGCGATTGGTGGAGAAGGTCCGCAAGAAGATCATCGGCGCGATGACGTATCCGGCGGTCCTGGTGACTCTCGCCGCGGGTCTGGTCGTCCTCCTCATGACCTACGTGATTCCGAGTTTCTCCGATTTCTACGTCCAGTTCGAATCCGAATTGCCGTTGCCGACGCGGCTGGTGATCGGGCTCGCCAATAGCATGCGAGACAATTTCATCCTCATCATCGTCGGCATGGTGGCGGGGTTGTACGCGCTGCGGGTATGGCGGTCGTCGCCGAGCGGGCGCATGATCACCGACCGCTGGCGTCTGCGTGTGCCGCTGATCGGCCACCTCTCGCACCTTTTTTCGTTGTCTCAGTTCAGCCGTTCGTTGGCCATCCTGCTCGGCGGCGGGACGCCGATGGTACCGGGTCTGGAGACCGCCGCGACCTCGGTGAGCAACACCTATATCGCAGAGCTTTTTTTAGGCTGCGTGCAGGAGGTGCAGGAGGGCCGGCCGCTGTCGGACGCCCTGTCGGACACCGGCCAGGTGCCGGACCTCGCCCTGGCCATGGTGCGGGTCGGCGAGTCGACGGGAGCGCTGCCGGAGATGCTGAGCCACACCTCGGATTTCTTTGATGAGTCGATCGAGTTTACCCTGGGGCGGGTGGTGACGTTGATCGAGCCTCTGATTCTGGTGGTCATGGGTGTGATCGTTGCGGCCTTGCTGCTGTCCGTTTACTATCCCCTGCTCACGATCGTCACCAAGATTGCATGAGGATATATGGCGACGGAACCTGACATCGAAGAACAACTCGTGATCCTCGACCAGGCGCGGGCGGGCAACCAGGAAGAGCAGAAAGCCGAGGAGCTGGCCGAACGGCTGCAGTTGCCCTTCGATCCTCTGCGCGAGTTCCACGTCGATCCGGAGCTTTTCCGGACCATACCGGTCGAGGTGATGCTGCGCTACCAGTTCCTGCCGCAACGCGCCGAGGGCGAAACCCTGTTCGTGGTGATGGCGGACCCCTCCAACATCGTCAGCGTCAACGAGATCGAGCTCGCTTTGGCCCGCCCCCTCGAAGTGGCCGTCGGTCCGGCGAATCGCATCGCGGACATTCTCGAAAAATCCGAGTCCACCCAGCGGGTGCTTGACGAGGCCACCGAGGGATTCAGCCTGCAGCTGGTCCAGGAGGCGGAGGACGGTGGCGAGGTCCTCTCCATCGACCGCATCACCGCCGATTCCTCGCCGATCATCCGGCTGGTCGATTCGATCCTGTTCAACGCCATCCAGCGCCGGGCCTCCGATATCCACATCGAGACCCAGGACCGCGAGGTGGTGGTGAAGTACCGCATCGACGGCGTCCTCTACCAGGCGATGAAATCGATCGACAAGCGCCACCACTCGACCATCGTCAGCCGGATCAAGGTCATGTCGGAGCTCGACATCGCGGAAAAGAGAATCCCGCAGGACGGCCGCTTCAAGGTCAGGTTCTCAGGCCGCACCATCGATTTCCGTGTTTCGATCATGCCGACGGTGCACGGCGAGGACGCCGTCATCCGCATCCTCGACAAGGAATCGACCAACGCCGAGTTCAAGACTCTCGACCTCAATGTGCTCGGGTTCGAAGACGACACCAAGCGCCAGCTGCGCAAGTTCATCAACGAGCCCTACGGCATGGTGCTGGTGACCGGTCCGACCGGTTCGGGGAAGACGACTTCGCTGTACGCCTGTCTGTCCGAGATCCGGTCGAGCGAGGACAAGATCGTCACCATCGAGGACCCGGTCGAGTATCAGCTTCAGGGCATCACCCAGATTCCGGTCAACGAAAAGAAGGGCCTCACCTTCGCCCGTGGTCTGCGGTCGATCCTGCGCCACGACCCGGACAAGATCATGGTCGGCGAGATCCGCGACGAGGAGACGGCTCAGATCGCCGTTCAGTCGGCCCTCACCGGCCACCTCGTCTTCACGACCGTTCACGCCAACAACGTGGTCGACGTGATCGGGCGCTTCCTCAACATGAACGTCGACCTCCACAACTTCGTCGCGGCCCTCAACTGCGTGCTCGCGCAGCGGCTGGTGCGCCGCATCTGCGTCCACTGCAAGCGACCGGCCCGGGTGTCGGACACTCTGCTCGACGACTCCGGGCTCGACGCCGACCGCTACCGGGATTTCACCTTTTACGAGGGCGGCGGGTGCATCGAATGCAACGGCACCGGTTATCGCGGGCGGTTGGCCATCGCCGAGCTCCTGAATCTCTCCGACAACATCCGCCAGCTCATCATCGATCGCCGTTCAGCGGCGGAGATCAAGCGGGCGGCCAAGGCGGAGGGCATGCGGTTTCTCCGCGAGTCGGCGCTGCAGAAGGTCTTTGCCGGAGAGACATCGCTGTATGACATCAACAAGGTGACGTTCGTCGAATGAACTGGGAACGCTTCCTCACCAGCCCGCCGCCGGCCACCGCATGGGACCTCGGAGGGGAAAACGTCGCGGTCGTCCACCGTACCGGTCCGGGCGAGTTTCACTGCGCGGTCGAAGATGTACCGGAGGGCGCATTCGAGGTCGGGCCGGTGGGTCTGCAAGCGGTCGACCGTGAGGTTGTCGCTCCGGTCTTCACGCGGCTCAAGGGAGCTGCGGAGGGCACCTCCACCGCGGCCGTGGTCGTACCGACCAGCTGGATGCGTGCCTTCCTCCTCGAGGCCGACAAGCTGCCGCGCAAGGAGAGCGAGGTGCACGACGTGATCCGTTGGCGCCTCAAGAAACTCTTACCGGTGGCGCCCACCGAGCTCCGGCTCTCGGTCGTGCGTCTGCCGGAGGTGTGGGGACACCGCCGGGTCCTGATCCTGGCCGGCATCGAAAGGGCGGTGGCCTCACTCGAGAACACCTTCAACACCATCGGTATTCAACCGGGCCTCATCACAACCAGGCTCTTTGCCCTGGTCCCGCGAACACCCTCGAGCGATCGCCCGCTGCTCCTGATTCAGTTGGAACCGGCCTTCCTGTCGTTGATGCTGCTGGACGGAGGGACGCCCCGCCTGCTGCGGACCAAACCGCTTTCGCCGATGGCGGCCGTGGGCCGGTCGATCGAGCGTGAGCTGCGGCTCAATCTGGAGTTCATCCGTGACAAGATCGGGCTCGGGGGTGAGATCGAGGTGAAACTGGTGTGCGACGACCCGGTCCTGGACATCGAGCTGCGCCGGTGGGTGGCGGAATTGCCCCAGTTGGCCCCGTTCGTGGGGCCGCCGACGCCGCTGTGCGGACCGTCAACGGTCGCCGGGCGTCTCGGCGCTGCCCGGCTGGAGCCGGCGCTTGCCGTCGTCACCGGGGAGGTCCGATGATCACCCCGAGTCTCGCATCGCGCCCCTTCCTGAACACCCGTCCGGTGTGGGTGATGACGATCGCCGCAGGCGCCATCGCGCTGATTTTTATCGCCTTGAATCTCCGGTTCTTTCTGATCACCAACCGCGCCGTCGAAGACGAAATCGCGACCCGGGACGCCCTCGAAGAGCGTTACAGCGAACTCGGCACAGCGGCACGGCAGGAGATCGCGATTTTGGACAGGGTCCCGTGGAGGTCGCTCGAGGCGCGGGTCAATGCCACCAACCTGGTGCTTCAGGAGCACGCTTTTTCGTGGCTGCGGATGCTCGACGACATCGAACACGTGATGCCATACGACGTTCGGGTGACACGCATCACGCCCTCGGTGAGCCCGGAAGGGGTGATGCTGGCTTTTGAAGTGGTGGCGCGAAACCGCGATGCCATGCTCGACTTCATCGACAACCTGGTCGAGGACCCCCGGTTCGACGACCCGACGCTGGCGAGTGAGAGGACCCCTGAAGATTCAAGCACCGGCACGTATGTGTTGACCATGAGGGTGCAGTACCTGGCCTCCGAGGGGGCCTCATGACGGTGGATCTCAGGCCCTGGCGGAGGCTCCTGCCGGTGTGGCTGCCGGCGGTGGTGCTGTGCCTCGGGACCGCCGTACTGTATGTGTGGCAGACCTCGGAGTCCGGTGGGCGGCGGGCACAGGTCCGGGACCGGGTCCTGGATCTCGAGGCGGAACTCGCGAGAGTCGAGGGCCTCATGAAAGCCACCGGTGGGGACCGCGAGTGGGTGGAAGAAACCGAGCGGCAGTTCACGACTCTGCATGACGAGGTGTTCGGGACCCTTGACGGTCGCCTGACCGACATTCTGCGGGCGGTGGGCTCGGCGACGCGCAACGCGGGTCTGCTTCCGGGGAGCTACTCCTACACCGCCAACGAGGACACGAAAACCGGCTTTGTCCGCTTCAGTATCAACTTCGGAGTCGAGGGTGAGTATCGCCAGATTCGCGAGATGTTGGCCGAGTTGCAGTCAAGCCCGGAATTTCTGTTGGTGGAGGGCCTCAGCCTGTCCGGCGACGAGGACCCCGTATCGCAGGAACTCAAGATCGCGGTGCGGATCGCCACCTTCCTGGTGGAGGCCGACCCGCAGCAGTTGCGGCGTCTGACCGGTGGGGTTTCCGGTGCAGCGGAGGGCAGCGATGGCTGACGCCAAACCGTCGAACGAGCGCACGCGCATGGCGGTGCTCCTCACCGCGCTGGCGGTTGTCGCCGCGGTTGCGGCGGTGCGGTATCTCGGTGGTGGAGGCATGACCGGCGGCCAGACCGGCGCGTCGGGGCTGGAGTACACCGCGAAGAACCTGCCGCCGTTGGAGATTGGCGAACGCGGTGAGAACGAGGGCGCGCGTGCCGAGTCCGCCGGCAACCCATTCGCATTTCGCGCACCGCCCACCGCGACGCCGAACCTGACGCCGCCGCCGACCGCGATTCCACGGCCGACGCTGCCGCCGCGGCCGACGCCGACGCCGCGGATCGCCTACGGCCTCGACGGGCAACCCAAACCACCGCCGCCGCCCTTCAACCGGGAATACATCGGGTATCTCGGGCCGCAGCCCCGATTGGTGGCGGCCTTCCGCAAAGGTGGGCAGGACTCCACCGATGTCGAGGTGGCCACGGTGGGCGACGTCATCGACGACATCTATATCGTGCGCGCCATCCGCCTCGAGTCGGTCACCATCGGCTTTGTAGGCTACGATGTTTCGGAGGACACAAGTGTACCGTTGTCGGACAAGTAGGACCGCCTTTCTCGCCGTCGTTTTCGCAGCGACCGTGTCGCTGGGGTTGACCGGATGCTCAACGGCCACCAAGACCGGAAATGAAGGTGCCGACGCGTTCAAAAGCCAGAATTGGGATGCCGCGGTCTACCACTATCTGCAGGCGCTGGCCGAGGATCCGGACAACGTCGAGTTCAAGATGCAGCTGGCATTCGCGCGCCAGAAGGCGTCCCAGAAACACTTCCAGAACGGTCTCGCAATGCGCAAGCTCGGACGGCTGTTGGCAGCCCGCAATGAGCTCCAGATGGCGGTGCAGTTGGATCCGAGCAACCAATACGCCGAACAGCTGCTGGCCGATGTCAACGAGGAGATGACGATCCTGGCCGCCCCCGACGGTCTCCGCCAGCTCGAGGAGATGAAGCGTCAGGCGCGGGAGGCCAAGGTCAAACCGCCGATGCTCAACCCGAGATCGAGAGAGCCGATCACGCTGAACTTCCCGAAGCCGAAACCCGTCAAAGAGATCTACGAGGCCGTCGGCAAGGCGTACGGTTTCAACGTTTTGTTCGACCCCAAGCTGAAGGACGACCGTCTCGCGATCGAGCTCAACGAACTCACGGCCGAACAGTCGCTGGAGATGGTGATGCAGGCGGCCGGCCACTTCTACAAGGTGCTCGACGAGCACTCCATCATCATTGCCGAGGACTCTCCGCAGAACCGCCGCGAGTACGAGGACCTGGTCATCAAGACCTTCTTTCTGTCCAATGCCGATGTCAAGGAGATCGACAAGCTGCTGCGGTCGTTGATCGAAGCGCGGCGGCTTTCCACCAACGAGCAGCTCAACGCCATCACCCTGCGCGACACCGCCGACAAGGTGGCGATCGCCGAGAAGCTGATCCGGGTCAATGACAAGGCCAAGGCCGAGGTCCTGATCGACGTCGAGATCCTGATCATGGCCTCGACCAAGAACTCGACCATCGGCACCGCCCTCTCGACCTACAACTTCAACCTCAGCCTCGACACCGCAGCCATCAACCCGGCCGCGCCCTCGGGCAGCCTCAGCCTCGACGACTTCAAGAACATCACCAGCGGCGACTGGTTTGTCAATGTGCCGAGTGTTCTGATCAGCCTCGCCAAGAGCGCGGGGGAAGCGGAGGTGTTGGCGCAACCGCAGCTGCGGGTCACCGAGGGTGAAAAGGCCAGCCTGCTGATCGGCGACCAGGTGCCGATCCCGGTCACCAGCTTCAACACTTCGAACACCATCGGCGGCAGCGTGGTGCCGATCACGTCGTTCCAGTACAAGGACATCGGCATCCAGATCGAGGTCGAACCGAGGGTGCACCACAATCTCGAGATCACCCTCGATCTCAAGGTGACGATTTCGAACCTCGGCGAGACCGTGCCGGTGGGCCCCGACCAGGAGGCCATCACGATCGGAACCCGGACCATCACGTCGGTCATCCGGTTGAAGAGCGGTGAGTCGAGCCTGCTCGCAGGGTTGATCCGCCGCGACAAGACCAAGGGTGTGGTCAAGACTCCGATCCTCGGCGACATTCCGATCATCGGAAGGTTGTTCCGGATGGAGAGCACGACCGACAAGGACACCGACCTCGTGCTCACTCTGACTCCGCAGATCATCCGCTTCCCCGATATTGACGCGGAGGACCTGGCCCCGGTCTGGGTGGGTACCGAAAGCAGGATCTCGTACTTCGGCGCCTCGCCGAGGGTGCAGTCCGGTCGCGCCGATCGCGGTCCCTTCGACGACAACCAGCCCGAGGAGAGCGAGGAACCTGTCGAAACCGAGGATGAAGAGCAGACCCCCTATGGTTCTCCGGCTTCGCGGCGGCCGACCGCACCGCGGCGGGTGACGCCGCCACCGGTCGAAAATCAGGGCGTGGACCTGGTTCCATCGGGCGGGGAAAAGAGCACGTCCACTTCCGATCTGGCGGGCGACGTCGGTTGGGGCGACGTACCGGAGTTCGAGCCCGGGGTGTCCGGTCTGGAGAGCTCGATGCCGCCGTTGATCGTCGGTCTGGAACCGTCGGTGGTGTCGCTCGTGCCCGGCGAAGAGACGGTTCTGCAGCTGGTGGTCCGCGGCGGTTCCGGCTCCTACAGGCTCCCGCTGGCCCTCTCCTTCGACCCCAGGAGGGTATGGGTGGCCGATCTGCTGCCGGCTCCGGGAGTCAACTTCCTGCGCAGTGACGTGCACGCAGCCGACGGATGGATCGATCTTGACGTGGTGGTTGCCGACGGCGTCGAAAGCGGCCAGGCGGTGGCGGCGCTCCGGCTCCAGGCCCTCGATGGAGGCCCGGCTCCGTTGGTCTTCACCTCCGCCGGCGCGGTGACCGCAGACGGTGCGGCGATCCCGGTGGCGGCCAATGACGGCGCCCTGTTCATCAACGCCAGCGGACAGGTGCGAGAACAGCCATGATGCGGATGCTCAGGGGTCAACGGGGATTCTCACTCGCCGAGTTGGTGATGGTGGTGGCCCTGATCGCCGTGTTGTCGACGATGGTGCTGCCGGTCGCCAAGTTCACCGTCAAGCGCCGCAAAGAAGCTGATTTGCGGCTCGCGTTGCGGCAGGTCCGCACCGCCATCGACGAGTACAAACGACTGTCGGACCAGGGGATGATCCCGGTCAAGATCGGCGGCGAGGGCTACCCCGAGACCCTGGAAGAACTCGTCGAGGGAGTGGAGATCGTCGGCCAGGAGAGCAAGAGGAAGTTCCTGCGCAGGATCCCGGTGGACCCCATGACCCACGAGGACTGGGAGCTGCGGTCCTACCAGGACGAAGCCGACGCGACAAGTTGGGGGGGCGAAAACATATACGACATTCGCACCTCTTCAGAAGGGGTCGCCCTCGACGGCACGAAGTATGCGGAATGGTGACGATATGAATTTCGGATTTCGGATTTCGGATTTCGAATTTTTCAACACCCTTCCCCGGACGTGTGACGGAGAGTCCAGGGGAAGATTGGCGGGTTCTGGGTTCGGAAAGAGGAATGAGGAAACGGGGATGTCGGACCCAGACCTGAGCGATTTTGAAAACCGGGTCCGGAAAATCCAAAATCCGAAATCCGAAATCCGAAATCGCCCTGCCGGGTTCACATTGATCGAGCTCATCGTGGTGGTGGCGATCATCGGCATCCTGGCCACCATCGCCCTGCCGGCGATGAAGAACGCACCGATTCGCGCGCGCGAGGCGGTGATCCGGGCCGATCTGTACCAGATGCGGTCCTGCATCGACCAGCACCTGGCCGACAAGGGCTACTACCCCGACAGTCTGCAGGCCTTGGTCGACGAGGAGTATCTGCGATACCTTCCGGTCGATCCCTTCACAGGAGAAGCCGAAGGTGCGTGGGAGGAGTTGTATGCGGAGTCCGATGAGCTCGAAGAGCTCGAGCCCCTGGAAGACCAGTTCGGGAGCGGCCAACTGGTCATCGACGTTCGCTACGCGGACCAGGAACGGGTCGCACTCGACGGGACCCTGATCTCGGAGTGGTAGTGAAATTTCGAATTTCGAATTTCGAATTTCGGATTTTCGCTGCACCGTCCATGAAGCGGGGGTGGGTGGCGGCAAATTCGAAATCCGAAATTCCGAATTCGGAATTGTGCGCTGCCTCCCACCCATCTTCGGGTGTGGAGGATGGGTGCCCGAAAACTCAAAACTCAAAACTCAAAACTCAAAACTCAGCCGAAGGCGGCTACACCCTCGTCGTCGTGGTGATGGTGGTTGCCATCATGGCGATCATGATGGCGGTCGCCGTCCAGACCGTGAGCTTTCAGATGAAGCGGGAACGAGAGGCCGAACTCATCTTCCGCGGTCAGCAATACGTCGAGGGCATCCGGCTCTACCGCCAGAAGTACGGCCGTTACCCGATGCGGATGAAGGAACTGTGGGAGGCTGATCCGAGGGTTCTGCGCCAGAACTGGACCGATCCCATCACCGGATCCGAGGAGTGGGGCCTTGTGCATCTCGGCCAGGAGGGCCAACAGGTGGGTGGCCCGGGCGTGCCCACGGGGCCCGGACAGCCGCGGCCCCAGGCCACTCCCACCCGGACCCCGGTCTTCGGCGACCGCGGGCTCGGAGGAGGGGGCGAAAAGGTCGGCCCCATCATCGGCGTCCACTCGCTGTCGGACTGACTCCAGCATCAAGATCTACGAAGGTCGAACCCAGTACAACGAGTGGAAATTCGTCTTCCTGGAAGGCGAAGCTACCGGTGGCGGTAATCAGGACCCAAATCCCGACACGCCGTATGGGTTTCCGACACCCCAGCCCCCGACGCCGGAACGCACCGGAACACCGGGGTACTGACTGCCCGACAACCGGGTCGTTCACTCCGGGAGATTGCGTCCCGACGTGAGCATCCCGATGTTCACAGCGTTGTTGCCCGTGAGTGCCCCCTCTAACAATGATCGGGCCCGAAGATTGATCCCGCCACCGGGAGCCGAGTTCCCAACATTGTTAGAGACGGCACGTCCGGTGAACGCGAATCGTCCCCAATCGTGATTTGACGCTCGAGCCAATTGCGGTACACTCCCTCGCCGTGCTGAAACCGGGGACCCCCGAGCTGCCCGCGCTGTTGACACAGACCATGTCCGGTCGCCGGACCGTGGCGGCGGGAGTGTGGATCACCCGCGGGTCAGCCCACGATCCCGATGACATCGCGGGCGCCACCCACCTCGTGGAACATCTGACGCTGCGCTCTTGCGGCGGTCGCGATCGGCGGTCGCTCGCGCTGGCCATCGACCGTCTCGGTGGCGAGGTCGATGCGTGGACCAGCTCCGAACTGATGGGCGTCAGCGTCAACACCACGGTCGATGCGCTTGACGAGGCCCTCGACCTCCTGGTCGACGCCATTCTCACACCGACCTTTGCCCCCGACGACGTGGCACTGGAGCTGCGGGTGACCGAGGCCGAGCTCGAACTGATGGCCGACGACCCCGGCGAACGGGTCGAAGAGGCGCTCCTGCGGGCCGCGTGGGGCGACCATCCGCTGGCGCGGCCGGTGATCGGGACCGGAGAAAGCCTGGCGCGGTTGACCCCCGCGGTCCTCAAACAGCACCACGAGATGCTGGTGCGACCCGGCGGGATGATCGCCGCGGTGGTTGGTGACGCCGACCCCGCTCGTATCGCATCCAGACTTTCGCGGCTGCCACTCACCACACCGCCGCAGTTGCCCCACCTTCCCGCCCTGGAGTGGGAGGGCGCTCACCTGGACGTCAACCGTGAAGGGACCGACCAGGTCCACGCACGTCTTGCCTTTGCCGCCCCTGCGGTCGGCGACCGCCGGGTGGTCGACCTCCTCGTGCTCAACCACATCCTCGGCGACGGCGCCGCCAGCCGGCTCTTCCAACGCCTCCGCGAACAGGAGGGTTTGACCTACGACATCTGGTCGGGCCCGGTTCTCCGCCATCTCGGCGGCCTCCTCGAGGTGGGTTGGGCCTGCGCCCCGGCCGCGTTTTCGGAATCTCTGCAGCTGGTTCGCGAGGAGCTGGGGCTGCTTGCGGGCACTCTCCGCGCCGATGAGGTTGCGGCGGCCAAGGAAGGCTTGCTCCGCGGTTTCGAAATGGACATGGAGTCGCCCGGAGGAAGGTGCGCTCTCGACGTCGGCGAGGTGTTGGAACGGGGTCGGCGGTTCGATCCCGACACCGCGAGGTCCGAGCTCGCGCGGGTGACCATCGATGCCGTGCGGACGATGGCCGAGGAGATCCTCAACCTCGACCGCATGGCCTCCGCCGTGTGCGGGCCGGAGGGCGCCAAGATCCGCGTGGCGTGAGGGCGGCATTGGCCTTCGTTAGAACGTTAGAACGTTGGAGGCGCCTCCACCGCAGACGGGTCCGCCCATCCCGAGCTCCGAAGGAGCGACAGGTTGTAGCCTGGGGCGTGAGCCCCAGGAACCCGGGAACAGATATTTTTCCAAGCCGCGGAGCGGCGACAGTTGTTCAACCTCGACAATGACAACCCCGAAGGGCATTGCCCGCGAGGAGCCACCCGGGCGGCCCCGGCCTTGTGAGCGGCATTACCCGCGTGCCCTTCTGAACGGCATTGGCCGCGAGGAGCCACCCTCAACATTGTTGGCCCGGTCCACCTGGGCGGCGACAACGGTTGGGCATCCAACAATGTTGAAAGTGGCACCTCCGTCGAACGCGACCCGTATCCGCTGGCGCCTCCCGAGAGGATGCGAGGCACCTCCGCCGAACGCGACACGATTCCGTACCGCCCTCCTCCGTGAGCACTCGAACTTCCCCGGAGGGAGTGTGATGGAAAATCCGAAATCCGAAATCCGAAATCCGAATTCCGAATTCGTGCTGTCGTATCATCTCCCCATGACAGTCGAAGTCCGCATCCGTCGACTTGCCCACGCCGAGGGTCTGACGCTGCCGGTCTACGCCACCGGTGGTGCGGCCGGGGCCGATGTGTGCGCGGCCGTGGAGAGCGCGACCGCGATCGAACCGGGCGAACGGCGAGCCGTTCCGACGGGTCTGGTGCTGGAGATCCCCGACGGTTTCGAGGGTCAGGTACGGCCGCGGTCGGGGCTCGCCATCCGCCAGGGGCTGACCGTGGTCAACGCGCCCGGGACCATCGACAGCGACTATCGCGGTGAGCTCAAGGTGCTGCTCGTCAACCTCGGCAGCGAAACCGTCTCGATCGCCCGCGGCGACCGCATCGCCCAATTGGTGATCTCGCCGGTGACCCGCGCCGCTTTTGTCGAGACCGACGACCTGACGGCGTCCGAACGGGGCGCCGGCGGCTTCGGTTCGACGGGGGTGTGAGGGTGGAGGTCCTGGTCCTCGCTTCGGGCTCGTCCGGCAACTGCGCCCTGGTGCGCGCAGGTGGGGTGTCGGTATTGGTGGACGCCGGTGTCTCGGCCCTTCAGATCAGCAAGCGCCTCCAGGCGTTCGGCTGCCTGGCGACTGAGATCGAGGCGGTCCTTCTCACCCACGAACATTCGGACCACATCCGTGGGCTCGAGGTCTTTCTCCGCCGCCACCGCGAGGCGCCGGTGTGGACCACACAGGGCACCTGGTCCGCCCTCAAGGTGCGCAGCTCGAGCGGAGGCGAGCTCTCGTCGGGTGAGATGATCCGTTTCGGCGATCTCCGGGTGACGCCGGTCAGAACGTCCCACGACGCTGTCGACCCGGTGGCTTACGTCTTCGACGACGGCCACCACTGCGCCGCCTACTGCACCGACACGGGGCGTTTCACGACTCTGCTCGCACAGCGGTTTCAGGGCTGTGAACTGCTGCTGCTCGAGACCAACCACGACAGCGACATGCTGCGCAACGGGCCCTACCCGTGGCCGCTCAAACAGCGCATCCAGTCGACCACCGGCCACCTCGGCAACCACCAGAGCGGCGAGGCCGTCGACGGGTTGCGCTCCTCCATTCTCAAGGCCGTGGTCGGGCTCCACCTGTCTGCGGAGAACAACTGCCCGACGATGGTCAACGACACCCTCCGTGCGGCGGCCGGCCCCGACCTGCCGGTCACCGCGGTCACCCGGCACGAGATGCTGCGGGTCAGCATCAACGGCGACGGCGCCACCCTCGAACGCCGCGATCTCCCGGGCTGACGTTCTCCCTGGGTTCACCGCGAAGCACATGAAACCAAGTGTTCGAGATTAGGAGCCCCAGAGGGGCGGCAGGGTTTAGCCCGGGGCGCAAGCCCCGGGTTTTCGGCGAAAAAAAAGATTGAGAAGCCCCGGAGGGGCGACAGGTGACCGCGGCAGGTTGCATCTGTCGCCCCTCCGGGGCTTCTCGTATTTTTTGCATCCGTGGTCCTGGGGCTGACGCCCCAGGCTACAACCTGTCGCCGCTCCGCGGCTCTCCTTGCCCTTCCATGGTGTCAAGCCGGATGAACGGAACGTCCTAACGTTTCAACGTTCGACGTCCTCGCACCACTCCCTCGCGTTTTGGAACATCTTGAGCCACGGCGAAACCTCGAGATCGCGCCAGGCCCGCGGCATCCATCCCCAGTTCCAGGTCATGGAGGTGCGTTCGGGGTGGGGCATCATCGCCAGGTGGCGGCCGTCGGGCGAACACAGACCGGCGATGCCCCGAGGAGAACCGTTGGGATTGTGGGGGTAGTTCTCGGTCACCGCGCCGCCGTCGTCGACGAAGCGGATGGGGGCGAGGGTCTGCGCTTCCACCTCTTCGAGAATCGCCGGGTCGGGGAAGAGCGCGCGCCCTTCGCCGTGGGCCGACCAGATCCCGAGAGTGGAGCCCTCCATTCCGCGCAGCATGACGGAGGGGCTGGGTTGGATGGTGACGGTCGCAAAGCGCGACTCGAAGCGTCCCGAAGCGTTGCGCACGAAGCGCGGTTGGGCGGCGCCCTCGAGTCCCCGCCACGGCACCCACCCGAGCAGGGCCAACAGCTGACAGCCGTTGCACACGCCGAGGCTGAAGGTGTCCGGCCGGTCGAGAAAGGCCTCGAACTGCGCCCAAAGCTCGCGGTTGAAGCGGATCGACCCGGCCCAGCCCTTGCCTGCGTCGAGGACGTCGGCGTGGGCGAAACCGCCGACCGCAACCACTCCGCGGAAGCGATCGAGGGTGATCCGGCCGGCGAGAAGGTCGGACATCGCGACATCCCACGGTTCGAACCCCGCGGCGAGGAAGGTGGCGGCCATCTCGCGGTCGCCGTTCGAGCCCTCCTCGCGCAGCATCGCGACCGGGATCTTGTTGCTTTTCTTCATCACGTCGGCGGCGGTCGCGGTGGGGGCGTAGGTGAGCGCGTAAGGCGGCGCGGAACGCTCCCGCAGACCGTCGCGTTCGGCGGCCACGCACTCCGGGTTCGCCTGTTCGAGCTCGAGCCGGAAGGAGGTCGCTTCCCACAGGTCGCGCAGATCGCGCATGTCGGCAGCAAGCACCGGTCGTCCGCCGACCGTCACCCGGATTTCGGGTTCGGCCAGGGTGCCGCCAATGAGTGCGTACGGGACACCGGCGCCGCGGAAGGCGCCGGCGACGGGATCCAGGTCGGCCCCGTCGACCTCCATCACCAGTCCCAACTCCTCGCTGAACAGGACCTCGATCGGGTCATCCCCTTCGATCTCGACCTCGAGACCGCAGTTGCCGGCGAAGGCCATCTCGAGCAGGGTCGTGATCAAGCCGCCGTCCGAGCGGTCGTGACCGGCGGTGACGAACCCGTCGGCGATCAGTTGCTGAACGACTGCGAAGGCGCGCGCCAGGAGGCCGGCGTCCTCGACATCGGGGGTCGAGTTGCCGACCTGCGAGAAGACCTGCGCCAGGGCTGACCCTCCGAGCCGGTTGCGGCCGCCGCCGAGATCGACCAGGAGCAACCGGCCGGTCCCAGGCAGTTCGAGATCGGGTGTCACCGTCTGCCGGATATCGGGGCACGAGACATAGGCCGAGATCACGAGCGCGCCCGGCGCCTTGACCAGTTCTTCGCCGCCGCCGGCGAGTGGTGCGCGGGCAGCCATCGAGAGGCTGTCCTTGCCGCCGTCGACCGCCATCCCGAATTCGACCATGAGATCGCTCATGGCAACTGCGGCGTCGTAGAGATCGGCGCCCTCGCCGGGGAGCTTGGCGGCCCACATCCAGTTGGCCGAACACCGCACGTCCTCGAGCGCGGTCGCCCGCGCCCACACCAGATTGGTCAGGGCCTCGCCGACCGCCATCCGTGCCATCGCAGCGGGGTCGACCAGGCCTTTGAGGGGCTGTTCGCCGATGGCGGTGGCGGTGCCGGTGGTGCCGAAGTGGCTCTGGGCAATCACCGCCACATCGGACACGGTGAGCTGGAGCGGGCCCGCGCACTGTTGGCGCGCGACCAGCCCGCTGACCGATCGATCGACCTTGGTTGTGAGGAATCTCTTCGAGCCCACCGACAGCAGCCGCAGCACCCGATCGAGGGCCTGGGCGACCGTCAGGTCGGGCGGCAGAACCAGCGCCTCCAGCGGGCGAACGACGCGATCGAGTTTGAAGGTCTTCTGCGGCACGTCGCCGAGCACGTCCTCGAGCACCAGGTCGACCGGCGTCGAGTCATCGACGCTGTCGTGAACCACGACTCTTCCGTCGCCGGTCACTCGGCCGACAAAGGACACCGGCACCCGCTCGCGCTCGCACAACGAGCGGAACAGGCCCTCGTTTTCAGGGCGAACCAGCAGGGCGTCGTTCTCCTGGTACTCGGCGCCCCAGATCTCGAGCACCGACAGGCTGTCGTCGCCGATCGGGATCTCGCGGATCTCGAACCGCGCCCCGGCGGGTTCCACGATCTCCTTCAGAACGTTGCAGTTGCCGCCCGCTCCCTGGTCATGAATGCTGACAATCGGGTTGCCCTCGCCGAGCTCCGAACAGGCGCGAATGACCCGGTTGACCTTCTGCTCCATCTCGGCGTCGCCGCGCTGGACGGCGTTGAAGTCGAGGTGCTCGGCGTTGTCGCCCTGGACCATCGACGAGGCGGCGCCGCCGCCCATCCCGATGCGGTAGGCGGGACCGCCGATCTTGACCACCCACATCCCCGGCTCGGGCCCCTGCTTGTCGGTGTGGCGGGCGTCGATCTGGCCGACGCCGCCAGAAAACATGATGGGTTTGATCCACTCGCGGCGCTCGCCGTCGGGCAGCCGCAGCCCGGCCGAACGGGTGAAGCCGGTGATCACCGGTTCGCCGAACTTGTTGCCGTAGTCCGAGGCGCCGTTGGAGGCCTCGATCTCGATCGCCTTCGGCGAGGCCAGGTTGGGCGGGTAGCCGAAGGCGGGGTCCTCCCACGGCAGCTCGTAGCCGGGGAGCCGCAGGTTGCCGACGCAGTAGGCGGCGGTGCCGGCGACCACCAGCGAACCGCGGCCGGTGGCGTGGGTGTCGCGGATGCGGCCGCCGGTGCCGGTCTCGGCGCCGGGGAAGGGCGCCACCCCGGAGGGGAAGTTGTGGGTCTCGGCGGTCAGGGTCAGATCGAGGTCGAGTTCCCGCACCAGCAACGGCGACGGGTTCCCGGGTTCGGAGCTGACCAGCGCCGGGGTCGAAAAGCCGCGGATGGCGCTCGAGTTGTCGTGGAAGGCGATGACGCTGTTGTTGGGGTTGGCCTCGTAGGGGCGGCGGACGATCGAGAAGAGGTGATCGGGCACCTCATCGCCGTCGAGGATCAGCCGGCCCTTGAAGAACCAGTGGCGCGAGTGCTCGCTGTTGGACTGGGCGATGTCGAAGCACTCGACGTTCGACGGGTCCCGCCCCATGCGGTCGCGGAACAGCGAGGTGTAGAAGTCGAGGTCCCAGTCGTCGAAGGCGAGCCCGAGTTCGTGGTTGATCCGCTCGAGGGCGGCGCGACCGTCGCGCATCACCGGGACGGCCGTCACCGGATCGGGGCTGATGCCGGAAGCGAAATCGGCGAGGGGGCGTGGGTAGACGCATTCGGTCATGCGGTCGTGGAGACCGGCGGCCAATGCGGCGCGCGCCGCCTCGGAGGGGGGCTTCGAGTTGCGCAGAAGGTAGCGGCGCGAACGCTCGATCCGGCGCACCACGTCGATGCCGCACGCCCGGCAGATCGAGACCGCGTTGGTCGACCAGGCGGTGGTGAAGGTCATCCGCGGCCCGACCTCGAGGACGGCGCCTCCGGCCTCGTCGAGCGAGGTGGCGTCACCGTACGCGTCCGGTTCGAAGGTCTCCGCCAGCAGCCAGTCGAGGATACGGAGGTCTTCCGGCCCCAACTCGCGGGCCGCGTCGATGTAGAAACAGAATTCTGCGCCGACGTCGGCAACCTCGTCGCCGAGAATACGGCGGGCGGACTCGAGCAGGCTGTCGTGGGTGGCGGGGGCGAGGGAGAAAGTGCGAAAACGGCGGATCAGCGTCATGGGGAGGTTGTATCAGGAACGGTGATCCGGCACCAGTGTAATATCCACTTCACATCCTCGCGGCCGACGGCCGAGGGACCACAGCCGGTAGGATCTGAGAGGGAGCAAAGATGACCACGTATCGTGACGCCGGGGTCGACATCGATGCCCAGGATCGGGCGTTGGCCCAGGTCAAAAAGATGGTGCGCAAGACCTACACCCCCGACGTGCTGTCGGACCAGGGCGCGTTCGGCGGGCTTTTCCGGGTGCCGATGAAAGGCCTCAAGGAGCCGGTGCTGGTGTCGTCGGCGGACGGGGTCGGCACCAAGCTGATGGTGGCCTTCGCCACCGGCCGCCACTCGACGGTGGGCCGGGACCTCGTCAACCACTGCGTCAACGACATCCTGGTGCAGGGAGCGCGGCCGCTCTTCTTTCTCGATTACCTGGCGACCGGCCGTCTCGACCCCGACACCGTGGCGGACGTCATCTCCGGCGTTGCCGCAGCGTGCTCCGAGAACAAGATGGCGCTGCTCGGCGGCGAGACCGCCGAGATGCCGGGATTCTACGACGACGGCGAGTACGATCTGGCGGGTTTCATCGTCGGGATCGTCGACCGCAGGAAGATCCTCGACGGGTCGGCGGTGCGCGAGGGCGACGTGCTGGTGGGTCTGCCATCGACCGGTCTCCACACCAACGGCTACTCGCTCGCCCGCAAGGTGTTCTTCGAGACCCTGAAGCTCGGCGTCGGCGACACGGTAAAGAGTCTCGGCCGTACGGTTGGGGATGAGCTGTTGCAGATCCACCGCTGCTACCTCGAACCGGTGTGGCCGCTGCTCGAGGAGGGTTGGGTGCACGCGTTGGCCCACATCACCGGCGGCGGGCTCACCGACAATCTCCCGCGGGTCCTGCCCGACGGTCTGCGGGCGGTCATCAAAGTCGGCGCGTGGGACATTCCACCCGTTTTCCGTCTGCTGGCGGAGAAGGGACAGGTGCCCGAGGACGACATGTGGCGGACCTTCAACCTCGGGGTCGGCATGGTGCTGGTGGTGCCGCCGAAATACCTCGAAAAGCTCCTGCGAAGCCTCCGCGAATCGGGATGCCAGGGCTTCCCCATGGGCAACGTCGTCAAGGGCGAGCCCGGAGTCGAGTATGACCACCCGCCGGAGGGATATCCCAGCGGGCTGCGGTAGCGGCCTAAGGCAGTGAGGCAGTGAGGCAGTGGACGGCCGCGTCCGCGGCCTGGCAATGGGGGCAGGAGAGACTCTGTTTCTTGTCTCGTTCGAATCCATGGAATGTCATTTCGACCGAGCAAAGCGAGCGGAGAAACCTCACGCAGGAATCGCCCCACTCGAATGAATTGAATTGCACCGACATCGGACCTGGCTACCGTGTTTGTCCCCAGGAGGGGCCAAAGGGCCCATTGAGCGCGGCGCCCTTTGTGGCGCAGGCGTCCCGCCTGCGCGTGCAGCCGGGACGGCTGCACCACAACCTTTCCCTGATGATTGTCGAGCCTTGACGGGCTCACTCTTTGCTTCTGTGGTCATTTGAGCATCTTTTTCATTGAAAATGAATGACTTATGATGTGCCGACAGAGGGGAGGCTGCGATGGCCAAACGCATCGGCATCATCTACTGCGAGCGCATCCAGGATGCGAGCTGCGTCGGTTGCGCCAAGTGCTACAAGGCGGTCAACGAGAACACCTTTGCCTTCGAAGATCAGGGCGACGTGCGGGTCGTGTTCAAGACCGGGTGCGGCGACTGTCCGGGTCTGGTGGTGCCAAAGGTCGATCTCCAGATGACCGTGCTCGATGCCTTCGACGTCGAAGTCGATGCGATCTATTTCGGCACCTGCGTGAAAAAGGCGACCGCGCTGATGAACTGTCCGATGAACGTCGACGGCGTCACCCGCGTCCTCGAAGAAAAATTCGCCGTCCCCGTGCACATGGGGACGCATGACTACTGAAAAGTTTTGAGTTCTTAGTTTTGAGTGTTGAGTTTTTCTCGCACCATCCCCGTAACAGGGGGGACGGTTGGGAACTCAAAACTCAAAACTCAAAACTCAAAACTGAACCGTGGGCTTGCTTTCTGCTCGAATTTGCGTACAATCCGAGGTCCCGGTTCGTCCGGGAATAACTCCTTGCTCCAGACATCGATCTGGGGCCGAAGGCCGAGAGGAGAAAACATGCCTTTGTACGAGTTGGGGGTCATTGTCGACCCCGAGGTTCCGCCCGAGGAAGAGACCGCCACCCTGGAGCGTCTCGAGGGCATCATCACCGAAGCCGGTGGCGAGGTCATCGGCAAGGACACGTGGGGCCGGCGCCAGCTTGCCTACCCGATCAAGAAGAAGAACTACGGCGTCTACCACTTCTGGAAGGTCGAGGTCGGGGGCGAGGCCCTCGATAAACTCAACTTCGAGATGCGGACCAACGACGCGGTGATGCGTTCGCTGATCCTCAACATGGACCGCGAGCTGCGCCGCAAACGCAAGATGGACGCCAAGATGGAAGCCAAGGCCGTCAAGAAGGCCGCCAAGGCCGCCGCCAAGGCCGAAGCCGCGGCCGACGAGGACTGAGGAGATCATGATGCGACCCAACAAAAAGCGTTTTCGCCGCCGCGTCAAGGTGTGCCGTTTCACGGTCGAGAAGATCAACTACATCGACTACAAAGATATCGAGCTTCTTCGTGAGTACACGCCGACCAACGGCAAGATACTTCCGCGTCGTGTGACCGGCACCCGCCCCGCCTTCCAGCACAAGCTGACGCGGGCCATCAAGCGGGCACGCCACATGGCCCTGCTGCCGTACGCCGGCAACTAGCTGCGACAGGGACCCCGGGAGGGCCGGGCGGCGACGCCCGGCGCCAATCATGGTCAGCGAGTCAACCCCTCCTCCGGAAACCGAAGCGGCTCCGCCGCGGATCCCGCGTCTCGGTGCGGCCGCTTCGGGTTTGGTGGCGCTCCTGCTGGTGGGCGCCCTCTTCGCCATCCCGCTGCTCGGCCTGCTGATTGCTCCGCTGGCCCTCCTGCCGGTGGCCCATTTCCAGGTCGCGGGTGCCGGAGGTGCGCGCGCCTGGGGCCCGGTCGTGGGTCTTCTGGCGGTGGCATCAGTTGCCGGCATGGCCGAATATGCGCTGCCGCTGTTGGCTGCCTACGGGCTGCTGGTCGTTCTGCCCGCGGTGAGCATCGAGGCCTGGGCGAAGAGGCGGTGGAGCGAGGGGCGGTGGGTGGCGGTCACGGTCATCGCGGCGACCGTTCTGGTACTGGTTGCAGTGGCGGTCCTGGCCGCTCCATTGACCCCGATGGCCGCGGTGTCGGGCTGGCTCCGCGCGGAAGCCGCAAACGCCTCGGAGGTGTATGCGGCCTTTGGCGTGGCCGAAGGCGAGGTGGAACTCGCTCTCGACGCCGCCGAGCGGATGGCGTCGTGGGTCCTGCCGTCCCTGCCCGTGGCCTACCTCGTGATCGTGATCTTCTGGGCGAGGCCGCGGTTGGCCCTGCTCGGTTATGCGATGGCCGGCGGCGTGTTCGAGGACTACCGCAACGACGAGTGGTTGGCGGCGGTGTTCGCCGCCGCCGGGATCGGAACGCTGGTGCTTCAGGGCACGGGCCGTTGGGCGGCGTTGAACGTCCTGGTGGTTGTGCTCATCTTGTATTTTGTCCAGGGTTTGGCTATTATCCGAGCCCACCTCGTGCGCTGGATCGGGCGAGGGTGGCTGGTGCGCTGGGGTGTCGTTCTGCTGTCGTTGCAGGTGCCGATGCCGCTGTTCGTCGCGGCGCTCGGCGTCGCGGACAGTTTCCACTCGCTCCGGCCGCGGGTTGACGAAGACGGAGGAACAGAATGAAGATAATTCTCAACGACCACATCGAGCAACTCGGTGAGCGCGGCGAATCGGTCGCCGTGAAGGCCGGTTACGCGAACAACTATCTCCTTCCCAAGGGGCTCGCCTACCCCGACACGCCGGGCAACCGCAAGCGTTTCGAGCAGGAGCAGACCAAGTGGGAGGAGATGGATCTCGAGCCGCTCGAGCGCGGCCCAGAAGCTGGCGGCCGAGCTCGAAGGCACCAAGCTGTCCTTCGAGCGCCGCGCCGGTGAAAACGACGTCCTCTTCGGTTCGGTGACATCAGCCGACATCGGCCGAGCGCTGACCGACCTCGGGTTCGACATCGACCGCCGCCGGATCTTGCTCGATTCCGCTATCAAACAGCTGGGGTCCACCGACGTGGTGATCCACATCCACCGCGGGATCGACGTGACGATCCCGGTTCGCGTGGTGCGCCCGGGTGAAGATCCGGATGCGGTGGCCCCGGAGTTCGTGGCCGAGGGAGCTCTCGAAACCGCGGCTGCGGCCGTCGAGCCCGCGGCCGACGAGGCGATCTCGGCGGCTGTCGAGACGTCCGAGACGGGACCGGTCGCCGAGTAGCCCCATGGGCGGCGACGATCGCGCCGCGCCCGCGGGCCCGCCGCATGAAGACGGGCCGTCCGAGAGCCTTCATCGTCAGTGGATGAAGGCTCTTGCGCTGCTGACACCCTGGGGCATCAACCGCCGAATCAGCAATGTCGAAGCGCGAAACGAGGCTCGCACGGCGGTGGTCGAATCCCGCCTCGATGCGATCGAGTCGGCGGTCAGGGCGCTTCAGGAAGAGCTCGCGACGGTACGCGATGAACGGCTCTCCGGGGTCGAGCTCAGGGCCGATGCCACCGAACTGGCGTTGAGCGCGCTTTCCGACGAGACCGCCCGCCTGCGCGACCGCGTGGTGCCGGCCGCGGTAGCGCGCGCCGATGCGCTGCTCGACCGGCTTGCCGAAGAACTCGAAGAGACCGGCTCGTTGGTGGAGCGCTGTCTGCGAGGCGAGCCCTTGCCGGCGCCGGCTGCCGCCGCCGCTGCCGAAGCGCGGATCAGTGGCGGGCTGGCCGAGGTGCAACCGCTCCTGCTCGAGGCCTTTCGCGGCAGCGAAGAGGAGATTCACCATCGGCTGGACCTTTACCTGGCTGACTTGAAGTCGGCGGCGCCGGTTCTGGATCTCGGGTGTGGACGGGGCGAGCTGCTGCTGATGTTGCGTGAGGCGGGGGTGGAGGCCACCGGCATCGATGGTGATCCCGCGCTCATCGCCGCCGCCCGGCGGCGCGGCCTCGACGTGGTCGAGGGCGATGTGTTGGAGGTTCTGCGGACGCTCGGCGACGCCTCCAGGGGTGCGGTCACGGCGTTCCACCTCTTCGAGCACCTGCCCCCGGCGACCCTGGCCGCGGTGCTGGCGGAGGCACGCCGAGTCCTCCGTCCGGGCGGGCTGCTGATCGCCGAGTGCCCCAACCCGCACGCTCTGAGGGTCGGTGCGGCCCTGTTCTGGCAGGACCCGACCCACCAGCGGCCGCTGCTGCCCGAGACCCTCGAGGTCTTTCTCCGCGCCGCGGGTTTTGAAATCACGCGCCGGGAGACCCTGCACCCCTTCCCCGCGGACCAGTTGCTGATGGACGACGAGGGCGGTACGGCCGCGGTGACCGATGCCGACCTGACGACTCTCGCCGAGCGCGTCGACCGGCTGCGCCGGCGACTCGACGAGCTGCTCAACGCCCCGCGGGACTTTGCCGTGTGGGCCGCGAGACCCGAAGATCAAAAATACCCTTGACGGTGGAGGCTGAAGATGTGGCAACGAGGCGCCATGGTCGTGCTCTGCGGTGCGATGGCCCTCGCCTGCGGGCAGGCTGAGGATGTCGGGGTGACGACCGGGCTCGCGATCGCTTCCGATATCGCTGCACGGCGGGCCCAGTTCGTCGATCGCGACACGACGGTCGACATCGTGCCCTCCTATTCGCTGGAGGGGCTGCAATGAAGGCCGGCGTCGAAGGCCGCGTCGCCATCGTCGGTGGTTCGTCCTCCGGTCTCGGCTTTGCAGTGGCCGAGAACCTGGCCGCGCACGGCGCCAGGGTGCTCGTGGTGTCCCGCTCGGCGGAGAGGGTGTCGGCCGCGGTCGATGCCATTCGCGAGCTCGGCGCGCGGTGCAGTCGAGGGGTGCGTCGCCGACTTCCGCGATCCCGAGGCGCCGCGACGGGTCGTGAAGACCGCGCACGAGGTCTTCGGGCAACCCGAGATCGTCATTGCCAACGGCGGCGGCCCGCCGGGAATGCCGGCCGTCAATGCGACAGCGGGGGATCTGACCTCGGCATGCGAGCTGCTCCTTTTGCCCGTGCAGCGTCTGGCCGAGCTGACGCTGCCGGCCATGCGGGCGGCAGGGTGGGGGCGTTTCGTGGCCATCACGTCGGTCGCGGTCCGCCAACCGCAGCCCGGTCTGGTGCTGTCGAACGCCGTGCGGGCGGCGGTCACCGGCTATCTCAAGAGCCTCGCCGACGAGGTCGCCGCGGACGGCGTGACCGTCAACACCGTGTGCCCGGGTTACACTGCAACCGACCGCCTCGGGGTGCTCGCCGGCAACGTCGCGGAGCGGCAGGGAACGACGGTGGACGAGGTCTATGCCTCCTGGGCGGCCATGGCCCCCATTGGACGGCTCCTTCGCCCGGAAGAGGTTGCCGCCGCAGTCGCTTTTCTGTGCTCCGACGGTGCCTCCGGGATCACGGGGGTGGCCCTCCCGGTCGACGGTGGTTTTTCGAGAGGGCTGCTATAAACTCTCATTTCGTCGCGTCGCGGCTGGCCGCGACGCGACGAAATGAGCGATGGACATTTGATGTGAAATGGTTCACAATCTCTGGAGGCGGTCGAGAAACCGTCCTATCTGGGAGGAAGTTCTATGCCGACACGTGACTTGACCATGGCGATCGTAGGCTCCGGTGGTGACGGCGTCATCACCGTGGGTGACATGATCGCGCAGGCGGGAGCGGCCGAGGGGCTGCACGTGATGAAGGTGGAGGCCTATGGGCCGCAGATCCGCGGCGGCGAATCGTCGTGCACGGTTCGAGTGAGCGCCGACCCGATCTACGCCCAGGGCGACCTCGTACAGGTCCTGGTGGTCTTCAACTGGGCCGACTTCGGACAGTTCCGGGGCGAGATCATCGTCGCCGAAAACGCCGTCGTCCTCTACGAAGCCACCGATGAAACGCCGCGCAACGAGATCGACCTCGGACCGGTTTCCGAGGTGCGCTGGGTGCCGGTGCCCTTTATCGAGCTGGCGAAAGAGGCGGCCGGGACCACGCTGGCCAAAAACATCGTCACTCTGGGGTTGCTCGGAGAGTTGTTCAGTCTGCCGACGGGTCCGATGGAACGGGCGATCAAGAACAAGTTCTCCAAGAAGAGCGAGAAGGTGCTCGAGGTCAACCTCAAGGGCTTCGAGGCCGGCAAGGCGTACGCCTCGAAGATCGAGGACCATGCCACCGGCATGCGGCTGCAGTACACCCCCGGCGAGCCCATGCTCCTGATGTCGGGCAACGAACTGTGCGCGGTGGCGGCGCTGCACGCGGGCTGCCGTTTCTTTGCCGGCTACCCGATCACGCCCTCGTCCGAGGTGCTCCACCTGCTGTCGGAGCTGATGCCGAAGGTCGGCGGCTACCTGGTGCAGACCGAGGACGAACTCTCGGCCATCGGCGCGGTGATCGGCGGCTCATTCGCCGGCGTCAAATCGATGACCGCGACCTCGGGCCCCGGGCTCGCCCTGATGACCGAGATGTTGGGCCTGGCCTCGATGGCCGAGATCCCGGCCGTCATCATCGACGTCCAGCGCGGCGGGCCCTCGACGGGGCTTCCCACCAAATCGGAGCAGTCGGACCTGTGGCAGGCCCTGTGGGGCTCCCACGGCGACGCACCGCGGGTGGTTCTGGCGCCGACCGACGTGGAGGACTGCTTCCACGCCACGGTGGCGGCCTTCAACATCGCCGAAGAGGCGCAGGTGCCGGTGATCGTGCTCTCCGACCAGTTCATCGCCCAGCGCCGTGAGACCCTGTCGATGCTGACGCTCGACCACGAGGTCATCGGCCGCCAGGTGCCGACGGCAGGCGATCTCCGCGAGTACAAACGCTACAAGGAGACCAAATCGGGGATCTCTCCGATGTCGTGGCCGGGGATGAAGGGCGGCGAATACCAGACCAACGGTCTCGAGCACAAAGAGGACGGAACGCCGACCTCGATGTTCCTGACCCACGAGAAGATGAACGCCAAGCGCTACCGCAAGTTGCGTCTCGTGCGGGACAAGTACAGCTTCTTCCGGCGCTACGGCGCCGAAAAGGCCGACGTCGGCATCATCTGCTGGGGCTCTTCCAAGGGTCCGGTCAAAGAGGCGGTGCAGAACGCCACCGCCCGCGGCGAGCGGGTCTCGGCCTTCGTGCCGCAGCTCCTGTATCCCTTCCCCTACCACGAGTTCAACGAGTACCTGAAGTCGGTCGACAACGTCATCGTCATCGAGCTGAGCTACTCGGCCCAGTTCTACAAATACCTTCGCACCTTCCTCGATCTGCCCGAGGCGCGCACCTTCGTGTTCAAGCGCTCCGGCGGCAAGAACCTGACGGTCGGCGAGGTCGAAGACAAGATCCAAAAGGTGCTGGAGATGGGTGCTCTCCGGCGGGAGGTCCTGGTATGAGCGCCTCGACGAAGACCGAAATCAAACCGGGTGCGTACAAGTCCGGTCTCAAGCCCGTCTGGTGTCCGGGTTGCGGCGACTTCGGCGTCCTCAACGCCCTCTATCGCTCCATGGCCGCGCTCCAGATCGAGCCCTGGAACACGGTGATCCTTTCCGGCATCGGCTGCTCCTCGCGGCTGCCCGGCTATGTGACCACCTACGGTTTCAACGGCGTGCACGGGCGTGCCCTGACTTTGGCCACCGGGGTCAAGATGGCGCGCCCGGAGCTGACGGTGATCGCGGTCGGCGGCGACGGCGATGGCCTCGCCATCGGCGGCAACCACCTCATCCACGCCTGCCGGCGCAACCTGGACGTCACCTATATCCTGATGGACAACGAGATCTACGGTCTCACCAAGGGCCAGGTGGCGCCGACCACCCCAACCGGCGACAAGACGAAATCGACCTTCTGGGGCAACCCGGAGCCGGCGGTGGATCCCTGCGAACTCGCGATTTCGACCGGAGCGACCTGGGTCGGCCGCGGTTTTTCGGGTGACATGAAACAGATGACGGAACTGATCACCTCAGCCATCGAGCACAACGGCTTTTCGTTCCTCAACGCCATGTCGCCCTGCGTCACCTGGCGCGGCGACGACGAGTTCAAACGGCTCAAGGCCATGCAGAAGCCGCTGCCGGAGGACCACGATCCGTCCAAGCGCGCCAACGCCATCGCCTACACCCGGGAAAAAGACATTCTGACAACCGGCGTTCTCTACGAAGTCGAGGCGCCGACCATGATCGACCGGGTCGAAGAGATCAAGGAGAGGGCCATGGGCGGCAAGCCCGCACCCTCGACCAAGGAGATTCTGAGCCGCTTCTACCCCAAGTGCTAGCAATTCGAGGCGGGCGGCGATGACCAGGCGTAGCGGGTGGCGAATGTGAGGCCCGCCACGAATTGCAGTGCGGCCGTTCCGGCCGCAGGCGGATCGTCACGCACGGGCACGGGCTCACCCCCGTGCCCGTTTTTTCCCCGACCTCGTTCCTCAAAGCCGTAGGGGAGGGGTTCATCCCCTCCCTGCGTCCCCGTTCGGGGATCGTATCTGAACTCTACGAGGCCGGGCGGGGAGTACCCCGCTCTGCGGTTTTCAGAGGCGGCCGCTCACAGCTTCGACAGCACCAACTCGGCGATCATCCGGAGTTCCGTTTCGTCGTCGCCGGTCAGGTAGAGGGTGGCGACGCCGCGGCGAAGGACCCAGAGGCGGGTGCGGCCGGTGTCGGGGTCGCGGGAGGTCCACGCGCCGTCGCCGAGGTCGGGCACGTCCGTGGTCGGCTCCTCGACGTATGGCCGGACGTCGACGAAGTTCGATGGCGGCTCGAGTTCGACCGCGATCGCTCGGGGCTCGGGGCCGTCGCCGCCGAGGGGCGCCACGATGTAGACGCAGCGTGCGATGTCGCCGTCGGGCGAGTTGAACGTCCTCGTCTCCTGGAGTGTTGCCGCGACAGCGCGCGCCACCTCGTCGCCCGGCACCAGCGAACACGCGTCGAGCGTGGTGAGGTCGGGGATGCCGGCGCCCGCCGCGGCCGCGCGAACAGCGACCAGGAGCAGGCTCGTACTCAACAGGGTCTTCATGGTCGCGACCTCCGCTTCAATTGGCGATGAGCGACACGCGTTCCTCCCGGCCGGTTTACGGGACGTGGCTCGACCATTCCGACATCGCTCCGGACTCGAAACCATCGCTGAAAACCTTCTCGAACGGCGGCAGCAGGAGGTCTGCCGCGATCGCAGCCGCTCCCACCAGTTGCGCCATTCCGGCGTCGTCAACCACCGTGACGCGGCGAAAACCGGTGTGAGTTCGGCCGAGGAAATCGACCACCGTCAGCTGGATGTCGTACTCGGTCGGGGTCGCCGGCTGCACCGCGACGTAGTCGGCAGCAGAGCCCACCAGAATTGTGGCGATGCGCCACTGAATCGTCGGTGCGACGTAGGGGATGTAGGCGCCCTCGGCCGCCCAGCCGAGCCGCAGGTGGAGGGTTGCACCGGTGTGGACCACCGAGGTGCCGACGATCGGCGCCGGGTGACCATCCTCCGGGTAGAGCAACCGCAGGCTCAGCTTGTCGAGAGGTGACGGCCCATCGTTATCCCAGTTCCCGAGAACGTCCGGACACAGGTTCGCTGGGACCGGCAGTTGGCCTGCATACGTGTAGTGCATGAGCGAGTCGCGGTCATAGGCCGTCAGGTACCGGGTGTCGGACCCGGGTCCCGGGTAGCAGGTCGCGTCCGCGCGCGCGTGCTCGTGCTCGAGCCCGAGCGCGTGCCCGATCTCGTGCAGGGCGTGGTTGAGATACGGGGTGCAGGTCGGGCACGGCGCGTCGTTGAGGATCTTGGCGTTGTACAGGCAGGGCCGGTTGGGGATGAGGTCGTCCGGGAAGTTCGACCAACTGGAGTCCGGGTTGTCCTGGGTGCAGCCGTTTCCGGGGACCATCGCGGTCGATGTCGAAATGCCCGCTCCCGGGATCAGGATGCGGATGTCGCCCCCGAACCAGTCGTTGCCGCCCGGCTGTGGAATCGAAGCCGGGCAGGCGCCGAGATATGAAAAGTGGATATTTGCGGCCTGCTCGTACAATTCGAGAGAATCCACGATTTCCTGAACCCGGTCTGCTTCGGTGGAGACCGCGGTGCCGACAAAGCAGATTGTGATCGGGTTGGTGCGGACCCCCTCGCCCTGGAAGATTCCGGCGAACCCGGTTGCCGACCATGCCAGGGCCGCCAACCACGCCGCCACGAGGATCGCCGCGGGTCGGGGGCGCAGCACGACGCAGAGCGGTGGGTTCACGGACGTACCGGCCGGGGCCGAACGCCTACGGGTGATCATCCCAACTCCCTCACGAGATATCGAGGGCGATGATGATCCGACAGTCACTCGCCTGGCAGCCGATCGGCGGCCCGCTCGTCGTGTCCGCTGGGTCGTTGAAGATGGAGAGGCTGCGACCGGTCAGCAGGGCGCTGTTGAGGATGGTCAGGACGCGAGCCGCCGCCGCCTGGTCTTTGGTCGGAAACGCGTAATAGAGGATGCCGGCGTTGGCGACGAAGCACTTGACATGCACCCGGCTGCTGAAAACGGCGACCCTGGCCGGCGTACAGGCCGACCACTGGGCGGACTTGGTTGCCCGTGCCAGGTCTGCGTAGTCCGTAGTCATCCAAGAGGTATCCTCTGATTCGAACCCGGATTCGGTCTGTCGGGTCCCGACCTCGACGGGATCGTCGCTGGCTGCGACCACTGCCACCCACATGACGACGCACAGAACCACGATGACGACACGAGACGTTGATCGAAGAACACCCATGGTTTCCCCGTCCTTTCAGCACAGGACACATGTTGGAACCGGGAATCGGCGCCGACGGCTGCGTCCACCTGTATCGCGTTCTGAGAGTCGGCTGAAATATGAACTGGGAATCAATCAATGTCAAGAGCGGGTCGTCTCGGAACCCGGCTTGACGTCAACTGGAGAGGTTTTCGCGGCCTACTCCAGCGGGACCGCCAGCTTCGTCGCCAGGTTGTCGCGGATCCACTTGGTATCGAGCCACTCGAGGGGATCCACCGACTGCCCCTGGATGAAGATCTCCAGGTGGAGGTGGTCGCCGCCGGCGAGACCGGTGGCGCCGCTGGTGCCGACGGTCTGCCCCTTTGTGACCGGGTCTCCGGTCGCGACGGAGATCGATGCCATGTGACCGCACAAAGAGAACAGACCATAGCCGTGGTCGATGATGACGGCATTGCCGTAGAGAGTCATCCAGCCCGCGAACACGACCACGCCGGAATTCGGTGCCGGCACCGGCGCCCGCGCCGTCGAGGCGAGATCGAGCCCGAGGTGGGTCTGGCGGTCGACCGCCTCGCCGTCGTAGAGATAGGTGCGGGTCTGCGCGAAGTTGGCCTTCAACGCCGTGTTCGGCATCTGCAGGAACGGGCCCGACCAAAGAAATGCCGGTTGGCTGGAGCGCGAGAGTTCGGCGACCCGCGCCAGTTCCGCAGCGCGCAGCTCGCCGTTGATGACGAGGTACTGGTCGAGCAGCGAGCCCGTGGCGTTGAAGCCGGGCGTCTGGCTGGCGATGGCGGGAACCACCCGGGCGAGGAAGTCGTCGTTCACGCCGATCGTGTCGGTCCTCGGCGGCATGGTCTTGAAGAGATCGAGAAACGGTTGTTCGGTGCGATTGCCGGCGTCGTCCTCGGCAAAGAGCCGCACTTCGGCGGTGTCGTCCAGGTCCCACGGGATCGCGTACAGCACGAAGCGATCGTCGATTCCGCCGCCCTCGAGAGGGAAGCCGGTGGTCTCGAAGACGCCGGCGCGGACACCGGACCGCAGAACCGTGTCGCCGACCCGGTAGACCACCGCGCCGCTGCCCCCTTGCCGGACGTAGTGCTGGGTGGAGACCAATTCGAGGCGTGGCGGGCGCCGCCGCACGACCGTCGTCAGCTCCACGACCGTCGGCTGCGGGCGGCGAAGAAAGCCCGCCGAGCGGGTGGCGGTGGCCCGCAGCACTGCCTCGCCCTCCTCGAGCCAGGGCAGACTGTCGGTACCGACGGCGGTCTCGAGTACGGCGTCGGCGACACCGCCCCCGCCCCCGAGAAGAGCCGCCAGCGGCGACCCGGGGGAAAAGGTGTCCTCACTCAGCACCTCGGTGCGATCGCCCTGCTCGAGTTCGAGACGGATGGCGCCAAGGCCCTGCGACGGTTCGGCAAACGAGGCCGTGACGATGGTTGCGGGACCGATGGCCGGCCAGTCGGTCGCCAGGCCGATCGAGGGTTCCGGCCCGACCCGCAGCGCGAACCACAGCGCGACCCCCGCCACCGCCACCAGCAGCAGCACCAATATCGTGGGAAGCTTGCGCGACTTCTTTTGCGAAAACGACTGCATGAAGACTCCAAATCAATCGACGTATTTTTGCGTCGATCTCGCGACGCCCGAGCATAACCTACCGGCTGCAATTCGTGGCCGCGGGCGTTCAGCCCGCGGCCGCGAATTGCCCCAGTCTCATACAACAATGAAGCAATATACTTGACGTCTTTATTTAACGACCTAAATTGTTAACAGCGGCAAATATCAGTTCGGTTAACGGATTCGATTGGCGGCGCACGCATGAGCACGACTGAACAGCACGCCAGCGGGCCTTCTCCCGGCGACCAGTTCTACCGGTTCTTGCGTTACGGCCACGTCTTGCGATCGTTGTTGCGCGAATTCCTGGAGGAAGACTTCCTGCGCCAGGTCTGCAGACACCATCTGACCCGCTCGCAGTTCTGTTTCCTCAAGCTGATCGCCGCCAATTCCGACCTCCAGGTGGGCGAACTCGCGCGTTCGATCGGCGTGTCGGCGGCCGCGACCAGCAAGAACCTCGACAAGCTCGAACGGTTGGGGCTGGTCGTGCGTGAGGCCTCGAGCGAGGACCGGCGCGCGATCCTGCTCACCGCGAGCGCGGAGGGACGGCGGCTGGTGCGCGATTACGAACGGCACAAGGCGGCGCAGCTGGCGCCGGTGATCGAGAACCTGGGCGTGGAGAAGACCGGTCAACTGTGCGATCTCCTCGAAGAGGTGTGCTCGGGAATGTTGGCCCGGGTCGACAACCCGCGCGAGACCTGTCTGCGGTGTGCCGGCTACTACCGGGCCGACTGCGTGTTCGAGAAGTTCCAGGGCGAGTGTGCGCTCAAGCCGCGGCGACGAGGCGAGGCGGAAGCATGATGGGTGAATTTCGGATTTCGGATTTCGGATTTCGAATTTTTCATCCCGCCTTCCGGGCCGCGACGCGGGAGAGTGAGCTGACAGTCGAGATTCGGAAATCGGAACCTGGAATTCTCTCTCGGGTCGTTTGTGAGCCGGCTGTGTGCCGGGCCCGGAAATCCGAAATTCGAAATCCGAAATTCGAAATGTGTTACGGGAGGGCCTGATGAGGAACTGGAGGACCCCGCTGGACACGGGCAAGGTCAAGCTACCGGTGGGACGGGTCGTGATCATCGCCGACCGCTGCAAAGGGTGCGCCTTCTGCGTGGAGTACTGCCCGAAGGACGTCCTCGTGATGTCCGACGGCTTCAACAAGAAGGGCTACCACCCGCCGGAAGTGGTCACCACCGGCGAGTGCGTCAACTGCAATCTGTGCGAAATGATCTGCCCCGACTTCGCGATCTTCTGCGTGCCTGCGGAGGCAGCGGAGCAAGCGGCAGAGGGAGGTCTCAATTGAAGGCCGATCCAGCCGGTGTGTTGACTGGCGTCCACTATCTCGATGGCGACTATGCGTGCGGTGAGGGCGCGATGGCGGCGGGGTGCCGCTTCGTCGCCGGCTATCCGATCACGCCCTCGACCGAGGTGGTGGAGCGCATCTCACGGAGATTCCCGATGATGGGCGGCACCTTCATCCAGATGGAGGACGAACTCGCGAGCATGGCGGCGGTGGCCGGGGGCGTGTGGACCGGCACCAAGTGCATGACCGTCACATCGGGGCCGGGCTTCTCTCTGATGATGGAGAACATCGGGCTCGCGACCATGATGGAGGCGCCCTGCGTGGTGGTGAACGTCCAGCGCGGCGGGCCCTCCACCGGTCTGCCGACCATGGTCGGGCAGGCCGACATGATGCAGGCGCGGTGGGGGTCGCACGGCGACTACGAGCTCATCGCTCTGTGCTCCGCAGTCGCCCCAGGAGGCCTTCGACCTGACCATCGAAGCCTTCAACCTGGCCGAGACCTGGCGGGTGCCGGTGATGTTCATGATGGACGAGTGCGTCGGCCACATGACCGAGAAGGTTGTGATCCCGCCGGCCGACGAGATCGAAGTGGTGCCGAGGGTCCTCACCGATAAAAAGCCCGGCGAGTACCTACCCTACGCGGTCAACGGCAGACCGGTGCCGGAAAACGTCCGCGCGGGCGACGGCTACCGTTTCCACACCACCGGGCTGACCCACGACGAACGCGGCTACCCTGACATGTCGGTGGGCTGCCAGTCGACCGCCGTGCGTCGCTTGATCGACAAGATCCGGCTCAACGCCGATCAGATCGTCCGCTACGAGGAGGAGGACATCGAGGGCGCCGACGTGGTGGTGGTTGCCTACGGCATCACCGCCAGGGTCACCCGTGCCGGGATCGACCTCGCCCGTGCGCAGGGTGTCAAGGTCGGTTTCATGCGGCTGATCGTGGTCTGGCCCTTCCCCGAGACCCGGATCCGCGAGCTCGCGGGCAAGGTCAAGGCCTTCGTCGTGCCCGAGATCAACTACGGACAGATGGTGCTCGAGGTCGAACGGTGCGCGGCGGGTCGGGCGACGACCACGCTGGTGCCCCACCTCGGTGGAGGCGTGCACGACCCCGAAGACATCTGCAGGGCGATCGTGGAGGCTGCCAAATGACCACGCCAATCGAAAACCGGCCTGAAGACCATCCCATCGCACCCTACCTGCGGATGGACCGGATGCCCCACATCTGGTGCCCGACCTGCGGCATCGGCACCGTCGTCAAGTGTTTTGCCTCGGCCCTCGGCGAGGCCGGGGTCGACCTCGACAAGACGGCCATCGTCTCCGGCATCGGCTGCACCGGCCGGGTCGCCGGCTACATGAACCTCGATGCCTTCCACGCCACCCACGGCCGCGCCATCCCCTTCGCCACCGGGCTCAAGCTCGGCCGCCCCGAGCTCGAGGTGGTGGTGTTCTCGGGCGACGGCGACCTCTCGGGGATCGGCGGCAACCACTTCATCCACGCCGCGCGCCGCAACATGGATCTGCTGGTGATCCTGGTCAACAACTTCATCTACGGGATGACCGGCGGGCAGAACGCACCGACCACGCCGGAGACCGCCCGCTCGTCGACCATGCCCTTCGGCAACTTCGAGCGCCCCTTCAACCTGCCCCACCTGGCGGCGAGCTGCGGCGCCACCTTCGTCTCCCGCTGGACCTGCCTCCACATCCGCCGGCTGACCAAGTGCATCCGCACGGCGCTCGGGCGCAAGGGCTTCCGTTTCATCGAGGTGATCGCGCCGTGCTCGACCCTCTATTCGAGGTTGAACCGTCTCGGGAGCGGGCTCGACCTCATGAAGTTCTACCACGACAACTCGGAGATCCGGCACGGCGCCGACACCCGCGAGCTCGAGATCGGTTTCCAGGACCGCTTCATCTGCGGCAACTTCGTCGACGAGGAGCGCCCGACCTTCCTCGAACAGATGCACGCCCACTACTCGAAGACCCTCGGCGAGCGTTATGTGCCGATGCAGCCGGAAGGAGGGTGGATCCATGAGTAAGGCATCGAGGACCGAGATCCGCATCACCGGTTTCGGCGGCCAGGGGGTGGTCCTCGCAGGCCACATCATCGGCCACGCCTGCGCGGTCAACGGCGGCAAACACGCCACCATGATCCAGAGCTTCGGCCCCGAGGCCCGGGGATCGGCCTGCTCGACCACGCTCGCAGTCTCCGACACCGAGGTGCTCTACCCCTACATCGGGCGGCCGGACATTTTCGTCGTGATGTCGGGCGAGGGCTACGACAAGTACCGCGACGAGCTCAGGGACGACGGCATCCTGGTCTACGAGAAGGACCTGGTCAAGGTCCAGGAAAAGGAGGGCCAGAGGTCCTACGGCGTGTCGTCGACGCGATTGGCCGAGGAGATCGGCCGCGCCATCGTCCAGAACATCGTCATGCTCGGCTTCTTTGCCGCGGCGACCGAGATCGTGCCCGTCGAAACCATGCGCCATGCGGTTGAGGTGTCGGTCCCCAAGGGCACCGAGGCCCTCAACCTGAGAGCGTTTGACGCCGGCGTCGCCGCCTTCAACGAAAGCTACGCCAAGGGCGTCGAAACGGAAGAGGCCGCGCCGGTGGGGGGCTGAGATGTCAAAGGTCGGCGTGTTCGTCTGTCACTGCGGCGAGAACATCGCCCGCAACGTCAAGGTCAAGGACGTCGTCGAGTTCGCCCTCGACGTTCCGGGAGCGGCCGTCACCGCGGACTACCCATACCTCTGCTCGGCTCCGGGGCAGCAGATGGTGATCGACGCCATCCGCGAACACGGGCTCGACCGGGTGGTCATCGCCGCCTGTTCGCCGCAGCTCCACGAACCGACCTTCCGCGCCGCGGCGGCGCAGGCCGGGCTCAACCCGCACCTCGTGGAGATCGCCAACATTCGCGAACACTGCTCGTGGGTCCACCGCGACCCCGACCAGGCCTCCGCCAAGGCCTGCCAGACCGTGACCGCGGCGGTGGAACGGGTCAAACGCTCCAAGCCCCTCGACCCCGTCGAGGTGCCGGTGACCAAGCGGGCACTGGTGATCGGCGGCGGCGTGGCGGGCATCCGCTCCGCCCTCGACATCGCCAACTCCGGCCACCCGGTGGTGCTGGTCGAGCGCGAACCGTCGCTCGGCGGCAACATGTCGCGGCTGTCGGAGACCTTTCCCACCCTCGACTGCTCGCAGTGCATCCTGACGCCCCTGATGGTGCAGGTGTCGCGCCACCCCAACATCGAACTCATGACCTATTCCGAGGTCGAGGGCGTCTCGGGCTACGTCGGCAATTTCACGGTCAGCATCCGCCGGAAGCCGAGCTTTGTCGACCCCGAGGTCTGCACCGCCTGCGGCGACTGCGTCGAGGTCTGCCCGTCGCCGGGGGGCAGCGAGTTCGACATGGGACTGTCGACCCGCAAGGCGATCTACATCCCCTTCCCGCAGGCCGTCCCCTCGACCTACACCCTCGACGCCGACCGCTGCCTCAACTCCAACCTCCAGTCGCCGACCGGTTTCCGGGTGCTCGCCTGCGTCAAGTGCGACGAGGTCTGCAAGCCCCAGGCGATCAACTTCGACATGCAACCCGAGATCGTCGAGCGCCAGGTCGGCGCCATCATCGTCGCCACCGGCTTCGAACTCCAGATCGGCCAGCAGGCGAAGGAGTGCGGCTACGGAGACCTCCCCGATGTCATGGATGGGCTCGAGTTCGAGCGCATGCTGTCGGCTTCGGGGCCGACCAACGGTGAGGTTCGTCGTCCGTCAGACGGTACCGAACCGAAAGACGTCGTCTTCATCCAGTGCGTCGGCTCACGCAACCCCAAACACGGCGTTCCCTACTGTTCGCGCGTGTGCTGCATGTACACCGCCAAACACGCCCTCTTGCTGCGTCACAAGGTGCCCGAGTCGCGCGCCTACATCTTCTATATGGACATCCGCGCCGGCGGCAAGGGCTACGAGGAGTTCGTCCACCGCGCCATGGAAGAGGAGCGGGTGATGTACATCCGCGGTCGGGTCAGCCAGGTCTACGAGGAGGACGGCAAGCTCAAGGTGATGGGGGTGGACACCCTCTCCGGCAAACAGGTTGAGATCGACGCCGACATGGTGGTGCTGGCGACCGCGATGGAGCCCACCGATCACGGCAAGATCGCGAGCACCCTGCGGATCGCCACCGACACCCACGGTTTCCTCAAGGAGGCCCACCCCAAGCTGCGACCGGTGGAGACCCTGACCGCCGGGATCTTCCTCGCCGGCGCCGCGCAGGCGCCCAAGGACATCCCCGACACCGTGTCGCAGGCCTCGGCGGCGGCCTCCAAGGGGATGGAGCTCTTGTCGCACGAGTTCCTCGAGCGCGACCCCTCCACCGCGAGCATCAACCAGACGGCCTGCGCGGGGTGCTTCGAGTGTCTCCAGGTCTGCCCCTACGGCGCCATCGAACAACAGAACGTGCTCGACCGCGACGGCAACGTGGTGCGGATGGTGGCGTGGTCGAACCCGGCCATGTGCGAGGGCTGCGGTCTCTGCGCCGTGACCTGCCGCGGCGGCTTCATCGACGTCGCCGGTTACAACGACGAACAGGTCTTTGCCCAGCTCGGAGCGCTGGGACCGCTGCCGGAGGTGTTCAGGCCATGAGTGACGCCGCAACACATACCGTTCGCCACGCCGCGACCGCGGCGGTTCCCGAAGGGTGGCAGCCCCACATCGTGGCCCTGGTCTGCAACTGGTGCAGTTACGCCGGCGCCGACATGGCGGGGACCACCCGCCTCGAATACCCGGCCAACGTCCGCATGGTGCGTTTCCCGTGCACCGGGCGCATGAGCCCCCTGATGATCCTGCGGGCCTTCGAGCAGGGCGCCGACGGGGTCCTCGTCTCGGGGTGCCACCCCGGCGACTGCCATTACGTGCAGGGCAATCTGGTGGCGCGCCGCCGTTTCACCATCTTCCGCTCGCTGCTGGATTTCCTGGGTGTCGATCTCAGACGGCTCCACTTCGCCTGGGTGTCGGCGGCCGAGGGCCACAAGTGGGCCAAGGTCGTCAGCGAGGTCACCGCCGCGGTGAGCGAGGTCGGCCCGCTGCCCCGTTTCTCGGCGGCGGAAGCCTGGGATGGTCTCGACCTGCCGACGGTGGAGGGCACCGGGCCTGATGACCTTTCGGCGGCCGATCTCGAGGCCCTTCGGACCAACGTGCGGCGCGCGGCGGCAGAGCTCCTGACCACCGAGAGAGTCGACACGGTCGTCGGCTACCGGGCCGGCTCGATGCCGGGCCGGATGGTGCCGGCGACGGTGAAGACAGCGGCCGACACCGCCCAACTCGAGTGGAGCGACGGCTGCGTCAACAACCTGGCCACCTACGCCACGACCGCGCTCGCCGAGAAGCCGGCAAGGTCGCGCTGGTGGTCAAGACCTGCGACCTCGGCGCGGTGACCGGACTCATCCGCGAGAACCAGATCGATCGCGAACGGGTGCGGCTGATCGGCGTGCAGTGCCCCGGCGTCCGGCACGGCGACGAACTGGCCGACAAGTGCCGGTCCTGCTCCGGTGCGCCACACCCAATCTGCGACCTGGTGGTGACGGTGGACGGGGTGCGCGAGAGCTGCGCCGATCCCGGGGCCGAAAGCGCGGCGACCGAGGATGCGCGCGATGCGCAGATCGCCCACCTCGAGACCCTGCCGCCGGACGAGCGCTGGCGGTTCTGGCAGCGCCAGTTCGGCCGCTGTCTGCGCTGCTACGCCTGCCGTGCGGCCTGCCCTCTGTGCTACTGCTCTTCGTGCATCTCCGAGAAACACCGCCCGCAGTGGGTGCCGACCTCGATCGACGAACGCGGCAACGGCGCGTGGAACGTCATCCGGGCGATCCACCTCGCCGGCCGCTGCTCGGGCTGCGACGAGTGCGCGCGGGCGTGTCCGGCGGACATCCGCCTCGACCTCATCAACCGCAAGCTGGCCCTCGAGGTGGAGCGCCAGTACGGGGCCGCCGGGCTCGACCCGAAGGAGAAGACCGCCCTGATCGACTTCCGGATGGAGGATGCCGAGGAGTTCATCCTGTGAGGAGTGCCTGATGAACCGCACGCAGTGGAAGCTCGACGAACAGCAGATACAGGAGTGGCTGCAGGGCCTGGTGGACGCCGGGTCCTCGGTGGTGGCGCCGGTCGAGGAGGACGGGCTGACCCTCTTCCGGCCGATCGCGGCCGCCGACCACGCCCACCTGGAGGCCTCGGGCAAGACCAGGTGGTCGCCCAAGGAGTTTCTCTTCCCACGCAGCGAGGCTCTCTACCGCTACAGCTTCAAGGGCAACTCCGTCGAGGTGCGGGACCCCGAGGTCATCCAGACGCAACAGGTGCTGGTGGGTGTCCGCTGCTGCGACGCCGCCGGGCTGGTGCGGCTCGACGAGATCTTCCTCAGCGGCACCAAAGATCCCCTGTATGCCGCCCGGCGCGAGGCCACGACGGTCGTGACCTCGGCCTGCGCTGCCGCCGACCCCGAGTGCTTCTGCACCGCAGTCGGGGGATCGCCGGTGTCCGAGGAGGGCAGCGACGCGCAGCTGGTGCCGCTCGGCGACGGATGGATGCTGCGGGTCCTGACCGACAAGGGCGAAGCCCTGGTCGGTGAGGCGTCCGGGTCGTGGGTCGAGGTGGGGGCCACCGAGACAGCTCGCATCGACGAGATCGAGAAGACCGTGGCCGAACAGATCGCGCGCAGCCCGATCCAACACGACGTCTCGAAGGTGCTGGAAGATGGCTTCGAAAGCGCCTCCTGGGACCGGCTCGCCGAGCACTGTCTCGGTTGCAGCATCTGCGCCTACGTCTGTCCCTCGTGCTCGTGCTTCGACATGAACCACGAGGCCAACGCCTGGTGCGGCGAACAGTGCCGGTCGTGGGATGCCTGCACTTTCGGTCTCTTCACCCACCACGCCTCCGGCCACAACCCCCGCGAGACCCGTCAGCAGCGCTACCGCCAGCGGGTGCTCCACAAGTTCTCCTTTGCAGGCTCCGAGGACGACCACTTCCGGTGTGTCGGATGCGGACGCTGTGTCGCCCTGTGCCCGGCAGGGCTCGACATCTCCGAGATCGTGACCGCGGCGGTCACCGCCATCCAGGAGGAGGGCGCCGATGCAGCTCGCTGAGATCTCTCCCAACCCCTACCACCCGAATCTGATGCGGATCAGAGGTTTCACCGACGAGACCGCCGACGTGCGCACCCTGCAACTCGAGTTTGCCGACGCTGCCGAGGCTGGAGGTTTCGGCGGGTGGCAGCCCGGCCAGTTCGGTCAGTTCACGGTCTTCGGCGCCGGCGAGTCGGTCTTCGCCATCGCCAACCGTCCGTGGAGCCCCAACGGCGGCGCCGAGGCGCCCATCGTCGAGTGCACCTTCCGTGCCATCGGCAAGGTCACGACCGCCCTGCGCGCCATGTCGCCGGGGCAGACGATCGGGTTTCGCGGGCCCTATGGCAACCACTTTCCGCTCGACGAGTGGAAGGGCAAGGGGCTGGTGTTCATCGGCGGCGGGATCGGAATGGCGGCATTGCGCTCGGCCATGCTCGCGGCCATCGACCGCAAGGCCGAGTTCGGTGACATCGTGATCCTGAACGGGGCGCGCTCGGTCGCCGACATGGTCTACAGGGAAGAGATGCCCGCATGGCAGGAGGTCGACGGCGTGACCGTCGTGAGGACGGTGGACCCCGGCGGCGAGACCGAAGGATGGGACGGCGAGGTCGGCCTCCTGCCCAACGTCTTCGAGACCCTGGGGCTGGATCCGGATAACCGCGTGGTCATCGCCTGCGGTCCGCCGGTCATGCTCCACTATCTGTTCCTCAGCCTGGGTAAAACCGGCTACCAGCCGGACCAGGTGGTGACCACCCTGGAGAACAAGATGAAGTGCGGGATCGGCCACTGCGGCCGCTGCTACGTCGGGCCCTTTTCGGTGTGCAAGGACGGGCCGGTGGTGACCTGGGCGGAACTCAACGAACTGCCAAAGGATTACTGATGGACGCCAGAGTCAGACCCGATTGGGACATCCGCGACGCCATCCTGGACATGGGTGGGACCGACGCCTACAAGTGCTACCAGTGCGGCAAGTGCATGGCGGTCTGCCCGTGGTCGCACGTCGAGACCGTGCTCTTCCCGGTCTACCGCACCCCGCAGTCGGTCAAGTTCGGGGCCATCATGACCTCGGAGGACGCCGAGCAGATCGAGCGCGAGGTCGAGGAGGTCTACCGCTGCGTGGGCTGCGAGTCGTGCTCGACCTGGTGCCCGCACGATGTGTCGATGCCCACCATCATGCGCGGTATCCGCCGCATCCTGGTCGAGTTCGGGTCCTACCCGTCGGAACTCTCCGACTCGGTCGGCCGCATCGCCAGCTCCGGCAACCCCTTCGGCGAGCCGCGTGAGAACCGCGGCCAGTGGGCCGAGGCCCTCGAGGTTCAGGCCTTCACCCCCGACATGGAGTATCTCTACTCGCCGTGCTGCACCCCGGCCTACGACCCGCGCGCCAAAAAGGTGGCCGAGGCCACGGTCAACGTGCTGAGAACGGCGGGTGTGACCTTCGGCATCCTCGGCGACGCCGAGTCGTGCTGCGGCGAGGCGATCCGCCGGGTCGGCGCCGAAGAGGTATTTCAGGAGATTGCGGGGGCCAATGCTTCCGTCTATACGGAGGCCGGCGTCCGCAAGAGCGTGTGCACCTCGCCGCACTGTCTCCTGACCTTCAAAAAGGAGTACTCCGAGTTCGATGCGACCTTCCAGCCGGTACACCAGACCCAACTCTTTGCCGACCTGATCAGCAAGCAACGGCTGACTCCCTCGAAGCCACTGGGTAAGAAGGTCGTCTACCACGACCCCTGCACCCTCGGCCGGGCCGCAGGCATCTACGACGAACCGCGCGCGGTGCTGCAGGCGATCCCCGATCTCGAACTGGTCGAGATCCCGCACTACTCGCGTGAGTACAGCCTGTGCTGCGGCGGCGGCTCGGGCGGGATGTGGATCGAGCGCGCCAAGGGCGAGAGGCTGTCGGACATCCGGGTCGCCCAGGCGGCAGCCACCGGCGCCGACATCCTCGCAGTGGCCTGCCCCTACTGCCTGCAGATGTTCGAGGACTCGGTCAAGACCATGGACCTCTCACTCGAGGTCAAGGACGTGGCGGAGCTGTTGGCGGACTCGCTGTAAGGGTTCGCATTCGATTCTGCCCGCAGATCTCGCAGAATGGACGCAGATCCATCGCACCGTCGCAACCAATGATGCGGTGAATCTTGGCCTATTTACAGCAAAAAATACGTTGAATGTGTGCCAATGCGGTGATAAGAGGGTATAATCACCGCAAGGAATGCACCAAATATGACGTACATCCACCAAAGACCCGGATGGCCGGATTTCAAATGGGATATTGAAGCCCTCGCGGGGGCCTTGGCAGCGGTGCGCCACAAGCAGGGCCGGCACATCGGGAAGATGGAAGGGCTGGGGTTCGATATCCGAACTGAAGCGAGTCTCACGACGCTCACCGAAGAAGTGGTGACGACCTCTGCCATCGAGGGGCAAAACCTCAACCCCGGCGAGGTCCGCTCGTCGATCGCTCGCAGGATCGGGCTTGATGTCGCGGGCCTCCCTGAGCCGAGCCGGGAGGTCGAAGGCGTGGTCGAGATGATGCTCGATGCGACGAGACACTACGACACACCACTCACGGTGGACCGTCTGTTTGGCTGGCATGCTGCGCTCTTTCCGACCGGCCGCAGCGGTATGCGGCGAATCACAGTTGGCGCGTGGCGCACCGAGGAGGCGGGTCCGATGCAGGTCGTCTCGGGGCCCATCGGCAAGGAGAGAGTTCATTTCGAGGCGCCTCAGGCAGAACGCCTCGACAGCGAAATGGAGTCCTTCCTTCAGTGGTTCAACATGCGAATGGCGCTTGATCCGGTGCTCAAGGCCGGCATCGCACACTTCTGGTTTGTGACCATCCACCCGTTCGAGGATGGCAACGGGCGCATCGCTCGCGCCATCGCTGAAATGGTGCTCTCGCAGGCAGACGGCTCGAAGCAACGTTTCTACAGCATGTCCTCGGCTATCGAGGCGGAGAGGAAGGAATACTATCTCCAACTGGAGTCTGCCCAACGCGGATCTCTCGATATCACCGCCTGGCTTGTGTGGTTCCTCACCTGCCTCGACCGCAGTATTGAAAGTGTTGACTCGATGCTCTCGTCGGTGCTCGACAAGGCAAGAGTCTGGCAACAGGTCAACCAGGCTCCAGTCAATGAGCGCCAGCGAAGAGTCATCAACCGCATGCTCGATGATTTCGAGGGGCACATGACGACTTCAAAGTACGCGAAGCTTGCGGAGTGCTCCAACGACACGGCGCTTCGAGATATTCAAGCCCTGCTCGAACGAGGCATCATCGAAAAAAACCCAGGAGGGGGCCGAAGCACCAGCTATCGCCTGGCCACTGCACCTCGTTACCCTCGGAGTATGATCTGATGAGAATAGGCGGTTAAAGTTTCTGTTTCGAGTACTATACGCAAATTCGCAATTGAATCGCGGATTTGCGCCAAACTGTTTAAGCTCGCTCCATGATCACGCGCACCCTCGCCTCGAAGATCGATGACACGAAGAAAACGCAAAGGCGCAGAGACGCAAAGGGGCGATTCCTGAGTGAAGGAGGTTGCCGGGAGTGACCGGCGGAAAAGCCGGCGGTTCCGCCTTCGGTAGGCCAGGTTTTGCCGATTTTCCTTGTGGGCCCGTAGGGTGGGCTTCAGCCCACCTTCAGAGTCGTTCACGTACGGGATAAAGCCGAAGGGATCCGCAGCGACCCTGAAGGTGGGCCAAGGCCCACCCTACCCGGACAACACATGATGGGGGAGGCGAGGCCGGCGCTTTGTGTTCGGGTTGCCCGGGGCTTGTCACCTGTGGACGAGATCCTCTATGTTCGTTCGGAACAACAACGGTGATGTCCGAAAGCGAGGCCTATGCAGCAGGTCCTGGAGTTGAATGAGCTTTACACGTTGATCGTGGGTTTGGTGGCCCTTGTCACTGGTGCGTTGGTGACGTCGAAAGTCCCGGGCGTCAAACGGCTCAGCCTGCCGATCTCGGTGACGGGGGGTGTTCTGGTGGCCCTGCTGGTGGCCGTCGTCAGGCTCTCGTTCGGCGTCGAGGTTGTGTTCGCCACCGAAGCGAGGGACATTCTGCTGCTGGTCTTCTTCACGACCGTGGGTCTGTCGGCGAAGATCTCGGCGCTCAAGGCCGGCGGACGGGCCGTCGCGGTGGTGTGCGCGTTCACGGTCGTTCTCCTGGTGGTGCAGAACCTGGTGGGGATCGGCATCGCCCTGGTTCGCGGCGCCCACCCGTTCTACGGCCTCCTGGTCGGGAGTCTGTCCTTTGTCGGCGGGCCCGGAACAGCGATCGCGTGGGCCGAGGAGGCTACCGCCATGGGTCTCCCATTCGCCCCGGAGGTCGCCCTGGGTTCGGCGACTCTGGCCACCCTGGCCGGTGCTTTGGTAGCGCCGTTTTTGACCGGTTGGCTGGTGCGGAAAAACAGCCTGAGCTCCGGCGAGGCTGACTCCGGCATTCCCTGGAAGGGTGCGGCCGAGATCCGGAAAGGAAAGATCGAGGCTGCCAGTCAGATGCAGATCGTGGCGTCTCTGCTCCTGATCCTGGTTGCAGTGGCGATCGGCCACTGGCTGAACGACTGGGCGCGATCCATCGACATCGTCCTGCCGGGTTTTCTGACGGCGATGTTGGCGGGCGTGCTGATCGCGAACGTCGGCGACCTGTTCGGAAAAGAGACCTCGTTTGCGCCCATCGACCGCGGCGGTGCCTTGTCGTTGCAGCTTTTCCTCGCCCTGAGCCTGATGGGTCTGCAACTATGGGTGGTGCTGCCGATCATGGGCCCGCTGCTGCTCAACGTCGCCCTCCAGGTCGCGGTCTCGAGTGTCATCGCGTTGGTCGTTCTCTTCCGGGCGCTGGGCCGGGACTACGACGCAGCCGTCACCGCGGGCGGGTTCATGGGATTCGGTCTCGCCTCGATGCCGGTGGCCTTCGCCACCATGGAAGAGATCACGGGCCGCTACGGCCCTTCGGCGAGGGCCTTTCTGACCATCACCCTGGCGGGCTCATTTTTCGTCGATCTCGCCAATGCGATGATCACCAAGGCATTCCTGATGTTGCCGATCTTCAGGTGAACCGGCACTGATGCCATCTGCGGGCCGGCTCCCGATACCGGAACGCGATCGATCGCCAGCGCCCGGCCAGACCGTACGACTGCGAGCCCAACCGATGGGACCCGGGCGGCCGTCTCCTCGAGGAACTTCGGTCGGAATGGAATCACAGTGGAAAGCACAGCCGCTCGTATTGCCCGCAGATCACGCAGATTGACGCAGATCCATCGCAGCCATTTTGTCCACAGATCACCCGGGTTGACCCAGGTTTATCGCATCGTCGCAACCACGACGACCCGATCTGCGTTCATCTGCGTTATCTGCGGTTTCTCCGAGAAATACGGGTCAGTCGTTGGTTCCCATTGCAGCGTCGGGATCGTAGCCTGGCGGCACCTCGTCCCAGGGATACCCGTTCTTCGCACTTTCGAAGCCAAGGTCGAAGAGGTGCGTCATGAAGACCGGGTCGAACGCCTCCGCGGGTTCTTCCTTGAAGCTGTCCGGGATGTAGGCGAGATGATAGTTCAAGCCGTCTCGTTTTGTCAGCAGGTAGATCTCGAACATGTTGCCGATCCCCTGGGTGCGGATCATGGAGGATACCGATCGCCCGACGATTGAGAAGATCTTGTTCTTGACCTCCTCGTACTCCGGCGCCAGCATCGAATTGCGGATCACGTAGAGGTCCGGCATCTCCGGCACCTCGAGCTTTTCCAGGACGCGCTCCCAGTCGATTCCCGCGGGATAGACGAATACCTGGGCGGTGGCCCCGCCGTCGACGTGCATCTCGTCGTACATCCGGCCGTCGGCCTCGACCTCGATCAGTACCGGTGGGAAGGCTCCCGGAATCGAGGCCGAGGCGAGCAGCACCTGGCGGATCAGCTCCAGGGCACGGGGATCACCGCTGTTGGCGATATACCCGATGTTCCAACTCACCGGCCGATTCGCGTCCATGTTGCTGGTGCCGATGAACAGGCGTCGGCCCTTCCGGTGCTCGGCTGCGATGCCCTCCATCACCTCCTGGGTGAAGACCTGGGCGATCAGCCCCTGCAGCGGTTTGCTGCTGGCCGCCGCATCGCTGGTCAGAATATTGAAGATGCTTCGCTTCTTGACGACGTCCTTGGTTGACGTCGACGTGTAAAAGGTGCGCAGGACGTCGTCGTAGTCGGGCCCGAGGAAGGCGAAGGGGGCGATCAACGCGCCGGTGCTGATACCGGTGACCAGGGTGAACTCCGGCCGCGTCCCCGCCTCGGTCCATCCACATAACAGACCCGCCCCATACGCGCCGTTTGCGCCGCCTCCGGAGATCGCGAGGTAGTGATGCCGGCGGCCGATGATCCCGTCGAGAAGCTCCCGGGTATCTTCTTCTGACATCGCAAACCATCTCTCGGCCCAGACGGGCTCCATGTCCCCCCACTGCCGGGCCCTTTCGCCTCCGGGGACCGCTGCGCTGGATGCAAGCGACGCGGGCAAGGGCTGGCGTTTGGGGACCGAAGCGCAGGCCGAGGTCAAGGCGACGACGAGCGTCACCAGGAGGATCAGGCTCCGTCCAGTGCATTCCGGCCGTTTTCGTCGTGGTTGTTGTGAACGGTTTCGGGCTCATGTCGGCTACTCCCCGCTGTACCTGACGGCAATCAGTTCCCGTCCTTCATCTCGTCCTTCAGCTCCTGTTTGATCTCACGTTGATCCTGCAACATGCTGTACACCGTGTAGTACTTGTAGATGTTGCTGACGTACTGCACGGGTTCGCGGCCCACGTTCTTTGGCCACGACCACCTCGACGTTTCCGAACCAAAGGTTGGGGTCGAATCCCATGCCCGCTGCCTCTTTGCGCAAGCCGCTGGATGCGGTTCGGCCCCGCGTTGTAGGAGGCGAAGGCAAAGAGGGTGCGGTTGACCTCGTCGATGGCGGGGTCGTCGAAGAAGTTGTCGACGATGTAGCGGAGGTACTTGGTGCCGGCGTGGATGTTGTTGTCGGGGGTCGAGATATCGGGAATGCCGACCGACTTGTCGGCCGCGGTCGTCGGCATCACCTGCATGATGCCGAGGGCGCCCACCCGACTGACGACGCTCTGGTCCAGCCCCGATTCCTGGTAACCCTGGGCGGCCACCATCAGGTAGTCGAAGTCGTATTGGTCGCCGTACTTGCGGAACAGGTCGACGATCGCCTGGAGCTTGCTGGCGCTCGCCGTCCGCGAGGGCGTTCTTGACGAACTTCGTGTCCTGCAGGTAGCGCTTGATGAGCATGTTGCCGAGCAGCGTGCCGGACCGATGCGTCTTTGCGAACTGGTCGACCTGGGCCTTGAGACCGGTCGCATCACGCCGGATGGCCCACCCGATCTTCTGACCGGTGCGGACCGCGACGTCGGTGTGCACGACGAGATCCGGAAGCACCTGGGCCCAAAAATCGGCCAGATAGTCGTCGGCGATGGTGATCCCGATCAGGCCCGCGTTGACCATTTCGAGGAGGTCCTCGGTCTCCAGGTACTCGCTGACAGGGGTGATGACGATCTCCTCGAGACCGCGCTCCCGGAAGGCCGCGTTGAGCATTTCGAGGCTCTCCTGGTAGCTGCTGGACGGCCTGATGAAGACCTCTTTGCCGGCCAGGTCGTCGAGAGTCGCGACGGCCGGCGAGCCCGGACCGGTGACCACCACCTCGCTGACCTCATCTGCGCCCGGGATCGAAAAATCGACCTTCTCGGACCGTTCAGGTGTGATCGTGAGGGAGGCGGCGGCGATGTCGCCGCGCCCCTCTTCGAGGTACGGAATCAGCTGGTCGCGGGCCACCGGGATCGCCATCACGTGCAGCGGACGGCGCACCGAGCTTGAGCTCCTTGTTGAGGGCCGTCTCGAATTCCCGGAGGAACTCGGCGGTGATGCCGCGCTGGGTACCGCCGTCGAGAAAGAAGTTGGTCTTGTTGTAGACGACGAGGGCCCTGATGGTCCGCCTCTCGACCATCGCCGCGAAGTCGCCGTGAAACGGTTCCAGCATCTCCGCCACCAACTCGGGCGGCACCGCCGCGATCGGTTCGACTTCTGATCGCGGCATCAAGCGCGGCCTGATCCTGTCGACCGCCGCCGGTCTCGTCCCCACCGGAGCACGCCAATACAGAGATGACTCAGCAGCACAACATAAAAGCAGGTGTCGCAGTCTTCATGTGTGCACCTCCGATGGAACAAGAACCAGCAGCAGTTCGGATCTCGACTCTCGAATCCCGGTTTCTAGAACCTCACCCGGGCGAACACGCTGACGTCTTGAATGACCCAGTCCAGGGCGCCGTTGACCAGGTTGCCCTCATCGGTTTCGATGCCCGCCCAGTCGACATCGACGGTCGCCAGGTTGAACGCGGCGCCGAACGACCACCGTTTGCCCGCCAGGTACTCGATGCCGGCGTGGCCGACCCACTGCGTCCCGTCGATGTCCCCGACCTTGACCCCAAGCCAGCCGACACCGGTCATGAAGCGCCAATCGGTCGGAAAACAAGCGCCGGTACTCGAAGTAGAGATAGGGCAGCGGGCCGGACGCGGAGTGCTGGCTCCTCCCATCGTCGGAAACGTTCAGACCTTCCCACGCCAGCGTCGTCGAGAAGTCCATCCACCGGAAGCCGAGACCGAAGCCGGCCGCCCAGCGCTCTTTGACCCACGGGTAGAAGGCGTAGTCGATAAAGTACTGGGTGATGTCGAAGTCCAGATCGAGCGTGGCATCCACTGGGTATGATCATCGTCGCCCCAGTGGATTTCATCTTCGACGTGTGTCGACGACTGCGGTTGATGTCCTGCCAGCGGACGCCGACCCGATTCCGCTTGGAGATCTGCCACTCGAACGCGAGGGTGGGAATGGTCTTGTCCGTCGCCAGACCGAGGTCTTCGAAGTTGAGGGTCGTGCCCTCGCCGAGGACCTCGGAGTCGAGCCGTATTTCGGTCGAGAGATTGATCCAGCTGGCTTCGACTCTCAAGTTGAACTTGTCGAACAGGGGTTCGTACTCACGCTGTGCTTCGGCGGGTACCGCCACCAGGCGAGGACGCAACACAACGTCGCCGCCCAGAGGTACTGTCGGGTTTTCCTTCCAGTGCTCATCCGTTGCCTCCGTAAAGCTCATTTCCACATGGCAAAAGCGCGTCGCTGTCCGGATCGTTGGTCGAAGGATAGCGTGACGGCGGAAATCTGAACACCCGCAAAACTACGAGGGCGGTTGGACAATCGGCGGGGTCGTGGTGTAGTTGACCGGCAGAATCCCTTCCCGACCGGCACCGGAGGACGATGATGACCACTACACCTCCCGAACAGACGACATCGCCCCCGGGCGTGATTCGGAAATGGGCCATCAGGCTCGGAATCGCGGCACTGGCATTCGAGGTCTTCTATCTCATCGCGGGCAACATCTTCCTGCGGACCGGCCTCCTCACCGATCTGATCAACAAGAAAGCCGGAAAAGACGAACATCACCTGGCAGTCGGCAGTGACCTACCTGCCCGGTTTTGCCAGGGTCAGCGGCTTCGAACTTCGCAGCCAGACCGGGAACAACCAGATCTATCTCCGGGTGGCCGAGGCCACCACTCGGATCAGCCTGGTCAAGCTGCTCTCAAACACCATCCACCTCCGGGGCGTGGATGCCAAGGATGTCGACTTCAGGTATCGCCAGCGGCTCGACCGGCCGCCCAAGCCGGGCCCGGAAGAGGACAAGGACAAAGAGCCGGAGAACACCGAGTACTGGCCGGAAATCCCAGGGTTTTCCAACCCGCCGGACCCGAAACCCGAGGACCTTTACCCGGTCAAAAAGAAGAAACGTCCGTGGGCGATCATGATCACTGGTGCTGAGGTCCAGGGGCCGATCAAGGCCGCGTTCGGCAGTGTTCGGATCGAGGGCGGGGGATGGGTCGGCGGAGGTGTGATCGTCAAACCCGGAGAGACGATCACGATCCGTCGAGGACGACTCGGCCTCGACTCGACACGAGTGTCCTTCGGACCCGAGGTGGTGACGGACGATCTCGCGATTGACGCCGACCTTCGCTTCGAGCCCTTCCCGGCCAAGGGCGCCAAGCTGTCCGATATCCTCGGCGGAGTTACCGGTGAGCTTTCCGTGGCAGGAGACCTCAGCGATCAGGTGGCTGTGAGCCACGAGATCACCCCGGGACTGTCGACCTTCGGCGCCGGAACCATCAAAGCCAAGCTCGAACTCGAGAAGGGCATCGTCCAGGACGGCTCTGAGTACTCGCTCGAATCAAAAGCGTTTCACCTGCGGGTGATGGGGCTCGATGCCGGCGGTTCGGCGACGGTGTCGGGAAGGGCGGTCAAGGAAAGCGGGAAACATGTGAGCCGCATGCACGTGGACCTTGGCGCATTCGAGTTCGTCGACCCCGACGATGGCTCGGTGGACATTTCTGGAACAGGCATCACGCTCGACGCCGAGTGGAACGGATTATCGATCGCCGGAACCGTGCCGGCCTCATCGGTCGCGCTCGATCTCCCAACCGCCGAGATCCACGATGTCAGCACGTTCAACGCGCTGATTCCGGACGACGCGGGACTCGCCCTCGATTCCGGGACCGGGCAGGTGACAGCCAAGCTCGAGATCAAGGAACGGGTGGCGACCGGAACGTTCGACCTGGTGGCCGAGGAGATCGCCCTGGAGGCCCACGAAACTCCACTCATGGCCGATCTCGAGGTGCATGCCAATCTCGCGGAGGGCGACCTCGAGACGAAGAACTTCGATCTGTCGGGCACCACGGTTCTCGTGGACAAGATCGTCAACAAGACCCTGTCGGAAAAGAAACAGGAGAAACGGGACCCCTGGTACATCAAGGTGGGGTTCGAGAGGGGCCACGTCATTTTCGGGGAACCGCTGGCGGTGGACGGGAGCGTCACGATCGACATGTACGATACCCGTCCGATCGTGGGCCTGCTCAAGGAACTCGATGCCGGGCCCAGGTGGTTGAGCTTGGCTCCAACCATCAAGAACGTCGACGGCACCGTGGAGGTGAGCATCGGCAAGGGCTATTTTGCGTTCGATGATCTGACGATGACCGGGGACGGCTTCGAGGCCATGGGATGGATGGATGCCAGGAACAAGAAGACCAACGGCAGGCTCTTCGTCAGGTTCAAGTCGGTGATGGCCGGGGTGTCTTTCGACGAGGGCAAGTCCAAGATCCATCTTTCGAAACCGCGAAAGTGGTTCGAAGAGCAGCCCACGGGCCCGGCAGCCGATGCCTCACCACCCGAGGCGGCGCCCGAGAACACCGTCCCTTCCGGAGAAGCCGAGTAGACCCCCAACGCTCCGTTGGCCTTGTAGGGTGGGCCTTGGCCCACCATCAGAGTCGTCCACCAACGAGAAGAACCTGAAGAGGCCCGTAGCGATCCTGAAGGTGGGCCAAGGCCCACCCTACTCGAACGGCGATTGATGGGGATTCGTGCTGCCGCTGTGCGAAAATACCCCGATGTCTGCGAAACCGGCTTTTGTACCCTCGGAACTCCAGGAGCGTCTGCGCTTCGAGGAACTGCTTGCCGACCTGTCGTCGAAGTTCGTCAACCTGCCGCCCGCCGAGGTGAACCCCGCGATCGAGGACGCGTTGCGCAGCGTCTGCGAGTGCCTCGAGATCGATCTTGCCGTGCTGTGGCAGTGGTCGGCGACCGGCCCGGATGTCATCGCGCCCACACACGCCTACCCCCCCGTGGAGCAGGTTCTTCCTCCCGAGCCGTTGCATGAGGCACAGTTTCCCTGGATTCTTCAGGAAATATTGAACGGCAACGTGGTCTCCCTGTCATCGCTGGCGGAGTTCCCGCCGGAAGCCCACGTCGACCACGAGTACTGCAGCCATTACGGCGTCAAGTCGCATTTGAGCATCCCTCTATCGATCGGGGGCGAACCGCCCGTCGGTCTCATCGGCTGGAACACCCTGCGGGTGGAGCGGAGCTGGCCGGATGCGCTGGCAAACCGCCTGCAACTTGTAGCGCAGATTTTCACCAACGCGCTCGCCCGCCGGCGCCACGAGCTGAGCCTGCAGGAAAGCGAGGAACGCCTGGCCATGGCGGCTGACTCCGCCGGGGCCGGGCTGTGGACCCTCGACCTCGGCACCGGCGTCTTCTGGGCCACCGAGAGGGGCCGGGAGGTCTTCGGGTATGCGCCGGACGAGGCCATCACCCGGGAGCGTTTCGAGGCGTCGGTCCATCCCGACGATCGCGATCGGGTCCGCGAAGCCATCGAGCAGTCCGTGGGTACGGGCGAGCCGTTGCACGTGGACTACCGCATCGTGGCAGGTGACGGCCCCTTGCGATGGATCTCTTCCCGCGGGCGTCCCCGCTACAGCTCCGCGGGCGAGCCGGATCGTCTGACGGGCGTCTCCATCGACATCAGCGAACGCAAGCGCGCTGAGGAGGCGCTTCGCGAGAGCGAGGCCCGACTGACGGCGGGCGCCGACCTCGCGGGTCTGGGGTTCTACGAGGGGGATTTCGACGCGGGCATCATGTTCGCCGACGACCGGATGCGAGAACTCTGCGGCGTTCCGCCGGAACGGACGTTGGGCCTCCAGGCCCTGGAGTTCTGGTTGGAGCACCTGCATCCTGACGACCGCCAGCGCGTGCTGCACCTGCGGGACCAGCTGCACGGCGGGAAGCTGGACCGGGTGTCCCTCGAGTATCGCTTCGTGCACCCGGACCGCGGCGAGGTGTGGATCCAGCACCTGGCGGGCGTCAGAACACGCGACGCCGCCGGACGCGCCATTCGCACCTTCGGCGTCCTCCGCGACATCTCGGAGCGCAAACAGACTGAGGAGGAACTGCGCGACCTCAGCCGGCGGCTGATCGGCGCCCACGAGGAGGAGCGCGCGATGCTCGCGCGCGAGTTGCACGATGACATGACGCAGCGGGTCGCGGTGCTGGCGATCGAGGCCGGACGCGCCGAGTCCGCCGCTGCAGACGGACTTCAGGCAGAGGCGATGCGGTCGCTTCGCGAAGGGCTCGTGCGCCTCAGCGAGGACATCCACTCCCTGGCCTACCAGCTCCACCCGTCGGTCCTCGATGAGCTCGGGCTGGCGGAGGCGCTGCGGGCGGAGTGCGAACGGCAGGGTCGCCGGAGCCGGCTCAATCTCTCGTTGAAGCTCGATCCGCTGCCCGACGTCGGGAAAGAGGCGGCGCTCTGCCTGTTCCGCGTGGCGCAGGAGGCGCTGAACAACGTGGCCCGCCACGCCGGCGCCGCCACCGCGAGCGTCACGCTGCGGCAGGATGCCGATGGGCTGATCCTCGCCGTGGGTGACGACGGCGTCGGCTTCGATCCGGCGAACCGGGCGAGAGGCAGAAGCCTCGGTCTGGCGAGCATGCGAGAACGGGTGCGGCTGGTGAACGGCACGCTGGACATCGAGAGCGCGCCGGGCCGCGGCACGTCAGTCATCGCCTGGGTTCCCATCGTGGGAGAGGCCTCGTGAATCCCGCTCAGCGGCCCCGGGTGCTCCTCGCCGACGATCACCTGCTGGTGGCCGAGGCACTGAAGAGTCTGCTGACACCAGAGTTCGATCTGGTGGGCGTGGTCGAGGACGGACGCGCATTGGTCGAGGCGGCCGGGAGGCTGCGGCCGGACGTGATCGTCGCCGACATCACCATGCCGCACCTCAACGGCATCGACGCCATGGCGCAGCTGCGGCAGGGCGGAGATCGGACGCCCGTGGTCTTTCTCACGATGCACCGGGACGTCACCTTCGCGAGACGCGCGCTCGACGCCGGAGCGTCCGGCTTCGTGCTCAAGCACTCGGCGTCGGTCGAGCTGGTTGCCGCCATCCGCGCCGCACTCCAGGGCAAGACCTACCTCACACCGCAGCTCGCCGGGGAGGTCCTGGAGGCCATGAAGGAGGGGTCGGAGCAGGCCGGCGACCCGGTCGCCTCCCTCACGCCGCGGCAGCGCGAGGTCCTCCAACTCCTGGCCGAGGGCCGCTCGGCGAAGGAGATCGCCGCGAGCCTCGAGATCTCCGCTCGAACGGTGGAGTTTCACAAGTACCAGATGATGGAGACGCTGGGCCTGCACACCAACGCCGAGCTGATCCACTTCGCGATCAAGCACGGCCTCGTCGAGCTCTGAAGCTGCCCCTGAAAGCCGTAGGGGAGGGGTTCATCCCCTCCTCGCATCCGAGACGGTAGGACGTGTCTGAAAACGGAAAAGCCGGGCGGGGAGTACCCCGCCCCGACGGCTTTCAGAAACGATACTCAGTAGTTTTCCCAGGTTACAGCCATCCGGATTCGGACTACCGTCGTTCGAGGCCGGGTCCTCGCGGTATCGTGGCGAGCACGGTCGCGAAGAAGGGAAGACGCCGATGTCAGAGACAAAGAAATCCAAACCGGCAGCTGTAGGCGGGAAGGCGACGGCTGCGGTGACGAGCACCGTGGAGACATACAAGGAGCGTTACGCCGCGGGCAAGGCCCTGCGGGCGACCTGCCCACGGGACGCCCACGCCGTCTGGAAGGTCCCCGCCGACCGGCGAGAGGCAGTCGAGCTGGTGCTCGCGGCGGAGAAGGGACGCATGCCCGAGCTTCTCCCCATGCGCCACGGGCGCATGGTCCGCTCC
>CAVQQC010000019.1:0-91761 GCA_963714895.1 Candidatus Sulfomarinibacteraceae bacterium
AAAGTCGGCGCCGAAGTCATTGACCACTGCGTTCGAGGACGACGCTCAACCAACGGGGACTCGCCCGTCACGACAATCTCGCCGGCCGCCGTTCCCATTTCGATCGTGAAATCGATCAGCCAACGCCTGGCCCAGGGCGACCCGGACTCCTTCCCGGCGGTCCGTTTTCATCCCCGAAAGCGAAGCCTCCAGATCGTAGCTGCCGGGTGGCAGGGCCGGGAAGCGATACGAACCGCGGTCTCCCGTGACCGTCGCCACCTTCCCGGTGATCAGTGAATCCGAGGTCGCGGTCACAGTGACACCGGGCAGCACACCTCCATCCGGACCTTGCACCGTTCCCTGAATGGTCCCGGTGACGCCACCCTGGGCGCCGAGCGGGGCCGCTAAACCGAGAACCAGCACGACCAAAGACGCCTTCTTCAGTCCATCACATCGCATATTTCCTCCTTCGATGCCCCATGAGTCGGAGACGGCACGTCGTTTCCAAAAAAAACACCCCTCCGGCGCCGTTACGTTGCCGGTCCAATTTGAGTCTCGTCCGCCGAGGTGTCGGCTTTCGCCCCTCGCGGACCCGTTGAACGTTGGTTCTCCATCGCCGCGAGCAGTGAAATACAGGCGGCCTCGATGTGGTGGCGGACCGCCCGCGCGGCCCGTTCAGAATCGCGTTTCCGCAACGCCGCGACAATCTCGGCGTGCTCGGCGGTGTCCGGTTCGTCACGGCCGGGTGCAGATGCGTCGGCAACCGGCGGCACTCTGCTCCAGAGCATCGAAGGAAACGCGGACCAAAGTTGGGCCAGATTGCGTACCAGGAACGAACGACGGCTCGCAGCGATGATCACGGCGTGAAACCGTCGGTTGAGCTCGCGATACTCGCCCAGGCTCTCCGGAACCGGGCAGCGCACCATCTGCTGGTACAACTCCTCGAGTTCCTCGATCTCGTCGTCGGTGATGTTCGCCGCGGCGAAGCGGGCCGCACGGCTCTCGATGACGGCACGACACGAATAGAGATCCTCGACGTCTTCACGGCGGAGGGCGACCACCCGGACACCGCGGTACGGCACGTCTTCCACAAGACCCTCGGCAGCGAGCTGCTTGAGGGCTTCGCGAACCGGAGTCTGGCTGACACCGTGCCGGCGCGACACCGCCTCCTGGCGCAGCCACTCTCCAGGTATCAGAATCCCCTCGAGGATCTCGGCCCGCAGACGGGCAGCCACCATCTGTCTGAGCTGCAGACTCTGGAGACCGAGATCGTTCGCCATTGCGTTCCTCTCCTGATTATATATAATATTTCATCGTTATGAACGTACGCCCCGCGCTTTCCGATGTCAAGGCGCCCGGTGGGGGTCGCCGATCGGCGCGACACGTGACAAACTCAAGCGCAGGCGGGGGCCGCAGCACCTTTTCCGTGACCTGTTCCGATCGCCAAAGAGCACGATGCCCATGACGAATGACTTTCTCGACAGCCTCGAGGCCCAGGTCGGTCAGCGCGCCCTCACGCTGCTCGAAGAGCTGTGTGCCATCTCCTCGCCCAGCGGCGACGAGGCGGGTTTGCATCGGATGGCGCAGCGTCTGGCGGCCGAACTCGAGGCGCAGGGCCTCGTGTGCGAGGTGCTCCAGGAGCCGAACGGAAACGGCGCCGCCGAATCGGCGCTCGTGGCCAGGACCGGGCACGCCGACCAGGGTCGCGTCGTGCTTGTCGGCCACCTCGACACGGTGCTTCCGGCGACAGCAACCCACCGCGACGGTGATCGCCTCTTCGGAACCGGGGCACTCGACATGAAAGGCGGCCTGGTCACCCTCGTCGCGGCGCTGGCGCTGATGCGCGGGCGCGGCATTGCTCCTCCGAAGGACCTCGTGTTCGTCGGTACCCCGGATGAGGAGGCCTCCGGAGTCATTTCAGAACGGTTGACCCGGCAGTTCGGAGAGCGCGCACGGGTGATGCTGGTTCTGGAGCCCGGCGAGCCCCGCGAGGAAGGCGGGACCATCGTGGTCGGCCGGCGCGGTCTGACCGAGTGGCAACTCGAGATTCGAGGCACGCCGGCCCACTCCGGGCTCGCCTACTGGACCGGGCGCTCCGCCCTTGCTGCGGCCGCCGACTGGTGCAGGCATGCCCAGAAGATGTCGCGGCACGGCCGCGGGACAACAGTCAACGTCGCCCGGCTGGTTGCCGGCGACGGTGACTTCGTGCTCCACATCGATCGTCACAATGGTTTGCTCGGCTCCTCGCGGCGGCGCAATGTGATCCCCGATCACGCTGTTGCCGACGGCGAGATCCGCTTTCTTTCAACCCGCGGCCGCGAGCGGACCCTGCAACGCCTTCGCGCCCTTGCCGACCGCGTTGCCGAGCTTCACGCTGTCGAGGTCGAACTCACGACCGGCACGACATTACCCCCCGTCACGCCGCGGGGCACTGGAGCGCAGCTGGTGAAACGGGCGCTCGCGCTGGCGGCGCAGCGGGGTTGGACCCTGCACGTAGAGAAGGACCGCGGAGGCATCTCGTTCCCGAACTATCTCGACGGCGACATCGAGCTGCCGGTCCTTGACGGACTCGGCCCCGTCGGAAGCGGCATGCATACGCGCGAGGAGCACCTGGACCTGCGCTCGCTCCAACGCAGAATCGTTCTGCTGGCCGATCTCCTGCCGACGCTGTGAAGCGCCGGGACAATCTCACGAGCACCGGGTTTCGAGACGTTCGGAAGGGAGTCCGAAAGATGAAAAGGGTTATTTTCATGATCGGCGCAGTGTTGAGCGCGGCAGTCGCAGGGTCGCAGGACGTGAAGCCGGCCGGTCATCTCGTGTTGATCGGCGGCGGGGAAAAGCCGGCCGCAGCGATGCGGAAGTTCGTCGAGCTCGCGGGGGGACCTTCGGCGCCGATCGTCGCGATCCCCACCGCCTCCGAGGAACCCGACACTCCCTCGTATTATCTCGAGCTGTTCAGGGACGAGTACGGCTGCACCAATGTCGAGGTCCTGGACATCACGACCCGGGAGGACGCCTCACGCCCAGACTACGCCGACATTGCCGCCAAAGCGCGCGGCATCTTCTTCAGCGGCGGCGACCAGAACCGGATCACCCGGGCGCTGCTGGACACCCCGGTGGGTGCGGCGATCGCGAAGGCCTTCGCCGGCGGCGCCGTGATCGGCGGCACCTCGGCGGGGACGGCGTGCCAGAGCGCACTCATGATCACCGGCGAGGGGGATTTCTCGGTCATCCGGGCGAACAGCGTCGAGCTGGTGCCGGGATTCGGTTTCTTCCGCGGAGTGATCGTCGACCAGCACGTCATCGCCCGCCAACGCTCGAACCGCCTGACCTCCGTAATCCTCGAACACCCCGAGCTGCTGGGGGTCGGCGTCGATGAGGACACCGCGGTGTGGGTGCGTCCGGACGACACCTTCCTCGTCATGGGCTCGGGCTCGGTACTGGTCCTCGACGCCTCGAATGCGACCGTCACGCGAGCCCCGGGAGAGGACGGGAAGGACCTTCTCGGCGTCCGCGACCTGAGCGCCCACGTTCTGTTGCCCGGCGAAGGCTTCGACCTCGGTAACCGCACCGTGCTTGACGGCGGGCCCGCCCGTGACGCAGAGGAGTCAGGTCGGTAGGCCACTCGGGTTGTCGACACGGGTCCGCAATCTCCGAACGGCCGTGTGCGGCCAGCCCTATCGCGCCGGATGGAAGTCCTGCGGACGCAGCATCGGCTGGCCCTGGGTCCTGAGCGCCACCCCGTCCCGCACCAGGGCGAGGTTGGAGGGTTTGAAGAGCGGAAGGTAGACATAGCTGCTCGCCGACCATCGCGACAGCCTCCTGGAGCTTCTCCAGCCGTGCGCTGGACACCGGTTCGATCACCGCACTCTCGATGAGTTGGTCGATCTCGGGGTCGGCGAGGGCGGCGCCGTTGAAGGTCCCGAAGCCGCGGACGGGGTCCCGGCTCCGGACGAAGGTATCGAGGAACTTCGAGGCATCGGCGACCCGATAGGTCCAATTGAAAAGAAAGAGGTCGCACGACGCCTCCTCGACCCGACGATAGAAGACCTCGTACGGAAGAGTCTCCGCCTCCACCTCGAGACCGATCTCCGCGAGGTCGGTCATCAGGTGTTCAGCGACCGCGGCGTTGACCTCCGCGAAGGCCAGCCGCAAAGGCCCCCCGGACTGGCCGCCGGCCGCCGCCAGCAGCTGACGTGCCCGTTCCCTATCCACCATCGCCTGCCGGTGGTCGGGGCTGTAGCCGAAGACCTCGGGCGGAACCAGCGAAAGGGCCGTCCTCGCGCGCCTCTCCGGGAAGATCGATCGCCACGAGCCGAGACCGGTCGATGGCGAGGCCGATCGCCTGCCGGACCCGGATGTCGGCCAGTTGCGGCACCGAGGTGTTCAAACCGAGGTAGGTGATGGCCACGGCGGGGCTCGCGATCACGCGCCAGTGTTCGATCTGCGCGTGGTCCCGAACGTAGCTGTAGGGGATCGACGCCACCACATCCAGCTTTCCCTTGTGGATCAGGTTCTCGACGTCTTCCTGGTACTGCACGAACTGGATGCTGACCTCGGGGTAGGCCGCCTCCTCCGCCCAGTATCCGTCCCAACGCGTGAGGATGATCGGCCCCTCGACCGAACCGACCTGCCATTCGTACGGGCCCGTTCCCACCGGAAGCTGGGGGTCGAAATCGAGCGGCACCACCGGCACGGATTCCAATCGGGTGAGCAGCAGCGGCGCCGGGGCCCCGGTCGTGATTTCGATGATCCGGTCTTCGCCCGGCAGCTCGCGCACCTCCGAGATCTCGTCGAGCTGATGGCCGGCCACCAGGTTGGCTCGGGCACGATTGATCGACGCGACCGCGTCCGCCGGCGTCAGGAGTCGGCCATCGTGAAAACGGACGCCCTCGCGGATGTGGAGATGCCAGGTGTGGTTGTCCGGCGTTGTCCAGCGATCGGCCAGCCCGGCGCGAACCGGTAAACCCGGCTCGAAGAACACGAGGCTCTCGTACACCGCTGAGAGCACGGTCCGGGTCACGGTGTCTGAGTGCGCCTGAGGGTCCAGCGTCACGAGCTCGTGCGGATAGCTCATGCGCAGGGTCGTGACCTCCGGACCCACTCCGCACCCGACCGCCACGGTCGCCACCAACAGCACGGGGACCAGTCTTCTCATTGGCCCCCAGTTTATCCCGCCTCGAGCCCGGTGAGCTGACAGCTGAGGTCCCAGAGTCCGGCTGCCGAATCACGATCTCGAGCCGCCTTCGAGGGCTGGCTGAGCTCCCTTTTCTCGTAGTAGCCGCCGCTGGCGCCTTCGACCTCGGGCGACGAGGCGAGCCAGATCGCGGTATCGGCCCCCTTCTCCGGGTTGAGCAGGAAGTGTCCCATCATTCCAAACCAGAGCCGGACGAACCAGGGACCCTGACGACCGAAACCCGTTCGCACCACTCCGGGATGGAGACAGGTCGCCGTGACCCCGGTTCCATCGAGGCGTCGGGCGAGTTCAACGGTGAACAGAATGTTGGCGAGCTTCGAAGCGCCATAGGCCCGCCACGATGAGTATCCGCGGGTTGCCGACACGTCCTCGAAGTCGATCACATTGCCCCGGTGGGCATCCGAGGCCACCGTCACGACCCGAGCCGGCGCGCTCGCCCGCAATCGGTCGAGCAGCAGGTTGGTCAGGAGAAACGGTGCCAGGTGATTGACGGCAAAGGTCATTTCAATGCCGTCCTCGGTGAGCCGGTAGTCACCCAGGGTCAGACCCGCGTTGTTGACGAGCACGTCGATGGAATCGCACCGTTCGAGCAGCGTCGCCGCAAGGCCGCGAATCTGTTGCTGCGACGAGAGATCGCAGAGCAGGAGTTCGACCCGGTCGTTGCCGGTGCGGCTCGCCACCTCGCCGCGCGCCGCCTCGCCGCGGTCGGGGTCCCTCGCCACCATCACCACCCGGGCACCCTTTTCAGCGAGCCCGAAGGCGATCTCCTGCCCGATCCCGGAATTCGCTCCGGTCACGACGCAGATCCTACCGGCCATGGAATCGTCGCGTTGTCTCCATATGGCGGAGGATCATACACGGTCAATTTCGGATTTCGGATTTCGGATTTCGCGCCCGCCAATCCCCGAAGCGGCGGGCGCGTGGCATTCCGAATTCCGAATTCAGAATTCCGAATTCGCTGCGATGACCGGATTCGTGAGCGTCCCGACCCGCTCGATCTCGACCGTGACCTCGTCGCCCGGGTGGAGCGGGCTCACCCCGGCGGGCGTGCCGGTGAGGATCAGGTCCCCGGGTTCGAGCGTCATGACCGCGGTGATATAGGCGATGAGGACCGCGGGTGAAAACACCATCTGCGACGTGCGCGCCTGCTGACGCAACTCGCCGTTGACTGTGCACCGCACACCGAGATCGCCCACCTCGTCCTCGGACAGGCCGGTGACGATCCACGGGCCCAGCGGGCAGAAGGTGTCGAAGCCCTTGCCCCGGGTCCATTGGGCATCCGATCGTTGCAGGTCGCGGGCCGTCACGTCGTTGGCGCAGGTGACGCCGAGAACGTGCTGCCAGGCGTGATCCGGGGACACTCCCCGGCACCGCCGTCCGATCACCAGCGCGAGTTCGGCCTCGTGCTCGACCTGGTGCGAGAGCACGGGCAGGACAATTTCCTCGCCAAACCCGACGACCGCCGACGGCGGTTTGAGAAACAACAGCGGTTCGGCCGGGACATCGGCGCCGTGCTCGGCGGCGTGGGCGATGTAGTTGCGGCCGACGCAGACGATCTTGGACGGCGTCACCGGAGGCCCCGGCCGGGTCCCGGTGGCGGTGTCGACCGACCCTCCCCGGGCCCAGTCCTCGGAGAAAGGGTCGCCGTCCAGTTTCCTGAAACCGTCTTCCTCGGCCACCACCCACTCGAGTCCCGCCACGGTTTCGATGCGTCCTATCCTCATCACTCTCTCCCAGCCGATCAATCGGCTCCGAATACCTGTTGGATCTTGGCGTTGCGCAGGTTCTCGCGCGCCCGCTCGGCGGCGGCGACGACCGCCGGGTCCGCGTCGGTCAAGGCCTCGTCCAGCAACTCACGTGCAACGCCGGTGCGTTCGAAGAGCACGAGCGAACGCACCGCGTTGCGGCGGACTCTGGGGTCGATGTTGCGGCACAGCATGCGCACGGTCTCGAATGCCCGCGCCTCGTCGATCGCGCCACGCGCGATCATCTCGGTGAGAACGTAACTCGCGCCCTCGACCCCGCGCATTTCGTCGCCATCGAGCGCCTCCACGAGAATCTGCGTCGCAGTGGGGCTTTCGCTGTGGACCAGAGCGACGGCGGCGAGATGGCGGAGGATCTCCGAGTAATCCGTGAGCGCCTGCCGCAGTCGAGGTTCGGCGGGTTCGCCGATGCCCACCAACACCAACGCGAAATCCTCGAGTCGGTATGGGTGCAGCTTCGTGTCCGCACTCTCGACGATCGCCTCGACCGCATCCTCCCCTCCCAGAACGCCGGCACAGCGGACGGAGTCTGCATAGATCTTCCTGAAAGAGGGGTCCGGACACGGTTCGCCGGGGTCGAGCGGCGGCTCGAACTGGCGTTCCGCGTTCAAGACGATGTCGAGGAAGAACGGCAACCGTTCCGGGAGGCAGGTTTCGTCGGTGACCGTCGGTTTCTGCTGATAGGCCATGGCGGCGCCCCGTCGCAATCGCGAACTGCGTTCGTCCACCAGGCGGGCCACATCGACCCGTGTCCGATCGTTGAATTTCACGACGTCGCTGGACGGCGTACGGATCGCCGCAATCGCCAGCACCACGACGATCAACACCGCAGCCGCAACAGCGAGCTTGAGGCCGAGATTGCGGGTGAGGCGCTCGATCGCGTGTTTGGCCGGCGCAACCTTCTGTTCGCGCTGCAGTTGCCTGGCCAGTTGCTGCGTCTTGAGGCTTTCCTCGGTGCGTGTCTCGCCGCGGTGACGCGCCATGAGCTCGAGCTCTCGTTCGACCCTCTTGGGTGCGAGCCACCCGAAACCGCGCCAGCCGAGGTCTCGCAGCAGGACCTCGACATCCGACGCGCTCCAGGTCGGATTACCGCCGGGTCGCAGCGTCCGGTCGCGACTCCGCAGGAAGACCTCGAGAAAGGGGCGCACCCTGTCGTCCCACTGCTCCTGCTCGGGCGCTTCCGGCTCCCAGTCGAGAAACCACAGGCGAAGGCTCGAGTCGGAGCCCACCGAAACCGCCGCTCCTCCCGAGGCATCGACCGCGAGGTCGGCCACCGCGCCCGCGTGGCCCTCGACCACCGCAGCGGCGCTGCCGGTCCTCGAGTCCCACACCCTCAGGGTGGCGTCCTTGCCGGCCGAAACCACGAACCGCGCATCCGGGGTGAAGCAGACCGACTGCACAGCGCCGACATGACCGGTCAGGGTGCGCCGACAGCGTCCGCTTTCGAGCTCCCACAACCGCACCGAACCGTCCTCGCCTGCGGATGCGATGGTCTTGCAGTCGGAGCTGACTGCGAGGGCGAGAACCGCGCCTTCGTGTCCCTCCAGACGCCGGAGTTCCGCCCTGTCAGGCAGGCTCCACATGGTGATGTGGCTGTCCCATCCCCCACTGACGGCAAAACGTCCGTCGACGCTGGTCGCGACGGCAAGCACCGCCTCTGGACCGCTTCCCAGCAAGGTCGGGAGAGCGCCGTCCTCCGGCGGCCACAAACGCAGCGTCCCGTCCTCGCCGGCCGACACCACATCGCCGAGCGGCGTCACCGCGACGCACGTGACGGTCCCCTGGTGGCCCTCGAGCACCTTGAGCTGCCGCCCCTCGCTCGCGTTCCACAGGCGAATCGTCCCGTCACGGCTCGCGGTCACCACGACAGGCCCGGCGGCGTTCGCGGCGATCGAGGTGATGGCCTGGCCGTGACCGATCATCGGCGGCCTCTGGACACCCGACTCGGCGTCGAACCGGCACAGCGACCCGTCGACGGCCCCCGTAAGAATCGTACCGTCCGCCGCAAAACCACACGCCGTCAGAGTCGCCCCACCGCTGCCGAACCTCCGGACCTCGACCACCGAACGCGGGGCCCCTTTCGGGTAGAAGGCGAGCACCCTGTTCCACAGGACCAACGCATCCCCGTGGTGCTCGTAGCCTTCGACCTCGCGGGCCTTTCGTAGCTCTCCGATGACTTCGTCCATCCGCCCCGACGCCATGTGATCGCGGGCCAGTTCGAGGTGGGTCCGGTACTCGTGTTCCCGCGCCGCCAGCTCGCCCGAGGCGACCGTCTCGGAAAGCGCCAGCGGGAGCGGCACGGTCCTTACCAGCGGCACCACCAGACAGGACACCGACGAACCGTGGGCCACCCACAAACGGGGCCCGGCGACCGGGATGAGGTCCTGCACCGGGTTGGGGAGACGGATGACCCGTTGCACCGACCCGTCTTCTCGATCCCACAGGCGAACAGTGCCGTCTTCGCTCCCGGCGGCCACCGAATGGTCGACAAAGGCGACGGCGGTCACGGCGGCCCGGGGGCCGCGCAACCAGCGCGTGTTCTCCCCGGTCGCGAGGTCCCACATTCCGATCGAGCCGTCCTGTCCGCCCGAAACGGCGAACCTCCCGTCGGTGGTCACGGCGACGGCGCGGACCGGCCCGTGGTGGCCCTCGAAAACGTGCTCGCACTGCTTTTCGTCGAGGTCCCACAGCCTCACCGTGCCGTCAGCGCCGCCGGTGACGATGCGGTTCGCGCCGGAGACCCACGCGAGCGCGCCGATAAACGCCTCGTGTCCCTGCAGCGAGAGAACGCTCTCGCCCGACTCGATGTCCCACAATCGCAGACAGCGGTCCGAGCCGCCGGTCGCCGCCGTCCGCCCGTCACGGGACATCGCGACACAGATCGCGACACCCGGGTGCGGGCGAAGATTGCGCAGCCGTTCACCGCTCGCTGCGTTGAAGAGGGTCAGCGGCCCGTTCTCCAGGCACGCAACCAGAACCCGGCCCCCGAAAGCTGTCGCCATCGAGCGGCCCTGTCGAGCCGGCCCGCCGAGGACCAATCGGCGGCCCGGGCGCCGTTCGCCGCGTTGCAGGACGACGGCGGCCGCCTCCGCCGTGCGGGCCGCGACCTCGCCGCCCGCCAGGGTCGCCAGGCTCGTTACCGGGGCCGGGAGTTGGATCATCTGTTCGATACAGAAACCGGAAAGGTGGAGGGCCGAGGCCTCCGCCAGCGATTCCGGCAGCCCGTCATCGAGTCGCCGCGCACCGGAAAAGACCTCGGCCGCTGCGTTGTCGTCGCCGGCGAATTCACACGCGGCCGCGACCCCGACGACCGCCGCGACGTCGGATGGGCTTTCTGCAACCACCGCCCGGAGGAGGCGTTGCGCCTCCGCCGCCCCCTCCCAGTCGCCGCCCGCACGGGCTCGAGCCAACACCGCCAGCCCGGTCTCGCGGCGGACCGCCAGCGACTGTGCCCCGGTTCTGCCGAGCCCGCGGAGGATCTTCTCGGCGTCCGCGCCATCGTCCACCAGCAGCCGCCACCGAGCCTTCAAAAAACCCGCGCGGGCGGGCGATCCTGCCCGCTTTTCCGCTTCTCCGAAACGGCGTTCAAACTCCGCATCGGTGAGGCCCTTGAAGCGCCACTCGAGCAGCCCGCTGTTGAAGGTCGCCTCGAGGTGGCCGGGGTTGCCGGCAAGCGCCTCTGCGAAACTGGCGGCCGCCCGTTCCTTGAGGCCGAGCGTCACGAACGACGCACCCCGGTTGTTGAGCGAATCCGCCAGCAACTGGGTGCGCTCCGGTTTCGGCCGTGGATACGGCGTCCCCGTCATCTCGCCGTAGATTTCCGTCAGCCAACCGCGAATCAGGGCGAAGGACTGCGGGCGCCGGCTGGGGTCCTTGGCGATGCAGGACCGCATCAGAGCCACAAGTCTGGAGTGCAGGCCCTCGGCGAACTGGCTGGGCTCGGGCGGCTCGTCCCGCAGGTGCATCCGCATCCAACCGCCGAGGTGGGCCTCCCGGGTCTGGGTCGCCGGGTCGGTCTTCATGACGAACGGCCTGCGCCCGCAGATGATCTCGTAGAGCATGCAACCGAACGCATAGACATCGGTGGCGACCGTTCCCCGCAGGTCCTGACGCCACAGTTCCGGCGCCATGTAGGGCGGCGTCCCAACCAGACCGCCCTCGGCGGTGACGGTCTGCCACGAAGCGCTCGAGGATCCGTCCCCGTGGCGCCCGGAGTGGCGGGGCGTCGCCGGTTCCTCGTGCCGGACCATGTCCGTTGCAGGATCCCGGCCCTCGGCGCGGACCAGGCCGAAATCAGTCAACCGCGCCACACCATCGGAGGTGAGCAGGACGTTGGCGGGTTTGATGTCCCGGTGGATCACACCCCGGTGTTCGACCCCGTCGTCGTCCTGCCAGACAAAACTGTGGGTGAACTCCAACCCGCTCGCAATCTGGATCGCGAGGTCGAGCCGCTGCTCCATCCGCGGTTTCGTTTCACGTTTGAGCCACTGGCCGAGATCGCCGCCGTCCACGTACTCCATGAAGAGCCGCGGCATGCCGCCGATTTCCTGAAGATAGTACGCGCAACAGATGTTGGGGTGGACGCCGAGCGCAATCCACGACTCCGCCTCACGCTGGAATCGGGTGCGGCCGTCGGCGGTGGCCAGAACCGACGGCAACGGGGTCTTGACCGCCACCGTTCGCAGGAGCTCGCGATCGAACGCGATGGCAACCACCGCCATCCCGCCCCGCGCCACCGATCTGACGTCGTAGCGGCCGTCGATCACGCTGCCTTCGAACCAGCCGCGCACGGTGTCCGGCGCCGCTCCGGTGGCGTAGGTCGGCGGTTCGGGGGCGGCGAGCCCGGAGGCGGCTGCACCATCCACCTGCGGAGCATCGGCCAGGAACTCCGTCAGCACACGTTCGCGCCACTTTCGCGCCTTCTCCAGACCGGGATCGAGCTCCAGGCAGCGATCGAAGGCAGCCACCGCCTCGCGATAGCGGCCCAGGCGGACCAGACAGTAGCCGCGGTTGAGCCACGACCTGAGATCGTCCGGGAATCGCTCGCACCATTCCTCGAGCATCGGCAGGGCTTCGCCCCAGCTCTCGCCGCGGAGGGCATCGACGATTGCGTGCCTCAAGACTTCGAGGAGTTCGTCCACCACCCCTCCAGAATACCTCGACAACCCTGTTACCCTGCGCAACAACGGGAGGCTGAATGCGCATAGGCCATCAGCGCCGCTCGCACCGGGTCGCCGGCCACCGGATCGCGCTTGCCCGGAGCCCGGAGGGCGTCGCCAGGATCTGGGCGGACGACGACCCCGGTCTCGCCCGTGGGCTCGGTCTGGCCCACGCCCACGATCGCCTGGTCCAGATGGTGTTGGTGCGGCTGATCGGGCGCGGGCGCCTCAGCGAGTGTCTCAAGAACAGTCCGGAGACGGTCGCCATCGACATCTTCATGCGGGAGATGGGGTTCGGGCGCGAAGCAGACCGCGAAGCGGGCGACCTTTCGGCCCAGGCTCGCGGGCTCGCCGAGGCCTACGCCGAGGGCGTCAACCACGTCATCGACCGCCACCGCCGACCCCTCGAACTCCTGCTCGCAGGCTACCGGCCCGAGCCCTGGACCGTCGCCGACACCGTGGTCACCATCAAGCTCATGTCCTATTTCGGGCTCGCACAGTCGCAGCAGGACATGGAGCACCTGCTCGCCCAGGCCCTCGCCTCCGGCGTGTCGCTCGAAAAGCTCAGGGTGCTGTGTTCGCCCCACCTCGACGATCTCGACGACGAGACAGTCGAGCTGATCCGGAAGCTGCGCTTCATCCGCCCACCGGTCGCCGACTCGATCCGCTTTCTGACCGCGGTGCCGACGCTGATGGCGAGCAACAACTGGGCGGTTTCCGGCTCACGGACCGCGAGCGGCGAACCGCTGCAGTGCAACGACCCCCACCTCGAGTGCAACCGGCTGCCGGCCATCTGGTACGAGGCGATCATGCACACCGCGGACGACTACCGGATCGGGGCCACCATGCCCGGCGTCCCCGGCCTGGTCATGGGCCGCACCCGCAACCTCAGCTTCGGTTTCACCTACGGTTTCATGGACATGGTCGACTTCTTCATCGAGGAGTGCCGCGGCGGGGCCTGCCGCCGCGAGAACGGTTTCCGACCGCTCGAGGTGCGCACCGAGACCATTCTCCGCAAGCATGCCGAACCGCTCGAGATCACCGTCCGGGAGAACGAGCTCGGCGTGCTCGAGGCGCCGTCCGACGAGCCCGAACTGGCCGACGGTCTCTACCTCACCCGGGCGTGGTCCGCCCAGCGATGCGGCGCCGCCGCGTCGCTCGACGCCCTCGCCCGCCTCGGACACGCAACTACCGTTGCCGAGGCCCAGCAGGTGGTGCGCGAGGTCGCCATCTCGGGCAACTGGCTGTTGGCCGATCGCGATGGCCACATCGGCTACCAGCAATCGGGGCTGCTCCCGGAGCGCCGCCACTCCGGGCTGCACCCGGTCGCGGCGTGGGAGGAGAAGTGGCACTGGCGCGGCACCGTCCCCGCCGACCGTCTCCACTCCATTCTCGACCCCCCGGAGGGCTTTCTCGCAACCGCCAACAACGATCTCAATCCACCCGGCGGTCCCCTCGTCATCAACCTCCCCATGGGCAGTTATCGGGTCGACCGGATTCGCGAGCTGCTCTCCGGGTGCCGGGATTGCACCCTGGACGACATGGCCGGGATCCAGAACGATCTTTATTCGCTGCAGGCCGAGCGTTTCCTGGAACTCTTCCGCCCCCTGCTGCCGAACACCTTTGCCGGCCGCTTGCTCGGCGGATGGGATTGCCGCTACGACACCGCTTCGCGCGGCGCGACCCTGTTCGAGGCCGTCTACAGCGCGCTGTTGCAAGAGGTCTTCGGACGAGGTCTGTTCGGAGAGGCGGCGTGGGACCACCTGACGGAGGAAACCGCCATCGTCGCCGACTACTACCACCTCTTTGATGACGCGGTCTTCGGCGGCGACCGGATCTGGTTCGGGGAGGAGGGGCGTGAAGCGGTCATCGGGCGGGTGCTCGCCGACACTCTCACCGAGGTCGACCTCTTCGCCATCGTCCCGTGGGGACAGCGGCAACGGATCATCATGCGCAACATCTTCTTCGCGGGCTCGCTGCCGTCATTCCTGGGCTTCGACCACGGGCCGGTGGAACTGCCCGGCAACCGGGCGACCGTGGTCCAGGGGGGGATCTTCACCTCCCACGACCGTCAGACCACCTTCACACCCTCGTGGCGTTTCCTCACCGATCTCGGCCGCGACGAGGCCCTCACCGCACTCGCCGGCGGCCCCTCCGGCCGCCGCTTCTCCCGCTGGTACACCACGGACGTTCAGAGATGGCTGACCGGGCGCTACAAGAAGCTGGCCCCGGAGGAAGAGTTTTGAGTTCTTAGTTTTGAGTTTTGAGTTCCGGCAACATCCAACGTTTGTCAGCGGAGCAACGTTCAGCAAAGGCGAAAAGACTCGACCCGCTGTGACCGACTGATCCGAATGTCTTGTGGATGCGACCGACTGCGACGCCGCAGACGACGTCGGGTGCGCCGATGACAACTCAAAACTAAGAACTAAAAACTTAAAACTTAAAACTCTGCCCTCAATTGACCATCTCCGCCGATTCGTCTCTCGGCGCTCGTGGCGGGGGCGCGGGCTTGGCCAGTCCGTTGCGGGCCTTGGAATCGAACTCGTACTCGCACCAGCCCGAACCGAGCAGCTTTCTGAGGCCCTCCCGGGCGGCGGTGCCGGGCTCGACGGTGAGTGCGGGCGGCGGCACCAGCCGAGCGCGAAAATGCCCGCGACGCCGCAGTTCGAAGCGGACCGGCATGTCGCCGGGATGGCCGAGAAGGTACTCGCGAATCGCATCGAGGCGATCTTCGTCCATCTGGTCGAGATCGAGCACCACCCGCAGAGCGGCGGCCCGCCGTGAATCGATGCCCTCCAGCGCGACGATCTCCTCGGCCATCAACTCGACGTGGTCGGCCTCGCCCTTGAGGCCGGCAACCACCATGATCGCCGCGCCTTCCTCCAACAGACGTTCGTGGACCTCGAACACGTCCGGAAACGCGACCACCCGCACCGCGTCGTCCGCCTCTTCGAGCCGGAAGACCGCCAGACGGCGCCCGTGATTGCGGCCCTCCTTTTTGATCGACATCACCTTGAGGCCGGTCACCAGGCCCCCGACGGTGGCGTGCTCGGTTCCGGCCGCAAAGCGTTCGGGCAGTTCAGCTATCGTGGTGTCGGCGAACCTTTCGAGCTGTTCGCGGTAGGCGTGCAGAGGGTGACCGGTGAGGTAGAAACCGAGCACCTCCCGCTCCCAGGTCAGACGGTCGGCCTGGTCCGCGCGCTCGGAGTTTCGCAGTTCCTCCTCGAGGCTCTCCGACGGCATGTCTTCGAACAGAAAGCCCTGCCCGAGCTCGCCCTGTTCCCGTTCGCGACCGGTCATCTCCAGAAGCTGTTCGAGGTTGTCGAGAATGCCCTTTCTGGGCAGGCCGAAGGTGTCGAAAGACCCCGCCTTGGCCAGGCATTCGAGGGCCTTCTGGTTGAGGGACCTCGCGGGAAGGGAGCGCAGGCAGCCCGAGAGGGATGAAAACTCACCGACCTGCTCGCGAACCGCCAGCAGCGGTTCGACCGCCGCCAACCCGACGCCCTTGACCGCCGCCAGCCCGAAACGGATGCCGCCCTCTTCCACGGTGAAGAAGGGCATCGAGGCGTTGATGTCCGGCGGCAGGATCTCGATGCCCATCTGCCGGCTCCGCACCAGGTACTGGCTCAGCTTGTCGGTGTTGCTGACCTCGGAGGTGAGCATGGCGGCCATGAAGTGGGCCGGATGGTGGGCCTTGAGATAGGCGGTGATATACGCGACGTGGGCGTAGGCCACCGAGTGCGATTTGTTGAAGCCGTATTTCGCGAACGGCACGATCTGGTTCCACAGCTGGCGCGCCTTGTCCTTGGGGTGGCCCTTGGCCGCCGCGCCGGAGATGAAGTTCTCTCCCTCACGATCGATGATCTCCTGCTTCTTCTTGCCCATCGCCTTGCGCAGGGTGTCGGCCTTGGCCAACGAGAAGCCGGCGATCTCGACCGCGATGCGCATCACCTGTTCCTGGTAGACGATGATGCCGTAGGTCTCGCCGAGGATCGCTTCGAGCTCGGGGAAGATGTAGGTGATGGTCTTGCGTCCGTGCTTGCGTTCGGCGTAATCGTCGATGAACTGCATCGGGCCGGGTCGGTAGAGGGCGTTGAGGGCCGCGATGTCGAGAAAGCTCTGCGGCTGCACCCTGCGCAGCACGTCCTTCATCCCCGACGACTCGAACTGGAAGATGCCGTCGGTGTCACCCGCCGAAAAGAGGGCGTAGACCGCAGGATCGTCAAACGGCACCTCGCTGATGTCGAGGTCGGCGTTCTCCGCGACGCGAATCGACTTCACGGCGTCGTCGATCACGGTGAGCGTGCGCAGACCGAGAAAATCCATCTTCAGGAGACCCAGGGCCTCGACGTCGTCCTTGTCGAATTGGGTGCTGACCTCGCCGTGCGAAGTGCGGATCAGCGGCATGAGATTGACCAGAGGCTCCGGGGCGATCACGACCCCCGCCGCATGCACCCCGCAGTGCCGTGCCAGGCCCTCCAGCCGCGAGGCCGTCTCGACCAGCAACCCGACATCTTGGTCGCCTTCGACCAGCTCCCGCAGCTGCGGCGTGTCCTTGAGCGCCTGATCGATCGTGATATTGAGCTCGTCCGGAATCAGCTTGGCAATCCTGTCGACGTCCCCGAACGGCATTGACATGACCCGCCCGACATCCCGCAACGCGGACTTCGCCTTGAGGATGTTGAAGGTGGCGATCTGTGAAACCGACTCCTCGCCGTAAAGCCGCCGCACATAATCGATGACTTCGTCCCGCCGGCGCTGGCAAAAATCGATGTCGATGTCCGGCATCGAGATCCGGTCGGGGTTGAGGAAGCGCTCGAAAAGAAGATCGAACTCGAGCGGGTCAATATCGGTAATTCCCAACGCAAACGAGACCAGGGAACCCGCGGCGGACCCGCGACCCGGGCCCACCGGAATCCCGCACTCCTTTGCGTGACGAATAAAATCCCATACCACCAGAAAATAGCCCGGAAAACCCATCTTCCGGATGATCGCGAGCTCTTCTTCGAGCCGCTCGGAGTACGCAGTGTCCGACCGGCGTCGATTGGCCGTTTTCGCGAGCCGAAGCTTGAGACCGCTCTGGGCTTTCTCGGAGAGAAAAGCCTCGAGATTGGAACCGTCCGGAACCTGGTATTTCGGAAGGTGCAGGGTATCGGTATCGAAGCGAACGTGGCACCTCGTGGCGATCTCGACGGTGCGCTCGCATGCCCCCGGATATTGGGCGAATAATTCGTACATCTCGGCCGGCGATTTGACATAGAACTCGGCGTTGTAGGCGTACCCGCGTTGCATGTCCTCGAGGTTCCGGTTGAGGCCGATGCCGATCAGGACCTTGTGGGCAAAAGTGTCTTCTCTGCGGTGAAAGTGGCAGTCGTTGGTCGCCACGATGTCGATCCCTGAGGTCCGCGACAGTTCCACCATGCCCTCGCGGACAAACTCCTCGTCGGCCAGACCGTGGTCCTGGATCTCGAGGAAGAAATTCTCCGCCCCGAGGATCTCGCGGTAGCCCTCGGCGCAGGCCAGGGCCCCCCTGGTGTCGCGGTTGAGCAGCAGACGGGACACCTCACCGGACAGGCACGCCGAAAGCCCGATGAGCCCTTCGCTGTGATCGGCCAGGAGTTGTTTGGAGATCCGCGGTTTGTGGTAGAAGCCCTCGAGGTAACCCTCGCTGACCAACCGCACCAGGTTGGCGTATCCGCGGTCGTTCTCGGCCAGCAGGACGAGGTGATCGTAGGGTTTCCTGCGGCCCGGAACCGGCGAACGGTCGCGGTGGTCCTCCGGCGCCACGTAGACCTCGCACCCGATGACCGGTCGAATTCCAGCCTTGAGCGCCGCCCGGTGAAACTGGAAGGCGCCGAAAATATTGCCGTGATCGGTGATGGCGACCGCCGGCATGTCCATCGCGGCGACCTGTTGTGCGAGGTCCGGAATCCGGATCGCGGCATCGAGCAGCGAGTAGTGCGAGTGGAGGTGGAGGTGGACGAATTGCGGTGCTTCGGATGGCCGGCTCATGGCGCCATGATACCGCGGTCGAAGGCCGCCATCCCGGGGACCGCACCCGCTCCCGCCACCGGCCCCGACGGACATTCTCCGACGCGCCGGTTTCGCCTTCACTCGAATTCGAACAATGGGGAAAAACCTCTCCAGTTCGTCCCTCGTCTGCGCCGACTATCGAGAATTCTTTCTTCGATTCCAAAATTTTTCATTCCTGCGGCACAAACTCATGACATATTTCAATTCATCCTGAGAACAGATTTTCTTGACAATATTTTCTCTGTAGTTCATTCTGGATTTCAACATGGGAAACGGACTCGGGCTTTTTCGACGCCAAACTCGACCAATTCGCGGCGGTGATGACTCGCACATTCGGGTCTATCGCGCGCACGCTGCCCGTGCGATGTCTGAAGAACGCTGGGACGTCGCGGAGATCTTCCTCGACAGAATTCTCAGCGTTGATCCACGCCATACCGAAGCCTGGTTGATGAAGGGTCACCTTCGACAACATTGCAGAGAAGATGAACATTCTGCCGTCTATTGCTACAAAAAAGTGATCAGGCTTTGCGGGGAAGATTCGCCGCATCCGCACGCCGAAAGAGCGCGATCTTCGCTCGGACGATTGCTCGCCGTCTGGAGCTGAGTTTCCAGGAAACTCCGGCTGCGAATCGCGAAGGGCCGCCGCATGAGCCTCTGAAGTACAAGAGCAGCGTCATGAGGCAGTGACCGGCCGCCTTGCGGCCTGGCAGTGGGGCAGTGACCGGTTGCTGCGCAACCTGGCAGTGGGGCAGTGGCCGGTTGCTGCGCAACCTGGCAGCGGGGCACTGGTCGGAAGCCTCATTGCCTGATTGCCTCACCGCCTCATTGCCTCACCGCCTCACTGCCTCACCGCCTCACTGCCTCACCGCCTCACTGCCCCATTGCCTCCGCCGCACGTGTTTCCACCCTCCCTGGGCGCTCGTGGGTTGGTCGTCGGTGGGCGTTGGTTCGGAATTCCGAATTCCGAATTCCGAATTCCTCATTCCCCTTCGTGCTATCCTCCCGGGGTGAAAGCGACGGTGACCTCCCTCCGGCAAGCTCGCCAGATCAAGCAGGTGTTCGGGCCGGTTCTCGATCGCCTCACCCTCGTCGAACATTTCTTCAAGAACGAGTTTTCGCACACCGAACCGATGGTGCGCGAGGTGGCCACCTACGTCCTCGGCAGCGGCGGCAAACGACTGCGCCCGGCCCTGGTGCTCCTGGTCAGTCGGATGCTCGGATACAAGGGCGAACGCGACATCCGCTATGCCGCGGTGCTCGAGATGATCCACACCGCCACACTGATCCACGACGACATCATCGACGGCTCCGACCTGCGGCGCGGCGCGCCGACGGCGAACAACACCTGGGGCAACCAGACCACCGTCCTGGTGGGCGACTGGCTCTACACGCGAACCATGGATCTGTGCCTCGAACTCGGTGATGTCGACGTCATGCGCGTCCTCACCTCGGCGACCCTGCGCATGACCGAGGGCGAGATCCTCGCCGACCGTGTCCGTGGTCGCATCGATGTCAACGAATCGACCTACATGGATATCACGCAGCGCAAGACCGCAGAACTCTTTGCGGCCGCCTGCGCCCTGCCGGCGCTCTTCCAACCGGCGACCCTTCACCTGACCGAGAAGCTCCTCGAGTTCGGACGCAACGTGGGGGTGTCGTTCCAGCTGGTCGACGACATGCTGGACTTCACCGCCGCCAGCTCGGACCTCGGGAAACCGGTGATGGCGGACCTCCGCGAGGGCCGCATCACCCTGCCCATCATTCTCCTCCTGCCACGGCTCGACCGGCACACCCGGGAATGTCTGGCGGAAGTCGCCAGGAGCGGCCGTTTCGACGCGATCTCGGAGACGACGGTTCTGGAAATGGTCCGCACCTCGGGAGTCCTCGAAGAAGTTCGACTGCGTGCGAACCAGTACTCCGAGAAGGCGGTTCAGCAGACCGAGAGCCTGCCGAAGGGCCCGGAACGGGACGCGCTGATCCGCGCCAGCGAGCTGCTCCTCGACCGCGGCGTCTGAATCCAGCCTCCTGCAGCTGCCGCGGGCGGCATGTATGCCGCCTCTACCCCAGAAACGTTGAACGGTTGGATGGGCGGGGCCTGTAGGCCAGGCTCTTCTCAAGGACGTAGGCGGGCCCTTCAGGGCCCGCCACCACCATCGTGAATTGCAGCTTCACGCGGGCGGGTCGTCAGCGACCCGCCTACGCCTTTCAGAGAATTCCCGCCGGCGTGATTTCGAATTTTGCGAGGGGTTTCGATTTTCAGTCGGTGACGCACTCGAGGCCCGCGGGAGCTGCGGGCAACCATCGCCCTTCGGAAGGGGGATCCGTTGCCATCCACGTTGTGAACGTGAGGCGATTGGTGGCGCCCTGCGGGTCGACGATCGTCACCTCGAGCGGCAGCGAGTTGTCGCCCAACCGCACCTCCACCCTGTCGACGCCTCCGCGCTCGTGCGGGACCAGGATGAAGCCGTTGGGACCGTGGTCGAGCACCGCGAAGTTTTCGACTGCCCCGGACGGGTCAAGCACCGCGGCAAGCGGGACCCTCGCCCACTCGTCCTCTCCCAGAAGGTGCTCGTCGCAGCTTGGAACCTCGAGGTCAACCAGTCTCACGGTTCGCCCTTCGAGCCCCATCATCTGCGTCAAAGGGTCGCCGGTCAGAAACACCGCACGGTCCGGCCATGCGATCGTCACGACCCCGGCCACCACCTCGCCGGCGCTCATGCCCGCCGCGATGTACTCCTGGGTGTAATCGGCACGCCAGGCATCCGCGCTCCGCAGCACACCGCTGAGCGCCGTCAGCGCATCCATCCCCTGAGCACGAGCACCGGATACGCCGCACACTGCCGACACGGCGATCGCCGTACCGGCGATCCACAGACTCTTCATTGGTGGTTACCCCTCGAGGCTGAGCGTGTTGATCGATCTCGCGACAACAAACACCTTTTCGTTGTTGCTCTCGGGTGACGTGGGGTAGAGGAAGAACCCGCTCTCCTCCATCCGGTACTCCTGCACCACTCCGTGGATGATCTCACCGTCGAAGAACTCGACCCTGGTCGGCGCTCCGGCCGGCGGCTCGACGACCATGGACCCGACCTGCATCTCGGCCTCCCGCCGCCGGGGGTTCTTGAGGAAGAACACCGCCTTGAGATCCGAGATGCTCGCCTTGATGGTCTCACCCTCGTCGGTCTTCGCCTCGATCGCATAGTCAAGCGGCGTGAAATCGCGAGTCAACGAACACCGGGTCAGGTTTCCATCTCGGAAGCGAAGCACCACCTCATTCCCAGTCGACTCCGCCATCTCAAACCCCTCCGAGCCTCATCACAATTGCTGCCGCCATGCTAGCCCGGATCGCCGCCGAGGTCCACCTCGCGGGGATTTCGAATTTCGGATTTCGAATTTCGAATTTTCGGACAGGCCTCCCGCCGACGGGAAACGCTCGAGTGCCCACAGGCTGTGTGACCGCGTGCGGCGGCGGTGCCTGGCATCCGGCCCTTCCGAAGGGCCGCGTGCCTGGCTCCGCTCGGGAAGGGCGTGGGGATACGAGCCGCGTACGGCGGCGGTGGTGAGGCAATGAGGCAATGGGGCAGTGAGGCGGTGAGACGATGGAGATTCAAAAAGGCCCGCGGCCTCATTGCCCCACTGCCAGGTTGCGCAGCAACCGACCACTGCCTCAGGGCCTTGCTCTCGTGCGGCGGCGGTGCGTTCAGTGCCGGAAGTGCCGCCGTCCGGTCAGGATCATGGCCACACCGATCCGGTCGCACACCGCAATCACATCCTTGTCGCGGATCGAACCACCGGGCTGGATCACCGCGCGAACCCCGGCAGCGTGCAGCGCTTCCACGCCGTCCGGAAAGGGGAAGAAGGCGTCCGAGGCGGCGACGCTGCCGTCGAGCACGTGGTTCATTTCACCGGCCTTGGCGACCGCGATCTTGGCGGCGTCGACTCGGCTCATCTGGCCGGCGCCGATGCCGAGGATCCGATCCTCAACTCCCACGACGATGGCGTTCGAGCCGACGTGTTTGACCACTCTCCATGCGAGCTCGAGCGCCTTCATCTCGGTCTCATCAGGAGCCCTCGCGGTCGCCTGCTCCCGCCCCTCGCCGTCCCACCCTGCGTCGCGCATCTGGATCAGAAAACCGCCGTCGACATCGCGCACGACCAGTCCACCGGTTTCGGTGGGGCCCGCTTCGAGCACTCTGAGGTTCTTTTTGCCGGCCAGGACCTTCCGCGCCGCATCGTCGTAGCCCGGAGCGATCACCACCTCGGCGAACTGCTCGACGACAGCCTCGGCAAACGCACCGTCGACCTCGCGGTTGGCGGCGATCACCCCGCCGAACGCCGACACCGGGTCGGTTGCGCGCGCCTTGAGGAAGGCCTCGGCCATGTTGTCGTCGAGGCCGACCCCACACGGGTTGGCGTGTTTGATCACGGCGACGCCGGCACCGGGTAGGTCCCACACCAGACGCCACGCGCCGGTGGCGTCGCCGAGGTTGTTGTACGACATCTCCTTGCCCTGGAGCTGGCGCGCGCCGGCGAGACCCGACGCCGGTTCGGGGCGGACGAGAATCCCCCACTGGTGGGGATTTTCCCCGTAGCGCAGCTCGACCTCGGCGGCCTCCAAGAGCTCCCCGGCGACTGTCGCCGCCGCACCGCGCTCTCCTTCGCCCATCAACCGGGGCAGATTGGCGACGATCGCCGCGTCGTAGGCGGCAGTGTGGCGGTAGACCTTGAGCGCGAGGCGGCGGCGGGTCTCCGGACTCACCCCGTTCGTCTGCAGATCAGCGACAACGGCCGCGTAATCCGCGGGATCCACGACAACCGTCACCCGGACGTGGTTCTTGGCGGCGGCGCGGAGCAGGCTCGGGCCACCGATGTCGATCTGCTCGACCGCCTCCTCCAGGGTGACTCCGGAGCGTGCCACGGTCTCGCGAAAGGGGTAGAGATTGACCACCACCAGATCGATCCCGGGGATCTCGAGTTCGGCGAGCTGCGCTTCATGCTCGTCGGAGGGGGCGGCGAGAATCCCGGCGAAGATCTTCGGGTGGAGGGTCTTGACCCGTCCGTCGAGGATCTCGGGAAAGCCGGTGAAGTCGCTGACTTCGACCACCTCGCAACCTGCCGCCGCCAAGGCCCTGGCAGTCCCTCCCGTCGACACGATCTCCCACCCGAGGCCCTGCAGGGCGAGGCCCAACCGGTCGAGGCCGGTCTTGTCCGAAACCGAAATCAGCGCCCGTTTCGCCATGGTTCCTCCCCCGAATGCGCGATTGTACACGGACCGTTCGGACGTCTTGAGGATGATCGTTCAACCTTGAACATTCGGCTCCTGGAGAATGACCTGATATGCCGTGGCCCAGCCCCGCAGGGGCGACAGACTGTAGCCCGGGGCGCAAGCCCCGGGTTCCCCCGCAGTTATTGAATTCAAGCCGCGGAGTGGCGACAGGCGGTCGTCTTCGACAAGTCGCGACACATGCAGTACCAATATCTGCCGCCCCTCCGGGGCTTTCATTTTTCTTCTGCGAAAATCCCGGGGCTTACGCCCCGGGCTATTTTCTGTCGCCGCTCCGCGGCTTCCCGTAAATTCTCTCGCGGAAGCCCCTAAGGATGATCTCAACGTTCAGGGGTTTTTTGAGGACTGATACGATACCCGCATGAACTGCCGAAACCTGTTGAGCGTCGCCCTTCTCACCGTGCTCGCAGCCTGCTCGCCATCGCCGCCGCAGGGCCTCGAGCCGCCGGCGGACACCGTCGTCATCGGTGTCACGTCGGACCTTACAAGCTGGAACCCCTTTCTCGCCGAGGACGCCAACGACGACGAAATCTTGAATCTGGTCTACCCATCGCTTGCCGTCGAACAGCCCGACTACCAGCAGCACCCGCCGTCCTTTGCACCGTCGCTGGCCGAATCGTGGGAATTCTCCGACGACGGGCTCGAGCTGATCTTCCACCTGCGGCACGATGCAGCGTGGAGCGACGGCACGCCCGTGACCTCCGCCGATCTGGTGTTCAGCTGGCAGGTCCAGACCTCCGACGAACTCGGCTGGGCGTGGGGCGACATCACCGATGCGATCGCCGGCGTCGAGGTGGTTGACGACCACACCGTCCGTTATCGATTCACCCACCGCTACCCCTACCAACTGATGGACGTCAACGACGGACCGATCGTCCCCGCCCACGCCTGGAGCGGAATCCCCCTGGGGTCCTGGGAGGAAGTGGACTGGCGCGAGCTGGTGCTGTCCGCGGGCCCGTATCAACCCGGCGCCCACACCCCGCAGCAGGAAATCGTCCTCGAGCGCAACCCCGGCTTTTTCGACAGCGGACGGCCGAAGATCGGTACCATGGTGTTCCGCGTCGTCCCGTCGTCAGGTCAACTCCTGACCCAACTCCTCTCCGGCGCCGTCGACCTCGTCAACGGGATCACACCGGCCGACGCGGCGCGGGTCCAGGCGGCGCCCGAGGTCGACCTCACGGTCTTTGCGGACCGCTCCTACACCCACGTGTGCTGGAACCTCAGACGCCCCGTCTTCGCCGATGTTCGCGTCCGCCGCGCCCTCGCCCTCGCGATCGACCGCGCCGCCCTGATCGAGGTGGTGTACGACGGCTACGCCCTGCCCTCGGCGGGACCGGTGCTGTCGTCGATGTGGGCCTTCAATCGCGGCCTCGAAACGGTGCCCTTCGACCCGCAAGAGGCGCGCCGTCTGCTCGCCGAGGCCGGGTGGCTGGACAGTGACGGGGACGGCGTCCTCGATCGCGACGGCAGCAGCTTCGCCTTCGAGCTGCTCGCGCCATCGGAAAGCGAAACCCGCCAGGATGTGGCATTGATGATCGAGCGCGACCTGGCCCGGATCGGCGTCGCGGTGACGCCGCGGTTCGTCGAATGGGGGTCGTTCCAGGCCGCGATGACGGGCGGGACGTTTGACGCCCTCGTCAATCGTTGGGTGGAGCCCACCCAGGTCGACCTGTGGGGCATCTGGCACAGCGCCCCGCCGGACGAGCCCTCCTTCAACTTCGGCGGCTACGACAACCCCGAGGTCGACCGACTTCTCGAACAGGTTGACGAGGCGCCCGACTTCGCGACCCAGAAGCCCCTGCTCGACGAAATCCAGAACCTGATCGTCGGCGACCAGCCCTATCTCTTCCTGGTCGAGAACACCCGCCTGGTCGGCCACAACTCGAGGATCGACGGCGCCGACATCAATGCGGCCTCGGTCTTTTTCAACGTCGGGGATTGGGTGATCGCTTCCGGGGAATGACGAGGCAGGGGGGAAAGGGAGAAAGGGAGCGGGGGGGGAAAGGGAGAAAGGGAGCCATCGCAATTTCGGATTTCGGATTTCGGATTTCGGATTTCGGATTTTCGCGCACCTGCCCAACCCGTCCCGGGCAACATGACTTTCCCCACAGTTTTCCCGAGAGGATGCAAGGCACTTCCACCGCACATTTGCCTCCCCATCCTGAGCACTCGAACGCCTCCTCAGCGGTGGGGTGTTGGGCCGGAAATCCGAAATCCGAAATCCGAAATCCGAAATCTCGGTGCTCCACCTGCCTATAATCCTCGTGTGACCTCTCAATCCTCCGAGGTAGGGCCGTGAAGGGCATCGTGGCCCGGCGGCTGCTGATGCTGGTGCCGCTGGTGTGGCTGGTGGTCACTCTGACCTTTGTCGTCGTACAGGCGGCGCCGGGGTCGTACGCCGAAACCATCGACAACCCGCGGTTGTCGCCTGAGACACGGGCGGCCATCCGGGCCCACTACGGCGCGGATGAGCCTGTTCTCGATCAGTACCTGCGCTGGGTCGGCGCGGTGGCCGCCGGCGACCTCGGCGTGTCCTTCATGTACAAGGAACCAGTGACGCGGGTCCTCGCCCGCGCCCTTCCACCGACCACCCTGCTGGCGGGGACCGGCCTCGCCATCACCCTGTTACTGGGCCTCGTCCTGGCGGTGGCGTCGGCGTGGCGTCCCTACGGCTGGGCCGACCGCGTGATCACCCTCCTCAGCCTCGGTCTCTATGGAGTGCCCTCGTTCTGGCTCGCCGGCGGGCTGATCCTGGTGTTCAGCCTCCTGCTGGGGTGGCTGCCCCCATCCCACATGCATTCGGTGGGGGCCTCCGAACTCGGACCGCTCGCCTCCCTCCTCGACCTCCTCCGCCACCTGGCCCTGCCGGCGATCTGCCTCGGGCTGTTGGGCGCAGCCGGGACCGCCCGTTACCTGCGGGCGACCCTGCTCGATGTCCACTCGTCGCGCTTCATGCTGGCCGCCCGGGCCCGCGGTCTCCCGAAGTGGCGTTTGTTGTGGGTCCACGCCCTGCGCCCCGCGCTGTTGCCGGTCATCACCCTGTTCGGTCTGTCGCTGCCGATCCTGGTTTCGGGATCGGTGGTGGTCGAGACCATTTTCTCGTGGCCGGGGATGGGACAGGTCGCGTTCAATGCAGCCCGTGCACGCGACATACCCCTGATTCTGGGCGCGACCCTGGTCGGCGCGGCGGCCGTCATCCTCGGCAACCTGGTCTCCGATCTTCTGTACGTGGTTGTCGACCCGCGAGCCAGGGGACGGCGATGAGATCGCTGGCCGTCGGGCTCACCGCCATCGCGGTCCTCGCCGTCGGCTGCTGGCTGGGGCCGATGATCTTGCCGGCCACTGGGGACGGCGACCCGGTGCACGCGGCGCTCCTGCCGCCGGGCACGGTCATTTCGGTTCTCTCCCTGGCAGATGGACGGACTCTCATGTCACCCGATGTCTTGCGTGAGGACCACGTCCTGATCATTCGCGGACGCCACGGGGTGACCGAGATCGCTCCCGACCAGGTCACGGCCGAGAAAAGGGTCCGCCTCTGGCTCGGCTCCGACCGATTCGGGCGCGACGTTCTCCCACGCCTCTTCGCAGGCGGACGCCTGTCCCTGCTGATCGCCGGTTTCGGAGTCCTGGTGGCCCTTGCGGTTGGGCTCGGCGTCGGCCTGGCGGCGGCCACCGGCCCTCGGGTAGTCGATGCAATTCTCATGCGGTTGGTCGATGCCCTGCTCTCCTTTCCCATTTTGCTGCTCCTGATCCTGGTGTCCTCCCTCTTCCGTCCGGGGCCGGTCCTTCTGGTGGCGGTGCTCGGATTGTCCTCGTGGATGGGGTTGGCGCGCCTCGTCCGAGGTCAGGTCCTTTCGCTGCGCAGCCGTGATTTCATCAAGGCCGCGCGGGTTGCCGGCACCCCGGAACTCAGAACCTGGACCCTGCATTACCTGCCGAACCTCAAGGCGCCGGTCGCCCAGGACACCGCACTCCAGATGGGGAACCTCGTCCTCGCCGAAGCGACGCTCTCTTTCCTCGGCCTCGGTCTGCCCGCCAATCTTCCCAGTTGGGGCGCCATGGTGGCGGACGGGCAACGCGTCATGCTCGAGGGGTGGTGGCTGTCGTTCTTCCCGGGGCTGGCCATCGCCGCCCTGGTCATCAGCCTCGCCCTGGTCGGCGACGGGCTGCAGAAACGCCGCACCGCCAGCGCGTGACCCCGAGCGCACTCGTGTTTGCTACCCTGCTCCGATGAAAAACCAATCTCATCTGGGGCGCTTGATCACCGGGTGGGCCGCGGCCGCGCTGTTCGCCACCGTATTTCCCCTGTGGGCCCAGGAGCAGACCATGGACGAAGACATCAAAGTGGTGGCTGCGGAGATCGAACCGCAGTTGATCGAGACGCGACGCTGGTTTCACCAGCACCCCGAGCTGTCGAACCGAGAGGAGCAGACGGGCCGGGAAATCGCCCGCCGACTCAGCGACATGGGTTACGAGGTCCGGACCGGGGTCGCCCACAACGGCGTCGTGGCGGTGCTCGAAGGAGCGCTGCCAGGACCGGTGGTGGCCTGGCGCTCGGACATCGACGCCCTGCCGATCGACGAAGAGGTGGATGTGCCCTGGCGTTCCACCAATCCCGGAGTCATGCACGCCTGCGGCCACGACGTTCACACGACGGTCGGGCTCGGCGCCGCCGAGGTCCTGATGCGGCTCAAGGACCGTCTTCACGGGACCGTGGTCTTCATCTTCCAGCCCGCCGAAGAGGGCCCGCCTCCCGGTGAGGAAGGCGGCGCGCAGATGATGATCGCCGAAGGAGTGCTCGAAAACCCGCCGGTGGAAGCCATCTTCGGTCTCCACGTCATGCCGACGTTCGAGGCGGGTCGGATCGGCGTCCGGGCGGGTGGCCTGATGGCGGCGGGCGACCGTTTCAAGCTCACGATCCACGGCCGGATGACCCACGGCTCCGCGCCCCACGACGGCATCGACGCCGTCTACGTCGGCTCGCAGTTGGTGACGGCGCTGCAGGCGCTGCCGTCGCGCGAGGTCGATGCCCGGCGCTCGCTGGTGGTGTCGGTGGGGAGCTTCAACGCCGGCAACCGGTGGAACATCATCGCCGATGAGGCGGTGCTCACCGGGACGGTGCGCACCCTCGACACCGAAACCTGGAGCTCGATGCCGGAGCGATTCGAGCGCGTCGTCAAGGGGATCTGCGATGCCAACCGGGCGACCTACGATCTCGACTACGAGCGCATCGCGCCGCCGGTCGAGAACAACCAACAACTGGCGGAATTCGCGTGGACGTCCCTGTCGCGCAGCGTCGGAGAAGAGCGGGTGTTCGAGACCCCGCCGATCATGGCCTCCGAGGACTTCGCCTTCTTCCAACAACGGATTCCCGGGATCTTCCTCTTCCTCGGGGTTGCCAACCAATCGGAAGGTTGGACCGACTACGTCCACACGCCGACCTTCCGGCCGGACGAAAAGGCCATCGCCATCGGCGTGACGGCGGTCGCCTCGCTGCTCGCCGACTTCACCGCCGCCGGTTCGATTCAGGCCGAATGAAAAGGACCCGAGTCGCCATCGTCGGCGGCGGCATCACCGGGCTCGCGGCGGCCGCCTGGCTCGACAAGGACCACGGCATCGACGACGTCGTGGTCGTCGAGGCGACGGGCGCTGCCGGCGGCAAGATCCGCTCGAGAGTGGACGCCGGTTCGACTCTCGAGGACGGGCCGCAGGGCTTTCTCGACAACGCACCCGACACTCTCGAAATGGCGTCTCTCGTCGGACTCGACGACGCCCTCGTGCAGGCGGACGAGAGTGCGGCGGATCGGTTCATCCTCCGCGGCGGGCGGTTGCGGCGGGTGGCCACCTCCCCGCTCGCCTTCATGACATCGGACATCCTGCCGCTCACCGGCCGGCTCCGGCTGCTCGGCGAGCCCTTTGCGCGAAGACGCCCCGACTTCGACGAAACCGTGTTCGATTTCGCGCGCAGGCGGATCGGGCCTCAGGCAGCCGAGGTCTTGGTGGACGCCATGGTCACCGGGGTCTTCGCCGGCGACTCACGGAAGCTCTCGCTCGCCGCCACCTTTCCAAAGATGGCGGCGATGGAAACCGATCACGGGTCACTGACCCGAGCCCTTATCGCCAAGGTCCGCGAGGCGAAGCGTGCGGGAAAGAAAAGCGGTGGCCCGGCCGGACCGGGTGGTCGGCTCACCACGTTTGACGGCGGCATGGTCCGCCTCCCGCAGAGCTTGAGCGAACGCCTCGGCGACCGGCTGCTGCTCGACAGTCCGGCGCTCAAGCTGTCGCGCGAAGACCGGGGATTCGTGGTTGCCACCGGCGGCGGAGAGATCTCGGCCGAGGCCGTGCTCCTGTGTCTGCCGGCTTCGGCCGCCGCGGATCTGGTGGCGAACCTCGCAGGGGATGCGGTCGCCCCGCTGTCGGGAATCTCCACCGCCCCCATCGCCGTCGTCATGCTCGGATACGACGATCTCGATGCGTTCGGTTGTCCGGTCCGAGGCTTCGGCTTCCTCGTTCCGCGCGGCGAAACGGTCGGTCTCCTCGGCACGCTCTACTGCCACGACATCTTCCCGGGGCAAGCCCCCTCGGGAACTCTTCTTCTGCGTGCCATGGTCGGCGGCGCTCGCGAACCGGAGGCAGCGGCCCTCGACGACGACGCCCTGTTGGCACGGGTGCGATCGAGTCTGGCGACGGTCTACGGCGCCGATCCCGAACCCGACCGCGTGTGGATCGTGCGCTGGGAGCACGGGATCTCGCAGTACACGGTGGGCCACCTCGGTCGGGTCGCGGCGGCCGAGGACGCCGTCAGCGCTGCAGGCCTCGAATTGGCCGGTTCGCCCTACCGCGGTGTGTCGGTCAACGACTGCATCAAGCAGGCACGAGCCGCCGCGCAAAGGATTGCGCGGCGGCTCGTGCCTGCTTGAGTTTTAAGTTCTTGGTTTTGAGTTTTGAGTTTTCCCCGGCCACAAGATTTCGGGCGAAGGTTGTTGCGAACTCAAAACTAAAAACTCAACACTCAAAATTGCGTTCATCGTCCCGCGTTGATCACCACCGCTGAAACCAGCAGCCAGATCGCAACACAGACCAGCAGCGGACGATCGGTCAGGAGGGCCTTGGTCGGGCTGCCGCCCACCTCCTGGCTGTGGAGCAGATAGAGGTAGCGAAAGAGCCCGTAGAGCACGATGGGAACGGTTGCGAGCAGCCCCTCCGATCCCACCTTTGCAACGGTATCGGGGGCGACCGTGTAGAGCGCGTAGGCGAGCACCGTTGCACCGAGCACCACGCTGATCGCGCTGTCCACCATCGGCAGCGTGTAGTGGCCGAGCACCACGCGGTGGTGTCCGGCACCGTCGCCGAGCAACGCGAGCTCGGTCCGCCGCTTGCCGAGCGCGAGATAAAGGGCCAGAAGATACGTGACCACCAGGATCCACCTCGACACCGGCACGTTGATGGCAACGGCGCCACCTACGACGCGCAGGACGAAGCCTGCCGCCACCACCAGCACGTCGAGGAACACGGCACGTTTCAAAATGGCGGAGTACAGCAGAACGAGAGCGACGTAGGAGATCAGAATGATCGGGAACCACCCACCGAGCCAGAGGGCGACCGCGAGGGCCACCACGACGAGAAACACCGCGAAAGCCATCGCCGCCGCGACCGACACCTCGCCGGCCGCGATCGGGCGCCTGCATTTATCGGGATGCGCGCGGTCGGCTTCGCGATCGATCACATCGTTGACGAGATAGGTGGCGGAGGAGGCGGCGCAGAACGCCGCCACTGCGAGCAGGCTTCGCAGCCAGGCGTCAGAATCGCCGACCAGCCCCGAAAACACGATCGGTGCGAGCACGAAGCCGTTCTTGAGCCACTGTTCGGGACGCATGGACCGGATGAGCGATGTCACGCCACCATTCTAACGTCTGCTCCCGGAACATCGATCGTTCAAGTCTCTCCACAGACCCTTCGAGACGAAAGAGCGATCCCGGATCCCTTGTGGGGCAGCCGTCCCGGCTGCCGCGTGATCGGGAAGAAACCCGAAATCCGAAAACAGACCCGCCGGCACGCGAGACGCGTGCCCCACAAGAAGAACGAACTCGGAGGCCTCGTGGGGCAGCCTGCCTGTCTCGGCGTAGCTGAAGGCGAAGCCGGATCCCGGCTGCCGCGCGGGTGGACTGGCTCACACCCATCCCGCAAAATTAGGGAATAATAGGAGCGTCCGCGACTGGAGGCAGCATGCATCGACTCAGGATCGCCCTCATTTTGATGTTGTGTCTGCCCCTCTTCGGCTGTTTCGAGGATCCGATCCGCGAACACGTTCATCTCAGTCTTCGCGGCTCCGGAGCCACGATCGTCACTGTCGTCCAGGAGGTGGCGGACCCTCACATGGCGCAGAACAACGCCGAGCTCGCCGACCGTATGGAGGAGACCCGGATCACCATCGAAAGCAGCCTCGATCTGTGGAGTCGTCGCTTCGCATTGCAGCAGCCTCTGGCCGAACAACAGAGCATGCAACGGGTGGAGGGGAAATTACGTCGCTCGGTTCACAGCGCCGTCCTCACCTCCTTTGACGACGCGCTCGAGATGCTCGAGGCTGACGGCCTTACCGGCGGGCTCGTGGTGGCCGGGGGCATCGCCGAGGTCAGTTTCTTCCCCACCGGCGGTTCGCGGGCCACGTACACGCAACGGCAAGAGGCGGAACGACTGCTGGTCGAGTGGTCCGACTCGCTGGCGGAGTATTTCGAATCTGTGATCGGCCTCTACTCCTACCTCGAGAGTCGCCCCGATCGCGCCGTCCCGTGCTTCGCGCACATCTTCGAAAAACACGACGGAGTCGCGGCCTCAGGCCCTCTCGGGACGGAGGAGGAAGAGTTGGTCCGGCGCGTCAAGGACGCATTGGATTCAGTGGTTCTCGCGCTACTGGTGCCTGACGGCGAGTCCTTCTCGATGAACGAGCTCACGCGTCTGGTCTACGACCCGTTCCCGGCCAGGCTCACGATCTCGGTCGATGGACAAGCGCTGCAATCGGAAGGGTGGATCACGCACTCCGGGTTCTTCGAGCGGCCCGCGGTGGACGCGTGGAACGCTCTCCTATCACTTGACGGTCGCTGGATGTCGCCGGACCTGGTCACGGCCCTGGCGTCGCCGGCGCCCGAGGACCGGCAGCCCGAACCGGATCCCGTCGAGTTCGCTTCCCGCCCGCGTTATGTGGCTGCCGCCCCGACATCCGCGGACGTGGAATCAGCTCTGCTCTCCGGGCTCTTGCCCGCCGGTGAGTTGACCCTGCGCTGGCGTCCACTCGCAACCGCCGACGACGACTCGGACGCCGCTGCCGAGAGCTGGCTGCCTCTGATGACCGCTGCCGAGGCAATGATCTCCGACTGATTCCGCGACCGGGAAGATCGAGCCCTGACCTGATGGATGACAAAGGTCGCAATCCACGCGAGGGACGCCGTTACGTGGACCCAGATCCAGCGCTCCCGCCACCGCTCGTCGACCGCCACCTGCAGCAGGTAGCCCGACGCCACCATCGGAAGAAAGAGCGCCATCAGACCGATGCCCGCGGCGCGGTTGCGGCGGCCGTTGTGCAGCTTGGCGACGACATGTCCGCTCCAGATCAATCCGATGGCAAAAACCAGCAGCGGCGCCGCCAGTACGTGGAGGTGCTGGACGAGGGGTTGCAGCGGGTGGTTGACCACCGCCCACTCGTCGGTCGGTGCGACCGCGTACCGCATCCAGGCATAAACCAGACCGGTCCCCGCCGCCGCCACATTCGCAACCTGGAGCACTATCAGCTGGAACCTGGTCACGGGGCGCTCCCCACGGTCACGACCCGGTGGATCGCCAGCACCCGGCGCACGGCCTCGGTCGTGGCGCGCGCGGTGAGGGTGGCGCCGGTGACCGGGCGGATACCCCCTTTGAGCGACAGGTCATCGTCCAGCGTCTCACCGTCGTACTGGCGGTACCACCCTTCGCGGGGCATGTATTCCACGGGCTCGCGAAAGACCACCACCTCCACCCGGCCGACGGTACCGTCGGGGCCGACCACGATCATCAGGGTCTCCGGAAGAGTCCGCACCCGGTGGGTGTCGAGGTAGGCATGACCCCTCACAACACCTTCTGCGTCGGCGGCTGCAAACCTGGTCACCAGGGCGCTCCCCAGTTCGGCGCCGCTCAGGTCGGAGGCCTCTTGCATCTGGTCGTCGGTGAGGAAAAGCGTCTCCCGCTCGGTGGTTGCCCCCGGGAAGGCCAGGGCCAGCGCCTCCTCCACCGACACCAGCACCGTCGCCCCGGCCGACACCGCGAGCAACACCGCACAGGCCGCAACCAGTGAGGATCTGATCACTGCCATCTCAGAAGATGTATCCCAGACCCAGGTTGAACTGATCGACACCGCTCCCGGCCTGGTTGTCCACGTTCAGGTACTCGGCCTTGAAGATCAGTTGCGGAATCGGCTGGTAGGCGACGCCGAGGGTCATCAGGGTCTGGTCGTTGGCAGGGTTGGCGCTCCAGCCGCCGGGGACCTCCGCCTGGGTGTTGAGCTGCTCCCACCTCAGATAAGGAATGAGTGAGCTGCGGCCGTTGTCGGGCAGCACATCGTATCCGGCCTCCAGATACCCGCCCTCGAGTTTTTCACCGACCGACTGGTTGCCGGTGAAACCGAGTGCCTGGTTGAGTTCCGTGACGTCGTCTACTGTGGCGCGGGTGTAGAGCCCCCGCAGCTTGAGGCCGCCATAACGGTACTCGGCGTGAAAATCGACGATGGTGGTGCCCACCGGGATCGACCCGCCCGAGGCGTTGACCAGGTCCTGGCCCGAGTCGCCGATATAGCCCGCCGCACCGACGATCAGCCCCGGCACACCGGAGAAGTCGAGACGTCCGACCCACGCGAAGTCCTCGGCCTTGGCCCTGGCGCCCTTCTGGCGGCCCCCGCGCAGCCCCTGGGCGGTGAAACCGGCGGCGTCGAGGCCGTTGACCACGTACGTCCGGTAGTCGAAGGCCCCGAATTCGCCCCAGGCTCCGACGCCGTTCTCGCGCCAGGTCGTCGGGATGATCACCTGCTCCGTCACGGGCCGGGTGGCGCCCAGGTAGACAGTGGGCTCGTGGAGCTCGTTGAGCCACCCCATCGGCAGCAGGACGAGACCGGCACGGATATTGAACTGGTCGCGGTAGAGGTAGTCGAGGTATGCGAACTCCACCGACACCGATCCACCCTCCGAAGTCGAAGCGTGTTCGTACTCGATCTCGGTGTTGAGCACCCAGCTGTCGGAGAACTTGTAACCGACGTAGAGCACGGCCCGCAGGAAATCGAACTGGTCGACCTTGGCGCTCGCGCTGCCGTTGTCCTTCTGGTCGTCATAGAGTTGGAGCAGGGCTTCGCCGTAGCCACCGATCGAGACCCCGTGGTCCTTGCTGTAGACCTTGGCCGCCGCAGGCCCGAGCCCGTAGGGCTCCCCACCCTCGGTAAGAACGATTTCCGGCGCAGCTTCGGCGAGTCTGAGATCCTCCACCTCTTCGGCAAGCAGACCCAGACGCCGTTCCACCTCGGCCAGCCGGTCCTCGGCCAGACCCATCGCGCGCAGCTCGGCGATGGCGGCGTTGAGCTCTGCGACCTCGCGCTCGAGGGCACGGATCCGCTCCTCGTCACTCTCGGCCGCGAACGCCGGCAGCGCCATCCAACACGCGGCACACGCCAGAAAAAGGACCAGACATGTTCTTGAAGTGCGTCGTGTCGACATCATCGAGCCATTCCTCCTCGCGCCGACTGCCCGGCAGGCAACCCTCTGAATTCATGAGGCTTCGTCGTTTCCAAGAGACCCCCTACTCCGGTTGTCGAGGAAACGAGAATCTCGTTCCCAGCGATCTCCAAAAAAACCGCTTCAAGATCGGTGCGCTGTTCGGCCCACTCGAGCCCGCGGACGGGACCCATCACATAAAGGGCCGTGGCCGCACAATCGGCGGCGACGGGATCCTCCGCGATCACGGTCACGCTGCCCCAGTTGGGCGCAGGCCGCCCGGTCCGCGGGTCCAGGATGTGGCCAAGGGTCTCGCCATCCACTTCGACGAATCGTTCCGACTCGCCCGAGGTCGCCACCGACCCCGATCTGACGGGCAACGTGGCGATCACCTGATGGCGATCGCGGGGATCGGCGATCGCGACCTGCCGCTCCTCGCACTCGCCGCTGAACACCAACTGCCCACCGAAGTCGAGCTCTACGCACGTCGCGCCCGCCGCGAGCGCCGCCCGGGCAGCATCGCTCAAAGCGACCCCCTTGCCGAAACCGCCCTCGTCGACACCGAACCCGCCTACGAGCCGACGCGCGCGACCCGCCTCGATCTCGAGGTGTTCGAATCCGGCCGTTCGCCGCGCCTCGCCCAGCTCCCCGGCGACCGGTACCTTGCCGGCGCCGCGCAGGTCCCAGGCCGCAACCAGGCTCGCGATGCCGGGATCGAAAGCGCCCCCGCTCTCCCTCCACCAGCGTCCGGCGGTCTCGAGGTCACGGGCCAGCTCCGGCGACAGAGGGAGCCAGATCCCCGGCGGAACGCGGTTGACTGCATCGAGCTCGCGGCCGCGGACCCAGGTCGACAATCTGGCGTCGGCCGCCTCGACCGCTCGCAGCGCCGATTCGGAGGCGGCGAGGGCGGTTGCACGGTCACGCGCCACCACCGAGATCTCCAGTGTCGTGCCCATGGCGGCCACCAGGCGATGGACGGTCGCAGGTGTGGCGGCCAGCCCCGCAGCTCCCAGAATGCACACCCCAATCACCCGGAACGCGCCGGTGGTGCAGGTGCCTGTTCTGAAATTCCTGGGCGCAGCCCCTCGTGTGTTCGTCACCATTTCCGGTAGCCTCCGGTCTCGGCGTTAAATCTACAAAGTAATGAATAATAAGCACTTATATGCGTTTTGTCAACCTCACTTAACCGATATATGAAATCGCTACCGTCTCAAGAAACGCCATCAGAAATGGACCAGGAACCGATTCTGTTACATTGCCTGAAACCGATCTCCAGGGAGAAGAACCCGGCATGACCAAAGACGTTTCGTCGCTGCATCCCCCGAAAGCGAACATCGCCGACAAGGCGCACATCTCATCGATGGCCGAGTACGAACGGCTCTACCGGCTCTCTCTCGACGACCCCGAGACCTTCTGGGCCAAACAGGCCGAGCGCATCTCCTGGTTCCACCCCTGGAACGCCGTCTTCGACCACGACTACAACAACGTCGATTTCGGCTGGTACCTCGGCGGCCGCCTCAACGCCTGCTACAACTGCGTCGACCGCCACCTGCAGACGCGCGGCGACCAGGACGCCATCATCTGGGCCAAGGACGAGCCCGGCGAGTACGAGCACATCACCTACCGCCAGCTCAAACACGAGGTCAGCCGGGTCGCCAATGTTCTGCGTTTTCACGGTGTGCGGCGGGGCGACCGGGTGTGCCTCTACATGCCGATGATCCCCGAACTCGCCTACACCATGCTCGCCTGCGCCCGCATCGGCGCCGTCCACTCCATCGTCTTCGGCGGTTTCAGCGCCGAGTCGATCCGCGACCGCATCATCGACGCCGGCGCCCGCCTGGTGGTGACCGCCAACGAGGGACTGCGCGGCGGCCGCAAGCTGCGCCTCAAGGAAACGGTGGATCGGGCGGTCGAGGGCCTCGACATGGTGGAAACCGTGCTGGTGGCGCGCCGCACCGACACCGAGGTCAATATGAAGGCGGGCCGCGATCACTGGCTCGACGAGGAGTGCCGCCGCCAGCGCTCCACCTGCACCTACGAATGGATGGGCTCTGAAGACCCCCTCTTCATCCTCTACACGTCAGGCTCCACCGGCAAACCCAAGGGGGTCCTCCACACCACCGGTGGCTACATGGTGTACGCCGCCATGACCCACGAACTGGTCTTCGACTATCACCCCGGCGACGTCTACTTCTGCGCCGCCGATATCGGTTGGATCACCGGTCACAGCTACATCATCTACGGCCCCCTGGCCAACGGCGCGACCACGGTGATGTTCGAGTCGGTGCCCACCTACCCCGACCCTGGGCGGTACTGGCAGGTGGTGGACGATCTCGGCATCAACATCTTCTACACCGCGCCGACCGCGCTCAGGGCCATCGTCTGTTCGGGCAACGACCACGTCACGAAGTACTCGCGGGAGAGCCTCCGGGTTCTCGGCACGGTCGGCGAACCGATCAATCCCGACACCTGGATCTGGTACCACGACGTGGTCGGCAACGGCCGTTGCGCGGTCGTCGACACCTGGTGGCAGACCGAGACCGGCGGCATCCTGATCACGCCGCTGCCCGGCGTGACCCCCCTCAAACCCGGATCGGCGACTCTGCCGTTCTTCGGCGTCAAGCCCGTGCTCGTAGACGACGACGGCAAGATCATCGAGGGCAACGAGGTCAGCGGCAACCTCTGCCTCGAACGCACCTGGCCCGGCCAGGCGCGCACGGTGTGGGGCGACCACGAACGCTTCCACGAAACCTACTTCACCCGCTTCCCGGGTCTCTACTTCACCGGCGACGGGTGCCGCCGCGACGCCGACGGCTACTACTGGATCACCGGCCGGGTGGACGACGTCATCAACGTCGCAGGCCACCGGCTCGGCACGGCCGAGATCGAGAGCGCCCTGGTCGAACACGAAGCGGTGGCCGAGGCCGCGGTGGTGGGCTTCCCCCACCAGCTCAAGGGCCAGGGCATCTTCGCCTACGTCTTCCTCAACGACGACATCCGCGCGACGGCTGACCCGAACGAACTGACGGGCGCCCTCAAGGAGCAGGTGCGCCACGTCATCGGGCCGATCGCCACCCCCGACGAGATCCTGATGGTGGACGCCCTGCCCAAGACCCGTTCCGGCAAGATCATGCGCCGCATCCTGCGCAACATCGCCGCCGGCGAGTACTCCGACATGGGCAACGTGACCACCCTGGCCGACCCCTCGGTGGTCGAGGCGCTGATCGACGCCCACCGCAGGATGGCCGTCCGCGATTGACAGCAAGTACTTGAAAATCAGATCAGTTATCAAAATTGACAAAGCGTGGCGCCGCGCCCAGAATTGAAGTCGTGAGCGAGTACGAGAAGGTCTGGCGTGCCTTTGACAACAACGAGGTCACGCACTCAACGGCCCACTACCTGCTGGCGGTCGCGTCGTTGGCCGAAGGCGGTGATCGGCCGCGGGCGGCCGACGTCGCGCGACAGCTCGGGGTGTCGAGGGCGGCGGTTTCGATGCAGCTCAAAACCCTTCGCGAACACGACCTGGTGCACGTGGGCAAGGACAACCGGCTCAAGCTCAGCCGCCATGGCGCTGATCTGGTGGCCCGCATCGCGTCCAAACGCGAGGTCCTGAAGGAGTTCCTTCACCAGGTACTCGGCGTCGATCCCCGGGTGGCCGAGCGCGACGCCTGCAAGATCGAACACCTGGTCTCCGAGGAATCCGGCGCGGCGCTGGTCCGGTTTATCCGCTTTCTCCACTCCGACGACGAGGTGTCCACCGACCTGGTGAGCCGTTTCAAGCACTCCACCGCATCCTGCCCTCCCGACACCACCTGCCGCTTGTGCCGCGAAGTCTGTCTCCTCGAGCTTTCGACCGACGAGCAATCGCCGGAGATCGCACAGGACTGACACCCGGCAAGGACGCTGCCTTCAAGTGACGGCTCCTCAGGAATCCGACGAGATGGACGCTGACCGAGTTCGACATCAGGACTCCAGCGACCAGCGCCGGCGACCGGGACGCCGACGCTGCCACCGTCGCTGACGCCGCGATCTCAACCGTCCAGTTCTCGACCTCACGCAATCCCGGATGGACCGAAGAAATATTTTCCTTGTCCGGGGTAGGATTGACTCACGCGGTGCAACGGCGCCGGGATGGGATCAACATGGCGAATGGCGGCGGCTCCCCGACCTTTGACGATCTGCCACGATTCAACGAGGCCTTCTCGCGAGCGTCCTTCGAGGCCTGGAAGTCGGCTGCCCAACGCACCCTCGGCCCGCGGCCGTTGGAATCGCTGACCGTGGCCAGCCACGAGGGCATTCCTATCAAACCCATCTACACGGCCGAGGACCTCCCCCTCGACACGGCGAAGATCAGGTCGCACCACCGCGGGTCCTGGGAGGCGTGTTCGATCGTCGATCTCAGGGGGCCCGAGACCGCCGTCGGCGAAGCCGTTTCCGCTGTCAACCGCGGCGCCTCGGCCCTGTGGCTGACGGTCGACCGCAGGAGCAGCTCGTGGACCCGCCTGACCGCGGGGATGATCACCGGTGTTCTCGAAGCGGCGCGCGGCGCATCGATCTATCTCGACGGGCGTACCGTCACCCCGGCGTTGGCTGCGGTGGTGGCAGCGTCGGCGCGGAGGGTCGGCGACCCGGCCAAAGACCTTCGAGGCGGCTTCGATTTCGACCCGCTGGGCACCATCGCCTCGGACGGCCACCTCCCGTGGAGCCTCGAGGCCTGTTTCTGGCTGATGTCCGAGATGGTGGTGTGGAGCGAAGAGCGGGCGCCCGGGATGCGGGCGATCGCCGTCTCGACCCTCCCCTACGCCCGCAGCGGCGCCACTGCGGTCCAGGAGCTCGCCATCGCGATGGCCACCGGTGTTGAGTACCTGCGACGGCTGGAAATCGCGGGCATCGGCCCCGACCGCGCCTGCCGCGGCATCCGCCTGGTCCTCTCGGTCGGGCGCGATCTGTTCATGGAAATCGCCAAGCTGCGGGCGGCGCGGCTGTTGTGGGCTCGCGTCGCCCAGGCCTGCGGGCTGCCTCCCGCCGACCGGGGCATTTCGATCCACGCCGTGACCTCACCGCGCTGCCTGACCGCGCGCGACCCCTGGGTCAACATGCTTCGCGGCACGACCGGCGCCTATGCCGCGGTGGTCGGCAGTGCCGACGTCGTTACCGTGCTGCCCTTCGACTCGGCCCTCGGCGCCCCCGACGAGCTCGGGCGCCGGATGGCCGTCAACACCCAGAACATCCTGCGCGAGGAGAGCCACCTCGACAAGGTCCACGATCCCGCCAGCGGCAGCTACTTCATCGAGCGCTTGACCCACGATCTCGCCGCCGCCGCCTGGGACCGGTTCCAACGCATCGAGCTCGCCGGCGGCATGGCGAACCAGGTGCGGTCGGGCGCGATCGCCCGCGAGCTCGGCGAGACCCTGGCCGAGAAACGCCGCGACATCGCCATCCTGCGGGACCTGGTGACCGGCGTCAGCTCCTTCCCCAACCTCGAAGAAAAGCGGCCGACCCGGCGCCGCAGCGATCGCGGCAAACGGCCGCTGCCGGACGACGAGTCGACGGCCGTTCACCGCGCGGTCGGCAGCGCCAGCGTGTCCTTCGAACGTGCAATCGAAGACGCCTCCGAGGGGGTGTCGGTGCGCGACCTGATCGAGCTCTTCGCCGGTCACGACGAACCCGCACGGATGGCCGCCCTGCCCGCGGAACGCGAGTCCGTGGCCTTCGAACGCCTGCGCGACGCATCCGATCGTCAACTCCACAGGACAGGAGCCAGACCACACGCCTTTCTGGGCGCTGTCGGCCGTCCGTCCGACCACGGATGGGACGTTTCCTCGGTCGTCAACCTGTTGGCCGCCGGCGGCGTCACCGCGGTGCGCGGCGAGGGCCTCGAGGGAGTCGAGGATTCGAGCGCCGCCTACGAAGCCAGCGGCAGCCGCACCGCGGTGCTGTGCGCCCCCGACGAGCTGATCCCGGGGCTCGCCCGCACCATCAAGAGCCGCGGCGCCCACCGGGTCCTGGTGGCGGGCCGACCGGGGCCGGAAAAGGACCAATGGCGCATCGAGGGAGTCGACGGCTACCTCTTTCCGGGTTGCGACGCCATCGATCTCCTGATGGACATCCAGGAGGTGGAGGGGGTGCGCCGTGGCTGAACCGTCGGTCCCGGATTTCTCCGCCGTGCCGTTCGCGCTCTCGGCCCCCCCGCCGACCCGTGATACCGGCCACCGCCCGTGGACCACACCCGAAGGGATCGAAGTCGCGACGGGGTACGGGATCGAGGACCTGGTGGGGATCGATCATCTCCACGGCATGCCCGGTTTCCCTCCCTACGTTCGCGGGCCCTACCCCACCATGTATGCGGTCCGCCCCTGGACCATCCGCCAGTACGCCGGGTTCTCGACGGCCGAAGACTCCAACGCATTTTATCGCCGCAACCTGGCGGCCGGTCAGAAGGGGCTCTCCATCGCCTTCGACCTTCCCACCCACCGCGGCTATGACTCGGACAACCCGCGGGTCATGGGCGACGTGGGCATGGCCGGCGTGGCGGTCGACTCGATTCTCGACATGCGCGTCCTGTTCGACGGCATCCCCCTCGACCAGGTGAGCGTCTCGATGACCATGAACGGTGCGGTCCTGCCCATCATGGCGCTCTACATCGTCGCCGCCGAGGAACAGGGCGTGCCGCCGGAGCTGCTCGCCGGGACCATCCAGAACGACATCCTCAAGGAGTTCATGGTCCGCAACACCTACATCTATCCTCCCGAACCATCGATGCGGATCATCGCCGACATCTTCCGCTACACCGCCGAACGGATGCCGCGATTCAACTCCATCTCGATCTCCGGTTACCACATGCAGGAAGCCGGGGCGACCCTCGATCTCGAGCTCGGCTACACCCTCGCCGACGGCATCGAGTACGTGCGTACCGGTCTCGCCGCCGGCCTCCGGGTGGACGGTTTCGCGCCGCGGATCTCCTTTTTCTGGGCGATCGGCATGAATCACTTCCTGGAGATCGCGAAGCTGCGGGCGGCCCGCCTGTTGTGGGCGGAAATCATGCGGCGTTTCGGCGCCAAGGATCCGCGATCGCTGACCCTGCGGACCCACTGCCAGACCTCGGGATGGACCCTGACCGCTCAGGACCCGTTCAACAACGTCACCCGCACGGCGATCGAGGCGATGGCCGCGGCCTTCGGCCACACCCAGTCGCTCCACACCAACTCTCTCGACGAGGCTCTCGCCCTCCCCACCGATTTCTCGGCGCGCATCGCCCGCAACACCCAGATCCAACTCCAGGAAGAGACCGGCATCTGCCGCGTGGCGGACCCCTGGGGTGGATCGTATTTCATCGAGCGCCTGACCCACGATCTCGCGCTCCGGGCGTGGGATCACATCCGTGAGGTCGAGGGCCTCGGCGGCATGGCGAAAGCGATCGCCGAAGGGCTGCCCAAGCGACGTATCGAGGAAGCGGCCGCCCGCACCCAGGCCCGAATCGAGAGCGGGCGCCAGACCATCGTCGGGCTCAATCGATTCCAGCTGCCCGAGGAGAGCGAGCTCGAGGTCCTGGCAGTCAACAACAGAGCGGTCTACCAGTCGCAGATCGCGCGGCTCGAGCAGATTCGCGCCCACCGCGACAGCGGCCTGGTTGCGACGACACTCGGCGAGATCACCAGGTGCGCCGAACGACAGGAGGGCAACATGCTCACCGCCGCCGTCGAGGCGGCGAGGGCCGGCGCCACCGTCGGCGAGATGTCGAGCGCGTTGGAAAAGGTCTTCGGTCGTCACCGGGCGACCATCCAGGCCATCACCGGTGTCTATGCCGCAGAGCTGGGAGAGAACATGGAGGACGTCAAAAGGGCCCGCGCCCTGACCGACGAATTCGCGCGCCGCGACGGCCGCCGCCCGCGGATCCTGGTCGCCAAGGTCGGCCAGGACGGGCACGACCGCGGCCAGAAGGTCATCGCCACCGCCTTTGCCGACCTCGGTTTCGACGTCGACATCGGGTCGATGTTCACGACCCCGGAGGAGACCGCCCGCCAGGCGGTCGAGAACGACGTTCACATCGTCGGCGTGTCGTCGCTCGCCGCCGGCCACCTGACCCTGGTGCCGATGCTCCGTCAGGAGCTCGTGCGCCTCGGACGGCCCGACATCATGATCGTGGTCGGCGGCGTCATCCCACCCACCGACCACGAAGCGCTCCGGGAGGCGGGCGCCGCGTTCATCTTCGGTCCGGGGACCAACATCCCGAAGGCGGCGATCAACCTCATTGAAGAACTCAACCGGGGCCTCAAGAGTCGTTAGAACGTTGGGCTCATCCGGAAAGACGTGCGATCGCAGGATTGCCAAACGCGAGCTCCGTAGGAGCGACAGGCTGTAGCCTGGGGCGTGAGCCCCAGGAACGCAGGGGCAAATAATCATCCAAGCCGCGGAGCGGCGACAGTTGTTCAACATCGACAAGAAAAACCCCGTCGCGGCCTGGATCTGTCGCCCCCTCCGGGGCTTTCCTTTTTTGTGGTCGAGGTTGCCGGGGCACACGCCCCGGCCTATATTCTGCCGCCGCTTCGCGGCTCTCTCGTTCGGCTCTACCGGGATTCGATGAGACGGGCAACGCCCGAGTTCGAATACAGGAGTGCAGCGACCAGCAGCGGCGACCGGGGCAGCGACACCGACGCGATGATCTCATCCGCTCGAATCTCTACCTCATGCAATTCCGGATGAACCGAACGTCTTAACGATCCGCCGCATCCTCCTGCGTCTGCCGATCAAACCAATTGATCTCGGTCACGCTGGTGGGTTCGTCGGTGAGCACCATGACCGCCCGTTCGCCGTCGGTGAACCACGGGTCACCGGTGAGGTTGCCGCGCGGCTCCTCCGGCGATACGAAACCCACTCCACCGGCCCTCGCGTAGGCCTTCAGCGCCTGGGCGTAGATGAAGTCTTGAACCAGGGTCGCGCGGGTGTCGTCCACGTTGGGGTCGATGCGGTGGGTGGTCAGGGTCTTGCTCTTGGTGGTGAAGCGACTGCCGATGTCGCGGCTGATCTGACCCATCAGCACCGGCAGGCCCTTGAAGGTCACCGGGGCGAGCCACAGCCGCAGGTGATTGCGGTAGTGGATGTTGGAGCGCACCTTTTGCAGCGCGACATCCTGCGCCCGGCCATAGACGTAGAGATTGCTGATGGGCGCATAGCGGTAGGCGCCCCCGAAGATGCCGAAGATCCCCGTCTTGAGTGCCGAGCTGGTTCCCATGGCCGCCGTCGGGTCCCATCCGGAACGGAGAAAGGCCGGCCAGACCGCCTCGGCGTCGCCGACAATCACGAAATTGAGCGGATCTCCCGTCTTGCTGCCGTCGGCGTTGGTGACGGTGGCCGGTTGCTCCTTCACCCACTGCAGAAACGCCAGTGGTTCCGTGAAATCGATGATCTCCTGGTCCGGGTAGAGGGCCGGATAGAGATCGCCGTCGTCGAACTTGTGGAAGTCGGCGTTGAAGCCGGGGATCTCGGTGACGAACTCCACGTGGATCGCGTCGTGCTCGCTGAAGACCTCCACCAGCACCCAGCGGACGCCCCGGCTGCGGTTGGCGAACACGAAGCCCGAGACCGTCTCCCCCGGCGGGATGAGAAACGGCATCTGGTTTTCGTAGTAGAACCACTTTTTCTCGGAGTTGGCCTTCTTCGACCATCTCCAGTTGGTCTTCTGCGCCACTTCGAGGGGAGCGAAGTACTCGGGGTCGATGCTTCGAGGCATGAACAACATCTCGTCGTCGGTGTCGTTGGTGATCTCGATCCACACCGGCTGGATCTTCTTCTTGTAGAGCTTGCAGTCGAAGGCGGCTTTGGCCTCCTCGGCGGTCAGAACGACGATCGAAGCCGTGACTCCCTGCTGGGTCTGGGTCTCGGCCCGTTGCTTGAACCCGACCTCGTCCATCGGTGTCGGGCTGAAGGTCCGGCAACCCACGACACATAACAGCGCCGCACACGAAAGTGCCGTTCGTCGCGAAATCCTCATTGTCGCCAACCTCCCAAAATCCGGTGGCCCGAGAATACCATTTCAAATCTGAAGCCTCTGCCCTCATTGATTCCAATCACCACGAAGCGGGAGCGCCGGCCACCAATTCAGTCGTGGCTGACCTGTTGCGGCCCTTGCCTGACGATCCACGGGTGGCTGTACCAGTGAAAGGCACCGCCTGCGGCCGTCGGTGCGGTGCAGTTGACCCGGTTGCGGCCGGTTTGGAGGTCTGTTCTCGGTGAGACCGCAAACCGGCGGCCCGGCTCGATCCACTCGACCGCGACCGCGCCCTGACCGCCGACAAAACAGGCCAACCTCTCGAGATCGGCGTCGGTGTCCGCGAGGGTGACCTCGATGCCGGGCCGAAGGGACGAGGTGACCGGGTCCCACGGTTGTACCGCCGCCACCGGCAGGGGCCGAGTCGCGACTTTGACAGCGAAGTCCTCGATGTTCGCGTAGGCCTCCGCCATCGGAAACCTGGGCAGGGCGCGCGGGTCACTGGTCTTGCCGACGGCGCCGGATTGCTGACCAAAGGCGACATACCCGAGGTTTGTCACCAGCTCCGCCGCGCTGGTGTCGTACTCCCCATAGGGGTAGGCGAGAATCCCGGGGAGAGGCTGCAGTTCTTCCGCCAACCGCCTCTCGGCGTGTTCGATGTCCGCCCGCACCCGGGCCAGGCGATCGACCTCGCTCACGACCCCCGGCCACTCGACGTAGGATCGGTGACTCGAACCGTGGTTGGCGAAGGTCGCGCCGCCCTCCGCCATTGCGCGCATCTGGCTCCACGTCATGTAGGTCTCGCGGCCGGCGTCGACGGTATCGGTAGCAACGAAGATCGTAAAGGGGTAGCCGCGCGCCTTGAGACGTGGGTACGCCTCTTCGTACACCGACAGATAGGCGTCATCGACAGTGATCGCCACCGCCCTATCGGGCAGTTCGGTCTCACCGCGGATGGCTGCCACGACATCGCCCAGGGGAACCACGGTGTAGCCCGCGTCTTCGAGGTACTCGAGGTGGGCCTCGAACTGCTCGACCCGAACACTCGTCGAGGGGTAGCGGTCCTCCCCGAAACGGTGGTACATGAGCACTACGGCCTCGTCCGTCGCGAACGCCGCCCCGCTCGCCAGGACGAGGCCGACGGCGATGGCAGGCGGCCCTCACGAGATCACTGTGCGCCTTCACCTACCGGAACCAGGAAGATCGTCGGACCGTCACCCAGGAAGGCGTCGTCCGCCGGATCGAGCTTGTTGACCCGCATGATGTCGTGCAGCGAATCCACATAGGCCGCACCCCGCTCGGAGTACTTGTCGAGGGTCTCGGCCAGCTCCCAGCCGCTGATCCTCTCGCCGTCCGCACGCATCTGGGAGCGCCGCGCACGCAAAGCGGTGTAGGCCGCGTGGGTGTTGAGGTTCATCATGTATGCCATGACAGATCCCAACGGGCTTTCAAATGCCGCGATCCGGTAGTCCCCCATGCCCTCACGCTGCTGCTGCGGTTTGATGCCCTTGCCGCCCCACGACCACTGACCGAAGAGGGCGTTACCCTCGGCCGCGAACCGCGAGGTGCCCCAACCGCTCTCCTCGGCGCATTGGCTCAACACCAACGACACCGGGACCACGTCGACTCTCACCATCAGCTCATCAAGGGCCTTGCTGTCGATGACGGCGCCCTCGTCCTTCACCACCCCATAGGTCACTGCGAGCTTGGCGAGCCACTCGCTGTCGTCACCACCGAGCTCCCCGTCTGCACTAAGCTTTTTCGCCAGGTCGACCACCCGGCTGCGGTCGCGCAGGATCAGCTCGTTCGATCTCAGCGCGAGCGGCGCCAGGGCGCGGAAGAAGATCCGCTTCTTTGTCTGCACCGTGACTTCCTTGGAGACGGTGTCCCGCCACCGCGATGCGATTTCAGTGAGGTACACGCGAGGTATTTCGCGGATACCCGCCTGCCACACCTCGGGCGTGTAATTGAGCTTTTCGAACAGGGTCTGCACTTCCTCATACGATGAAAACTCGAAACGTTCCTCGGGCCGGCTCCCGGGCTCGGCCGAAAACACAGGTGACGACATTCCACAGACAGCCATCACGATCACCAACCAGCCGACAGAGTGTCGTTCGCGCATAGTTTGAACTCCTTCTTGAGATCAAGATCATAGCAGCCCGCCGGCTCCCCGGCGCGCGGAATCTTCACCGCCCAAACCATCCCGGTTGGCGGGCGCCGATCAGACCACGTATGATCGACTCAAGCGAGGAGAAGCTGTTCACAAATGCCGCACCCATCTCTTGACATCGAACGACTTCTGGGCGGAATCCGCGACCGCGACCGGGCGGTGCTCGGACGTGCGCTCACCCTGGTCGAGTCGAACCTGGCGACCGACCGGCGTCTCGCCCAGGAACTCCTGACGGTCCTGTTGCCTCTCACCGGCAGCTCTCAGCGCATCGGCATCTCCGGCGTTCCCGGTGTCGGCAAGAGCACATTCATCGAGACTTTCGGCTGCAGCCTCGTGGACAAGGGGCACCGTGTCGCCGTGCTGGCCGTCGACCCTTCCTCATCGGTCTCGAAGGGCTCGATCCTCGGCGACAAGACCCGGATGGAGAAGCTCGCGGTGTCCGACGAGGCCTTTATCCGACCCTCCCCCACCGGTGGGTCGTTGGGCGGCGTCGCCCGCAAGACCCGCGAGTCGATCCTGGTCTGCGAGGCGGCGGGCTACGACGTCGTGCTGGTGGAGACGGTGGGCGTCGGCCAGTCGGAGACGGCGGTGGCGGAAATGGTCGATTGTTTCCTGCTGCTGATGCTCACCGGCGCCGGCGACGAGCTGCAGGGCATCAAACGCGGCATCCTCGAGCTCGCCGACGTCATCGCCGTCAACAAGGCCGACGGCGCCAACACCGAAGCCGCCGAGCGCGCCCGCACCGAGCTCGAACGCGCCCTCGCCATCCTGCGGCCGGCGGGCGATGACGGGTGGAGGCCAAGAGTGGTGACGTCATCGGGAAGCACCGGCGCCGGTCTCGATGAGGTGTGGAAAATCATCGAAGAACATCGCGCGGTGATGGAGGCTGACGGAGGGCTCGAACGCCGCCGCCAGCAACAGCTTCTGGGCTGGATGTGGGAGATGGTGGACGAAGGGCTACAAAATGCCGTCCGCGAACACCCACGGGTGGCTGAGACACTGGCCTCCCTCGAATCCGACGTTCTCGAAGGACGAACGACCCCATCCGCCGCAGCAGAGAACATCCTCAAGATCTTCGGCACCTAGGCCAACAGGTCAGGCCAGGAAAGAAAGGGTCGGAACATGACGTCACAGGAACGGATCAAGAAAGACCTGATGGATGCGATCAAAGCGAAGGACGTCGAAAAACGAGAGGCCCTGCGCGTCGTCCTCGGCGAATTCGACCGCCAAGGGAAGAAGGAGTTGAACGACGAAGAGGTCGCCGGAGTCCTTCGAAAACTGGCGAAATCCGAACGGGAGACCCTCGGGTTGAAGGGGGAGCCCGACTCGGCGTTCATCCGGACCGTGGAGGCCTACCTGCCGAAGATGGTGACTGACGAGGAAATCCGGTCCTTCATCCGGGAGAACATCGACCTGTCAGCGTTCAAGAACACCATGCAGGCGATGGGACCGATCATGAAACACTTCGGTGAATCCGCGGACGGCCACGCCGTCAAACGGGTCCTGCAATCGTTAGGGGAACCGGAAAGCAGATCCTGATCACCGGGCACTGGTAGGGTGGGCTTCAGCCCACCTTCAGAATCGCTGACCCGTTACCACGGCTGGAATTGCAGCCTCATGAGGAAGATATTGGCTGATCCCCGGTCTTTCGGGTTGGCAAGGACGTAGTTGAACTCGACCCGGGTAGTGCCGTTGACGTACCAGTTCAAAGAGGCGCTGATGTCTGTGAGGTCGCCACCCTCGACCAGGCCATCGGTGAGGTCGATGGTGGAAAGACGTCCGACCACTTCCCAGGCGCCGCCATTACTCTTTTTGAAAGGGTTCCCCTTGGTGTACTTCTTGGCCGGCCGCGAGCGGTCGAAGGTCCCGCTGTTGGTGCGGTAGGGCTTGCTCTCTCCGGTCAGAAACCAACCGACCTGGACATACGATCCGCCGAAATGCGGATCACCGTACGACTGAGCCGAGACGTCGCTTCGAATGTACTCAGCCGCTACCCACAGAGGCCCCTGAATCATCGCAAACTCGAGGTCCCACAGCCTGACGTGGCCGACATCGAGATCCCCCGTGTCCACGAGGAAGTCGACAAAACGCGCTTCCGGCCGCGACCGGTACTGCAAGCTGCCGCCGCTCGGCGACCTCGAACTCAGGGAAACACCGAGATGGACGAGTTTGCGTCCTTCGTCCCGGTACATGAGCAAGTGGGTGAAGCGACCGGTCAGCGACAACGCCGACTTCGAGGCGTTCTGCTCGCTCGACTGACCGAAGGAGAACATCCCGAAGGCCCAGCTGAAACGTCCCTCCCGGCCGGAGTCGTGGACCATCCAGCCGATGTTGGATCCCGGCGCGATGGTCTGCACCGGCAGCGACCGTTCCATGAAGCCGATGTTGTAGGAACTGGTCTGCCGTTCGAGGCTGAAGGGCTCGTTCATGAAACCCAGCCGGAGCTTTCCGAGGTAGGCCCCCCACACCTCGAGACCACCTTCGGCTCCCTCGACCCATGCATCGCTCACCCCCCAATCGGGGCCGAACTCGAACTCGAACTTGAAGTTGAATTCATGAAACCGCCCCGCCGAATAGATCCCCAGACGGCGCACGCTGACATCGGTTGCGAGCGGTCCATAGTACTCGTCATAGTTGGTGTCGCCACTGCCGACGGTTCCGTCGAACTGTGCGTTGGCGCCGATTCTGAACTTGAGTTCGTCGTCGAACAGACTGTAGCGGGAGAGACCCCGCATCGCGGCGATGAAATTCCCCCATTTCGTCTTGACCGGCTCCGCCTCGATCTCGTCGAGATCGAAGGGCTGATAGTCGGTAAAGGCCATTTCACCCGGGTTGGTCACGATTCCGCCCTTATCCACCTCGGCCCCGCCGTCCCCGGACCCGGCGGCCGGTGTCGGAGACGCTGCCGGCGAAGGCGAGGGGGTGGCGGTCACCACGGGGGTTGCCGATGGGAGAGGCGTCGCCACCGTCGGTACCGGCGTCGGTGTCGTCACCGCCGTCGGCCACGGCGGCGGGCTCTGGGCGTCCGCCGTCGGCGCGAGAAACAACAGGACCGCCAGCAACGACAGCGGTGCTCTGATCATCAACCCGGAGATTCGTTGTATGTGCACGGCGACATCCTAACTCAAGTTATCAGGCTTTCGCACCGTCGGCAGCCCGCCGCACCAGCAGCCAGAGGAAGAACGGCGCACCGAGGAAAGCGGTGATCACCCCGACCGGCAGTTCCGCCGGGGCGAGAACGACCCTGGCCGCGGCGTCACACACGGCTAGAAATGCGCCCCCGAACAGGAGAGATGCGGGGAGCAGGATGCGGTGGTTGGGGCCCACCAACAGCCGACAGATGTGCGGCGCCATCATGCCCACGAAACCGATCGGGCCGCAGGCTGCAACCACGCCTCCAACCATGACCGAGGTCGCGAGAAAGAGGATGGTGCGCGCTCGTGCGACATCGACACCGCGGCTGGCCGCGATCTCAGGGCCGGTGGTCAGCAGGTCCAATTCACGCGCCCGCCAGAAAATCGCGAGAGCTCCCACCAGCACCACCGGCGCCATGTGGACGACTGTCCGCGTGTCGACCGCTCCGAGACCGCCCATCAGCCAGCGAATGATGCGGTAGGAGTCGCCGAGCGACGCCGTGTACTGGACAAACAGGATCACGCTCGAAAAGAAGAAGTTCATCGCCACGCCGGCGAGCAGGAGCACGGTCGAGGAGAGACCCGGACGCATCCAGCTGAGAACCCACACCACACTGACCGCGAGCAATGCTCCGGCGAAGGCCGCCAGGACGTTGGTCGAGAGACCGAACACCACCATCGAAAGACCCAACCTGCTCGCGAGGGCGACACCGAGCGACGCCCCACTGGCCACCCCGAGGGTGTAGGGGGTCGCCAGAGGGTTGCGAAACACCGCCTGAAACACCGCCCCCCCCAGGCCCAGACCGGCGCCACCGACGAAGGCCGCGAGCACCCTGGGCACCCGGATCTGCCAGAAAATGACGGCCGCCGGATCTGCCCCCCGGGGGTCGAACAGGACCGACAGCGGCAGCGGTTGCATCCCCACCATCGGCATCACCGCGACCACCGCCACCGCCGCGGCTCCGAGTAGGGCCAGGCGCATCACCGGCCTCATGAACCGTTCCTCGCCGGGAGCACGAACGGCAGTCCGCGGCGACCACCCTCCACCAGGCGGAACTCCGCGTCGAAGATCTCCGCCAGCACGCGCTCGTCGAGGAGGTCGGCGGGTGGACCGACCCGTTCGACCCTCCCATCCTTGAGGGCGAGCACCGTGTCCGCTGATGCAACCGCGCTGTTGAGATCGTGGGTGACGACCACCACCGTCAGCCCCTTCTCGCGATGCAGAAGATCGAGGAGGTCGAGGATCTGCGCCTGGTGGCGGTAATCGAGAAAACTGGTGGGTTCGTCGAGGAGGAGGATCGAGCTCCCCTGGGCGAGGGCGGCCGCGATCGAGGCTCGCTGACGCTCGCCTCCGGAAAGCGATGCCATGGGCCGGTCCGCGAACTCCGTCACTTCGGTGAGATCCATGGCCTCGCTCACCGCAGCCTGATCGGCTTCGGTCAGCGCCGCCCATGCCGTGAGGAAGGGGAACCGCCCCATCTCCACAAACGACCGCACGGTGAAATCGAGCGATCCGGCGTCCGGTTGCGGTACGTAACTGACTGTTCGAGCGAGTTCGCGCCTGCTGTAACCCTGAACGGGCCTTCCAGAGATTTCGACCCGCCCGCCGGATGGTTCGACGATGCCGTCGAGGCACCGCAACAAGGTCGACTTCCCCGCTCCGTTGGGCCCGATGACGGCCAGGAACCCGCCGTTCTCCACCCGGAGTTCGATCTCACGGAGGATCTCCGCGTTCCCGAAACGGACGCTGAGACCCTCGACAAGGATCGCCGGGGCGGTCATGGCGCCGTCCAATCGAGTTCGGGGTGCAGTGACATCGCGATCTCGAGCACCATCTCCGGCAGGCGGGGGCCGGGCACCACCATGAGGTCGCCCTCGAGGACCCGAACCCGGTCCTGCCGCACAGCCCGAAGTTCTGTCAGCCGACGCCAGCCCTCGATGATTTCGTCGATTTCCGGGCTCCGCTCCTCGACGCCCGCCACCACATCGAGCACGACATCCGGATCGAGGACGGCCAGCCCTTCGCGTGAGATCTCCGGGTAACGGGCCACTCCGCCCTCCACCGCGTTGACGCCGCCGGCGATTTCGAGCACCCCGTTGTAAAAGGTGTCCGGTCCCGCGACCCACACCGAGCGCACCACACCGCCGCCGATGTCGTGGCCCACAACCACCGCCGTCCGGGGGCGCGGTGCGCCCTCGACGACGGTGGAGACCGCTGCCAACCGCCGCTCGACGTCGGTGCGCAAACGCCCCCCGGCATCGTCGACTCCGCAGGCCGCGGCAATGACGGAAATCGACTCCAACACGGAGTTCACATCGTGTTGGTCTATCTGCAGGACCGGCACCCCGAGCGCCTCCAGCCGGCGGGCGTTCGCTTCGCCGGACGGAATCAGCACCACCAGGTCGGGCTCGAGCGAGACGATGGCCTCGAAGTTCGGGTCGAGGTGGCCGCCGATCACCGGCAGGTCGCGGACCTCGGGAGGGAAGGCGCAATAGCGGGTGACCCCGACCACGCGGTCGCCGGCCCCCAACGCGAACAGCGTCTCGGTCAGGCTCGGCGCCAGGGAGACGATTCGCTGCGGCGGCACTTTGGGCATGCCTCGGCCGGCGGCCGCGGTTCGGACATCACCGCTGTCGACGCACCCGGCCAGGGCCGCCAGGGCGGCTGCCAGGACTGCGGCATGTCGACGGCGGGCCATGACTCCTCCAAACAAAAATCCCGGACCCACGCGGGCCCGGGATGCCGTATTTCATCCACGGTTGTCGATCGTGACTGCTGCCCCATCCGCGAGGGCCGGCATCACCGTCTTCGAGCAGGGTCTTCTGACTTCCGGATCGTCCTACCAGCCGACCCTTCCCACGATGGCACATCGCAGTGGTCATGTCGGCCTTCGTCCCCGGTCACAGCGGCGGGACCGCGACGGACTCGCACCGTCTTCCCCACACCCGAAGCGTGCCGAGTCTACCGCCCCGGCGCCCGGACCACAACGTCAACCTTGAACGTTGCAGGTTCCTACCGTTCCCAGCAATTCTGAAGGTGGGCCAAGGCCCACCCTACTTCGGACCCACGGTCCGGGCGGCTTCGTAGGGTGGGCTTCAGCCCACCTTCAGAGCTGAAACACCCGGTTCACCTGATTCCGGATGGGCCCCATTCTCAACCGGGCTACCGCACCCAGCGCGTCGGCACCCAGACCTTGCGGCTCTCCCAGGGCCCCGAGATGACCCGAACGTGCGCTATCTGGCCCCGGGAGGCGGTCGCGAGCACGCGGACAGTGGTGCCTCGCGCTATCTCGACCGCACGTCCCTGCTCGATCAGAAAGGCAAGCTCGGACGCTTCGGCGATGTCGCCCACTTTCTCGAGGACGTTCGCCGAGTCCGGGTCCATGGCGACCACCACCGGACCGCCTTGATCGTTTTCAAGGACGCCGATCTCACCCGTCGATCGCTCGTGTGAAATGAGCTTTCCACTGGAATCCTGACCCATCCACCACACCAACAGCACGAGCGGTATCAGAACCAGGAGCCACTTGAGGTGGCGGGTCCAGGTGCGCTGGGTCCGGGGGGGCGCGATTTCGACCGGCGCCGCTTCCACGATCTCGACGTCGGCCGGCAGCATCGCCAGAAACTCCGTCCGACACGAGGTGCACCGGAGCGAGCGGCCGAGATATCGCTCGTGCACCTGCATGTGCGAACCGCATTTCTCACAGGTGTGGATGTAGCCTGGCATCGGGCGTCATATCTCCGTCACTACGAGCTTACCAAACGGATGGACACCAAACACCCCCATTGCACGCCAACTTTCCGAACGATCTTCCCGAGAGGAGCCACCTTCAACATTGTTGGCCCGCATCACCCTGCCAGCATGAATATTCGTGTGCCCAACAATATTGAAAATGGCACCTCCACCGCGCGAGGCCCGTTTCAGCACCGCCACCCGACCTGAGCACTCTGATTTTCACGGAGGAGTGCGATGAAAATTCCGAATTCCGAATTCCTAATTCCTAATTCGCTTTGTATCTCACCTTCCCACCGACAATCGTGTAGAGCACCGTCGTGTCGGGAATCTCGTCGTCGGGTATGGCGAGGATGTCTTGGGACAGCACGGTGATGTCGGCCAGCTTGCCGACTTCGAGGGAGCCCTTGATGTCCTCCTCGAAAGCCGCGTAGGCGGCATCGAGGGTCCTCGCCTGCAGCGCTTCCTCGCGGGTCATGCTCTGCGCCGGATAGAAGGCGACGCCGTTGTTCATCACCCTGGTGACGGCGGCGCTGTAGTCCGGGATCGGGTCCACCGATTCCACCGGCACATCGGTGCCGCCGGCGATCACTGCGCCGGAGTCGAGCAGGCTGCGCCACACGTAGGCCCCCGTTTCGGAGCGTTCGTCGCCGATCCGCAGCGGGACCCAGGGCCCGTCGGAGGTGCAGTGGACGGGCTGCATCGCCGCGATCACGCCCAGTTCCTCGAAGCGGGGGATATCGTCGGGGTGCAGATGCTGTGCGTGCTCCACCCGCCAGCGCAGGTTGCGTCCATCGGGCCGCGCGTCGATGGTCTCCTGGTAGATATCCAGGGTGACCCGGTTGGCACGGTCGCCGATGGCGTGGGAGCACAGTTGCAGCCCGTATTCGGAAGCCAACCGCGCGGACTCGCGCAGCTCGTCCGGCGTGACGATGTTGAGGCCGATGCTGCTCGGGAGATCGGTGTAGGGCTCCAGCATCCACGCGCCGTGTGAACCGAGGGCGCCGTCGACCCAGCGCTTGATCCCGCCGACGGTCAGATAGCCGTCACCCTCGCGGTAGACCCGGTAACCGGGCAGACCTTCGACCAGTTCCTGGTTGCCTTCAGACAGCATCACCCACAACCGGATCGGGAGCTCGCCGGCCTCGGCCATCCGCTGCAGCAGTTCGACCTGGCGGAAGGACGAACCCGCATCCTGGAAGGAGGTGATGCCCATGGCCAGACTCTCCTCGCTCGCGAGTTCCACCATCCGTCGCACAGTCGCCTCGTCCCACCCGAGATCGAGTTGGGCCGCCACCAGCTCATCTGCCGTTTCGCGCAGCACGCCGATTGCACGCCCCGAGGCATCGCGCACGATCTCGCCACCCGGCGGGTCCGGGGTCGCGCCGTCGATCCCGGCCATTTCCATCGCGAGCTGATTGACCATCGATGCGTGACCGCTGGCATGGGTGAGCATGACCGGGTTGTCGGGCGACACCGCGCTCAAGGCGTCGTGGTACGGCAGACCGGAGACGTTGGGCTGCGGCGTCGCCGCCCACTTCTCCTGGTGCCAGCCACGACCCAGGATCCACTGTCCGGGTTCGGCCTCGGCAGCAGCGGCGCCGACCATTGCGACGATCTCATCGAAATCAACCACCGTCCGCAGGTCGAGCTGCATGGTCGCCCGGCCGAGACCGAGGAAATGGCCGTGGCCCTCGATCAGACCCGGCACCGCAAGGGCGCCCGCGAGATCGATGACCTCGGTCTCGGGACCGATCAAGCCCTCGACCTCGGCGTTGGAACCGACCGCGATCAGTTCTTGCCCGCGCGCCGCCATCGCTTCCACAACGGGGTTGCCCGCGTCCATGGTCACGATGCGACCGTTCATCAGCACCAGATCGGCGGGCTGCTCCGCAGGTCCACAGGCAAACACCGACATCGCGAGCAAGAGCAAAGAAAAGCGCTTCATTCGAACCTCCGGCGCCAGAGTACACCGCCTCAGTTCTGAGTCTTGAGTTTTGAGTTATGAGTTCCGGCCCATCAACCCACCCACCTGGTCTCGAGCGAAGGCGAGTGCAGAACACTCAAAACTCAAAACTGAGAACTCAAAACTTTTTCAGAGTCTCCCGCGCAGGACCAGCTGAATCGACCTTCCCGGGGCGAGCACCGCGTCCTCGTCCGTTGAAGCGAGGTAGCTGCGGTTCAGAAGGTTGCGGGCGAGCAGCGAAATCTCGAGCCATTCGGACACGGTCAAGCCGGCGCCTGCATCGAGCACCGCATAACCCGGGACGTCCTGTTCGGTGGGGCCCGGCCGGTCATCCCGTGCGAAAACGGCCCCGCGCGCCATCCACCACCATCGTCTTCGACGGCGTCCCCCGCACGACCGCGAACACCCCCGGCGCCGGAACGCCGTCGGTGGGCAGGCCGTCTTCGAGGGTCTCGCCCTGGAGTGCCTGGGCACCCAGCTGAAGCTCAAGTTTGGGCCCGATCACCAGGCTGCCTTCCACTTCGAGCCCGGTGATCTCCGCCTCCCCGTGGTTGCGGAAGGTAAAGTCGTCGCCCACCCGAAACCGCTCGATGAGGTCGTTGATGCGATAGCTGTAGGCGTAGAGCCCGACCGCGGTTCGTTGGCCCGTGAAGCGAAGAGCGAGATCGAACTGCAGGCTGGTTTCGGGCTCGAGATCCGGATTGCCGGTGATGAACCCGCGTCCGGTGACACCACGGTAATAACGATCGGAAAGCAGCGGGTCGCGGAAGCCGCGCGCCACCTGTCCGGTGAGTTCGAGCCCACTCCCGAGGTCGAGACCGACTGCAGCGAAGCCGGAAAGAGCCGAATTCGAGGTCTCGAGGTCGCCGAAATAACCGCCCCGGTTGCGGCTCGTCACGGAGTCGCCGCGCACACCGAGGTTGAACTGCCATGGGCCGAGTCCGCGGCCGAGGGTGGCGAAGGCACCGGAGTCGCTGCCCCGTGCGGACTCGATGCTGACCTCGCTCACCGTATCGACCGGTTGCCCGTCACGATCGAAGGTCGTCGACTCGTTCACCGCCTCGAGGTCGTAGCGGCCGCTGACGTCGAGCCCCACCACCAGCCGCCACTCTCCAAGTGGGCGCTCGGCATCCGCCCTGATCGAGAAGTCGTTCGCATCGACCCGCGACTCAGCGAGCCTGCGCGGGGTCGAATCCGTGGCAAATCGATCTTTGTCGAGATCCACGCGGTAGTCGTCCCAGGCGACGGTGACACCGATCCGGCTCCATGAGCCCGGGCCGGGTCGTTCGAAACCGAAGCCGAGCCGGTTCGACTGTTCGACCGGATAGAAAACACTCTGGAGCGCCGAGTCGGGGGCCGGTTTGCCGACGTCGCGGGCCTCGTCCGTGCGCCACAGGACGTGCGCCACTCCACCGAAAATCGCCGACTGCCACCCGACGCGGAAACCGGCCATCTCCGATCCCGAGTCCACGACCGGTCCTTCGGGGCTCTCGTAGTCGCCGTAGTCGCGGTAGTGCGCGCCCACCATCACCCCGCCGCCAAGCAGCCCGGTGGTGAACTCCGCCGCGGCCCCGACCTCGTCGAGCCCGGTGCCGCCGACCAGAGTCCACCGCAGTGATTGGGTGCCCTGCGGGTCCGGCAGCCGGGTTCGCGACCTGATGATTCCGCCAAAGGCGTCGGAGCCGTAGGCCACCGAGCCCGGGCCCCGGACCACCTCGACTTCCTCGATGGTCTCCGGGTCGAGGTAGGTCGCCGACGGCCCCGCGCGGCGCTCGGAGCTGACGCGTCCGTCGTCGAGCAACAACAACGTGCGGTGCTGCGGCAATCCGCGCAAGCTCGGCACCGCCGCGTGGCCGTCGCCGCTGACTTCGGACCCCGGGAGGTTCTCGAGGGCCTGGAAGAGCTGGGCAGGCAGGCGCTGCCCGAGGTCGCCACGGCCCATCACGGTCGTCGCCACGGCTGGCGGCAGTTCGAGATCGGGCACGACGCCGCTGACAACCATGACGGTCTCCCCTGCCGGCGCCACGGTCACCGTGAGAAGACCTTCCTCCGGGACCGCGACGACCGTTACCAGACGCAGGGCGACGCCGTCAGGCCGCGCCACGAAGAGCACGAAGGGAGTTTCGGGCGCAGGTTCGATTTCGAAACGTCCGTCCCTGTCGGCCAGGATGGAATCGCCGCGGCCCACGACCGTGATCCGGGCCCCCACCAATGGCGATCCATCGGGCGTCACCACCCGGCACTCCAGCGCGGCCGCTGTTGCCGCCGCCCACAGGACGGCCATGAAGATGAGCAATCGGGATCGTTTCATACCGGTGAGAATTCCTCGCTTCAACCTGTTGCGAGACGCAACAAATCGTCCGCCATGCCCAGGGTCAGGCCCCAGATGAGATGGCCGTCGTAACGATAGCAGGGAAGATCCACGGACAACCCATAGCGCCGGTAGGGCATCGTTTCACGATTGCTGTGATCGGCAAGAAAGGCCACCGGGACCCATACGACCGCTGCCACCTCGTGGTTGGTGGTGAATTCAGGGGTGCTCTGCAGTTCGAAGACGTAGGGGCTGATGACCATCGACAGCGGACGGCCCCGGCCCACCGCACGAACATCCGACAGCCGGCCCACCGGCGCCGCATCCCTCTCCAGGTCGAGTCCGACCTCCTCACGGGTCTCACGTAGCGCGGCGGCCAACACTCCGTCGTCGCCCGCATCGACCTTGCCGCCGGGGAACGCCATGTGGCCCGACCACGGGTCGCGAGGGTCTTCGGCGCGGTGGATGAAGAGCAACTCCGGGCCCGCTGCTGCCGCGCGGAGAATCGCCGCCACCGCCGCTCTCGTCAAACCCTCGAAGTCCGGAATTTCCTGCGGTGTGTAGCCCGCGAAGGCCGCACGGAAGTCGTCGATCGTCAGCACCGGGCTATTGTGGCAGAACCCGCGGGTTCCGGGTCTGAGGAGCGAGCCTCACGGCCGCGCGGACAAAGTTGAGGCGCGAGAATTGGCGACTGGTCAGGAACTCCAGAAACCGGTCCTTGCCTCGACCCTTCGGGAAAACCCTGCGGACGATCCGGCGCGGCGCGATGCCCTCGGCGGCCAATTGCACCGACCAGCGACCGGCCGCTTCGATCCGTTCGGCCTTGCGTTCGAGGAGCCGGGCGGGATCGTCGATGATCAGACCGTGCCCGGTCAGCATCCGCCGCGGCCGCAACGCCGCCACCCGACGCAGCGAACGGGCCTCCTCCCAGGGGTCGGCCCAGGTCAAAACCGCAGTCGCCCCCGGCGAGACGAAGAGGTCGCCGGTGAAGACATCGCCGGTGGCCTCCTCGAAGAGGGCGACCTGGGTCGAGGAGTGGCCCGGCGCGGCCACCGCCCGCAACCGGCGACCACCCGATGCAACTGCCTCCGGCATCTCCTGCGGGCTGAACGGCGTCACCCGCCCCCACCAGGTTCGGCGGTAGGGCGCCAGTGTCTTCACGCCCTCGTCCCACAGCCGATCGGCGTTGCGGAGATAGACGGGGCAATCGTGCAGGCTGCTCAGTTCCGCCGCGTTGCCGGTGTGGTCCTCGTGGCTGTGGGTGCAACAGATCACCGATATCGATCGCCCCTCCAGCGCCCGCAGCAGGGGCTCTCTCACATAGGCGAAGCCGGTGTCGACCAGGAGATCGCCGATCAGGTAGGCGCTGACGTCCATCCCGAGGGCCCGCGAACCCAAGGTCCGCATGCCGAATGTGGGACACCTCACCGCCGATGTCGCGCACCGACACCCGCGCACCCTGCAGATGCTCCCCACATCCGTTGAAACGTCTCTTGCCGCACCTTGTCATTCTAGCCCAGCCGACGCTCCCCCGCCCACGCCGATTCATCGCAACAGACAAACCACAGAGGCACAGAGACACAGAGGGAACCCGATGTACCTTGATCTTCCGGCGAGGTCTCCGGCCGCGATGCGGCCGGGACCGTTGGGTCGAGAAGTTGCTTCGAACGCGGCGTTCGTCTCAACTTCTCGACCCAACGGCCTGCGCTCTCGAAGAGCGCAAGCCTCGCCTCTCGCGTGCTCAGGCAAGCCGGTGGGGTCCGGACACCCGCGGCCGAGTACTCATGACCAGGCGGGACCGACGCGCCCCTGGCGCGTCGGCCGGGGATGGGTTCGTCCGTGAGGGATGCTTGCATCCATTACGGACGGACACTTCCCCGGGAGCCGGTGATCCCGAGATCACCGGCCTTCCGCCGGACCACTCCTGGCAACCCCGTGCACGCAGGTACCGCGCCTTTGCGCCTTTGCGTCTCTGCGCCCTTGCGTTGGATTCCCCTGCCAGGTCTTTGTGACGGCTCTGTGTCTCTGTGTCTCTGTGGTTGGTCCGGTGCGATGGTTCTGTGCCGTCTGCTAGAGTTTCGGAAAGCAAAGGGAGATTCTCATGGCAAAGGTCCTGGGTGTCGGTGGGGTGTTTTTCAAAGCGGACGATTCGAAGAAGCTCGGTGCGTGGTACAAGAAATGGCTCGGCGTCCCCGCCCACCCGGAATGGGGGGCGAGCTTCACCCCCGACGATGTGCCGCCCGGTGGTTTCACGGTGTGGGCGCCTTTCAAGTCGGACACCACCTACTTCGAGCCGTCGAAGAATCCGTTCATGATCAACCTGATGGTGGACGACCTCGACGGCGCGTTGGCGCAGGTGGTCGAGGGCGGCGCCGAGATCGTCGGCGAGGTCCAGGACGAGCCCTACGGCCGCTTCGGCTGGTTCGTCGACCCCGAAGGCAACAAGGTGGAGTTGTGGGAGCCGAAAGAAGAAGAGAGCTGATTTCGAATTTCGAATTTCGAATTTCGGATTTGCCGCTCAACCTCCCACCGACAATCGACACCGAGGGCTCAGGGTTGGTGGGACAACGTGCGGCGGAGGAGCCATTTGAGCCTCTTGCACTCTTCAACATGGGCGGGGATAAACCCCGCCCCTACGGTGCTCCGAACATCTCTGAAAGCCGTAGGGGAGGGGTTTATCCCCTCCCTTTTCAGCAAACATCGTGACGGGTGGCACCTCTCGGGAAGTGCGTTCGGACACGGTTTTGCTACCGTGCCTTCGAGGAGGGGCGTTATGGAGAATCCCAACTATTTCCTGATGGTGCTCTGTGGCCTGCTGGTCGGGGTCGGGGCCTCGTTCACGGGACTGGGTGGCGGCTTTCTCATCGTGCCGCTGCTGCTCGTCCTCGGCTACTCCGCGCAGAAGGCCGTAGGGACCTCGTTTCTGGCAATTCTCGTGATTTCGGCCTCGGCCCTGCTCGCCCACAACAAGCTCGCCAACGTGGATTTCAAGATCGGCATCCTGCTCGGTCTCGGCGGCATCCTCGGCGCCCAGATCGGCCCGCGGCTGCTCGAACACGTGTCGACCGGCAGCTTCAAGAAGATCTTCGCCGGAGTGCTGGTCGGTCTGGCGGGGTATCTCTTCTTCCAGAAATAGCTGAACCCCGGGACGACCTCACCTCCTCGGGTGGGCCTCAACGACTCAACGTTCGGTGCATTCGGAAAGACGTGCGACGGTAGGATTCCCGGACGAGAGCTCCGTAGGAGCGACAGACTGTAGCCTGGGGCGTGAGCCCCAGGAACACGGGAACGAATAATCCGCCAAGCCGCGGAGCGGCGACAGGTGACCAACATCGACAAGAAGATCCCCATCACGGCCTGATCTGTCGCCCCCGCCGGGGCTTATTCAAAATGAACCGCGGTTCCCGGGGCTCACGTCCCGGGCTATTCTCTGTCGCCGCTCCGCGGCTCACGGCAGAATCTGGTGATCGTGTTCGTCCTCGATCGACCTCGTAGACTTTCCCTCACCCCACGAAACCCTTGATGAACCCAACGTTCGAACGTTTCAACGTTTACGTTCTAGCGTCGTGTTGTCCGGCGGGCCCGGCGGCCGTTGATCGCCGTACCAGAAGCGTTCGGCAAACTCGGTTGTGGCATCGGGCGAGCGCAGCGTCAGCGGAAGCAGCCGGTAGAGCTCGGTGAAATAATGCCAGTCGCCGAATGTGTCGAATTTCCGGGTTGAAGCGACCGCCTTCACCGCCCGCAACCGGGTCAGTTTCTGGCCACGATTTCGGCCTACGCTCTTGAGATCGAACAGAAGCTGCACGTCTTCGGCAAAAGAGCGCCGCTCGTCATATCCGCCGATCGCCTCGAAATCCTCGCGGCGACAGAAGACCACCCCGGTGTCCATCCGCATCGCCCACACGAAAGGTATCAAGAGTGCATAGGTTGCCGCGATCCCGGGCGACATGCGATCGAGCCGCACACCGGTGGCGCCGCCCACCACCTTGCCGGTGTCCAGAGCGTCCTCGATGGCGTTGAAGGTCTCCGGGTGGATCTCCGTGTCGGCGTCGACAAAGGCCAGGACCTCGCCCACGGCGTGCCGCGCTCCGCCGTTACGGACGGTCGCTATGCGCCGTTCCTCGACTCTGACGACCTCACAGTCGTGGCTCTCGGCGATCGCCGCCGTCGAGTCGGTCGAGGCGTTGTCGGCCACGATCACCTGCACGGCGTCCGCTCCATACCGGTAGCGCTCCCGGGCCACGGCGATCGTCTGCAGCAGCGCCGGCAGCAGGCGCTCTTCGTTGTAGGCGGGAATCACGAGAGAAAACCTGCAGGTGGGGGAATTGGCGGAACTCATCATCCCATCTATCGTATCGGAAGCACCGGACCGGCGCGCCGGCGGCGGATTTATGAGAAACTCGTGACCGGAAAAGAACCGTTGGACCGAAGGAGTGACCGGTGATCGACCACATCATCATGAGTGTCAGCGATATCGAGGCGGGCAAGAGGTTTTACGAGCAAGCACTCGCGCCTCTGGAGTACCGGATCGTGATGGACTTCGAAGGGGGGTGCGGGTTCGGCATTCTCCAGAAACCCGATTTCTTCATTCGCCAGGGCGACGCCACGACGCCCCCGGTCCATGTCGCCTTCGCATCCCGTGACCGGGCTTCGGTCGACGCGTTCTACGAAGCCGCGCTCGCTGCCGGCGGAGCAGACAACGGCAAGCCCGGGCTCCGCGAGGACTACCACCCCAACTACTACGGCGCCTTTGTCCTCGACGCCGACGGCAACAACATCGAAGCGGTATGCCACCGCCCCGAATAACCCACTCGTTGCTGACCCGCCAGCAGGCGCGATCGCACTATGACAAGAGCGGCCGTTGGGAGGACACCCAGACGTTCTACGGCCGCAAGGCGATAGCCCGGCTGCTCGAGGTGGGCGAATTCGGAACCGCATCGAAGGTGGTCGAGTTCGGTTGCGGGGCGGGAGGGCTGGCGCAAAAACTGATGGAGGAACACCTTCCCATCTACGCCAACTACTCGGGGTTCGACCTCTCGGAGACGATGGTCCAACTGACCCGCAAACGACTGATCCAGTTCGGCTCGAGGGTCTCGGTCACCAAGACCGACGGCCGTGCACGGGTCCCGCTTCCGCCCGGTTCGTGCGACCGGTTCATCAGCACCTATGTGCTCGACCTGCTGCCGAGCCAGGAGATTGCCAAGCTCCTTTCTCAAGCGTGGACCCTCCTGCGCCCCGGCGGCCTCCTGTGTCTGACGAGCCTCACCGAGGGCACGACCGTCCTCTCCAGAACCGTCGTCAAGGTCTGGAAGAAGCTTCACACCCGGAATCCCTCGCTCCTGGGAGGGTGCCGGCCGATATCGATCAGCCCGTTTCTCGGCCCGGCATCCTGGAAGATCCTGTATTCGACGACAGTGGTGGCGCGCGGCGTCCCATCGGAAGTTCTGGTCGCCCGCCCGCGCGCCCACGCCAAGGACAGCCGCGCCCTGGCCACGTGATCCCATTCCTTGAAAGGGAATTCATGAAGATCGAAGATCTGGAACCGCGCGTGCTGATCCCCGGAACCTCGGTGCGTTTCGTCCACGGCGGGCGCATGACCGTCGCCCACTGGCACTTCGATCCCGGGATCTTGCTGCCCGTACACTCACACCCCCACGAACAGATCACAACCATCCTGTCGGGCGAGTTCGAGCTCACTGTGAACGGCGAACCGATCCGCCTCCATGCCGGCGACTACCTGGTCATCGAGCCGGACGCCGTCCACTCGGGGCGCTCGATCACCGACTGCCGCATCCTCGATGTCTTCTGTCCCGTCCGCGACGACTACCGGTAGAGTTCTTAGTTTTGAGTTCTTAGTTTTGAGTTCTCATCACGCCCCACACGCTCAGACACGACTCTGAAGGTGGGCCAAGGCCCACCCTACTTCGGACCCGCATCCCGAGCCGACCCGTAGCGTGGGCTTCAGCCCACCTTCAGAGCTCACCCTGAGCACTGGGACCTTTCCCGTCGGTAGGACGTCGCGCCGAAAATCCGAAATCCGAAATCCGAAATTCTTCTGGGTTAGACTGTCGCCCTCATGCATCGGTTTTTCGCGTGAAGGGCGTTGTCGACGTGCCGTGGGTCGGGCTCGGAGGGTTCGTCGGCTCGAGCCTGCGCTTCGTGGTCTCGGGGTGGGTCCACCGTTGGTACCGCAATGGCGAGGAAGACGAAGCATGATCACGCACCGCGGCGGCTGCCACTGCGGCAAGGTGCGTTTCGAAGTCGACGCGCCCGCTGAACTCGAGGTCCAGTCGTGCAACTGTTCCATCTGCGCGATGACGGCCTACCTCCACCTGATCGTGCCGAAAACGCGCTTCCGCCTCCTCACGGGGAAAGAAGAACTCACCACCTATACCTTCAACACCGGCGTCGCGCAGCACCACTTCTGCGCCACCTGCGGCATCAAGTCCTTCTACGTGCCCCGCTCCAACCCCGACGGTATCAGCGTCAATGCGCGCTGCCTCGAGCCCGCCACGATCTCGCGAATTCACATCACCGACTTCGACGGCCGCAACTGGGAAGACCACGCCCACCAACTCGAACATCTCTCCCGAGAACACGTATAATCCGGCAATCCTTGGAGGCGAGACATGAAGATCCGGTGGTCGATCCTTCTCGTCGGAATAGCGATCTCGACCGTAACCGCATGCGGCGACGGGGGCCCGGGCTTCCTCAAACACGATGCGGACAATCTGGTGCTCTTCAAGCGAGTGACTGTTGCCTCCGACGCGCGCGACCGCGCGGAAATCGAAATCGAAGTCCGCACCGGATCGGACTTCTCGAGGATGGCGCCGGATGGGACAACCGTCGTCCTGGAGACATCGTTCGGCTCTTTTGAAAATGGGTCTCGCCGGATCGAGACCAGGACCGTCAGCGGCCACGCCGTGGAAAAGCTCACCCTGCCCGGACCGTCGCGTCTGACCGTCACCGCCCGGTCCCGCGACGCCGAGTCGCACCTCGTGATCGACGTCGCCGAGGACGGATCGCTCACTCTCGACCCGTACTGAACCGGGCCATGAAGTCAGCCCTGATCCTTGTGGCGACCGGCGCCATTCTCTACGCGATTCATCGGCTGGCCCTGTGGGCAGAAGCACGAGGATGGATCTACTACCTCCACCGCAAGGCGGACAGCTCGACATTGGGAAACGCTTTTCTCGAGGTGCAGTCGCTGATCGAACCTGAAAAACGCCATCTGGTGGAGATCCGACAGGAAGAGGCGGTGGAAGAGGACGATCAGGGTGAGCCGCCAGATCCGGCCATGCGCTCGACCTCAAGCAAGCCCAACGAAGCGGGACGCCAGTGAGCCTTGAAATGATAGAGTCCGCCCGATGACGGTGTTGGCAGCCATCGCCCAACTCACACCAACAGCCGTAGTGGAGCCGGCGGCGGACGAGACCTTCGCTCGCTTGCTCATGTGGGTGGCGGTGCCCGCGGCGATTCTCGGTGCGCTGGCCGCAGCCGCGATCAAACGCGCAGTGCTCTCGCGCCCGCGCTTCCGGGACCACCGACCAGGTCCCCGGACCTTCGTCTGGGTCGGGCTCGCCGATCTGGTGGCGTGGGCCGTCCTGTGGCCGGCACTGCTCGCCGTCAGGCTGCAAGGGGGTTCGTCGAATCGGGGGCTGTGGGTCCTCGCCCTGATGATGGTTGTGGCCCTCGGCTATATCGCCAACCGCTACGGTTTCGGCCGGGCCTTTGACCCCTCGGTCGCCGGCAGCGTCCGGGGCACGATGTTGGCCGAGTTCTTCACCATTCTCATGCCCGTCCTGGCCGTGGTCTTCGGGATCGTGATCTTCTTCGCACTCGGAATGTGGGGGATTCCATGATCACGGACGACAAACCGCGTGTCCGGGCCTGCGACCCCGAGCGGGCGCTGGAATAGATCGTCCCTTTTTGTTGTCTCAATTCGTAACGCTCGGCCGCGGGTGATATAACGCGTCTGCGGTCGGAACGGGAGAACAGACCCAGTGCCCAGAAAACCAGAATTCGGAACCGGCGTCGACCGGCGGGACTTCATGCGCATGCTGGCGGGAACCGCCGCCGCGGCGGGGATGTCGCTGCCCCTGGCGTCGTGCGGTGGTTCGTCGACCGACAAGAAGGTCATCGTCCTCGGTCTCGACGGGCTCGACCCGAAGATCCTCGGCGCGTTGATGGAGATGGGGCGCCTCCCCAACTTCAAGAAGCTTGCGGAGATGGGTTCGCTGCAGCCTCTGGGCACCACCATGCCGGCACTCAGCCCGGTGGCGTGGTCGAGTTTCATCACCGGAATGACGCCGGGTGGTCACGGCATCGCCGACTTCGTCGCCCGCGATCCCGAGAGCTACACGCCGGTCTTCGCGATCTACGAAAACACCGAGCCCGATATGACGATCTCGATCGGCGACGTCCACCTGCCGATCAAGGGCGGCGGGCCGGTCAACAACCGCCAGGGCAAGCCGTTCTGGGCCTACCTCACCGAACGCGACATCCCGGCCTGGATCTCGAAGATCCCCACCAACTTCCCGGTGGAAGAGACCGCCACCAAGGCCATCGCCGGCATGGGCACACCGGATCTGGTCGATTCGTACGGCGTGTTCTCCTACTACACCTCCGATCCCTTCGAGGACTACCCGAACCTGGAAGGCGGCGAGATCCTCTACGTGGACGTCAACAAGAACGTCGTCCGCTCGAACCTCCTCGGCCCGGTCAACTCCCTGAGAACGCCCAAGGACACGGGCAACGACCCCTACGCCAACACCTCCAAGATCCCGTTCACCGTCTACCTCGACCCCAAGGCCGACGGCGCCAGGCTCGACATCCAGGGCCAGACGATCCTGCTCAAACGCGGCGAGTACTCGCCGTGGGTCACGGTCACCTTCGATCTCCTGCCCGTCGTCGGATCGGTGCAGGGCATCGCCCGCTTCCTCTTGAAGGGAGTGGCGCCGAATTTTCAGCTCTACGTCACACCCATCAACATCGATCCCAGGGCGCAGGCGGCGCCGGTCACCTACCCGGCGGAGTTCGGGGCCGAGATCGCGCGCGATATCGGAGCTTTCTGGACCAAGGGCCTGCCGGCGGACGTCAAGGCCTTCGACCACAAGGTCATCAACGACGAGGAGTACGTGGGGCAGGCCGAGTTGATCCTCAAGGAGCGCATGGCGCTGTTTGACCACCAGTGGTCGCGCTTCGAGAGCGGGCTCTTCTACTTCTACGTCTCCTCGACCGACCAGGACGCGCACATGTTGTGGCGCAACATGGACCCGACCCACCCCATGCACGCCGAATCCGACATCCGGTTCGCCGGCTGGATCCCCCACCTCTACGAGGAGATGGACAAGCTGGTCGGCAAGGTCCTGCCCGCGGTGGACGACAAGACCCTGGTCCTGGTGTGCTCCGATCACGGCTTCGCGCAGTTCGCCCGCCAGTTCCACCTCAACACCTGGCTCCGCGATAACGGCTACCTGGTGCTCAAGGACGGCGCCGAGAAGAAGGAGGAGACCTCCATCTTCGATGTCGACTGGAACCGGACCGTGGCCTACGGAGTCGGTTTCAACGGGCTCTACATGAATCTCAAGGGCCGCGAACGCGACGGCATCGTCACTCCCGACAAGGTCGAAGAGATCAGCGCCCGCCTCATCCGCGATCTCGAGGCCGTCGTCGACCTCGAGACCGGTCAACGCCCGATCGCCAAGGTCTACCGGCGCGAGGACATGTACACGGGACCGGCGACGCCGATGATGCCCGAGCTGCTGGTCGGCTACACCCCCGGCTACCGCAACGCATCGGCCTCGGTTCTCGGATCGACCGGCAAGCCGACCATCAACCTCAACCCGTGGGCGTGGTCGGGTGACCACTCCATGGCCCGCGACCTGGTGCCAGGCACCCTGCTTTCATCTCAAAAGGTCGCGAAGGGCAACGCCAATATCCTCGATCTCCCGGTCTCGATCCTCGAGTTCTTCGGGGTCGCCAAGCCTCCGCAGATGGTCGGCAGCTCGATCTTCCGCGGCTGACGCCGCGTTCAAGTTTTTAGTTTTTAGTTCTCAGTTTTTAGTGCCGGCCCAACATCCCACCTCTCATTCGGACTCTGAAGGTGGGCCAAGGCCCACCCTACGCCGGATCCCCAAAAATGTTCATCTCATTTCCTCGCCTCAGATAGGCGTAGGCCTGCCCTCACTCAAAACTAAAAACTCAAAACTAAGAACTTCCCTGCCGTTGCACATCTCACCGGGACCCACTTACTCTCTTCACTGTGAATAACGCGCCCCTCCCTCCCCTCCTGATCATTGCCGGGCCGACGGCGTCGGGGAAGTCGCGGTTGGCGATGGCAGTGGCTGAAAGGCTGGGCGGAGAGATCGTGTCCGCGGACGCGTTTGCCGTCTACCGCGGGCTCGACATCGGCACCGACAAGCCCTCGCTCGAGGACCGGCAACGGATTCGGCACCACCTCATCGATGTCGCCGACCCGGTGGACGCCTTTTCGGCCGGCGCCTTCTCCGACGCCGCACGGGCCGCAATCTCTCAGATCGAGGGCCGCGGCAGGTTGCCGGTGGTGGCCGGCGGCACCCATTTCTGGATCCGGGCGCTGGTGGTCGGGTTGTTTCCGGCGCCGCCCCGCGACGCGGTGATCGGCGCGAGGCTCGCCGCGCGATGGGCCACCGATCCGGAATCGGTGTTTGCCCGCCTCGTCGAGACCGACCCCGAAGCCGCACGGCGAATCGGCCGCAACGATCGCCAGCGGATTCTGCGCGCCCTCGAGGTCTGGGAGCTCACCGGCGAGCCGCTGACCAGCCACTGGCGACGACAGAAAACGAGCGCGCGGTTCGATCCCCTGTTCGTCGTTCCAAACCTCAATCGCCACGAGCTTTATGCTAAAATTGACGCGCGCGCGGATCATCTTTTTTCGTCCGGACTCGTGAAGGAGGTTGAGCGGATTCTGGCCTCCGGTGTTCCTCATGACGCCCATGCTCTCAAGGCCATCGGCTACCGCGAGGTGGTCGACATGCTGCGGGGTTTGTGCGACCTTGCAGCAGCCATCGAAAACACCAAGAAGTCGAGCCGCAATTTCGCGAAACGCCAGCTCACGTGGTTAAGGAGGCTGCGTGAGGGAACGGTCCACCAGGTGGCGCCGCCCGGGGAAGGTGGTGCGTCGGCAGTTATCGGATTATGGCATCAACACACCAAGGGAAGACAAGACCAATGAACAAACCTGCGAGCGGTACAATCAACATCCAGGATCCATTCTTCTATCAGCTTCGCAAGGACTCCAAGACGGTTCACGTGTACCTGGTCAGCGGCAAACGGCTCACCGGCATCATCCGGAGGTTCGACCGCTACTCCGTCGCTCTAGAAAACCACGGCCAGGAGCAACTGGTCTACAAACACGCCATCGCCAGCATCGCTCCGTTGAGCGGTTTCGAGGGTAAAGCACCACAGGATGATGAATAGCCCGCGACAGCGCCGGCGCCCGGCACGGAGAGGGTGGGTCGCAGGGGCGGCTGCGTCGACTGCGGCGGTCGTCGTCGTGCTGGGTCTCGGCGGCTGCGCCACGGCGCCGGCCGACATCGCCGACGTGCAGTCTCCAGTTCCCCTCGCCGGACTCCGGGCCCGGGCGGCCGATCCTCGACAAGGGGGCGCAACGCCACATCGACGACGGCTGGCAGGCTCTTCGCCGCTCTGATCCGACCGCCGCCAAGACCAGCGCAGCCCGGGCCGGCGTGAGCACGGCGTCCCGACTGCTCGAACTTCAAGCCGCGATCGTGGGTGGTCAACAACCACTCGACAATCTCGAGGCGCTCACCGGCAGCGCACCTGACTACGCCGCCGCCTGGCTGACGTTGTCGGTCGCGGCCGAAGGGGCCGACGACGAGGCTCTGGCGCTCCAGGCCGCCGAGCGCGGGGCCGAGCTGTGGCCCGACAAGAGGTGGGTCGACCGAACGCAATCCCTCGCGCCGCCGGTGGGTCGACGATCGCGATCCAGGCAGCCGACACTCTCTTCGCGAGCGGCGACCCGAGCGCCTCACTGACGCCCTCGAACCCGCTCTGGCCCTCGACCCGGACAACCGCGACGCGGTCCTGCTGCAGGCTCGATCGCTGATCGCCATCGACAGGCTCGACACGCGCCGAGGCTGTGCTTGCCGGACTTCCGCGGGACCGCGATGTCGTGCTCTTGTCCGGCAGCATCGCGGAGAGCCGCGGCGACGCCGGTGCCGCGATTCGCATCTTCTCGTCGCTGCCCGACGATCCCGAGGCCACCCTGATGGCGATCGCTCTCGCCGAGGAGGAAGAACAGTGGCAGACCGCCATGGAGCTCTACTCCTCACTGCCGGACGACCGCCCCGAAAAGACGAGTGGTCTACGGGCGGCCAAGCTCCGGTGGCGGGTCTCGGTGATGCCCGACTATGTCCGCGAGGCGCTGTCGGCCGGTGATATGAATCGTTCCGATCTGGCGGTGGTCATCGTCACTTTGGCGCCGGTGGTGGAAACTTTGCCATCCAAACAGGTACCATTGTTGTCGGATATTGTTGAAATGCCGTCACAACGCGAGATCATCACTGCGGCCAGACTCGGGCTGATCGACATCGATCGGTTCGAGCACCGCTTCCATCCTCTTCGCCAGGTGACCGCCAGAGAAGTGCAATCCGCCATCACGGTGCTCGGGCATCTGTTGGAGATTCCTCCGCCGGTCTGGTGCGAAGAAGACACAACCGGGCCATGCCTTTCGTTCACGCCGCCGATTTCCGGCGACCAGGTTGCCGACGTCATCATCGACATGGTGTCTGAGGAGGTCGAATGAGCGGCAAGGCACCGCAGCTGCTGTCGGAGATCGAGCTCTTTTCGGAGCTGAACGACGGCGAACTGCAGGAGGTCGCCGCCCACGCCCAGCTTCGCAAGGTCCCGACCGACACCACCATCTTCTACGAAGGCGACCCGGCGGACGCGGTGTTCGTCGTGGTCAACGGGCGGGTCAAGGTCGTCACCACCTCTTCGGACGGCAAGGAGTTCATTCTCACGGTGCTCGGCGCCGGCCAGGTCTTCGGCGAAATGGGGCTGCTCGAGGCCGCGCCGCGGTCAGCGGCGGTGATCACCATCACCGAGGTCGAGTTGATGGTCATCAAACGCGACGATTTCGATCGCCTGATCGACATCCAGTCCGACCATTTCGCGCAAATTGATGGCCATCCTGTCGCGCCGTTTGCGGCGCGCCAACTCGAAGATGGAGTCGCTCGCCTACATGGACGTGGCGGGCCGGCTCGCCCGCTATCTGCTCGACATGGCGCTCGATCACGGCCAGCGGCTCGGCAACGGCTGGGTGGTGGTCAAGCGACCCACCCACTCCGACATCGCCCACTCCATCGGCACCAGCCGCGAAACCGTCTCCCGGCTCATCAACGAGTTCGAAGAGGGCTTCGGGCTGGTGAACAAGGGCAAGTTCACCTACATACGGGAGAATTTGTTGGAGTAGAGGGAGAGAGATTTCGGATTTCGGATTTCGAATTTCGGATTGAACGGCGCGGTGTGAGGCGATTCGAGTATCGGACAGCTGCTCACCCGCGATTGGGCGGGTTGACCGTCAGACGACCCAGCTCCACGGTGTTTCCGTACAATCGCGGGCAAACTCGCCCAATCCCTCGAACCGACCTATTCACGCAGGGAGAGCGTGATCAAATCCGAAATCCGAAATTCCGAAATCCGAAATTTCCTACCCGGGGTACAATCCCCCCTCCGGAGGACCGATGCCCGACTTTCCCCTGCGCCTGTACAACACGCTGACGCGCCGGCTCGAGGACTTCGAGCCCATCGAGCCGGACCACGTGCGCCTCTACACCTGCGGTCCGACCGTCTACGACTTCTCCCACATCGGCAATCTGCGCACCTTTCTGTTCGAGGACGTGCTGCGGCGGACCCTCGAGCTCGGCGGGTTCCGAGTCACCCAGGTCATGAACCTCACCGACGTCGACGACAAGACGATCCGCGAGTCCTCCGCCGCCGGTCTCGCTCTGCGCGACTACACCGAGCAGTTCATCGAGGCCTTTTTCGAGGATCTCGACACCCTGCGGGTGGAACGAGCCGAGCACTATCCCCGCGCCACCGACTACATCCCGCAGATGGTGGAGCTCGTCGAACGGCTCGAGGCGGCCGGCCACGCCTACCGCAGCGACGGCTCGATCTACTACAGCATCTCCACCTTCCCCGGCTACGGCAAGCTGTCGGGGGTTCGCCCGGAGCAGAACCTGGTCGGCGCCCGGGTCGACAACGAGGAGTACGAGAAGGACGACGCCCGCGACTTCGTCCTGTGGAAGGGCGCGCGCGAGGGCGAACCGGTGTGGGAGACGGCGGTCGGTCCCGGCCGGCCCGGCTGGCACCTCGAGTGCTCCGCGATGTCCATGGCCCTGCTCGGCGAGCGCTTCGACATCCACACCGGCGGGGTCGACAACATCTTCCCCCACCACGAGAACGAGATCGCCCAGTCCGAGGGCGCGACCGGCGAGCCGTTCGCACGCTACTGGCTGCACGCCGAGCACCTCGTGGTCGAGGGCGAGAAGATGGCCAAGTCCAAGGGCAACTTCTTCACCCTTCGCGACCTCCTGGAAAAGGGCCACGATCCGCTGGCGATCCGCTACCTCCTGATCTCGGTGCCCTACCGCCAGAAGCTCAACTTCACCATGGACGGCCTCCACGCGGCGGCCCAGGCGATCGACCGCATCACCAACACCCTGCGGCGCCTTGCCAACACCCCTCCGGCCGACGGTCCCGGCGATCTGACGCTCGACAGTGTCGAAGCGTTCGTCCGCGAATACCGCGATGCGCTCGCCGACGACCTCAACACCGCCCGCGCCCTCGGCGCACTCCACACCCTGCTGCGGCAGATCAACACCGCCCTCGACGGCGGCGGAATCTCGACGGTGTCCGATCCGCTCTCGATGACGCCTTCACCCAGGTCGCGGCGGTGCTCGACATCATCCCGTCCGGCGACGACGGCGCGGGAGCGGATGACGAGATCCAGCGACTGGTCGAGGCCCGCACCACCGCTCGCGCGGAACGCGATTTCGCCCGAGCCGACGAGATCCGCGACCAACTGACCGAGATGGGCATCGTCGTCGAGGACACGCCGCACGGAGCCGTCTGGCACAGGAAGAGTTGAAGATTTTGAATTCTTGATTTTGAATTTTGAATTTCGGACAACTCTGCGACCCGAGATTGAATCGGAGTCGCGATTCGAGAGACGGCGACGACAGGCTATTCTGCAAGACCGCAGGCGGACCGTTTGGAACGACCCGCCTACAGATCCTTCCGATAATTCAAAATTCAAAATTCAAAATTAAGAATTCTTACCTGACCAAGATCACTCGGCTTGACCAGGTCCGCGCCCCTTGCCGCAAGGCCCGGCAGCTCCTCGGTCAGCACCTTCACCGTCACCGGGTCGAGGTGGCCGATGGCGATCGCCTCGCCGTCGATCCGGCACCGGTAGACCGCCTCGTCGAGCTGCTTGCGGATGGCCGCGGCGTTGCGGTCGTTGTCGAGAAAGACGTGGCGGCGGTTGGTGGGCACGCCCTGGGCGCGGGCCGCCTTCTCCGCCACCGTCGCGATCGTGGTGCGGGAGTCGATAAAGGCCATGCCGCGCGCCGACAGCTCCTGCATGATCCAGGTCATGGTCTTGAGGTCGGCGGTCGCCTTCGACCCCATGTGGTTGTTGACGCCGACCGCGTGGGGAATGTTGTTGAGGGCGGAGTGGACCGTCGTCCGCAGCTCGTCCGTCGTCATCCCGACCAGAACGGCCCCCGGGCCGGGGTCTGTCGGCGGGGTAGTTCTCCGGCTCCATCGGCAGGTGCAACCACACCTCGTGACCGGCCGCGTGCAGCGCCGTTGCGGTCTCCGCCGATCTCGGCAGGAACGGCAGGACCGCGATACCGACCTGGGTCGGGCAGGGCGCTGGCGGCCGGCACCAGGTCGTCCTTCTGGCCCGCGTCGTCGAGCAGAATCGCCAACCTGCCGCGGGCGTCGGGTCTCGGCTGCGGCCGCGGTGTGGCGGTGGGCTTTCGGGTGGGGACGGGGGTCGGCTCGATGACAGCGATCTTCGGGCTCGGCCACGGTCAGTTTGAGGTCGAAGGCCTCCGACCCGAAGTCCATCAGCAGGCTGATCTCATCCGGCGGCGAGATCGGGCGGCACCACGACTCGCGCGTGTCGGGCCGCACCTTCGATCTCGAGGTCGCCGACAAAACCGTCACGGGCGGCGCGGTCGGGGAACTCGAAGCGCCAGGTGCGGACAAAAACGTCGTCGACCTTGGTGATCGGATCGTCGACGACCATCGAAGCGCGGGCAACGCCCCGTTGCGCCGCCAGTTCCATCAAGCGCTCTTCGATCGGGGAATCCTCGACCTCGGGCCCCGGGCGGAACAAGAACACGAGGACGACCACCACCGCGGCCAGCGCCACCACGATCCACGGAATCATCTCCCGACGGACGGGAAAGGACCCGCTCTTCTTCCTGCCGGTCTTGCGAGACGGCATCGATCAGGCCGCCTTGGGGAGTTCCCGGCTGACGAGCTCGAGGGCGCGCGCGAGCACGGGATCATCGTCTGCCTCGGGATCGGTGACTTCGACCTCTTCGTCCGGTTCGACGCCGTTGCCGTTGATCGGCTTCTCGTCGCTCCGCAGCCACTGGCCGACCGGCATCCACACCGCCACATCACCGTCGCGGACCAGGCTCATGTAGGAGGCGTGACCCACGGTCTTCTCGCCCACAACCACCGCGCCGTTGCGCTGCAGCGCCTCGGCCAGGATCTCGGCGACGCCCTGGGTGGTGCGATCGACGAGGACAATGGGGGCCGAAGCCACCACGCTGCCCGCGGTCGCTGAATAGGACTTCGACCCCGCGCGGCGCCCCTGCCAGCCGCCGAGAACCCCGGCCTCCACAAAGGCGTCCGCCAAAGCGATGGCCTCGCTTTCGATCCCCCATCGCAGCTCTCGCAGATCGAGAATCAGGGGCCCGTCGCGGGAACGAGCGCGGTCACTGACGCCACACTGTTCTCCGGCAACGCTTCGATCCGGATCACCGTCGCCTCGCCCTGCACCTCGACGGTCGCGGGCCGCACCGTCCACGGCGCCGGTTCGAGCATCACCTCGCGCCGTTCGTCGACCTCGCGATCGAAGACCGTCAGGCGGACGGTTCGCCGAGGTTCTCGCGCTCCATCAGGTCCAACCGGATCTGCCACAACGGCCGCCCGCGGCTGTTGACGCCCTCGACGAGCTCGATGACTTCCCACCTGATCGAGCCCCGCAGTCTCGGCGGGCGAGCCCTGGAGGACAAAGTACACCGAGGCCGAACCCAGTCGCGTGGCGAGACCGAGACCGAAGGGCGGCGGCGCTTCCGACAAACTCCAGGTACTCGTCGATCCGATCGCTCGGCAGCACTGCCGCCGACCGGTCGAGCGGCTCCACCAGCCCGGCGTCGAGCGACATCGACAGCGCCTCCTGGTTGAGCTCGTCCACGTACTCGGTCTCCACCAGGTGCACCACCTCGGCCAGATTGCCCAGCGCGCGAAACAGCACGTCCTGGTTGCTGCGGTTCGCCATCAGGACACCGGCAAAGAGCAGCACCACGCCGATCGAAACGGACAAAAACACCGTTCGGGTGAACTTCATTGTGACGACGACTCCCCTTTCAACTGCAACCAGCGCCGTGGGTCTTGCGGCTTCTCACCGACCCGGAACTCGAGATAGACGTTGCCGCCTTCTGTCGGCGGCGACGCCAGCCCCAGGCGCATTCCCATGGTGACGCGTTGATCGACCCGAACGTGAATTGTACCAAGGCCGGCCACCAGCGAGTACACGTTGTTCCCGTGGTCCAGCACCACCATATTTCCATAACCCTTGAAGTGGCGCGCGTATGCCACGACTCCCGGGAAAAACCGCCGTCGACCGGCGACGAACCGGGCGCGTCGAAGCGGAGGCCGTTGCACACGGTGTAGGTGTTGTACTTGGCAAGCCGCTGCCGACCGAAGCCCTGCACCACCTCGCCCTCCACCGGCCACGGCAGAGCCCCGCGATAGCCGCGGATGTCCTCCCTCCCGGTGAAGCGCTCCTTCGACGACAACACGTTCACCAAGTCGCTGCAGCGCCGCTTCCCGCACCCGCAGATCCTCGAGCGTCGCACCGGTGGTCTTGCGGCTGCTCTCCAGACTCGCCTGCCGCCTCGCCACCTGGTCGCGGAACCCCTCGAGCTCGATCTTTCGCACCTCGAGTTGCTGCGATTCCTCGCGCGCCTGCGCCAGGGTTCGGCTGAGCTCCGCCAGCCGCAGGCTGTGCTGTCGGCTGACGTCGTGGTATTCCTCCACCAACCGCATCTGACCGCCGGCAAGCACCGAAACGGTGCCCACCGCCTCCTCCAGATCACCGCCCTGGTAGGCGTCGAAGAAGAGCTGCAACGGGCCGGGCCTTCCCAACAGGGCCATGATCTCGAGGTGCCGGTCGAGCAACTGCCGCCGCTCGTCGAGCTGATTCGCGAGGTCGGCTGATTCCTGGCGCAGACGATCGACCTCTTCGGAACTCTGAACCAGAAGCAACTCCGTCTCCCGGACCCGCGCATCCGCGAGCTCGAGCTGTGCGTCGAGCTCCAGCCGCTCCCGTTCGGCGCTCTCAGCCTCGCGAGACAGCTGATCGAGCCGGCGTTCGAGCTGGCCGATCCGGCTCTGCACTGCGTTCAACTGATCGTCGGTCGGCGACGATGCCCCCGCCGCCGGACCGGACACCAGCAACAGACCCAAAACCGTCGCGGAAGCAAATCCGCGCCGCCTCTCATCGAGGTTTATTGTACCGCAAACAAAGAATTTACGCGCCAGATCCGACAACGTCGCGGATCCCGACCCGGTCCCGCGCTCGCTCAATTGCGGCCGACAGCCGCACGGAATTCGAATTCCAAAGATCCCCGTATCTCGGGCGGAGACCCGGAAAATCCGAATTCCGAAATCCGAATTCCGAAATTTCACCTTGGGCACCTCGGATATACTTGTTGGCAAGCGAGGTGCGGGATGGACGAAAATCTTTCTTACAACATCCATGTTCTCGGTCTCAAGGACGCGTCGAAGAGCGGGCGCCAACGATTCGTGGGCACGCTGGAACGGCTGACCGGCCGGCCCCGGAGTGAGTTCGAAGAACGGTTCCCGTCGCCCCACATCCCGGTGTTTCAGTCGCTGGATCTCGAACGGGCCAAGAAGATCCTCGATTCTCTCGACAGCAACGGGATCCTGATCGAGATCCGCCCCGGCGATTCGCCGCCGATCAACGCCGAAGAAGAGCTCGAGGCCGGGAAGCGCGCCTGTCCGGCGTGCAACGCCCACCAGTCGGCATCCAACATCGAGTGCCAGCGCTGCGGCATCGTCTTTTCGAAGTACGAGCGCGAACAATTGCTCAAGATGCAGAAGGACCACACCCTCGAACAGGCCATGATCAAGGCCATGCAGATCCGCGAGGAGTGGTTGCAGCGCGCGCAGAAGTTCCTCGAGGGCAAGCCCCTCGCGAAGGATGCATCCAAGGTCTTTTCGACGATCCTGCTCCAGGACGAGCTCCCGTTCCTGCGGCTCGATTCGACGGAAGGCCCGCTCCTGCTCACCTCGCGCCGCCTGCTGACAAAGAACGACGAAGGCAAGTTCTTCTCGATTCCATACGAGATGATCAGCGAGGTCGATTTCGGCGGTGGCGCCATCCAGACCAAGAAGAGCAAATTCCGGGTCAACGTCAAATTCCACTCGCCGCTGCCGGTGGGCCCCGAAGAGACGATCACCAAGATGTCATGGGTCCTCGACAAGGAATCGTCGTTCAGCAAGGAAGTCGTGATGGATTGGGGCTACGCCCGGAACTTCATCTGCGGGTCCTGCGGCGAACGCGATCTCGACTTCCGCACGGATGGCGACAAGGTTCACTGCCGCTGCATGCACTGCGCGACCGACCACGAGGTCGACCTCGGCGAAAGCGTCAACGTCCCGCTGCTGTCGGATTGACAACCATGCACCATCGGTTTGCCGTTATCGTCGCCGTCGCGTTCCTCGCGTTGTCCTGTGGGGGGCCGGAATCCCCCCCTCCAGAGCCGACCGACATTCAGAACATCGATCTCGGGATCACGCTCTCCGGTTTGCCCGACGGGCTGATTGTTGCCTCCAATCAGGGCACCAGCCTCGAATTGCGGCCCTCCGACCCGCTGGTGGGCGGCATCCTGTGGTTTGCCGTCGGACCCGAGCGGGAGGGCGTCAACCTGGTGGCCGCCGTCCAGTCCCACCAGGCCCAGATGGAGGGCATGGTCGATGCCGTCTACAAGGGCGGCCAGGAGCTTCAGGGGGACTTCGGCACCGCATTCTACTCGCGCGGTCGATACACGGATGGTGGCGAACCGGTGGAGGAGACGGTGATCTTCATGATCCACCCCGCCGGCAACCGGCTGCTCGGTATCCACTACCGCTACCCGGCCGGCGACGATTCCGCCGCCAGAGTCGAGCAGCTCATCGACGTGGTCAGCTACCTCGAATAAGTTTTTAGTTCTTAGTTTTGAGTTTTTAGTTGATGGGCTCACGATTGGTGGGAGATTTTTCGAATGCTTGTCCGCCCACGTCAGTCCTCAAGAAACCAACGCTCGACCTGAATCTGGTTGGTTGGGCGAGAACTCAAAACTAAAAACTAAAAACTCAGACCGTTCGAGCTCCGACTTTGGCGAGGACCTGGTCGAAACGGTCGTCGAAGCCGCGGCGGAAGGCGGCGTGAAACGGCGAAACCCTCTCGCCGCTGAGGACGGCACGAAAACCATCGTCCTGCGGCTCGAGTCGATACCGGAGCTCGGTCGAGCCCATCCAGTGGAAGCTCACCACCAACTCGGCCTCATCGCCGTCAAGACTCACGTACTGGCTCAAGCCGCGATCGGCGAGTTCCCGCCGGACGCGATCGATGAACCCTGCCGGAGTCCCGTGATCGACATCGAACGATTTCACAACCGGCCGATCTTACGCCGCCCCAACGGATAAAAAAAGTCCGCGAGACCACAACGGTCTCGCGGCTCTCGACGTCGGACCCGCCTGGAGGGCGGATTCTGGCGAACCCGACATCACATTGCTTGTTCCAACTCCTCGTGGAGTGTCACTTGTCCGGTCATCTCTGCCTGGTTTTCGAGCGAGCACATCGTAGCGATCAGCTTCTTGATCTCCGGGCTCCCCGCGAGCTTCGCGTCGAAGGACGAGCCCGGCGTGGAAAACCACGGCGGCGCCTCCCGTTGCTGTCTTGACCATGTTGGCGCGACACCGCGCGACCTTGGCCTTGATCACCATTTCACCGGTCGGGAGGTTGAGCGTCAGCTCGCAGATCCCTGCGGGCGGCAGACCGAACGGCGCCTCGACCATCAGGCCGCCTTCCGAGATGTTGACCACCCGGATTTCCATCCTCGGTTTGACGCTGCCCTTGATGGGCCGCTTGACGTCGTACCGTTGATGTTGTCTGCGTTCGTCCATTTCCGCCTCCGGCACAGGACATTGCAAGTGGGATGCCAACTCCGAGGCAAGGTACGCGCCGCGGCCGGTGTCAGATGATGGGACAGGGTGTGTCGGGATGAAGCAGGATCGAAGTTTTGAGTTTTGAATTTTGAATTTCGGGCGGCGCGTTCCGGACGGCGTTTTCAGTCCCTGGGTGCGGGCGTCTTTCACGCATCCGGAGGACATCCGTGGCAGCTTTGTGGTGCGGGCGTCCCGCCTGCACCCACAATGGCCGCTCTTTGTGGTGCGGGCGTCCCGCCTGCACGCCGGAGGCGTTAAGCCGACGGCGGCGCGGCGGGCAGCGCCGAACAGTGCTGCGCGGTCATCGAGCACGACGTGCACCGGCATCGCCTCGAGCAGGGGCCTCATCCGGCCCTTCGCCAGAAACCCATCCATGAAGGCGCCACCTTCGAGCAGCGGCAGGATCTTCGGCGCGATCCCACCTCCGACCCACACCCCGCCGGTGGCCATCAGCTTGAGAGCGAGGTTGCCCGCCTCTTCGCCGTACAACCTGGCGAAGAAGCTGAGGGTCCGCGCACCCACCTCGCACTCGCCGGAGAGCCCCGCCGCCGAGACTGCCGGGGCCGGATCGCCGCGACGTTGCGCCTCGACAAACCACTCCGGCTCCGATTGGTCCGCCTCGGCCAGCATGAAGCGGTAGAGATCCGCCAACCCGGGACCAGACAGCACCCGTTCCCAGCTCACCGTTTCGTAGCGGTCGCGCAGAAAACGAAGCAGACGGTCGCCAAGCTCGTCGGTGGGCGAAAAGCCCGTGTGTCCGCCCTCGCAGCCGAAGGGAACCATCTCCTGACCATTCCAGAACATCCCGGCCTCACCGAGCCCCGTCCCGGCGGCAATCACGGCGCCGTTGCCAACCGCCCCCGGCCGGCCCGGGTTGAGAGTCAGGAAGGAATCCGCCACCCATCGCCGAAACACCCCACGCCGTCGCCTCGAGATCATTGATCAGGGTGACGGATGGAATCCCGGTCGCGCCCTCGAGCGCATCCGCATCCACCACCCACGGCAGATTGGTCAGGCGAACCCGGCGACCCGCCACCGGCCCGGCCAACCCGAAACACGCGGCGCGGCAAGCAACATCGCGCCCACCGAGGAATCCGGCGACGATTTCGTCCAGCCCCCCATACTCCGCGCTCGCAAAGCTCTGCTCCGCGATCGCGCGTGCCCCTCCGGCCCGATTTCGAAGAGGCCGATGCGGGTCTTCGTCCCACCAACGTCCCCCGCCAGAACGCGTCTGGGTGATTCAGCCATCGCGGGCAAGTGTAGCAGCCGAATGGACCCTCAATTCCCACCCAGCCAGCCGGCAGCCGGGACGGCTGCCCCACAACCCGTCCCAATTTCGTCCCCAGCGATTTGTAGGGCACCCGTCCCGCGCGCCGGGCAAGTGGAAAATCCAAATTCCGAATTGTGACGGTGCGACGTTGTGATGTTGCGACGTTGCGATGAAAATCCGAAATCCGAAATGTCCGAATGATCCGAAATCCGAAATCCGAAATCCGAAATTCGTCAGTGCGACGTTGTGATGAAATTCCGAATTCCGAATTCCGAATTCCGAATTGTGACGGTGCGACGTTGTGACGTTGCGATGTTGTGACGAAAATCCGAAATCCGAAATCCGAAATCCGAAATTCCGCCGCCGATTGGGTGGGAACTCAAAACTCAGAACTCAAAACTCAAAACTGAATTCGTGTATCATCCCCCCGCCCCTTCCCGGGCAGACCCAAGCTGGAGGAACCATGATTCAACGCACCCTGACCATCATCAAACCCGACTCCGTCGAGAACGGCAACGCCGGCAAGATCATCGCCCACCTCGAAAACGAAGGCTTCCGCATCGTCGCCGGCCGCATGATGCAGCTCAGCCAGGCCCAGGCCCGCGCCTTCTACGCGGTCCACAAGGAGCGCCCCTTCTACAACGATCTCGTGGCCTACATGACCTCGGGCCCGGTGTGGCCGCTGGCCCTCGAGCGCGAGGACGCCGTGACCACCCTGCGCAAGGTCATGGGCGCCACCAACCCGGCCGACGCCGACGCCGGCACCATCCGCAAGCTCTACGGTGAGTCCATCGAGCGCAACGCCATCCACGGCTCCGACTCGCCCGAAAACGCCGCCATCGAGGTCAGCTTCTTCTTCCCCGCCTGCGACCTCGCGTAAACCCTGCCGCCCCTCCGGGGCTTGATTCTTGTGGAATTGGCCGGTTTCCTGGGGCTCACGCCCCAGGCTACATCCTGTCGCCGCTCCGCGGCTTCATGCTGCCGGTTCCCCAACTCCGGAAGGGGCCACTCTAAAACCGATGTCATTCTTGTCCAAGACGGGCATCTTGGTCGGCTCGAGTTCAAATCCAGGCTCCACCCAACCGCGGCGGGTCTGAAGGTGGGCCAAGGCCCACCCTACTTCGAACTCAGGTGTCGAGCGGGCTCGTAGGGTGGGCCTTGGCCCACCTTCAGAGCTGTATCCTGCATCCTGGATCACTCATATCTCAGTACGAGACCTGGACAGCCGTTTTCGGTTACCGAGGACCTCGTTCTGAAAATGGCAATACCCGATCCTCAACCTCTGTGTTTTCAGTGTGAAAATGTCAGTTCAGGATTTGTTTTGGACAGCAGTGAACCGGTGTCCTGAATTCGACAGATGATCTGGCGGGGCGATTCGATCCACCCGGCAAGCGCCGGAGTCTCGGTAACCTCGGTCACCGTGCGAGCGCCGGAGGCGCGAAAGAATATAGCCTGGGGCGTGAGCCCCAGGTTCAGCACAACCAAAATAGAAAAAGCCCCGGCAGGGGCGACAGAAAATGGTAGCCTCCAGAAGATGATTGGCCCCTACTCCCCCAACCCCGACGTGGTCTTCAAACGCCTCGAAGACCGCATGGTGCTGGTCCACCTGGCCACCAACCAGATCTTCGAACTCAACCACACCGGCGCCCGGGTGTGGGAGCTGCTCCGGGAAGGCATTTCCGGCGACGCGCTCGTCGACCGCCTGGTTGCCGAATTCGAGGTGGACGCTTCGACCCTGAGGACCGAGATAGAAGCTCTGATTTCCGAACTCGCCGATCAGAACCTGGTCGCGATCTGAACTGCAATTCCCCGTCCGCGGGGAATTGCTGCTTGACACTGTCGCAAGATTGGACATACTCGAGTCCTCATGGTTCCGCTGGAAGACAATACCGAGGTTCGGCGCAGACTCTCGTCCAAGGGCCAGGTCTCGCTCCCCGGTGAAGTTCGCAAGGCCCTCAATCTTCGCCCGGGGGACTCGGTGGTCTTCGAAATCATCGACGGCAACGTCATCATCCGCCGCGCCGACCCTCTCGACCCCTTCTTCCACCTGCCGCTCTTCCAGGCCCTCGAAGAGTGGTCCCAGGACCAGAAGGCCACCGTCTTCCGCTACCCCTGATCCCCTTGTGGGCAGCCGTCCGCCTGCCATTGGGGCAGGCGTCCCGCCTGCCGAAGTCGATTTCGCCTCATCGCGCGGGCAGGCGTCCCGCCTGCCATTCCGAAGGCAGCACGTCCCGTCTCTGTGGGGCAGGCGTCCCGCCTGCCATTCGCAGGCCCGTGCAGAGATCAGCCCGCGACAGACGACTTTCCCGGCAATGAAACCGCACGTCGGAATGTGCCGGCGGGACGCCGGCACCACAATCCCTTGACACATTCTTGCCTATGCTTTACATTCAAGAAGTAAAGAATCAAAGAGGCTTCATGCACAGCAGACTCTCATCCAAAGGCCAGGTCACCATTCCGAAGGAGGTTCGGGAAAGCCTGGGCCTCGAACCCGGAGACTTCGTCACCTACGAGATCGCCGGTAACGACTCCGCGATCCTCCGCAGGGTCGAGCCTTACGATGCTGCGTTTCACCTCGCCGTGTCCGAGACCCTCGAGGAATGGGGCTCGGAGCAGGATGACGAGGCCTTCCGTGACCTGTGATCGATTCGACGTCGTCGTCGTCCCCTTTCCCTTTTCGGAGAAATCCGAAAGCAAACGACGGCCGGCCCTGGTGATCAGCAATCGGAGATTCAACGCTTCGGGAAACACCGTGCTTGCGATGATCACGACCAACGACCACCACCCATGGCCCGGCGACTACTCGATCACCGACCTCGAAGAAACCGGTCTGCCCTCGCACTGCATTGTCCGCCTGAAACTCTTCACCCTGGACAACCGCCTCATCCTCCGCCAACTCGGAAGACTCGGAGATAGCGACAGAAAACAGGTCGCAAGCAGCCTCTACCACCACCTCGCCTGAGGCGTAGCCTCAATAATCTCCACCGACGCGGGCGGGCCTGTCACGACGGAGCACGAAGGCCAAGGCCGGATCTCAACCGCACGTGAACGATGGTGTAAACGTGCCGGCGGGACGCCGGCACCACAATTCGGCCCTGTTCTCTTGTGGGGCAGCCGTCCCGGCTGCCGGGCGGGTGTGCGGGCATTCCGAATTCCGAATTGTGGCTTTGCGACGTTGCGATGAAAATTCGAAATCCGAAATCGAAATCCGAATTGTGCCGGTGTGACGGTCCGGCGTTGTGATGAAAATCCGAAATCCGAAATCCGATCCGCCGGTGCGACGTCGTGACGTTGCAATCGAAATCCGAAATCCGAAATCCGAAATCCGAAATTCTATTAGCAGCTGAACGACATTCCGAATTCCGAAATTCCGAATTCTAAAAGGGCCTACCGCCTCCGCCCCCCATGCCGCCCTGCCGCCACCCCATACCGCCACGCCCTGCCGACCAGATCGAACGGCCGCCACAGCCGCCAACCCCAGTAGCCGAGCGCCGACTTCGGCACACCGTACAACTTGTCCACCTGGGGCCGCGTCAGCCACACCGTCCTCCACCCCTCCACCGCGAGCCGGCGCCATCGCGGCTGGTCACTGAGGTGCTGAGTCCGCCGGGCGAGACGCATCGACTGGACGTATTCATCGTCCAGGGCCCCGGCCACGAGGTGGTGGAGGATCGTGGCAGGGCGATCATCGCCGGCGGCAATCTCCATCGGGTCCTCTCCCCCACCCAGTCGATCCATGAGTTCGAGGACCGCCTCGACCTCTTCCAACCCGACGTCCCGCTCGATCCACGGCATGACAGTATCCAGAATCTCGCGCCCGCCCGCGGCCCCAAGCCCCAGATCCTGAACATCCGCCAGAAACCGGGACCACGGATAGTTGTCGGGCGACAGGCCGTGTTGGGCGAGACCGTGAACCAACACGTGAGCTGCCAGAACCTGCTGTTCCGGTGCATAACTCTCTCCGGGCAACGCTTCGACCTTCCGGCACAACCCGCGTTCGATCACCTGCTCCGCCGTCGCCGAACTCCCGCCGTCCAACCGCACTCCAGGAATCAGGCGATGCACCTCGACGCCCAGACCCGTCGGGTGGGTCAAGAGCTGCAGTTGGTGTTCGGCCTCCGGCGCCTCGGGGGAATCGCAGCCGGCCTCGATCAGCGCATCTTCAAACCGCCTCGCCGAACCACCGGGCACCAACACATCGACATCACCCATGGACCGCGATCCCGGTTCGATCCAGCCACCCAACTGCAGGGCAGCCCCTTTCAAAAAGACCACCGGAACGCCGAGAGCGGCCCCGATACCGGCCATCTCCCCACACACCCGCTCCACCACCAACGCCCGCGCCACACACCCCGTGTGGGCCCGTCGAAACCCCGCCGCCGGAATCTCACCCAACTCAGCAGAAATCACCCCAGAAGGCGTCCGCGCCGCAATCCGCTCCGCCAGATCGAGCCTCTCCGCGATCTCGAGGGCCAGCTCTCCACGCAGCCCGCTCACCGATTCCGGCGACACCGCCACCGGCCCAAACGCCCGCGCCAGAACCCACCCCAACTCGCAGCTCAGCTGCACCCGTGGCGGATCAAAACGAAATCCCGAGACCATGAACCGAGCCTAGCATGCAGACCTCATGCACGCCCACGTGACGCCCCTCCTGAAAGCCGTAGGGGAGGGGTTCATCCCCTCCTTGCATCCACGATGGGATGGCGCGTCTGAAAGCCGCGAGGCCGGGCGGGGATAAACCCCTCCCCTACGGTTCTCATCGAACCGAGCTCTGAGGGCGACGAAAAAACCCGGGCAAGCCCGGGTGCAACTGTCATCCACGACCACCTCTGCTAAGGGGGAGGTTGGGCTGGAAAATCCGAAATTCGAAATCCGAAATCCGAAATCCAACTTCACTCCGTGATCCTCGCCTCCGGCAGAAACTCATTGAAGTACCGCCGCAGCTCCTTCTCCCGCCCCAGCTCCCCCAACTCCTCGAAACGCTTCAGCGCCGCATCGACCTTGTCGCTGTCGTAGGTGCTGATCTTGCCGATGAAGATCTTGGGGTGTTTGGTCTTGGTGATGTGCTCGCCTTCGGTCTCCAACTCCTCGAAGAGCTTCTCACCCGGTCGCTTGCCGGTGAAGACGATGTCGATGTCGTCGAACGGCTTGAGACCGAAGAGGGCGATCATGTCCTTGGCCAGATCGAGGATCCGCACCGGCTCGCCCATGTCGAGGACAAAGATCTCGCCGCCCTCACCCATCGCCCCGGCAAGCAGCACCAGCTGAGCCGCCTCGGGGATGGTCATGAAGTAGCGCACCATGTCGGGGTGCGTCACCTCGACCGGGCCACCGGCCAGGATCTGCTCGCGGAAGATGGGGATCACCGAGCCTGCCGACCCCAGCACGTTGCCGAAGCGCACCGAGACGAACCGCGTGTCGTAGCGGCCGTTGAGATCCTGAATGGCGAGCTCCGCCACTCTCTTCGAGGCCCCCATCACCGACGTCGGCCGCACCGCCTTGTCGGTGGAAATCTGGAGAAAGGCCTCGACCCCCGCCTCGCCCGCCAGCTCGCCGAGCGACCGGGTCGCCAGGATGTTGTTCTTCACCGCCTCGGTCGGGTTCGACTCCATCATCGGCACGTGTTTGTGGGCGGCGGAGTGCACCACCACCGACGGCCGGTGCCGCTCGAGCAAACCCCGCATCACATCACGATCGCAGACATCGGCCACCAGCGGCACAATCGGCAGACTCGGGAAAGAGCCCCCGCAGTTCACGATCGACGTCGAACAGGGCGAACTCGGCGCGCTCCACCAGCAGCAACCGGCCGACCTGGAACCGCGCCACCTGCCGCGCCAGCTCGGCGCCTATCGATCCGCCGGCCCCGGTCACCATCACCGTCTTGCCGGCAAGGAAGACCTCGAGCTGCTTTTCGTCGAGGTTCACCACCTCGCGCCCCAACAGGTCCTCGATCTCGACATCGCGGATGCGGCTGATCTCCACCGTGCCGCTGAGGATCTGATAGAGCCCGGGGATGATCTGCGCCTTGATGGGCACGCTCTCGCAGATCTCGACGATCCGCCGGATGTCGCTGCGCGAGGCCTGGGCGATGGTGATGACCACGTGGTGGATCTCCAACTCCTTGGCCAGGGCCGGCAGATCCGCCGTGGTGCCGATGACCTTGATGCCCTGGATCACCGTCCCCTGTTTCATGGGGTCGTCGTCGACAAAGCCGTAAATATCGAGACCCATGTCGCCGCGGTTCAAGATCTCCCGCGCCGCCTGCACTCCGGCCCGTCCCGCACCCACCAGCAGCACTCGTTTGTGGCGCCCGTTCCTCCCCCTCGAGGCCTCCGACCTGGCCTTCTTCTCGTAGCCCTCGAAGACCGCACGCCGCAAGACCCGCAGAGCCAGTACCCCACCAAGCCCGAACACGGTCGTCATCAGGCAGATCGACAGCGGCACCCGCCATTGACCGAATCCGTCCGGCAGCCCCAACCGCAGCAGCACCAACGGCAGAAAGGACCACCACGCCGCCTTGACGAAGGCGCCGATCTCGGCCATCCCGATGTAGCGCCACATGAAGGTGTAGATGCCGAAGATCTGCATCGCCCCGAACTGAAGGAGCAGCACCAGCGGCAGCTGAGCCAGCATGCTGTGGAGCTCGCCGGCCGGGATTTCGAAATCGAATCGCAGCAGATATGACAGCACGAAGGCGGCGGTCAGCACGCCGAGGTCGAGCACGAACTGGCCGGGCCGGTTCATGAGGCGCTGCCACGGCGGCGCCGACGAGACCTTGTCCTCGGCCCTGCGGCCGTACGGCACCACCTCGCGACCCGTCACCGACACAATGGGTTTGTCAGTCATGCCTTCCGTCACTGCCGCCGCTGGCGGCCCGAACCTCGTCGAGGCTGACCGGAGGATACCAGCGCCAACCGACCAACGCAGCGGCCGTCGCGGCGAGCACCCTCACGTCCTGCCACAACGTCCGATGCTCCTGGTACTCCAGGTAACCCCGCAGTTTGAACGGCAGCAGCTGCCCGATATAGAACTCTTCAGCATCGCCACCGGCGGCAGCGATCAGGCGCTCCTCGTCGGCGAGGCGCAGGGTGACTGGATGGGTTATCCCCGGCCTTTCTTCGAGAACCTGGTGCCACTTCGGGTCATCGATATCGACGTAGCGCGGGACCTCGGGTCTGTGACCGACCAGCGACAGATCCCCCCGCATGACATTCCACAGCTCCGGCAGCTCGTCGAGCTTGAGCCGCCGCAAAACCCGACCCACAGCCGTCACACGTTCATCACCCGACGCCGTAACTTGAAGGCTCTCGTCGTTGACCCGCATGGTGCGGAACTTCAGCATCTCGAATTCGCGGCCGAACCGGCCGACCCGCATCTGTCTGAAAATGACGGGCCCGCGGGAAGTCAACCCTACCACCGCAGCGACCAGCGCCAGTACCGGCGTCAACAGCACCAGACCGACGGCGGCCATTATCGCTTCTATGACGCGAGGCATGCCGACCCGCCGGGTGCGTTTGTAGGGGCGGGGTTTTTCCCCGCCCGCGCCAGACTCAATAAACGGCGGGGCCATAAATCTGCGAAGACCTGGTGACCCTCAGCGGACAAACCACGGGGGTCAAATGGCGTAGGAATCCGCCACGTCCTTTACGGCCCCGATGACGTCGTCCACGTCTTCATCCGTCAACCTTGGATGCAACGGCAAGCTGACGATCCGCTGATATGCGGCGTAGGCCACCGGGAAGTCCTCTGGGGCAAACCCGTACCTGTCGCGATAGTAGGGATGGAGGTGAACCGGAATGAAGTGCACCGAGGTGCCAATTTTGCGGGCCGCCAGCTCTTCGATGAAACGGTTGCGGTCGATCGTCAACTGATCGAGGTGGAGTCGGATCACGTACAGGTGCCAGGCCGACTCCACATCCGCACGCTCGACGGGCGTCTCGATCTCCGGCATCTCCGCAAACGCGGCAGAGTAGCGCGCCACGATCTCCCGCCGCCGTTTCTGAAAACCTGGCAGCTTCTCGAGTTGACGCAACCCCAGCGCCGCCTGGAGGTCGGTCATGTTGCACTTGAAGCCCGGCAACACGACCTCGTAGTACCAGGAGCCCGCCGGACTGGTAGCGGTCATGGGCGTCACGACTCATCCCGTGGAGCGCCCACGGGCGCGCCCGATCCACCAACTCCTTCGACCCGGTGAGCATCCCACCCTCGGCGGTGGTGAGGTTCTTGGTCGCGTAGAAGCTGAAAGCTGTGAAGTCGCCGATGCCTCCAACCGATTTGCCCTCCCAGCTCGCCGGCACCGAGTGGGCGGCATCTTCGACCACCCGAAGGTCGTGAGCATCGGCAAGCTTCAACAGCGCACCCATATCGCAGGGATGACCGTAGAGGTGGACCGGAAGAATCGCCTTGGTCTTCGCAGTGATCGCCGCTGCCACTCTTTCCGGGTCAATGCACAAGGTGTCCTGCTCGACATCCACCAGCACCGGGGTCGCCCCGACGTGCTCGATCACGTGGACCGTCGAGCAGAAGGTCATGGAAGTGGTGATCACCTCGTCGCCCGGCCCCACGCCGAGCGCCGCCAGCGCCACCTGCATCGCGTCGGTTCCCGACGAGACTCCGAGGGCAGCCTCGGCGCCGACCATTTCGGCGAACTCGCGCTCGAAACGAGCCACCCGGGGCCCGGTCGTGATCCAGCCCGAGCGCAGCGCTTCCGCTACCTCGGCAATCTCCTCCTCGCCGACGGCGGGGGGCGAAAAGCTCAAGAATTCGTCACGCATCGTCTGGTTTCACCAATACTCCGAGGATATGGGTCCGAAGAAACGGCAGGCTCTCGAGCATCGTGGCCACCGTCCAGCTCACAGGCACAACTCGCCGGGCCAAGGGCGGCGCCAGGGTCACCGCCCGGATGTGGCTTGAGAAACCGGGAAAGAGCTCCTTCAACTCACCCCGGGAGATCCCGCGGACATTCGGGTTCGAAGGATTATCCACCCGGAAGTCGTACCACAGGACCGCTCCGCCGGGCCGCAGGACGCGAGTGACCTCGTCGGCCACCGCCTGACGGACCAAGGGATCGAGAATCGACGTCAGCACCGTCGACACCACCGCAAGCTCGAACATTTCGTCCGCCCACGGCATCTCGGCCGCATCGCCGACCCGGAGGTCCGCACTCGGGAAGGCCGCCTTCGCCACGTCGGCGCGGCCGGCATCGAGTTCGATACCGTGGAGGTCGAAACAACGCAGACCGAGACCCATCAGATCAGCCAACCACCCCAGACGACCGTATCCCACCTCGAGCACCGGGTCTCCGGCACCAGGCAACACACCGCAGTGATGCAGTAGCCGCCACGCAGTCTGGCGGCGGCCTTCGCGCATGAAGAGCTCCGCGGGTTGCCAGGGCGCGTAGAGATCGCCATCCACCTCGCGAGCGCGGCGCTCGTTTTCCTCGAGAACGCGCCGGGCTTCAGCGGCAACCGGGTCGGGTCGTTCGTTCACTGTGTCGCCCCCACCATCACCCGCTTGCCGCCTACCATTGTTGTCCGATCACCCCAGCGGCCAGCAAATCGCACGAGCCCCCACAGAAAACCCGAGCCGTAACCAAGATGCAGCGCCGCGAACACGACCGGAAGGATCGGCAACATCGACCAACCGCGGCGGGCGGCCACAGCGATCGATGCCGCCAGGTTGGTCACCAAATACGTCCCGGCGATCAGCGCGAACGCGATCCAGAAGATCGGCGCAATGACGGCTACGCCAAAACTACCCAGCAGTGCCAGCACGAACAGCGCCGGTACGAACTGCCGCGGCTGCATCTGCCGTGGATGCTTCTGCATCACCCGCACCTTCCACATCCCATACTGGAAGTACTGGCGCCACAGCGAACGAATGGTGCCGCGGCTGTGATAGACCGATCGAATCTCCGGGCACAAAACGACTCGACCACCCATCTCCCGCAAACGGAAGTTGAACTCATCGTCCTGGTTGCGAACGAGCTCCTCGTCGAAGGGCCCGACAGCATCGAGGGTAGCCCGTGGATAGGCCGGGAAAGCAACGGTATCGACATCCCGCTCTCTCGCCGTCCCGACTCGAAACGCCGAACCACCGACACCGAAGATCGACGACATCGCCATCGCAATCGCCCGCGCCATCCAGGTTTCGCCGAGAGTCTCGATGGGGCCACCGACTCCCAGCAGCGCTCCGTCACCGGCACCGTTGCGGTCGAGGGCCTCGACGCACCGAACCACATAGTCCGGCGCAATCTCGCAGTGACCATCCACCCTGATCACCACGTCGCCACGCGCCTCTGCGATCGCCCGGTTGAGTCCCGGCGCGACGATGCCCGCAGGGTTATCGATGATCCGCAGGTTCGGGTGCGCATCGGCCATCTTCTCCAACACCGCTCTCGTCCCGTCGGTCGACATCCCGTCGGCCACGATCACCTCGAGCCGATCCGCCGGCCAGTCCTGTGACAGCACCGCTCCCACCGACCGCTCGATGAAGTCGCCCTC
>CAVQQC010000020.1:0-104189 GCA_963714895.1 Candidatus Sulfomarinibacteraceae bacterium
GAGGGCCGGGCGCTGGTTGAGCAGATCGTCGCCGTAGCACCATGACGAATTTTGAATTTTGAATTCTCAATTTTGAATGTCGGACGTCCGCCCCTTATCTTCAGAGCGGAAGGGCGGCATTCCAATTCCGAATTCCGAATTCCGAATTCCTCCAGGTGGGTACCAAATCGCACTGGTCCACGCCCGCTCCAAGGGTGTCGTTAGTAGGTCGCGGCGATCCAGCTCGCGTTCCGCACCAGCTGATCCACCTCGGCTTCGAGGATCGCGGCCTCTCCGGGGTAGGAGGAGGCAGCCAGAATGTGGACGTCGTCATAGTCGCGATCGAAGAGTATCCATCGGAACCAGAGAATGGCCTCGCCTTCCTCGTCCACGCTCTCCTCGATGACGCGAAGGCCGTCGAAGCCGCCGAGGCTTGTCGGTTCGACGAGTTCGGGTCCCATTTCCTCGGACACCGTCGCGATGAAGGTCTCTTCGGTCTCGCCGACGCCGAGGGGCAGCGACCACACGAAGAGACCCTGCCCGTCCTCGCGGATCCACTCCGAACGCTGGTCGGGCTCGCTCCCGAAGGCCCAGGCCTCGGGGTCGTGACCGCCGCTCCACCCGAGGTCGTTGGAGGCGAGATCGAGATCGCGATCCACGATGTTGACCGCGCCGCCCAACACGCCGGTGAAGACCGGCGGCACCGCCATCAGCGCGAGACTCGCCACCGCACCGGCCACCGCTCCGCGGCGCCAGTTCGACCTTTTCGGGATCGGGGCGGGTGCGACGGGCGAGGACCGTCGAGACGTGGGCGCTCTCGAGCTTGGTGAAGAACAGGAACATCACCGCGATCACGACCGCGGAGGCCACCGCCTCGGACCCCGACGCCAGGAGGAACGAGACCGCGACGATGAAGTACAGGATGACCTCGCCGATGAAGTCGAAGGTGGCCAGGACCGGGTGCCCGGCGTAGAGCAGCCCCGCGCCGGGAAAGGCGAGGGCGAGCGCCGCCGCCAGACCCGGCGTCTTGAACCGGGTCCCGCAGTTCGAACACTCGTCGGGGCGCTTCGGCGTCGCCGCGCCGCACTCCGGGCAGTGCCACAGCGGAACCGGACGCGGGGCGTGGATGTCCCCGGGCACCAGTTGCTCGATGATCTTCGGCAGCAGCAGCTTGAAGAGCTTGCGATCGCCCCGCTCCTGGATCTTCCACTTCTGGGTGCGTCCTTCGGCTGGTTTGAGGGTCAGCGTGCCGAACTTGAACTTCAAGTCCTGCACCTGTCCCCAGGAATAGGAGCAGGTGCGGGTGTCGGCACGATCCGGCTTGCGCAGCATGATCTCGACCACGCGCCGGTCAGTCAGCACCAGGGCCGCGCGGAAGAAATAGACGTACCACATGCCAAACCCGAAGACATCGAAGAACCGCGGGTTGTGAATCACCGGTGCGACGTAGAGCACCGTTTCGTCAGGGTCGAGCACCCGATCGAGCGACGGCCGAATGGCCTCCCAGAGCCGCTCGCGGGCGTCGAGCTTGCGCGGCGAGAGGTAGCTCTCCTCACCGGCAAAGAACCGGACCGACCCCGTGACCGGCGCGAACTCCTCGTCCAGGGGACCGAAGAACGCAGGATTCCAGACCTGTCCGCCGTGCAGTTCCATCCCAATACTCCTCGAACGCAACCTGTCCCGGCGCAGTCCGAAGGCGAAGCCGGATCTCATTCAAGTGTATCCAGGGGCCACGCTCTCAGACGCGGACAACACCAGGGAATTGACACAACCGTAACATTCGGCCGACGACCGGCCGACCGCCGTCACGCCTCGACCAGCTGCCTGCTGACCAGCCGGCGGTAGAGACCGTCCATCGCCATGAGTTCGTCGTGGGTGCCGGTTTCGGCGACCCGCCCGCCGTCGAGCACCACCACCAGGTCGGCGTTGCGGACGGTCGACAGCCGGTGGGCGATCACCAGGCTGGTGCGGCGGATCATGAGCCGCTCGAGGGCGTCCTGGACCAGCGACTCGGACTCGGCGTCGAGCGAGGAGGTGGCCTCGTCGAGGATCAGGATCGGCGGGTCCTTGAGGATGGCGCGGGCGATGGCCACCCGCTGTTTCTGGCCGCCCGACAGCCTGACGCCGCGCTCGCCGACCTCGGTTTCGTAGCCGTCGGGCAGAGCGGAGATGAAGTCGTGGGCGTTGGCCGCCCGCGCCGCCGCCTCGACCTCGTCGTCGGTCGCTTCGGGCCGGCCGTAGCGGATGTTGGCGGCCACCGAGGTCGAAAAGAGCACCGGCTCCTGGGCGACGGTGCCGATCCGCGACCGCAGCCAGCGGGCGTCGAGCTCGCGCAGATCGCGACCGTCGAGGCGGATCGCACCCGCATCCGGATCGTACAACCGCAACAGGAGCGCGGCGATGGTCGACTTGCCGGCGCCCGACGGCCCGACCAGGGCCACCATCCGGCCGGGATCGAGGTTCAGGCTGACGTCCGTCGAGCACCCGGACGTCGGGCCGCACCGGGTAGGAAAAGTCGACCCCGTCGAACTCCACCCGCCCCTCGACCCGATCGAGGCGCGTCCCACCGCCGCTGTCCACCGTCGGCTCGCGGTCGATCAGCTCGAAGACCCGTTCCGAAGCGCCGCGGGCGCGCGCGAAGTCGGACCACAGATCGGCCAGGGCGCTCAGGGACATGGCGACGATCAGGGTGTAGAGGATGAAGGAGGCGAGCTCGCCCACCGACAGGTCGCCGGCCATCACCATGCGGCCGCCGAACCACAAGACCGCCGACACCGAACCGAAGGCGGCCAGGGTCATGACGCCGATGAAGACCGCCATCACCCGGATCCGGCTGCGGGAGACCCTGAAGGACTCCCAGATCCGTCTCGCCGTAGCGGTCGGCCTCGGCCGCCTCGCGGGCAAAGCTGCGCACCGTGCGGATCCCGGCGATGGTCTCCTCGGCGGCCTCGTTGGCACGGGCGAGCGCGTCCTGCGCGGCCTTCGCGAGCTTCGACATCCGGCGCCCGACCACCACCGCGCCGAGGGCCACCGGCGGCACCAGGGCCAGCATCAAGAGGGTGAGCCGCATCGACGAGGCCGCCAGCAGCGCCAACCCACCCACCACCATCACCAGATTGCGCAGACCCATCGAGAGGTTGACGCTGACCGTGTTCTGCATGACGGTGGCGTCGGCGGTCAGGCGGCTGGTGAGCTCGCCGGTCTTGCGGGCGTCGAAGAAGGCGATCTCCTGGTCGACGATCGAGCGGTAGACGGACTCGCGCAGCCGGGTGACGATGCGCTCGCCGGCAATCGAGAAGAGGTAGTAGCGCAGGGCAACCGCCACCGCCTGCACGGCGAAGATCGCGGCCATGATGACAGCTACCCGGTTGACGGTCGCGGCGCCACCCGCGACGGCGGCGTCGATCAGGACCCCGATCACCTGCGGATAGGCGAGGCTCGCAGCACCGCCGACCAGGAGGAAGACCGAGGCCACCGCCAGCCGCCGCCACTCGGGCGCAGCCAGCGCCAGCAGCCGCCGCAGCGGCACGCCCGCGTCCGCTGTGACGGTCCCGGCCAGGTCGTCGATTCCGTCAGCGTTCTGGATAGATGACCTTCCAGTCGTTCTTCATGTCGACCACCGTCCAGCCCGCGCTCGCCGGCCTCGTCCAGACCCGCGTCGAGCCGCCCGATGTGCGAGTCGCGGTCGTAGGCCCACTCGCGTTCGCCGTCGGTGTGGTGGACGTAGAGACACAGCGACGGGCCGTCGCCGGCCGCGGTCCACTGCAGCATCTGGAGGTCGCCGTCGGAGTTGCCGAAGGCGGCGATCGGCCGGCGGCCGATGTGCGAGTTGATGCCGACCGGCTTGCCCTCCTTGTCGTCGATGAAATCGATCTCGGGGAGCCGCACGAGCACCGGCCCGTCGTCGCGCATCTCGAAGACGGTCTTGATGCTCGAGCCCACGACCTGCTCGGGCGGGATGCCGTAGACCGCTCTCGGTCCACGGGCGCATGAACTCGATGCCGCCGCCGGAGACGATGAAGGTCTTGAAGCCGTTGGCGCGCAGGTACGTCGAGCAGCTCGAGCATCGGCTGGTAGACCATTTCGGTGTAGGCCGTGCCGGTGCGTCGGGTGGCGTGGCGGTGGCGATCCAGTCGCCGACGATGGCCTCGAACTCGTCGGTGGTCATGCCGGCGTGGGTCGCCACCACGATCTCGAGCAGGCCGTGCTCGCCGGCTGCCGCGAGCGCCTTCATGTCGCCCTCGAGCACCGCCTTGAAGGGCTGCGTGGTCTTCCACTCGGGGTGCTCGGGCGCCATCGCCTTGCACCCGGTCGAGGGCGAAGAGGAGCTGGAAGTACATCGGCTGCTCAGCCCACAGCGTGCCGTCGTTGTCGAAGACGGCGATGCGCTCGGCCGCGGGCACGAAGTCCGGGCCGCCGGCATCGGTGACCCGCGCCGACGAAGTCGAGAATCGACTCCTTGGCGGCACCGTCGTTCCACGACGGCAGCGGATCGGCAATCGATTCGGCGGCCGGTGGGGCGGCGGCGCCGCGCAACCCAGCGCGACGGCGAGCCAGAGTGCAGCGACAAGTGAGTGTGTTTTTCGCATCGATTTCTCCTCTCAGGGTCAGGGGTCAGGATACAGGTCTCAGGGGTCTGTGTCGAGGTCGTCTGTTTCCGGATGTTCGAGAGAACCCGGCTTTCAGATCTCGCTTCCCGGGAGTTGCCACCTTCGACGGAGTCGGCCCGGGCATGTCCGCCGACGCGGCACGTATCCGAACGTGCTTCCCGTGCGGAACTTTCGAACGTTTCAACGTTCAAACGTTCAACGACCCCGGCACCTCCGCCGCCCATGGCACGCGAGACGCGTGCCCCACAAAAGACAATCTCGGAGCGATTGTGGGGCAGCCGTCCCGGCTGCCGGGCCGGGAGCCAGGCACCTCCGCCGCACGACGCCTTTCCTCTGGGCGGTGGTGTGGCGAATCCGAAACTCAAAACTTAAAACTCAGAACTCAAAACTCAAAACTCAGAACTATTTCTTGTACTTCACCGAACACCCGTAGGGCTTGGTCTCGGCGGTCGTGACGGCGTTGCCGGCGAGCACCTCGTCGAGGGCGACGGCGACGTAGTTGGTCTCCGGTCCGTCCTTGGTGCCGCGCGGGTCGTCGTCGATGGCGCCGATGTAGACCAGCGTTCCGTTGCCGTCGATGACGTACATGTGGGGGGTGGTCGCCGCACCGTAGAGGTGGCCGACCTCGCCCGACTGGTCGACCAGGATCGGGTACGGCAGGTCGTTGGCCGCCTTGAACTCGGCGTTGGCCGCGGCGTCCATGTAGTTGGTGGAGTTGATGGTCAGCCAGACCACGCCCTCGCCGCCATACTGGGTGGCCAGGTTCTTCATGGTCCCGGCCTTGTAGTGGCGCTGGACAAAGGGGCAGTCGGGGTTGAGCCACTCGAGCACCACGACCTTGCCCTCGAAGTCCGCCGAGACTCACCTCGTTGCCGGCGGTGTCCATCAGGGTGAAGTCCGGGGCGGCGGCTCCGACCGCCGCGCCACTCCCCGCGCCAACGAACCCGCCAGGGCCACCAGAGCCACACCCACGATGATCATGATCTTGCGTTGCATATCTTCTCCTTTACTTTGCTGCTGTTGTGAGGTCGACGGCCACTTTCCAGCCGTGACGTCGATTGTTTTCGTCGGTGACAACCACTACCGAGTCCAGGGTGTCGGGGTGCCATCCGAACCGGCCATCGAACGCACGAACCGCGTCGATGCGGGTCAGACCGCCCCGGGTTTGAATCGTGACATCTTCCACTTCGAGACCTTCGGAGGGATCGGGAAAGAACTCGACGGTCTGCGGCGCCGTCCGCCACTGCAACCACAAGCCGATGGTTCCCGCGGCCAGGCCGCCACTCGCGGTCAGGGTGAAGGGCGCATCGGATGCATCGAACGCCCGGGGAAGCGACTCCGCCCAGACGCCGAACCCGGGATCGATCGTCACCTCCGCCCACCGGGATTCGAGCTCGGCCGAACCGAGGACGCAGACGTCCTTGCAGGCGAGCCACGAAACAGAAGCTCCGACCACAGCCGTGCCGGGCAGCGCTGAAGCTGACCGGAGCTCGGCCGCCAGCACCACCGAGTCCTCGTAGCCGTAACCGGGAATGTCACCGCTCTGGGTGAAGGCGACCGGCAGCGGCCACTGCAGGTCGCCCATCTCGGCGCCCGCGGGCAACCGCCATTGAACGTCGGTGGCCAGACCGGCGCCGCCGGGGTTCTTCCAGTAGATGTGCCATCCGGGCTTGATGTCGAAGCTCACACCGAGGAAGACCGGTTTGCCATCGTGCGGCCGATCGGCACTCGCCACCAGCCGCACTCTGGCGTTGCCCGCGCCGTAGTCTCCATCGACGGCCGACGCCGGACCGGCGACCCCGACCACGATCACAGCTGCGCAGAACGCGACGATATCTCATGCCAGTCAGAAATCACTCCGGGCGTTCAGTATTCCCCGGTTCGTGCACCACGAGCTACCTCGGCGGCGTCCCAATCGAGCCTGACCAGGCTGCCGGTGGCGACAAAGCGGTCCAGCCCGAGGTCCTGGGTCAGGGCCCGGATGACGCCACCGTGGACGAAGAGCAGGTGCCGACCCGGGTCCAGGTTCTCGACGAAATCTGGACGACCCTGGCGCAGAAGTCCGCGTGCGACTCGCCGTCCGGCGCCTGGAAATCCCGGAACGACCGAAAGACCTCACCGTAGGTCGTGTCCGCCTCCTGGTAGCTGCAGCCCTCGAGCGAACCGAAGTTGCACTCTCGCAGCCGCGGGTCGGGAGTCGCCTCACCCCACGCCAGCCGCGCGCTCTCGACGGCACGCTGGAGATCCGACGACCACACTCCGTCAAACTCGGTCCCGTCGATCACCGGCCGCAGGGCCGCGGCCTGCCGGCGGCCGTTGTCGGTCAACGGAGGATCGCTCCACCCGGCCACCCGCTTGGAGGCCGAGTAGGTCGTTTCGCCGTGGCGGACGAGCCAGAGTTCGAGACGGGGCTTGCATGGCGGACGAGGATAGCGCAGCCAAATTTCGAATTTCGGATTTCGGATTTCGAATTTTCCATCGACACTGTCCGAATCCGGTCCGCGTGCGGCGGAGCGTGCCATCTTCAACATTGTTGGATGCCGAACATTGAACCGGTTGTCTGCCTCGGGCCAACAATGTTGAGGGTGGCTGCTCCCGGGAATCGAGATCCGAACGTCGGGCATCTCTCGATCGAACGCCGGATCGCGGCCACGGACTCGGGAAGGCGTATCCTTCCCTCGGAGGTCATCGATGAAAGCTCATCGCCGACATCAGCATCATCCCGCTCGGGGTCGGGCTTTCGCTGTCGAGCTACGTCGCGGACTGCGAGAAGGTCTTCACCGACGCCGGCCTCGAACCGAAACTGCACGCCAACGGCACCAACGTCGAGGGCGACTGGGACGTGGTCATGGCGGCCCTCAAGACCTGCCACGAACGACTGCACGAGATGGGCGTGCCGCGAATCGCCACCAACCTCCGGCTCGGCACCCGGGTCGACCGCGAACCCTCGATGGACGCCAAGCTGCGCATCGGTCAAGGAGAAGCTCGAAACGATGACAAAGGTCGGCATCCCGTTCGCGAAGTGGCAGGACCCCGGAGACTGCGACGCCATCGTCATCGGTTCGGGAATCGGCGGTCTCGGCGGCCGCCGCCCTGCTCGGCACCCACGGCGGCAAGAGGGTCCTGGTCCTCGAACGCCACACCAACGCCGGTGGTTTCACCCACACCTTCAGCCGCGAGGGCTGGGAGTGGGATGTCGGCGTCCACTACATCGGCCAGGTCCACCACGAGGGCTCGATGCTGCGCCGGCTCTTCGACGCAGTGACCGGCGGGGACCTCGAGTGGGAGCCGATGGGCGAGGTCTACGACACGGTGGTCATCGGCGGCCAGCGGTGGGACTACGTCACCGGCCGCGAGAACTGGCGGCAACGGATGCACGCGTACTTCCCCGGCGAAGAAGCCGCCATCGACCGCTAGCTCGAGCTGGTGAGCGAAGCCATCGGCGGGGCGCGGTCCTTCTTCGCCGAAAAGGCCATGCCGGTCCTCCCCTCCCTGGTGGCGGGCCCGTGGATGCGGCGCCGGTTTCTGCGCCACTCCGACCGCACGCTCGGTGAGGTCCTCGACGAAGTCACCGACGACCCGACCCTGAAGGCGGTGCTCGCCGCCCAGTTCGGCGACCACGGACTGCCGCCGGCCCAGGCGAGCTTTGCCATCCACGCCATGATCTTCAACCACTACCTCGGCGGCGCCGCCTATCCGGTGGGCGGATCGGCCCGGATCGCCGAGACCATGGCCCCGGTCATCGAGGCGGCCGGCGGCGACATCGTCGTCGGCGCCGATGTCGCGTCGGTGCTGGTCGAGGACGGGCGCGCGGTCGGGGTGCGGATGGCCAAGGGCGGCGAGATCCGCGCGCCGTTGGTCCTCAGCGACGCCGGTGTCCCGAACACCGTTCACAGCCTGCTGCCGGAGGGCACCCCGGGTCGCGAGGCGTCTGTTGGCGACCCTCAAACACACCGCCCGGTCGGCCTCCCACATCTGCCTCTACGTGGGCCTCGACGCCACCGACGACGAGCTCGGTCTCGAGCGCTCCAATCTGTGGGTCTACTCCAGCCCGGACCAGGACGGCGACATCGCCCGCTTCATGACCGACCCCGATGCGCCGCTGCCGCTGGTCTACATCTCCTTCCCGTCGGCCAAGGACCCCGACTTCGCCACACGCTATCCCGGCAAGGCCACCATCGAGGTCGTGAGCATCGCGCCGTACGAACGGTTCCGCACCTGGGAGGACACGCGGTGGATGAAGCGCGGCGAGGACTACACCCGGCTCAAGGACGATCTGTCGCGCCGCCTGATCGAGGTGTTGGAGCGCGAGGTCCCGCAGGTCGCCGGCAAGATCGCCTACTCGGAGCTGTCGACACCGCTCTCGACCCGCCACTTCGGCGGCTATCCCGAGGGCGAGATCTACGGTCTCGAACACACCCCGCCGCGCTTCCGCGAACGGGCCCTGCGACCACGCACCGGTCTGAAGGGCTTCTACCTCACCGGCCAGGATGTGTGCACCGCCGGCGTCGCCGGCGCGCTCTTCGGCGCGGTGTTGAGCGCTTCGCGCGATTCTCGGGCGGAATCTGTTGAAGGAAATGTGAGGGGGCAACCGCAACCACTAGGACACGAAGCCACGAAGGGGTGTCACCAATATCTGAAGGGAGGCGGATAAACCCCTCCCCTACGGCTTTCAGGAACGGCATGTATGCGTAGGGGCGGGGTTTATCCCCGCCCGCTATTGCGTGCTCACGCTACGGATTCGCGACCCTGAAGGTGTCGCAGGCCGCGACGTCGCCGGATTCGAAGCCGACGCGGAACCACTTCACCCGCTGGGCCGAGCTGCCGTGGGTGAAGGAGTCGGGAACAACCCGGCCGGTGCTCTCGCGCTGGATGCGGTCGTCGCCGATGGCGCTGGCCGCGTTGAGGGCCTCCTCGAGATCGCCCGACTCGAGCATGTTGCGCTCGCGCTGGGTGTGATAGCCCCAGACCCCCGCCAGACAGTCCGCCTGCAGCTCGAGCCGCACCGAGAGCTCGTTGGCCTCGGTCTTGCTGACCCGCCGCTGCATCGCCTGGACCTCGGAGTTGATGCCGAGCAGGTTCTGGACGTGGTGGCCGACCTCGTGGGCGATCACGTAGGCCTGGGCGAAATCGCCAGGCGCGCGGAAGCGCCGTTTGAGTTCGTCGTAGAAACTGAGGTCGATGTAGAGCTTGTGGTCGGCGGGACAGTAGAAGGGTCCCATCGCCGCGCCCGCCATGCCGCAGGCCGATCGGACCTGGCCCGAGAAGATGACCAGATGCGGCTCTTCGTACTGGCGGCCGATCGATGCAAAGACCGGGTTCCAGGTGTCCTCGGTGTCGGCCAGCACCACCGACACGAAATCCACCATCTCTTCCTGTCCGGGCGGCGGCGGCCCGGCACTGGTCGAGGCCGACGGCCCGCCGTCCATGGGCAGCTGTTCGACAAGCTGCGCCGGGTCGCCGCCGAGCAGAAGGTAGAGCACGACGATGATCAGAAACCCGACACCTCCGACACCGCCGATGGCGGCGCCCCGGCCCATCGACGCCCCCCGTCGATCCTCGACGTTCTGACTCCTCCGTCCGCCTTTCCAACGCATGTCCGACTCCTCCGAATGATGGTGCGGACATGCTACACCAGCCGGCTGGATGCTCGATGCAGCTCTGATGCTGGGCCAATGCTCGATGCTTCGATCCCGCCGCCATTGGGCGGAGCATGAATGTGAACTCGAGCCGTCCAAGATGCCAGTCCTGGACACGAATGATCCAATGTCCGGGCATGCGAGCCGGGTGGACTACTTCAAAGTGACGACCTGACTACGACCGATGGACTACTCCACGGGCGTCGAAAAGGCCCGGACCACCGCGTCGAGGCCGGCGTCGAACCCGCGGCGGACCCGCGGATCGGCGAGACCGCGGTAGCCGCGGTCCTCGGTTTTCGGCAGGGTCACGTTGTCGGTGCAGAAGAGCAGCGCGCCGGTATGAAGCCCGAGCCGCGCCCCTACCACCGCCACCGCGGCGCACTCCGACTCCACACCGATGACGAGACCCGCACAGTCCTCGTAGATCTCCTTGCCCTGGCGATAGCCCGCGTCGGTGGTGAAGACCACCCCACGATGGGCGCCGACGCCGGCCTCGCCCGCCGCACACCACAGTCGGGCCGTCAGCAGGGGGTCGAACGCGGCCGGAAAGCCGGGCGGCGCATAGTATCCCGAGGTCCCCTCGCCCCTGACGGCCCCGGTCGCCACGACAAGGTCGCCGACGCCAACCTCCTTCACGACCCCACCGCAGGCGCCGAACACCACCAGCCGCCGGGCGCCGGCGTGGACCGCCATTTCAATCGCGTTCGCGGCGGCCGGCGAACCCATGCCCGCAAAGACCAGGGTGATCGGTGCCGGCGCGCCGGTAAGGCTGAAGACCATGCGGTCGGTGGTCTCGTCGAGCGGCACCTCCTCGCCTCCAAGGGCTTCGACAATCGCGGGGAGAAAGGAACGTCGTCCGAAGGGCAGGAGGAGGACCGACTCTTCACAGGCGAAGGGCGGATTGTTGGCGTTGGAAAAACGTCGGATTGTCATCGTGGACCTCCGGCAAAGACTAGCAAGGAATGCGCTCTTTGTGGCTCCTCGCCGTCGCCCGGTCGTGTTACATTCGCAAACGCCACGGGGGCGCCGTCGCGATGTTGAGACTGTCGAGCAGCGCCGCCCTATTTTCTTGGCGGAGGAGGGACTTCCGAGATGAAAAAGCTGTGGGTGTTGACGCTCGTTGTGGTTCTCGCGGCCTTGCCGGCCACGGCGAAAAAGAAAACAGATGCTGCCCCGGAAATCGATGACGAAAAGAAGGCCATGTCGGCCGCGACCTTTTCCGGCCTCGAGTGGCGAATCATCGGACCGGCCATCAACTCGGGCCGGGTGAGTCCGACTTCGCGGTCGACCCCGACGCCCACCACATCATCTACGTGGCGACCGCTTCGGGCGGGCTGTGGAAGACCGTCAACGCCGGCACCACCTGGGAGCCCATCTTCGACAAGGAGAAGTCCTACTCCATCGGCTGCGTGACCCTCGATCCCGACCAACCCCAACGTGGTGTGGGTCGGCACCGGCGAGAACAACAGCCAGCGCTCGGTGGCCTTCGGCGACGGCGTCTACAAGAGCCTCGACGGCGGCCAGAACTGGGAAAACGTGGGTCTCGAGGAGTCCGAGCACATCGGCATGATCGTCATCGACCCGCGCGACTCCGAACGTCGTCTACGTGGCGGCCCAGGGACCGCTGTGGAACTCCGGCGGAGACCGCGGCGTCTACAAGACCACCGACGGCGGCGCCACCTGGGAACGCGTGCTCCACATCTCGGACGACACCGGCGTCAACGAGGTCCACATGGACCCGCGCAATCCGGACGTGCTCTACGCCTCGTCCTACCAGCGCCGGCGCCACGTCTACACCCTGGTCGACGGCGGACCCGAGTCGGCGATCTACAAGTCGACCGACGCCGGCGCCACCTGGCGCAAGCTCACCGAGGGCCTGCCCAAGGTCGACATGGGCAAGATCGGCATGGCCATCTCGCCCGCCGACCCCGACGTTCATCTACGCGATCATCGAGGCGCAACGCGACAAGGGCGGCGTTCTTCCGCTCCACCGACCGCGGCGAGAGCTGGTCGAAGATGTCGGACTACGTCTCCGGCAGCCCGCAGTACTACAACGAGATCATCGCCGACCCCAACGACGTCGACCGGGTCTACTGCGATGGACACCTTTCTGCAGATCACCTTCGACGGCGGCAAGACCTTCAAGCGGGTCGGCGAGAAGAACAAGCACGTCGACAACCACGCCCTGTGGATCGACCCCGACGACACCGACCACTTCCTGGTCGGCTGCGACGGCGGCATCTACGAGACCTTCGACCGCGGCGCCACCTACCGCTTCTTCGAGAACCTCCCGATCACCCAGTTCTACCGGGTGTCGGTCGACAACTCGAAGCCCTTCTACTACGTCTACGGCGGCACCCAGGACAACAACTCCATGGGCGGCCCGTCGCGCACGCTCTACAGCTCGGGCATCTCCAACGAGGACTGGTTCGTCACCGTCGGCGGCGACGGCTACGAGACCGTCGTCGACCCGACCAACCCCGACATCGTCTACAGCCAGTGGCAGTACGGCGGTCTGGTCCGCTACGACCGCGTGAGCGGCGAGACGATCGACATCCAGCCCCAGGAGGAGCCCGGCGAGGCCGCCCACCGCTGGAACTGGGACTCGCCGCTGATCATCAGCCCGCACTCTCCACACCCGGCTCTACTTCGCCTGCCAGCGGCTCTACCGCTCGGACGATCGCGGCAACTCGTGGACCGCGGTCAGCCCCGACCTCAGCCGCGCAGATCGACCCCAACACGCTGCCGGTGTTCGGCAAGATCCAGAGCATCGACGCGGTCGCCAAGAACATGTCGACCTCGAACTACGGCAACATCGTCTCGCTCACCGAGTCACCGATGGTCGAGGGCCTGATCTACGTCGGCACCGACGACGGCCTGATCCAGGTGACCGAGGACGGCGGCGCCAACTGGCGCGCCGTCGACCAGGTTCCCGGCGTTCCGACGATGACCTACGTCAGCCGTCTCGAGGCGTCGGTGCACGACGCGAACACCGTCTACGCCACCTTCAACAACAAGAAGCAGGGCGACTTCAAGCCCTACGTCTTCGTCAGCCGCGACCGCGGCCGGACCTGGAGCTCGATCACCGGCGACCTGCCGGATCGCGAGATCGTCTACGCGCTGATGCAGGACCACGTCAAACCCGAGCTGCTCTTCGTCGGCACCGAGTTCGGTCTCTACTTCACGGTCGACGAGGGCACCACACTGGATCCGGCTCAAGGGCGGGTTGCCCACCATCCAGGTCCGCGACATCGACATCCACCGCGGCGAGAACGACCTCGTTCTCGCGCACCTTCGGCCGGGGCTTCTACATCCTCGACGACTACACGCCGCTGCGCGAGGTCTCGGAGCAGGCCCTCGAGCAGGAGGCGATTCTCTTCCCGACCCGAAGACGCCCTGCGCTACGTCGAGAAGAGTTCACGCGTCGGTTCGCGGGCGCCACCTTCTACACCGCCGACAATCCGCCAGTTCGGCGCCACCTTCACCTACTACCTGAAGGACGGGCTTCAAGACCCTCGAGGATCAGCGCATCGAGGCCGAGAAGGAGGCCATCAAGGCGGAGAGGACCCGAAGATCCCGACCTACGACGACTTGCGCGCCGAGGAAGAGCAGATCGATCCCAAGGTCTTCCTCACCGTCCGCGACGCGCAGGGCGAGGTCGTCCGCCGCATCGACGGCACCAGCACCAAGGGTATCCACCGGGTGACCTGGGACCTGCGCTATCCGAGCGCCCGCCCGATCTCGCTCAAAAAGGCCGAGGTCAACCCGTGGGACCGCGAGCCTTCGGGTCAACTGGCCGTGCCCGGCACCTACACGGTGACGCTGTCGAGGGTCGTCGACGGCGTCATCACCGACCTCGCCGGACCGCAGGACTTCGAGGTCGTCGAACTCGGAATCAACACCTTCAAGGCGGAGAGCTTCGCCGAGGCGCTGGCCTTCCAGCAGAGGACCGCGGATCTCGAGCGCGCGGTCCGCGGCGCCCTCAAGTGGGCGGACGAAGCCGACGAGCGTCTGACATACACGCGCAAGGCGCTCTGCGATGCCCCGAACGCCGACACCGCCCTGCTCGCCGAATCGCAACGGCTGCAGACCGAGCTCAACGACATCCTGGTCCAGCTGCGCGGCGACACCACCCGCGAAAAACGCAACGTCTTCACGCCGCCGTCGATCTCGGAGCGGGTCAACCGCATCGTCGGCAGCCAGTGGGACACGACGTCGGCGCCGACACCGACCAATGTGAAGGACTTTCAGTGGGCCGCCGAGGCCTTCACCACCGAGCTCAGCCGGCTCAAGGTCCTGTCGGCGGCGCTCGACGTCTTCGAGCGCCAGCTCGAAGCGGCCGGCGCCCCGTGGACGCCGGGACGGTTGCCGGAGTGGAAAATGAAGTAGAGAGACAGATTTCGAATTTCGAATTTCGGAATTTCGAATTTCCATCCAACCCCCCCCGGTCGTTCGCGGCCGGGGGGTTTTTTGATGCTCGATCGGATTCTACCGACCCATCGTGCGGATCGAACCACAGTCACCACCAAGGCACCAGAACGCCAAGAGAATCTCTGACCCTCGACAGTCGGCTCGAGATCATCCTGGGCCAACAAGGTTGATGGTGACGACTCCGGGAACCCGTGTGCTCTGGTGACTTGTGGTTCAAGAGCTCCGGACGCGGCGCGGACACGGATTGGAACAGCCTGCGCGAGCGAAGATGTTATCAGCAAATCGGAGGAACTCGACATGGCGACAGCGACATTCGGAGCAGGATGCTTCTGGGGTGTGGAGGCGGCGTTTCGCCGGATCGACGGGGTGACCGATGCAGCGGTCGGCTATGCCGGCGGCCACACCGACAATCCGACGTATCGCGAAGTGTGTTCACACGGCACCGGTCACGCCGAGGTCGTGCAGGTGGAGTACGACCCAGCCCGGGTCACCTTTGACACCCTCCTCGAGACGTTCTGGGAGATGCACGACCCGACCCAGGTCAACCGCCAGGGCCCCGACGTCGGCGACCAGTACCGCTCGGTGATCTTCTTCCACACGCCGGAGCAGGAGCGAGAGGCCACCGAGTCGAAGGAAGTCTCGACGCCGGCGGGTCGCTCAAGCGTCCCGTCGCCACCCTGATCGAACCTGCACCCACTTTCTGGCGCGCCGAGGAATACCACCAGCGCTACCTCGAGAAGAACAGCGGCGCGGGCTGCAACCTCGGCCACGCGGGCGGCGGTAGGTAACGGCTGAGGCATCCGTGAATTGGTGATCGCCCGGGCGGGGATAAACCCCGCCCCTACGGTTCAGATGATGTTTAATTATTGTAGGGGAGGGGTTTACCCCCTCCCTTTCGGGTGTTCCTGCACTGCGGATCAGTTCACAACTGCGCGTTCTTTCAGACGGCTCAGCTACTTGACCTTCTGAGCCAGCGACACGAAGTGGGTCGCGGTCAGGAGCAGGAGAACGCGGGCGCCGACCGGGATCGTGCCTTCGATGCGGAGCTTGCGCAGTGCGGCCAGGGTGGCCGCACTTTCGTAGCTGCCGGCGATGCCGTGACGCCCGAGGGTCCTGAAGGCATCCTTGATGGAGCCCTCCGACACGGCAACCGCGGTGCCGTCGGAATCCTTGATGGTCGACAGGATGCCGTGGCCCATGATGGCGCCCGGAACGTCGAGACCGTCGGCGATGGTCCCCTTCGACTTCACCGGTTCGACGTGGTCGAGCCCACGCTTGAACGACTCGATCACCGGCGCGCAGTTTTCCGACTGCACCGCCACCATCCGCGGCAGTTCGTGCCGCGTGGGATCGATCGAGCCGAGCGCGACGAGTTCCTGGATCGCCTTCCAGATGCCGACCAGACCGGTCCCGCCGCCGGTCGGATAGAGGATCCACTGCGGCAGCTTTTCGGCGCCGAAGTCTTCGACGATCTCGAGCCCCATGGTCTTTTTGCCCTCGAGCCGCCCCGGCTCGAAAAAGGTCGAAAGGTCCACCAAACGCCCGCTCGCCAGGTCTTCGGCGTGCTTTTCACGCATGATCTTGCCCGACTCGGCGATGTTCGAGCCCGCGAAGTGGACATCGGCGCCGAAGAACTCGGCCTCGCGGTGGTAGATGCCCCCCTGGTAGCCGTCCGGCATGTAGACCTGACAGGCGGGGAGACGGAGGCGGGTCGAAAACATGGTCGCCGCCACCCCGGCGTTGCCCTGGGTCGGGAGACAGAACTGCTTGGCGCCGCAGGCAACGCCAAGTGCCACCCCCACCGCCAACCCGCGATCCTTGAAACTCCCCGAGGGGTTGCCACCCTCGTTTTTGAGATAGAGCTCGACGCCGTTTTCTCCACCCATCAGTTCGTGGCGAACGGTGGGGGTGAGACCGACATCCGGGGCAAACCGCCATGGCAGCCCGAGGACCGGAAGCAGAGCGCCGAAGTGCCAGATGCCGGGGCCCTTGCCCCATCCCCCTCGTTCGAGCCGCTGAGAGACCGCTTGCAGGTCGTACACCACGACCAACGGTTTCCCGGGAGCAGGACAACACGAACACAGACCGATAGGCCGCTCGAAACCGCGGGGATCGTACTCCTGTGCCGTGACCGAGCACACGATCCGGGAAATATCAGGATTGAGACGAATGCGGCCTTCCGGTTCACCCATTGTGAGACTCCCGGGAGTCATTCTACCGCTATTGCCGGGAGGTCTCGGTGGGCAGTCTCGGCCCTCACTGAAACTCGACCAACTCGAACGGGTTGGTGGCCTTGGAATAGGTCGCCTCCAGGCGTTCGCGATAGGGTTCGAGACCCACGGCGAATGCCTCCGGCAGACCACTCTGCCACGGCACCCGGCCCGCGTCCGCCTCCAACTCCGCAAGCTCCGCGATCACCGCCCGGAGGAGATCCGTCTGCTCGGGATCGGCCGCCAGCTCGCTCTCGAGATTGCGCAGCATCGCCGTGATGTCGCGCCGCAGCCGCCATGTGATCTGTTCCGGTTCCATCCCGCCGTCGATGTGAAACTGCACCGACCCTTCGCTGCCAGGGGGCCGGTTCATGACGTCGTGCAACTCCGAATCGCCCGCCGGATGGCCCAGCCACGTGTGATAGGAAAGCCAGTAGATCCAGGTGTACTCGCCCATCCCCATCCCGGCATCGAGCAACGCCTGATTGCGGGCGTTGGCGAATCCGAGGGCCAGCGGAGCGAGGCTCACACCCGCCCTGGCCACTCGAAGACCGGAGGCAGCCCCTCTCGCCTCCGCCGCGGATGCCAGGCCTGTCACCGCCGAAGCGAGTTCGTCGCGCCTCCCGGTGATCGCATCCCGGACGACCAGAAAGACCTCCATGCGCTCAGCCGGAACGCCCGGCCCGGCGGGTGGCACGAAGGCGCGCGATGGGCCGTACTGCTCCTCGAGCGCGTGTTCGACCCGGCCGGCTTCCTCCACGGCCACAGTGGTGTCCTTGACCCACCGGTAACCCATGAAGCTCACCCCCACGGCGAACACGATCAAAAGGAGACAGCCGATGCCGCAGCCGGTGAGGACTTTCGAGGTGGTGCTTGCCATGGCTCGACCCTCAAGCCTGCGCGCGGAATTCGGGTTCGGCGAGAATCGTGAAGATCACCGCCGCAATGCCGAGGGGGAAGAACCCGAAAACCGCCGCGATGGAGCCTGCCAGGGCCAGACCCCAACGGCGACGGTTGAATGCCGCAACACCTCCGACGATGGCGAGCAACCCGCCGAGGAAGCAGAGAATGGCCAGCGGCAGGAACAGGGCAAGGGGAATGATGGCCAGGGCTCTCAGCCCCGGCTCGGCCAGTGACCCGAGGACGCCGCTGCCGACCAGCGCCAGTGCCAGCAACGGGATTCCACCGATCAGCCCCGAGATCCCCGCCACGACATCGAGAACTCCAGCCACCGTCGCTTTCTGTGTCATCACGGATCCTCCCACGGCGGGCATCGCCCTACCCCACAGTACGCACATTGTCGCGGACTTGTTCCCGGTTCGCCACCACCTCCCCCCAACCTGCCGGTACATCCCACATCGATTTCAAACCACCCCGAATCGCTCACCGCCGTGGTCGTTACCTTCAGAATCGCTCCTGGTGAAATATTCGGGTTTGAAATCAGCCCACCGCAGGATCGCGAGGCCGCAGCGACATCACAACCACGAAGGCACAAAGACACAAAGAAAAACACAAAGAAAATCATCTTGGTGAAATCCTTTGTGGCTTCGTGTCTTTGTGGTTGCGGTTCATACGAACCCTCAGAGCGAAAGCAACACGAAGCGTTTCTGCAAAAAGCTCGGCTCATAGCTCAGGGTGGATGGGTGGCCCGGGCTTGACATCCTCCGCTCCCCGACATACCTTGTCGCGTCAACCGACCGACTGGTCGGTCAGTCATTGGAGCATGGCGTGGTATCCACATCAGCAGACCGCAGCGACAAACGCCCCCGCCTGGTCAAGGCGGCCACCTGTGTCTTTGCCGAAAAGGGCTATGCGGCGACCCGGGTCTCCGACATCGCCGAGCGCGCGGGAATCGGCAAGGGCACGGTCTACGAGTACTTCTCGTCGAAGAAGGAGCTCCTGTTCGCGGTCTTCGAGTCGATCAACGAAGACGTCACCGCGCGCTTGAACGCCGTGCTCGACGACGACGAGCCCACCCAGGAACAGCTCTTCAACCTCCTCCGCCTCGGCGCAGAGGTCATCGCGGAACAGCGGGAGCTGCAACCGGTGGTCCTCGATTTCTGGGCGGCCTCCCGCGGCGGCGGTTTCGAGGAACACTACCGCGAGGCCGTTGTCGCCAGTTACACCCTGTATCGAAAGCTGATCGCGGACTTCATCCGGGACGGTCAGCAAGAGGGGAAGTTCCGCAGCGACGCCGATGCCGAGTCACTGGCGGCCACCGTGGTGGCGACGGTCGACGGTCTCGGCATCCAACACTACTTCGACCGCTCGATGGATCCCAGAACCATCACCGAGGAATTCGCCCATCTTTTGTTCGAGAGCCTGAACACGGAGTCGATATGAGGACGACATCAGAAAGATCTCCCACCCCCACAGAACGAACCCGGCGGAGAGTGCCGCGAGGTGCGTTGTCGGCGCGCGCTCTGTTTGCGGTGTGTGTCGTTGGAGCTTTGGCCGCACCGATCCAGACCGCAGCGCAGCAGCCGCAGTCGGCGTCTCTGAAGGATCTGGTGCTCCAGGCCATCGCGACCCACGAGGTGGTACAGCGGGCCGATAGTCAGATCCGGCGTTCCGATGCGGATATCAAGCTGGTCTCTTCCGCCCTCCTGCCGCGGCTCGATCTCAACGGCGCCTACTCCTTCTACGCCGACGAACAGATCATCGAGCTGTCGGAGGGCGAGACTTTCGTGATCCGCCCGAGCCAGGACTGGAGCGCGAGCGTCGACCTGCGGCAGACCCTGTTCTCCGGTCTCCGCGACTGGCGCGCCCGCGATATCGCGAGGCTCCGCCGTGACATCGCGGACCTCGACCGGTCCATCACCATCAGCGACCTCACCCTGCAGGTGGCGGCCTCGTTTTACGACGCAGTCGCCCTCTCGCAGTGGGTCGATGTCCGGAAGATCGTCCTCGAAGAAAACCAGAACCAGCTCAAGGTGGCCGAACGCCGCTACGAGGTCGGGGAAACGGCCATCGCCGATGTCGCGCGCTGGCGCGCCCAGGTGGCGGCCGCCAAACAGGCGCTGGTCGTGGCCACCGGCGACGCCAAGCTGGCGCACGATCGATTGCGGCGGCTGGTCGGAGTCGAGAAGCTCGGCGAGCTCTCTCCCCCCGGGCCGATTCCCATCCCGGCCGGCGGAGAGCCCGAATTGATGGACCAGGCCTTCAGTCAGCGGCTGGAGATGAAGACGCTCGAGAATCAGTTCGAAGCAGCCGGTCTCTGGGTCAAGGTCGAGAAAGGGTCGTGGTACCCCGAGCTCGAGGCCGTGGGTCAGTACTTCCAGCAGAAGGCCGGTTTTCCGGCGAGTAACTGGATGTCGTTGTCGCTGGTCCTCAAGGTCCCGATCTACGACGGCGGTCTGACCCGGGCTCGGGTCGCCAAGGCCAAGGAGGATGTGCGCGAGGTCGAGTTGCTGGCGCAGACGGTCCGCCGCACCATCGCCGACCAGGTGGACTCCGGTTACATCGGGTACGAGTCGGCCAGCGCCGCCCTCGACGCCGCCGGAGAACGCACCGAGGCCTCGCGTCTGGCCTACCGCCAGGTCGAACGGGCCTACCGGGTCGGCGAAGCCTCCACCACCGACCTTCTGTCGGCGACCACCGAAGCTTCGGATGCCGAAACCACCCAGATCGTGGCCCGCGCCCAGCGCGAGTACCAGGCGATCTTTCTCCGCTACGCAGTGGGGCTGCCGCCGCTGCCCGATCTCGATTTCCACCACATGAGCGACGCGGACCCGATGGAGTAAGACATGAAAACCCTGCAACGACGTTTCCTGATGATCGCTCTTCTCACCTTGACCGGCGGCGCTCTCGTCGGATGCCACGGCGGCGAAACCGACGACCAGGCTGCCGCCGAACAGATCGTCGAACAGGCGCTCGCGCCCCGCGAGGTCCGGCTCGTCCTGCCCGAGGTTCGCGACGAGAATCCCGGGGTCCAGCTGGTCGGCGAGATCCGTGCCTTCGACACCGTCACCGTCTCCTCCGAGATCGCCGGCAAGGTCGACAGGGTCTTCGCCGAGGTCGGTGACCGCGTCGCCGCCGGCGCTCCCCTCGCCGAGGTGGATCGTGAGACCTTCAAGATCTACCTCCAGCAGGCCGAGGCCAACCTGGCGGCCGCCAACGCCGATCTGGCGCTCGCGGGCAAGGAACTCGAACGCAAGAAGGACCTTCGTTCCGACGAGACCATCTCGCAGTCGGCCCTCGACCAGGCGATGGCGGCCCACGATCTGGCGACAGCGCGGGTCGCCGCTGCCGAGGCCGCCCTCGGCCTCGCCCAACGCAACTACGACCGCAGCGTGATCAGAGCGCCCGCCGACGGCGCCATCACCCAACGCCACGTCGTCGCCGGCCAGTGGGCCGAGGTCGGCGTCGGTCTCTTCGAGGAGGCCATCGGCAACAAGGTCAAGGTGTCGGCGCGGGTCCCGGCCGCGTGGGCGCAGAAACTCGCAGGCCTCGAGGAGTTCACCTTCTCGATCGGCGTCAATGGTCCGGTTCACACCGCCAGGATCTACAGCATGCAACCGGTGGTTGAGGAAGCGAGTCGCTCCTTCGAAATCGTCGGCACGGCGGTCAACGACGGCACGATGAAACCGGGGATGTTCGCCAACGTGACCCTCGAGTCCCCAACCGTCGAGCAGTCGCTGTGGTTGCCGGCAGCCGCCGTCGCCACCTCCGACCTGCCGCAGGTGCTGACGATCGAAGACGACGCCGTCGTCTTCGAACGGGTCCAGATCGGCCGCCGCGTCGATGGCATGATCGAGATCGTCGACGGTCTGGCGCCGGGTGAGGCGGTCATCGCCGACGTCTCCGGTCTCTCCCGCGGCATTCCAGTCAACGTAGTTGACTAGTTTTCAGTTTTGAGTTCTTAGTTCTTAGTTGGAGATCACCATGGCTCTGCCAAAACACGACGTATCCGAAACTCAAAACTCAAAACTTAAAACTGAAACCTCCTTTCCGAAGGAAAAGCCATGAATCTATATGACGTCGCTATTCGCCGCCCGGTCTTCACCGTCATGCTGATGGTGGCGCTGGTGGTGTTCGGCGTTCTCGGTTATCAGACGCTGCCCATCAACCTCCTGCCGTCGATCGATTTCCCGATGGTCACCGTCATCACCCTCCTTCCGGGCGCATCGCCGGAGGTGATGGAGTCCGACGTCACCGACGTCATCGAGTCGGCGGTCAACACCATCGAGGGCATCGACCAGATCACCTCCTATTCGGGGCAGGGCGTGTCGCAGGTGACGGTGATGTTCACCACCGACCGTGACGTCGACATCGCCGCCCAGGACGTTCGCGACAAGGTCTCCGGCGCGGTCGGTCAGCTGCCGCTGGACGCCGAACCACCGATCGTCCAGAAATTCGACGTCAACACCCAGCCGATGTTGTGGATGGCGCTGGCCGGGCTCGACGCCCGCGAACTGTCGGATTACGCGGACCAGGTGGTCAAACCCCAGCTGCAGTCTGTGCCCGGGGTCGGCAACGTGTTGGTCCCCGGCTTCCGCGAACCGATGATCCGGATCTGGATCGACCGTGACAAACTCGCCGCCCACCGGCTGGCGGTCAACGACGTGATCATGGCGCTGAATCGCGAAAACCTCGAGCTGCCCGGCGGCTTCATTGAAGGCCCCTTGACCGAGCTCGCGGTGCGCAACCTCGGTCTCTTCGAGACGGTCGAGGACTTCGACAATCTGATCATCACCACGGTCGACGGCCGGCCGATCCGGCTCAATGATGTCGGCTTCACCCAGCTCGGTGTGGCCGACGAACGAGGAATGGCGCGCTACAACCTGACCCCGACCCTCGGTCTCGGCATCGCACCCCGCGCCGGCGCCAACCTGGTCGACGTCAACCGCGCCGCCCGCGAGCGGATGGACGAGCTCGCCAAGGACTTCCCTCCGGGGCTCTTCTACGACGTCGCCTTTGACGGCGCCGAATACGTCGAGAAGTCGATCGAGAACGTCCAGGTGGACATCGTCTACGGCGCGGTGCTGGCGATCCTGGTGGTCTTTGTCTTCCTGAGGTCGTGGCGCTCGACCTTTATCGTATCGCTGGCCATCCCGACCTCCCTGATTGCGACCTTCGGCTTCATGCGCGCCTTTGGCTTTTCGCTCAACAACCTCACGACCCTGGCACTGGCGCTGTCGGTGGGGGTCGTGATCGACGACGCCATCGTCGTTCTGGAGAACATCTTCCGCCACCAGGAAGAGGGCGAGGACCCCTCCACCGCCGCCCTCAAGGGGACACGGGAGATCGCGCTCGCCGCCATGGCCGCGACCTTCGCGATCGCCGCGGTCTTCATCCCGGTGGCCTACATGAAGGGCATGATCGGCCAGTTTCTCTACGAGTTCGGCATCTCGGTGGCGGCGGCGGTCCTGATTTCGCTCTTCGTCGCCCTCACCCTGACCCCCATGCTGTGTTCGCGGATCTTGACGGTAAAACCCAAGCACGGCAGGCTGTATGAGATCCTCGAGGGCGGTTTCGACCGGCTCGAACAGGCCTACGCCACGGCCCTCGACTGGGTCCTCCGGCACAAGATCACCACCCTGGTCGCGTCGACCGTGATCGTCGTCGCCAGTCTCGGTCTGACACCGTTCATCGGCGCCGAGTTCGCCCCGGCCGAGGACATGTCGTCGTTCATGATCACAGCCGAGGCGCCGGTCGGCATCTCGCTCGAGGCCATGGACCGCAAGATGCAGGAGATGGAGCGCATCGTGCTCTCCCAGCCCGAGATCCGCTCCGGCTTTGCCGCTCTCGACATCGAAGAGCGGGGGCGGGTCAACTCGGGGATCATGTTCATGCGGATGTTCAAACCCGACCAGCGCGAGACCACCCAGGCCGAGGTGGTGCAGCGACTGCGCCGGGAGCTGGCGCAGATCGAAGGGCTGCAGGCCTCGGTCATCGAGTTCAGCTTCTACAACGTCGGCGGCGAGGGCGGCGAAAAGGCCCTCGCCTACTCGATCCGTGGTCCCAGCCTCGACGAGCTCGACCGTATCGGACGCCGAATGATCGAGAGGCTTTCAGCCGAGCCCGGCTTCGTCGACCTCGACACCAACCTCGACCTCGAACAGCCGCAGCTTTATGTCACCGTCGACCGCGAACGGGCGGCCGACCTCGGTCTCGATGCGGCCACCATCTTCGAAACCGTGTACGCACTGGTCGCGGGCCGCGAGGTCGGATCCTTCACCGACGAGGGCAAACGCTACGACGTCCGCATCAAGGTCCACCCAACGCAAGCCAGAACTCCCGAGGACATCGGCCGGCTCGAGGTCCGCACCAGGACCGGCCAGATGGTACGGCTCGACTCGGTGGTCGAGATCACCTACGGCGTCGGCCCGATCAACATCAACCGCACCGACCGCGAGCGCTCGGTTCTTCTCTCCGCCAACCTCGAGGGGGTGCCGCTCAACCGCGCTCTCGAGACCGTCGACCGAATTTTCGACGAGGAGCTGCCCGAGGGCTACTACGCCACGATCACCGGCCAGGCCGAGGAGTTCGCCTCCTCCATGAACTCGCTGCTGTTCGCCATCGGTCTCGCCATCCTCATCGTCTACATGTTGTTGGCGAGCCAGTTCGATTCACTGCTCCACCCCTTCACCATCATGTTCGCCCTGCCGCCGGCCATGGTCGGCGCGCTGCTCGCACTGTTCGTCACCGGTTATACGATCAACATCATGTCGGTGATCGGGATCATCCTCCTCTTCGGTCTGGTGACCAAGAACTCGATCCTGCTGGTCGACCTGACGATCCAGAAGCAGGAGACGGGCCTCGATCGCGAAGCAGCCCTGCGTGAGGCGTGCCCGATCCGCCTGCGGCCGATTCTGATGACCGCGGTGTCGATGGTCTTCGGCGTGCTGCCGGTGGCGCTGGCCCTCGGCGAGGGCGGCGAGGCGCGCGCACCGATGGCGGTCGCGACCGCGGGCGGAATGACCGTCTCCACCTTCCTCACCCTCTTCCTGGTGCCCGTCGTCTACGCCTACATGGATCGCCTCGGGTCCATCTTCCGCGGCAAGCGCGAAAAGCACGGACGGTTGGAGGCGGTGGTGGAGGAAACGACGTAGGTTGAATTCGGAATTCGGAATTCGGATTTGCCGACCAACCTCCCACCGATAAGTGCGCCCGAGTGTTCAGGGAGGGTGGTACCCAACCGCATGGCACGCGGGACGCGTGCCCCACAAACGTCTCAGCGGCGGCCCGGTTGTGGGGCAGCCGTCCCGCCTTCCAGGTAGGTGTGACCGCTTGCGGCGGAGGTGCCACTTTTGACATTGTTGGATTCCCGGATCTTCACGAAGTGAGGGATTTCTCGGGCCACACAATGTCAAGGGTGGCTCCTCTCGGGAATGCCGTTCAGAAACGGCCCGGGTGCGGAGGAGGTGCCATTTGAGCCTTGTGCAAGATCATCGACACTGCCGTTCTTCGGTGGTGCTTCAGGAAGGCGGGGCAGGCCCCGCCACTACAGGGAAGTGCCCTTTGCGGGTAGGGGCGGCACCTGTGCCGCCCGGTCTCAATCAGTTTCTGAAGGTGGGCCAGGGCCTACCGTACGCCGTGCCGACGGCGATAAGCCACGTTCGGGTGCTCACGCCGTGTTGGACGTGCCACCATTCTTTTTCTGTCCGCCGGCCGTTGGCCGGCGGACAAAAAGAGGTCCCGGCCGTGAGGCCGGGACCGAAAGTGATCAGAAACGAACGCCGAGCGAGAACCGGAAGGTCCTCGGCGTCTGGTAGGAATTCTCGGACGTCGGCTCGCCGAAGCTGGAGCCGAAGTCCCAGTTGGTGCCCTGCACCGGGGTCTCGGTGAAGGGGTTGAAGGTATAGCTGCCGTTGGTGTCGAACACGTTGATCGTGGTGTTGCCGCCGTCCTGGCCCTGCTGGTTGAAGGCGTTGGTCAGGTCGAACTGGGCGAACAACTGCACGCCGGCGCCGACGGTGAACCCGTAGTTGAGGGCGAAGTCGGTGCTCGAGATGTTGTCCCAGTGCTGCGAACCGGGTTCGGAGAAATAGTAGGTCGCGGTCGAGGGCGGGGTGATATAGCCCGGGTTGGTGACGTACGGCCTCACATCGACCGAACCGGTCCACGAGTAGTTGTTGCCGGTGTAGTAGTTGAACAACACCGATGCCGACAGGCTGTTGCGCTTGGTCGAAATGGCGTCCCACACCACCCAGGTGCGGAACTGGTTGCGCAGATCACTGGCGGTGTAGCCGTCGGGGTAGTTCCACGAAGCCTCGCCGTACTCGGGGTAGACCAGGGCGCCGCCGGTCACCGGACCGGAGGCCGAGGTCTCGCCGTCGAAGTTGCCCTTGGCGGTCGAGTAGGTCCAGCTGGCGCCGATGTCCCACCGGTCGCCGATGCGGTACTGGACGTTGGTGTGGAGACCGTTGTAGGTGCGGTTGTAGATGTTGCCGGTGTCGTTGGTGACGTACATCTGGTCGATCTCACCGATGAAACCGGTGTCGACCGTGCGCCCCACCTCGGAGTTCTGGATGTAGAAGGACTTGGCATCGCGATAGACGTAGTCTACCCGGACGACGCCGCGGTTACCCAGGCGCTTTGTGAACCCGAGAGACCACTCATCGGTGTAAGGCGAGGCCAAAGTACCGGGCGGAATCACCGGGGTGAAGCCGGGGAAGGAACCACCCGAGAAGCCGGGCAGCGTGTTGACACCACCATTGGCTTCGAACCAGTCGTTCCAGATCTGGATGGCGTCGTCCTGGCTCACCAGGTTCGAGTAGTCACCGGTGGAGTAAGCCTCGCAGTTGACGCAGGGACCTGTGTAATAAAGGAGGGTCCAGGCCGGCGATCCGGCGTCGGAAGCGTCGTTGGCGACGCCCTGGGCCAGGGCCGCGGTGTACTGCGAGTAGGAGGCGTTGATGACGAAGTCGCCGTCGGCCTTGATGTCCCAGGCGACGCCGAGCCGCGGGGTCAGGCGCGAGTCGTTGGAGACCAAGGTGTTCGAGCCGTCGACGCCCTTGTTCCTGTCGTAACGGAGACCGACGTTGAACGACCAGTTGTTGTTGAGGCGCCAGGTGTCGTTGGCGTAGAGCGACTCGGTCGTGAAGTCGGAAGAGTTGGGAGGCCCGAAGATGGGGGTCCACCGGTAATAGGTCTGACGGTTGTTGACAGATCGATCCGGCGCGAACACCGGGTAGATCGAGTTGTCAGGGAGGATGATGGCGGTGGAACCGTAGATGCGGAAGTCGGACCCCTGCTGGTGGTTGTCCTGGATGCGGTAGTCGTGGAACTCGTCGTAACCGACCACCAGGTCGTGGGTGCCGAGCATTCTCACTGGTTAAGAAGTACGAGCCCTTGAGGTACCAGTTCTCGTTGTTGCGCTCCTCCTCGAGGCACTCGGGCGCCGAGCAGAAGGTCGGCGTGTGGTAGCGCGCGAACCGCGCGAGCGATCGAGCAGCAGGGTGCCGCCGATGATGTCGGTGTAGGGCGAGCCCGAACCGACGCCGATCTGGTAGTTGCGCTCGGAGTAGAGACCTTCGAGGAAGAAGTTCTCGGTGATCACACCGGTGTAGTTGACCGACCACATGTCCTGCGGGTCCGAGCGGGCCGGGTTGAGGCTCGCCAGGTCGAGGATGGTGCCGAAGTCGGTGTTGTTCGAAGCCGACTCGATCTCGGCGTAGGAACCGACCACGCGGTGGTCCTTGGTGATCGACCAGGTGAGCTTGCCCTCGTAGCGCTGGTTGTCGTTGCCGTAGGTGTAGGGAATCAGGGTGTAGTCGGTGGTCCGCGACTCGGAGAACGAGGTGTCGCGGGCGGCCAGGAAGAACCACAGCGCGTCCTTGAGGATGTAACCACCGAAGGTGGCCTCGTAGATGGTGCTGATGTCATCGACCGCATCGGGAGAGAGCTCGGTGCGCGAGACCCACTTGTCGTTCGACAGGTTGGCGCGGAACGAACCCGAGAACTGGTTGCCGCCGCTCTTGGTCAGCATGTTGATGACGCCGCCCTGGAAGCGGCCGTACTCGGCCGACACACCCGAGGTCGAGGTCGTGGTCTCGAGGACCGCGTCCTCGATGTAGAGGTCGAGCGCCTGGCCGCGGATGTTCTCGTTGACCACGACGCCGTTGATCAGCCACAGGTTCTCGTACGACTGGGCGCCCGAGATGGTGATGCCGTTGATGCCGGCGCTGTTGACGCCGGGGACCAGCAGCGAGGCCGATTCGATGGTGCGGGTGATCGGCCAGTTTCTCCTGGAAGTCGAGGGGCACGGTGGTCTGGGCGACGATGTTCTGCGAGATGGTCTCGCCGGCGCCCACGACCTCGATCTCGCCCTCGAAGCTCTCATCCACCATCATCACGTCGAGGCGCTTGACCTGCTGGTTGGAGACCTTGACGCCCTCGGCGGTCTGGGTCTTGAAGCCCTCGAGGCTGAAGGTCACGGTGTAGTCACCGGGAGCCAGGAACGGCGAGATGAAGTCACCGTTGGTCTGCGAGATGACGACCTTGTCGCCCTGCGACGCCGGTGAGCTGATCTGGATGGTCACACCCGGCAGGCCCTCGCCGTTGTACATGATGGTGCCGCTGATGGACCCGGTCTGGCTGGTCTGCGCGGCGGCGGGAATCGCCGCCACGGCCACAGCCACGGCCAGCAACAAAATCAAATTACGTCGATTCATACCCAATTCTCCTTACAAAAAATTTTGAACGAAAACGAAGAATGTCTTCCTCGCACGGATCCTCCTCCCTCCTGCGTCACCCTCCTTTCATCGTTCGAACAGCGGCAGCCGGACCCGATCTTCGGCTTCCTCCAACCGAATCCGGGTCGACGCCGCCCGTGGTTGCAACGTGGTGTTCTGGTGGTCGTTCGTCTTCAAGGAAAAAATCTCCTGCAATTTCCGTGCCCTGGGAGACACATCAACCCGGGATTGTCTTGATATTGAGACACCGAACCCAAAACCATCTCCGGGATCGACTTTCCCTTTGAAAACAACAACTTCGGTGTGGAGCCGGTTCAGATCGCCGACGGGGTCACCTCGGGGGTGTCCCGTGGTGGAGGCAATCCACCATCCGGAACATCCGAAATTTCGGACCCTCCGCCGGGAGGATGTCCGGTCTTCCGGACACGACGTGGTATCTCCGGATTACTGGCCGAGGTCGAAGGGGATCTCGAGGCTCGACTCTTCGAGCTCGATGATCAGCTTCCACCGTCCCGGTTGGACCCCGCCCGCAACCGGAAAGACGAGCATGCCGATGCACAGCTCGCGCTGGTTGACCCAGATGGCGTCCCGCGTCGACCCGGTCCCCGGGATGCGAAGGAAGTTGAGAACGCACTCCCGCTTGTCGCCCCGGGTGGCCTGAAGCGGCTCTGACGCCACGGCCGCGCGGCGGAGCATGCTCTGCAGCTGCGGGTAGGCGTCGATGAACTCCTTCTGGGTCGGCAGCGGGATCCGCCGACCGTCGGGGGTTCGCACCGACACATCGCTCAACTCGACCTCGATCGATTCCGACCGCTGACCGGTGAGCGCGACATCGATGATCAGCCACTCGTCACCAAGACTCGAGTCGGCGAATTTGTAACTGACGATGCCTTCGAGGTCCGCGCCGACCGTCCTCACCTGGGTGCGGCCGACCTGGGTCACGCTGGGCTTGACCGGTCCCGTGGCCTTCGAACCGTCCGAGCTGCTCGATCCGCATCCCGCGATCATCACCACGGTCGCGGCCCCGATGGCGATGTGCATCACGACCCTTCTCGTTTTCATGTCCACCTCCCGGTGTTGGCCTGCACTCATTGACTGTAGCTCAAGAGCTCCTTGGCGATGGCGGCGTCGGGGTCATCCGGCGCCAGTAGGATGAAGCGTTCGAGGTAGGCGCGCGCAGACCCGGTGTCACCCTTGTTGAAGGCCGCCATCCCGAGGATGAAGATGGCCTTCGGTTCGTCGGGCCGCACCTTGAGCACGAGTTCCATGAGCCCCGCCGCCTCGTCGTAGAGGCCGGCGTCGTAATGCTCCACGCCGCGTTTGAAGAGCTCTTCGACCGCATAGTCGGGATCGACCTCCGCCAATTTCGCCGCCAACTCCATTTCGACCGCATCGTCGCCGCGCGCCACGGCCATGTCGTAGGCCAGCCTCACGGCCAGCGCGTTGTCGGGCTCGAGCGCCAGCACCGCTTCGACCTCGCGCCGGGCGCACTCGATGTCACCGTCCTCTTTGCAGATCGCGCCCAGGAAGACGTGCGGCGGCACCAGCGTGGGGTCGACCGTCACCGCTTCCTCGAGGAGGGCCCTGGCCTTGGCACGGTCGCCCGCGCGGTAGACGTCGATCGCCTCGTTGTAGACGCGGCCGGCGGCCTCGGAGTCGACACCCGCGGTCTTGAGAGCGGCCGCCGCCTCTTCAGCGCGGGGGTCGCCGTCCTTGCGGTAGGCTTCGTAACGGATCTGCAGGGCACGCGCGTCGGATGCATCCAGCTCGAGCGCCTTTTCGGCGGCCGCCGCCGATTCGGCGAACTTGCCCTGCAGATAGTAGACCCCGGCGAGCCCGGCAAAAGGCGCCGCAAGGGTCGGGATCGAGCTCGGCCGCCTTGGCGTAGCGCTCGGCGGCGGTCTCGAGGTCGCCGGCGTTCTGCGCCTCGACACCCGAGTTGAAGACATCGGCCGCCTGTCCCCGGAGCATGGCGGCGGGATTCGCCGGACCTGTGCCGATCCGGCGGGCCGCATCACGAAGGTCCGCTGGGTGGAACCTCCCACGTTGGCCCGCACCTTTTCCACCAGCACCTCATAGCCTTCCTTTTCGAGCTTGTAGGTGTAGGTGAAGGTGGCATTGCTGTGGCCGACCATGAAGCGGCCCTTCTTGTTGCTGGTGGCGGTGTCCTCGTAGTTCACGAGGTCCGCGGTGGTGATGGTCACCTGGACCCCTTCGATGGGGTTGCCCTCCACGTCGACGACCTTGCCGGCCACCCGGCCGGCGGCCTGGGCGGAAGCATCGGCCGCCGCCAACACCGCAGCCGCACATACGCACACAACGACGACGATTTCCCGAAACTTCATCATCACTCTCCCTGTGAGACGTCCGGTGTGGACGAATTCAATACCTGATAGGACGCCTGCCGCGTCAGCCGGTCATAAAGCCCCACCGCCACCCGAAATCGGCCCGACTCGACCAGCAACTGGAGATCGATCGACAACCTCAGGTTCGCCATGCGCTCGTACTCGGCCCGCGGAATGTAGATCTCCTGCACCCGCTGCTGGAGGTCGGCCTGTTTGCCGGAGGCGTCGCGCAGCGACACGTAGAGCACCACTTCGCCGACGAAATTGTCTCCCTGCGGCAGCAGCGCCACCGACCGGGTGGGGAAGGAGACCCGTAACGGCAGGAGCCAGCGATCCTCCTGGGCCGCTGTCGGCTTGTCGGCAACGGCTTCGATCTGCATCGGGTTCTCGTCGATATCGAAGAGGAGGGCGGTCATCACCCGGTCCTGCACTTCCGATTCGCGGCTCTTTTCGACAAAGGCCGAGCGATAGCGGACGTCGAGTCCAGGGTGGTTGGGCAACCTGATCTCGATGCGGTGGACCCGGTCGCTGCCGACGCTGTGGATGGGGTAGCCGATCGAGTAATAGGTGAAGAGATCCTCGCGGATCCTGGCAAGGCCGCCCGTGAAGTCGTTGGTGCCGACCGTGGACAATCCTCCGGTGCGTTCGGCGATGTAGACCAGCGGCTCCTCGGTGTTCATCATCGCGATGGCGGCAGCGGCCGGATCGCCGGACACGCCGCGTTCGGCCGACACTCCCACGTCGGGCGCCAGCCCGCGGGCGTCGATGGTGTAGAAGACCATCCCCTGTGAATTGGCGGCTGCAGCCAGATCGCGGTAGTCGGCGCGCTTGTTGAAACGCGCCGTCAGACTCAGAAAGGACACGCCTTTGTACATGTTGGTGAACTCGTAGAACAGGTCCTTTGCGATCACCATCGGCATCCCGCTGGACACGTAGACCAGGCATTTGCGGCCCGGCAACCCGGTGAGCCCGGTCCCCACCATGCGCACCGCCGTGATGTCGCGCTGAATCTCCGAGTTGATCTGGTCGGCGTAGGAAATGAGGTCGTCCAGGACCAGGGCCGCCTTCTGGGTGAGGGGGTCGTCCTTGCCGACCCTGGTCGCCTCCTCGTTGCGCAGCCGATCGATATCGCGCTGGAGGTTGGCATGCTGTGACTGGTTTGCCGTCCTGCCGCCCGTGCTCTTCCGCAGCTCCCGCAGGGCGTCGGCAAGCTCGCCGGCGTTCGAGGTGAAGGGCTGGATGACGTGGGGCGATCCCTGGTTGGCGACGATCATCGCCTGGACGCCATCGCGCACCGTGTCGGTCAGAAACTGGCGCAGGGCCCCCAACACCCGGTTGCGGTCGAAGGGCATCAGGTTTTCGTCGTCCACATAGACGACGATGTGGATGGGCTGGATCTCCGGTTGCGGAGCGACCTCGACCCCAGCAGACGCCGGGGCCTCATCGGCGGCCGATGCTTCCGTCACCTCGCGCCGAACGGCCTCATTCACCAGGAGGAAGTGGGTCACCTTGCGTTGCTCGCCGTCCTGAAAGACCTCGAAGTCGTCGATCCCGAGATCGGTGACCGGCGTCCCGTCCTTGTCGCGGACAAACGCCTCGAGGTTGACGACGGTGACCTCGACCTCATCGAGAAAGGCGAGCCCGCCGACTGCCTGCTGATCGTCCTTTATTTCTTCCGCGGCCCAGCCGGCGAGACCGGCGGCCGCCGTGAGTACGATCAGCCCGGCGATGGTCTTCTTGCTCATCACTCGCGACGCCCCTCCGCGCCGCAGTGTAGCAGGACGGGCGGCCCGGTTCGCGGCCATCACTTCGGAGGGATCTCCTCGTTGCCGTTCAGCCCCCCGAGGCGCCGCAGCCCATCGCCGACCTCGAACCAGCTCGCGTGGTGGTCGTAGAAGACGTGCGCTGCAGGCGCCCGGTCGATGGGCTCCTCCATGTGGGCGAGAGCGATGTGGATCTCGTCGGGCCATCGTTCGCCCTCGAAAAAGAGGGTGCTGCCGCAGCGGCCGCAGAAGCCGCGGCGGGCCGGCGGCGAGGACCGGTACCAGACGAGGTGTTCCTCACCCGAGGTCATCGAGAACTGCGTCCGCTCCACCCCGAACCACGTCACGAACGCCGCGCCGTGGGCGCGCCGGCACAGTGAACAGTGGCAGTGGGCGCACCACTTCGTCGGCGGCACGATCTCGAACCGGACGGCGCCGCACAGGCAACGGCCGGTCAAGGAAGAATCGTCGCTCATGGTCAGCCTCCGGTATGCATTGTAAACGGAGGCGAAGCTGATGTTGGATGTTGGATTGTTGATGTTGGATCACCTTTGTCCAAAACAGCATCATGGACTGCACCGGCTCACAGGTAGATTCCACTCACCCTTGGTGGGTCTGAAGGTGGGCCAAGGCCCACCCTACGTTGGGCCCTCATATCGAGCGAACTTGTAGGGTGGGCCTTGGCCCACCATCAGAGCTATTGATCCATGCCGCGAGCAGCCATGGTCAACGCTGGGCGTCGATCCGTTGCTGCCAAACGGCTGCAGCCTCAGTGTCGCCGATCTCGCGGCAGGTTCGCGCCGCCACGAAGAGACTGATGGGGTTGGGATTGGCCTCGACCATGCGCTCGAGGGTCGAACGGGCCTGATCGACCCGCCGCGTGACGTAGTAGACAACCGCCAGGTTGGTGTAGGCGGTCAGGTTCTCCGGGTACCAGGCGATCTCGGTCAGGAAATCCCTCTCGGCCTCGTCGAATCGTTCCAGACGGCCCATGAGATCGCCGCGCACCAGATGGAGGCGCGGGACCGGATCGAGATGTTGCGCCTCGAGTTCCTCGTCCGCGGCCTCGACCAGACCGAGGGCCTCGTCCACCCGGCCCTGGCCGGCGAGAACCTCCGCCAGGAACACGGCGCCGACCACCCGATGCAAGGGATCCTCCATCGCCAGCCTGGCCTCGGATTCAGCCGCGGTGAGGTTGCCTCGCGCGAACTCGATCCGTCCCAGCTGCAGATGGCCGGCGGCCGATCCGGCGGCGATACAGCGCCTCGCCCACACCTCCGCCTCGTCCCAGCGGCGAAGCCCCTGGTGGATCGCGGCGAGCGCGGCGCCGCACTTGGCGGTCAGCGACGGGTCGAGCTTGATGGTCTCTTTGTAAGCCGAGATCGCCTCCTCCAGGCGGCCGCTTGAATGGCTGATCGTGGCGAGTTGGAGCCAGCCGGCGGTGAAGCCCGGGTTTGCCGCCACCAGCTCTTGCAGGCGGGCCACCGCCTTGGCGGTGTTGCCTGCAGCCGCCAGCCCGGTGGCCTCGTTGAGGAGGTGGAGAGTCTCGATCCGGTCCTTGGGGTCCGCCAGCGGGCCCGCCGGCGTTGCCGCCACCTCGCCGACATAACCGAGGGCGCGGAGACGGTCGGCATCCACGGGGTCGATGTTCGGCGCCTCCTCGAGGGGACGCACTTCTGGCGCGAGAACGGCAGCGAGCCGTTCCGCTTCGACGGGCAACTCCTCGATCAGATCGTTCTCTTCCGCCGGGTCGGCGACGACGTCGAAAAGCTCCGGGCGAGGGGCGGAGATCAAATGGTGGCGCCCGTCGATCAGCGACCACAGCTCGGACCACCCGAAGTGGATGCGGGGAACCCAGGTCTCGGCGATGATCGCGCGTGAAGCGGCATCACCGGCCGGTCTGCCGAACAGGGACCGCCCGCGCTCGTCGGGCGGCGGCTCGATGCCCACCAACCGCGTCACCGTTGGCAGGACGTCGATCAGCTGCACCGGTTGGTCGACGGTCGTGGCGCCGAGGGCGCCGCCGGGGAGCCGGATGATCAGGGGCACCTGGATCGCCTCGCGGTAGAGGAAGATCCCGTGCTCGGCCTCACCGTGATCGCCGAGACCCTCGCCGTGGTCGGAAAGCAGCACGATGATCGCCCGGTCGTAGAGACCCATCTGTTTCAGGAAAGCCAGGAAGTCGCCGACATCGGCGTCCGCGGTGGCGATCTCACCGTCGTAGGCGAGCGGGTAGCGGCTGGCAAACGGCTCCGGTGGATCGTAGGGGGTGTGGGGCTCGAAGAGGTGGAGAAAATAGAAAAGCGGTTGGTCGGCATGCTCTCCGATCCAACTCTGCGCGGCCTTCACGGTGTCGCGGCCGACGCGTTCGAGGGCCGCGCCGGCGCCCTCGCCGGCGATCAGAAAGTCGTCGTCGTAGACGTCGAAGAGCGGTCCGAGACCGGTGCCGGCGCGCAGGACATAGGCCGACACCGCGGCACCGGTCACGTAGCCCCCGGCCTCCAGCAGCGATGGAATGGTGGGGTGCCGGACGCCGTCAAAGGTGAAACCGAGGTTGTTGCGCACGCCGTGGTCGGCAGGGAGAACGCCGGTGAGTATCGACACGTGCGACGGCAGAGTGAGCGGCGAGTGGGAGTAGGCGCGCGAAAAAAGAACCGATTCGGCGCGCAGGCCGTCGATGTTCGGAGTCTCGACCCCGCGATAGCCATAGACCGGCAGGTGGTCGGAACGCAGGGTGTCGATCGAGATCAGGATGACCGGAGCGCCAGGGAAGCTGAGTTCGGTCTCCGAAGCGTCGGCGCCAACCTGCTGCCGTCGGCCGCCACACGAGACCCCAAACATGGCCAGGAGGGTCAGGGCCAAGCACATGATAAACGCCGGCTGTCCAATGATTTGGAGTCGGTTCACCGGTTCAAAAAGGGGCTGCCTCGACACGGCCTGGAATTGTAGCACCGCAGGTTCCCGTTCAATCGTGCTATCGTTCGAACGATTTGTAAAAGTGCTTTTGAATCAATAATTTGAATACTTGCTCAAGGGAGGGAAAATGCAAAATTCTCAAATCGCCCCGACGGCTCTTTGCCTTGCACTCCTGGTGGTCACCCTGGGCTGTGGCGCGGGCACGACAACGGTCAGCGAAATGACAGTTCCTGTCCCCCCGCGCGACGGTGTCTTTATTCATGTCTCCCACGGTACCGACGATCCACACCGGGTCCTGATGGCCCTCAAAATGGCGGAACTGATGGCCGCCGACAAGGACGTGCTGGTCTACTTCGACATCGAGGGCATCGAAGTCGTGCTCGCGGATGCACCGGATATCGGGTACGCCCAATTCCCCGCGTCGCAAATCCAGATCGCTCGCCTGCTCGAACTCGGTGTTCCGATCTTCGCCTGTCCCGGGTGCATCCAGGCTGCTGGCAAGACCGCCGCCGATCTCGCGCCCGGGATCCAGGTGGCCGAAAAGGACGCGTTCTTCCAATTCACCGAGGGCCGGATCCTCACCCTCGACTACTGAGGCTCAGAATGGTGTAGCGGGACGGTCGGGCGGGGGTGCGCGTCTACCCGGGGTTGGCCTGGACCATCTCCGCCATGATCCGGTCGGCGTGGGCGGCATCGATCGACACGAAGGCGACCCCGACGTCGAAACCGCCCTCCTTGGCGGGCTTTTCCCACACCACCCGACCGATCGCCTCCACGACCTCGTGGTCGACGGTGAGCATGAGTCGCAGATAGGAATCGATCCCCAATGACTCGATGCTGTTGATCATGAGACCGCCGGGCCCCATCTGGCGGGCGGTGGCCATCTCGCGTTGTTCCGCCGGACCGATACGGTGAATCAGGACCACATTTTCGGTCGGGATTCTCGGAAACTGACGCCGTGTGGGTGTGAGTTCGTCCTCAAGCATGCAGATACCTCACGCCCCATTGTACCGCGAAGCCGCTCACGAAGCCCGGCAATTTCGGATTTCGGATTTCGGATTTCGGATTTGACCTTTCCCCACCGTCGATCTACGAGGTGGAGGGGGTGGTGAAATCCACCTACCCGCTACCCGAATTGGTCATCACGCAACGAGGCGGGACGAGCGATGGAAAATCCGAAATCCGAAATCCGAAATCCGAAATCCGAATTCAGAGGAGGTGGGTCTGTCCTCGACGACGACCCCGTCGCGGATCTCGACCATGCGGTTGGCGCGTCCGGCCAGCGCCTTGTCGTGGGTCACCACCACCAGGGTCCTGCCCTGTTTCCAGAGACCGTCGAGCACGCTCATCACGTCCGAGCCCGACCCGGTGTCGAGGTTGCCGGTGGGCTCGTCGGCGAGCACGATGTCCGGCTCCATGGCCAGGGCGCGGGCGATGGCCACCCGTTGCATCTGCCCACCCGAGAGCTCGGTGGGTTTGTGCTCCACGCGATCCGCCAGGCCGACGGACTCGAGTTGCTCGAGGGCCCTTCGCCGCCGTTCTTTGCGGCCGACGCCGCCGAAGAGAAGCGGCATCTCCACGTTTTCGAGGGCACTGAGTTGCGGCAGGAGGTTGAAGTTCTGAAAGACGAAGCCGACCCGCCGGTTGCGGATGTCGGCCAACTGGTCGCGGTCGAGACCGGACACCGCCTCGCCCCCCAGCCGGTACTCACCATCGGACGGCGTGTCGAGGCAGCCGAGAAGGTTGAGCAACGTCGACTTGCCGGAACCGGAGGGGCCGACCACCGCCACGAACTCCCCGCCCTTGACCACGAGATCGATCCCGCGCAGCGCCTCGACCTTGATCTTGCCGGTGTCGTAGACCTTGGTGATCGCGCTCATGTCGATGATGTGGCCGTTCGACTCCGCGACCCCGTTCTTCTTCTTGCCCAGTGACCAGTTCATCGAGAACTCCGATTCTGATTGCAGACACGTGCGACTTCATAATTTCGAATTTCGAATTTCGAATTTCGGATTTTTCCGCTACCCAACCGACCACGATACGGAACGGGGCTGGACCGGAAATTCGAAATCCGAAATCCGAAATCCGAAATAGCGGTGGCCATCACTCGTACCTCAGGGTTTCTGCAGGGTCCACCGTCGCGGCTCGTCGCGCTGGGAAATAGCCGGCGAGAATGCCGATGCCGCCGAGGATGGCGGCGGTCGCCGCCGCGATCTGCCACGACAGCGTCGGTTTACCGAGGAACTCCATCGCCTGGTTGCCCTCCACCGGGACCATGCCGAGAAGCAGGATCATCACCACCGCGAGGGCAAGACCGAGGGCGCCCCCGACCAGGGTGTAGGAGAGCCCCTGCAGGACAAAGGGACCGGTCACCCACCCGCGGCGCGCGCCGAGGGCCATCTGCACCCCGATCTCCCGCGTCTTCTCCTTGACGACCGCGTACATGATGTTGGCCACCCCGATGCCGCCGATGAGCAGGGTCAAGGCCCCGATGATGCCGAGAAACGCCTGCAACCCGATCATGATGTTGCCCATGACCTTGGCGCCCTCGACGGTGTCCCACAGTCCGGTCACCTGTTCGTCGGTTGGATCGAAACGGAACTTGGCCGCCAGGGCCTGGTTGAACTGTTCGCGGGCCACCGGCATGTCCTCGGCGGTCCGCGCCTTGAAGACGATGTTGGTGAGCCGCTGCCGCCCGAACTGCGCCGCGAAGGTGGTGATGGGGATGACCGAGCCGTCTTCGTCGGGCCCCTTGTAGGTGCCCATCTGCATCTTGTGCTGGAGAACGCCGATCACCAGGTACGGTACACGGTCGACGAACATGGTTTTCCCCACCGGGTCCTGATCGCCGAAAATCTCTTTGGCCAGCGCATCTCCGAGGAAGATCACCCGCCGTTTCTCGCGTTCGTCGTTGGCGTTGAAGAACCGCCCGCCGGCCTGTGCGAAGTGGTGGCGTATCTCGCCGTACTCCCAGTTGGCGCCGGTCACCCTTCCGGTGATGGTGGTCGTGCCGTAGGTCATCGAGCTCGACCAGCTGGTCAACTCACCGATGACGCCCGAAGCCGCGGTCATGCGGCCCCGGAGGTAGGTGATGTCGTCCATCCGCGGACGGATCGGACGACCTTCGGGCAACCCCTGCCACACCTTCGAGGTCTCGTCGGGCCACCACACCGCGATGTTTTCGCCCATGCCGCGGCGGCCCTTCATCAGTTGGATTTTGAGGCCTTCGCCGAAGGACAGCAGCATGATGATCGCCACGGTCCCCCAGGCGATGGCGGCGACGGTCAAGGTGGCCCGCTTGCGTTGCAGCGATGAGGCCTTGACGAAGAGCGCGCCCACAACCCGCCAATCGAGGAGACTCATCACGTCCTCCCCGTCGTTGTCGGGTTCGATTGGCGGGTCTCGAATTTTGAATTTTGAATTTTGAATTTTGAGTTCCTCACCGCCCTCCCCCGCCTCATTCCACGCGGAGGGAGCGGGTGGTCATTCCGAATTCCGAATTCCGAATTCCGAATTTGCATTCGATGCTCTCCTCTACAGTTTCATCGCCACGACGGGGTCGAGCTGGGAAGCGCTTCGTGCCGGGAAGTAACCGGCCATCAGACCCACCAGACCGAGAATCGACGCGGTCATGATCGCGAGACCCGGCGACAGCGTGGGCAGACCGACATACTCCTCGAGATTGGTGGGGAACGCCGAGCAGATCGCGAACGAAATGCCGAGACCGATGGCACCACCGATGGCGGTCAGGCACATCGTCTCGAGCAGGAACTGACCGAGGACGGCGCGACCGCGTGCGCCGAGCGCCATCTTGATCCCGATCTCTCGGGTGCGCTCCTCGACCACGACATTCATGATGTTGGAGACGCCGATGCCGCCGACGATCAGGGTCAGCACGCCCATGATGCCGAGGAAGATCTGGAAACCGAGCATGAAGGCGTCCATGAAGACGAACATCTCGGTGGTGTCCCACAGCTGGATCGCCTGGTCGTCGTCGGGATGGAATCGCAGGCGGCGGCTGAGGGCGGTTCGCACCTGGTCGTTCAGCGCTCTCGTTGAGGTCAGGGTGACGGCGCCTTGTAGATGAAATTGTCGACATACTTCTGTCCGGTGAGGGCGCGGAAGGTCGACTCGGGGACGATCATCTTGGAATGGTCGCGCCCCGAGTAGGACGAGTCCTGCTCTTTGGGCACGAGCACGCCGACCACCAGGAACGGCGACCCGTGGATCATGACCGTCTCGCCGACCGCGTCCTGGGTGCCGAACAGATCGTCGGCCAGCTCGTTGCCGACAAAGACCACGCGGCGGCGCTGCTCGACATCGATGGTCGTTGATGAACCGGCCGCCTACGGCCGGGATCATATTGCGCATCACGCCGTAGGCCGGCGACACCCCGGACATCGTGCACCGATCGCTGCCGGTCGCCGTAACGGGCGATCAGGCTCTGCGAGTACTCGCTCGAGATGCCGTCGATGAGCGGCGACCTGCGCCTCGAGATAGTCGATGTCCTCCTCCATCATCCGCATCCGGCGTCCCTTGCCGAGACCCTCGAAGGTCATCGAGGTCCGCATCGGCCAGGCGATGACGATGCGGTCGCCGAGACCGGCGACGCTTTTGATCATCTGCCGGTGAAGCCCGTGGCCGAAGGCGAGCAGGAGGCTCACCGCCACCGTTCCCCAGATGATGCCGAAGGTCGTCAGGAAGGTGCGCAGCTTCTGGCTCCACAGATCGCGCGCCAGCTGCCGGAAAAAGGAACCGAAGCCGATCATCCAGACGACTCCGCGTCTGAGTTTTGAGTTGTGAGTTTTGAGTTTTGAATGGCCGGCCAATCTCCACCCTCAGTCACTGAGCAGCGAAGGATGGAATTCCGAATTCCGAATTCCGAATTCCGAATTCATCAGCTGATTTCCTTCGGAGGCCTCTGAACGACCTCGTCGCCCTCCGACAACCCGGAGACGATCTCGACATTGAGGCCATCGGAGAGGCCGAGCTCGACGTCGATCTTGCTCGGCTCGGCCTCGGGGCCGTCACCCGGGAACTCGACAAAGGTCTGATCGTCTTCGAAGAGCACGAGACGCTCGGGGATGAGCACGATGTCGGTTTTTTCGCGGATCACGACATCGGCGTTGGCCGAGTAACCGGCGCGGAGGATCACCTCCTGATCCGGGTCGAGCTCGATCTCGACATCGAAGAGGGTCGCGCCCTCGCTCTTCTGAGCCTGTGGCGCGATGCGCTGACCAGCGCCCCGTGACGATGTCGTCGGGCAGGGCGCCGACCTTGATCCGGCACGGCATCCCGACCGAGATCTTGCCGACGTCGATCTCGTCCACGGTCCCCTTGAAGATCAGATCGCCCATATCGGCGACCGAGGCGAGTTCGGTGCCCGGCTGGTAGGAGGTCAGCGGGACCACCGGGTCACCGACGTTGACGGCCCGCGACAGCACGGTGCCGCTGGCCGTCGTGCGGATGAATGTCTCGACCTCGGTGTCGCCCCGGTCACCTCGACCACTTCGGGTCAGCTCGCGGTTGTCGAAGGCCTGCTGGCGGGCGATCCGGGCCAGCTCGTAGATCTCGCGCAGGGCGTCGAGATCGCCCTTCGACATCAGTCCGTCTTGGTGCAGCTCGTCGCCGCGCTCGTAGTCCGCCTTGGCCTTGAGGAAGCTGGCCTCCGACGACTGCACTCCGTGATCGACGTTGAGGAGCTCCTGCGGGGTCGGGTCGGGTGCGATTTCGAAGAGTGCGATCACCGGCACGGACCGTATCGCCGACCTCGACAAAGCAGCGCTTGACGATGCCCGAGATCTTCGACTTGACCTGGAACTTCTCGCGCGGTTCGATCTGACCCACCGCCAGCGCCTTCTCGGTGATCGAGCCGATCTCGGCCTCGACAGAGTGTTGCCGTTTTCGTCGGTGCCGCGCGACCCGACCCACGCGTAGATGCCGCCCGCCGCGCCCGCCACCACGATCACGATCACGAGAAGTCTCAGTACCTTTGCCAGTCCTGCCTCCGTCGCTCGAGCCGACCCACCACAAGTACGCAGGTTGACGAGCGAGAAGTTCTCGGGAAAACGCCCCGGGTTCAGTTTCCGTTTCCCCGATTTATATGAGATGCAACAGACCGCAGAGAGGTTTGCATGGGGGCAGGTGGCAAGAGGCACGCGGCGGACAAGGGAGACAGGGCGAAAGGGAGACCGCCCGCCTGAAGGTCGGGTGCTGCGGAGGTGCCACTTGTCGCATTGTTTGGGATCGGCTCGTCAACCTGCCTCACGCACGAGGGGCAAACAATGCGACGGGTGGCTCCTCTCGTGGTGAAGCGTTCAGAAAGACGGCGCACCACCAACGCAGAAAAAGGCAATTGTCGATCCAGGACCCCTGTTGCCCTGAACCCGGCTTGACAGGTTCACGGCGTGTCGGGGAATCTGGCACGCGGAGGAGGGCTCGTCATGCGCAAGCACGTCACCCTGATCACCGGCGCCGGCGGCGAGATCGGCCACGGCCTGATCGAGCGCCTCGCGGCCGACGGCGACAGCCGCGATCATCACCATCGACCTCAAACCGCTCGAGCCCTGGGACTCGCGTCGAGTTCGTCGAGCAGGAGTATCATGGGCTCGATCCTCGAGACCCACCTGCTCGAGCGGATCCTCTCCGAGTACGAGGTCGACACGATCTACCACCTCGCCGCGATCCTCTCGACCCGCGCCGAATTCACTCCGGTGACCGGTCACCAGGTCAACGTCGAGGGCACCCTCAAGCTGCTCGATTTCGCCCAGGCCCAGGGCGAGTCCCACGGCCGGGCCGTGGTCTTCCTCTATCCGTCATCGATTGCGGCCTACGGCCTGCCCGATCTCGAGACCAAAGCGAGGGTGGCGGCGGTGCGCGAGCACGAGTGGAACAACCCGACCACGATGTACGGCTGCAACAAGCTCTACTGCGAGCACCTCGGCGCTACTTCGCCCACCACTACAAGCAGCTGGCCGCCGAGATCCTCTCCGGCAAGGTCGACTTCCGCGCCATTCGGTTTCCCGGGTCTGATCTCGGCGGTGACGGTGCCGTCGGGCGGCACCTCGGACTTCGCACCCGAGATGATCCACGCCGCGGCCCGAGGCGAGTCCTACGCCTGCTTCGTGCGCCCCGACACCCGAATCCCGTTCATGGTGATGCCGGACGCGGTCGACGCCCTGGTCCAGCTCGCGCAGGCGGACGCCGGCGGCCTCAGCCAGAACGTCTACAACATCACAGCCTTCAACCCCTCGGCGGCCGAGATCCGCGATCTCGTGGTGGCCGGCTTCCCCGACGCCGAGATCACCTTCGAGCCGGATCTCAAACGGCAGGCCATCGTCGACAGCTGGCCGGCCGATGTCGACGACAGCGCCGCCCGCGCCGACTGGGGGCTGGCCCCCCGATACGATCTCGAACGCGGTTTTTCCGAGTTCCTGATCCCGCGGATCCGCGAACGGTACGGCGCCGCGGACCGGTGATGCGGCCACTTCGTGCCGATCGGCCGCGGGAGACGGGGAACCGGGGCCGGCGAGGCCTTCTCCTCTCGGGGACTGGAGTCGAGACGACCGCGACCCCCGCTCTCCCGGTCGAAGCCGACCCCTGCGAAATGACTCATTCCTGGACACTTCCGGGGCTCGGAAATTCTCTCCCAGAACCACAAGATGTAGTGTTGACAAGGTTCGGGGACCCAATATATAGTGGGTCAAGTCGAGTGCTTAGAATCCGCGAACCGGTGATCCAAAACAGGTCTGTAGGGGGAGTTTTGCGCCGGATAGCGGCCACCGCAGGGGAGGTCGAGGGCAGCATATGAAGGTCACGCGTCGCTTCACACGCGCCGAGCACGATCCGTACGAGTCCATCGAATTTATCGAGAGGTCGTCGGAGATCCGCAATCCCGACGGCAGCGTGGTCTTCTCCATGGACGGGATCAAGGTCGCCGAAGACGTGGTCCCAGGTCGCGGTCGACGTCCTCGTCCAGAAGTACTTCCGCAAGGCGGGAGTGCCGCAACTCGACGAGGAGGGCAACCCCGAGATGTCGGAAAGCGGGGAACCGCTCACCGGCCCCGAGCGCGACGCCCGCCAGGTCTTCGACCGGCTCGCCGGCTGCTGGACCCACTGGGGCAAGGAGCACGGCTACTTCGACACGCGACGAGGACGCCGAAGGCCTTCCACGACGAGCTCTGCTACATGCTGGCCGGCGCAGATCGCCGCGCCCAACTCTCCGCAGTGGTTCAACACCGGGCTCCACTGGGCCTACGGCATCACCGGCCCCGCCCAGGGCCACTGGTACGCCGACCCGAAGACCGGCAAGCTCAAGACCTCGTCGAGCGCCTACGAGCACCCGCAGCCGCACGCCTGCTTCATCCAGTCGGTCGCCGACGATCTGGTGAACGAGGGCGGCATCATGAACCTGTGGGTCCGCGAAGCCCGCCTGTTCAAGTACGGTTCGGGGACCGGCACCAACTTCTCGCAGCTGCGCGGCCACGGCGAACCGCTCTCCGGCGGCGGCCGTTCCTCGGGTCTGATGTCCTTCCTCAAGATCGGCGACCGCGCGGCCGGCGCCATCAAATCAGGCGGCACCACCCGCCGCGCGGCCAAGATGGTGTGCCTCGATCTCGACCACCCCGACATCGAGGAGTTCATCTCCTGGAAGGCGGTGGAAGAGCGCAAGGTGGCCGCGCTGGTCACCGGATCGCGGCTCTTGCGGCGCCAGCTGCAGGAGATCCTCGACGCGTGCTTCCCGAACGGCTCGGGCGATCCGGTCATGGACTCTGGAGAAGAACGCCGACCTCAAGACGGCGATCCGGACCGCGCGCCGGCGGGGCGTGCCGGACGGTTCCGATCCAGCGCGTGCTGCAGCTCGCCGCGCAGGGCGTGCAGACCTATCCGGTCGAAGAGTACGACACCGACTGGGACTCGGACGCCTACTACACGGTGTCGGGCCAGAACGCCAACAACAGCGTCCGGGTGCCCAACGCCTTCTTCGGCGCCCTCGAGGTCAACCGCGACTGGACCCTGGTCAACCGCACCGACGGTGCGGTGGCGAAGAAGGTCCCGGCGGCCAAGCTGTGGAACGACATCACCCTCGCGGCCTGGGAGTGCGCCGATCCCGGCCTCCAGTTCGACGACACCATCAACGAGTGGCACACCTGCCCGGCGAGCGGGCGCATCAACGCCTCCAACCCCTGTTCCGAGTACATGTTCCTGGACGACACGGCGTGCAACCTGGCGTCGCTGAACCTGGTGCGCTTCCTCGATTCAGGACCAGACATTTCGACATCGAGCTCTTCCGTCACGCGGTCCGGCTGTGGACGATCGTGCTCGAGATCTCGGTGCTGATGGCCTCGTTCCCGAGCCGCCGGATCGCCGAGCTGAGCTATCGCTACCGCACCCTGGGTCTCGGCTTCGCCAACATCGGATCGTTGCTGATGCGGCTGGGCATCCCCTACGACTCCGACAAGGGCCGTTCGATCTGCGGCGCCATCACCGCCATCATGACCGGCGAGTCCTACGCGACCTCGGCCGAGATGGCCGCCGAGCTCGGTCCCTTCCCGGGCTTCGAGGAAAACCGCGAGCACATGCTGCGGGTCATCGGCAACCACCGCCGGGCCGCCTACGACGCGCCGGCCGAGATGTACGAGGGCCTGACGATCAAACCTGACGGGCCTGTCCGCGGAGACCACGCCGCCCGATCTGCTCGCAGCCGCCCGCGAGGCCTGGAACCGGGCGGTCGAGCTCGGCACCGAGCACGGCTTCCGCAACGCCCAGGCGACGGTGCTCGCCCCGACCGGCACCATCGGTCTGGTGATGGACTGCGACACCACCGGCATCGAGCCCGATTTCGCTCTGGTCAAGTTCAAGAAGCTCGCCGGCGGCGGCTATTTCAAGATCATCAACCAGGGCATCCCGTCGGCCCTCACGACCCTCGGCTACACCGACCGAACAGATCGACGAGATCGTCGCCTACACGATCGGCCACGGCACCCTCGACGGGTGCCCGACGATCGATCACGAGGCCCTGCAACGCCAAGGGCTTCACCGACGAGGTCATCGCACAGGTCGAGAAGGCGCTGCCGACCTCCTTCGACATCGGCAACGCCTTCGCGCCGCACGTGGTCGGCGAGGACATTCCTCCGCGGTCTCGGTATCACCGATGACGAGATTGGCGACTGGACTTTCGACGTGCTCGCCTCGTCTCGGGTTCACGCGACCCAGGAGATCGAGACCGCCAACACCTGGGCCTGCGGCACCATGACCGTCGAGGGCGCGCCGCACCTCGCCGACGAAGCACCTGCCGGTCTTCGACTGCGCCAACCGTTGCGGCAAGAAGCGGCACCCGCTCGATCCGCTACGACGGCCACATCCTGATGATGGCCGCGGCCCAGCCCTTCATCTCGGGCGCCATCTCCAAGACCATCAACATGCCCGCCGAGGCGACCCTCGACGACATCAAACGCGCCTACTACCTGGCCTGGCAGAAGATGCTCAAGGCGGTCGCGCTCTACCGCGACGGCTCCAAGCTGAGCCAGCCTCTGGGCATCGCCATGGACGTCGAGGAGGAGGAGGCGCTGGCCGAGGCGGTCGCCACGGGCGACGCCGGCCAAGGTCGCCGAGTCGATGGCCGAACGGGTCGTGATCCGCTACCAGGCGCGCCGCCACCGCCTGCCCGGCCGGCGCACCGGCTTCACCCAGAAGGCCTCGGTCGGCGGCCACAAGGTCTACATCCGCACCGGCGAGTACGAGGACGGCTCGGTCGGCGAGATCTTCCTCGACATGCACCGCGAGGGCGCCGCCTTCCGGTCGCTGATGAACTGCTTCGCGATCGCGGTGTCGCTCGGTCTGCAGTACGGCGTGCCGCTCGAGGAGTACGTCGACGCCTTCGTCTTCACCCGCTTCGAGCCCTCGGGCATGGTCGGCGGCCACGACCGCATCAAGATGGCGACCTCGGTCATCGACTACATCTTCCGCGAGCTCGCCATCACCTACCTCGACCGCGACGACCTCGCCCAGGTCTCGCTCGAGGACCTCCGCCACGACGCGGTCGGCACCGGCTCCGACCAGCACAAGATTCCGCCCAACGACGAGGACATGGCCGAGGTCCACCCGATCGCCGTCAACCAGAGCGGCGGCAACACGGTCACCGCGTCGTCCGGCAAAGGCCGTCGCCACCGGACGCACCTACGCTCGGGAGCCAGGCCCAGGCGGCCGCCCAGAAGGCGCGCTACATGGGCTACGAGGGCGACCCCTGCCCCGAGTGCGGCTCGCTCACCCTCGTCCGCAACGGCACCTGCCTCAAGTGCGACTCGTGCGGGGGAACGACCGGTTGCTCCTGACGGAGCAACCACAGTTTTGAGTTCTTAGTTTTGAGTTTTGAGTTTTTTCAGAGCATCCACGAGCCCCCGGACTTCGGGGGCTTTTTCAATTTCGGATTTCGGATTGCTACAGGCCCTCGTGCGGCGGAGCGTGCCACTTCAAACATTGTTGGGAGGCACAGACTTCTCCGTCGGCTCGATGCATTGGGCCAACAATGTTTGGGGTGGCAACTCTCGGGAAGCGCGTGCGGAAACGTGCCGCGTCCACCGGACGTGCCGTCTCAAACGACGTTGGGAACTCGGACTCTCGTTGTTGAGCGAATGCTCCAGGCCCAATCATCGTTTGAGGGGGCACTCACGGGCAACACCGCCGTGAACATCGGGATGACCCCAACATCCGCCCGGCAGGCGGGACGCCTGCCCCACAATGTCCTCCGTCAGGTGAAACGCCTCGCCGTTGGCAATGCCCAAGTCAATTTCCCCGCCCCTCTGAAATCCGCCAGCGCGAAGCGCGCGGATTTCAGAGGGTGGGTGGGTGGGGGGCGGGGGCGGGCCACTCAAAGCGAGGGTTCCCCACTCCCCACGAACCGCCCGCCGGCGCGCCCTGGCGCGCGGGGGCTCGAGGCCGGTCAACCGAGCGCTTGTGATCGGTTGACCGGCCACGAGCACCCATGGCCGCGATCCCGGATCGCGGGCGGCGGGCCCGGAACAGGCCTCAGTCTGCGAGAGGTCCCAAGCCGGGAACCAGATCGGCGGCGGTGGCCATGTCGGCGGCCATGTAGCGATCCTGCTCGAGACGGGGGACCTGAGCCCGCAGGCGGGCGGCCGCTTCCTCGAGCCGCGGCGAGGTCTTGAGCGGCCGTTGGAACTCGAGCGCCTGGACGGCGGCGAGGTACTCCATCCCCAGCACCAACCGCGTGAGCTCGACCACCCGGGCCAGCTTGCGCGCCGCCCAGGTCGACATCGAGACGTGGTCCTCCTGACCGGCCGAGGTCGGGATCGAGTCCACCGACGCCGGGTGGGCCAGGGTCTTGCACTCGCTGACCAACGCCGCCGCCGAGACCTGGACCATCATGAAGCCCGAGTTGAGCCCGGCGTCGGGCGACAGGAATCTCGGCAGCCCGGAGAGGGCCGTGTCCACCATCCGCGCCAGCCGGCGTTCGGAGATCGAGGCGAGGTCGGTGAGGGTGGCCGCCAGGTAGTCGAAGACCGCGGCGATCGGCGCGCCGTGGAAGTTGCCGCCGGAGATCAACCGCCCCTCGGCAAAGACCATCGGGTTGTCGGTCGCCGAATTGAGTTCGATCGTGAGCACCCGGTGGGCGTGTTCGAGGGCATCGCGGCCGGCGCCGTGGACCTGCGGCGAGCAGCGCAGGGAGTAGGCGTCCTGGACCCGACCGCACTCGCGGTGGGACTCCCGGATCTCCGAACCGACGAGCAGCTTGAGGAGGCGGTCGGCGCTGGCCACCTGGCCGGGGTGGGGCCGCGCGGCGTGGACGGCCGGGTCGAAGGCGGCATCGGTGCCGGCCATGGCGTCCAGGGTCAAGGCGCAGATGACGTCGGCTGCATCGAGCAGGCGCCGGGCATCGGCCACGGCAAGCGCACCCACCGCCGCCGAGGCCTGGGTGCCGTTGATCAGAGCCAGGCCCTCTTTGGCGTCGAGGTGCAGCGGTTCGAAGCCGGCTCGTGACAGGGCCTCGGCGCCGGACATCCGCTCCCCGTCGACGATCGCCTCGCCCTCCCCCACCAGCACCAGCGCCAGATGGGCGAGCGGAGCGAGGTCGCCCGATGCGCCGACCGAGCCCTGGCTCGGCACCACCGGGTGCACTCCGGCTTCGAGAAGCTCGAGGACTCTCTCGACCACCACCGGCCGGCACCCGGCGTGACCGGTTGCGAGAACGTTGGCGCGCAGCAACAGCATCGCCCGGACCACGTCCTCGGCAAAGGGCTCGCCGACGCCACAGGCGTGCGACAGCAGGAGGTTGAGCTGCAGCTGCTCGAGCTGATCGGGTGAGATCCTGACCTCGGCGAGCTTGCCGAAGCCGGTGTTGATGCCGTAGACCACCTCGCCCGAGGCCAGGATGTTCTCCACGACCTGGCGGGTCTCCGCCACTCGCGCCTCGCGCACCGGCATCGAGGGTCACCGCCCGCACCGTGGCGCGCCACCGCCTCGACCACTTCAATCGTCGAGGGTGCGGCCGTCGACCACCACCGGATCCGTCATGTCGGCGCCCTCAGCCCGCGGCGAGTCGATCGATGAGATCGATGTAGGCCTGCATGGCCTCGTCGGACGTCATCCCGCGTCGCTTCTCCCACGCCGCGTACTTGGCCGCACCGCGGAAGTCGAAACCCGACGGCGCCTCGCCCTCGACATCGCCGACGGTCGCCTGTTTGTACAGACCGTAGAGCTCGAGCAGGGTCTCGTTGCCCTGCGACGGCAGTCCCTTGCCCTTTTCGATGGATGCTTCGAATCTGTTCTTTGAGTTCCACGTCGATTCCTCCCGACGGGGCATTGTAACCGCGCGGCTTCGCCGCGAAATTCGGAATTCGGAATTCGGAATTCGGAATGTTCATCGCAACTCCCGTCCGAACGTGAATGCCTGGGTGCTCCAAGTGACTGTCTCTCCGGGAAGAGCCTACGGATACGACCCGCGTGCGGCGGAGCGTGCCATTTTCGACATTGTCGGACGCTCGGAATCTCACGTCGGCAAGATCTTCCGGGCAAACAATGTCGAAGGTGGCAACTCCCGGGAAGCGCGTCGGGAGACGCGGGTGCTCTCGAATGCACGCAAGGGGTGCCAGGTCAGAAGAGCGTCACGAATGCCCCTCTGCGACCGCCTTACTTCTACTTCATCCTCTCCCGAATCCAGTCGAAGACCTCGCGGCGGTGGCCGACTGCCACCACGAGGATCTCGAGCTTTTCGTGCGTCGCCCGGTAGACGATGCGCCAGTCGCCTGTCCTCCACGAGCGGAGGCCGCGCAGGGTGTTCTCCGGCAGGTGTCGCACCTCGACTCAGGCAACGCCCAGGTCAAAAATCCTCGCCCCTCTGAAATTCTCGCCGGGCGCAGGCCGTCGGGAATTTCAGAGGGTGGGTGGGTGGGGGGATACGACCCGCGGGTGGCGAAAGTACCTCTACGTTGAACGTTCAACGTTACAACGTTCGAACGCTGGGTTGTGGCTTCTCCCGGGAAGCGCATGCGGAAACGTACCGCGTGCGGCGGAGGTGCCATCTTCAACATTGTCTGATCCACCTCCGTGCACGAAGGCAGGATCTTTCGGGCAGACAATGATGAAGGTGGCTCCTCACGGGAAGAACGTGCTGAGAATCGGTCCACGCGCGTGGTCTTGGAAACGGAGAAGCGCTCGGCGGAGAAATCTAGTACGGCGAGAAGCCGCCGTCGGCCCAGTGGTCTTCGCGGACGCCGTTGTAGAGCATCTGCAGGGCGTCGAGGTGCTGCTTCTCCCAGTCGGCGAGGAACTGGTAGAACTCCTTGACCTCGGTCTCGGAGGTGTTCTCGGCCGCACCCGAGAAGTACTTGATGGCATTGGTCTCGAGCGTCATGCCGATCGACAGCACCCCGAGCTCGAAGCTGGCGCCGTGGGCCTGCTTCTTGAACTCGTCGGTGAAGATGGTGCCGGTGAAGGCCTTGAGGTCGGGGTCGCGGTGCGGCATCTTGAAGGCCGCCAGACCCTTCTCTTCGTACGATCCGATCACCGACTGCAGGTAGGCCTTGTGCTGGACCTCGTCCCGCGCGAGTTTGTCGAAGAGCTCCTGCACCGCCGGCTTGGTAGGCCCTCTCGGCGGCCATCGAGTAGAAGGTGTAGCCGTCGACCTCGATCTGGTAGGCCTTGCGCAGGATCTCGCGGATGTCGTCGTTTGCTTGAGGCATGTATTGCTCCTCGAATCAGTTCAATTCACCACAGAGTCACGGAGGTCACAGAGGGGTGCCAGGTCAGACGATTCCGACGATCTTCCCTCGGCAGTCGCATTCATCGAAGAACATGTCCAAGATCGTCGGAATCGTCTGACCTGGCACCCTCACGCTCCTTCCTCAACGGCCAACGCTTCCCGGTCGAGCGGCTCCGGTCGGAGCGCCGCCTCTTCGAGCGGCACCCAGGCGATGGCGCCGGTCGGACAGAAGGGCACGCACCGCGGGTCGCCGCCGCACAGGTCGCACTTCTGCACGCAGTGGTAGGTCTCGTCCCACATCATGTTGCCGAAGGGACACCCGGCGACGCACATCCGGCACGAGATGCACCGCGAGCGCACCATGTCGATGGCGCCGGTCTCCGGGTTGCGCACCAGCGCCTGGGTCGGGCAGACCGCCACGCACCCCGCCTCTTCGCACTGGAAGCAGACGATCGGCGTGCCGAGTTCGGGACCCCGGCGGTGGATGTTGATGCGGGTCTTCGCGGGCCGGCCCTCGGAGCCGTGGGCGAAGGCGCAGGCCAGCTCGCACTTGCCGCAGGCGATACAGCGTTCGACGGAGACCTTGTAGATCATCTTCATCACTTCACCACCTGGAGCTTGGCGAAGGTCTTCGCCATCTCCCGCCGTTTGCTGCTGTCGCTCTTTTCGAAGTAGGTGATCGGGACCCCGCTGCGCTTCGCGAAATGCTCGGCCTGCTCCTTGGTGATCACCGCCTCGCCGGTCTTCGGATCGCGCAGCATCTCGAACTCGCGCCCCCAGATCGAGCGCCGGCTGTTCGAGGTCTCGTAGGGGATGAAGTCGGTCGGGCAGATCTCGGCGCACGCCAGACAGCCGATGCAGTCGGGCGGCGGCTGGTTGAAGGGCGGCGCGATCTCGCGGCCCCAGCCGCGGTTGACGCTCGCGATCGCCGACACCCCGATGTGGTCGCAGACCCGGGTGCAGAGACCGCACAGGATGCAGTCGGTGGGCTCGGGGTTCGGCTCGTACGAGGTCGCCTCGATGCCGTGTTCGCGGGCGACTTTCTGAATCAGCGGCGTGTCCGGGCACCGGGCGAGCAGCAGATCGAGCACCACCCGCCGGGTCTCCACCACCCTCTCCGAGTCGGTGACGACCGTCATCCCCTCGGCCACCGGGTGGTTGCAGGAGGTGACCACCTTGAAGTAGTCGTCGTCCCAGTTGGCCTCGGACATGTCGACCACGCAGAGGCGGCAGCCGCCCCACGGTTCCAGACCGTCGAACTGGCACAGGGTGGGGACCTTGACGCCGGCCGCTCGGGCGGCGTCGAGAATGGTGGCGTCGGCATCCACGGTGACGCGGCGGCCGTTGACCTGAAGCGTCGGCATCACACCACCTCCGCTTGTCTTGAGCTCGTGTTTGGGGAAGGTCCGGATCGAGTCGGTGGGACAGACCTCGACGCAGGCCCCGCACGAGATACAGGCCTCGTGGTCGATCACGTGCATCTCCTTGATGACTCCGGTGATGGCGTCCACCGGACAGACCTTGAAGCACAGGTGGCAGCCGTCGCAGTCGTCCATGATCTCGAAGGCCGTGAGCTCGCGGCAGACCCCCGCCGGACAGGCGTGGTCTGCTGATGTGGGCCTCGTACTCCGACCGGAAGTACCGCAGGGTCGAGAGCACCGGGTTGGGCGCCGACTTGCCGAGCTCGCACAGGCTGCCGAGCTGCATGCCCGAGGCCAGATCGCTCGATGAGCTCGATGTCGCCCGGCCGCCCCTTGCCGTCGATGATGCGGTCGTAGATGGCCACCATCTGTTTGAGGCCTTCGCGGCAGGGGGTGCACTTGCCGCAGCTCTCCTCCTCGAGGAAGGCGAGGAAGTAGCGCGACGACGTCGACCATGCAGGTGCGGTCGTCCATCACGATCATGCCGCCGGAGCCCATCATCGAACCCGCCTCGGTGAGCTTGTCGAAGTCCACCGGCAGGTCGAGCAGCTCCTCCGGGACGCAGCCGCCCGAGGGGCCGCCGGTCTGCACGGCCTTGAAGGGCCGGTCCTTGAGGATCCCGCCGCCGATGTCGTAGATGATGTGGCGCAGGGTGGTGCCCATGGGCAGCTCGATGAGGCCGGTGTTCTTGACCTTGCCGACCAGCGAGAACGCCTTGGTCCCCTTGGATTTCTCGGTCCCCATGGAGGCGAACCAGTCGCCGCCGCGGTCGATGATGGCGCCGATCCCCGCCCAGGTCTCGACGTTGTTGAGCACCGTCGGCTGGTCGAAGAGGCCCTTGGCGGTGGAGTGGACGTACTTGGCCCGCGGCTCGCCGGTCTTGCCCTCGAGCGAACGCATCAGGGCCGAGGACTCGCCGCAGACGAAGGCGCCGCCGCCGCGCGAGATCTCGATGTCGAAGTTGAATCCGGAGCCCAGGATGTCTGTCGCCGAGCAGACCGTACTTGCGGGCCTCGGCCAGCGCGATCGTGAGGTTGACCACCGCCAGCGGGTACTCGTCGCGGACGTAGATGTAGCCCTCGTGCGAACCGAGGGCATAGGCGCCGATGATCATGCCTTCGAGCACCGAGTGCGGGTCGCCCTCCATGATCGAGCGGTCCTTGAAGGCACCCGGGTCGCCCTCGTCGCCGTTGCACAGGACGTATCGCCGGTCGCCCGACGCCGCCTTGCACGACCGCCACTTGCGGGCGGTCGAAAACCCCGCGCCGCCGCGGCCGCGCTGCCCGGAGGTCGCCACCTCGTCGATCACCTGATCGGGCGTCATCTCGAAAAGCGCCTTGGCCAGGCCTGAGTAGGCGCCCTCGGCGATGGCGTCGAGGATCGAGGTCGGGTCGATGCGGCCGATGTTGCGCATCGCCACCCGGACCTGGTTCTTGTAGAACGGGATCTCGGCGTACTGCTCGATGCGGTCGCCGCTCACCGGTTCCTTGTAGAGAAGGCCCGGGATGACCTCGCCGCCGATCAGCGTCTTTTCGACGATCTCCTCGACACGGCCAGGTTTGACCTTGGTGTAGAGAATGCCCGACGGCCGCAGGACCACCAGCGGCCCCCGTTCGCAGAAGCCGTGGCAGCCGGTCGACTTGACGAAGAGGTTGACCTCGGCATCCAGACTGCGTTTGGCGATCTCGCCGGCAAAGGCCTCGGCCACCTTCTTCGCGCCCGAAGCCAGACACCCGGTGCCGCAGCAGACCAGGACCTGCTGCGCGCGGTTGGCCTCGTTCTCGCGGGCCTGGGCGCGCAGCGTTTCAAACGCCTTGCGGGACTCAATTCTCGTCATCGTCGCCTCCCGCCGCCAGGTAGGTCGCCATGCGGGCGGCCTTGGCGCTGCCGCGGTAGGTCTCGCCGACGATCATCACCGGCGCCATGGCGCAGGCGCCCACGCAGTTGACGGTCTTGACCGTGAACTTGAGATCTTCGGTGGTCTCGCCGGGTTCGATCCCGAGCTGGCGCTTCAGCTCCTCGACGAGCTGGCCGGCGCCGCGGATGTGGCAGGCGGTCCCCATGCAGACCTTGACGATGGTGTCGCCCTGGGGTTCGAGCGAGAACGCCTTGTAGAAGGTCGACACGGAGAAGACCTTGGCCAGCGGCACTTCGAGCGCCTCGGCCACCCGCTCGAGCACGTCGCACGGCAGATAGTTGTAAGCGCGGTGAACGTCCTGCAGGACCTGGATCAGGGCCGGCTCGGCGGCCGGATATCTGGCCAGGATGTCCTCGGTCATCGTGAGGTCGGAACAGGGAGTCTCAGCCATCAGGCCTCCAGCACCTTGTGCGCCGCACCCAACTCGTAGCCCATCCGCAGCGCCTCGATGTTGACGTCGATCACCGCCGGCTTGGCGGCGAAGGTCTCGCGGATCACGGCGATCACCTCATCGAGGGAGACCGCATCGGTGGCCCCGAGGTAGGCGCCGAGGGCCACCATGTTGGCGCCCCGCGGGTTGCCGAGCTCGGTTGCGATCTCGTTGGCCGGTACCTCGATGACCGTCAGGTCGTCACGGTCGCTGCCGCGGTTGATGAGCGACGAGTTGATCAGCAGAAGCCCTCCCGGACGGATGTCCGGCTCGAACTTCTCGAGCGACGGCAGGTTCATGGCCAGCACCGCCCGTGGCGAGCGGATGACCGGCGAGCCCACCGGTTTGTCGGAGACCACCACCGTGCAGTTGCAGGTGCCGCCGCGCATCTCGGGGCCGTAGGACGGCAGCCACGAGACCTCTTTGCCCTCGTGCATGCCCGCATAGGCCAGCATCTTGCCGATCAGCAGGATCCCCTGCCCCCCGAACCCGGCCATGATGACTTCACTCTGCATGCCCCCTCCACTCACGACGTCAGCGGCTTCGGTTCGCGGCTGCCGCTCTCGGGCGTCTTGAACACCCCGACCGGGTAGTAGGGCAGCATGTTCTTCTCCAGCCAGCCGGTCGCCTCGGCCGGCGGGATGCCCCAGTTGGTGGGACAGGTCGAGAGCATCTCGACCAGCGAGAAACAGGTTCCCTCGACCTGGTAGGTGAAGGCGCGACGCAGCATCTCCTTGGCGTGGACCGCGACCAGCGGGTTGTGGACGGTGACGCGCGCGACGAAGGCCGGCGTGCGCAGGGTGGAGAGCAGCTCCGCCACCCGGATCGGGTGGCCCGTCATCTCGACGTCGCGTCCGAGCTGGCAGGTCGTCGCGACCTGGCCGGGCATCGTGGTGGGCGCCATCTGGCCGCCGGTCATGCCGTAGATGGCGTTGTTGACGAAGACCACCGTGACCTTCTCGCCGCGGTTGGCGCAGTGGACGATCTCCGCCATCCCGATCGAGGCGAGGTCGCCGTCGCCCTGGTAGGTGAAGACGATCAGGTCGGGACGCGCCCGCTTGACGCCGGTGGCGACCGCCGGCGCGCGGCCGTGGGCCGCCTCCTGGAAGTCGCAGTTGAAGTAGTTGTAGGCCAGCACCGCGCACCCCACCGGCGCCACGCCGACGGTGCGCTCCGTGACCCCGAGCTCGTCGAGCACCTCGGCCACCAGGCGGTGGATCAGACCGTGGGTGCAGCCCGGACAGTAGTGGGTGGTGACGTCGGCCAGCGCCAACGGCCGGGCGAAAACCGTCTCAGCCATGGTGCACCTCCACCGAGCTGCCGTCGAGAATGGCCTTGACCTTGGCCACCACCTCGTCCGGCGACACCAGCATCCCGCCCATCCGGTTGTAAAAGTGGACCGGCCGGGTGCGTGCCAGGGCGAGCTGGACGTCCTCGATCATCTGGCCCGTGGACAGCTCCACCACCAGCACTGCTTTCGCCTTCTCGGCGGTCTCACGGACCGCTGCGTAGGGGAAGGGAAACAGGGTGATCGGGCGGACGAGGGCCGCCTTGATGCCTTCCTGCCGGAGCTCTTCGATGGCGGTGGAGCACACCCGCGCCACCGTCCCGTAGGCCACGATCACGACCTCGTAGTCGTCGTCGGCGCCCTTGGTGGCGTAGCGGACCTCGTCCGCTTCCATCAGGTCGTACTTGGCCTTGAGCTTGATGTTGTGCCGCTCGAGCTCCCCGGGATCGAGAAAGAGCGAGTTGATGACGTTGGTGGGCCGGCTGCCGTCGCACCCGGTGGCCGCCCAGGTCTTGGGCTCGAGCTCTTTGATCGGCTGCCGGCCTTCGGGAAACTCCACCGGTTCCATCATCTGCCCGATCAGCCCGTCGCCGAGCACCATCACCGGGTTGCGGTAGTAGTCGGCGAGGTCGAAGGCGTCCTGGACGAGGTCCGCCGCCTCCTGGACCGACCACGGCGCCAGAACCAGCACTCTGAAGTCACCGTGGCCGAGGCCCTTGGTGGCCTGGAAGTAGTCGCCCTGACTGGGGAGAATGCCGCCGAGACCCGGTCCCGCGCGGACGATGTTGACGATCACCACCGGCAGCTCCGCACCGGCGATGTAGGAGATGGCCTCCGCCATCAATGACACACCGGGCGACGACGACGAGGTCATGACCCGCTCGCCGGTGCCGGCGGCGCCGTAGATCATGTTCGAGGCCGCCACCTCCGACTCCGCCTGGACGAACGCGCCGCCGATCTGCGGCAGCCGCATCGACATGTACTCGGGGATCTCGTTCTGCGGGGTGATCGGGTAGCCGAAGAAGAGCTTGCACCCGGCCTGTACCGCCGCCTCGCCGATGGCCTCCGAGCCTTTCATGAGTTTCTTGGCCATGGCAACCCCTCAGTAGGAAAAGTAGTGGTACATGGTCCCGTTGACCTTCATCTCGATGGCCATGTCGGGACAGGTGATACAGCACAGACGACAGCCGATACAGCGCATCTGCTCCACCACCTCGGCGTAGAAGTAGCCCTTGGTGTTGATGTCCCGGCCCATGCCGAGAATCTGCTGGGGGCACGCGTGAACGCAGAGCTCGCACCCCTTGCAGCGGTTGGGGCTGATCACGATCTGCGGCATGAACGCTCCTTTCTCAGCTGATGACGAAGAGCGGCCCGGTGGTGCGCCGCTCCAGAGTCTGTGCAAACGGCGGCCGGACGATTCGCCGCATGGCGATCACCGGACACTCGAGGTCTTCGTCGGACATCTCTCCGGCCAGGTCGGAGGCGACGGTGATCGCCGCCAGCGGCACTCCCGCCAGGCGGGCGGTCTCGAGGGCCAGTGTATAGCCCTCCATCACCACCTCGACGGTGGTCTCGTCCATCAGGTGGGTGTTGGAGATGAGGCCGGTCACCGGCACGCGGCCCACCGCCTCGATCTCCCGTACCATCGCCAGAGCGCGCTCCGCATCCGGGGTCGAGGGCCGCCGGAAGTTGAGAACCAGAAGGCACTCGGTCTCATCGAGCGGCACCACGTCGGAAAGCGACCCCAGGACTCTGGCTCCGACATCGTCGCCGCCGACATCCAGGATCAGGTGTCTGCGGTCATGGCGAAGTTGGCTGCGGATCTGGGGAACGATGATCGGCAGGTCGGAGTGGACGTTGGCGCCGGTGGGTGCGAGGAGTTCGATTCCGGCATCGGCGAGAATCTCCCTCGCCGCCCGCGAGCGGAAGTAGGGTTTGACGACGTCGAGATCGGCGAGGGTGACGGGGACACCCGAAGCGGCCAACTGGAGCGCCCCGTTGAGGGCGATCTCGGTCTTGCCGCTGCCGAAGTGGCCGACGAAAACTGTCACCCGCTTGCGAAACAAACCCTCACTCCTTGTCGTTGGACTCCGGCGAACCGGGCAATCAGGATACCCCACCCCGCACCCGTCCCTCAAGATATGTGAAAAATTTCACGAACTCAAGTTGCTTATTGAGACGCAGTTACATGTCAGCACCACCCACCGATGTTACGATGGGCAGGAAGAAAAGGCCCGGACCACGGGCGTGCCGTACACGGGGAATCACAACATCATCAAGATCTTGTATCGGGCCGTCGCCCTGGCATTGGGCTTTCTGTTCGCGATCGGCGGTCTCGAAATCGGTCTCCGCGTGGCATCCGTCCTCCTTCAGCCACCCCCGCCGCCTGCTCTGGAGACCGGTCACGACAACGAGATCCGAATCCTCTGTATCGGCGAGTCGACGACGGCTGGGCTCTGGCCGGGTCTGCTCGAGGCCAGCCTCAACCGACAACACCCGAAAAAGGCATTCCGCGTCATCAACCGAGGCGTGGTCGGCATTCACACGGGCGAAATCCTCGACGTTCTCCCGCAGTGGCTCGACGAGAGCCGACCCCGGATCGCGATCACGATGCTCGGGATCAACGACGAGGGCAATGTCCTTGTCTACCCGCAAACCGGCAGACTCTCGCCCCTCGTCGAACACTCCAGGGCGGTGAAGCTGATGGCCCTGCTGTGGCGAAGCGCCTGGGGGATCGGTGCCCCGCCCCACGAATCGCCGGTCACTGCCGCTCCCCGACTCGAAGCACAGTGGGACGAGAGGACGAGAAAGGCCATAGAACGAGTGTTCAACACGAGGGGTGAGGCGATCGATGGGTTTCGTATCTCTCGTCTCTTGGAGACCCAACCCGCCTTGCTCGAGATCGATCCCGCGACCCCGGTCTACCACGTCGGATTCATGGTCGATGCGCTGGTCAGACCCGAACCGCCGGAGCGGATGACGGAGTTCTTCAGCCGGGAGCTCGGCCTCCCCGAAAGTGCCGACATGACGCCTGGCGAACGCTACGAAGCCATTCGGGCGTGGGGGTGCGGGCACGGCAACGCCTTCGACACGCTGCGGATGCTCACCTCGCAGCAACGCCTCGAGGGTGACGCCGCGGCTGAAGAACGGACCCTCCTCGAAGCCGTGAAGGACCCCGAGCTTTCGGGAACGGCAGGGGTTCGCTACGCAGCGTTCCTCAATTACGCCAACCGCCCGGCAGGGGGGAGAGTGATGCTGCGCGCGGCACGTCAGGAATTGCCCGCCGATTATGCCTGGTCGCTCGCCCTGGCGGAAATCAGTTTCCGGTTCGGCGCCTCAGAGGACGCCCGGTTCCTTCTCGCCAGGGCCCTCGAGTCGAGACCGAACCTCCCGATACGTCACGAAGAAGTGCTTGTCGGATGGCTTGCCCGGGCGACCGCAGCCGCCGGTCACGAGAGCGAAGCGCGCGAACTGAAGACGCGCCTGGACCGGATGCACCTCGGGTTCTTCAAGGAGTACACACGCTACAACTACTCCCGGATCGTCGATCTCCTGCGCGAGCGGGACATCGCCGTCATTGCCATGCAATACCCGACACTCTCGATCGAAGCGCTGCAGAAGATCTTGGAAGGGCGAAACGACGTTTTGTACCTCGAGAACGTCGAGAATTTCGAGCGGGTGCTGCACGAGAACTCGTACAACACGGTGTTCTCCGATTCGTTTGCCGGCTCGTTCGGTCACTTCACCGACGCCGGCAACGAGCTTGTCGCCGCCAATGTCGCGACGGCCGTCAACCAGCTTCTCGGACTCCCCGCTACCGGGAAGCCGGGCCAGTCAGATCAGCTTCAGTGACTCTGATCGGGTTCCGCCGCCAGTCGGATTCTGCGCGCAGCGCACTCGGCGAATCCGTTGCAGCCGCGGCACACCGGGTCGGCGACGAAACCGAACTCGGTCGGCGCGCACACCGTGATGGTGGGGTCCCTGGCAGCGTCGAGTTCGGTGAGCAACGGTTCGTCCTCCGGCGCCACCACCCCGCCCTCGCGACTTCGCGCCTCAGCGCCCCGCACCAGCGGGTCCCACGCCCGGTTGCGGTCCTCCGCCTGCGCGTTTTCGGCGCGGATGGCGATATCGGCTTTGCGTTTGGAAAATTCGAAGGCGATTTTGCGGCGGGTCGGGAGCCGCCGCGTGGCGAGAAAGAAGAGATAACCCGCCGACGTCCCCGCAATGTTGGCGAGACCGGCGACCACTCCCATGGACAGACTCGACCAGACCAGGATCGCCGCGGCGACGATGGCCAGGTACTTGACCTTGACCGGGATGATGAAGAAGAGCCGGAACTCGACCTCCGGGTAGAGGGTTGCAAAGGTGAAGAGGAGGCACGAGCTGAAGCCGAGGTCGCCGAAGAGCGGCCGACCGATCAGCGCGGCGGTGACCGACGCGCCGAAGGTGGCCACCATCCAGAAGACGAGAAAACGCGGCGAGCCCCAGCTTTCCTCGAGCGGCTTCGCCATGATCCACAGCACCAGCATCGAGATGAAAAACCAGAACATGCTGGAACCATGGATGAACTGGTAGGTCACCAGGGTCCACGGACGCGCACTCACGAGCCCGGGGAAAAGGGCCAGCGCTTGCTGGCTGCCCTCCATCGTGGTGCTGAGGATGAAGACCGCGAAGTGGGCGAAGATCAAACCCTCGGTCAGATGCCATTGTTCTCGCTGGATCATCGTCTCCCGAGCCTCCGTTCCATCTCCTCCTGGCTCAGGCGGAGGATGATGGGTCGTCCGTGCGGACAGCGATAGGGGTTGTCCGTCGCCAGCAGATCGTCGAGGAGGGCGCGTTGCTCGTCGACCGTCAGACGGTGATTGACCTTGATCGCGCCGCGGCAGGACAGCGAAGCCGCCAGTTCTTCTTCAAGCTCCCGGGAGGTATTCTCGGGAACGCCGTCGAGGGCGGTGGCGCGGTCGAGGACGCCTCCGACGACCTCTCGGACCGCCTGCTCATCGAACTCCGGCGGGACCGAGAGGATGCGGATGGTCTCCGGCCCGAAGAGCTCGGCCTCGATGCCGACCTTGCGCAGGATATTTTCGACAGCGGGCAGGGCCGCAGCGTGCGCCTCATCGACTTCGAGCAGGCACGGCGACAAAAGACCCTGAGAGGGCGCTTCGCCTCCTGCCAACCGCCGGCGGATCTGATCGAAGAGGACGCGTTCATGGGCCACGTGCTGATCCACGATCACCAGACCATGGTCGTCTTCCAGCAGCAGAAACGAGTTCCGGTACTGGCCGAGGAGACGGCCGAACGGCGTGTCGGCAGCTCCGGCCCTCGCACCCGATCGCACCCGCGGGTGGTCTTTGTCCGGGCGCCAGACCGTCGCCCTCCCCGTCGCCATCGGCAGGCCCCTCGATCGACACCTCGCCGTAGGCGGGGTGATCGAACAGGGCCCCACCACCACCCGCCGCGGCATGCCGGCCACGGAGCATTTCCCCATATCCCCCCGTTTGCGGTTCGGCCATCCCGCGAGGCGGCGCACCGTCCTCCAACGCCCGCACCTCGACACGGCCCTGGGAGGCGGCGACACCCTCGCGCATCGCGCGTTCGATGAGGGCAAAGACCGAGCCAGACCGCGAGAACCGCACCTCCGCCTTGGCCGGGTGGACGTTGACATCCACCTCCTCGGGCGGCAGCCTCAGATCGACCACCACCCTGGCGCCGCCGAAGCCGCTTCCCGCCGACCGCAAGACCCGCAGCACCGCGCCGACGACGAGGCGATCGCGGACCGCCCTCCCGTTGACCAGCAAGGTGAGGGAAGGCCGGCCGCTGCCGCCCCCCGGCGCCAACAGCCCCCGCACCTCGGCCTCGCCGGCGGTCGCGCCGAAAACAACAACCCGGTTTGCGTTGCGCCACAGGTCCTTGAGCCGCTGCGACGCATCGGCCACCGCCGGTGCGTCGATCAGCACCCGCGAGCCGTGGCGCAGGACAAAGGCCACTTCGGGGCGGGCCAGCGCCGCGCCCCACAGAATCTCCTGAGCGTGTCGCAGTTCGGTCTCGGGGGAGCGCAGGAACTTTCTCCGCGCGGGGGTGTTGAAGAAGAGGTCGCCGACCTCGACCGTGGTACCGCGGGCCCTCGCAGCGCCGTCGGCGGCGAGGATCCGCCCTCCTTCGACCGTCACCCGAACCCCACCCTGGGCGGGATCGGCGGAGGTCACGAGGACGAACCGGGAGACCGCCGCGATCGACGGCAGTGCCTCGCCGCGAAAACCGAGGGTCGCGATGTGGTCGAGCTCCTCGGCCGAGCTGATCTTCGAGGTCGCATGCCGTTCGAGGGCGAGGACGGCGTCGTCCGCATCCATACCGCAACCGTCGTCCGAAACGCGCACGCTGCTGCGGCCGCCGTTGACCAGGTCGACCTCGATCCTGGTGGCCTCGGCATCGAGGCTGTTCTCGACCAACTCCTTCACTACGGACGCAGGCCGCTCCACCACCTCACCGGCGGCGATGCGGTTGATCAGACCATCGGACAGCACGTGAATGCGGGACACGAGGGACATGATACCGGTACCGGTTGTCGGAGAGCCACCGACCCCTGCAAATGAACGCAAAGGCGCGAAGCCGCTCACCTATTCTGATGGTCCACAGATCACCCAGATGACCCAGATATCGGACCGAACGCAGAGACGCAGAGGCGCAGAGGGATCCTTCCTGCGGATTGTCCGGCGAGGTCCCGGCCGCACAGGGCGGCCGGAGACCGTCGGGCCGAGACATCGCTCCGAACGCGGACGTTCGTCACGATGTCTCGACCCGATGGCCTCGCCTCTCACGTGCTCAGAAATGTCGGTGGAATCCGAGCGCCCACGCTCGAGCAGGCACGACAACGGCGGATCCGACGCGCCCCTGGCGCGTCGGCCGGGGAAGCGTCCGTCCGTGAGGGATGCTTGCATCCATCGCGGACGGGCACTTTCCCGGGAGCCGGCGATCCCGAGATCGCCGGCCATCCGCCGGGCCACTCCAGGCAATCATGCTCACGCCGGCACCGCGCCTTTGCGTCTTTGCGTCTTTGCGTTGATTTTCCGTGCCTGGGCTTTGTGACGACTTCGTGTCTTGGTGTCTTCGTGGTTGCGACGAAACCCGGCTCCGTGTCCTCTGTGCCTCTGTGGTTTGCCCGGTGCGATGGTGTCTGGCGGGCCCGGCCGCGTCACTTGACGTTGTTGAATATCGAGAGGTCCGGTTTGGAGTCCGGGGTCACGACGCGGTTGGTGTCGGCAAGGTCTTCGCGGATCAGGAGATCGATCAAATGGTCGCGGACGCCGGCCTTGCCGCCCCTCTTGTACAGCCGCATGACCGTCGCCGGCTTGAGGTGGATCCCGGTCATGTGCTTGAGGTACTGGCAGAAGACCTTGGAGCGCGACATGAAGGAGGCGACGAGGATGAAGAGCAAGAGGGCGATCGCCGCAACCGCACCCAGTTGATAGAGCGCCGCGGGTCCGAGGTCGAGGAAATCCAAATCCATGGTCACCTTCCATCGTCGTCCGGCGTGTCGTCGTTGAGCGAGAGCGTCTCGTCGACCTCACCAAAGAAATTCTCGGGCACCAGCAACTCGCGCCCCTTCGACCCGGCCAGCGGTCCCACCAGGCCCTCCTTCTCCATCATATCCAACAGACGCGCGGATCGCGTGTAGCCGAGCCGCAACCGGCGTTGAATGTAGGAGGCCGAGGCCTTGCGGGTCTTGACCACCAACCTCGCCGCCGCGTCGTACATGGGATCGGAGATGTCCTCGGGATCATCACCCGGGGTCGTCTTGCCGCCGCGGTCCGGCGGCCCGAGGGGTGCGTGCGACAGGACCTCGCGGTGGTACTCGGGTTTGCCGAAACGTTTGATATAGCGGACCACGCTGTGGATCTCTTTTTCGGTGACCAGAGGCCCGTGCAACCGCATCAGGCTGCCGCTGCCCGGCGGCAGGAACAGCATGTCACCGCGACCCAGCAGGTGCTCGGCGCCCATCGAATCGAGAATGGTCCGGGAGTCGAACCGCGACCGCACCCGGTAGGCGATCCGGCAGGTGAAGTTGGCCTTGATGATGCCGGTGAGGATATCGACCGACGGACGTTGGGTGGCGCAGATCAGGTGGACACCGACCGCGCGTGCCTTTTGCGCGAGTCGCGTGATGGACTCCTCGACGGCGCGTCCGGAGGTGATCATCAAATCGGCGAGCTCGTCGATCACGATCACGATATAGGGCAGGGGAGCGAGTTCGGGATTTTCGCCATCGCCCTTCTCGGCGATCTTCTTCTTCGCCCGCCGCAACTGGACGGGGTCCCGGACGAGCTGGTTGTACTGCTGCAGGTTGCGGACACCGAGAGCCGCCAGAATGTGGTATCGGCTGTCCATTTCGGCCACCGCCCACCCCAGGGCGTTGGCCGCCTTCTTGGGATTGGAGATGATCGGGGTCAAGAGGTGGGGAATGTCCGCATAGACGCCGAGCTCCACCATCTTGGGATCGACGAGAATGAACTTGACCTCGTCGGGCCGAGCCTTGTAGAGGATCGACATGATCATCGCGTTGAGCCCCACCGACTTTCCGGCTCCGGTGAAACCGCCGATGAGCAGGTGCGGCATCCGCGCGAGATCGGAGAAGAACGGCTTGCCGCGGATGTCGACACCGAGGCTCAGGGTGAGCAGGGACTGGGCGCGTTGGAACTCGGGGGCCTCGATGAGCTGCCGCAGCCGGATGACCTCCGGGTCGGGGCTCGGCACCTCGATGCCGACCGTCGCGCGCCCCGGTATGCGGTCGATGCGGACCGATTCGGTCCGCAGCGCGAGCGCCAGATCCTCCGACAGGTTCTGCACCGCTGAGATCTTCACGCCGGAGTCGAGCCGGAATTCGTAGGTGGTGATGACCGGACCGGTGCGGATGTTGACCACCTCGCCGCGGACCTTGAACTCGCCGCACTTGGCGGTGATGAGCTTGCCCATTTCAATCAGCGCCGCCGAATCGCGCTCGGGCGCCTCTTCGGCCATTTCGAGAAAGGAGTCCTTGGGGAGATCGTAGCTTTCGAGGTCCTCGACGAAGTCGAACTCCTCCTGAACGTCGGCCGGCTTCGCCTTCGGTTTGGGCTCGGTCTTCGGCCGTGCCGGGGCAGCCTCGCGCTTGGCCGCCACCTGGCGTGGCGGCGGTCCTTCGACGGTCGGCTCCTCGGCCTGTTTGCGAACGATTCGGAACCGGCCGCGGCCTTCGACCTCCTTGACCGTCAACGAGCCCTTGTAGTCGTCGTCGCCCTCCATCCGCTGGATCTGCCGTTCGAAGACCCGCTGCTTCGCCTGCTCCTCCGCCTTTTCCCGGAGACGATCGGACCGCTGACGGCGCCGTTCGAACCAATGATCCCGCAGTCTTTCCGAAAGGCGGTCGGCATATGCGCCCGCCGAAGCACCCGAGATCAGGAGGACCCCGATCACGAGCAGAAAAGACAACACGACAATGCCACCGACCGGTCCGGCAAAGCCCCGCAACAGTTCGGTCTCGGCCAGACCGACGAAGCCCCCCGCCGACACCCGGCCGTCGCGGAACGGCAGATCGGCGCCGACCATCGCCGCGAAACCCGGCAGCGCCAGCAGGATCGCCGCCCAGCCCACACCGGCGATACGCGGGTTGGCCATCGGTGACTGCCTGAGCAACCGCCATCCGATCACGGCGGCCGCCACGGGCAGAATGAAGGCGGTCACGCCGATAAAGCTGAAGAGGGCGGCGGACAGAGTCGCGCCCAGCCAACCGGCGAGATTTTCCGGACTCGACCTCAGGGTCGAGGCGTGAAACGGGCTAGGGTCGAGCGGCGAGTGGGACAACAGGGCCACCACCACCAACAGGGCGCCCAACAACAGACCCACGGCGGCCGCCTCGCGGAGGACGCGCTCTCTCACCGGAGCCACCCCCAGGTCACCACCACCAGACCGAGCGGAATGCAGTACCAGGCGAAGCGGTGAAAGACCCGACTCGAAACGGCCTTGATCACCAGACGCAGGGCAAAGTAACCGGTGACGGCGGCGGCGGTCGCGCCGATCAAACAGGCGAGACCGAACCCGTTCGGTGAATGATGGGGAAGCCGCCACGCGCCGACAACCTCGAGAATGGCAACCATGACGATGGCCGGCACCCCCAGGAGGAAGGAGAAGCGGGCGGACCACGACCTCTCCAAGCCGCCGGCGAGCCCCGCCGCGATGGTCATGCCGGAGCGCGAGAGGCCGGGGAAGATCGCCAGACCCTGGGCCAGGCCCACGGTGATCGCCTGCCGCCACGTCATCATCATTTCATCGCCCTGACCGCCAGGCAGGCGAGCCGTCAAGGCGACCACTCCACCGGTGACCAGTAGGGCCACACCGACCCAGATCGGTTTCACGAAGGCTGCTACCGCGATCGAGCGGAGCGGAAGCGCCAGAACAGCCGTCGCAACAGTCCCCGCGGCGATCAACCCGATCAGCCGGTGGCCGCTGCGGCGTGGTGACCCACTCGACGATGTGGCGGCGTTCGTACCACACCACGGCAGCCGCGGTTCCCACGTGCAGCATTGCGTCAAACACGACACCCGATTGGCTGAAGCCCGGGATCAACATCTGTACAACGGCCAGGTGACCGGACGACGAGACCGGGAGGAACTCGGTCAGACCCTGCAGAACGCCGAGCAGTGCCGCAGTCCACAACGTCATCCCAGACGGCCCTTTCCGGGCCGCACACCACCTGATCGACGGCGGTTTGTCCGACGATTCTCATCGCGAAGTCCCATGCCTATTGAAATGGTATCACTTCCAGGCAAGTCCCTGCCAACGACTGACTTATGACTGTGAAGCGAGCCCAATCCAACCCTCGAGACCGACCGTTCCCGGACGTTGGGCCGGATCGAGACCGGCGCCTGCGATGGCCGCGGCATCGCGCAGGGGGGCCACGGCGTTGCTCAACATCTTCCGCGGTTTGGTCAACGCGTGGGCGGCGAGTGGCGAGCCCTGCGGCGATCGCCGCGGGGTCGAACGCGGGTGGTCGTAGATCGACGACGAGAACGCTCGATACCACCTTCGGCACCGGCCGGAAGGCGCGCGAAGGCACGTCGAAAAGGACCCGCGCCTCGCCCCAGGCCGCGCGTTCCAGCGCCAGCAGCCCGTGACCACTCCCACCCGGGAGAGACCACGACACGGTGTGCCACCTCGCGCTGCAGCATCACCACGAGACGCGTGAAAAGGTCGTGACGGGGCATCAGCCTCCTCAGAATGGCCGTGCCCACCGAGTACGGCAGATTGGCGGCCACCTGCCACGGCGATTCGGCGGCCGTCAGTTGGTCGAGATCCTCGCGGAGAGCATCGCCATGCCGAATCTCAAAGTCGCGGCCGCCGAATCGCTGCTGGAGTTGCGGCACGAGGTTTTCGTCGAGCTCGAGAGCCAACACTCTCTCGAACCTCTCCAGAAGGACCTCCGTCAACGCCCCGCGTCCCGGTCCGATCTCGAGAACCCTTGCCGGCTCGTCGGCGAGTGTCGACACGATCCGCTCGGCGACACCGGAGTCGACGAGAAAGTTCTGGCCGAGGCGGTGGCGTTTCGGTCTTCCCATGAAAACGTTATGAGTTTTGAGTTTTGAGTCTTGAGTTGAGGACACTTCTCACCTGCACGGTCAATCGTGGTGAAAGTGAACTCAAAACTAAAAACTCAACACTCAAAACTACCTCTTGCAGGCTTCGGCGAGGGTTGCGGCGAAACGCTCGACCTCGTCGGCGAGCTCGTCGCAATCCCCGAGGGCGCCGATGCGGCTGACAATGGCGGACCCGACCACCACGCCGTCGGCCTTCGCCGCCACCTTCGCCACCTGCTCCGGCGTGGAGATCCCGAAACCTACGGCCACCGGCAGCCGCGAGGCCTTGTGCGCGGTCTTGATGTTCCGCTCGAGCTCGGCATCGAGGTCCTGCCGGGCGCCGGTGACGCCGGTTCGCGAAACCAGGTAGAGGAACCCCCCGCCGAAACGAGCCGCAGCCTTCATTCGTTTGCGGCCGGATGTCGGGGTGACCAGCATGATCAGGTCGAGACCGGCCGGAGCGAGGATCTGCTCGAACGGCTCCATTTCTTCTGCGGGAACATCGGTGAAAAGCACGCCGTCGACACCGGCAGCCGCCGCATCGGTGGCGAATTGTTCGAGACCGTAGCGGATGACCGGGTTGGCATAGGTGAAAAGCACGATCGGGATGTCGACCGACTGCCGGAGGGCGGTGATGGTGGCGAGCACTCCGGCCAGGGTGGTCCCCGATGCCAGGGCCCTTTCGGCGGCGCGTTGATTGGTAGGGCCGTCGGCGATCGGGTCCGAAAAGGGCACTCCGAGTTCGACGATGTCGGCCCCCGCCCGTGCGAGCGCGTGAACGATGTCGACGGTTCGTTCAAGCGTCGGGTCCCCGGCCGTGACATAGGGAATGAAGGCCGCTCGTTTTTCGTGGTCGACGGTTTTCATGGCGTCGCGCAACCGGCTCATAACGAGCCCCTCTCGACCAACGCCACCTCGCCGAGGTCCTTGTCCCCGCGTCCCGAGAGGTTGACGAGAACGTTGCTGCCGAACGTCATCGACGGCGCCACTCTCGCCGCGTAGGCGACGGCGTGGGCCGATTCCAGGGCCGGGATGATCCCCTCGGTCTCGGCCAGCAGATGAAAAGCCGCAATCGCGGAGTCGTCATCAACACAGGTATAGGTCACGCGACCGCTCTCCTGCCACTCGACGTGCTCCGGTCCGACCGCGGGATAGTCGAGGCCTGCCGACACCGAGTGGGTCCGCAGCACCTGGCCATCGCCGTCCTGGAGCACCCGGGTCCGGGTGCCGTGGAGAACCCCCGGCGCCGCGCTGCCGGTGAACCGCGCAGCGTGCTCTCCCGGTTCGAGGCTTCTTCCGCCGGCCTCGACCCCCGCCAGCGCTACCGATTCGAACGGAATGAAGGCGGTGAACATCCCGGCCGCGTTCGAGCCTCCCCCGACACACGCCACGACGAGGTCCGGCAGCGTCCTTGTCGCCTTTTTGAACTGCGCCATCGCCTCCCGTCCTATCACCGTCTGAAAATCCCGCACCATCATCGGATAGGGGTGGGGGCCGAGCACCGATCCGAGGATGTAATGCGTGGTATGGACGTTGGTGACCCAGTCGCGCAGCGCCTCGTTGATCGCGTCCTTGAGAGTGCACGAGCCCGCGTCCACGGCAACGACCTCCGCGCCCATGAGCTTCATCCGCACCACGTTGAGCGCCTGGCGCCGCATGTCTTCCGAGCCCATGTAGACCCGGCACTCGAGACCGAGCAGGGCGGCCGCTGTCGCCACCGCCACCCCGTGCTGGCCGGCGCCGGTCTCGGCGATCACTCTCCCCTTGCCCATTTCGTGGGTCAGGAGGGCCTGCCCGAGGGCGTTGTTGATCTTGTGCGCCCCGGTGTGGCACAGGTCCTCGCGTTTGAGCCAGATGCGGGCGCCGCCGAGATGAGCCGACAACCGCCGCGCCTGATACAGCGGGGTGGGCCGGCCCACGTAGTGGGTCAGGAGCTCATCCAGCCGCGCCTGGAATCCCCGGTCGCGCGACGCCTTGCGAAAACTCTCCTGGAGCTCCGCCAGGGGGGCCATCAAGGTCTCAGGAACGAACCTGCCGCCATAGTCGCCGAAATACCCACGGGCGTCGGGGAGCTTTTTCATGAGGCACAGATTCTACCTGAGAATCGCCGATGCGAGTTCTGAGTTCTTAGTTTTGAGTTATCCCGATCCATCGGGATGCTCCCGGGCGGGGCGATGGAAATTCAAAACTCAAAACTCAAAACTCAAAACTGGCGCGACCCGTCAGGGTCGCAACTGCTCGATCACTTCTGCGCTCACCCACCAGATGTCCGAACTGCCCTGTCCGGGACGGGTGGAGAGATCGAGCAGCTCGGTGATCGGCCGGCCGGTCAGCGGGAGACCGGCCTCTTCGTCAGCTCGGGAAGACATGAAAAAGAGGTATGTGCCGTCGGGCGACAGCGAGGCCGACCACTCGCGGCCGACCGGTTGGTTGATGGTCGGGCCCAGGTTGATGGGCTCGGACCAGGTGTCATCGTCGCCACGAAAGACCACGAAGTAGTCGACCCCACCTAATCCGTCCTCGCGGCCCATCGCCGGCACGATCGCAAAGGACTCGTCGGGGGCGACGAAAACGTTGAACCTGTTCGTACCGCAGTTCACCTGCGGTGGCAGGAGTTCGGGTTCGGTGTAGACCCCGTCGACGAAACGCGAGCGGTAGGTCGAGGACACCCGGTCCTCCCCCTCGCGGGTGAAGTACAGGGTGCCGTCGGCGGTGACTGACGGATAGTACTCGGGAGCGTCGGAGTTGACGGGCGGCCCGAGGTTGTAGGGTTCGCCCCACGCATCGCCCTCCCTGTCCATCACCCAGATGTCCTGGTAGACCCACCCCGGTTTTTCCTCTTGCCCCGGCTGCGGCCGGGTGGAGAGGAAGAAGAACCTCTGGCCATCGGCGGAAATCGCCGGCTCGATGTCCAGATAGCGACCCGAAAAGGGCGCCACCTCCGGCTCGCTCCAGACGCCGTCGACCTGGTGCGCAACCATGATCATGGTCCTGTCGCCAAGGGTGACCGAAAAGTAGAGCTCTTCACCGTCCGGTGTCATCGCGAGATCGCGGGTCGCGAGCCCGGTGGAAACGACGCCCGGCGCGAAGAGCCGTGGTTCGAGGCCGGGTGGTTCCTGGCCGAGGTACGGGCCGCGCATTTCGGGCAATGCCTGCGCGAGCCCGCCTCCGGTATCGTCGAATGACATCGGTGAACAGGCCGCGAAGACGAGACACAGACCGGCGGCAAAGATCCGTTGTGACATGAAATCCTCCTCATCCGGATCTACGGGAGAACGCCTCAGCGGGTTGCCGACCGGGCGTTGTCGATGAACCGCCGGATCTTCGCGTGATCCTTGACGCCCGGTGCAGCTTTCGACGCCGGATGACACATCGACCAGATACGGCCGAGTCGCACGAACGGCATCGGCGACATTTTCCGGAGTGAGACCGCCCGCGAGACCGAAACGCAGACCTGGCGGTCCGTCCGCCAGACACTCCCACGCCCACGCAAGGCCGTCTCCCGCGCCGGGATCGAAAAGGGGGAGACAGATCCCTGCAAGATGGGCGACCCGTTCCCAGTCAACGTCGGGACCGACCTTGACCCGGCGAATCACCTGCCGCCCGAGCACTTCGAGAAACGAGTCGGGTTCGTCGCCGTGGAGTTGGACCCAGTCGAGCCCGAGCTTTTTCCGAATCTGGAGCACCTCAGATAACGGCGCGTCGAGAAAGACCCCGACGGTTTCGGCCCCCCGTACGTCACGGATCCAATCCGCCCGTTCCGGCACCAGCATCCGAGGGGTCCCGGGTCGAAAAACGAACCCCAGAAAATCGGCGCCGGCGGCGACGGCGGCTTCGGCGTCGTCGGGTCGGGTGATGCCGCAGATCTTGATCAGCATGTGGCCCTTCACGACGTCGGCCGCCGGAATCTCACGCGCCCGGTCGGGAGAGCCGGCCGCTGAGACGCCGCACCTCGCGCTCCGGGTCGCCGGAACGGACGAGGTGTTCGCCGATCAGAAAGGCGTGATAACCCGCCGCGTGCAACCGGTCGATGTCCTTGGGGCCGGTGATTCCACTCTCGGCAACCCTGATTCGGTCGTCTGGAATCTTTTCGGCCGCTGCCTCGACGCGATCCAAGCGAATCTCGAAGGTGGCGAGATCGCGCGCATTGACCCCGATGATGGCGGCCCCGGAATCCACCGCCGGACCGGGGTCCTCGTCGGCGAAGATCTCGAGCAGCACCTCGAGCTGGAGCATCTCGGCGGTCGACAACAGGTCCTTGAGTCGCTGAGGGCTGAGGATCCGGGTGATGAGCAGGACCGCGTCCGCTCCGAGCAGGACGCTTTCGAAGAGCTGCCGCCGCTCGATGATGAAATCCTTGCGCAGGATCGGGCAGATCCACCGCCTTGCGGACCTCGATCAGCCACAGTGGGTCGCCGGCGAACGAGTCGCGCTCGGTCACCACCGAGATGGCTGCGGCTGGCCGGCCGCATAGGCCTGGGCGAGAAGTACCGGATCGAATTTCTCGCGGATCACCCCCGCCGACGGCGAGGCCTTCTTGCACTCGGCGATGATCTCGATGTCGGGTCCGGCCAGTGCGCGTTTCAGCGACCGCGGGCGGGTTTTTCGCTGTTCGACCAGCCGTATCGCGGCCCGCTCGAGACCGGGCGCTTGCGGGGTCCACTGAAGTCGCTTGCGGACATCCGCGACGATGTTGTCGAGAATCGACTCAGACACCCTCGGTGATCTCCATTGATTTCTTCCCCAGTGCCTCCAGTATAGCCAAACCGGCGCCCGACTGAAGGGTCTGGCGCGCCATCTCAAGACCGATGGCCATGTTCTCGGCCACCTCAGCGACATACAGGGCGGCTGCCGCGTTGACCGCGACGGCCTCGGCGGCGGCTGAGTTCTCTCGCCCGCCGAGGATGTCGCGCATCCGGCGGAGGTTTTCATCGACCCCGCCGCCGGTCAGACTGTCCGGGTCGCGAACCACGATGCCGAGCTCTGCGGGCTCGACTCTCCACTCGTCAACCACCCTGCCGTCGCGCACCTCGATCACCCTGGTCGGGGCGCTGACCGAGATCTCGTCGAGGCCGTCCTCGGAGTGAACGACCAAGGCCCGGCAGGCGCCCAACTCGGCCAGCGCACTGGCCATCAGGTCCTGGACCTCTGGCCCCCACACGCCGATCACCTGCCGCCCGACCCCCGCGGGGTTGGTCAAGGGCCCGAGGAGGTTGAACACCGTGCGCACGCCGAGCGCCCGGCGCACCGGCATCACCGCCTTCATCGCCGGGTGCAGCCGAGGCGCAAAGAGAAAGGCGATACCGATCTCGTTGTGGAGGGCCGCCATCGCTTCCGGCGGCAGATCCAGACGGACCCCCGCCGCCTCGAGCACATCGGCCGAACCGCAGCGCGACGAGACCGAACGGTTGCCGTGTTTGGCCACCGGGACACCCGCCGCCGCCGCCACCAGGGCCGCCGCGGTCGAGATGTTGATGGTCTCGGCGCCGTCGCCGCCGGTGCCGCAGGTGTCGACCGCACGGGCGGGATCCGCGATCGGCACCGGGATGGCGCGCACCCTCATCGCGCGGGCGGCCGCCGCGATCTCGACACCGGTCTCGCCCTTGACCCGCAGTGCCGCCAACACCGCCGCCACCACCACGTCATCGACATCGCCATCCATCACCGCGCCGACAAAGAGCTCCATCTCCTCGCCCGCCAGGTCGTTCCCGGCGAGCAGGCGGTTGAGCAGCGGCTTGTGGTCGATGGCGGTCACGTTTCGTCCCGATTTCGGATTTCGGATTTCGGATTTCGGATTTTCGCCCACTCATCTCTGACAGGAAGGTCGGCAAGGCGCAGAAAATTGGCGAGGAGGTGGCGGCCGTGGTGGCAGAGGTAGGACTCCGGGTGGAACTGGACGCCGTAGTGGGGACGGTCGCGATCCCGGAGACCCATGATGGTGCCGTCGGTCGTCCATGCGGTGAGTTCCAACGACCCCGGCAGAGAGTCTTTTTCCACCACCAGCGAGTGGTACCGGGTCGCCTCGAACGGGTCCGGCAGACCCTCGAAGAGCCCGGTGCCGTCGTGGTGCACCGGCGAAGTCTTACCGTGCACCGGCTCCGAGGCCCGCACGACCCGGCCTCCGTGGACAGCCGCCAATGCCTGGTGGCCGAGACAGATCCCGAGAAGAGGCAAGGAGGTAGCGGTCCGCACCATCTCCATCGTGACGCCGGCGTCCTCAGGCACCCCGGGGCCGGGCGAGATGACGATGGCGTCGGGTTTCAGGGCCAGCAACTCACTCACAGTCGACGCGTCGTTGCGCACCACCTCGATCGGCGTGAGGCCGACCTCCGCAAGCTCCTGCACCAGGTTGTAGGTGAAGGAGTCGTAGTTGTCGATCATCAGGATCATCTCGCCCCTCCACCATCGGAATTTTGAATTTTGAATTTTGAATTTTGAATTATCGGGCGAATCCAGGCTGTGAAAGGCACCCCGGGCCGGCCACCGCAGTTCCGATGTCGAAATTCGGAAATGCCACCAATCACCACCTGAAAACAGCTCTGAGGAGCGGACCGAAAAATCCGAAATCCGAAATCCGAAATCCGAATTTTTTCAATCATGGTCGGTACCGTTGGCGGCTGCTTCCGCCATGGCGACGGCCTGGACGAGGGCGCCGGCCTTGGCCGCGCACTCGGCGAGCTCCGATGCAGGGACCGAGTCGTAGACGATGCCGGCGCCGGCCTGAATCTGGACGCTGCCGCCGCGTTCGACCAGGGTACGGATCGCGATACAGGAGTCGAGGTCGCCGTTGAGGTTGCGGTAGCCGATGGCGCCGCCGTAAACACCCCGGCGAACCTCTTCCAACTCGTCGATGATCTCCATCGCCCGCACCTTCGGCGCACCGCTCAATGTCCCCGCCGGAAAACAGGCAAAGAGCGCGTCCCAGGCATCGAGTTCGTCGCGGAGGCGGCCCTCGACCTCGCTCACCAGGTGCATGACGTGGCTGTAACGCTCGACCTCCATTTCGCGCGACACCCGCACCGTCCCGGGCGCCGCGACGCGACCGATGTCGTTGCGCCCGAGGTCGACCAGCATCACGTGTTCGGCGAGTTCCTTGGGGTCCGCCTTGAGTTCCTCCTCCAACCGCAGGTCTTCGGCGCGGTCGGGGTCGCGGCGACGGGTCCCCGCGATGGGGCAGGTCGCCACCCTGTTGCCGCTCACCCTGACCAACATCTCCGGACTCGAACCGAGGATCCGAGCCTGACCGGTGTCGAACAGGAACATGTAGGGCGAGGGGTTGGTCAGACGCAGCATGCGGTAGATTTCGGCGGCGGTGCAGCGGGGCATCTTGCGCCACCGCCGCGACAGCACCACCTGGAAGATGTCGCCCGCGAGGATGTGCTCCCGCGCCCGGGAGACGCCCGCCATGAAGTCCTCTTCCGACGGCGTCGCCAGCCAGCCGCCCCAACCTTCCTCCGCCGTCGGAATGACGTGCGGCCGCGAGCCCTGATCCCCCTCGAGCAGGGCACGGTGGAGTTGCGTCAGCCTCTTCCGGGCCGCACACCACGCCGCCTCCGCATCGCCTTCGATCCGGGCCGCAACCACCAACAACAATCTCTGACGCGCACGGTCGAGCGCCACCACGCCGTCGTAAAGACCGAACCATGCTTCCGGCAGGCCGCCTTCGTCGCGACCGCTGTCAGGGACCCGTTCGACCAGACGGACCGCGTCGTAGCCCACGTAGCCCATGGCGCCGCCGGCGAAAGGGGGCAGCCCGTCGACCGGCGCCACCCTGCCGAGATCGGTCGCCGACCGCAGTTCCTGGAGCGCGTCGCCCCGGCGGGGCGCGCCATCGACAAAGACAGTCCCGTTGCGGACCTCGATCACCCGAAACGGGTCTGCGCCGACAAAGGAAAATCGCGCTGCGCGCTCACCACCTTCGACGCTCTCGAGCAGAAAGGCGTTGCGGCCCCCGGCGGCAAGGTGGGAATAGACGGTGAACGGCGTCACCGTGTCCGAGGTCAGCTCGAGCACCACCGGCACGACGTCGTGATCGCGCGCGAGCCGCTCGAACTCCTGTCTGTCGGGCCGGACCTCCATGGCGCCTCCTCGGTTGTCGAAGAGGCATTGTGACGTAAACAGGGGGATGGGTCTAGCAATGGGGCGATGAGGCCATCGGGCAATGAGGCAATGAGGCAGTGAGGCAGTGACGTAGATTCGAGTAAGCCCACGGCCTCATTGCCCCATTGCCAGGTTGCGGAGCAACCGGCCACTGCCCCATCGCCAGGCCGCATCGCGGCCGGTCACTCGCTCACCGCCTCACTGCCTCACTGCCCCAGCACCCCCCTCGTGTACAATCCCGCTCTCTGAGGGAGGAACCATGCCGCGCCCCGTCATTACGATTGCCGAACTTTCCCAACACGCCGATCAGGAGGTGACCCTCAACGGATGGGTCTACAACTGGCGCAAGAAGGGCAAGCTGCGTTTCATCATTCTGCGCGACGGTTTCGGTTACCTGCAGTGCGTGGTCTTCCAACCCGAGGTCGACGAGGCGGTGTGGGAGAGGGCGGTCGAACTGACCCAGGAGTCGTCGGTCGCCATCACCGGCAGGGTGGCGGTGGACGAACGAGCCCCGGGCGGCTTCGAACTCAAGGTGAGCGCCATCGACGTGATCCAGCTCGCCCCCGAGTACCCGATCGGCAAGAAAGACCACGGCCCCGACTTCCTCCTCAACCACCGCCACCTGTGGCTGCGGTCGAAGAGACAGCACGCCATCATGCGGGTGCGGTCGGAGGTGGAGTTCGCGATCCGCGATTTCTTCCAGACTCGCGGTTACACCCTCATCGACTCGCCCATCCTCACCCCGGCGGCGTGCGAGGGCACCTCGACCCTGTTTGAAACCGAGTATTTCGGCGAGACCGCATTCCTCTCACAATCGGGCCAGCTCTACCTCGAACCGGCGGCGGCCGCCCTCGGCAAGGTCTACTGCTTCGGACCGACCTTCCGCGCCGAGAAATCCAAGACGCGGCGCCACCTGACCGAGTTCTGGATGGTCGAGCCCGAGGTGGCGTGGCTGCGGTTCGACGGTCTGCTCGATCTGTGCGAGGAGTTCCTCTCCCAGGTCGTGGCGCGGGTGCTCGATCGCTGCGCTCAAGATCTCGAGCGGCTCGAACGCGACACCACCAAACTCGAGCCGACCGCGGCCGGCGGTTTCCCGCGGCTCGACTACGCTGATGCGGTCACCAAACTGCAGGAACTCGGCTCGGACATCCAGTTCGGCGACGACCTCGGCGGCGACGACGAGACCATGCTGACCGAACTGTACGACCGCCCGCTCGCCGTGACCCGCTACCCGGCGGCCATCAAGGCCTTCTACATGCAACCCGACCCGCAAGACCCTACCCGTGCCCTGGCGGTCGACGTGCTCGCCCCCGAAGGCTACGGCGAGATCATCGGCGGTTCCGAGCGCTGCGACTCGCTGGAGCACCTCGAGCGCCAGATCGCCGCCCACGAATTGCCGCGCGAGGCCTTCGAGTGGTACCTCGATGTCCGCCGCTACGGCTCCTTCCCGCACGCCGGTTTCGGGATGGGGATCGAGCGTTGCGTGGCGTGGATCTGCGGCATTTCGCACCTCAGGGAGGCCATCCCCTATCCGAGGTTGATCAACCGGTTGAACCCGTGATGAATTCGGAATTCGGAATTCGGAATTCGGAATTTCCACCCTCCAATTCCCGGGTATCGAAACCCGGGTAACGGGCGGCGAGGGGTCCACGATGTATCTGGATCCGAAAGTCCGGTTGGCGTATGTGGTGACGAAGGTGGCGGTGTTCGGGGTTGCCGCGCTCGCCACGTGGCCGTTGTCGCGGATGATCGGATCGAAGGCGTGGATCGGTCTCGCTGTATTCGGTGCGATCCTGGCGGTGATGACGGCGTTCTTCCTCCTGAGTTCCTCCCGCGACCCTGAAGCCGGCGCCGAGGAGGAGGAGTCGCCCCTCGATGACGCGGTTGACCCCGAGCAACCGTTCGTGATGCCGGTCGAGGACAGCATCGACCTCCACCCGTTTCCGCCGCGCGACGTGCCCGACGTGGTCGACGCCTACCTTGAATCGGCCTCCGAAAAGGGATTCCGTGAGGTCCGGGTGATCCACGGCCGGGGCATCGGCGTGCAGCGCGACCGGGTGCAGAAGCTGCTCGCCCGACACCCGCTGGTTTCGGGTTTCCACGACGCCCCGCCCGACCGCGGCGGTTGGGGCGCGACCGTGGTGTATCTCAAGCCGGGCAAAGAAACGTTAGAACGTTAGAACGTTGGAACGTTGTAGACCTCAACCGCATGCTGGCTCCGGGAGACGACATCCCGACGTGATGATCCCGGTTCTCCGAGAAGGCTTTGCCCGTGAGTGCCCCCTCAGACAATGATTGGGCCCGTAACGTTACCTCGCAACCGGCGTGCGAGTTCCCAACATTGTCTGAGACGGCACGTCCGGTGGACGCGGCTCATATCAGCCGGTTCTTCAGACATGAATACTCAGACAATTCTGGAGGGTTGTGATGGAAAATTCGAAATCCGAAATTCGAAATCCGAAATTTCGCGTCAACCCTCGACAGCCTCGGTCGTCACCCCGGTCACGGTGTAGCCGAGCTCTTCGATCTCGGTCTCGAGCGTCTCCACCCCCACTTTACGTGGATCGTAGACGACTTCCGCGGTGCCCTCCACGTGGTCTGCTGAGGCCTCGATCACGCCGTCCGTCTTTTCGAGAGCGGTGGTGATGGCGGACGAGCAGCTCTCGCAGTGCATGCCCTCGACGGTGAAGACGGAGCGAATGGGTTCGGGGCCGGTGCACGCAGCCAGAGTCACCACCGCAACCGCAGCTACAAGCCTCACGCTCACCGTCGTCAGAATATGTCGCATCTTCTATCCCTCCCGCGACGCCCGGTCGCGAAAAATCGACATCAGGAATCTCGGATCGACGGAGTCCGTCAGACGATAGTAGATGGTCATCCCGTCGCGACGCGACCCCACCATGTGCCCGGAACGCAGACGGCTGAGGTGCTGCGACACGGCGGCGGGCGTCATCTCGAGGATGGTCGCCAGATCGCACACACACAGCTCCCCGGTCTCGCCGAGCAGGTGCATGATCTTCAACCTGGTTTCGCCGGCGAGCAGAGCGAAGTGCTCCGAGGTCCGGCGCAGGCGGGTGGCGTGGGCAGCCAGCGTCTTTCGCAATGACCGCAGTTCGTCCGGCGAACGGTCGGGGGAGACACATTCGAGGCGGGCCGCGGTCATGCGCGACCCCGGCACAGAGTCCTGCGGGCGGATTTCAAACGTAATATCAACATATCGCCATTTTAGAATCTTCTTAAGGAATGTCAAGACTCACTCTCTTGGTTTCACCGGAGAGGAGAGTGTTTGACCCGATCGACTCCCAACCCGCAACCCCTCGAGGTCTGGATGGACGGTTCCTGTCCGTTGTGCCGCCGGTCGCAGGCGTGGTGCGAGCTCCGCGACCGCGACGACCGCGTGGTCTTCCGCGACTTCCGCGGCACCGACGATGTGGATCTGCCGGTCGAGCGCGCGGCGCTCGAAGCGAGCATGTGGGTCCGGACAGGCGCCGGCACACTGCACCGGGGCTTTGCCGGTTGGCGGCTCATCATGGGCGAGATCCCGCGGTGGCGATGGCTTGCGTGGATCTCCGGTCTGCCGCCGATGAGGTGGATCGGGCCCCCCGTTTATCGTCTGGTGGCCCGCCTCCGTCATCGGTTCATTTGATTTTCACCACCCCGGTGCGGGTACGCCCTTGGCGGCGAGCCGATCAAACAACGGCCACCGGGTCCACCTGCGATCGACCACCCTCGAGACCCGCCGGATGCCCACCACCGAGTTGCTCACCACGACCTCGTCCGCGGCCGCGATGTCGTCGACCCTGATATCGATTTCCTTCACCCTCACCCCCGCGGTGGTGAAGTGCTCCAGCAGCCACCTTCTCATCACCCCGGGGAGGCAGCGCTCCGGGGTGGGCGGGGTCAGCAGCGTCTCGCCGTGGCGGATCCAGATATTGGCGGTGGAAGTCTCGAGAACGTGGCCCGCAGCGTCCACCAGCAGGGCGTCGTCGGCGCCGCCCTTGACGGCGCGGTCGTGAGCGAGGTCCCATTTCTGGCGGTTGAGCACCTTGTGTCCGGCCAGCGGCGGCACACCGGGCCACCGTTCAATGACCAGCCGGGCCGGCGTCAGGGAGGGGCCGGCCTCGCTCAACTCGGCGGCGGTGGCAGCCACGCTCCAGAGCGAGTCGATTCCGGCGCGGCCGACGACCCGCAACCGGGCCGGTCCGTCGAGGCCCTCGGCTGACAGCAACCCGCACAAGGCATCTTCATCCGGAAGCCTGAGGCTCTCACCGGCTCCGAGCCGGGCGAGACTCCCTGACAGGCGCTCCCGGTGCCACGGCCACAGAAACGGTCGGCCGCCGTCGCAGCCGACGGTCGTGAACGCCCCCCAGCCGGCGCCCGGACCATCGCGCCGAGAGCCGACCTGAACCATGCGGCCGTCCCGCCACTCGCTGCTCATTCAGCCGCCTCCACCAGGTCGAGCCACCTGGCGATCTTGACCCGCGATTCGGCCTCTTCCGCCGCCGGGTCCGACTCCCAAACGATCCCGCACCCCGCCGCGAACTCCAACCGTCCGTCAACCGACCAGGCCGACCTGATGGGCAGGGCCATCTCCATGTCGCCGTTGCCACCGATCACGCCGAGTGCTCCAGTAAAAGGGCCTCGCGGCACCGGCTCGAGTTCGGCGATCACCGACATGGCCGAAATCTTGGGGCACCCCGTGACCGAACCCCCCGGGACCACGGCCGCCAGGGCGTCCCACCACTCGATGCCACGGCGCAGCCGCCCCGTCACCTTCGCAACCCGGTGATGGACCCCGGGGAAGGTGCACACGGACCCGGCATCGACGACCCGGACCGAACCGGTGTCCGACACCCGTCCGAGGTCGTTGCGTTCGAGATCGACGATCATTGCCAGCTCGGCACGCTCCTTGGGGTCGGCATCGAGATCGGCCGCGAGTTCAAGATCCTGCACCGCCGATCGGCCGCGCGGGCGGGTGCCTTTGATGGGGTGCGTCTCCAGCACCGCACCTCGCCGGCGCAACAGCAATTCCATCGAAGCCGTCACGAGCTCTCCCTCGTCGAATATGAGCCGGGCCAGGTATTCCGGCACACCGCCGGTTCGCGAGGCTTCGACGAGGGCATCCAACGTCCCGGACCACCCGTCGACGGTCATCCGCCGGCTGAGGTTGACCTGATACACATCTCCGGCGGCGATCCTCTCACGAATGGCGTCCACGGTCTTTCGAAACGCCGGGGCGTCGAGGCTCCAACGCGCGGGTCCACAGTCGCCAACGGCCGGGTGGTTTCCGGGTCGCGTCGCCGCAATTGGTTGCGGTTCGACGAGGACCATCCCTCTCGGAAACACACCGTCGACCGGTCGTACCGGGAGGCCCCCGGCGAGTTCCGCGCACGCCTCATACCCGAGCCACCCAACTCCCCACGGGGCATCACCGCGAACCGATCGCTGCGCCCACAGTTCGCGCAAGGCGACGGTGAGGTCGGGCCAGCGCGAAGTTTCGCGCCCACCGTCCTCGAGGACCCAATGGCGTTCGTGCCCGACGAGCCGGCGTGACGATTGCCACCCGCCGCGCCACGACCCCCACGCCGGTCCGAGGAGCTCCGCACACGGCGCTGATCGGACCGAGCGACGTTCGGTCAGGGCCGCCAATCGTCCACGGGCACCGGGGTGCCGAGGCTCCAGTCTTTGCCGACCGGCGCCACGTAGATGTCCTCGTCGAAATTCAACGGACGGTAGCGAGGAATGCAGAAAAAGACCCACTTCCCGTCGGCCGTCGGCGCCGCCTGGGTAAAGACCGTGCGGTGAGGTCCGGGCAGGCGGAGAGCCCTCACCTGGCCTCCCTTGAACAGGAGCTGCCGATCTTCCCGACAGAAGACGAGCTCGTTTTCGGGACCCGTCCTCGGGTTCCACTCGTTGCCGAAGCTGCAGATCTCAGGCTCCAACGGCTGCGGGCCGGTCTCCACATCAGGATCGAAGAGAAAGAAATCGGCGCGATCGCGGCTGCCGCGATCGGAAGCGAAGACCAGCTTGGTGCGGCTCCCCGTCAGATACACCGCGTCCTGGGACTGCCCGCCGACCCCCTCGATGGGTTCGACTTCACCCCACTGCGCTGCCGCATTCGGCCGCCGAGCCGCGCCGACCCACGGCGGCTCGGAGCCCGTTTTCACCGTCATCAGGCACTCGGTTTCGTCTTCGCTCACCCAACTGACCCGCTGCAGAACGGCGTCCTCGAGACCGGGAAACACCACCAGCTCCGGTGCGCTCCATCCATCGTCGCCGAGCTCAGTGCGATAGCTGCGTTCAATTCCGCCAACGGCCTCTCCCTCGGCAGTCAGGCCGTCGCGGAGAGCTCCGTGCCAGCCCTCCTCGGCGGTCGCCGGCGGCCGCAGATGAGCGCTGAAGTAGAGCACCTTGCCGTCCGCCACCGGGACCGGGGCCAGCTCGGAACCGGTAGAGTTGATGGCCAACGGGTCGTCGAGATCCGGCGCCGGTGCTTTCGCCAGCTTTGGCAGCATCCAGAGGCTGTAGGTCGAAAAGTCCATCAGCGTGTCCGCCTCGACCCAGAGCTCGCTGGAACCGCGGATCAGGGTGGTGCCGGGCACCGGCAGGACCACGACCTCGGTTCCGGAGGGCATACTCTCGAGGTCCGCCGGGCCGTCGTTGGCGATGACGACCGCGTCAGGCCCGACGGTCACCGTGGCGACCAGCCCCTTTTCGACGGCAGGCGTCGGCTTCCCGGTCTCCTCCTCCGCGGCGCGCAGGGCGCGAGGGGGGCCGACCTGGATCACGGCGATCCAGAGATCCGGGTCATCCGGGTTGCGAGTCACCTCGATCAGGTTGCCGAACACCTCGGCGTCCGGTTGGGCGGTGGGGCGTGCGGGATCCAGGAAATCACACGCGCCCGTGAAAACCAGGCAGATTGCCAAAACGATGATAGCTGCAGGTCGCATACAGTCCCCCTCGGTCATAAGAGCATACCTGCAATTGTCGCCGTAAGACACGACGCGATCGCTCCGCCAAACATCGCTTTCAGCCCAAGCTGGGCGAGATCGGATCGTCGCCGGGGCGCAACCGCAGAGATTCCTCCGATCTGAATGCCAATGGACGAAAAGTTGGCGAAACCGCAGAGCGCATACGTGGCGATAATCATCGACCTCTCGGACATCGCGCCGTCCTGAAAGTAGGTGTTCAACACGCCATAGGCCACAAGCTCGTTGAGTGACAATTTGATCCCGAGCAGGTTGCCTACCAGTGCGGCATCCGCCCAGGCGACACCCATCAACCAGGTCAGCGGTCGCAGCAGGGTGCCGAACAAAGTCTGGAGGGAACCCGGGAAGACGCCCGTGAACTCGCCAACAACCGGCGACATGCCACCGGAGCCGTACGTCACGTAGACCCCATGCAGTAACGAGCCGTCCACCAGCGCGTCGACCCAGTTGAGAACGACGTCGACAACTGCGATCAGAGCGATGAACCCGACCAACATGGCCGCAACGTTGACCGCTAACTTGAGCCCGTCGGTGATGCCGTTGGAAGCGGCCTCGATGACGTTACTGCCGGATTCGATCTCGGGCAACGCAATGTCGCCGGCAGTCGTCGAGTGTTCGAGCTCGGGATAGATGATCTTGCCGACAAGCAGTGCGGCCGGCGCGGCCATCACACTCGCCGCGATGAGATGGCCCGCAGGGATGCCCATCGCGATGTACGCGGCGAGGACGCCGCCGGCAATGGTGGCGAAACCGCCGACCATGACGGTCAGCAGCTCCGACCTCGTCATGTCGTTGAGGAAGGGTTTGATCAGCAGCGGTGCCTCGGTCTGACCGACAAAGATATTTGCCGAACACGACAGCGTCTCCGCGCCACTGGTGCCAACCGTCCAGCGCATGAATCTGGCGATCGCCTCGATCACCTTCTGCATGACTCCGAGATAGTAGAGGACGGCCATGAATCCGCCGAAAAAGAGAATGGTCGGCAGCACCTTGAACGCGAACTGGAAGCCGAAGCCCGGCCAACTCGAAGCACCGCCGGGGAAAAAGTACTGTGGATCGGCAAGATTGCCGAATAGAAAACGGGCGCCATAATCAGAAAGACTCAGAAAAGCCGCCACCTTCTGAGTGAAAGCAACGAAGATGATTTGTCCATAGATACCGGATGCGATCAGCCACGCCACGCCTGACACGACCAACGACACTCCGAGCAGGGCCTGCATGCGGGGTGCGACGCGAAACCTCGAGTTGGCCAGGAGCAGCACCAGCACGGCCACTGCTGCCCAACCCACCGCAGCGGGCCCGAGCAGACCGAGGCCCAAACCGACCACTCCGATGCCGATGAGTATCCCGACCACCGAGGTCAGCGATCGTTCACCGGTGGCCAGGTCATGTCGGAACTGGTAGACCGCCAGCAACGTCGCCAGTACTCCCATTCCGACAAAACTCCAGAAATCCTGACGCAGGATAATCACCGCAAACAGAAACTGCATCCCGAGGCCCCAGAACACGATCCGCAACTTGACGTCGCGCTTGTGGTAGGACATGGCCCAGGCGAGACCGAGCAGCGCCAGGATGCCGAGAATACCGATGAACCGCATGGAGAACCCTCCCGCGCTGACACTCTACACTGCCGGCCCGCACAACTCACCTTGCGCGCCTGGAGCCGAAACCCGGTACCATGTGCGGAGTTCCGCGAGTGATCACGACGATGAGCCCGCCCGGGCTGCGACAGGAGAAGAAACCATGGCGATGGATTTTGAAACGGTCAAGTTCTTACGACGCCTTCTGGGGGGTCTGTGCGCGGTCATCGGCGCCGCTGCGGGTTACCAGTATTATGCATTCCTGGGTGGCGTCGGCGGCGTGATCGTCGGTTACGCGGTCGGCTGGAACCTGGTCGACTTTTTCAAGGGCCGCGCCCACAAGTGATTTTTCGCGTCTCCAACGATGCCGGCCCGATTGGGCGCCTGACGTGAATCAGAAGGAATTCGAGTCGGTTGTCGGTGAGGCGCTGGACAGGCTGCCGCTCGAGTTCGCCGATCTGCTGTCGAATCTGACGATCCAGGTCGAGGACCGGCCCGATGCTGAGACCATGGCGGACGTCGGTCTCGACCCCAGGTTCGACACCCTCCTCGGGCTCTACACCGGCGTCCCCCTCGACGAACGGGGTGGCTGGTACGGCAACGTGCTGCCGGATATCATCGTGCTCTACCGGAAGCCCCTTCTCGCCGCCTGCCGCGACCGACGCGAGTTGATCCACCAGATCCAACTGACCCTGTTGCACGAGATCGGGCACCACTTCGGGTTCTCCGAGGAGGAGATGGAGGCCTGGGAACATGAGTTCAGGGGGCTCGAGGGCGGGGGTCCCGATTCGGGCTGATCATCGAGAGTCAATTCTCAGTTTCGGATTTCGGATTTCGGATTTTCACCCACCCCTCGCGTGAGCCGGACGGGCTGTTCGAGGAATCGAGAATCCGTCGACCGCAGCCCTTGAGATTCTGTATCCTCGTTGCATGACACGGCGCAAGGAAAATCTTCATCCGATCGAGGCGTCTGAACTCCACGCCCGCCGCGAGCGGGTGTTCCTCGTGCTCGCCGGTCTCTTTCTCGGGACCCTGGCGATGCTCAACATTCTCGGCATCAGCCGCTTCATCAAGCTCTTCGAAACCACCACCGGCGGCGGGACCCCGCTGGTCTTCGCGATCGCCATCGGCGTCCTACCCTACCCGATGACCTTTCTGTGCACCGACTTCATCTGTGAGTTCTACGGCCGCAAGCGGGCCAATCACGTGGTGTTTGTGGGTCTGCTGCTCAACATCTGGGTGGTCGCGATCATCTGGCTCGGCGGCGTGCTGCCCGGTTTCGAGACCATCGACCCGACCACCGGCGCGATCGTTCGCGACGCCGCCGGCCGCCTGCCGGTGTTCTTCGAAATCCGCGCCCTGACCTTCGGCGCAGTGACGGCGTCGATGATCGCCTACATGGCGGCCCAGTTCTGCGATGTCTACGTCTTTCACTTCTGGAAGAAGGTCACCAAAGGTCGCCTCTTGTGGGTCCGCAACAACGGCTCGACCATGGTCAGCCAACTCGTCGACACCACCGCCGTCATCCTCATCACCCACTATTTCGCCCACGCCCTGCCCATCGACCCCGCCCAACCCCTGGCCCGGCAACTCGCGCTCTTCATCTTCACCGGTTACGCCTTCAAGTTCGTCTTCGCCGCCCTCGACACCGTGCCCTTCTACCTCGGCGTGCGCTTCCTCAAGGGCTATCTCCAGCTCGACCCCACCATCGATCACGACCTCGACGGCGGCCGCTGACGTTCAACGTTGGGTTCTTGCGGAATCCGTGGGGTGAAGAGATGCCAAAGACATCGAACGAGAACGAACACGGACATCAGATTCTGTATGAGCCGCGGAGCGGCGGCAGAAAATAGCCCGGGGCGTGAGCCCCGGGAACCGCGGTTCAAATTTTTGAAAAGCCCCGGCAGGGGCGACAGATCCAGGCCACGATGGGGATCTTCCTAGTCGATGCTGAACACCTGTCGCCGCTCCGCGGCTTGGAGGTTTTTTGTCGCCGTGTTCCCTGGGGCTCACGCCCCAGGCTACAGTCTGTCGCTCCTTCGGAGCTCCCGTCTGGCAATCCTGCGATCACACGGATTCCCGGATGAACCGAACTTTCCAACGTTTGAACGTTGGAAAGTTGAACCCGCTCCGCCCACACGACGTAGCGCAGTGGCCCTCCGGGGTTGACCGCGTGGAAGGGCCAGCAGGTGATCAGGACCAGAGTGGGCTCGGTCGTTTCGGCGAGGACGTCGGTCTCGCTCTCGTCCACCACCGCGGTCGCAGTCACCCTGTAGGTCGTCACGGTCCGTGAGGCATCCTCGAGCCGGACGAGATCGCCCTCGACCAGGTCTTCCAGAATCGCGAAGTGGGTGTCGCGGTGCCCCGCGATCACACAGGTCCCGGTGCCACCTGGGAGCGCGGTCCCGTCGAGGTGCCCCGGAGCAAAGGCCAGGTTGCGCCCGCTCGCGCCGCCCAACACGATGTGGTCGCCGTCGGGCAGGATGATCCGCGCCACCGGCCAGGCGTCGGCCCACGGCCACGGCCGGGCGCGTTCGCTTCCGGCCTGGGTGTCGGCCCACGAGCGGCGAAGCAGAATCTGGGCGAGTTCGGCCTTGGCAAAGATCCACGCCCCCCGCCCGCCCTGCACCCCGCCGACGGCGAGGAGCAGGACGGAGAGGGCGGAGGCCACTCGTCGACGCATCACACCACCGCATGCAGACCGCGAACGGCCACGGCCAAAACGAGTGCAAGCAACGCCGTCAGCAGATAGAAGCGACCAGGGGTCGCGCCCTTGGGCAGTTGACCGATGACCTTTTCGTGCTGCCACCCGGCGGGCAGGTTGGTGGGAACCGCGCCGCTCTTCAGCGCGGCATCCTCGGGCCGGGAGGGTGTCACGTCCACCGCCACCAGGCTGGTGTACTTCGAAACCAGGTGGTGTGCGAGCGCCACCTCGAGCACCTGGCTCCGGATCTCGTCTTCAGGGATGCCACGCACCCGGTCCTCCATCAGGGCGGCGATCTTGCGCCGCGCCCACAGGCGGTTGATGCCGGCGCTCTCCTTGCGAACCGAGAGCATGACGCTCGTGCTCCAGGCCTGGTGGGCGCGCACGCCCGACGCCGCAAGGTCACCGTGCAAGGTCGCCAGACGGGCGGCCACCACCACCGGCTCGCCCGCATACAGGTCGGGGACCCGCGCCGGCCAGACCTCGGCATCCGGGTCAGGCCACACCAGTTCGATATCTGCCAGGACCGGGTTCTCGAGCTTGGCAAAGAGCTCGCCCATCCTCAGCGACACCTCCGACGGCGTGCCGATGTGGGTGAAGCTGCCGCGCCCGAAGGTCGCCGCCCGCTCCATGAAGTGCGAGTTCGGCGCCGACCCGATGCCGACCGTGAACAACCGGCTGCGCCCGAGCCCGGTGTCGATGGCGGCAAAGAGCGCGTCCTCGTTGCCCACGCAGCCGTCGGTGATGAAGATGATCTGGCGCAGCGGCGTGTGTTCGGCGCGATCCTCGAGAGCGGCCAGCAACGGCCCCATGATCTCGGTGCCGCCGTTGGCGTCGAGCCGTTCCACCCACCGTTTGGCCTCGGCCACAGCGGCCGGCATCGCCGGCCGGCTGTCCGGCCACAAAACGGTGAAGCGGGAGTCGAACTCGATGACGTTGAAAAAGTCCTCGGGCCGCAACTGGTCGACCGCCATCAGCAGCGCCTGTTGCGCCTGCAGGATGGAGGCCCCGCCCATCGACCCCGAGGTGTCGATGACGAAGACCGTTTCCCGTGGCATGCGCACGGTCTCGACGAACTCGTCGGCCGGAGGCATCACCATCGCAAGCACGTAGTATGCGCCGTCCAATTCTTCGCTAAAGACCGCGGCCCGGGGCTCGCGCCCCCGCGCCGGCACCCACTCGAGCACGAAGTCGCGATCGGCGAACGCGCCGTCGAGGGCGATGCGGCGGATGCCGTCCTTTTCGGCCGAGATCTCGGCCGGGTGGGACGGACAGATGAGCCGTTCGAGGGGCATGCCCGCGTCGAGGATCACGCTGAGTTTGACCGGGTTGATCTTGCCCTCGTCCGGGTGGAGCACCGGCGGCGTGATCCGCGAGGCGTCCGGCACCTGGTCGGTGTCGAAGGCCCAGCCGGATGCCTCGGACGGCGTCGCGACCGCCGAACCCGGAATATAGCGGGGCCCGACGACCATCGGGAAGCGCAGCGAAAACCGCCCGGAATCGTAGTCGAGGATCTCCTGGTAGGCGATCCTGACGGTGATCGATTCGCCGGGCCCGATGTTGGCGACCGAGGTGGTGAAGATGTTGGGACGCTCCTGCTCCACCAGCGATGTCTTCTTGCCCTCGCTCTTGGCCTGCTGGTAGACCTTGCGCGCGGCCTCGCGTTCCTGGACCTCGCCCTCGATCACCCGATCGCCCACCACCAGCCGCATCGCATGGACTGCAGCACCCTGTGGCAGGGGAAAGACGTAGATCCCCTCCAGCCACTCGCTCGTGACATTTTCGAACCGCTGCTCGACCACGGCCTCCACCACGAGCCCCTTGACCGTGATCTCGACCTCGGTGCTCTGCACCGGGACCTCGAGATACCGCCCCGGCGTCTCCGTGGCGGCCAGCAGACTCCCCTGCCCGACCTCCCCTGGACCGACGGTCTCTTCGCTCTGCTGAGCGAAACCGACCACCGCAACCGCCAGAATCGCCACCAAAACCAGACCGTTGAACCACCTCTTTGCCATGTTTCACCTCCGGAGCAGTCGTGATCCGCCCACTCCCACGATCGCGGATGGAGGTGTCGAAACGGCGCACGCGGCAGGGAAAGGTGGTGGCGGAGTGTGGCGATGGTTGGGCAGCAGTCCTGGCTGCGTGTGGGTAGTTGGCCGATCATCAACCTCATCGCAGACGAAAATGGCGATTGGGCAGTGGCCGGTTGCCGCGCAACCTGGCAATGAGGCAATGTGGCTGGGCGGCGGTCCGGTTATTAAGGACCGGGAAATGGGTTAGCGACCTCGGTTCGTGAATCGTGCGTCATCTCGCGAACTGTTTCACCCCTCATTGCCTCACTGCCCCACTGCCTCAACGCCTCATTGCCTCGACGCCTCACTACCTCGAGGGCTTCCTATCAGCCGGCGTCAAGCCGACTTTCAGTAGCGCGCAGCGATGGGGTAGCGGCGGCCGATGCCGAAGGCCTTGGCGGTGATCTTGATTCCGGGGGCGGCCTGGCGGCGTTTGTACTCGCTGCGGGTGATCAGCCGTACCACCTGGCGCACCGCATCGGGGTCGAGGCCCTCCGCGATGATCTCCTCAACCGATCGGTGCTCCTCCACCCACGCTTCGACGACCCGGTCCAGCACCTCGTAGGGCGGCAGCGAGTCCTGGTCTGCCTGGTCGGGCCGGAGCTCGGCCGAGGGCGCCTTCGAGATGGTCGATTCCGGGATCACCTCGCCGTCGGTGTTGAGGTGGCGCGCCAGGTCGTAGACCAGAGTCTTGGGCACGTCGGAGATCACCGCCAACCCGCCGCACATGTCACCGTAGAGGGTGCAGTAGCCGACCGCCAGCTCGGACTTGTTCCCCGTGGCCAGAACCAACCGACCGAACTTGTTGGAGAGCGCCATCAGCACGGCACCGCGGATCCGGGCCTGGATGTTCTCCTCGGTGACATCGGCTTCCAGCCCCTCGAACACCGGGGCCAGCTCCTTCAGGTAGGACTGGAAAATCCCTTCGATCGGAATCAGCCGGTAGTCGATGCCGAGGTTCGCGGCCAGGGCCTCGGCGTCGGTGACGCTGCCCTGTGACGAATAGCGGGTGGGCATGGCGACGCCGAGGACCTTGTCAGGCCCGAGGGCGCGCGCGGCGACGGCGGCGGTCAGCGCCGAATCGATGCCGCCGGACAGACCCAACAGGACGCTGTCGAACCCGCACTTGCGCACGTAGTCGCGCACACCGAGCTCGAGGGCGGCCAGGGCCTCAGCCTCCAACGACGACGCGGTGTCGCGAATCTCGCCCGGCCGGCCGGCGGCGCCTTTCGCCCCGCTCAAGGCGTCATCTGGCACCTCGTACACGAGAAGGTCTTCTGCAAAATCATGCGCGCGGGCCACCACTTCGCCGCGACCGTCGAAGATCATGGAGTGACCGTCGAAGACGAGCTCGTCGTTGCCGCCCACCTGGTTGGCGTAGACGAAAAACCTCCCCGAGTCGGCGGCGTAGCGCCTGATCAGTTCGCGGCGCTCGGCCGCCTTGCCGAGCTCGAAGGGGCTTGCCGACAAGTTGACCAGGATCTGAGACCCGCGGTGGATGAGCTCGAGGACCGGATCGCGGGAGTAGAGGCTGAGGCCGTCGAGGTCGGGATCGGCCCACACATCCTCGCACACCGAAACGCCTATTCTGACGCCGCGAAACTCGAACGGCCGCACCTCGGAGCCCGGTTGGAAGTACCGGGCCTCGTCGAAGACGTCGTAACTCGGGAGAAGACACTTGTTCGAGCGCGCCACCACCTCGCCGCCGTCGCAGAGTGCGACCGCGTTGTACAGCGGTTTTCCGGTCCCCGAAACATTGCGGTCGACAAAACCGACCAGGATGCCGAGGTTCCCGTCACTCAAACGCGCCACCCGCTCGAGCTGGTCGAGGTTGCGGTCGATGAAATCCCGCCGTTCGAGGAGGTCGCCGGGCGGATAGCCGACGGTGGCAAGCTCGGTGAAGATCACCAGATCGACGTGCGCCGCTCTCGCCTCGGTCACGGCGGCCGTCATCGCCCGAAAATTGGCGTCAAAGGCGCCGATGGTGTAGTCAATCTGCGCGACAGCAATCCTCATCGCCAGGGCCTCCGATGGCTCAAGGATATACCTTCCGCAATTCTCGGGTTTGGGCCCCGCCGGAACCCGAGAATTGCTGAAACACCAACCCCGCCGGGGGGGACCCGGCGGGGCGGCGAGGAAGGAGGAGAGTTGGACGATCGCTCGTCCCTGATCTCATCCTTTATACGGGGGAGAGACCTCCCGCGTTTGGTGGCGCCTCCGATCCCTGTGCTAGCATCCAAAAGAGGTCCTACAATCAACCAGGGAACGCACCCGATGCCGGAGTAGGGAGTCAAAATGGTGGATCGAATCGGCCACTACCGGATCGTCGCCGAGCTCGGCCGCGGCGGCATGGGGGTCGTCTACAAGGCCCACGAAGAGTCGCTCAACCGTTTTGTCGCCCTCAAGGTCCTCGGCGAGCACCTCACCGAAGATCCCGCCCATGTGGAGAGGTTTCTGAGGGAGGCGCAGAGCGCGGCCCGGCTCAACCACCCCAACATCGTCCAGATCTATGCCGTCAGCCAGGACGCCGGCCGCCACTACTTCGCCATGGAGTATGTCTCGGGCCAGAGTCTGCAGCAGATCCTCCGCTCGAAGGGGACCCTCGACTCGATCCAGGCCGCGCGGATCGTGCTGCAGACCGCCTCCGGTCTGCAGGCGGCCCACGAACAGGGCATCATCCACCGCGATATCAAACCGGCGAATCTGATGATCGACGAGCGCGGACTTGTCAAGATCGCCGACTTCGGTCTCGCACTGATGACTGCGGCGGTCTCCCGCTTGACCGCAACCGGGATGTTCATGGGCACCCCGGGCTACCTCTCGCCTGAACAGTGCCTCGACCAGAACATCGACCACCGGACCGATATCTACTCGCTCGGCGTGACGCTCTTCGAGGCTCTCAGCGGTAAGGCACCGTTCACCGGTGACAGCCCGCTCGCCCTGTTGCGGCAGATCATCGATGTCGAGCCCCCCGATCTCGCCGAGCTCAAACCCGATGTCGATCCCGAGCTCCGCACGCTGGTGCAGCGCATGATGGCCAAGGACCGGGACCTCAGGATTGCCAACTGCGCCGAACTGGTCGGCGCGCTCGAGGCCTTTCTCGCGTCCAAAGGGGCAACCGGCAGCCTGGTCGAGCGTCTCGCGATCTCGGCATCCGGAAGCGCCCCACCACCACCACCGCCGCCCACCGCACAGCAGGACCAACTCGACACCGACCCGACGATGGCCGTGTCGGGCGACCTCCCGGAGCCCGGCGCACCCCCGGTGACCAAGCCGGCCGTCGATGATCGCGATCCCTTCGTCGTCGAGTCGGCGCCGCTGCCGAGCCCTTCGTCAGGTCGCGGGCGCAACCTCGCGATCGTCGCCGCCCTGGTGGTTTTCCTCGGACTTTCGGCGGTTGTCGTAGGTGGCGTGTTCGCGTGGCGATCAGGGTTCTTCGGCTTTGCCGGGAAGGGGTCCGATTCCGCTCAGGAGAAAACGACATCGACCCAGCCCGCCGCTGCCGTCGCGCTTGCCGATCTTTCAGCCGACACCGCTCCAGACGAGGCCGCGGCTGAGACCATGAATGTGACCGGAATCGACGCAACGGACGCCCGGCAGAGTCCGCAGGCGGATGCGGTTGTCCCGGTCCGCCCGACCGTCACCGCCGCCCAGAAGATCGCGCCCTCGGGGTCGGCGCCCCCCCCCCAGGCGTCGCGGCGCGGGACCGGTCTCCAACCTGCCGATCCGCCGGCCGTAACTGTCCCCGCCCCCGAGGGCACGGTGGTGATCGTGGTCGGCGACCCTCTCCTGGCGGGAGAGGCCGAGACCTACATGGAGGATGCCTTTGACCGCGCCGGGATCCCGCTGGTCGACGAGGGATCGATTCCCGGCATCAGCGCGTTGATCGGCAGCGGTGAGGTGCCCGGCCCCGGCGAGGTCCGCTCCATGCTTCGGCCCTACGTCCGAAACCTCGTGATGGTACGCATCGAGTACCTGGGAGAACGACCACTGGTCTACATGGGTCAGCGGGATGTCGCCTACCAGGCGCGCGTTTCTGTGGTCCCGATCGACGTCCAGACGGGCGCGGCGATCGAACAGCCGGCACGCTTTCGGATCGAATACACCCACCTCAACGCCCAGCGGGTGGTGGAGAAGGAATTCCGTCAGCCCACATTCCGGGTGATCGAACTGCTCAGGTAGGGCCGGCTTATACCCGGGTTGAATACCCGGCTTCATCCGAGATACCGTGGGGTGAAGAAGGGTCGACGACGTTCATCGTGAGCCAACACGATCGACAGATCCTGTATGAGCCGCGGAGCGGCGACTTCATATTTTCCGGATGAGGAAGAACCTCAAGGCCGAGCCTTCGTAAGAGAACTTCAGAGATCTCTGTTGGGGAGGAATCGCTATCGTGTGCCCCCCTGAAGGGTCCGGGCGGTGAAGCGGTGAAAATACCGGTGGGTGCGCTCGCAGCCCCCTGCCTCGCGACTGCCCTCCTGATGGCCGGAGCGGCCCCCGCACAGGACTGGGGGTTGCCACTCGAGGGCGAAGAGGCCGACTTTTTCCTCAGGACGGCGGAGGTCCTTTCGGTTCGACCGTTGAAGTCGAAGGCCGTCACCCGGCCGATGAAGGTGGAGTTGTCGGACGGCACGCGGTCCTTTTCCGCGCTCTTCAAGACAATCGACGAGTACGAACCGGTCAAGCGCTTCGACAACGGCGAGGTGGAGCTTCAATTCACCGACTCGTTCGAGTACGAGATCGCCGCTTACGAACTGGACACGATGTTGGGTCTGGGGATTGTCCCTCCTGCGGTCCGGCGCCGCATCAACCAGGATGTCGGTTCGCTCAGCCTCTGGGTCGAGGGCGCGATGACGGAGTGGGAGCGGATGAAGGTCAAGAAGGAACACCCGCCGGACCTCACGACCTGGAACCAGCGGATGTACACCATCCGCCTTTTCCTCCAGCTGATTGCCGACAGCGACTACACCAACATCAACAATCTGCTGGTGACCCCGGATTGGAAGATCTACAAGATCGACTCGTCGCGGGCGTTTCGCAACAATTTCGAACTGCGCCGTGAGGGCTCTCTGGAACGGTTTTCCCGCCGCGTGCTTTCATCGCTCCGGGCACTCGACCGGACCGCCCTCGAGGAGAGGCTCGGCCCATGGCTGACCAAGAAGCAGATCGAGGCCCTGTGGGTGCGCCGCGGCCTCATCCTCGATCTCGCCGACCGCCGCGTCGCCGAGCAGGGCGAGGCGGCGGTGTTGTTCGATTGACGAGGTCAATCGCACTGGGCTATGAGCTATGAGCTATGAGCTGTGAGCTGTGGCTATGAGCTGTGGGCTGTGGGCTGTGGGCTATGGTTTGAGTCTCTTGAGCATTCATCGGACGGTCGCCGCGGGCGGCATTTATGCCGCCCCTACCCGGTAGCTGTTCCGTAGTTGTAGGGGCGGGACATGTCCCGCCCACATGTCCCGCCCGCGTGGCCGCGATAATCCTCAAGGGCTGGGCTCAAAGCGCAGAGCTCATAGCTCATGGCGCGCCGGCGCGCCTCAGTCCCTCCGCCCGCCGAGGATGCCTGAGCGCACGAGGAAGTAGAGCAGGGTCGCCAGCGAGGACGCCACCGCCGCCACGTAGGTCATGGCCGCCGCGTTGAGGACCTTGTCCATCCCGCGGCGTTCGCCGACTCCGACGATGCCCTGCTCGACCACCAGCGCCTTGGCACGGTTGGAGGCGTCGAACTCCACCGGGAGTGTGACGAGCTGGAAGAGCAACACCGCCGAAAACAACACGGCGCCGACCATCACCATGTTCTGCGATGACATGAAGAGCCCGATGAGCATCACGAAGTAGCCGATATTCGAGCCGATGCCGGCCGTCGGCACCAGCATCGAACGCAACTTGAGCGGTCCGTAGTGCCGGGCATGCTGGATGGCGTGGCCCGATTCGTGGGCGGCGATGCCGACAGCGGCCAGCGACCGGGAATCATAGACCCCGTCCGAAAGGGCCAAGGACTTGTTGACCGGGTTGTAGTGGTCCGACAACATGCCTCGCGAGCGCGTGATCGTGACGTCGCGAATGCCGGCTCCCTCGAGCAGACGGGCGGCCGCCTCGGCGCCGCTCAAGCCTGAGGACACCGGCACTTTCGAGTAGGTCTTGAAATTGGCCTTGGTTCGCCAGCTCGCCCACAGCGAAAAGATGAACGCCGGGGCGATAAAGAGGAAATACATCGGATCGAACATCATTGTCGGACCTCCATCGTTGCGACCGCTCGAGGCGTGCGCACGTGCACCACATACTACCGCGAGAATGATCAGAAAATTTCCTCGCGCCGGAGCAGATGAACCGTTACCATCCCCACCTGATAGAGGAGGGGGCATGGCGTCTCGTACCGGTGGTTTTTTCACCCATCTTCTGATCTTCGTCGTCGTTCTCGCAGCGGCGCTCGCTGTTTTTTCGCTGTTCGGCGGGGCCGAAGTGGCGATCGGAAACCTCGTACTCAGGGCCCAGAACGGCGCATCCCACGCCCTGGCCCCACCGCCGGTCTCCGCTTTCGAGGCGGCGCGCTTCGAACCTGCCGCGGACGTCGCGCTCGGCGACCTCCCGGAAAACGTCATCGTCATCCTGGGAGACGGCATGGGCATCGGCACCGTCAGCGCCGCATCCCACCTGCTCTCGCCGCCCGGTGTTCCGCTGGCCATGGAACGCGCGCCGGTCGTCGGTCTGATGCACACCTGGGCGGCCGACATCCTCGCAACCGATTCCGCCGCCGCCGCGACCGCCATGGCCACCGGTTCCAAGACCGACAAGGGCGTCATCGGGTTGCTGCCGGACGGACGTTCGCTGGTCACGCTCTTCGAGGCGGCGCACAACCAGGGTCTTGCCACCGCGGTGGTGACGACCTCCGGCCTCGCCGACGCGACACCGGGTGGGTTTCTCGCCCACGTCGCCTCCCGCGACGACTACGACCAGGTCCTGGCCCAGGTGCTCGGTTCGGGGACCGATATCCTGATCGGAGGGGATTGGTCGGGCAAGCCCAAGGCTCTGCGCGAGCCGGCCTACCGGGCGGTCCTCGAGGGGGCCGACAGTCAGGCGGCTGTCTCCGGCATCACGGTGGTCCACGACATGAAGGGGCTGCAGGCAGCCACTCCCCCGCTGATCGCGCTCTTCCCACCCCGTCCCGAGATGCCCCTCCAGCACGGGCCCCCGTTGTCGGAGACGACCGCGCGAGCTCTCGATCTTCTGGAGAGAGGCGATCGGCCGTTCGTCATTCTGGTTGAATCCGAGGTCACCGACGAGGCGGGGCACTCCAACGACATGGACGCGATCCTCGACGGCATGCGTGAACTCGACGACACAGTGGCGATGGTGCTCGAGCGCTTCGCGGCGCGCAACGACACCCTGATTCTGGTGGTCTCTGATCATGAGACCGGAGGGCCCCACCTGCTCGAGGGCGAGTACGCTGGAGGCCGGGTCGTCGTGCGCTGGGCCCACGAGTATCACTCGTCGCAGCTGGTGCCGGTCTTCGCCTTCGGGCCCGGTTCGACCGCCTTTTCCGGGGTCTTCGACAACACCGAGTTCGGGGTCCGGATCGCGCGGCTCCTCGCTCTGCGGGATTTCCCTCGGCTGGCCGATTCTCAACGGAATTGACCGATTTCGACGGCTCTGATAGGATTTCTGCTGTTTCAGTCGCCCGATCGGGCGGCATATCACTGCCAAGGACGTACGATGACAATTCTCGACGGTCTCAAACGACTCCTCCTCGGTCCCGAGCAACAGGCGATCCCCGTGCTCGGACGCAACGACCGCTGCTGGTGCGGTTCGGACAAGAAATACAAGGCGTGCCACCTCGCCGCCGATAACCGGAAACGCGTGGCCGAGCGCAGCGCCGCCGTGAGCAAGCCTCAGCGCGGGATGTTCTGAAGAAATCTGCCCGGCGGAATCTCGAAGATTCCACAGCGCAGATTTCTGCTGATCGGAAATCGGTACGAGCAGGAGTATTCGAGACAACCTGCGTGTTGGTCCAGTGGGAGCACACTATGGCCGACATGAAGGTACTCGAAGATTTTCCGCACAACCACGGGGCCGGCGCCCTGGACGAGGTGCTGGTCGAGGTTGTGGCCGAACTCCAGGCCCAGGCAGAGGAACTCGCGACACCACTCCGCAAGACCTTCACCGGCCACCCGTTGCCGTCGCGCACCGAGGTCGTCGAGATGGTCGACCTCCTGCGGTCGGTGATCTTCCCGGGCTATGTGGGCAACCGCGACGTCACGGAAGAGAGCCTCGGGTTTCACGTCGGCGCCGCCCTTCACCGCGCGTCGCTGATCATGGTGGACGAAATCCACCGGGGTCTGTGTTTTGCCTGTGCGCGCGAGAAGAGCGACCGCACACCCGAACAGTGTCTCGGTCGGGCGAAACGGATCACCGCCGATTTTCTGCGCCGGCTGCCAGAGGTGCGGCGCAAGCTCGCCCTCGACGCTGTCGCAGCGTATGAGGGCGACCCGGCCGCCCCGAGCCCGTCGGAGGCCATCTTCTGCTACCCCGGCGTCCTCGCAGTTACCTGCCACCGCATCGCCCACGAGCTCTACCTGGCCGATGTGCCCTTGATCCCCAGGATCATCTCCGAGCACGCCCACAGCCTCACCGGCATCGACATCCACCCCGGCGCCACCCTCGGCGAGCGCTTCTTCATCGACCACGGGACCGGGGTCGTGATCGGCGAAACCGCCAGGATCGGCGACCGGGTGAAGATCTACCAGGGCGTGACCCTGGGCGCCAAGACCTTTCCTCTCGACGACCACGGCAATCCGATCGAATCAACGTTGGTGACGATCAAGATCAGTCGGCATCGCGGAGACGCAGTGCCGAGGCGGCACCAGACGCCTGCGGAACCGGTTGCAGTCGGACACCAGTCGTCGGACGCAGAGCCGACGTCCGCTGCGGATGTAATGCCCTGCTCGTGACGGGGCGGCATTGGAGATCGTGCGAGCTCCGTTTCGATTCACGCTCGAACTGGCTGGCAATTTGGCAGAACTCGATACGGGCTCCTGATAGCTCGCTCGGCGAACCGACCGACGGACCGGCTGCGTTTGTGCGGCCGCACGCGGCGCGGGGAGAATCGGCGGGTGCGCATCGTCTGCTGTGTCCCCATCGCGCCCGTTCCCTTGGCCGGATCGTCCCGGAACGGATTCCCTTGCTCATCCACTGCCGCCGGGGCAGCTGACCGATTTCCAAGGGACTCATCGGACGAACCACCATGACAGCCGCAGTCCGACGTGGTTACCGCACCGCCGCAATCGCACGATCCGCAATCGTAACTATCGCAACAGTCATAGCAATCCGTGACGCACGGTCCACAGCGTGCACAGGTCACCATGCCACACGTGCCGAATGCACAGGAAAACACATGGGTCAGGCTCGAGCAGACGACATGGCGGATGTCCATCAGGAGTTCGCCCCCAAGTCGTCCGGCAGGGATTCGGACATGGCGGATACAGACCAGGGTGACCACAACAGGGATCGAGACAGGTCGTGCCCCAGACCGTGCCACATTGATCGGCACATCCTGCGTACCCATAGTCGACACCACACTCACGACCGGCCTGCTGAACCCTGGCTCGGGTGGTTCATTGCTCCCAACGGACGAACCTGGGCATTCGCCCGCGAGCCCGTGATCAGCGCCACGAGGACGAGCACCGACATTGTTCGACGAGACACCATTCCTTAGGTCTCCTTCCATCCTGCAACAAGATTGTCTGCTTCGCACCGTCGCCCATCCCGAAGCGGAGTTCCGGGAGGCGGCGAACGGCTGATTGTCACCTTCGGAAGATCTCATCGAACCGTTTCTGCCGCTGCGACCAGCAAGTTCCTTGCTTTCCCCCTAAAGTCCACTCGACCGGCAGGACCGGGACGACCGTCACAGCCATCCTGTTTTCACATCTCGAGGTCGCCTCGTCCGGGCCGCTGGACCCAAAGACGCGGGGCGAAGCGGAGGCGCGGCCTGAATGCTTCGGATGCGGGGGACAGTCAGCATGCCCCGGACTCGGGGGTGTGAAAGACCCGGCGAGTGACGAACAAGGAGTTCCGATTGTTGAGGGGCAGCGACGAGCGGTCCGGGCGCGATCCGGCGAGATTCGCCGTCCTCGCGGCTCTCGAATTGCCCAGCCAACATCTGTCTTCCCTTCAACGATCGACACTCCTTGTCGTCAATCTCCGGTTCCTCAACTCGAAGCCGACAGGCAGGGACTTCCCCGCCACGATTCTCCTGTTGACTTTTCCGACCGCAGCGCGAGACGGCAGCGGCAGACTCGCACGCCCGCACCGAAAGCCAGACAGACAGACAAACAAACAAACAGGGAAAGATGGGGCGTCTTTTCGGATTATGTCGAGTTTAACGAAAGTTTCGGGTCTGCGTTCGTCGATATCGCGGGTGACGAAACCTCCCTCGAGGCCTGTAAACCCATTGATTGGATGGAAGCGGATTCATGCTTGCAACAGCATTCTCTCAAAACGCCCGTTCATCTGCCTCCTGACGCTCGCCTTGCTTGTCGAAACGACGTCGGCACAGACGCCTCTGCTGCGAGGAGCAGCCTCGACAACGCAATCCCGCACATCATCCCGCGGATTCGTGCCGCGCCATGAGCGTGTCGCCGCATTGCCCAGAACGCATCGCAGCGATTCGGGTCTCGGAGCACCCCGATGTCACCGCGAGCAGCCCGCAGCCTTTGTCGCACAATTCGATTCAGGCAACCGTCTTGGCAGAACCGGCGGCTGAGTTCGAGGTTCTAGAAGCCGATCCGACGATGGAAGTGATTCCGGAGGATGTCTGGGAGTATGACTCGGCGCAGTCGTCGGCGAACCCGGGTGGTGCGTGCGCTCCATGCGCCCGATGCCCGGGCTGGGGGCCCGAGGCGGTACCCGGCTTCTGGGTCGACCATCTGTCGATTCTCGGCGGCGTTCATGGCTTCAAGAATCAGTCCAACCGGGGCGAAGGCGGCAGCTTCGGATTTCACACACGGGGCTTCAACTTACGGCACTCCGGCAAAGAACATTCTGTTGCCTCCGAGCGTAGGCCTGCAAATTGGTTTCCAGGCGAACTTCAGTCACTTCGAAGGCACCTCGTTCACGCCCACGGATCGAGAGCAGTTCTTCCTGACGACGGCGCATTTCGGGGCGGGGCGATTACGGACTTCAGGGTGGAATCGTGTTCGACTATCTGTGGGACAACTGGTACTACAACGTGTCCGTTGGCCAGTTGCGCGGCGAGCTGAGTGTGGCGATGTCGGAACGAAACACGTGGGGATTCTGGTTTGCATCGAGCGTCAGCTCCGACACGACCGGATCGCAACCTGGACGAGGATCGCTGGTCGAAGCCTGGGAAACGACTGACATCTACGCGATTTTCTATCGTTCCCGACTGCTGGCGGCTGGCACCGGCGAGGGTCGCTTGTTTGGCGGTTTCACGGGCGAAGGCGATGGTCTGGTCGGTGCCGAGACGAAGCTGCCCTTGCATAATGGATGGGGGCGCTGGAAACCGATTTCACGTATTTGATTCCGAAGGAAGATTTGAACCGCTTCGAGCGAGAAGCCTGGAACGTGGCGATTAACCTGGTGCGGTACCCGGGTTCGCTCGCCTGCGGCAGTTGCTTCCGCTATCATCGCCCCCTGTTTGACGTCGCCAATAATGGGTCGATGATTCTGCAGCGTGTCGAATAGACTGCGGGCAGGCTCCGATCGTTAGATTCTCGAGGCAAGCCGCGTTTCTTGACGCGCTTCTCCTGAATTCGCTCACCTTCCCGGGTTCACGAATCGCCGGTATACTCATCAAGAATAGGCGATCCGGTGAGTTGCTTTTGTGCAGGCCCGCGGGCTCCGGTTCGCGAACCGGTGGACGTGAATTTTCGGGAAGTGTTGTTGCGATGAGCGATCCAGAACGGACCAGTCACTGGCAATTCCTTGCGGAACTCCTGGGGGCGAAGCCCCAATCGGAGCCGGAACCGTGCCGCCGGTTTCGGAGGAAGCCCCCACCGAATCACGACCGACTGCTGAAGGCCGGCGAAACGCTCAAGCCGCAAGCCCCACCGCCGCCGGCCGCACCGGGCCCGGATCGCGCCAGCGATCGGCCAAGGCACCTCCACGTAGCACGACGCCCACCCGCCACTGGGGAGACGTAGCGCGTTCGTTGGGACTGGACGTTCCCGAAGTCCCGGAAGAGGAGGAGGAGGAGGAGGAAGAAGAAGAAGAAACGCCCGTCGTCGAAGAAGCACCAGCCGAACCGGCTGCGAGGCCCGAACCGGAGGTGACCACACGACCCTGGCGCGGCGAGATGCGTGACGAGCAGCGCGATCGTGATGTAAGACCGGTGAGGGACGTTCCACCCGAGCTACCCGCTTCCTCTCCGTCGAACCGCCGCGCGACAATTTTCTCGACGAAGTCGGCTTGATCGAAGAGACGTTTGAGACGATTGACGAAAACCGCCGCGGAAATTTGACGCGAGGGTGAAACCCCGTCGCCAGCGGAGGAAAGTCCGCGTTCTGGATCCCGACGGCAGCGGCCGAGGTCGACACCGCAGGCGTCGCGAAGAAGCTGCAGAGGAGGAATCGCCCGCGCGAACGGGAACTTGAGCCGCCGAGTTCGCAGGTCGTGGAACCGATCCGAAGAAGGCGAGCCCGACCGGCCAAGACCTTCGGGAAGAACCCGCGGAAGAAACAAGGTCCGGCGGATCGCGTCGGCGGCGCCGTCGACGCGGTGGCGAACGGCGTCCCGCGGAACCCCACTCCGAAGAACCTGCGGCACGGAATGCGCGAGCCATCCGGCCGCCCGTGGGTGGGCCGCGCGCGAACGGCCACCCGAGAAGCCACACGTCCCCGCGGACGATTACGATGAGCCGGACGATGAGGGAGATGAAGATTTTGGCGAGCGCCCGCTCGCGCCGCTCAATTCCCTCGTGGAGCGAGGCTGTGCAGGACATCGTCGATCTGAACATGGCGGCTCGGCAAAAGTCTCGCCGACCACGGGGAGGCCGTGGGCGCCGTCCCAATCAGCGGGATCGGTGAACAAAAGCCACGTGGCGGGCACCGTTGGCGACCTTGCGAACCGGACGCGCGACCCCGCCAAGCACAGTCGATTGAACCGCCGTAGCAGGTCCGGCCAGAAGTCTCTTCGTCGCAACTCGAGTGGAGGGACTGGATCGCCCAGTTCCAATCGCTTCATCGCATCTCGCAGGTTCCAGATCGGTCCCACAAATCGGTTACTCAGGTCGCAGCAGATCGGCAATCACCAGCGGAAGCAGAAGCAACGAGCCGAGCGATGCGGGCACCAGCTCCGCCAGCCGCGGAAGGACGCCGACAACGGACTCGTGCGATGGATGGCTCAGGATCTGCCACGCAGCATAACCGAAGAACACCGAAGCCTGACACAGCAGCCAATAAAGGACCACGCGTCTGATCGACGCTCCTTGGACTTCCTGATCGATCATGACTTGCCGTCGTCGCAGAAAAGTCATCACGAAACCTCATCGAGCGATGTTCGATTCGAATTGCCGATCCGAAAGTGAGTGGCAGCATCGGATCGACGGATCCGGGCATCGCCGGTCGGCATGTTCGTTTGCCCGCGGGCCACTGCGTCGGTTTGAGCTTCCCCCTTCACCAACTGTAGACGCATTCGTCAGCCCCCTCGAGAAAAACGGGTCTTGAAGGGGCGCTCTCCGCATTTTGCAGCCCGCGGTCAAGCACCGTCGCCGGGCTAGAAAAATGGTATAATCTGCGGCCAGTCGAGGCCTCCCGACCTGTTCTCTGCAGAAGCACGAACCGGCTCGCCGATGGCCCGGGCCGCGAATCACTCCTGATTGGGTTAACACCGATGCGACGAACCACTCATCTCGGCCGCTGCGGATTGCGCGGATGGGCCGGCCTTCTGCTGATGCTGCTGGTTGGGGCCGGCGGTTGCGGGACAGGATCCTACAACGAGGGTCTGGAGCAACGGATCCAGCAGCCGTCTGTGCCCGCCGAGTCGCCCGAGGAAGAAACCGAGGAACAGGATGCCTCGGCCGGGCGAGATGATCAGCCCGAAGACGACGCGTTGGACGAGGTTCCCGAAGACAACGTCCCCGAAGAAGAGCCGCGTGAGCAGGCCGCCGGAAGACGACGTCCCGGAAATCAATGAGCCGCTGTAAGATTTGGGAAACACCGCGGTTCGCAAAATGCCCCCTTGTATTGTCGCCCAACTTGGGGCACTATAAGGCGTTTATTCACAACCGTCCGGCTCGACCATGCGGCTTAATCAGGCCGAACCCCGCAGCAAACGGGCGACTGCTGGGTGCCGCGGTAGATTCCGTGAAAGGGTAACAGGAGACAATTCGGTATGGCTCGCTATCACGCAGCGAAAGCGAGGATCAATCGGCGGCTCGGTTCGATGGTTTATGGGTACCCGCCGGCCATACGTGCCGCATCGCGGCGGGAACATCCCCCCGGAGTCGCCACCCGCCTTCGTCGCCTCTTCAAACTACGGTCAAGCCTTGCTCGAGAAGCAGAAGATCAAGCACTACTATGGGCTGGGCGAGCGACAGTTGCGGCGAATCTTCGAGAAAGTGGGCCGCATGAAGGGCAATACGGGGGAGCAGTTGCTGCTGATGTGCGAGCAGCGGCTCGATAATGTTGTCCGCCGGGCCGGCTTCACCCACACTCGCCCCCAAGCCCGTCAGGGCATCGTTCATGGTCATTTCCAAGTGAATGGTGTGAAGGTCACCTCGCCCTGCTATCTGCTGCGGCCCGGTGACGTGATCACCGTCCGCCCGCGGACGAACCTGCAGACCCTGTACCGCAGCCAACTCGAAGAGAATCAGCGCGGGTTAACCGATCGAATGGTTGACGGCCGAACGAGCAAGTACTCTGCGAGCCACCGTGCAGGGGCAGCCGGGGTTCAAGCGATATCAGCTTGCCCGTGGATGTGAATACCGTGGTCGAGTTCTTGTCCCGATAATATGCACAGTCAACTCGTAGTACTCGGCGGAGGCCCGGGCGGTTATGCGGCGGCATTTATCGCCGCGGACGAAGGCTTGGAGGTCACTCTCGTCGAACAAGTCCGCGGTTGGGTGGGACCTGCCTGCTTCGCGGCTGCATTCCCTCCAAAATCGCTGTTCACGTCGGCGGCGTGATGGGCGAGGTGGAAGAAGCTCGGCAGCGATTGGGGGGTCAGCTACGGCCGCCCCGAAATTCGTCTCGAACAAGTCCGGCGCGAAAAGAGCAGGTGATCGAGAAAATGTCCGGCGGCTGGCACAACTCGCCAAGCGACGCAACGTCCGGGTCCTGCATGCCCGGGGCACATTCGTCGATTCGTCGACGCTGGCA